>CAVUTF010000001.1:0-174540 GCA_963744305.1 uncultured Gammaproteobacteria bacterium
ATGAGGAAGCAAGGTCTAGTCTCCGCTGACCCGATAATGAAGACTCCTATGGGCCCTTCCGGCGCAACGACTAACAGGAAACGTTGTAGCGGTCGCAAGACCAGCCAGGATGTGCGAGGTGACGGTTCTGCCGACCATCATTCCCGTTGTGGAAAGGTGAAACGGTCGGTTAACATCAGGTTAGGTTAGACAAAATGCCACTCATTGATATTTGGAAAGCTGGCGAACTCCGTGACAAAAGAGTTCAGCAAATTCTCGGCTTTGCCGGCGAGGGAACACTACGAGATGGAAATGCAGCGTCCGCAGAATTCCGAGCATTCCTCGCCCAAATTCCATCCGGCGAACTTATGACTTATGCGGCACAGTGCCTGGAGCGGCCCTTTTCGGAAAGTGGCTTGGCGTTACTCGCTATTCCGAAGCCGTGAAACGGCTTATGCCCGGCATGCGTTCGGGAAACCGGCTGATGCATTGGCGGCGCACAAGGCTGATCATGCAACCCCGCGCGTGAGTGCAAATGACCTGATCCGGAATGGCAATTTTTGCAGGAGTTCGCAAAAAGTAAAAAACCTCTAAACCAGAAGTTTATCGCTTTGGCGAAATGAGCCTCATCGAGTGCGCTAAAGGCCGATTTTGATCGAGCCAAACTCAGAGGCTACAAGCGGGAACTCTACTATGCCTTTGCTGTCTTCATCAAGTTCCCTGGTGAAAATAGGCCCATAAGTGAGGAAGATGTAGAGTTCGTCTGAACTGCATCGTGCCGGACAAGAGCGGAGCTATTTCTCCGGAAGCTTGACTGGCCCCTTCCCAAGGATGCTCTCGATACGGAACTTTAAGGCCTCTCGAAATTCTCCAATTTCGTTTGGCTTCCACTGAAGAAAGTTGAACTACCGATTATCAAAATGAATGTTTTTCAAATCGGCATCCCTTACGCACCAAATGACGCGCTTTGTCGGTCGTACTCGAAGAACGTGCGCATACCCAGAGCAGGGGGTTTCCTGCTTGCGGTGTGGTGCCTTCAAAATTACTGGAACTTTTGCTGCGACGCTCGATCTCGATGCCGGTTCAGCGTCGGCCCGGCGATGCTAGCGGGCGACAAGGGGCCGAGCGCTCGCGAAGGAAACGCCACGGGAACGCCTGCTCACCGAAAATGCCTTTATTCAGGCAATCCCAAGCGAGCGAAAGCAAGCGCTTGTTAAAAACATTGCCCTCAAGGACCATCTCTCATACTGAGAACCTTCTCAGTGAGGGTATCGTAATGAATAAGGCAACGCTTATCTTGCTGGCTCTCGTCGGAGTTCTGGCGGGGGGTTGCTCGACGGCCTCCGGACCGGCGCGAACTAAATTGCCCACCGATGCCGGCGCCACGCGCGATAACACCTATCTCAAGGTAAACGACAACTACAGACTCGGCTTTATTGAGTTTGATGAGCAAGGAGACTTCTGGTCCAGAAAACTCGCCTCCAAAGTCATTGAAGATGCCCAACAGTTTGCCGAAACTGCAAAACAGACAAAGAATCAGACGCTCTTGGTAATTTACATCCACGGATGGCAGAACAATACTCGTTCTGGAGACGTCAGGAATTTCGAAACCTTCCTCGCCTCACTTCGTGGCTCGTTGGTTGGCATCCCGGGCAAAAAAGTTGCCGTATACGGGGTTTATCTCGGCTGGCGCGGTCGACTTCTCCCGACCCCGCATCAAAACGATGCGCTGTCTCGTTTCGTTGACGATACCCTTTATGCGGTGCCAAAACTTCTGACGTTCTGGACGAGAGAGGCAGCGGGCGAGCGTGTCGCGAAGCTCTCGAGCACGGAAGCCATACTGCGTCTTACGAAGGCCGTAGAAGCGGGGGATCCTAATGCACGCTCCATTGTCATTGGGCATTCCTTTGGAGCGCTCGTCGCGGAGAACAGCCTTGCCCAAGCCACGCTAAGCCGTGTTTATGGCACCGAGGCGCATGGGTCGACCACCCGGCCGCCCGTTGATCTCACTGTGCTCCTCAACCAGGCGGCGCCATCCATGACCGCCAAACGGCTTCAGGAAGCGCTCTTGGACGCTTACGTGGCGTCGAAAACCACTCCACCTGTCGAACAACCGATGATTGTTTCGGTTACAAGCACGGACGACAACGCAACAGGGCGGGCTTTTCCGATAGCGAGGTTTTTTGAGACGATTCTGGCTAGGGGCCGAGGCTACGGCGACGGAGCAGAGCGAAGACAGCACACCTACATGCGCCAGACGGCTGGTCACTTGCCGAACATGTACACCCATCGAGTTGTTAAGGGCGACAGGGAAGGCTCGATATCGCTCCCGAGTCTGCCGCTGGTTCCCTCTCCGCTTCAATCCGCACCGCCACCAGCCACCACCGAACTCATGTCAAAACAAAATGAAGATCAGCTTGTTCGCGACCGACTGCGACCAGACTGGGAATTTCAAACCAAGGATCAAACGTGGTTTGTAAAGCGTAAAGCAAGCCCGGTCTGGCGAACGCCCTATTGGATCGTTTCGGTTGACCGCGATTTTATTAAGGGTCATGGCGGAGTGTGGAATGAAAACGTTGTACAATTCGTTATTTCCTTGATCCAACGAAATCAGCTCCTAATTGAGGAGCCCACTTTGCCGATCGTCGAACAGGTGACTCCAACAGGTGGCCTGGTTTCGCAACGGTGAATTCGCGGGAGGTCTGGGCTGTGACGAATTGGTCGTCTGGTCGTTTCGCAAGACGTGCCGAATACAAAAGTGAACCAAAGTCGTAGTCTGCTCTCTCTCACTCCGGCAGTTCATCGCAGGCTTGTGCCGGAACATCGGGAAACTTGTTCGTTGCGGCGAGAAACTTTTTCGTGCCCGGCTCGCTTTGCCCGGTTTCTGAATAGGTCGGCTGCGCTGCGTACATTCATCGGAACGGTACTCGATTGAGAGATCGGTCGAGATCGTCCTTCGACGCAAGTAAATTCTCCAATTCGTAGGGCGTTAGCACACGGGGAGTCTGTGTTGTAATCCAATAGTAAAAGTTCTGGGAAGGCAGGAACTGCACAAGCTGGAAAGCTTGGTTGAAAGCGGCATGAGCATTGCGGTAAGCGCGGATATTGAAGGGGTACCAGCAGAAATTAAACTTCATTACCGAAAGGTTCGGAACGTCAAGTTTGAAAAGCCTTTCAAACAGTGGGGCAAGTGGAGCAGCTGGTATATCCTCAAGATTGTAGGTTGGGAGGAAAATCACACCGTCTCTCGGCTCTGCGCTCACGTCTTCGAAAACCACACCAACATTGGAGACTTCGCCGGACCTCTGTCTGTTGTGTAATGGGCAAGTAACCAGTCGAGCTCGTGGTCTCTGCTGTCGCCGAAAAAATGCGGTGGACCGACTACTACGAACGGAGCTCCTTTCCCAATGCTCCGCAACGTAGCGGCACTCCGCCAAACTTCGTACGCGAGCTTCTCGACGTCATAGAGTTCCTTAAGTTCTGCGGGTCCGAACTCGGTCAGAACTAACTGGGCCCGGCCATCGGTGACAATCTTCCTTTCGAATGCGACGTCTGGATGGAGAAGAAGCCCGCCCAATATCCTCTTCAACGGTATGCCGGGGCTTACTCCGATTCGCAAGCACGGGGGTCTCTGCCCATACTTCTGGATTGCCGCCTCCATAACGGCACGTGTAAGGGCAATGGTTTGCGGGGTCTTGTCCCATCCGATAGGACCGGGGTAAAGACGGCGATATGCGTGCAGCCAATATGCTATCGACCAGTTGGATAGAATCGACCGAAGCGCTTCTTCAACCGCCGTAAGATAGTTGTTTAAGAGCTGTCTCGCCTCATAAATATCATACCTACGTGGCACAGCGAACTGCCAAAACCTCATTCGCATAGGGTGAGGCGCATCGCCGGCTTGGCCGCTCTTGTTCAGTTCGGAATGAAAGAGTGCGAATGCTCGCAGGTAATAATCAGGCGCCATTACGAGGGTACGCCGACGCACTCGACGTGGTTCTCTGTCAGCCCACCAGCGGAACTCTATCCGCGGCTTATGTCGGACTCTCCTCGATTTGTTCTTTCGCCTTGGCATGTCGGCTCTATGCCCTTCCTATCATCAATGCTTCTCGGATATCGCAGTATGCCATCGGATATCAACGTTTCTCGGGCGCCGAACTAGTCAAAGAAATGCCCTGTCTGATTTGCAAATTTCATCGGCGTCGATGTGCTACTCTGGGCGATCAGCCAGACCGAATAAGTGAGTGTGAAAATTCGGCCGCCAAAACAAATCGATTGACTCAAGGCCCCGTCGGGCAGAACGAGGGTACAGGGCCTTCCTGCTGACAAATCGACCAGAAACCACGTTCCCCGAGATGATCGCTGAATCCTCCGCGTAAACATGCCACTTCTGTTTTGGCCAGTTGTCCGAGTCGATGAATGCCGAGAGATTTTGCTTGGCCTCTTTTGGAAGCACAGACCTAGCCTTGTTGTATTTGAAGGGTTGGGATTTATCAGGATCGTGCTTCGGGCTAAGGAAGCTGGCCTCGTGAATAGCGTCTTTCCACTCGGATACCAAGTCCGCACGTTTTGGTTTTGCCATAAGGCCGCGAGCAAATACGGATGAGGCAGAACGTAGAGCATGATTCTTGAAGTGATCCGAAAGCAACTTTTCGACGATGACAGATTCTTGCATTAGTGTCGAAGTCTGCGGTCTGGTTAACGGGAAATTCCGGGTTCCGGTTGCCAGATCATCCGCCAGAGCCAGTCGGCTTCACCATGTTCGATGACTCGAAGTGGAGTCGGCACACACTGAACTTCAGGCATCGCCATCTATGCCAGGAACTCGACAACATTCCTTCCGTCAGACTCCGTTTCAGGAATCAGTCTCCAAAACTTCTCCGCGGCTTCAGGTGTCACGAGTGCACGGTAATGCTGGAAAACCACTGCCGGAGAATTGCCCATTTCAGCCGCCGTAAGAGCTTCATTTTTGTGGAAGCCGAGATGATACGAGCCGAAGGAGTGGCGGAGCACATTTCGTGGGCCAGGGGGTGAGTTTCGCGAGGGATTGCAGCCGTTCATGCCGCTCGCGGTAACGGTTTGGAATTACCGGCCCGGCGAGTCGGGCCACTGGCTTCAGCCAAGAGGAAAGATTATCGGAAATGGAAACGATACGCCGCTGTCGGGTTTTCGCCTTTCGAGCCGCAACTTCGATGAATGTCTGCTTGACCGTCAAATGCACGTTCTGCCAATCGAGCGCCGCGAGCTCGCTAGTGCGGAGCCCGGCGAAAAGACCGATAGCAATGGAGGCGAGCAAGGTCGGCACTCTGAATCTGCGGCACACAACGCGAGGAGTTTTTGTGCTTGTGGTACGTTGAGAATCGAAACCGCTTCGTCGATCTCGCGTGTCTTGTCAATGTGTTCGGTGGGATCGGCATCTCTCCAACCGCGTTTACAGGTCCATCGAAAAAACGCTCGAAGGTGACGGATCGTCGCGTTACGGCTCGCGGGTTTCTCGTATTTGGCGAGATGTTTACGGATCTCCTTGTCGGTGATCTCGTGCAGATTGATTTTCGCCGGAAGCTCTTCCGCCAGCAGGTGCAAAAAGGATTGATAGCCGATAATAGTCTTTTCGGCTGCGCCGCGGTCTTTTTGAGCCGACAAGAAGCTCCTGACGGCATCCGAGAAGGGGATCGAAGCCGCAACGTCAAGGTCGCTGTCTGGGCGATGCCAGCCCCGAACGCGACTGCCAAATACCCAAAGACGCCGAACAAATGAATTTGAGGATGCCCATACGCGCAAGACCGTCTCAATCTCGCGCTCCGGCCGCTTTCCCCTCCACCACTTGCGTAGCCGACGATCCGAGTAATCGCTCGAGCACGGAGAAAGTGGAAGCCCTCTACGGCGAGGGCGTTTGTCACCAATTGGTGACAATATCGGTTGCAAGCTGCATCTCGGGATAACGCAATGAGGCGGTGCGTCTCCGGTCATACGGAGATTGTTTCGGGTCGCCTTGCTCTCACGCCAATGGGATTCTATATCCATGTTGGCGCGCCGCCTTATGATCCGCGTCGCTAGCGCAAGAAAAAGCTGGCAATTGCTGCTACCGGCCAGAATTTCTGCAACAAGCTGTGACAGAAATAGAAGGTTGGCGCATCCGATAACGGGTTGACTTCTGAGCACATTTGAGCACTTTTGAAGCATGTCAACGACCACGCTTTTTCGTGCCCGTGTTCCGACCGCGCGTTTGCGCAAGGCGGAAAAAGTTTTTGCCCGCTTGGGAATGAAGCCGGGTGACGCGTTCAATATCTTTCTCGCACAGGTTGAGCTTCGAAACGATCTACCGTTTGCCATCACCACCAATCCCGAGCGATTGCTGTCCACAGCGGAGCAGGGCAAAGTGTGGGAGGAAGCCCTTGGTGAGTACTGAACCTCGTGCCGGCGAGGTTTGGATTGTGGATTTTGGCCTCGCGGCCAAGCAGCGCCCCGTTCTGATCTTGGCCTACCCTCAGCCCGACGATGCGCGGGCGTTGGTTGTGGTTGTGCCACTTACTTCCCAATTGCGCGGGTTGCGCGGAGAAGTGGACATCGGAAAGCCCCGCTGGCTACCGAAACATTCCGCGGTGAATGTTCAGGGAATTGCCAGCATCGATCAGCACGCCTTGATTCGTAAACTTGGCAAGCTATCCGACGAGCAACTTTCTGCCGTCAAGAACGCTATCCGTGAGCTGTTGGGTTTCATGGCGCAAGAAACCGCCGGGGATGGCATTCAAGTCTTTGCCATCCACCCTGGCTCCGTCCGCACGCCGATGAATGATTACGTCCACGATTCGCCGGAGGTGACGGAGCGTGCTCCTCAAATCCAGCAATGGTTTCGAACCCTGTACGCCGAACGGAGAGATACACCGATCGAGCGTTCCGTGGAGTTGGTATTGCGACTCGCCGCGGGGGATGCCGATGCGCTCTCTGGCCGTTATTTGAGTGTGGAAGATGACCTCGATGCGTTAGTCAAACAGTTGGCTGCGGAGCCATCTGAACAGCGGATGCTACGTCTTCTTGGAATAGCTGCTATTTCTGCGGAATGATGAAGCAGCTTCGATAACCGACGTCGATCAAAGCAGTTCCAAATCGTCTTACATGATTCGTATCTCGGCGCATTCGAAGCGTGCGAGGCTGTCCCTACGCTGGCAAACGTTGCCTCGAGACGATGGAGAGAGTCTGGCGAACGCTGCTCGATAGTTAACCCGCTATCCGGAACAAGGTTTCCCGCATGCGATCGGCCCGAGCTTGACGAGCCCGGCAGTAAAACATAGTTTTACGTCATGACGAAGACGGTCACCAAGATAGGTAATTCGAGGGGCATCATTTTCGATGCGGCCCTGATGGACCTTGCGCGCCTTCAGGTGGGCGACCAAGTCACGATTACCGTGCACGAGGGCGGTTCGATCGTGCTGACACCGGTGCGTCCTGTCATCCGTCCTGCGAAGGCTGCGCGAACCGCGAAGCGTCTGATCCGGAAAAACGCCGATCTATTCCGGCGGCTGGCGTGAGGTTCTCTTACCTTACAGTGGAGGCAGTGAAAGCGATCCACGCGGAGGTGCTTGCCGCCCACGGCGGCTCGGCAGGGGTCCGCGAAGAGGCGCTGCTGGAATCGGCAGTGGCTGCGCCGCAAGCGACTATGATGGGCGAAACGCTCTTCACAGATCCGTTGGAAATTGCTGCCGCATACTTGTTTTACCTATGCAGAAATCACCCGTTCGTGGACGGTAACAAGCGCACCGCGCTGGCGACCTGTTTGGTGTTTCTCAGCGAGAACGGACTTCTGCCTAACGAGAGACTCGATGCAGACGCATGGGAGACACTCATTATCGACGTTGCGGCGAGCCGTCTTGACCGCGAGCAGACAACAACCCGCGTGCGCGAACTTATCACAAAGATTGGCAAGTAATAGCTCCGACGAGGACAACTATTCGATATCGTCGAAGGGACTTCGAAGGAAGCCAGGCCCAAAACAGTCGCGCGAATTCGTTCAAGAACCGCCACGACTCTACATTTTCAAGGGGATCTGTCGGTGCTGCTCGATTTCGAGACTTCGGACGGCTGCTCGAAGGGTTCGCACGGAGCAATTGCGTCCGATTGAAGCTCCTCGGGCAAGGAAATCAGCCAGCTCTCTTGCCGAGTTCGGATGTGCAAGCCGCGACCGGGGATGATTTCCAGCAGGTCGATTTCCGTTATAGGTAATGCGCGATTTTCCACGCACAGTCATCCCGTAGGTTTTGCGCTTTGGGATGGATCGATGCGGGTCGCTCGCTGGAGCCAGATTTGACTTCGCATATGCGCGGATTTGCGGGCGAGCGGATTGTTTGTGGGAGACTCGATGGGCATGGGTTTTGAGCTGTTGGAGTTGACTTTCGATCTCCGCGATGCGGCGGGATGCGGAGAAGATTTCCCTGTTGGTTTCCGCTTTCCGCGGTCGGCAGCCATTGCGGGTCATAGCGACTGCTTTCGGACCGAGGTGTTGGGTCGCCGGTCGGTCAATACCTTTGGCTTTCAGCGAGAGGCGAGACCGTGTTACTCCGCAGCGTCCCTTGTGTTACCCCCAAAAAATCGGAGCTCGAAGTGAGAAGTCGACTCTCGTCGGGATTAAAAGCCGCACCGTTAGACGCTCGAGGGCAGCGATCCGATTATTCCCCGATTGCGTCCACTCATCACTATCAGAGTCCTACTCGTCACTATCAAATGGACCCCGCTAGCCCTTTCGACCATATGAATAAGTGAGGCGGGCAGTGCTGATTAACGGCGCAGGCGCAGGATGAACGCAAACGATTCCGGCAAAGGCAAAAAAGAATACGTATCAGTTGCCAAGGAGCGCATCTGCGATGGCTGACACACCAACGGAAATGATCGAAAAGGCACGGCGCGCGGCCGCCGTAAGGGCGCAACTTGCACTGATCGAACTGAGCGGGGTAGGCGCCCCGGCGATCCCCATCGTCAGGCCCGGGTTGCCGACGGTCAATCCGGCCGATCCGCTCGCGGCCCGACGCGAACGGGCGCGCCAGTTCGCCATTCGCATCTTCGACGAGGACGATCCGGACATGGACAAGGTCGCCGAGATCGTCGGTCGGATTCGGAATCGGCTGAGCACCCCGAATTTCCCGACTCAAGTTGCGAGCGCCAACGATCCGTTATGTACAGTTCGCAAGTTCGGCGGCTATGCCCTCAACAATCGCCCGCCGGTGCATTTGTGCGACGGCTTCTTTGCCGAAACGCAAGACGTCGTCCGGGGAGAACTGCGCACTAATCCGGCCGAGCAGCGGATTCGCACCCTTCTGCACGAAACCGCCCATCTCGTCGGAATCGGTCAGCCCGATGGCGAATCCTACTACGTGGCATACGACGGTTGCCCTTTTAGAGAGGACGGCCTGGGTCCGAATGCAGCGGACTCCTGGGCGCACTTCATCCACGCCGTCAGCTTCCAGCCGCTCGACCTCGCGGCGGCTAGGCTTGGCCGACTGGGCACGACGCCGGCGCCCACGGCCACAGATCAGACAATGTACACCGTCGTGCCGGGAGATTTTCTGGTGAAGATCGCCACGAAATTCTATGGCGACGGACAGAAGTGGCGAATAATCTACAACGCAAACAAGGCCGTCATCGGACCCAACCCCGACAAGATTTTTCCCGGGCAGAAGCTCGTGATACCCCCTGTCCCGTAAGCCAAAATCGAGGCGCACCTGACGGCAAGCGGTTGCGGCAAAGGGCCTGCCATTGCCAGCCCGCCGGACAATGGTTAATCGGGTCTTAACCTCGCGTGTCGGGTCGTTCATCCGACCACCTATCGCGTTTTGCCCGCGGAATTTAGCGCTCTCCCGAAGGGCTCGCCGCATGGCGGAAAGCTTAGCGGCGGCCGTTCTGCCCCTGATCCCATTCACGACTCCGAAGTTTGCGCGCGCGAATGACGGATGGTAGCGTTGCGGCTCGCCGGCTTCCCCCCAAGGGTGTACACATATCGGCCGAACGTACTTACCTTCAAAACAAACCCGAACAGGAAGACTGTGCCGCCTTGCTCTTACCAGAGTCATTCGTTCTGCGCGATGGCTGAAAACCTAACAGAAAAAACTGCTCGAACGTTTCGATCAGGCGCAGCTCGTTGTTGGTTTATGCGAGCCTTGTCCACCGAGACGCAGTCACCTTGACTTTCACTGCAACATTTTCGAGTATACGAAGCGAACGAAGGCGTCGATGTATGCAGCTCTCCGACATTGCGCCAGCAGTTGTCTTCCTCGCACCCGACGAGTCAGCCTGGATACCGGTGAGTTTCGCAGCGAAGTAAACGCACCATTTCATTCAACTCGAAAATAAAGTGGCAGTAATCACCGGTGGCACCTCAGGCATGGCACTGGCTACGGCCAAGCTCTTCGTCGAGGTTGGCGCATACGCCTTCATCACTGGTCGAGACAAAGCCCGACTGGATAAGGCGGTGAAGGAGATCGGTAAGAATGTCACCGGGGTGTTGGGCGACGCCGCCAATCTCGATGATCTCGATCGCCTTTACGAAACAGTCAGGAAGGAGAAGGGCAAGATTGATATCCTTTTCCCTAGCGCGGGTCGTGGCGAGCTCGCCGCCATCGGCGAAGTGACCGAGGAGCATTTCGACAAAATCGTGGGGCTGAACGTCCGGGGAACACTCTTCACGGTACAGAAGGCCCTGCCACTGTTTAACGACGGTGGCTCCATCATCTTGAACGGCTCCTCCGCAAGCATTAAAGGCTTCCCTGGCTTCGGCGTTTACAGCGCAAGCAAGGCGGCACTCCGCTCGTTTGCACGGACCTGGACCGTGGACCTCAAGGCTCGCAACATCCGTGTCAACGTGCTCAGTCCGGGCACCATTGATACCCCAATTCTCGAGCCTCTCGGAAAGGAGGCCATAGACCAATTCGTCTCGCTCATTCCTCGGGGAACGATGGGGCGATCCGAAGAGATCGCGACCGCTGCGCTCTTTCTGGCTTCGAGCGACTCGAGTTTTGTCACCGGCGTCGAGCTGTTTGTCGACGGTGGTACTGCACAAATCTAATCGAGCCAATTTAGGAACGGAAAAAGATATAAAGGAACTCGGAGGCAGGGTGGCTATTGTCACTGGCGCATCTTCATCGACTTTGCGGCCAATTACATGACCAACGAATTGAAGTACAGGCCATCGAGCGGACTGCCATTAAGCCCGACGGGAGTTCTCATGTTCTCAACGGTATTTGTTTCTCGAAGGCTTTCGCGGACCAGGGCCACGCGAGGCCCCTTTCATCGAGTACCTCATTTTAAGGGTCGGTAAATACTACTGCGGTGTCGTTCTTGTCGATTTTCATTGTTGCTTCTAGGTGTTGTTGGCGAGAGCGTCAAGAAGTCGGGGTAGGCGAGCATCGTAGGCCGAAGGGATGTCTGCTACGATTCCTTTCAAACGATTGATTCTGCGAGCTGTTCTGCGCGACGTACACCCGATGGTTTCCCGCTTACTTGCTTGAAAACTCGATCATGGAGAGTTCAGATCTCAGTGTGGGGAGTTTGGTCTTCAGCAACGGAAAATTATGTACGAAGGCATCCCCTCATGCGCTGAATCCTCCACTCTGATCTTCAATCAGCGCAACCCGCCGGTGATGTAGAGCGTCTCGCCGGTTATAAACGACGAGCCCGAGGACGCGAGGAAGACGACGGCAGGTGCGATGTCCTGTGGCTGTGCGATGCGGCCCAGCGGCGTGGTGGCTTCGGTTTGTTTGCGAAAATCGCTCTCGGTGATTCCTGCGCTCTGTGTGCCCTCTGTTTCCACCATGCCCGGGTTGATCGAATTTACGCGGATTTTGCGCGAACCGAGCTCCTTGCCCAATGAGCGGGTCACAGCATCCACAGCTGCTTTCGTGGCGCTATACACAGAGCCGCCCGGGACGCCCAGAGTGCTGACAATGGAACTAATATTGATGACGCTGCCGCCCGCTGGACCGAAGTACTTGAGCGCTTCCTGCGTAGCGAGGAGTAACCCAAGCACGTTCAAGTCGAATTGTTTGTGGAAGTGTTCTTCAGTGATCGCCTCGAGAGGTACCATGTCGTAGATGCCTGCGTTGTTGACCAGGATGTCGAGCTGGCCGAACGCAGCCTTCGTTTCGGCGAACATACGGGCAATGTCCGTCTTCTTCGCGACGTCCGCTTGAACTGCGATTGCCTTGCCGCCGCTGCTGGTGATTTCGGCGACTATCTTGTCTGCGCCCGCTTTGCTGGTGGCGTAGTTGACGACCACGGCCGCGCCTTCGGCCGCGAGATGTTTGGCGATGGAGGCTCCGATCCCTTTGGATGCGCCTGTGACGACAGCGACTTTGCCGCTGAGTTTATTGGTATTCGTTGACATAATGATTCTGTTTTGTGGTCTTGTTGAAGACGCGGAAGACTCGCTTACTTTGTAGTTCGAATGAAAATGACGATCTATTCCGCGGCCGCTTCAGGATATTGATGCTGGCGGCCGTGGCCTGTCTGGGAGAAACAACTGGTGCAAGCTCTCTAGTTCGCGCAGCTTTGGGAGAAACACCGTAGTGCATAGTAGGGGTTGTAAGCCCAAAACCGCCGAAAATTCCGTCGAGCTGGTTTTGGGGCTGTTACAGGCTGGTGCAACCCTCGCTTGTTGATGGAGAAGTATCAAGCGAGCAAGAAACTCCAAAGTAATGGCCCTTCTCGAAAAAAATCTCGCCGGTCCAGGGTCTCCGGCATCCAGGCCATCGTCGCACCAGCGCCTGGAAATCCTCCGGATGAGCGTGATCGATACGACCCTGTCCCAAGCTCTCACCCTGCGCATCGAGCACGCTATAGACGCTATATGCCTTGTGATAATCGATGCCGATGAAGGCCGACACACCCTCCCCGCAGATCAAGCAGCCATCGGTCTTTCATGTCGCCTTATTGTAAGCGCACGTACCAGCCCGGTGCGGATCGGCCTCTGTCTCCAAAGAGCTTGCAAGCTGACGAATACGGTCCGCTCTTTGAAGGCTAGATGGCGTCGAAGCACCGAAGATTTTAGCGCCTGAAAACCTGCGCAGGGTTAAGCGCCTCGAAACTTGTTGCGAAGACGTTCAGAAAATGCGGTAAATCGCGATCCCTGACGGTGATCAGACCACATTCAATTTTCGCAAGCCTGCTTCGCGAGCAGTTCCAGCTAGCCATTTTCAAGCGCGTGGATAGCGATTCCTGCGACCATCCCTTGCGCATTCGGAGTGCGCGGATGGAAGGGCCGACGAGGTTTTGTTTGTGCCTTGTTCACAAAGTGAGCTGTAAAGAAGTAAGTTTTTCTCAGGATCTAGGTGACGTTTACTAGATGGCTAAACGGCAAGAAAACAAGTCAACGATTCGCTTCAGTGCCAAGTTGTTTCGGCCTAAGGCAACCGAAAACATTGGATCGTGGACCATTCTAACTCTGCCCAAGAACACGAGTGCGAAGCTTCCATCACGAGGTATGACGATGGTTGAGGGAACTATCGATGGCTTCCCTTTTCGAGCCGCTCTCGAACCAAACGGCAAAGGAAGTCACTGGCTCAGGGTTAACAAAGCCATGCACGATGCTGCAGGCGCAGACGCTGGAGACACGATAACGGTGGAGATTACGCGGGCCGGAGAAGAACCGGAGACCAGGGTGCCAATAGATCTACGCAAAGCCCTTGCAGCTGCCCCGCTGGCGCAGGCATTGTGGGCGGATATCACCCCAATCGCGCGCCGGGACTGGATTCTCTGGATAAGCTCAGCCAAGCAACCGGAAACGCGCAGGAGCCGGATCGAGAAAGCTTGCGCCATGCTTGCATCTGGAAAGCGACGAGTATGTTGTTTTGGCGGTATAAAGTGGCTTATGAAAAATCACGCAACATCAGGCGGAATGTGGCTTCAGTTGCCGAACTCAGAAAATCGTTTTTCGCCGAGATCGACAAAGTAGAAAACCGCGAAGATTTGGAGAAGCTGCGCGAGAAGTATTTGGGCCGCGAGAAGGGGAGTCTCACGGCAGTTTTGCTTTCGCTTGGCGGTATGCCGTCGGTTGTGAATTTCAACGTGCTCATCGCTCGAGACAAACGCCGCCCCAATTTTTCACGTTCTGGAAAAGCTGGAAGGTAATCGTGTTGATAGCGCATTGCGTCTTGCCGGATCCGGTGCGCCCGGTGATGAGCCAGCCGCGCACAAAATCCTCCATCGTCCAAGCTAGCCCGCCGAGCCGGAGAACAATTTTGCCGGAGTTGTCCGCCGCAAGCACACACCACAGCGCAAATGCCAGGCAAAGGCCAATGACGACGAACGAGAGCGGCGGAGCGAGCAGAAAATATCCGGCTAATGCACCGACCAGGCACAAAAGATAAAGGAGGACATCAACACTTTTCATCGGTGGGTTTGGGCTTGAGTTGGAAAGGAGGAAGTCGAACAACCGGCGTTCGGGGTCGGGAATGCCCTGCGTGTACGATTTGAAATTAACGGTCGTAACAGCGGAACCGTCCTCGTAGGTTTGATGGGAGAAACCGTCCACGTTGGCGGGCCGGAACACGAAGTTCTGACAAATGACGAATTCAGAGTTGATGGCCCGACTGCCGATGGCTGTGTGTGATGGCGCTTCGATTGGCACCGCAAATATGCTGATGCTGACTGGGCGGATTGCGCGGCGACGAGGCGGCGAATGAGCGGCCCTGAAGTTTGATCTCCTTTACCGGCCGCGGGGGTAAGCACGGAACCACTCCACCGGACAGCATAAGGACGACGAACCCAGCCTACACGTGGTTCTCGAAGTTATGTCCACCACCACCCGTGGAAAACGGATTGCTGAGTTGTGCGCCTTCGTCGCTCATTGCTTTAAGGAGCCGCAGCGACTAGTAGCCCTCGAACAAAACGAGGCATCATTGGTCTTGGATCGAGCAAATTTGGTCGGTGGTCTATCCGGGCGGAGGCACAACCCTGATACTCTGTCAAATTCAAGGTATCTTGACCAGGAAAACTCGGGCGCATCCGATACCAGGTTGACTTCTGAGCACATTTGAGCACTTTTGAAGCATGTCAACGACCACGCTTTTTCGTGCCCGTGTTCCGACCGCGCGTTTGCGCAAGGCGGAAAAAGTTTTTGCCCGCTTGGGAATGAAGCCGGGTGAAGCGTTCAATATCTTTCTCGCACAGGTTGAGCTTCGAAACGATCTACCGTTCGCCATCACCACCAATCCCGAGCGATTGCTGTCCACAGCGGAGCAGGGCAAAGTGTGGGAGGAGGCCCTTGGTGAGTACCTGAACCTCGTGCCGGCGAGGTTTGGATTCAGCCAGCTCTCTTGCCGGGTCCGAATGTGCAAGCCGCAGCCGATGGAGACACAGGATTTCCGGATCGAAAACGGTTGCCTGCTTTGGAGCTCATAGGGCGGCTAAGAAGCTCGATCCGTTAACAATATATCCTGCTTCCCGGTCACTGTGGAGCGCTGGACCAACGGGCGATTAGAACGAGCAAGCGCAGGTGTTTTTGTGCTGACGCCCCGAGCGAAAAGGAGAGCCTGGCGAGGTTTTCAAACAACCGAAAGGCGGGATGTTTTGACTGCTACTCCATTTTTGATCCTCAAAGACCTTCACGATCATCATCACCGGCGAAAAGCCGGATGCACATCCCTGAAACGGATTGACAATTTCCGTGCAATTCATTGCTGTGCAGGTTTTCTCGCCATGTTCTCATCCTCAGATTCATTTGGCTGTTGCCTGCCGGCGCTCAGTCTCGGCGGAGTCACCGGGCAAAGATCATGAGTACATCGGCAGGTCGTGCGCCGGAGCCACCGTTCAACGCGGCGGAGCTGACCATGCTTGCCCACCTGTATCGAGGCGAGATGTATCGCAGCAAGGTCTGGCGAACGCGACTCGACGCGACGACAAATTGGGCGGTAGTAACCACCGGCGTTGCGATCTCGGTTACCTTTAGCAGTGCCGAGAATTCACCTCTTCCTCTCGTTCTAGTAGTGCTGTTGGATCTGGTGTTCCTTGCGATTGAAGCGCGTCGATATCGCTATTTCGACATCTGGCGCACCCGCGTGCGAATGATGGAGACTTCCATGTATACCCCGCTTCTCCGGCTCAAAGGGGTTCGGATTGACGACGGCTGGAACGAGGCGCTGGCTCTCGACTACGAGCACCTTCACTTCCACATAAGCTTTTGGGAAGCAATGGGACGCCGGCTGCGACGCAACTACTCGTTCCTGTTTCTAATTCAGGGGGTGAGCTACGCAGCCAAAATATGCATTCACCCGACGCCGGTGAGGTCGTTCGACCAACTGTGGGAGCGCGCGGCGATCGGTCCGATTCCTGGCGAGGTCGTGTTAATCATAGGATTTCTTTTCCACGCCGGTTTGGTCATGGTGGCGCTTCTCACCCTCAAAGGGCAGCTCGCAGCTGGGCGTGTGAAACGGCGCGCTCGCTCCCAGTGACTGCCGGCATCAGCACCAAGCTGACAGTTGTGTGCGTGAAGTTCGGTGGTAGCGATGGGGTGAGTCCTATAAAATACATGTTGACTTTGGGCCAGCTAGCTGGGGAGATGCGCTGCATGCCACCAAGAGCGCCAAGTGGAAGGTGCGCATAGCCCGAGAATTGCGAGCCGCGCTCAACAGCGACAAACGCATGGATCGCTCAACGCTTGGCCATGGGCCACCCCACGAGAGTATGCAATCTAATCCGCGGCAACATGTAGATTATAGGACTGACCCCGCGCCCGAATAATAGATAGGCGGTTCGTGCTGAGCTTAGTCGGAGCGCGAACAGAGACTTTTCACACAATCTGACGTCGAGGGTCCGTCAAATCGACATCCGACACAATCTTTGTTACGACAGTCAAAAGGAGATAAGTTGAGGCTGGGTATGCTAGTCTGTTTTAGTGATGAAGGATGACACGGCTCAGGTTCTGTCGATCGGCGGACGGGAAGTCCGTGTGACTCACCCGGACAAGCTGTATTTCTTTAAGCAGACGAAGCTCTCGAAACTCGATCTTGTACGCTACTATCTATTGGTCGCCCCGGGTGCTCTCACTGGAATCCGCGATCGTCCGCTGGTTCTCAAACGCTTCGTAGACGGCGCCGAAGGCGAGTCGTTCTATCAGAAGCGCGCCCCCGTCAAGCGGCCCGCGTGGTTGCGAACCGTCACGCTGTCATTCCCTTCGGGCCGCAAAGCGGAAGAGGTCGTCGTCGATGACGCGGCGGGGCTCGCCTGGATCGTCAACCTGGGCTGCATCGAGCTACATCCGCACCCCGTGCGCTCCAGCGATCTCGAGCACCCGGACGAATTGCGAGTCGATCTTGATCCAGGTCCTGGCGTAAACTGGCGGGACGTAGGGCGTGTTGCTCTTGAAGTGAAATCGCTTCTCGAGGAGATGGGGCTTCGTGGCTGGGCGAAAACGAGCGGTTCACGCGGGATGCACGTGAATGTACGGATCCAGCAGCGCTGGGCCTTCGACGAAGTGCGTCGCGCCGCACTCGCGTTATCGCGTGAAGTCGAGCGACGCCTACCGGGGCTGGCTAGTTCGAAGTGGTGGAAGGAGGAGCGTCACGGCGTTTTCCTCGACTACAACCAGAACGCGAAGGACCGCACTACCTGCTCGGTGTATTCCGTGCGCCCGCTTCCCGACGCCCGTGTTTCCACGCCACTCCACTGGCATGAGGTCCCCGACTGCGACCCAGCCGACTTCACTGTACTCACGGTTCCGAAGCGCTTCGCCGAGTTCGGCGATCCACACGCCGGGATGGACGCCGAGCCAGGTTCGATCGATGAGTTGCTCGAACTCGCGGCAAGAGACGAGGCCGCGGGTCTCGGTGACGCGCCCTGGCCTCCGCACTTTCGTAAGATGGAGGGTGAAGCACCGCGCGTGGCCCCTTCGCGCGCCAAGTTCGCCAAGAAACCGCGGGCGAAGATGCCACTTCTCGTGATCGCGAACTCTCCTGACAAGGATGCCGCTCTCGCGGGCCTGGAAAGGTGGAAAAGGAGATATCCCGAAGTGGCCAGGCTTCTCGCCGTGGACGACGTGCTGATCGACTCCATGCGAGGCAGGTCATCTACCTGGACCCGCATCCGAGTGAACCTGCGGAATGTGCCGGAAGCCCTGCGGCCATCGCAAGAAACTCCCGACCCTGATGACGATCCCACGCGTGAATGGCGTAACTGGCGCGCTTCGAAGCAGCATCAGAGATAGCGAATTCAGCGACCGCTACCGAAGATCTCCGCCAGCTCCTGCGGCGGGACAACTTCGAGCTGGGCATAGGTGCAGTCGCTCGGCTTCTTGTCCGTGCGCCACCTTCGAAACTGGGCTACGTGACGGAAGCGGCTGCCCTGCATGTGGTCGTAAGCGACTTCGACCATCAGCTCGGGACGTAGCGGCTCCCAGGACAGGTCCTTGCCCTGGCTCCAGCGGCTTTGGCCGCCAGGCATGCGATGCTCAGCTTCATTCGCGAGTCCATGCTCGGCCCAATCTTTCCAAGGGTGAGCGGCGAGCGCGTTCTTGCGGTATGGCGCGAGGAATTCTACAAGCTCGCGTCGTTTTTTTTCCGTGAAGCTCGCGCAGACGCCGACATGTTGCAGCGCACCGGAGTCGTCGTAGAGGCCGAGCAGCAGTGAGCCGACAGCCGTGCGCCCACCCTTCTTGTGCCAGCGAAAGCCGGCAACGACACAATCGCAATCGCGCTCGTGCTTGACCTTGAGCATTACGCGCTTGTTAGATTCGTAGGTTCCCGAAACCGCCTTAGCGATGACGCCGTCGAGACCGGCGCCCTCGAAGCGACGAAACCAGTCCGTCGCTACGCTTGATTCGTTGGTGGCGGGCGTCAGGTGTATTGGCGGCGTTGCAGATGAAAGCAGCGATTCCAGCCTTCGGCGGCGCTCGTTGAACGCCGTATCCCGCAGATCCCGATTTCCCTCCGAGAGGAGATCAAATAATACGATCGATGCCGGAATTTCCTGTGAAAGAAGCTTCACTCGCGACGCAGCGGGATGAATGCGCAGC
This sequence comes from uncultured Gammaproteobacteria bacterium, assembly GCA_963744305.1. Lineage (GTDB taxonomy): Bacteria > Pseudomonadota > Gammaproteobacteria > Steroidobacterales > Rariloculaceae > FEN-1219. The sequence goes on from CAVUTF010000001.1 coordinate 18,971, forward strand.
TGCAGGGCATCGAAGTCAAGCGCACCATTTTTTGCGACGACGATTTCGCCGTCAAGCACGCAGCGAGCGGGCAACTGAGAGCGGAGCGGCTTGAGTAGTTCCGGAAAATAGCGGTTGAGCGATTTTTCGTCGCGGCTCTGGATCAGGATCTCGTCCCCGTCGCGAAACACGAGGGCACGAAATCCATCCCATTTCGGTTCGAATATCCATGTTTCGCCTACCGGCAATTTGCCGATCGGCTTGGCGAGCATTGGCAAAATTGGCGGGTTTACAGGAAGGTCCATACCTCAATCTTATGCTGCACGCGCACACACGGCGATCCCTGAATCAAACGTCGCCTCGGTGAGCCGGGAGGTCTTCGCTTAGCTAGCGGATCTCCTCGCATCGAGCGAGTAGACATCGAATTCCCTGAACCCCATGAGCACCAGTGCTCCGGCGAAGATGACGAGCGACGGAAAGAAGAGGCTGGTTTTGCCGTGACGCCGCCGGAAAAATGCTCCGTAATGGATCTTTCGTTCCATTTACAAAGCCCGGCGAATTCATTACGGGAGAGCGTTGTCAAGCCAAACCCCCGCGGAACCCAAATCAAAGAGGAATTCATTATGACGCAGATCACACTCAACTTATAAATAAAGGCATGCCGATCAATTTCAACAATCTGATCGTCGGGAGGCACGAATCTAAGGTCCTCTTCATGTGGAATCCCCAAAAGGGGTCGCCATGCTTTGGGGCATTTCTAGGAATCAAGGATGGAATCGAGGCCATCCTCGCCAGAGACGGACTTACCCCTGCGCAGCGTGTCATCCTCGAAGAGTTCCGCGCAATCGCAGGCAAGAATAATTGGGATTTCGGGACTCTTAAAGACTCCCTATCGTAATTGGCAGCCAACCGTTTTGATTGGCCATCGTATCGCGGGATGAAAGAGGATGCTAACTCGGCCAACCGCCACGGAAGGGAAGCCGCAGATACCGATCAATGAAGCGAACCGACTCGTCGCCAAGTTCTCGCGTCTCTACGCCGAAGCCACGCCGGAGGATCCTTATCGTGTGATTAGTACGCGCTCCAAGAGCGCGAGCCGTACCATTGCCTTCGCTTCGACAAAGGAAACGCGCCTTGGCGCAGCAAGCCTACCAAACGCTCGAGAACCACAAAACGGTCACCAAGCCGCTGAGCCTCGCCACGCCCCCGAACCGCTCTGATACGAACGGTAGGCGGTGAACGGTGCGTCGGTGAGCGGCCGGCTGCCGATCCCTCAGGACCCCTCTCGCGCGAATCTCGCTGCCGGAGCTGGCCGCCGCCGCTTCAGCTAACGCTGAAGCTATGGCGCCCCTCGCGAGCCCGACGTAGTAAGGGGAAGAGGGCCGAAGTCGGGAAGCTGCGGCCAGGTGGCAGGAGCATCCTGCTCCTGCCACAACCAATCCCGGCGGGTCGTTTTTTTCCGGCTAAAGCTACACCGGTAACCCCTGCTCCTTCAAGACCTGCGCCGCGTTCGATTTGTCGATCGTCATTGTCGGCAAAATAATCTTCTTTTCGACCTTCTCGCCTTTGACGATCTTCAACCCTTGTCGTACACCTTCCGCCCCCGGCGTCGGATAGAGGAACGTCGCCGTCAGCTGTCCTTTGTGGACCCAGGTCACTCCCTCGCTGGGTAGCGCATCGATACCGAGGAACTTGATTTCTTTTTCCCGCCCGGCATCCTTCGCTGCGAGATAGGCCCCGTACGCAACCGGATCATTGTGCCCGTAGACGAGGTCTATCTTGTCGAAGGATTTCAGCGCCGTCGACATCACATCATATCCTTTCGCCTGCTTCCAATCGGTATCGATCGGTTGAAGCAATGATTTGATGCCAGCTTCTTTGTCGGTAAAAGCGTGGAATCCGGTACTGCGATCGTGGGCCGGCTGCGTGCCCATGCCGCCCCAGAGCTCGATGACGTTACCCTTTGCGTTGCCCGGACCGCCGAGCACTTTGACCGTGTACTCTCCGGCCGCGCGGCCTATCTCCACATTGTCGCCGCCGATGAATTGCGTATACTTATCCGTATCGACGTTGCGATCGAGAATGATGGTCGGAATCCCGGCCTCAATCGCTTTGAGGGTTACCCCCGTCAGCCCGGCCGATTCTTTCGGGCTGATTAGCAACACATCGACACCCTGGCGAATCAGGTTTTCGATATCGGCGACCTGCTTCTCCGTCTTGTCCTGTCCGTCCGTGATAATGAGTTCCAGGTCGGCATGCTTTTCCGCCTCCTTCTTCATGTCCTTGTTGAATTGAACCCGCCAGGGTTCAACGATCGTAACTTGCGAGAAACCAAATCGAAGTTTCTTCGACTCGGCTCGCACATGGAATGGTTTAATTACCGCACTCGCAGCTGCGACTGCACTTATTTTAATGAATGTCCTTCTTTGCATAGGTGGGTTGGTGGTTATGGGTCTCGTTCTTGTTTATCTCATCGCTGCCACGTGGCAGGATAATCCTGGAGCCGTTAGACTTTTCTGGCTCAAGTTTTGCGATGCCGCTTGGACATCGAGGAGGCGTTCCGGCGCTGAAGACAGCAGGAGTTCGACAGCTGCGTCCTGGTCTGGCGCAAATCTGGTTTTCTTCCACATCCGCCTTCACCGTTCGGTCCCGGCTACCTCCACAGTGGTCTTTTGTCCGGGAGCCTTCTCGACGCGGGGGCGGAATCGCCTCAGCCAACCGGCCATCTGACCCTCCTGCAGCAGCACGGCGCCCAGGATGATCAGCCCTTTCAGCACCAGCTGGGTGTTGCTGTCGATGTTCTTGAGCAGCAGAATGTTGCCCAGAAAACCAAAGATCAGCACCCCGACAAGCGTGCCGGTCATGGACCCTCTGCCGCCCATGAGGTTAGTACCGCCAATCACCACCGCGGCGATTGCATCCAGTTCCGCTCCGGTCCCGGCGTCCGGCTTACCCTGACGATACTGCGCGGTGTACAGAACACCGGCCAAAGCTGCCAGCATTCCGGAGATCGCATAGACCGCGATTTTGATACGATCCACCCGGATACCGGCGAGTCGCGCCGCTTGCTCGTTCCCCCCAAGGGCGTACACGTACCGGCCGAACGTACTTACCTTCAAAACAAACCCGAACAGGAAGACGGCGAACAGAAAGAAAATCCCGGGAACAGGCACCACGTTAAACACCAGCGCCCGCAACACATCAAAGTCTTCCGTTGCATTCGAACCGGTATAGACCGGATAAACAGCCGCGTGCTGGCCGGCCAGCAACCGCGCCAGCCCCAAAATCGCGACCATCATCGCCAGGGTGACGATAAATGGTTGCAGGCGGCCCTTAGCGATGATGATGCCGTTCAAGGCACCAAGCGCAAGCCCGACGGCCGGCACGGTAACAAGCACACCGGGAACACCAAATTTTGGCTCGAGCTGTCCAATCGTCCAGGCAACCGCGACCGCGGCCAGAATGATGCCCGCAAAAGCGCTCGCAGCGACGACCTTCGTGGCCGGCTTCTCGGCGGCGCGATGCGCCGCGCCGTGCACATTCATGGCAATCAAAGGGATCAGGTACAGACAAAGCATCACGCAAACGACGGCCAGAATCGGGATAGAAAACAGCGACGCATTGGTCCACCCCTGCTGAGTCAGAAGCATGGCGCAAATGACCGAACCAAGCGCCATCATTGAACCGACCGAAAGATCGATTCCACCCGTCAGAATCACCAGCGTCATACCGACGGCGATGATTCCGTTGTTGGAGACCTGTCGCAGCACATCGGCCTGGTTACCCGGGCTCAGGAAGATGTTTACTCCCTTGTTATTCACCGGCGAGAGGACCGCGCCGGTCGCGTAAAGCACTGCCAACCCCCAGAAAAGCTTGGTCGTCAGAATAAACTTGAAGATCCGCCCGAGCACCGTGTTCACGCCGCTACCTCCGCAAATTCGGGTTGTACCCGCCCGCCAGGCGAAGCGTACTCCAGAATGGTCTCATGTGAAAAATCCGATCGATTCAATTGCGCCGTCGGGAGGCCTTCTCGCAAGACCAGGATACGGTCGCTCAACAGGGTGAGCTCGGGCAATTCCGACGAGACCAACACGATCGCCAAGCCCTCTTCGGCGAGTTGTTGAATCAGGCGATAAATGTCCGCCTTTGCCCCGACATCGATCCCGCGGGTTGGCTCGTCCAGAAGCAGAATTTTGGGAACAGCCTGGAGCCACTTTCCGATGACCAGCTTCTGTTGGTTACCGCCGCTGAGCGTGCCCGCGACCTGCTCCGGGCCCCTCGCGTGAATCCCGAGTTGCCGCATGGTCCGCAGAGCAACCTCGCGTTCCTCGCGGTTCGAGACGACCCCGAAATTGGAGATCGAACGCATCACCGTCAGCTCGGCATTTCGATCGATGCCGGCGCCCAGAATCAGGCCGTCGCGCTTCCGATCCTCCGTCACCAGTGCAATCCCGTGCTGCTTGGCCTCCACTGGATTTCGCAACGAGACTCGCCGGCCGTTCACGAAGACTTCACCTCCGCCGAGTTCGGGATGAAGCCCGAAAAGCACTTCTAAGGTTTCCGTTCGGCCTGCCCCGAGCAACCCTGCCAGGCCGAGCACTTCGCCGGCCGCTACGGAGAACGAAACGCGATCTACCAGCATCGGCCTGCTTGGGGTCGGGGCTGGGTGTTCGAGCCAAAGGTTCCTGACTTCGAGGACCGGTTGGCGAGTAGGCGCATCGGCTTTACCGGAGGCCAGGACCTCCTGCAGTTCGCGGCCCACCATCATGCGGATCACTTCGCGCCGGTTAGCTTCCCGAGCGGCCAAGGTGCCGATCAAGCGTCCGTCGCGGAGAACCGTAACCCGATCGGCCAGGGCGAAGACCTCTTCCATGCGATGGGAAATGTAAACGATTGCAACACCCCCGCCAGAAAGCCGCCGGATCACCGCAAATAAACGCTCCGTTTCGCGAATCGATAACGCCGAGGTCGGTTCGTCCATGATCAAAATCCGCGCCTCCAATACCAGCGCCTTACCGATCTCCACCAACTGCTGTTCACCCACCCGTAGCCGGCTCACGGGCTGATCGATCCGCGCCTGGAAATCCAACGGCGCAAGGACCGTCCGCGCCGCCTCGATCTGTCGCCGGCGATCCACCAGAAACAGGCCACCCCGTTTCTCCTGGCCGAGAAAGATGTTCTCGTCCACGGCTAGCTCCGGCACCAGGCTCAATTCCTGTTGGATCATCGCAATACCCGCCCGCGTCGCTGCGCGCGGAGAGTTCAGATGCACCGGGCTGCCCCCGACCGCAATCTCGCCCTCAAAATCGTCGATCAGCCCGGCGGCGATCTTCATCAAGGTCGACTTACCGGCGCCGTTCTCCCCCATCAAGGCATGGATCTCGCCTCTACGCAGCGCGAAGTCCACTTCGGTCAAGACTTGAGTCGGGCCGAACTGCTTGGTAATGCGGTTCATCTCCAGGATCACCTGGTGATTGGTCTCCGGTCCGTTTGAACCGGCTACATCAAGGGGGAGCATGCTTCTTCATTACAGCAACTCTCTGAACAGCTCGCAACGTGCTTCTGGTGAACGTTTCTGGTCTCTGGTTGCTGGTTTTTCGTTCCCGGCCCTGTAAAGCGCCTGGCCTCACGTACCGATAAGGCGAATCGGGAATTTTTGCGGGGATGCTGATCATCGTTTGAATATCGATACCATCTTTACGCGACGAATTCGACAACCTTGTCGGCGTCGACGTCATTCACGGGTAGCAGTCTCCAAAACTTCTCTGCTGCCTCCGATGTCACGAGAGCACGATAGTGCTGAAAAATTACCGCAGGGGAGTTGCCCATTTCAGCGGCGGTAAGGACCTCGTTCTTATGGAATGCCAGGTGATAGGAGCCGAAGGAGTGGCGGAGCACGTTTCTCGGCCAGGGAGTGAACTTTGCCAGGGCCTGCAGCCGCTCATGCCGCTCGCGGTAACGGTCTGGAACGACCGGTCCGGCCAATCGCGCCACTGGTCTCAGCCAAGAGGAGAGATTATCGGAAATGGAAACGGGTCTTCGCTTTTCGAGCCGCAACTTCGATAAATTGCTGCTGCCCGTCAAATGCACGTTTTGCCGCGAGCGCCGCGAGTTCGCCGGTGCGGAGCCCAGCAAAGAGGCCGATAGCGGGCGGGGCCAACAGCGGGCGGCATTCCGGATCTGCGGTGCATGCCGCGAGGAGCTTTTGTGCCTGTGGTACGGCTAGAATCGAAACCGCTTCCTCGATCTCGCGTGTCTTTTCGATCTGCTCAGTGGGATCGCCATCGCGCCAGCCGTGTTTGATCGTTCGGTATCACCGCGCGACCAACAACGTCATGGCATATGCGTTGAAGCGGAGGGGACGAGAGGCGAGCGGAGGAAATTTGGGTGGACATCGCTCCCTCCTTCGGGGTTATAAGGAGAGCTTCTTTCCTCACCTCTTCTTCATGGTAAAGAATAGGATAGGACGGGAGATCACCGTGACGGTTATGGGTGGCACTTCGGAAACTTCCCGTCGACGACTCAGTCCCCCTCGACATTCAGGTGGACGAGTTCGTGAAGCGGTTTCGGCAGGATCGGCTGGCGGTATCAGCTGCCGGGCTTCATCTTTCGCTGGCTGATCAGGGACTACGTCCAGACGAAGGGCACACCGGCCTTGCACGAGTATCCGATACCAGCGGCATCTTAAACCAAGTGAGGAGGCAGATGAGGGCCGACGCTTACTTCGCTGGTAAGCAATAACAGCGGGGACGGACCATCATGCGCAAGCAAGGACAAGCTTATCTAAAGCAAATAGGCTCGTTTTCCCCGGGCTAAGTGGTAGGCTTCGCCATGCCGCGCCCTCTTTGCAAATTTGGCGATGCTGACAACGCGGCCAAGATTCTGGAGTTCAACACGATCTTCATCACTTCGCCGCTTGATTTCAAATGATCCCTTCGCAATACGCGCGCTAAGGAAAGCCGCGGCAGCGGCACGGAGACGGAATCCGTAGACTACAGCAGTACCAACGACTGCACACAGGCGTCTATACCGAAGTCTATACCGGCATCAAAAATTCGGGCCATTTAAGTCCTCGTAGCGTCCGAGTGGCCTCAACCTGAAAACACACTATTGGAAGAATTTGTCCCGCTTCGTCCACCTAAGACCTTTTGAGTCCACAACCCACCAAACTTTTTGCGAACGAGACGCTCTACCAGCTGAGCTATACCCCCAAACCTAATTAATTTCAGGAAGTTGCATGGCAATCTCCGGAAGCGAGAAAGATGCTTGTCTATACCGGCACAAGCCGATGAAGGCAAACAGCGTCACCAAGCGGAACAACTGCCAACTTCTCGAAGTACTCCGAATGTCCTTTGTCTGAAACGTCATGAGATCAACAGGGATGCTATGCTATGCTATGAAGAAATTCCCAGCAAGATCAAAGCCCCACGCTCTCCTCTCGGAAAGCGGCATGCCGCTGCGGATAGAAAGCTCGCTGAGCGAGAATTTGGCGAGTGGCTGATTTGGAAGTGGAAGACGAGCTTTCAACCTGCGAGCGTTCTCACGGATAATCGGCCAGCCCATCTGCCGCAGATTCCTTGCCAGTTCTTCCTGTGTCCAAGAGGGGCGTACGCGCAGACTTTGATCTTTGTTCATGATGGGAGTGAACTCGTAGTACGACGCTCGAACCGCGCCGCTCCAAGGACGGAGCAACGTCGAGCAGACAGCGTCCGAAACCCAGAGATCGTGGATGTATCCGACCTCTGCTGGATCAAGATTCTCGACCCGCGGTCCGCCTCTTCAAAGACCACTTGGCATCCATGCCATTGTCGCACTAACGCGCGAAAATCCAGGAAGTCCTTGTCCGTGTTCCCCCGCCGGGCGGCTTGCCATGACTGAGGCAACCGTCTAGATTACTTCCGTGAGCGAGATCATCTTCGAAGTGCAGGAAGACGAGGTTGATGGCGGCTATGTGGCCACGGCCTTAGGGCACGGCATTGTTACCCAAGGCGATACGCTCGACGAGTTGCGCGCGATGGTGAAAGATGCCGTGCACTGTCATTTCGGCGATGGCCTTCCCGGCGCGATGCCCAAGATCATCCGGCTTCACTTCGTTCGTGACGAAGTGATGGCGGCGTGAAGACACCGCGCAATATCTCCGGGCCGGAACTGCTCAAGGCGCTACGCATTTTGGGCTACGAACGCATCCGGCAGGACGGTTCCCACATCCGCCTGACCACCCAGCTTGACGGCGAGTTCCACGTCACGGTTCCCGATCATCATCCGATCAAAATGCGACCTGGCATAATGTCGCTTTTCTGCGCAGCAGTGGAGACGTTCATCAGATCGAGAGCGGGAGATTCCGGGGGTTACGCAGAGCTTTCATTGATTGCTGTTGGCCGGAATCGGGATACCAACGGCGGAATACGTCCTCCCACTCTTCGTTGAGGATCCGAGTTACGGACCTGCAGCAAAAAGTACGCTCTCGTTGCGTCCGCTGCATCTGCTGCTTTTTGGCCATGCGCTTACTCGCCCACTTGGTTGACTGCCGATTCCACGAAGCCAGCGCTGATTCTCTCACCATTACCGTAACGCTCGCCGTAGTTCGGAATAAAACCGGGTTAAAAGCTACCCCGGCTAACAAACAGCGTTGCACCTCCGCCGGGTCTTGGCAAAAGCGTCGATGTCTCGTTCACCGGAGCGCAGGAAATTAAGAAAATCAATTCCCCGGTATTTGCATGTTTCGCAAACACTCAGGAGAACAAGGTATTCCCGTAATCCCTTCTCCGTAGTGACTCCCTTGATGACATGCCTGAGCGTAGCAAACGCCTTGATCGCGTGCTCAGCATTGTTGTTGTTCCATGGCACGCCGTCGTATCTCAGGAAAGTAAAGAGCCCCTCTCGGTTTCTGTCGAACCGATCCTTGCACTTGCGCGCGACCTCGCTGGAATAGTTCCCGATAAAAGCGCTCCACCCCACTCAGATGTTTCTTCAAAAACCGCGCCTTAAGCCCGTGCTGATCAATAGTGCGGACAACTGCCGTCATAAGGTCGGTGAAATTCCTTGCTTGTGTTTTCAGGTCGTCATCGTAGGGATGCTTCAGCAACGTGTCGTTCAAATCCCGGATCAAATGAATTAGGCATTTTTGCTGCGGGCACGCCACACCGTCATAGCCCGCGTAAAAGTCGGACAGCAGGACGCCCTGAAAGCCTTTCAAAACTGTTTGAAGCAAACCGGATTCGCGGGTTTCCGAATAAACATAGATTACATTCTCCAGATTGGCGAACACCCAGACAAATCCGTAGCCGCTTCTTATGCTTATTCGCGTCTCGTCCGCGTGTAAGAGAGGACCGCCTTGCAGGTTCCTTAAGATTTGTTCGTAGGTTTCCAAGTAAGCGTCGGAAGCGCCCGACTTGAAATGTCCGCATGTCACGTTCCCCATGCGCAGGCCAAGCACGCGGTTCATCATTTGATCGACCGTGATTTGGGGATTCGCAAACGAACGATTTGATAAATGGCATATGCCAGAATGGAAGGACCGAACTTGCTGCGCGCCCAGTTGTGGGCTTGGTGGGAGAAAGTCTTCTGACAGCGACAGCATATGTATCGCTGAAAATGATAGCGGACAATCCAACGCTTGATCCCGCCATTGAAAAACTTTAGGTCGTAAATCGTTTTTTGGTGATTCTCATGACGAAAAATGGCTTTGGAGGAGCAGTGAGGACACTTCTTGGGACGAACGCATTGAACGATCTTATTTGGACGAGGTTGTTTCGCTGCCCTTGCCTTCCTTAGCGCGTTTCGCAGCAAAGGATTTGATATTACATAAACCTTCTCACGTTGGTAGTCCCAGTATGCGGCGGAGTTGATTTTATCCAGTTCGGGAAAGAAGAAGGTGTTTCTTTTAAAGCCAAAGATGCGCTCAGACTTCATGCATTGGACATCCACCACTGCTTTTTCACCGGACCTCTCAGCCGCGGACCGGAACTGGGAAAGCCGGGTCACGGTTTGCGCCGTAAGTTCCAAAGCCTCGCAATCCCCGGCATTGTAGAGAAGGAGATTTTTGCGATCCGCGGAATTTCCGGACTGCGCCCATTTTTCTCGCCAGGTGATCGAGAGCAGTCCGGATGCAGACGGCTCCGGCCAGCGGTAGCCGAGATAAGCCGCGATCTCCTTCAGTCCGTTGGAATAGGTGGGAAAATATACCCGCGCGTAGATCGCGGAGAGGAGATTGATCGGGGACTGGATCGCGTTTGCTGCCGCCGATCCCTCAGGCGCGCCACCATGGCGTTCGTGCATCCGTTTGAGGAAGGTCGATTCGTAACTGCCGTAATGAATCAGAACCGGACGTTCGATGCTCACCAAAAGATGAAGGAACTTCCGCCATATTTCGCCTTCCTCGGCCACGGTTTCCGCCCAGAAACTGTGCATTCGGGCCCCTTCGGCGTTGCGAACCCGCGCGCCGATCAGATAATAAAAATCCTGACTCGGCAGCCCTTCCACATCAAGATATACGGGGGTGCCGCCTCGATTTTAAGTTCGGAGTGCCTACGAGGTGGATTTTCTTCTCCCGGATTGCCAGCGCCTTGAGGGCGTGATGGTATTTCTCGGCCTTGTGTCGCAGCCGCTTCGGCCGGCGACGAGGCCGGAACGTGTAGGAAAGCTGGATGACAGAGAAAATCCCTTCGTTCCGCAATTTTTCCCGCTCCTTGACGCTCAGGCCCCCGAGCAGACTCAGGTCATCCTTTTCAAGGGCCTTTCCGCGGCAGTGGTTTCGAAACTGACATTCCGGGCAGTGCCGGTTCAGCGCCAGATCCGGCGGCGCCTCGGTAGCCAGCAATTCGGCAATCCTTTGCATCTTTCGCCGAACCAATGAAAACAAGGCCGAAGTCTTCACCTGCGATACGGCAAAACCGTTTCCGTGGATGAGCTTGCCGGAGATGATTTTCCGCCCCAGAGAGTCGGACAATACCAACGCGTCGAACCCAAGCATGAGCTTGTCATCTGGGTAATTTATCGGTGGGAATAAGCCGTATCGGAACGAACTCACAGACTTTCCCCGACCTTCGGACGGAATTCGCTCCAAAGCGTGAAGGCAAGATTCCGCCTTTCCTGCGTTCACGAAGACATTTGCTGCCAGGCACCATTTTGCTGTTTTCAACGCCGCCTTTTGGACCGAAATCGCACATTCGGTTTCCGAGATTGTGGCGAAAAGGCTTTCAATCCCCTTGGAGCGATGCGCCGCCACCTTCGAGCGTGGTCCGAGCACTGCTCCTGTTGCTGCTCTGCGGGCACGGGGCGCAGGCCGCCGACGAGAAACTGAAAGTCGGCATCACGCTGCATCCTTACTACAGCTTCGTCGCGAACATCGTGGGCGACCGTGCCGAGATCGTGCCGCTGATCGATGCCGGCTACAACCCGCACAACTACACGCCGCGCCCTGACGACATGAAGCGCGTGATGAGCATGGACGTGCTCGTCGTGAACGGTATCGGCCATGACGAGTGGGCGTTCGACATCGTCAAGGCGGGCGGCCGCGAGGATCTGCCGCTGATCTACGCGAACGACGGCGTCGCGCTGATTCCCATCGCCGCCGACGAGGGGCAGGCCAAGGTCGTAAATCCGCACACGTTCGTTTCGACTACCGCCGCGATTCAGCAGATCTACACGATCGCGCAAGGGTTGGGAGACATCGACAAAGACAACGCGGCCTACTACCGCGACAACGCGCGCGCTTATGCGGCGCGTATTCGCCGCTTGAAGGCGGAATTCATGACGGATTTGGCGGATGTCGACGTCTCGACCTTCCGTTGCGCGACGATGCACGGGGCCTACGGCTACCTCATGCAGGAGTTCGGCCTGCAAGTGGCGGCCGTGATCGAGCCGCGTCACGGCGTGGAGCCCACTGCGCGCCAGCTCGCCGACACGATCGACAAGATCAAGGCGGCCAATGTCAACGTGCTGTTCGCCGAGAAATACTTCGCGAGCAAGCTCGCCGACACGATCCGCGAGGCCACGGGCGTGCGCATGTACGCCTTCTCCCACATGTCGGACGGCGAATACACGCCCGACCTGTTCGAGCGCGAGACTCGAGCGAACTTGGAGACGCTGGCTTCGGCGATGCGCGCAGTCGCCGCCGAGACGCATTGATCCAAGCGGGCGATGCGCGGTCCAGAGATCGTCTTCGAGCACGTGAGCCTCGCGCTCGGCAATACCGAGATTCTCGACGACGTGAATCTGAAGATCGCTCCCGGCGAGATTCACTGTTTGATCGGGCCAAACGGCGGCGGCAAGACCTCGCTCGTACGCTGCTTGCTCGGCCAAATGCCGCATACCGGCACGATCTCGATCGCGTGGGCGGAAGACAAAACGATCGGCTACGTGCCGCAAGCACTGGATTTCGACAGGAACGCTGCCCGTGACGGTCGACGACTTCATGGCGCTCGTTTGCCAGCGGGTTCGGCCTGCGTTCATCGGCCTGAGCAGAGCGAACCGCGCGCTCGCGCACGGCGCGCTCGAGCGCGTAGGCCTGCACGGCAAGCGGCGCCGCAAGCTCGGTAGCCTATCGGGAGGCGAGCGGCAGCGCGTCCTGTTCGCGCAAGCCCTCCTGCCGCCGCCTGCGCTGCTCGTGCTGGATGAGCCGATGACGAGCATGGACGAGGTGGGTGCGGAACGCTTCGTAGCGCTGATTCGCGAGCTCGCCGCGGAGGGCGTCACCGTTGTGTGGATCGCACACGATCTTGCGCAAGTCCGCGCGATGGCCGACACGGTGACTTGCATCAATCGCACGGTGCTCTTCAGCGGAGAGCCCGCTAGCGTCCTCGCCGACTTCGACGCGGAAATGTTGTTCAATCTAGCCCCGGCCACCGCGCCGGCGATGGCGTCATGACCGAGCTCTACGCCTGGATCCGCGAATGGCTGATGACGATGGCCTACGACGGCACACTGCCGCTCGCGTTTCAATACGGCTTCGTGATCAACGCGCTGTTGTGCGCGTTCTTCATCGGCCCGATCTTGGGCGGCGTCGGCACCATGGTCGTCACCAAGCGCATGGCGTTCTTCTCGCAGGCCATCGGCAACGCCGCGATGACCGGCGTTGCGATCGGCGTGCTGCTCGGCGAGTCGTACACCGAGCCGTATGTGTCGATGTTCGGTTTCTGCGTCCTGTTCGGATTGGTGCTGAACTACACGAAGGGTCGCACGCGAATTTCGGCGGACACACTGATCGGCGTGTTTCTGTCGATCTCGCTCGCGGTCGGCGCGTCGTTGCTGCTGTTCGTCTCCGCGCGCGTGAACACGCACATCTTGGAGGCGGTGCTGTTCGGCTCGGTGTTGACCGTGAGCGACGTCGACATGAACGTGCTTCTGCTCGTGACCGTTGCGATCGTCGCGGTCGGTGTGCCGCTATTCAACCGCCTGCTCCTCGCGAGCTTCAATCCGAGCTTGGCCGAGGTGCGCGGCGTGAAGGTCGCAGGCCATGGAATACGTGTTTGTCGTGATGATCACCGTGCTGACGGTGGCGTGCCTGAAGATCGTCGGCGCGGTGCTCGTTGAAGCGCTGCTGCTCATACCCGCCGCGGCGGCCCGCAATCTGATCAGCTCGATGCGCGGCTTCGTGTTTTGGAGCATGGCGATCTCCACGGTGAGCTGCATCACCGGCGTCTTGATCCCGATGCAGCTCGATCTGCCGATCCCGTCGGGCGGCGCAATCATCATGGTCGCGGCCGGCTTCTTCGTGGTCACAACGGTCATTCGAATCACGGTTGCGCGGTTCCGAGAGGCGTAAGAGGTGTAGTCATGCTGAGTACGCGGACTAGGTCGTCGTCGTGGTGAGCCTTCTCATGGGCCTCGGTGCCGCGCGGTTGTCGCTTGCCGAGGGTGACGGCGTGCTCGTGCTGACCGCGTTGCCGGTGACGTACTCGGTGGCGAAAGCGCTCACGAAGGACACAGGCATCGAAGTCGAGAATGTGCCCGAAGGCGGCCGGCCGATGGCAAGTCAACAGAGTTTTTTCAGCTCGCAGGCCGAGCGCCTGCGCGACCAATTCTCGCGCGCGGACGCCGTCATCACGATCGGGAAGCTGTGGCAGGACGATCCGCTATTCGTCGCGGCTCGCTCCGCGAATATTCGCATCGTCGACATCGACGCGACGAAACCATGGTCGGAGACCTTGGAGGGGGCGTCGGTCGTGCTTGCGCCCGTCGAGGACGCGCCGTGGTCGCAAGAGAGCGCGACGGACACGCGCACGCCTTCGATCTACTTTTGGTTGAGCCCGTCGAACGGCGCGCGGATTGCCGACATCGTGGCAGCTGACTTGATGCGGCTCGCGCCCGCGGATGCGCCGCAGATCCAAGCGAACCTTGCCGCCTACCGGCGCAACTTGCTCGGCCTGAAACGCGAGTACGAAGTGAAGCTTGCGGCGCTCGCGGACATCACGGTGTACGCGCTGACGGCGGAGCTCGTGTATCTGACCACGGACATGAGCGTGTACGTCGATGGCTACTTCTTGAAGCAAGACATCCGCTGGACGGACGCGGACGCGACGGCATTCCGGCAATACTTGCAGGACAACGGCATCAAAGTCGTGCTGCATCGCTGGGAGCCCGCCGAGCCGATCAAAGCGGCGATCGATGCCGCCGGCGCGCGCCTCGTCGTGCTCGAGACCGGCGATACGGGCATCGTCGAAGAGGGCAAGTTGGTCGACGATGGCTACACGCGTCTTTTGCGCGGCAATCTCGAAGCCCTAACCCAAGCGCTGAGTGCCGCCGAATAGCGCTCGGCAAACCTAGTTCTCTCCGGTGATTTCTTACTGGCCGGGTTCCCATTTCGACAGGGGTGGATGGCCGAGGGCGGCTCGCGCACCGTCATGTTGCGCAAAGGCTGGACCGGTGAAGACGTGAAATCCGGCGACGTCGCGAAAATCGTCGGGCAACCTGCGCGCAACGGTACTAACGTGGTCCATTGGGAATGGCTCGTGCTGCCGGACGGCAAGCAGGCGTGGGGCGCGGACGTCGACCCGCGCAAGCTCCCGGCGTTGCGCGAGCGCCGCAACTGATTTCGATCTAGCACCGGCCCCCGCTTGGGCCCGCCGGACGCGTCTCGGGCGGCCCCGTCCAAGCATCCGCAAGCAATCCCGGCTTAGAGACCTTGCCTTCTGCGCGAACCTTTATTAAGGTCGGCGTTGGGTCCGTCGCATTTGGCCAACTCCGGGGGGGAACATGAAATCTAAGACCTTGCGGCTTAGTCCGCTTGCATCTGCCGTAGCGCTCGCGTGCACGGCGTCGTCCAGTTTGTTGCTTTCCAGCAACGCTCTTAGCCAGGACACCTCTATCACGGACGAAATCACGGTCACCGGCTCGCGCATTCAGCGCCCGACGGGCTTCACGACGCCGGTGCCGGTAACGGCTGTCACGCCCGAGTGAGCTTGCCACGTTCAAGCCCGGGCGCGACGATGGCGGATCAGCTCGATCAGCTGCCGCAATTCTTCCAGACACAGAGCGCCCAACGCGGTGGCGGCGCACTGTTCGGCGGCGCGGGCAGCAGCGTGATCGATCTGCGCGCGATGGGACCCGCGCGAACGTTGGTGCTTGCTCGACGGCGCGCGCCTCTCGCCGGCGGATCGGGACGGCAGCGTGCACATCGACAACATCCCGACGGCCTTGCTCTCGCAAGTCGAGGTGGTGACCGGCGGCGCGTCGGCGGCCTATGGCGCGGATGCGCTCGCGGGCGTCGACGAACTTCCGGATCGAACCGGATTATACGACGGCTTGGATTTCTCGATCGAGCGTCGGCCAGACCGATGACAACATGGGGGACAACGCCAGCTCTACGTTCGCTTACGGCACCCAGCTCGGCGAGCGCGGGCACTTCGTCGGCTCGGTCGAGAACCAGAACATCGATCCGATCGAGTACGACCCGACCGAGCTCGGCGACTGGTTCCAGCGCTACGGCATCGTCGGCGAACCCGGCGTGGACGACCGCCGCCGACAACGAACGTCAGCCGCAGCGGCTCGTGCTGCCCGAACGTCTACTCGCGACAATCATGCGCCGACCGGCCGGATCGGCGCGGCGCCGCAACGCTGCCGGAGCGAACAGTTGGCACGTTCTCGCTCGGTGGCCAAGTCGTCGGACGGAACTCAACGGCTGGCCGGCGTGAGGCCGTTCGCCTCCACCGGCGACCTCGATCGGCGCGGCAACCGGCAATCAATCGGGCGGCACGGAGCACGACGGCATGGCGGAGGATCGCGCTAATCGAGCGTTCAACGGAGGCCCGTCTACGGGCCGAGGTCAAGCGCAGCAACTTCTTCGCCGGTTACACGTTCGACGCGAACGAGACGACGCATTCTTCGTGAATTTGCTCGGCGGGCCAAACCAGTCGAACGACAACGACCAGCGCGGCATCCCGCACATGGCGGCGCCGTGGACGGCACGAGATCTTCGTGGACAACGCCTATCTGCCCGGCGAACGTGCGACAGGCGATGATCGACGCAAGGCGTCGAACGTTCGTCATCGAGAAGCAGGGCACAGTGGCTGGGCCAAGGCGGGCAACTGGGGCGACGGCGAGGACCGCCACAACCAATTCGACAGCTGGACCTGCAGCTCGGTCTCGACAAGGATCTCGGCGACAACTGGCAAGATGGAGGCGCGATTTCAGCGCGGCGCGACTGATCGGTTGTCCCGACAGTGTTCAACGAGATTCGCGTCGACCGCGAGATGCTGGCGATCGACGCGGTCGAGGTGTACACCGATCGCAGGGATCACGAACGGCGACGGCATCGTCGACCTCGATCGGCGAACCCGACCGCGGCACGGGCACGATCATCTGCAACGTGCAACGCTACAATCCGACGCCGCGCAGCTCCAGGCCTCCGTCGCGAATATCCGCGTCCCGGCCGCGCAGGGCGACGACTCGTTGGGCAACGGCGATCCGACTGACCCGGTGCCGATTCCCGTCGCCGGTCGGTCCGGACGCGATCCCGAACTGCGTGCCGATGAACATCTTCGGTCAGGGCAACGTGAGCGATGCCGCGGCCGACGTACGCGCGTCTCGGAGAAGTCCGGCGTCGGCGCCGTGACCCAAGAGTTCGCCGAGGTGCTGTTCACCGGCGACATCTATGAAGGCTACGGCCGGGCCCGTTCTCGATGGCCGTCGGCTGGCACGTGGCGCGAGCAATGGTTCTGGCAACGACGGTCTGCCGCAAGACCTGATGCGCTACGGCCCGCCGGTCAATGCACCGAGCCTCGGCATCCGCGGCATTCCGGGCGGATTCACGACCGGCAGCCCGAACCTGCACGAGTTCTCGACGGTACCCGACGATCCAGGGCGGGTACGACGTCTGGGAGCTCTTCACGGAGTTCAACCTGCCGCTGTGGCAGGCCGACAGTCGGGTCGCAGCGGTTGGAGCTCGATGTCGCCGGACGTCACTCGGACTACTCGACGAGCGGCGGAATCGCCTCGTACAAGACGGGCATCAACCTCCAGGTCGGCGGAGTTCCTGCGGTTCCGTGCGACGCTTTCGCGCGACATGCGCGAGCCGACGTTCGCCGAGCGGTTCGACGTGCAGGGCGGCGGCGGCAACATCACGGAGCACGCGATCAATAACATACCCACTCCCGGCGGCCAGCCGGCTCCGGGCAGCGTCGCAACGGTGTTCCAGATCACCGCTACGGCTTTGCGGCAACCCCGACCTCGATCCAGAGGAGGCCGACACCATGACCGCCGGTTTCGTCGTCGAGCCTGGCGACACGGATTTGCAGTTCTCGGTCGACTGGTACGACATCGACCTTTCCGACGCGATCGGCCAGCTCGGTGCGCAGCGCATCGTCAACGAGTGCAACGCGAGCGCGTCGAGCAAGTTGTGCCAGTACGTCTTCCGCGATCCGGCCACCAATGCCGTCACTGCCGTCCGCGATCCGTGGCTCAGAACATCAACAACGCGCAGGGTCCGCGGCCTCGACTACGAGCTGCTCTGGAACCGGGACACTGACTGTTCTCGAACCAGAGCGGAAAACCTGACGTTGCGGTTCTTGGCCGGTCGGCTGCTCGAGGACAGCACCACGACGCCTGGCGGTACGCCCGTGGATCTGTCCGGACAACTCGCCGAGCCCGAGAACAGAGCGCTCGTGAGCGCGCGCTATCAGTTCGGCGATTTCGGTATCGGCCTGCAGCAACGCTACATCGGCGACTCGGAGCTCAACAACATCACGATCCAGTTCGTGCAGTTCCAGCCGGGCCTCACGCCGCCGGCGGGTCAGCTCACGATCGACGACGCCACGATCGACGCGAAGTCGTATACGGATCTCTCGTTCTTCTATGATCGTGAGCTCTCGAACGGCCAGACCTGGGAGCTGTCGCTGTCGATCACGAATCTGTTCGACGAGGATCCGCCGGTCATCCCGACCTTCGATCAGCGCTTCAGCTCGCAGTCGAACCCGGCAAATGCCTACGACGTGTACGGTCAACGGTTCCTCTTGGGCTTCCGTTATAGGCTGTAGCGCTTCTTGAGCATGGGACTCCTTCCGGCGTGCGTTTCGTCGCCGCCGGAAGGCTGCTCCAAGGTTGCTGCGAAATGCCGCGCCGACGCGCCGCGGCGCTGCCGGGTCCGGCCGTGACGGTGTCGCTCGCGCGCTGCTCCGCCCCGTTCTAAACTCTGGGGCGAGGTGCGGACAATGGGCCGAATGCTCTGGGTCACTCTCGCAGCGTCCTTGCTCGCGCCGCCGTGCCGCGCGGATCCGGAAAGCTCTGCCGCTACCGTCACGCTCGCGGTCGAGGAGTATCTCCTCGCGGGTGCCGACGCGATTCGCGGCGGTCAGTTCGACGACGGCATACGACTCACGCTGATCGGGCTCGAGCGCGGCCCGAGTGCGCGCAACCGCGCCGCAGGGCTCGCGAACCTCTGCTCGGCCTATGTCTCGAAGAACGAACCGGACAAGGCGATTCCCTACTGCAATGAATCGCTCACCCTGAATGACGCCAACTGGAGGGTGTTCAGCGCCCGCTCACAGGCCTATTTCATCAAGGGCATGTACCTGGAGGCGGCTCGAGACAACGATGCGGCGGCCGTGCTAGCCCCGACCGCGGCGCATGTGCGCATGATCAAGAGCCTGCTGAATGAGCGGCTGCTCCAGCCCAGCGTCACGATCGAGGAGCACCACTAGACGTCTTTAGAAATCTCAATTTTCCTTGCTGATTCGAGACGATACGTCGCCGGTCCGGCACAATGCGCACCGCCGGCCTGTCGCCGCGCCCTTGCGGCCACGCCCGCCCATTGAAACCGTTGTCGACCGCGGAACGTGACCGAGAGCGCGTCGGTCATAAGCCATATAAGTCCTATGCAGCCGAGTCCGAAAGCGGGGTTGTTTGGTCCCGGAGGGCGTATATAGTTTCCGGTTATAGGCCCAGTCGTTTTGCGTTTGGGGGAATGAGTTGCGAGATCGATTCGTTCTGATCACCGGTGCCGCGGTGGCCGCTCTGCTGGCGGGTTGTCAACCGTCCGAGGAGAAGCTGATTGCGGATAGCTCCGCCACGGTCAAGCAGTACTGCGTCGACTGTCACAACTACGCCGAGCAGGTCGGCGGGTTGTCGCTCGAGCGCGTCGACTTTGCGGATATCGGGACGCACGCCGAGACCTGGGAAAAGGTCGTCCGCAAGCTACGCGCCGGTGTGATGCCGCCGGTCGACCAACCCCGACCGGACCGCGACACCTACGTGAAGCTCGCGAGCTTCATCGAAGGGCAGATCGACGAAAGCGCGAAGCCGGTTCTCCCGGCGCCCGGGCTGCACCGGCTGAATCGCGCCGAGTACGGCAATGCGATCCGCGACTTGCTCGCGCTCGAGGTCGACGCAGCGACGTTCCTGCCGGCCGACGATTCGAGCCGAGGCTTCGACAATCAGGCCGGCACGCTCGCGCTGTCGCCCGCATTGCTCGAGACGTATCTCACGGCCGCCGGCAAGATCAGCCGCTTGGCGCTCGGCAACGTGGCGACGCCAAGTCAAACGCTGTATCGCGTAGCCGAGGATGCGACGCAGAACTATCACGTCGAAGGCTTGCCGTTCGGCACTCGCGGCGGAATCCTCATCGAGCACGTGTTCCCGGCCGACGGCAAATACACGATCAAGGTCTTCTCCGTGAATTTGGGCAACATGGGCAACTTCCGGCCGTTCGGCGAGGTCCGCGGCGAACAGCTCGAGGTGCTCGTCGATGGTGAGCGGATCGATCTCATCGATTGGGACCAAGCCTTCGGAATCGGCCGTGGGTTCGGTGGCGGCAACCTCAAGACGATCGACGTTACCGTGCCGGTGACCGCAGGTCCGCATACGGTAGGCGTCACGTTCCTCGCGACGAATTACGCACCCGGGCTCGACATGAACCGCGCATTCGAGCGCAGCACGATCGAGACGGGCGGACTGCCGGGGTTCACGTTCTACCCGCACGTCGGCAGCGTGCGCATCGACGGACCGTACGAAGCGGCGGGCGCCGCCGACACGCCGAGTCGACACGCCGTGCTGATCTGCGAGCCCGCGACCGCGGCGGAGGAGCGCCCTTGCGCGGAGCGCATCGTGACGGCGCTCGCGCGCCGCGCGTATCGCGGCACGGGCACGCCGGACGATCTCGAGACCTTGCTCGCCTTCTACGACGAAGGCAGAGCGCAGGGCGATTTCGAGACGGGGATCGAGACGGCATTGCAGCGTCTGCTCACCGATCCGAAGTTCATCTACCGCGTCGAGCGCGAGCCCGACGATCTTGCACCGGGCGAGACGTACCGCGTCAGCGATCTCGAGCTCGCGTCCCGCCTATCGTTCTTCCTCTGGAGCAGCATTCCGGACGATGAGCTGCTGACGCTCGCGGAGCAGGGCAAGCTCCAGGACGCGAAGCGTGCTGGATGCACAAGTGCGTCGCATGCTCGAGGATCCGCGCTCGGCGGCACTGACCGAGAATTTCGCGGGTCAATGGCTCAACCTGCGCGCGCTCGAGGGGCACGTGCCCGTGGCGGAGCTCTTCCCGGATTTCGACGACAACTTGCGGCAAGCGTTTCGGCGCGAGACGGAGCTCTTGTTCGATAGCTTGATACGCGAGAATCGACCGGCTACCGAGCTCTTGACGGCCGACTACACGTTCGTCAACGAGCGGCTCGCCAAGCACTACGGAATTCCGGGCGTGTACGGCAGCCATTTTCGGCGCGTGACGCTCGGCGAGGAGTTCGATGCGCGGCGCGGCTTGCTCGGCAAGGGCAGTCTGCTCGCGGTGTCGTCGCAGCCGATCCGCACCTCGCCCGTGATTCGCGGCTACTGGGTGCTGCAGAACTTGCTCGGCGTTCCACCGCCGCCGCCGCCGCCCGACGTGCCGGAGCTCGAGGTGAAAGAGACGGACGCAGCCGGCAACACGGCGCTGCCGTCGATGCGCGAGCAAATGGAGGAGCATCGCAGCAACCCCGCTTGCTCGGGCTGCCACATGTTGATGGACCCGATCGGCTTCGCGCTCGAGTCGTTCGACGCTATCGGCCACTGGCGCACGATGGACGGCGCGACGCCGATCAATCCTTCGAGCGTGATGTACGACGGCACGGAGATTCACGGTGCCGGCCGATCTGCGCGGCTTCCTGCTGAGGTACTCCGAGCAGTTCGTGCGGACCACGGCAGAGAAGCTCTTGACCTACGCGCTAGGGCGCGGCGTCGAGTACTACGACATGCCGGTCGTCCGCTCCGTCGTGAGCGATGCCGCGAAGGACGACTACCGCTTCGGCGCGCTGATCGCGGCGGTGGTCAAGAGCGAGCCGTTTCTGATGAACACGAAAGGCGGCGAGGCTCCGGAGGCGGCGACCGCCGCGGTGAACTAGAGGAGAGGACTCAACATGGCGTTCCTCACGAACAAGACACTGCCGCGCAGAACATTTTTGCGCGGCGTGGGTGCAACCGTGGCGTTGCCGCTGCTCGAGTCGATGGTGCCCGCGCTGTCCTCCGTCGCGCGAGCGCAGACGCTCACACCGACCCGATTCGCGGGTGTTTTCGTGCCGCACGGCGCGGCACCGGGCTACTGGATTCCGCAAAGCAGTGCGCGCGGCTTCGAATATCCGTTCATATGGAAGCCGCTCGAGCCGTTCCGCAAGCACGTGGTGCTCACGAGCGGCCTCTGGGCCCAATCGGCGGAGAATCCGCCCGGCGTGACCGGCGCCGATCACTTCGTCGCCGCCGCATATCTCTGCGCGACGAAACCGAAGAAGGCGACCGGCGCCGACATCGAAGCAGGCACGACGATCGACCAGGTCATCGCGCAGCACGTCGGCCAGGAAACGCTGCTGCCGTCGTTGCAGCTTGCGGTGGAGGATCCGGGCGCGAACGCGAGCACCTGCGGTGAAGGGTATAGCTGCGTTTATACGAACACGATCTCGTGGCAGACGCCGGTGCGGCCGTTGCCGATGCAGGTGAATCCGCAAGTCGTCTTCGAACGACTCTTCGGCGACGGCGGCACGCCCGAGGAGCGCAGCGCGCGGCGCGAGCAGCAGCGCAGTATCTTGGACTCGGTGACGGAGAGCCTCGGGCGCCTCGAGCACCAAGTCGGCAGCAGCGACCGGCTGCGAGTCGAGCAGTATCTCGAGGACGTGCGCGAGATCGAGCGGCGTCTACAGATCGCGACCAAGGCATCGAGCGACACGCCGAGCATCGCGATGCCTTACGGTGTGCCGGAGTCCTTCGACGAGCACATCAAGCTGCAATTCGACTTGCTCGCGCTCGCATTCCAGGCAGACATCAGTCGGGTCGGCACGCTGCTGTACGCGCGCGATTTGACCGGACGCGTCTATCCCGATAGCGGCACGGACATCAGTTTCCACGGAGGCTCGCATCACGCGGAGGACCCCGGCCGCATCGCACAGTACGCGCGACTGAACCAATACCACGTGAAGACGCTTGCGTATTTCATCGAGAAGCTGCGCAAGATTCCGGAAGGCGACGGTACGCTGCTCGATCACTCGTTGGTGCTGTACGGCTCCAACATGGGCAATTCCAACCAGCACCTGCACTACGACGTGCCGCACGTTTTGATCGGCGGAGCTTCCGGGCAGCTCAAGGGCGATCGGCATCTCGCGTTCCCGAGCCGCACCGTGCCGAGCGGCAACCTGCTGCTGAGCGTTTTGGATATGTACGGCATTCACCAGGATCAATTCGGCGACAGTACCGGCCGCATCGAAAGCCTGCACGGCTGAGTCGCGCGCGGACGACGTTTCGGGCGTGACGTTCAAAAGGAAAGTCAGCACGATTGCCCGCGTCGCAGTGCCGGCACTCGGTGTCCTCCTCGCCTGCGCGGGGAAGGCAGGTGCGGCGAGCGACGTTGCCGACGCCGCGATGCGCGGCGATCGCGACGCTTTGCGCGGATTGCTCGACCGAAGCGCAGACGTCGACGCGAAGCAGCCCGACGGCGCGACCGCCCTGCATTGGGCGGCGTATCGCGATGACCTTCCGACTGCAGAGTTGCTCGTCAAAGCGGGCGCGAAGGTGAGCGTTGCGAACCGCGACGGTGCGACACCACTGTCACTCGCGTGCATCGGCGCCAGCGTGCAGATGATCGAGCTCTTCCTCGACGCTGGGGCGGATCCCAACGAACGCCTCGCGAACGGAGAAACGGCTTTGATGATGGCGGCGCGCACGGGCCGGCCCGAAGCCGTCGAGCTGCTGCTCGAGCGCGGCGCCGACGTGAACGCTATAGAAACCCTGCGCGGCACCAGCGCGTTGATGTGGGCGGTCGCTTATCAGAATCCCGCCGCGGTGGACGTGCTGATCCAGCATGGCGCCGACGTCGCCGCGAAATCGAAGACCGTGCCGCGCGGCCGGCGGCCCTATCTCGCCGATACGACGCGCAGCCGGCTCGAAGATTTCAAGCGCGGCGTGGGCCAAGCGGGACGATCGATCCCTGTCGATCTCGGCGAGGGTGCGACCGCGCGGCGGTATAGCGACGAGGAGCTGTTCGCCGAGGAGTTTCAAGCGGCGCAACGGGCGGAAGCAGCGCTCGCGCCGTCGGCGCCGCAAGCTGCGGAGCCTCGGCCTTCGGACGAGGATGCCGAGAGCTATACGCGCGGAGCTCCGGAGCAATGGGGTGGCCTCACGCCGCTCGTGTTCGCCGCTCGTCAGGGCGACCTCGAGTCGGCGCGGCTCCTGTTGGCAGCCGGCGCGGACGTCAATCAAACGACCGAGTTCGGCTGGACGCCGCTGCTCACGGCGATTCAGAACCGCTACTACCGGTTTGCGGCGCTCCTTCTCGACAACGACGCGGACCCGAGCATCGCGAACCACGGCGGCTGGAGTCCCCTGTACATAGCCACCGACAACAGAAACATCGAGGGCGGCGACTATCCCACGCGCAGGCCTGATCTCGATCATCTCGATCTGATCAGGGAGCTGCTCGCGCGCGGCGCGGACGTCAACGGCCGCATGAAGTCGAGCACCGAGACGCGCACGATCTTCACGCACCAGTGGCTGCACGAAGAGGGCGCGACGCCATTCCTGCGCGCGGCGCAATCGGGCGATATGACGTTACTGCAATTGCTGCTCGAGCACGGGGCCGATCCGTTGCTGGCGACGGAGGACGGCACGACGCCGCTGATGGCCGCCTCGGGTATCGGTTGGGTCGAAGGCGTCACCTACGAATGGTCGAAAGAGCAAAATCTCGAGACCGTGAAGCTGCTGCTCATGCGCGGTGCGGACGTCAACGCGCGCAATCTCGACGGACAGACCGCGTTGATGGGCGCTGCACACAAAGGGCGCAACGACGTCGTGCAGCTGCTCGTCGACAATGGCGCCGATCTCGCGGCTCGCGACATCGGCAGCCGCGACACTATCCACGTGCTCGCGGGCGTGACGTGGCAGGCCATCGACTACGCGGATGGTCTCGTGCGCGTCGGAGTGCAATCCGCGATACCGCATCCCGATACTGCCGCGATGCTGCGGCGCCTAATGACCGAGCGCGGCATGCCGGTGCCGCCGGAAGGCCGCACGCTCGACTCGATCTGCGTTACGGATCTCTGCAAGGCCGGCGGCGGTTCCGACTAACGCGCGCCAAACGCGCCGCTCAACCCGTCGGACCGATCATCCGTTCCGCATCGAGGTTGTTTTCCTGGCAGAGATAGTCGAACGGCTCATTGCCGGGCACCCACGGGATGAACCAGCCACCCGACCAGACTGCCGTGTACGCGCCCGGATCGTCGATGGTCACTTCGTATTTGAGTGTGTCGAAGTCGAGACGTGTGAGACGCTCGATCGTATGCAGCTGCGTCGTGTGCGGCATGCCTTCGCGCGTCATCCAGAACTTGTCGTTGTAGCCGATCGTATCGATCACGAGCGTGTCGCCCTCCCAATGGCCGATCGAATGGCCAAACCAGGAAGGCTCGAGGTTGGCAGGATGCTCACGCCCGTCGAGGTGCACGACGCGCCACGAGTGCGGCGCGCCTACGGAGAGGAAAATGATCTCGTCGCCGAGGTCGAGTACCTCGAAGCCGTACGGCGTGTGAAACATGCGCGGACCGCCCGACGGTTTGCAGCGCGTGTGCGGATCGTCCTTCGTGAAGGTGCGCTGCCGTTCGTAATACGCCTCGCGCGCCCACGGCTGGAACGGTACGCGATCGATCGTGAGGTTCGTCGGAAGGTTGAACTCGAATACGTCGATGACGCCTTCGCCGAGATTGTTCGCGAGCGTCGAGCCCGGCCGCCCATCCCAGTTGCCGATCTCGCCGGGTGGGCCAGTAAGACTGATGCGGCCGTCTGGATTACGCGGTGCGGGCCGGGCCACAGGCGTCGCCGCGGTGTTCTCGGGTGGTTGCGCGGAGGGTTGCTGCGCAACTGCGGCGAACGACATTGCGCCGAGCAGAACACCGATACGTGCCTGCCGCATCGCCACGTTACTGCGGCGGTTGGCCGGACGTGATCGTCTGGCCTTCGCTCGATGCGGCGCCGAGCACTTGGTCGGTGGCGGTCAACCTGACGCGGCGGGCATTCGCCGTGAGGCTGCCGTCGCGCGCGCGCGTGCCCTCGACCTCGACCTCGTCGCCGATCTGCATCGAATTCCGCTTCCAGCCGCGCTGCTGGAGCATGTGCGGCGGACCCATCTCGAACCCCCAGCGCTCGATTTGCCCGGCCGCGTTCGTCACGTCGATGTAGAAATAGACGTGCGGGTTCATCCAATCCACTTTCGTCACGACTCCTATCAGCGTGACAGGTTGATTGGTGTCGTATTGGGAGCGGAATGAATGATGACCGAAGGCGGGCAGCGCCGTCAGCGCCGTCGTTGCGACGACGCCGGCGATGACCGTGTGCCTCTTGCTGCGCAACATAGAATCAGTCCTCGCAAAACCGCTCTTCGATCTCGGCATCGGGGACCCACGCGACGGTCCACTCCGCCGTCCATGGCCGCGTGTACGTGAGCGGGTCGTCGATCGTCACTTCGTAGCGAAGCGTATCGAAGTCCGGACGTGAGAACCGCTCGGTCAGCTTCAAGGCCTCAGTATGCGGTAGGCCGCCGTTCGAGAACCAGAACCGCGCATTGAAGCCCGTGGACTCGACCACGAGCGTGTCGCCCTGCCACTCGCCGACGGAGTAACCGAAGTAGCTGCCGACAACCTCCTCGACGTTTGGCGGAGCGCGGCCGTCCAAGTGGATCAGACGCCAATTGCGGTTGCCGCCACCAAACAGGACGTAGACGCGGTTGTAGTTGCGATCCTGCACGATTCGAAATCCGCCGGCGTAGTGCAGATGCCGCGGCGTGCCGGGCGACAGGCAGGCCTCGACGGGATCGTCCGCCAGGCCGTTGCGCTGTCGGTATTGGTACAGCGCAAGCGCCCAAGGCTGAAACGGCGCCACTTTCGCGGCGTCCTCGACGTTCTCGAGCAGGCCTTGCTCGTTCATCGGCGCGTGGACGCCTTTCTCGATCAATGAGCTCACGCTTGCGCGTCCCCAGTAGCCGCGCTCGCCGGGTGCGCGGTCGAGGCGCACCTGACCGTCCGCGAATCGGGGGGTCGAGGCCGACGCCGAAGCGGGACCCGCTCGATCACAACCGGCGATCCAGGCAAGCGCGAGAGCGACAGCGAGCTGGGCGACGATGCGGGGGCGGGAACGGCGGGGCAACATGCCGATCGACGCCGATTACTCGCGCGCGACCTTGAAGGGCATCTGCACGCCGCCTTGCGCCCAGGTTCCCGTGATCGTGCGGTGATACGAGCCGAGATTCTCGAGCGTGCCCTCGATCACGACACGCGAAGCAACGCCGGACGCATCTGGCATGTCAGCTTCGATGCGCACGGTCCAGGCGCGCGGATCGAGCTGGCGACCGTGAACGCAACGGAGTTGCGTCCGGGATTGATGAGGCCGTTGATCCCGGCTCCGTTCCATTTCATGACGAGCACGACCGGTGCGGCGTCCGCGCCCGCCGGTCCGTACGCGCCGCGCCACGTGCCGTCGAGCGGAAAACCCTCTTGAGCCGTCACGAAGATCGGCAGCGCCGCAAACAATCCAGCAACGACGATGCGCGCAACAGTCATGGTGCCTCAAGGATTCGTTCGGCAGGTTCCGCGCCGTAGGCTAGCATAGCTTCGGCAACTTGAAGGGGGATGCGTAACGCAACGCCATGGGCCGCACCGGAACGCGCAAGCGCTTTCTCGCGGCGGCTGTTTTGAGCCTCTGCGCGATGCAGACACCGGCAGAAGTGACCTGGGAGCAAGTCGCCGCGCAAGCGCCGGCGTCGGCGGGTACGAAGATCGCCTATGGCAGCGAGTCGGCTCACCAATTCGGCGTTCTGCGCGTGCCGGAGGGGCAGGGCCCGCATCCCGTCGCGCTCGTGATTCACGGCGGTTGTTGGGGCGCGCAATTCGATTATCGGCATATCGAAACGCTCGCCGAGCGTTTGACCGAACGCGGGCTTGCAACGTGGGTCATCGAGTATCGCCGCATCGGCAACGTGGGGGGCGGCTGGCCTGGCACGTTTGTCGACATCGCGCGCGGCGCCGATCACGTTCGCGAGCTCGCAGCGCGGTATCCGCTCGATGCGCGGCGGGTCGTTGCCGTCGGCCATTCCGCCGGCGGTCAGCTCGCCCTGTGGCTCGCGGCTCGCTCGAGAGTGCCGGCCGATAGTGAAGTGTCCGTGCGCGAGCCGCTGCCGCTCATCGGGGTCGTGGCGCTCGCCGGCATCACGGACCTGCGCAACTACGCGCTGGGCTCGGGCCCCTGCAACGCCGCGGTCAAGGACCTCATCGGCGGTCTCGCTCGCGACTTTGGCGAGCGCTACCGTCAGGTGAATCCTTGGGACCTGCTTCCTTTCGATCTGCCGATCGCCTTGGTGCACGGCGCCAACGACGCGATCGTGCCGGTTGCGCAGAGTCGGCGCTTCGCGAAGGCGCAAACGGAGGCGGGAATGACTGTTTCCTTGGATCTCATTGGGGGCGCCGGTCATTTCGACGTCGTCGCGCCGTTCGCCGCGGCCTGGGCAACGGTCGAGCGCCGGATCCTGGACCTCGCGATGCTGCGGGACCCCGCCGAGTAGGACGCGGCGTCACGATCGTCCCCGCCGGCGGATGTTCGGCCGGCATCTGTTATATTCGCGGCCCGATGGCCGAAGCTCCCAACGCAAAGAACAACGAGACTTCGCCGCTCGCCGCGATCGGCCTGAGGCTCTCCGATTGGTTCGAGCGCTGGTTTCCCGATGCATTCGCCCTCGCGTTGATCGCGGTCGCGATCGTGTTCGCCGCCAGCCTGTTCGCCGGCAGCTCCGTGCTCGACACCGCGCAGCGGTTCGGCGCGGGCTTCTGGGATCTCGTCACGTTCACGATGCAGATGTCGATGATCGTGGTGACGGGGTACGCCGTCGCGAGCTCGCCTCCCGTTTACGCCGTGATCCGCAGGCTTGCGACGCTGCCGACGACCGGCAGGGGGGCGGCGGCATACGTGGGCCTGTTTTCCATGCTCGCGTCGCTCGTGTCGTGGAGCTTCAGCCTGATCTTCAGCGCGTTGCTCGCGCGCGAAGTCGCGCATCGCGTGCGCGGCGCCGACTATCGCGCGATCGGCGCGGCCGCCTATCTCGGCGTGGGCAGCGTCTGGGCGCTCGGACTGTCGTCCTCGGCCGCGCTGATCATGGCGGCGCCGGCGTCGTTGCCGGACGCGATCGAGAACATCAGCGGCGTAATTCCGCTGTCGCAGACGCTGGGGCTTTGGCAGAGCCTCACGATCGCGGCGCTCTTGATCGCCGTGTCGATGGCGGTCGCGTACTACTCCGCGCCCGGCGCATCGCAGGCGCGCACGATGGAGGACATGGGCGTCACCTACGCGCCGGCCACGAACGACATCGGCCGCCAGCGAGAAGCCCGGCGAGTGGCTCGAGCATAGCCCGCTGCTCACGATCGTCGTCTGCACGCTCGGCTTCGGCTTCTTGCTGCGCGAAGTGATTGCCAACGGACCTAGCGTACTGCTGCAGCTCAATCACTACGTATTTCTGTTCCTGATGGTCGGGCTGTTGCTGCACTGGCGGCCGAAGTCGTTCGTGCAAGCGATCGCGGCCTCGGTGACACCAGTCGGTGGCGTGCTGATCCAATATCCGATGTACGCGGGCATCGTGCGCATGCTCACCGAGTCCGGCATCGCTACGCAGATGTCGAATTTTTTCGTGTCGATCTCCACGCAGCACACGTTTCCGATCATGGTCGGAATCTATTCGGCCTTCTTGGGCCTCTTCATTCCGTCCGCGGGCGGCAAGTGGCTGATCGAGGCGCCGTACCTACTTCAAGCCGGAAAGGAGCTCGAGGTGCACTTGGGCTGGGTCGTGCAGACTTACAACGCGACCGAGGCGCTCGCGAACTTGATCCATCCGTTCTGGATGCTGCCGCTCGTGGGCATTTTGGGCCTCAAGGCGCGCGACATCGTCGGCTACTCGATGCTGCAGTTCGTCGTGCACGTGCCGCTCGTGCTGCTGCTGGTCTGGCTGCTCAACTACACGCTGACGTACGTGGCACCCGCGTTGCCGTAGGATCGGCGCCGCGGTTGCTCAGTCGATGCGATACGAGCCTTTGCGTTCGGTAGCCAAGGTCTTCGCCAGCCACGGCAAAGCGAGCTCCATATCCGCGCGCAGCTTCCACGGCGGGTTGACCACGAATAGGCCGCTGCCCGTGAGCCCGCGTCCGCGCGCATCCGGCGCGACGGAAAGCTCGTAGCGTTCCAACCGGTCGATGCCCGTGGCGCGCACGGCGCGGTCCAGGCGCTCGACCCAACGACGCTCGATCACGGGATACCAAATAGCGTACACGCCGGTGGCGAAGCGGCGATGCGCCTTGCTGAGCGCGTCGACGACGTGCCGGTGCTCGGCTTCGGCCTCGTAGGAAGGGTCGACGAACACGAGACCGCGGCGCTCCGGCGGCGGCACGAGGCCTATGCAGCCCGCAAGACCGTCTTGACGCGCCACCGTGACGCGCCGATCGCGGGCGCACTGCTCCGCGAGTGCGCGGTGCTCGGCCGGATGAAGCTCGAACAGATACAGGCTGTCGTCTCGTCGCAGCATCTGCCGCGCGAGCCAAGGCGAGCCCGGGTAGCGCGCAAGGGCTCGACGGTCGCCGTTGCAGCGCTGCACGAGCGTTAGCAGCGCGGTGACCGGCGCCGGCGGATCCGTTGCACGCCGGACGAGCCCTATGCCCGATTCGTATTCGCGGTTCTTTTGCGCGTCGCGCGATCGCAGGTCGAACCCGCCGGCGCCCGCGTGCGTCTCGATGTAGCGCAGCGGCTTGGCCTTGGCGCTGAGGTGAGCGAGCAGGGATATCAGCACGACGTGCTTGAGCACGTCGGCATGGTTGCCGGCGTGAAACGCGTGTAGATAGCTCAGCATGCGAAGACGCGGCGCGGCCAGTCGATCGGGCCGCAAATTGTAGTCCGAAAAAGCGCGTGACGAGTTTGCCGATATACTGTCGCTCCGCAAATGATCCGCTTGCCAGGCAACCCATGAGCTTGATCGGCAGCCGCGATGCCGCCCGTCCGCCAGACGACCGGCTGTTGACGCAGATCGCGGACTACGTGCTCGAGTTTGCCGCCGACAGCGTGGAAGCTCGCACGATCGCGCGCTATTGCCTGATGGACACGCTCGGCTGCGGGATCCTCGCGCTGAATTACCCGGCGTGCACGAAGCTGCTCGGTCCGCTCGTGCCGGGCGCTACGCTTCCTGGCGGCGCGCGGGTCCCCGGTACAGGCTACGAGCTCGACCCCGTGACTGCAGCTTTCAACATCGGCGCGCTGGTCCGCTGGCTCGATTTCAACGACACCTGGCTCGCGGCGGAATGGGGGCACCCGTCCGACAACCTAGGTGCGATCTTGGCCGTCGCCGACTACTCGAGCCGAGTGCGTTCGGCGTCGGGAGCAGCCCCGCTTTCGATGGGCGACGTGCTGACGGCGATGATCAAGGCGCACGAGATCCAAGGCGTGCTCGCGCTCAATCACAGCTTCAACCGCGTCGGGCTCGACCATGTGCTTCTCGTCCGCATCGCGAGCACCGCGGTGGCGGCACAGCTTCTGGGCGGCACGCGCGAGCAAATCGTCGCCGCGCTCGCGAACGCGTGGATCGACGGCGGCGCGCTGCGCACGTATCGGCACGCGCCGAACACCGGTTCGCGCAAGAGCTGGGCGGCGGGCGATGCCACGAGCCGGGCCGTGCGGCTTGCGCTGATCGCGCTCACAGGCGAAATGGGCTATCCGTCGGCGTTGACGGCCAAGAGCTGGGGGTTTCAAGACGTGCTGTTCAAGGGGCAGCCGATAGCGCTCGAGCGGCCATTGGGCTCGTACGTCATGGAGAACGTGTTATTCAAAATTTCCTTTCCGGCCGAGTTCCACGCGCAAACCGCCGTCGAAGCGGCGATGACGTTACACCGCGAGGTGGCGCCCCGGGTCGGAGAGATAACCAAGATCGTTGTCGAGACGCAGGAGGCCGGTGTGCGGATCATCGACAAGACTGGGCGTCTTGCGAATCCGGCCGATCGCGATCACTGTCTGCAGTACATGGTGGCGGTGCCGTTGATTTTTGGGCGTTTGACGGCCGACGACTACGAGGACGACGTTGCGCGCGATCCACGTATCGATCGGCTGCGTGCGCATACCGTCGTGACGGAAAACGTCGAGTTCAGTCGCGACTACCTCGATCCCGACAAGCGCGCCATCGGCAACGCCGTGACGGTTCACTTCGCGGACGGCACGAGCACGGAGCGCGTCGCGATAGACTATCCGGTCGGGCATCGTCGCCGCCGCGGCGAAGGCATTCCGCTGCTGCTCGCGAAGTTCCGGCAGAATCTCGCGACGCAGCTCGAAAACGCGCAGGTTCGGGCGATCGAGCGGGCGTGCGCGGATCAAGCTGTGCTGGAGTCGCTGCCGGTGCCCGATTTCATGTCTCTGTGGGTTAAGCGTTAGCTACGTCGTATGAGCCAAGGCCGAAAGTTCCGCGCCGCGGTCAAGCGCCACGCGCCGCTGCAGATTCCGGGCGCGATCAACGCGTATTGCGCGCTGCTTGCCGAACGCGTCGGATTCAAGGCCCTATACCTGTCGGGCGCCGGCGTCGCGAACGCGTCGTTCGGTCTACCGGACCTAGGCATAACGACGATGAACGACGTGCTCGAGGACGTGCGGCGAATAACGGCAGTGACCGAGCTGCCGCTGCTCGTCGACGCCGACACGGGTTTGGGCAGCGCATTCAACATAGCCCGCACGACGCGAGAAATGATCCGTGCCGGCGCGGCCGCAATGCACATCGAGGACCAGGAGCAAGCGAAACGTTGTGGTCACCGCCCGAACAAGGCTACCGTGCCGGTGCAGGAGATGTGCGATCGGTTGAAAGCGGCGGTCGATGCGCGAACCGACGAGGACTTCGTGATCATGGCTCGAACCGACGCTTTTGCGCGCGAAGGCAAGCAAGCGTCGCTCGATCGGGCGGCCGCTTACGTCGATGCCGGAGCCGACATGATCTTCGCGGAGGCGCTCTACACGCTGGATGACTACCGTGCGTTCACGCGTGCGATCGACGTGCCGGTGCTCGCGAACCTCACCGAGTTCGGCTTGACGCCGAGCTTTACGGTCCGCGAGCTCGCGGACGCGGGCGTCGAGATGATCCTGTACCCGTTGTCCGCGTTTCGCGCGATGAGCAAAGCGGCGCTCAGTGTTTACGAGACGTTGCGCGAGCGGGGCACGCAAAAAAGCGTGCTCGACGCCATGCAGACGCGCGATGAGCTCTACGACGTGCTCGGTTACCACGCGTTCGAGCAAAAGCTGGACGCGCTTTTCGCGCGCACCGGCGCGCAACGCACCGCGCGCGCGCACCTTCCGCGCATGGTCCGCAACAAGAGCAAGGCGAAGCGCCGCAAAGCATGAGCACCGAGCGCAGCAATACGGGACTTCGCGGCGTCTCCGCTGGTGAGACGGCGATCGCGACCGTCGGCGCCGAAGCTCATAGCCTGCGCTATCGCGGCTACGACGTCGTCGAGCTCGCGGCCGCCAGCACGTTCGAGGAGGTGGCCTACTCTGCTGCTCCGCGGCGAGCTGCCGAACGCCGCCGAGCTGGCCGCCTATCGGCAGCGTCTCGCGAGCCTGCGCGAGCTGCCGGCCACGCTGCTGGAAGTGCTCGAGCGCATTCCGGCCGAGGCGCATCCGATGGACGTGCTGCGGACCGGTTGCTCGATGCTCGGAACGCTGGAGAGCGAAGGGGATTTCTCGCGCCAGCTGGATGTTGCGGATCGCTTGATCGCGGTGTTCCCAGCGATGCTCCTGTACTGGCACCACTACGCGACGCGTCGGATTAGAATCGCGACGAGCTCCACTGAGCGCGGCGTCGCGGCGCATTTCCTGCACCTGCTGCACAGCAAGCGCCCGAGCGAGCTTCACGAGCGCGCGATGGACGCGTCGTTGATTCTCTATGCGGAGCACGAATTCAACGCGTCGACTTTCACCGCGCGCGTCTGCGCGGCCACGCTTTCGGACTTCTATTCGGCTGTTACGGGCGCGATCGGCACGTTGCGAGGGCCGCTGCACGGCGGCGCAAACGAAGCCGCGATGCAGCTCATCGAGCGATTCGACTCGCCGGCGGAAGCCACGCATGCGGTCAAGGCCATGCTCGCGCGCAAGGAAAAGATCATGGGCTTCGGGCACGCCGTGTATCGCACGTCCGATCCCCGCAACGCCGTGATCAAGGGTTGGTCGAAACGCCTCGCGGAGGACGCCCGCAATACGGTGCTGTATCAGGTGTCGGAAGCGATCGAGACGTTGCTCTGGCAAGAAAAGAAACTCTTTGCGAACCTCGACTTCTACAGCGCATCCGCATATCACTTCATGGGGATTCCGACGCCGCTGTTCACGCCGATCTTCGTCTGCGCGCGCATCGCCGGTTGGGCCGCGCACATCATCGAGCAGCGCGGCAACAATCGACTGATTCGTCCGACCGCCGACTACGTCGGCGCCGCGCCGCGCCCATACGTCCCGATCGACGGGCGAGCCTGAGCCCCGTGCCCCCCGACGACAGCAACCGCTCGTTCGCGAACGTCTACGCGGCGTCGCTCGAGGACCCCGAATCGTTCTGGGCTGCGGCGGCGCAAAGCGTCGTTTGGTCGAAGCCTTGGGATCGAGTGCTCGACGGCTCTCGCGCGCCGTTCTACCGCTGGTTCACAGGCGGCGAGCTCAACACCTGCTACAACGCGGTCGATCGGCACGTGGAGGAGGGGCGCGGTCGCCAAACCGCGCTGATCTACGACAGTCCGGTGACCGATCAGGCGGCACGCTACACGTTCGCCGAGTTGCGCACGGAAACGGCGCGGCTTGCCGGCGCACTTCAGGTGCTGGGCGTTGGCCGCGGCGATACCGTCGTGATTTACATGCCGATGGTGCCCCAAGCGGTGTTCGCGATGCTCGCATGCGCGCGGCTCGGCGCGATCCACTCGGTAGTTTTCGGCGGCTTCGCGGCGAACGAGCTCGCGGCGCGGATCGATGATTGCAAGCCGAAGGTCGTGCTGTCGGCGTCGTGCGGCATCGAAGTCGGACGGATCGTCGAGTACAAGCCGCTGCTCGACAAGGCGCTCGACCTCGCGCGCCACAAGCCTTCGCGTTGCGTGATTCTGCAGAGGCCCCAACGCCGCGCTGGGCTCGATCCCGCTCGCGATCTCGACTGGGACGCCTGCATCGCGGCCGCGGTCGCCGCGCCTTGCATCCCGGTGGCCGCAACCGATCCTCTGTACATTCTGTATACCTCCGGCACGACGGGCCGGCCGAAAGGGGTCGTGCGGGACAACGGTGGCCATGCGGTCGCGTTGCTCTGGAGCATGCGCAACATCTACGGCGTGCGACCGGGCGATACGTTCTGGGCGGCGTCAGACATCGGCTGGGTCGTCGGTCACTCGTACATCGTCTACGGTCCGCTGCTGAACGGAACCACGACGGTGCTCTACGAAGGCAAGCCCGTCGGCACTCCCGACGCGGGTGCGTTCTGGAGAGTCGTCGAAGAGCACGGCGTGAACGTGCTGTTTACGGCGCCGACGGCGCTGCGTGCAATCAAGCGCGAGGATCCAGAAGCCGCGCGCGTCGTCCACTACGACCTGCGCTCGCTGCGCACCTTGTTTCTCGCAGGCGAACGCACCGATCCGCCCACCTTGCGCTGGGCGCGGGCGAACTTGGGAATCCCGGTCGTCGATCACTGGTGGCAAACGGAAACGGGCTGGGCGATCTGCGCCAGCTGCCGCGGCATCGAGAAGCTGCCGATCCGTGACGGTTCTGCGGGTCAGCCGGTACCGGGATTCGCCGTCCGGGCCCTAGCGGCCGACGGTGCGGAGGCCGCCGCCGGGGACGTTGGTGCGTTGGCGGTGAGATTGCCATTGCCGCCGGGCACATTCCTCGGCTTGTGGAACGCGGAAGGTGTCTGCCGCAAGGCGTACTACGAGCCGTTCCCTGGTTTCTACAGCACGGCCGACGCGGGCTACATCGACGGCGACGGCTATGTCTTCGTGATGTCTCGCACCGACGACGTGATCAATGTGGCCGGACATCGCCTCTCGACGGGCGCGATGGAGGAAGTGCTCGCGACGCATCCCGACGTCGCCGAATGCGCAGTGTGCGGTATCCACGACGAGCTCAAAGGCGAGGTGCCGATCGGTTTTCTCGTGCTCAACGCCGGCAGCCGCCGGCCGAACGAGGAGATCGTCGCCGAGGCCGTCGCGGCGATCCGCGAGCGCATTGGCCCGGTCGCCGCGTTCAAGACGGCGACCGTCGTCAAGCGTCTACCGAAAACCCGCTCGGGGAAGGTCCTCCGCGGCACGATGCGCCGCATCGCAAACGGGGAACCTTGGACCTTGCCGCCGACGATCGACGATCCTGCGAGCCTCGAGGAAATTCGCGCCGCGCTCGCGACGCTCGGTTACCCGCGCACGTGATCAGCGCTGGCCAGCGATTTTCGGCGCTCGGTTCTTGCCGGTGGGCGATTCGTCCACGAGCTCCAAGAGTTCGGGGATCTGGCCGAAGGAATCGAACTTGCCTTTCGGCGTCTCCATCGTCGCCGAGTCGACCGAGGTAGCCGCAAAGTCGTCGAGCAACTCGTCGGACTCTGGGTCGTCGGACCAGCCCGCGGACGCGAGCGCCGCGCTCAGCATGTCGAGATCCGCGTCGCCAAACAGCGTCTCCGCCATCGAGCTGCTGATGTCGTCGATCGATTTGGCGCTTGCTAGTGCCCGCATCGTTTGGGTGTTGTGCAGCAACTCCGCCTCGCCGGATTCTTGCGGCGCCTTTGCTGCCGGCGGACGCGCGGGCGCGGCTTGCGCGGCCGCGACAGCGGCCGCAGGCGGCCGGGCGGGCTCGTGCGCCGGCGGCGGCTGAGCCGGCGACGCTCTCGCCGCCGTTGCCGGTACCGCCGGGGCTCGTGTCGGCGCCGCCGGGGCTCGCGCCGGCGCCGCATATGCATATGCTGAGTGGGCCGGCGCGGCGGACGCCGCTTTGGGCGGCGCAGCCGCGGGTGTCGCTTTGGCTGGAGCCTGGGCGGGTGCCGCGTGGAGCGCTTCGCGCCGCACCGGTTGCGCCGGCTGCTTCGGCTCGATTCGCGCGGTCGGCTGCGGTTTGCGCTCGCCGGGAGCCTCGATGGCGTCGGTGAGCACTGGAAATTCCGGGGAAGCGCGCGGTACTGGCGGGCGCGTGACGGTGTGCGCGGGGCCAATATTCGCGGCCGGCGCAGGCGGCGCCGCGGCGGGCCGCGTCGCGACAGCGGCTGCAGAAGCAGTGACGGTCGGGGCCGCGGCGCTCGGCGTGGACGTACCCGGTTGCGCGATCGCCACGGGCGCCGCGGTGGCGGCCGAGTCGATCCCGTACAACCCGATCGCGACGCGCATCACGAGCTGCTGCGTCACGCGCTGCTCGGCGCCCGTCGCAGCCAACGTCAATGCGGTCTCGCAAAGGTTGTTTACGACTCTCGGCAGACCGCCCGAATACTGCAGAAGCGCGCCGATCGCGTCGCGCGTGAACACTCTGTCGAAGCTGCCGCCCGCGAGCGTCACTCGGTGCTTCAGATAGGCCTCGAGCTCCTCCGCCGAGAACGGCGGAAGAAGCTGCCGCAGCCGAACGCGCTGATTCAACGACGCGAGCGCGGGCAGCTTCAGGCGGTCGTTGAGCTCCGGTTGGCCCAACAGAATCGACATTGGCGCCGAGACAGCCGTTCGGGTCCGCCGCGGTGACGCCTTCGAGGGTGCGTAGCGCTTCCGTCTCCATCTCGTCGGCGTGCTCGGCGATCACGAACACGCGGGAATCCGTCGTGCTCATCTCGTTCAAGAATTGGCGCCACATTTGCAGGCGTTCGACGCGGCCGACGCGGTGTGCACTCAAGCCGAACTCCGTGAGTAGCAGCTCGATGAGCTCGGGACCGTTGGTCGGCGTGCTCGCGAGCCAGCCGAGCGCGAGTCGTGTGCTCGTCGTCCGCAGAGCCGTCGAGGTCAGCGTCGTCTTGCCTCCGCCGGCGGCGCCGGTTAGGACGATGACGGAATCGAACGTCGTCAAAGCGACTTTGAAATTCGCAATGACGAGCTGCTGCCGCGGGCCGACGAATACCGTGTCCTCGTGGGCGATGCCGCCTTCGAACAGACCTTTCTGCAAACCGAAGTGCGCGTGATACATGGAGGCCTACACCTATTGGCAGGCGGCCAGTGTCCTTCAGACGCCGACGGCGTTTCTCGAACCAGGTCACAACTTATGCAAAACGGGCGTGCCAGGTCTGCCAGTTCCGGAGGGACCCGGCTGCTCGCGCGCGCCGGCCGAGCGGCTGATCGTCAGGTTTTTTGTCGATCGACGCCTAGCCACGTTTCTTGGGATACGCGCTGGAATCAAGCTCCGCGCGACGGCATTTCGTGGTCCGCTTGCGTCGCGCATCGGCTGCCCAAACGGGTAAAGTAGCCTTATGGCCGTGCGAAGCATTTTGCGCATGGGCGATCCGCGTTTGCGTGAGGTTGCCGTCCCCGTGACCGCGTTCGACACGCCCGAGCTGCATGCGCTCGTCGCCGACATGCTCGAGACGATGCACGCGAACGACGGTGCGGGTCTCGCGGCCATCCAGATCGGTGTCCCTACGCGCGTGGTAGTTTTCGGCGTCGAGCAAAACCCGCGCTATCCAGATGCGGAACCGGTTCCGTTCACGGTCCTCATCAATCCGGAAATCCAACCGCTCGGGGGTAACATGGAGGAGGACTGGGAGGGCTGCCTGAGCGTGCCGGGTCTGCGCGGGCTCGTGCCGCGCTATACCGACATTCGCTATTCCGGTTTCGATCAATTCGGCAACCGGATCGACCGAACCGTGGAGGGTTTCCACGCGCGCGTCGTGCAGCACGAATGCGACCACCTCGACGGCGTGTTGTATCCGCAGCGCATGCGGAATCTGACCGCGTTCGGGTTCGTGGAAGAGCTGCAGCAGAGCGGGCTTCTCAGCCGCGCGGCCAGTCCCGACTCCGCCGCCGCGACGCTCGAGCGCTCCGCGGGCTACGCCGTCTCGAGTCAGTAGCGGCGCTGAATAACTGCTTGCCCACGCAGAGGTCAACGTTGAGGAGCAAACACCTCGTCAGCTGGATCGGTTCGGTCGTTTCGCTCGGCACCGTCGCGCTGGCGGCGCTTGCGCAATTGCCGGTCGAGACGAGGACGGTTCGCGACGGGGTCTTCTCGGTCGCGCAGGTGGAGCGTGGCCGCGACTCGTTCACCTGGATTTGCATGGATTGCCACGAGATCGAGGAGTTCATCGGCGTGAGCGCCTATCTCGAGGAGATGGAAGGCAAGCAGCTCTGGGAAATCTTCGAGTACATCTGGGCGGAGATGCCCGAAGATAATCCAGCTTCGCTCGAGCCCGACGAATACGCCGATGTGCTTGCCTATGTGCTCAGCGTCTACGGCTTACCCGCGGGCGACGCGGACATGCCCACGGATCGTGCGACGCTCGAGGCGATCACGTTGACGCGTCCAGAGCTCCCCGGCAGCTGACGGCCATGGATGGCCGGCATGTCGCAACTGCAGGAGCGAGTTGCGACTAGTTCGGCAACGCAAACACGAACAATTTGTTCGCGCTGTGCTGCGGGGCCACCTCCGGTGTCAACCGCGCGAGTGCGCCTGTGAGGTTCGAGCGACCCGTACTGACGGCGATGTATTGCTTGCCATCCACAGCGAACGTCACAGGATGTCCCGTCACGGGCGAGCCGAGATCGGCCTCCCAAAGCACCTTGCCCGATTCGGCGTCGAAGGCGCGCAGGTGCCCGCTCACGTCGCCGCCGAAGATGAGATCTCCGGCCGTTGCGAGGAGGGCAGTGAGACCCGAGCGCTGCTCGTAGGTCCACACCGTTTTCCCCGTTTCGACCGCAATCGCGCGGAGGGCGCCGACGTTGTCCGTGCCGGGCGCGATGACCGTTTCGTTATTGATCGCGTACACGAGCTCGGGTGTGGCTCGTTCCGCGACCGAGGTCGACGTCATACAGGTGTTCTGCATCGAGAAGTACATGACCTTCGTGCGCGGGCTGTACGCCCCGGCCGGCCAGTTTTTGCCTCCGTTCGTCGTGGGGCAGACGAAGACTTCTTGGTTGGCTCCCGTGAACAGCTTGTCCGAGTTGATCGTGACGGCACCCGTTGCGCCGTCAATCGAGGTGATCACGTTCTGCATGATCGTCGGCCGCGCCCAGAGGAATTCGCCGGTCTCGCGATCGAGCGTGTAAACGAGCCCGGTTTTTCCGGGAATCCCGGTCATCACCTTGCGCTGCTCTCCCGAGCGCAGCCGCGGGTTGATCCATGGCACTTCGTCGCGATCCGGCGCGACCGCCGTGTCGACCAAGATTCGCTCGTACGGATGGTCGAGGTCCCAATGGTCGACCGCATGCTGGTAGTACCAGACCGTTTCGCCGGTTTCGGGCCGCAGCGCCAGCGTCGAGTTGTGGTAGAGGTACTGCTTGTCGTTGCCTGCGAGCATGAACTTCGGCGCGGGGGCGGTGACCGACGTACCCACGTAGAGCAGATCGAGCGCCGGGTCGTAGCTCGGGATTAGCCACGAGCCGACGTGCCAGCGCTCACCGTCGGGGACGTCGCCCCAGCTGTCGCCGCCCGGCTCACCGGGCTTCGGGATCGTGCGCTTGCGCCAGAGCTCCTTGCCGGTGACCGCGTCGTGCGCGGTTATGACGCAGCTTTCGGGACCGCCCTCAGGCATGCAGTTTCGCCCCGAAATCAGCCTACCGGCCGCTACGAGCGGTGCGGAGCCCTGCTTGGCCGGGTGTGTCGCGGTAGTCGAAGATCTTGGTTTCCCAGGCAAGCTTGCCGGTCACGGCGTCGAGCGCGTAGATGTAGTCGTCAGAGCCGTTGTCGATGATGAGTCGGCCATAGATCGCGAGATTCCGATTCGTTTGCGGAAATGGCACGAACGTGCCGACATCTTCGGGTAAGTTGCGCTTATACTCCCAGATCTTGCTGCCATCAGCCGCTTCGAGAGCCCAGATTTGGTCCATCGGTCCCGGGAAGTACAGGACGCCGTCATAAACGAGCGGAATGCCCTCCTGCGACGGGGCTTCCGGAAGGTCCATCGACCAAACGACCGCGAGCCGCGCGACGTTCGTGCGCGTGATGCCGTCGAGCGGACTGTAACCCCAGCTATCCCAGGTTCGCCGCCACATGAGCCAGTCGGCGGGGTCGGGGTTGGCGAGCATCGCCTCCGTCACGGGGACGAACTCCCGTTCGGCCGCAGCGGCCCCCGAGTGAGCCGCGGCTGCCGCTGCGGCTCCCATCACCGTGACGGCGATCGTGCTCCTCATCATGGCCATACTTGCTCCTAGAGCGGGTACCGTCAGGCACGCCGCTCGCGCCAAAGACCGAGCTTGCGCTGGACCGCTTCGTCCGAGGCGCTGAACAGCACCGACTCTTCGTCTGCGTGGATCGACCAGTCGTGCCAGCTCGGCACGCACCAGAGGTCGCGTGGGCCGTAGTCGAGGGTCGAGCGCGCCTCGCCGCTTTCGATCGTTACACGGCCTCGTCCGGTAACCGCGCAGAACACGGTGCCCGCGGTGCTCGCGTACGCGCGGGTCGTGAATGCTTGCGGCACGAGCTGCAAGAAAGTGGAAATCGTCGGAACCGCGGGACCGCCAGTCGTCGGATCGATGTACTCCATTTTCAAAGCATGGTGCGGATCCCACTCCGTTTGCGCCTTCAGTTGCTCGAGCGTTTCGCGTGCACGAGCGTACGGATAGCTGAAGATCGGCGAGGCCGCACCGCGGCGAAAGCCGACCGGCAGCATGTTTCGACCGTAGCGATAGTGACTATCGAGCGGCGGCGACGTGAGGGGGAACTGCGTCTCAGAGTAATGCTCGGAGAACCCGGCGCCCAAGAAACGTACGAGCGCAACATCGAGCACGTCCAACCACACCGTCGGCTCGCTGCTCTCGTTGCCGTGGTCGTGCCATGCCCACGACGGTGTGACGATGAAGTCGCCGGGCTCCATGTAGCATCTTTCGCCGGCGACGGCGGTGTACGTGTCGCGGCCCTCGATGATGAATCGCAGGGCCGCGGCGGAGTGCCGATGCGAACGAGCGATCTCGCCGGGCATGATGAGCTGCAGACCCGCATACAAGGAGTCGGTGACGAGCCGCCGGCCCGCCAAGCCGGGATTTTCCAGCACCAGCACTCGGCGCTCTGCTTCGGCCGTGGTGACGGCCGCCGCGGACTCCATCAGCAGCGGGCGAACGCTGTCATAGCTCCAGAGATAAGGAGCTGCGAGCGAGCGTGGTTCGGCGGCGAACCATTCATTGAAAAACTTCCAGAGCGGCGTGAGCCGCGCGTCCTGGACTCGGGCGTAAAACAGCTCCGGGTCGGTGGGGCGCTCGATGCTTCGCGATGTCTTCATGCCACGCCTCGTTGTCGGCGCGCCCAGTGTACCGCGGGCGCACCGATGCGAGTGGTTGGCGCGCGCGTCGTATGATAGCGTCGGACCGACCGTTCATGACGCGTTCGGCGGAGATCGGAGAATGACCAACCGCAGAGAGTTCTTGCAGATCGGCATCGCGGCGACGACCTTGCCGCTCGCAACGCAGGCCGTCCGGGCCGCCAACTTGGCAGACGCGTCCGCGGACCACGTGCCACTCTACAAGGTGCTCTACGATCTGCGTTTCCCGGAGAGCGTCGCATTCGCGCGGCGCGCCGCGACTCTCGGCGTCGATGTGCACGCGATCGAGGGCGACATGACGCGTTTCTGGTACGACGATCTGCACCATCGCTGGCAACGCGGGCCCGCGGCGATTGCGGGCCTCACGGCTCACGGGCCTCTGTTTTGCCTAGAGCGTCTCGCCTGGGACCAAGGAATGCGCGTGGTGTTTCGCGCGGAGCACAAATTCGCAGGTTCTACGTGCGTGGCGCACGAGCTCAACGGCCCGATCGCCATGCTGCACGACACGAGCCGCTCGGAAACGAATGATTGGCCCGAGCGCATGGCGGACTTGGTGACGCAGTGTCCGCGCGGCCGCGCCGAAATCGCCAGCACGGTTCGGTCGAGCATCATTCCGACAACTGCCGTCCACGAGGACTCCTTGTATTCGTGGGTGATCGCACCCGCGAGCCGCGTGTAGCGGCTCACGCATGAGGTGCAGGCTTTGGACGATCGCGGCTCTCCTCGCGGCCGGTGCAGCGGCGGCGCAGGATGGCGAGCGCGAGCGCGGCAGTGAGGTATTCCTGTATTGGTGCGCGCCGTGTCATGCGCCGGGGCCAAGACATCCCGGCACGCAGGCGCTCGAAGCGTTGTACAAAGGGGCGAAACCGGCGGCGCTCGAGGAGCGCACCGATCTCGTACCGGCTCTGACGCAGACTTTCGTGCGAAACGGCGTCTCGGTCATGCCGCCGTTTCGCAAGACCGAGATCAGCGACGCCGATCTCGCCGCTCTCGCGGCTTATCTCGCGCCGCGTAATTAGTAGAATCCGCGCGTCCGTTCAAGGGTACCGATCGATGAAAAGAATCTTCACGTGGCTCGCCTGCGCCTTCGGTGTGTTGGCCTGCGCCCCGGCTTTTGCGCAAGAGGGTCAGACGCTGTTTCAGGCGAATTGCGTCGCTTGCCACAACGGCACGCTCGATCGCGCACCGACGCGCGAC
Organism: uncultured Gammaproteobacteria bacterium; assembly: GCA_963744305.1. Taxonomy (GTDB): domain Bacteria; phylum Pseudomonadota; class Gammaproteobacteria; order Steroidobacterales; family Rariloculaceae; genus FEN-1219. Next base: position 62,529 of record CAVUTF010000001.1, read on the forward strand.
GCGTTTGCATCGATGGCGCCCGAGCAGATCCTCGCGGCGATGGAGGTCGGGTCGATGGTCACGATGGCGGTAACGCTGTCGACCGAGCAGCGCCGCGCGCTGGCCGAGTTCCTTGCGGGCAAACCGTTGAGCGTGGGCGTCGCCGAGGCGGCGCCCGCGAGCGCCATGTGTGCGAAGGATTCGCGCGAATTCACGCTTGCCGGTCCGCGGTGGAATGGCTGGGGCGTGACCGCGTCCAACAGCCGCTATCAAGACGCCGAGTCGGCGGGTCTGTCCGCGGCCGACATCCCGAGACTGCGCGTGAAGTGGGCCTTCGGTTTTCCGGGCGACATTCGCGCCTACGCGCCGCCGATGGTCGCGGGAGGTCGAGTGTTCTTCGGCAGCGGCCGCGGACAGGTGTACTCGCTCGATGCGGATAGCGGCTGTATTCATTGGTTTGCCAACGCCGGTGCGAGTGTGCGCTCCGCAATCACGATCGCGCGGCTCGACGAAGGCGACCGCCACGTTCTCTTCTTTGGCGACCAGAGCGCGTTCGTGCACGCGCTCGACGCGGTTACGGGCGAGACACTCTGGAAGACAAAGGTCGACGACTACCCAACCGCTAGGGTTACCGGCTCCCCAGCTCTGCACGGCGAACGGCTCTACGTGCCGGTCGCCTCCGGGGAGGAAGCGGCCGGCGCGTCTCCGACGTACGAGTGCTGCCGGTTTCGCGGCAGTCTCGTCGCGCTCGACGCGCGCACCGGACGCCAAATCTGGAAGACCTATACGCTGCCGACGCCACAGCCGACGCAGAAGAACGCCGTCGGGACGCAGATGTGGGGTCCATCCGGCGCGCCGATCTGGTCGAGCCCCGCGATCGATCCGCTGCGCAACGCCGTTTACGTGACTACGGGCAACAACTACAGCGATCCGACCTCCGAATTGAGCGACGCATTCATCGCGATGAATCTCGATTCGGGTGAAATACTCTGGGCGAAGCAAATGACCCCAGCCGATGCCTACACGGCGGCTTGTCGCCTCCAAGACCGAACCAACTGCGCCGCATCCGACGGGCCCGATTTCGACTTCGGCGCATCGCCGATCTTGGTGACCTTGCCGAGCGGCCGGCGAGCGCTCGTTGCCGGGCAAAAGTCGGGCGTCGTGCACGCGCTCGATCCGGACCGTGGCGGCGAGATCATCTGGCAGACGCGCGTCGGGAAGGGCGGGACAATGGGCGGCGTGCAGTGGGGCTCGGCCGTCGATGCAGCCAACATCTACGTGGCGGTTTCGGACCTCAATCGCATTCCCGTTCCGTTCGCGTGGGGAACCGACGCGGATCCGAAAGTCGGCGGCGGGATGTTCGCCTTGCGCATAACGGACGGCGCCCAACTCTGGTACACACCGCCCGCGCCCTGCGGCGAGCGACCGCGTTGCAGTCCTGCGCAGCCGGGTGCCGTCAGCGCGATGCCCGGCGTCGCATTCTCGGGTTCCATGGATGGGCATCTGCGAGCGTACTCGACGAGCGACGGCAAGGTACTTTGGGACTTCGACACGGTGCGTTCCTACGAGACGGTCAACGGAATCACCGCGCGCGGCGGCTCGCTGGACGGACCGGGACCGACGATCGCCGGCGGCATCGTGTTCGCGAACTCCGGATATCCGAGCGGCGGCGGCATACCGGGAAACGTGCTGCTTGCCTTCTCGGTCGACGGCCAATAGCGACGAATTTGCCGCGATCTGGGCATGGCCGAGCAAGCCAATGCTCATAAAGTCATTTCTCACGAGATCGCTATAATCTAATGAAAACACTTGTGATTGGTGGCGTGCCCGAGCACTTCAATCTGCCTTGGCGCCTGCTGATCGAGTCCGATGCGCTCCGCAAGCGTGGGATCGACGCGCGCTGGCGCGACTTCCCCGACGGGTCGGGAGCGATGGCGTCGGCCCTCACGCACAACGAAGTCGATATCGCGATGTTGCTGACCGAAGGCGCAGTGGCCGGCATCGCGCAAGGCGGCCGCTACGGCGTCGTGAGCCTGTATTCGCAATCACCCTTGATCTGGGGAATTCACGTGCCGGCGGGCTCGCAACTGCGGAGGATTGCGGACCTCGAGGGTGCGACCTACGCGATCAGCCGGCTCGGTTCTGGGTCGCACTTGATGTGCTTTGTTCACGCGCGCGAAAACGGTTGGCCGTTGGAATCGCTCAAATTCGTGACGGTGCGCAGCCTCGAAGGAGCCATCGCAGCGTTCGAAGCCGGCACGGCCGAAGTCTTCTTTTGGGAGAAGTTCATGACGAAGCCGGTCGTCGACGCCGGTCGGTTTCGCCGGATCGGCGAGTTCACCGCGCCGTGGCCGGCATTCGTCGCCTGCGCCTCAGACGCCGCGTTGCAGGAGAAACGGGATCTGATCGTAACGGTGTTGACCGAGGCGCTCGCAGTCGCCTCGCAGCTGGCGGCCAGCGACGACGCCGCCTCGCGCATCGCGGCTCGTTACGGCTTGGAAGTTTCCGACGTGGCCGAATGGCTTCGTGCGACCCGCTGGGCGGCGAAGGTCGCGATCGAGCCGCGCGACGTCGCGCCGGTGGTCACGACGCTGCAGCAAGTCGGCCTCGTTGCAGCGGACTTCGCACCGCACCGCGTCATCGCGCCCCTCGGATGACTGCCGGCTGCACGCGAATCGGGAGCTTCACGGGACCGTGGCCGATCGTAGTCATCCACGGCTGCGCTTCGCCGGCAGCCTCGAAGCGCTCGATGGCGGGCAGCAACGCGCCGAGCATTGCATCCGCCTCGAGCTGAGCCAGCGTCCTGCCGACGCACGCATGCACGCCATGCCCCCAACCGACGTGACCTTTCAGATTTCGCCGAATGTCGAAGCGCTCCGGGTTGTCCCAGCGGCGCGGGTCGCGATTCGCCGCAGCGAACAGCAATCCGCAGCGCGTGCCGCTTGGAATCACGTAGTCGTCGATCGCGACGTCGCGCGTCGCAATGCGCCCGGCCAAGCGCGACGGGGAGTCCCAGCGCAGGCTTTCGTCGAACGCCGCTCGTAGCAGCGACGGGTCCGCCCGCAGCAGCTCGTACTGCTCCGGGAACTCGCAGAAAGCGCGAATAGCGGTGCTCAATGTCATCACCGTCGTGTCCGCCGCAGCCGACAAAAGAATCTGCACGAGCAGCTTCGCTTCGGCGGTCGTGATCTCGCCGCGATCCGCCGCGAGGAACAATTGCATCCCGAGACCCTCGGGATCGAGGTTCTCGCGATTGCAGCACTCGTCGACCCAGCCGAGAACCGTGCCGCTGCCGGCCATGGCTTGCTCGAAGAGCTCGTTTTGCGGCCCCATCGTCGCCCACACCATGTGACCGAATGCGGTCATGTTCTCGCGGCCGTGCGCCGGTAGGCCCAGGAGGTCCGGCAGCACCTTGTACACGAATCGCCGGCTGATCATCTCGACCGCATCGATCGTTTCACCGGCATGGTCGAGCACATTGCGCACGACGGCGGCCGCTTCTTCGCGGAATCCGGCGGTCATCGCAGCGAGCGCCTTCGGCGACAGCACCTTCGCGATCACGAGGCGAACCTCGGTATGCCGAGGCGGGTCGTCCGTCAACAAGATCTCGGGCCGCACGGAATTCGGGTCGTGCCATGGCCGCGAGCGGCTCGAGAACGACTGCCACTCTGCGAGGCCTTTGGAGACGTGCTCGAACCGGCCCAAAACAACGATGCGCTCGCGGTTCAGGAAGACGACGGGGGCGAGCTCGCGCACGGAATCATCGACGGCACGCGCGTCGCGTACCGAGCGCGCGTCGAACAGGTCGAGATCGATGGCAGGAATCTCGGTCATCGCATTTCTCTATCCGGTGGCGAGACAGCCACGATTCCATTGTGCCGCGGTTTTGCGACGCATGTCTCACGTCGCGGGCATCGAGGTTGGGGGTTTGCGCTCCACGGAGCTATGGTTGCGCAAACTGGAGGTGCGCCGTGGTCAAGTTCGCCAAATCGCTTTGCTTGCTGATCTCGTTAGCAGCCGTCTCGGAGGGAGCTTGGTCCGGCCACGACCTGCTCGGGGAAATTGGCTTGAAACCTGCAACGAGGACCGATAGGGACGCGGGCGTTTGGGTCGACGGCCAATACGTCGGGTACGTCAAAGAGCTCGATGGCAATGATCGCCTGCTGCTCGTGCCCGGTGAGCACCGCTTGCTGCTCAAGCTCGTCGGCTATCGCGACGTCGAGTCCGTCATTGTCGTCGAGCCCGGTCACAAGCGGACGTTCAAGGTGTCGATGTCGGCCCAAGCGGACGCGGTATACCCTTCCAAAGAGCAGGCCGCGAGAGTGCAAATATCGGTCGAGCCGGCTCGCGCGGCGGTGTTCGTGAATGGCGTGTACGCCGGCCACGTCGATCAGTTCGACGGGCCCCGCGGCGTGCGGCTCGCAGCCGGCACGTACGAGTTCCGAATCACACTTCCCGGGTATCAGCCTTTCGAAACCACGATGACGGTGCTGGCCGATCAAGACTACGAGATCAAAACTGAGCTCCAAGAGGGCAGCATCGCCGACCAATCGGACGATTTGCTCGTGCGCGAACCCCCACGCTCCTGAAGCACCGATTCCTGATCCGCCGGTCAGTAATTCGTTGATGCAGCCTCGGTGCCTCGTTATCATGACCGGCGCCGGCGATCGCACTCGGCCATAACGTAAGCAGCGTCTGCAAACCTGCGCAGTGGCGCGTCCCAAGGGCTGACTTGTCAGCACGGTCGCGATGCTGCAATGGACCGAGCGGCATGGAGAACCAGCGCGCGCCGTAGCCTGGCGGCGCCAATACCGTTTTCGGTCGAGGAGTGGTAATGGGTGGTCTGGAGAAGGGACGCGGCGCAGTGCTGCTCGCAATGATTCTGGCGAGCCTGCCGGTTGCCGCACAAACGAATCTCGCAGGTGTTTGGACTCCGGGGACCTTCTTTAGCGTCGGCGAGGATTGGCCCGATCGTCTTCCCGGCCCCGAGCTCGGCGACTACGCCGGGCTACCTTTGAACGCCGCCGATCGAATGCGCGCGCAGAGTTGGAGCGCAAGCATCCTGTCGTTGCCCGACTATCAGTGCCGAGTGCACCCGTCGGACTACGCCAACAGTTTCGCCGACATTCGTATTTGGGACGAGATCAACACCGACACGCAGGAGTTGATCGGCATCCGTATTCAGCATTTTGCGTGGAACACCCAACGAACGATCTGGATGGACGGACGGCCGCATCCGCCGCCATACGCCCAGCACACGTCGATGGGCTTTTCTACCGGCGAGTGGGCGGGGCAGATTCTCAAGGTGACGACCACCCATTTGAAAGAGGGCTGGCTCAGGCGCAACGGTGTTGCTCGCAGCGACAGCGCAACGGTGACGGAGCATTTCATTCGTCATGCCAATCACCTCACATGGAACGTGTTCGTTCAGGACCCGAAGTACCTCGAAGAGCCTTTTTTCCGGAATCGCGACTACACGATCGTCGAGACAGGCGCCATCGACGCGTATCCATGCGAGAGCGTCGTCGAAGTGATCCTGCCGGAGAATTACTTTCCGCACTATCTGCCCGGGCAGAACCCGTTTCTGATCGAATACGCCCGCAACCACGGCATCCCGTTCGAAGCAGCCATGGGCGGTGCCGCGACCATGTATCCCGAGTACGCGAAGAAGCTCAAAGAGCTGCCGTTGCCGTAGGTGTTGGGGGCTATGAACAAACTCGCATTCGCAGGCCTGAGCGTCGCGCTCTGCATCGTGTTGCAAACCGCAGCAGCGCAGCCGCAGCAGAACTTCGACGCCGTCGAGATCGGGACGCTGCAAGTACGCGACAACGTGTACATGTTGGTCGGCGCGGGCGGCAACATCACCGTGCAGATCGGGAACGACGGCGTATTCCTCGTCGACACGCAATTCGCGCCGCTGTCCGAAAAGATCATCGCAGCGATCCGCGCGATCTCCGACAAGCCGATTCGCTACATCGTCAACACGCATCACCACGGCGATCACACGGGCGGAAACGAGAACCTGCGCCTCGCCGGCAGCACCGTGTCGGGCGGCAACATGGCTGGCGCGATTCGCGATTCCGGCGTCGGGGCTGCGATCGTCGCGCACGAGAACGTGCTGCTGCGCTTGAGCTCAGCGACCGGCGCACAGGCAGTCGCCTCGGCCGGTTGGCCGACCAGCACGTTTTTCGGCGCCGAGAAGAAGATTTTCTTCAACGGCGAGGGGATTCAAGTCATGCACCTGCCGTCGGCTCATACCGACGGCGACAGCATCGTCTTCTTTCGCCGGTCCGATGTCATCGCCGCGGGCGACGTGTTCATCACCACGAATTATCCGGTGATCGACGTCGCCGCCGGCGGTACCTATCGCGGCGTTCTCGATGCCTTGAACCGCATCGTCGACCTGATCATCCCGGTGTACGGCCAAGACGGCGGCACTCTCGTGATTCCGGGACACGGCAGGCTAGCGGATCTCGGCGATGTCCTGAACTATCGCGAAATGGTGATCGTGATCCGGGATAGGCTGCAAAACATGATCGATCAGGGAATGACTCTGGAGCAGGTCAAGGCTGCAAAGCCGACGATGGACTACGACCCCGTTTATGGCGCGACAACCGGCTTTTGGACGACTGATCGTTTCATCGAGGTGGCGTACGAGAGTTTGAGTGCGCCGCACGAGGAAGCACAATGAATCCGTTTCGAGACGACCCGATCCGGCCGGCGATCGCGGCGTTGCTCCTCCTGCTGACTTCCGTTGCACACGCCCAGTTTGGTCCGCCGCCGGGACCGACCGGCCCGGCGCGCGCAGTGGCGCCGATCGACTTGACGGGGCAGTGGGTGTCGATCGTTACGGAGGACTGGCGCTTTCGAATGCTGACTCCGCCGAAGGGCGACTTTCCGGGACTGGCGCTGACGCCCGCCGCTCAGGCTGTCGCGGCAGCATGGGATCCCGCCCGTGACGAAGCCGAAGGGAACGAGTGCAAAGCGTACGGCGCGCCGGCGATCATGCGCGTGCCAGGCCGGCTCCGCATCTCGTGGCGCGACGATGAGACGCTGGAGATTCAGACCGACGCTGGACGTCAGACGCGGCTGCTCCACTTCGGCGCGCCGCCGACGCCGGCGGGAGAGCCTTCGTGGCAGGGCACTTCTGTCGCCGAGTGGTTGCCGCACCGATCCGGCGCGCAGGTCGTGAACGGCTCGTTGAAAGTCGTGACGACGGGCGCCAAAGCCGGATATCTGCGCAAGAACGGTGTCCCCTACAGCGCGAATGCGGTCGTTACGGAGTACTTCGATATCCTCGAGCACCCCGACGACTCGAGGTGGTTGGTCGTGAAGACAATCGTGGAGGATCCGGAGTACCTAGCCGGACCGTTCATCACGAGCTCGAACTTCAGGAAGCAGAACGACCGCAGCGGGTGGGATCCCACACCGTGCTCCGCGCGCTGACGCCCGAGTAGCGCATCCACTCCGCTTGCAAGGGGCGCTCCGTCCGGAGCCCCAGCAGCTTGCTTTCGATGCAGTCGTTGCGACGAGTCCGTCATGCCACGAGGGCGGCGCTCCGCTAGACTCTCCCGAACCAGGCAGCGGAGAAACGAGCATGACGGATTGGTTCACTGCGCAGAGATTTGCCGAGCTTGGCGACGCCATCTATCAGTGGCTGTCGATCAACGTCTTCGTCTTGGGCAACGCCGTGCAGCTTCTGGTTATCGGCGCGGGCTTCGTGGTGGCTTTGTTCGCGAGCCGACGCTGGATGCCGTGGCTCGAGCGGTTCACGGCACAGCGTGGCCTCGCGAGATTGGCAAACGTCGTCCTGCCTCTGGTGCTGCCCATGATCTGGTTGGTCAGTCAGTGGCTTGCGATTGGCGCTGCCGCGGCGCTGGCATGGCCGCACCATCTGCTCGAGATCGTTGCGAGCTTGTTGAGCGCTTGGGTCGTGATTCGGTTGGTATCGCAACTGGTGCGCAACCCGGTGTGGTCGACGTCCATCGCCTGGGCGGTTTGGTCGCTAGCGGCGCTGAACATCGTCAATCTTCTGCAGCCGACAATTGCGCTGCTCGATTCCATCGCCGTTTCGATGGGAGACACGAGGATCTCGCTTTACAGCGTGGGAAAGTCGTTGCTGATCTTCGCCATCCTGGCGTGGCTCGCAATATATCTCACCGGTTTGCTCGAGACGAAGCTCCGCGCCAGTCGGGCGTTGTCGCCGTCGGTGCAGGTGCTATTCGGGAAATCGCTCAAAGCGACGTTGGTTGGCTTGGCCATCATCATCGCAATCACGAGCGTCGGGATAGACCTGACCGCGCTGGCGGTCGTCGGCGGCGCGCTCGGCCTCGGCATCGGCTTCGGCTTGCAGCGAGTCATCAGCAACGTGGTGAGCGGCGTCGTGCTGTTGCTCGACAAGTCGATCAGGCCCGGCGACGTGATCTCCGTCTCGGGGACGTACGGTTGGGTCACCGCGCTCGGCGGCCGGTACGTCTCCGTCGTAACGCGCGATGGCGTCGAGCATCTGATTCCGAACGAAACGCTTATTTCCGAGCGCGTGGAGAATTGGACGCACACGAACAGTCACACGCGTTTGAAAATCGGCGTCCCGGTGCACTACGACACGGACGTCAATCGAGCGATCGATCTCTGCCAGGAGGCTGCGCGCGAAACGGAACGCGTCCTCGAGCAGCCGGAGCCGAAATGCCTATTGATCGCGTTTGGCGAGAACGCACTCGAGCTGGAGGTCCGCATCTGGATCGCGGACGCGCACAACGGCGTTCAGAACGTGAAAAGCGCCGTGCTGCTGCGAATTTGGGAGAAGTTCTGCGCTAACGGTATCAAGGTCCCTTACCCGCAGGTCGAGCTCCACGTGACGTCGCCGGCCGCGCTGCCTAAGGTGCGGCCTGCGCACGGTTGAGGGCCAAAGAAAAAGGCCCGAGCGGTTTGCTCGGGCCTTCTGTCTTGTGCTGATTTATCTTGTGCGGCGCTGTGGTGCGCGCGCACGCTCAGCGAATCGCGAAGCCCGCGCGAGGATTGAACTCCTTGCCGTCCCCGCGCTTGGCCTTGATCCACGCCGCTGCCGGTCGCCCGTCTTTCATCGGGTTGCCCGTGATCGTGAGCTCCGTCCCGGGCGCGAAATCGCTCTTGCGTATTCCTGCCCGCGTGAGCGTGCTTGGACCTTCCGCTTCGAATCCCCAGGTCGTGACGGAGCCGTCCTGATTCTTCACGTCGACCAACAGCCATGAGTGTGGGTTGGTGTACTCAAATACCTTCACTACACCGCTGACCGTCACTTCCTTCGTGTCGTCGAACATGACCGCGGAGTGGTGAGCGAAGCTCGGCGCGGCCATCAGAAAGAGACCGCTGGATACGCCAATCAACATCTTCCTCATTGCAAATCTCCTCACCGATCGTCTTTTTCGGTAAAAGTGAAATCCGAGAAGTCGGATGTTCCTTCCTCGGTTTCCTCAACCGTGTTGTTTTGGTTTTCTCCGCAGTGCCAATAGCGGATACGCAAGCTGTTGTCGTCGTTCGACAGCTTCCTAATCACTTGCCTAGTGTACCAGGGTTCGATTAGGGCCGGAGGATCGTAGGACCAGACATCGACGGTTATCGTATCGCCGGCAGTCTTCTGCCAAATCTCTACGATCTCTACTTGTTCCGTGTAGAACGGCTGAATCCGTTGGTACTGACCCGAGCGCATTTGGCTCGTGTGAACGACGAGCTTGTCGCCGTCCCAGAATCCGATCGAGTCGCCTTCCCATACCGGATACGCGTCTGCCTCACTCGGATGATCGCGGCCGTCGGTATAAATGCGCCGGATCTCGTTCTGCATTTCGTTGATTAGCCACGTTTGCCCGGGCGTAACGACGAATTCTTTCAAGAACGGCTCGACGATCCAGCGCGGCATGCCGGCCGGATCGCAATTGCTCAACGGATCGAACTCGATGCCGCGGCTCACGCGATCGAGTTTGTCCATTAGGAGCTTTTGATGCTCCGGGGTGAGCTTGGCGGTCGGCAGTGCCGTCGGTGAGCCCTGATCCGGATCCCAAAAAAATGGGCTTGCCTCGCGAGTCCAAATTCCCGACCAATCCGGTACGTTGCGCCACGTGAGCGCCTGCCCGTCGTTTGCTTGCTTCTTGAGATGATCGTAAAGGCCGCGAGCCGTCTTATGCTCGATGCCGAGATCGATCATTCGCTGCTTCTCCGGTGACGGCGCGGCGGGTGCCTGACCTTGCTGAGCGCTTGCGCCGGCCACGATGGCGGCGGCTGCGACGAGCGTCGCGAGACTGCCAGTGGCCCGCCCAATACTCTTCGTCATCGCTCTTTTCTCCATACGCCACTGCAAATCGCGGCGTATTTATCGCACGATCGGTAAGTTGAGTAAACCAACCGCCATGGTTGGTTTTTTGCCTGCGCGGCTTGTGATGGGCCGCCGCGCTTGCGAGGGATGGGGACGAGAAACGCAAGGTGAGTCAAGTGCGGCATTATGTCGGCTCCGGCGTAGTTGCGCGCTCTTGGCTTTTTTTCCCCGGCGGTCCTTCGCACGCGCAGCACTCATTTGCAGTCTACGACTTCGGGCAGCAGATTCAGTTCCAAGGTGTGGTCACGACGCGGGCGCGAGAGCCGCGATGAATCGGCGAAGCAACCGTACCTGCGATGCTCGATCGCTGCCGAACGTGATGCCACGCGTCTTGATTCGGCTTCCGACATCGATCGTGAGTATCAGGAAATTCGAGGATCATGGATGTTCATGGATCCGCGCACGCACACCGATTTCGTATCTAGGCGCCGAGCTACAGCAGCGAATCGATTGGCCGCTGGGAAAGAAGATGCGCTGGTCGTTGACACGAAAAACTTCGAGGCGAAGCACCACTTAGTCGCCAAACCGTGCCGATCAGCGATCAGTTCCACATCAGCGAGCGTATTCGACCGATCGACGGCGGCGAGGGTCTCGAGATCGTTTGCAAGATGACCGATCCCGTCAATTGGGAAGGCGATTTAATGAAGGGATCATCCGGCCCCGCGACAAATACAGCATCTTGGCCGAATCGTTGCATCATTCGTTGCTGGAACACAACACTAAACGCTAGACACTGCGGTGGAATCGGGTAGAGTGTTGTACCGTTACAGCCTTTCGACGAGTAGATTCAACGCTCGATTCGGCACTGCATGAGGCACCCAAGAGGACGTGATCTGCACCGCTTCACGCCAGTCTTCTGGAGCCGAGCGCGTTTGGCGCGCTGCAGCGCCGTTCCTATGACCACTTTTCTATTCGGCGCGCGCGTCGTCGGACGCGCTAGTTTTCACACCGGTTTTGGGGGGGGTAGCGTTGGACCGGGTAGGACGCCGGGTCCTAAGCACTGTTAGGTGTGCTACTGGAAAAGGCCGGGGCCTCACGGCCCCGGCTTCTTTCTAAGCGACCTTCGGGCCGAAAGTGTCGATAATTCAGGATCTTGAAGCTGGGTGGGGCTAGTGCCGATCAGCGTCACGTCGGTTGTGTATTAGCCCGCCTGCTATTAGCGTAACGACCGTCCAAGGGGACGTGAAAGGGGTGTCGATCATGCGTGTTTCCAATCGTTTGTGTCGTCTCCGTGCGAAGGGGACGCTGACCGCGGTGGCTGGCGGGTTGGCTGGCGTCTGCGGCAGCGCAATTGCCCAGCAACTCGACGAGATCATCGTCACGGCGGAACGCCGCGAGATGTCGCTGCAGCAGACGCCGATTTCCGTCATGGCATTCGACGGCGAGTCGCTCGAGCTTCGCGGCATCGACGACATGTTCGATCTTGCCACCGTCGCGCCGAACCTCGACATCAAGGGCGCGCGCGGCGTCGGCAACACGGCACCCATCTTCGAAATCCGTGGAATCAGCGGCGGTGGCGGCGCCACCGGCGAACGCGCCGTCGGCTTCTATGTCGATAACGTGTTCATGCCGCGCTCGACCGGTCCGGTGATGCGCGTGCTCGACGTAGAGCGCGTCGAGGTGCTGCGCGGGCCGCAAGGGACGCTGTTCGGGCGCAACAGCACGGGCGGGGCGATACGCGTCTTTTCGAAGCAGCCCGGCCCGGACCCGGACGGTTACTTGAAGCTCACGGCCGGTAACTATGATCACTACGACATCGCCGGCATGGTCAACGTGCCATTGAGCGATCAGGTTTACCTCCGCGCGCAGGGTGCTTACCTGCAGGAGGACGGTTACGTCGAGCGCGGCCCGCAAATGCTCGGGGGCTCGGAAGACACCGTTGCGCGCGTGCAGCTAGGGTGGCACCCGAGCGAGACCGTGAGCGTCGTGTTCGGCGGACTGCACACGGATTCCGAATCGGAGGGCAGCCCTACGGACATGACGCAGTTCAACATGGACCCGGTGTGCCCGTTCGACGCGAACAACCCGACCATCTGTTGGCAAGGCAATTACGCCGACTGGGTATCGGATTTCCTGCAGACAACCGGCGACGCGCGCCTCGGCAATGACGACCAGCGCCTCCTGCTCGACGACTACACGATGCCAAATTGGTGCTTCCTGGACGACGCCGATAAGGACTGGGACGACCTCTGCCTGCAGTGGAGCAAGGCGAAGTACACCCAGTTCGATACCAATGTGACCTGGGATATTTCCGACCGTCTAACGCTGGTCTCGACGACCGGTTTTTCAGAGTTTTCGAGCAGCGGCGTCAGCGACTGGCAGCTGCTGGGCATGGAATTTCGGCCCGCCGGCGTGGAATCCGAGGTGTTCTACCAGGAGCTGCAGTTCAACATAGATTTCGGGGACAAGGTCGACTTTGTCACTGGCGTCAACTATTTCAGTGAGGATTCGGGCTCACCGCGCGAATCGCTGATTAACGCGATCGGCTCCAGCAATTTCAGCCCGGACCCTGCCCTCGGGGGCGGGCAAGCGAACGGCAACCTTTGGGGGTGCAACAACACGCTCGGCGTGCCGTGCACGTCACCTGTGCGAAGGCTGCGCACGACCGGGGACGGCTTGGTGGAGCAGACCGCGACCGCGTATGGCCTATTTGCAAATGCGACCATTCATTTTGGCCGCGTCGTGAATTTGACGTTGGGCGTGCGCGAGTCCTACGACGAGAAGGAGCTTTCGAGCACCACGTTTCAGTCCGACAATTTCATCGCTCAGGACGGCGTATCGACGACGGTCGGCGCAACCGACGACTGGGAGGCGACGGATTGGCGCGGCACGCTCGACTTCAACGTGACCGATGACCTCATGCTCTACCTGACCTCCTCGAAGGCATTTCGCTCTGGTTCGTACAATTTACCTGCGCCTGTATGCGCAACTGCGCTCGTCGCAGGGGCCTGCACGAGCTACCACGTGCGTCCGCAGCCGGCCCTCATTCCGCCGGAGGAGTTGCTCAACGACGAGATCGGCTTCCGCTCGGAGTGGTTCGACGGCCGATTCCGCTTCAACGCGACATACTACGAGATGGAGTTCACGAACCGTCAGGGCGCGGCAGCCGTTGTCGACGCCACCTCGCCGACGGGTTTCACGATCGCGCTAACGAACCAGGGCGACGTGGAGCTCTGGGGATCGGAGATCGAGGCAATGTTCGCGGTGACCGAGCGGTTCACGCTCGAGGGCGCGACCGGACGGGCCAACTACGAGATGGCGAATGTTTGCATCAACAACGGTCCGTTCTTGTTCCCGCCGCCGATGGATCACGAGCACTCGCTCTCTGGGCGCTACGAGCTGCCAGCCCAGCGCGGCAACTACACGATCGCTTTGCAATACACAAAAACAGGTCCGATGCAGACTCATCCGGGCGGCTTCACGCCGGAGGAGCAGGCGCAATTCGGTTGCACCCCCTTCGCGGCGACCTTCATCGACTCTCGTTACGAGGTGCCGAGCTACAGCACCGCCAACCTCGCGCTCCGTTACACGAGCAACAGTGGCAAGTGGTCGGCGACGCTGTTCGGCAACAACCTCACCGACGAGGTCTGGGCAAACAATGCGCAGTCCTTCGGCCGCGGGTTCTGGACGACGGGCGGTCCGCCCGGCGCGACGGGCATCAGTGCGCCGCCGCGCGGGGCCGTTGCCGACTATCGCAGCCGGCCGCGCGAGTACGGATTGACGTTCCAGTACAACTTCTACTAGACCAGCAAACTAGCGCTCAACGGAGCGCAAGCCTTCGAGCCCCGGCGTTCGTTACCGCCGGGGCTTTTTCTTTTCAGTTCAGTCGTCGAAGGTCGCCTGCTTGCGCTCCAAGATACCCTTCAGCAGCGGCAGGCTCGCAACGTCCGGCGCGTCCACGGGAATCGACTTGATGTACGCGTAGATGTCCGCAAGGTCCTGCGCGGGAACGTCCGGGAACGGGGGCATATTGGGCAACGGCGAGCTTTGCACGAAGGTGATGAATCCCTCTTGCGTGTAGTTCATGGGCAGCAGGCGGCGCTCGCCGGTTTGCGCGTCGAAACCGTGACAGGCATAGCAGTTGTAGGTGTCGGAGAACAACGGGGCACCTCGCGCGGCATTCCCGGTCAACGCGCCCGTCTGCTGTTGCGCTACCAACGCACCTGGGAACGACGCCAATGAGCAGAGTCCGACCGCAATCAATGGGTTTCGGCTGGTAGGCATGGTGCGCTTCATATCCCTACCGCGGTTGAGAGACGACGTCGACCAATGCGGGCTCGCCGGCTCGGACCTTTGCCAGCGCGCGAGAGAACGCGGGCGCGAGCTCGTCGGGATCGCTGATCGGCCCTTCCGCGTACACGCCGTAGCCCTGGGCGATCTTCGCGTAGTCCGGATTCGGGTCAGCGATGACGTTGCCAATGTCGATCCGGCCGGTTCCGCGTCCGCGGCGCCCCGCTACGCGTTGCACGAGCATTACTTCGGCGTGGTACGCGCGATTGTTGTGGATCACGAGCAATAGCGGAATCTTGTGATGGGCCGCCGTCCAAAGTGCGCCAGCGCCGACGAAATTGAAGTCGCCGTCGCCGACGATACCGACACACAGGCGGCCATTTTGCTTGTGTGCGAGCGCGCCGCCGACGGACGCTGGCGTGTCGTAGCCGATCCCGAACCCTCCGCAATCCCCGTTGTAACGATAGTATTTGTCGTGGTTCAACAATCGCCGTTGCCAGGTCCCCGTGAACTGATGTCCCGAGACGATCGCCCAGTCGTCGTTCTTGATCTGCTCGCCGAGCTCCGCAATCATTCGCGGCACGCTGACCGGATTGGCGTTCCATCCATGGCGTGCGCTCTCGATTTCCTGTTCGCGCACCGCCTTGTGCGACACGGCGACCTGGTCTCCTCTGGTTTGCCAGCGTCGCGCTCGGCTGGCTCCTAGACGGCGGACCTCATCGATCAGTGCCGGCAACGTCGCCTCGCCATCGCCTGCGATTGCAAGGTCGACTTCCGAATATCCGCCGAAGTCATGGATATTCGTACGCTGGAACAGGTACTCGGAGCAGATGCTCACGGTTTTGCCGCCCGCAGCGCGCATCGAACGCACGGGTCCCGCCATATCGTTGAGCTCCAGGCCCAAGACGAAGTCGGGTTTGTAATCGGCGCCGCCGTTGCCGTAGAGCGGATGCCAGGACGGGAAGTCCTGCCAGGATCCGTACGTGCCCACGTCGACAGGCGCTTGGACCAGCTCGGCGAGCTCGACGAGCAGATCCCAGCCCTTCGGCGTGCGTGCGAGCTTGCCGGTTCGAATCAATGGACGTTCGGCTTCCACGAGCCAGCGCGCGGCTTCGCGTACCGCGTTCGCATCGCCCTGCGGCGGCGCCGTCATCGTGAGGCGCGGCACCTGCAGCTTGGAGCGATTCGCGATCGCCGATTCCTGCAGCTCGCTGTCGACCACCAACAAAGTTGGACCCATCGGCGGCGTGCGACCGATTGTGTAAGCGCGCATCGCGGCCTCGGCGAACCGCTCGAGATTTGTCGGCTCGTCGTCGATCTTGATGAAGTCGCGAACGATCGCGCCCATGTCTTGGGCGCTATGGGGGCGATTGACTACGCTCGTAGGGTTGCGGTTGTGTCCGACAACCGCGAACACGGGCACTCGATCCGACCACGCTTGAAAGAGCCCCATCGATGCATGCAGCAAGCCGACCGTGCCATGCATCAAAGTCATCATGGGCTTGCCGGCCGCCTTCGCGTAGCCATGCGCAATCGCTGCACCCGCTTCCTCGTGCAACACCGTGAGAATCTCGGGTTTGTGGTTCCCGCCGTGATTGATGATCGACTCATGCAACCCTTCGAAGGCTGACCCGGGATTCACGGCCACGTAATCGAGGTCGAGCGTCTTTATGACGTCGACCATGTAATCGGAGCCCGGCTGCTCGATGATCTGTAGGTCCGGTTTGGGTTCCGGGGGTACGAAGTCGGCGCGCGCGTCGGCCTCGGTGGGACGCGCCACGCTGGAACGGGCCGGGGGGGCTGCCGTTTGCTGCGCTTCGACGGTATTCGTCACGAACGCCGTGGCTGCGCCTGCCGCGGCGCCTTTCAGAAAGTTGCGACGGCCGACGCCGTCTCGGTCGGAAGAATCTGACGTTGTCATGGCACCCCCCTCGAACAGAACCCAAGTAACAACGGTTCCTCGGATGATACCCGAGAAACTACATCGGAGAGGGGTCGTGGAAGAGCAGCGCTCTAGTTGGCTACGCGCACGCGGTTACGCCCCGCGGCCTTCGAGGCGAGCAGTGCCTGATCTGCGCGCTCGAGGAGGGCCTCGACCGCGAGCGACTCGCGCGGCATGCGAACGGTGCAGCCGACGCTGACGCTCATCGGCAACATGCCCTCGCGAGTGGGAATAGCTGTGTCCGTCACCATGCGACGCACACGTTCCGCAATGCGTCCCGCTGCCGCCGCATCGGTGTCGGTCATGAGAATGAGGAATTCATCACCGCCTATTCGGCAGATCGCATCGTCGCCACGAACCGCACTGATCAGCCGGCCGCCGATTTTTCGCAGCACCTCGTCGCCCACCTGGTGACCGTACGTATCGTTGATGCGTTTGAAGTTGTCGAGGTCGAGAAGCGCGAGAGACAAAGGCGTGCCGCGTTGATCGGCGGTGTCGAGGGCGGATTTCAACAGAACCGAGGCGCCGCGCCGATTCCAGAGCCGTGTCAGCGGGTCCATCATCGCCTCGCGCCGCGCGACGCTCAATTTTGTAGTCAGCGCCGTATGCGCCTCGCTCAGATGATGAGACAACACCTCGCGCTGCGTCATCGCGGCCAGGTCCAGGATCGACTGCTGGTCCGCCGCGGAAAATTCACGCGGCTTCAAGTCGAAGACGCAGAACGTGCCGGCGACGGTGCCGTGCTCATCGTGCAACGGAAACCCGGCATAGGCGCGGAAGCGCGGTGCTGACAGGACGAGAGGACTCATCGCCGTCCGCGGATCTTCCAAAGTGTCGGAGATCACGAGAACTTGGTTTGCCTGCACGGTGAATTTGCAGAAGCTGGTGTCCCTAGGCAATTCCGAGACGACCCATCCCGCCACCGACTTGAACCATTGCTTTTCGTCGTTCAGCAGCGTTATGGCAGTGACCGGTACCTGCAATGCACGACGCGCCAGCCGCGTGATCCGCTCGAATCGTTCCTCGAGTGGCGTGTAGAACAGATCCAGCGTATGGATGTTCGCAAGCTTGAGCGTCGCCGTGCTCGCGATCGTTCTGGTGAGCTTGGTATCGTTCACGCCTTCTCCGCGGCCAAAAATCAGTAGCCTACAGGGCGGTCCCGCGGCGGCATGTGAATGGATTCTCGCTCTGACCGGGGCGTCCACCTGAGCCGTGCGGGCGTCGCGGCTACCGATAACTGTGAAATCAATCAATCAGGCACACGGTCGTTTGTATTAGCGTAATCGGATCAAGTACTTCTGGTCGCCCCTGGCACGTCCGCGAAGCTTTAGAGAGGGCTGATGCGACGAGAACAGACCCGGCCCGACTTTGCGCACGCAGAAAGCACCTCGTTGGTCCTTCTCGAGGACAGCTCTGTCGTCGCAACGATTCTCGTCTCTCCTCAAGGGTCAATTCTCGGTGCGAACCAGCGAATGCGTGCTTTGTTGGGTCCGGGTGCTCGAGGACCGTTGATCGGTCAGCCCCTGCGCGAGCTACTCGTCGACGCGAATGATTGGACGCTCTGGCTCAGTGTGCTGACGGCGGCCGCAAGGACAGCAGTGACGATGAGGTTCCGCGGTGCGAACGGGGCTGTCGTCGTGATGCGCGGCGACGTGCACAAGGAGCCTCTGCATGCGCACATCGGCGACGTCATTTGCGGCGTGTTCGTCGACTCTAGCGAGGAGCAACAGCTCCAGGCGGCCGTCCAACAAAGCGCTCGGATGGAGGCGCTGGGCAGCCTCACGGCCGGAATAGCGCACGACTTCAATAACCTCCTTACGGTTCTCGTCGGCAATCTCTACCTCGTGGCGGAAGAGGTTCGGGATAAGCCGAAACTCTTCGAAAAGCTGAAATCCGCTCGCGACGCCGGTAAGCGCGGCGCGGATCTCATTCGCCAATTACTCGCCTTCGCCAGACGTGACCACATCGAAGCCGATGTGATTGATCCATGCCGGATCGTGGGCGATCTCGTGCCGCTGCTGAGGCGCGCTCTCGGCAACAGAATCAACCTCGAGACCGAGCTCGAGGCGGCGACCGTGCACGTCCGCGCGAGCGCGGCCCAACTGGAAAGCGTCGTCGTCAATCTCGCAATCAATGCTCGCGACGCGATCGAAAGAAAGGGCAGAGTGCGAATCAGAGTGGCCGCGGTTCACCTTTCCGCCGCTGAAGCCGCGCAGCGTGGGCTGGCCAACGCCGGTAGCTACGTGGCCCTCGGCGTCAAAGATGACGGCTGCGGTATTCCCGCTGAATCACTGAGCCGGATTTTCGAGCCATTCTTCTCGACGAAGCGCGAGCGGGGCGGCACCGGCTTGGGACTCAGCATGGTGCGGTGGTTCGCGGAGCAAAATGGCGGGTCGGTCCGAGTCGACAGCACGGTGGGCAGCGGCACTACCTTCACGCTCATGCTTCCGCTCGTGACGGATCGACCAATCGACGCCGCCGACCGGACCATGCCGCTATCGACGCTGCCGACCGGCACAGAAACCGTGCTCGTTCTCGCGGCCGAAGAAGGATTGCGGTCGACGATCCGGCAAATCCTCGAAGTGCTTGGCTACTCCGTGCGGTTCACGGCTGAGCTCGAAGAAGCGCTCGCGATCGCACGCGATGAACCCGTTGACTTGTTGATCATCGACGGCGGGATGCGCACGGAAGTCTCGCACGCGGATCTCTCTGCACAGCTCGGCCGCGTCGCGCCGAGCGTCAAAGTCATGGTGGCCGATGATGGCCCGAGCTCGTGGGACCGTTGGGCGGGACTCGATGCGGCAATTCTGCTGAAGCCGTTCTCTCTGGCCGACTTGGCCAACTCCGTGCGCCAAACGCTCGACGGACACCCCCGCGGGGTAGCCGCGTATTAGTGGGCGCTCGGTCCGTCCAGCACTGCAGTTAGCCGTTCCAGCGCGGCGGCGAGGCTGCGCATGGCGGAAAGTTGCTCGGGCGTCAGAGCGTTCAAGGCCTCCGCAAACTGGTGCAGTCGTTGCTGCTGCGCGCGCTGATATGCGCGGCGGCCTTTCGGCGTTGCGCTGACGAGCACGCCGCGACCGTCGTTCTTGTCCTCACGTCGCCGAACGAGCCCCTCATCCACCAACGCTGAAACCATCCTGGACATCGTTGCCGGACGCACCATTTCCTTGTCCGCCAACGCCGTAACGGAAATAGGGCCTCGCTTCTCGATCACCGATAAGGCGCTCAAACGCTCCGGAGTCATGCCATCGGGCATGTCCATGTTGCGTAGCTGTCGCGAAAGCCGCGAGAACTGATCGTTCAGCAGAGCTGCAATCTCGCCGCAGGCATTGTCTTCGAGTTCTCTTTGGGCGGACATCGAGAGGTTACCTCTTCTTATCGTAAGTGTGCCCGTTACGAATCATTCTACGCTTGCAAGGGTCTGAGTCCAGAACAACCCGCCATGCGAACGCTCAAGGATACTACCCCTAATAACTACTGTACTCTGCATGCATTCTTTCGTTTTGGGATTACATTCCCGATGCAGGTTTTTCATTCGAACGCCAAAGTGAACCGAAAGTAGGCCATTCGCTCAGGGGCGAGGCTCGGATTCAAAGGATCGATGTCTTGAAAGTTGAAGGTTTCATCGAGCAGATTGTCGACGTTCAAGGAGACAACGCCGCGCCGATTCGGGAGGCGATAGCCGAAGGATGCATCGAGCACCCAGAACTCGTCCGCACGAAAATCCGTCACGCTGACCGTCCCGAATGGGTCATCGCTAAAGTCGCCTTTTTGCTCGACGAACTCCGCACGCAAGAGCATGTTGAATCCGGATGGATGATGGTAGCGACCTTCGAGCGGTAGTCGGCGGGTGCGAACGTCGACGATGCCGAGGAACGCTTCGCCGTCGTTGTCGATGCGCTCCTGCCGATACTCGGCGCTCAAGCTCAACGTCGTCCTCGGCGTCCAGTACACGTAGCCGCGCGCAAATTGCTCGGTGCTTCGGACCGGATCCGAAGTCGTTGCCTCCTGGGAGAAGAAGCGGGCGGTCACTTCGCGCTCGGACAATTCAAGGCCGCTCGCCACGTTCGCGGAGATCTCATGATCGAGCGCAACGCCAGCGAACCGCGCTTCGTCGCCCTCTCGATCGACGAAGAATTGATTGAACCCCGCAACCTGAAAGGGCTCTAGCCGCGGCTGAATGTTCTGTTTCGAGCTCGTCCATGCGCCTTGCAGAGTCGCGAAAGCGGCGGCCCGCACAGTGATCTGATCCGTAATCTCCCAAATTAGGCCGAACTTGGGACTGATCATTTCCTCCGCTATATCTGGGCCTTCGACGTCGTCCGCGCTTGCGCCGATCGTGAGCGACAAGTCATCCGTGGCTTGGAGCTGCGCATACCCATAAAGCGATCGCTGCGCTTGATCGACATCGGTCGTTTGCTCGACATCAAGGGAAAAGGGCGGAACGGGAAGCTGAATGCTCTGGCGAAATTGGTCGACGCGCTCCTGTCGGAAATACATGAAGCCGCTGTCCAAGGTCCATTTCGCGGCCCGGAAAATGTGCCGCAAATCGGTCGTGGATCCGTGTCCATCGGTAGTGAAAGTAAACGCTGGCGCGTTGTCGACCTGCGACCGAAGGTCCTGATAGATGATCGAAGCGAGCAGAGTACTGTGTGCCGACAGCTCTCGCCGCACGCCGAGCCGTGCCGAGTCGACGCGCTCAGATTGGCGCTCGCGCGGATTGAAGGTTTCCGGATCGTACAGCATGAGCAGGTCGCCGCTTTCGATCTCCGTCGATCGCAGCTCGCCCTGCAGGCTCGTGCCGTAGTTTGGACGATACTGGATCAGCGCATTTGTCACGCTTTGATCGAGGTCGTTATTTGGGCGAAACCCGTCCGTGGCAAAGTCGGAATGGCCAAGCGTGTAGGAGAGCCGATCGTGCAGGCCTGCAAGAACGATTTCTTCCCCTGCCGTGCCGTTCGTTCCGCCCACTGCGGAACCGCGAAACTTCAGGCCGTCGCTGCTTAGAAGCGGACTGAACTGCCCAAGAGCGAGCTCGCCGGGGCCGGCGTCATCGGCAAGGAACAGGTTGGCTTCCGCAAGGCGCGGGCCCACCGGTGTTTGGTTCAGGGGCTGAAGCATTTGCGATTGGTACATCGCATTTGCTCGCGACATCTCGAGGCGGGGCAGTCCGGAATAGACGTTGCCGAGCAGACGCAATGCTGAGTAGTCAGTCGCGTCCGCGGCGAGCGCCTTTGCGCCATGCAGTAGCGCGCTGCGTTCGAAGCCTAGATCTCGGAATACGAGACCGGGCGCCGCCGCCCGCGCCGCTAGATCCTCATCGACACCCAACGTGGATCGATGGACCAGGCGTTGACCTCTGAGCTCGACGGCCGCTTGCAAATCGTGCAGCGCTTCGACGGGCCGATTCGTATTGTACTTGCTGAAGGAGTCATAGTAGTGCGGCGTCGGATCCGCCGGATCGAATTCCTTCGCAAGTTGCAGTTGCGTCTCGGTGAGCTCGTTGCGTCGTTCGAGCTCATACGCTTTTGCCATGTAGCTTCTGACAACGGCGTTCGAGGGATCGTGAATTACGGCGACCTCGAGTTCTTCACGGCCCTCGGCGATGTCGCCTTCCTGGATCAACGAGAGGCCGAGCCCAAGATGTGGCAGAGGCCAGGCCGAATCCAGTTCGATCGCCTGCCGAAACGACGCAGCCGCTCTGCGGCTATCCGAGCGGCTCAGGTTCGCGAAACCGAGTGCCGCGTGCGGTTGAGCAAGCGTCGGATTGATCTGAATCGCCGTGGTGGCAGCGGCGACGCTGGCGGCGAAGTCGCGGTTTGCGAGCTCAACCTCGGCAAGGCGCGACCAGGCAACCGCGTTGCTGGGTGCGAGCTCGATCGCGCGCCGCAGCGGCTGCACCGCGGCAGCAGAATCGGCGCCGGCTTGCTCCACGTACGAAAGCGCCAGTAGAGCCGCTGGCGAGTCGGGAGCGCGCTCTACCGCGCGTCTCGCATGCAACATCGCCGCCGTCTGGTTGCCCTGCGTGAGTGCAATCACGGCGGAGAGCGCCATGGCCGTAGCGTCCTCCGGTGCGAGCGCTGTTGCTCGCTCAAGGTCTTCTTTGGCCGTATCGACGCGCCCGTATGTCAAGCGCCGCGCGGCGCGTGCTGTAAAGAACGCAGGATCATTGGCCTCGTCACTGGTGGGCTCCTGCTCCGCAGTGGGCAACTCGCGATCTAGAATCGCAGGGTAGTAAGCCGCCCAGCGCGAGTATTCGATCGGCGCCGGAAGGGTGCTCGCGACGGGCGATTGCGCGCCGCGCGCCGACGCGAGCTGTCCGCCGAGCGCGGCAACGCGGCCGCTCGGGTTGGTCACTATGACTTCGCCCTCGAGCACGGCAATCTCGCTCTGTGCGTCGTCCGTCGCGATAAGGAACTCGGTTCCTTCGAGCCCCGCGTTGACGTACGGTGTCGAAAACTTGAGAGCGCGCGGATCGCGGCTGATGACGTGTAGAGCGCCTTGCAGTAAGTTCAGCAGCCAGCCCACTTCCTCTTCAGCTTCAAACGCGACGCTCGTGTTGTGCTTGAGACTGATTTTCGAGCGGTCGGGCAGCTCGACAGTGGCCTGACCGTAACTGTGAACGCGCAGTGAATCGCCGGAGCAGATACGATCGGTCGAATGCGTCTGAGTCCAGGCCGTTGTACCGGCGCGCTGGATCTCAACGGCTCCATCGATCGACAGAAACACCACATGCCACTCATCGCAGTCCACGGCAGCGCTTGCTACGGGCGCGCCGCCAAATGCCGCTGTCAGAAGAAGTATTGGCAAGCAGTTGCAACGCGACGGCACGCGAGCGATATCGCCTTTCGGTAGGAGGGATGCCGGACTTCGATTCGGTGGCAGAAACGGCATCGATACCCTTTTGTCTTCGCATTGCCGGCAAGCCACTAGCGTGCTGGGGCAAGCAGCAGAACGCGTTAGATTCAGGTGCTATATAAGGGTTAGGATCAGTCTAAGGGTGGGGGCGGGACTGTCAAGCGTATTTATTCTGATGCCGCAGTCACAAAACTTCTTCCGTCGGCCCGGCGCTGTGGCTGACGCGGCGCCGTAGCGCTGGCCGAGCCGGACATGTCGTTGGGCGTGAAGCGGGCACTGACCTGCGGGCTCGGCGCAGGAGCGCTCGGTGCACTGTTGAGTCTGTCACCGAGCGTGCTCGAGCTCGAGGAAGCGGCGGGTTTGAGGTGGCTCTTCGCAATGCGCGGAGCGGTCGATCCACCGGCGCAGGCCGCGGTCGTCAGCATCTCATTCGACACGGCCGTCGCGCTCGGCGAGTCAACCGAGGTCGACGAATGGCCAAGAACGTTACACGCCGAGCTCATTGATCGCCTCCGGTTGCGTGGCGCTGCGGTAATTGTTTTCGACCTGAGCTTCGACGAGGCGCGTGATCCCAAAGACAATGATCGGCAGCTGGCTCGAGCAATGGCGACAGCGGGCAACGTCGTGATATTGGAGCGCACCGAGAGCGAAATCATTGGCTTCGATGGCACCGGTGGCGCGGTCATGGAAACGCACGTGCCTCCGCTGGAGTCGTTCAAGGTGGCGGCCATCGGCTCGGCGCCATTTACGTTGCCGAGGGTACCGATTCGCGTCGGGCAGTTTTGGACGTTCGGGCGCGGCGCCGGCGGGCCGCCTACGTTGCCGGTCGTGGCGCTCCAAGCGTACCTGCTGCCGTTATACGAGGATTTCGCGGCGGCCATAGCGGCCGTCAGACCGGACGTGGAATCGCGCGTACCGCCGAGCCGCGAGACGCTGCTGCGCGAGTACGACGTCGAGGTTGTGGCCCAGATACTTCGCGACCTGTTTCAAGATGATCGGGATCTCGCTGAGCGAGTGCGTGGGCGGTTGCGTGCACAGCGACATTCGGCTGACGAGCTTGCATCGCTCGAGGCGTTAGTGGACCTGTACGCCGGCGCCGAGAGCCGCTACCTGCACTACTACGGTCCGCCGCGAACGATTCACACCGTTCCTTATCACGAATTGCTGACGGCCGGCGAGACGGAGTCACGCCGAGCTGCGCGGACGGGTGGTTTTCGTCGGCTACTCCGACCGCCGCCAACCCGAGCAACTGGACGAGTTCTATTCCGTTTACACGCAGCAGAGCGGTCAAGCTTTGAGCGGCGTGGAGATCGGTGCCACTGGCATTCGCGAACCTGCTCCGCGGAGAAGCCGTGAGGCCGTTGCCGATACCAGCTCATTTGCTCACGCTGTTTGCGTGGGGATTGCTGCTCGGTGTGCTTTTCGCAGTACTGCCGGCCGTGGGCGCGGTGGTTGCGGCTGCGGTGCTCGGCGCTACGTACTTCGCAGCGAGCGTCGTCACGTTTCAGACCGACGGCCGGTGGTTGCCCATCGTCACGCCGCTGCTCATACAGCTGCCGCTCGCGTTGTTCGTCGCCGTGCTCTGGAACTACCGCCAAATCCGCCTGCAACGCGAACGGGTGCAGACGGCGCTCGGGTACTACGTCCCGTCTCGAGTCGCTGATCGCCTTGCGCAAGAAAGTCTGGCTGAGACCAAAGGAGAACTGCTCTACGGAACGTGCTTGTTCACGGACGCGGAGGAGTACACGACCGTTGCCGAGTCGATGCCGCCAAAAGAGCTCGGTACGTTCATGAACGACTATTATCAAGCGATGTTCCGAGCCGTCGAAGCGCACGGCGGGCAAGTAGCGGATCTCGCCGGCGACTCGATGGTAGCCATCTGGGCTGCCGCGCAGGCGGACACGCGTTGTCGCATTCAGGCATGCCGGGCAGCCATCGATGTGCTCGCTGCGGTACGCGCGTTCAACGAGACGCGCGGGCGGCGCGGCTTGCCGACACGTATCGGCTTGGATGCCGGGGAAGTGCTTCTCGGCAACATTGGTGCGGAGCGCCGCTTCGAATATCGGGCGGTTGGCGATATCGTGAGCACGGCTTCGCGCATCCAGGGACTGAACCGCCTTCTCGGTACTCAGATCCTGGTATCGGACGCCGCGTTGGCTCAGTGTGAACAGTACGACGCGCGCGAAATCGGCACGTTCTTGTTGCGCGGCAAGACGACTCCGGTAGTCGTCCACGAGCTCATCGATCTCGCCACGACACGATTGACGCGCGAAGTCGATGCCGAGCTACGCGCGCGCTTCTCTGCGGCGCTCGAGATCTTTCGCGCCGGTCGATGGGTCGAGGCGGAACGGTTGTTCGCCGAAGTTCTCGCAGGGTCGGCGGATGATGGCCCGAGCGCCTACTACCTTGGCTTGTGCTCGAGCTACCAGCGTTTTCCGCCGGCAGACTGGCGGGGCGTCGTCGGGCTCGCCGTCAAATAGCCCTTTCATGACTGCCGTTGGCGGCTCGCGAGCGGATAGTCAATTTGGTTGAGCATGCCGCGATACTCGCCAGCACGCTCAACGTTGTACTCCAAATAGTCGATAACATCGTCGACTCCGGCGACGCATTCGCTCCTCGACTCCGGGTCGCTTTCCAACAACTCACGGAGCATGCGTTGGGTTCGATCCTGCACTGCGGTTGGGACCAGCGACAGGAGATCGACGATGCGAAAGAATTTTGCTTGATCTTCTAAGGGCAGCCGTTCGACGGTCTGCACGAGTCTCAGGACGTCCTCTGACGTTGCCATTTTGCGAACTCCATCGGGCGCGAAAGTGCCGCCACAGAGATATAGCAAAAGCGCTGAGACCGATCTGTCAGCTTTATGACACATCGCGAGCCGGTTATGACACATCGCGCCCTCGGGCAGCGGGCGTGCGAGTAGTGTCCGGATGTTGACAGAAGCCGCACGGGATTTTTGGCATGCTCCGCCGAGCGGCTAAGCGCGCGTCAATCCGTAGTTTTAAGGAGCGAGCATATGTTCAAGTCAATGATATTCGCCATCGCCATAACGATCACACTTGCCGTTGCCGGCGCGGGCCAAGCCGCGCGCGCAGGCGGCGAGGGCACCCGTTTGGATTCCACTGTCGCGGCCGATTGTTGCCCCTTTTTCTTCATGGGCCGATGGTGGTGCTTACCCTGCTAGACGGGGACTGTTGCAAGTCGGGCTCACGGGCTTTCGCGTAGGCGGCGACGCGCGGTATCTAGTCGACTCGTGCTGTGTCGGCGACCAGCTGACGCAGCGCTTCGGCGTTGCGAATCAGGATCCGCGACCGCGCGACTTCGACCCAGCCCTGGCGGCGCCAAACGCTCAGGTGCTGGTTGACTATTTGACGCGAGATTCCGAGGAAGCGCGCGAGCTCGGCTTGCGAGATTCCGAGCTCCAGAACGCCGACCGCGGCCGCGCGTCCGTGGAGAGACGCGAGGATCAGCAGCCGTTTTGCGAGCCGTGCTTCGCCCGCGAGGAACGCGGATTCCTCCACGAGCTCACTCGTCCACCGAAGGCGCTCGCAAAGCAGTCGCAATAGATGAACGGCAAGACTCGGCTCGCGCGCGAGCAGCTCGAGAAAGTCGTGCCGCTGGATGATGATGAGCGTGGCATCGTCCAGCGCCGTCGCGGCGGCGGTTCGCGGTAGTCCGTCCATGACCGCGATCTCGCCGAAGGTGTCCCCGGGCTCCATGATGTTCAAGAACACTTCTTGCCCGCCGAGACCGCATGCGCTGATACGTATGCGACCCGAAGCTACTCCGTAGAGGGCATCGCCCTCATCGCCTTGGGCGAAGACAATCTCGCCTTTGTCATAGCTGCGGCGTACCGCCAGCGCCGCGAGCCGCTCGATCGCAGGCGACGGAAGACCGCGGAAAAGATAGTTCCGCTGCAGCACGGCCTTGGCTGTGAGGGCGTCGGAGATGCGAGCTTTGCTCGCCAGCGGCTTGCGGAAGATGAGTGGTTGGTTGCGACATCGACGGTGGCGGACCGGTACCTATTCTCTGAGGGAGTTTGTGCTGCCGTCCAACCTTGCGGCGAATCGGACCGTCGCCATCAGTATGGTCGGACCCGGACAGAATGCAATAGTGCACAATACGGCTCACGAGATTTCATGAGATAGGACCATGCACATGCAGCGCTCTGCGGTGCTATTTGCGTACTTAGGCGGTCTAGGGATCGGCGGCGGAACGGCGTGCGCGGAGACCATCGCCCTGATCGGCACCGGCAATGTCGGGGCGGTACTCGGCGTGCGCTTCGCGGAAGTGGGTGAGCAAGTGGTCTACGGCTCTCGCAACCCGAGCTCGGAAGAGGTGCGCGCGCTTGTCGAGCGTACGGGTCCACTCCGCCACGCGCGTATCGTCGAAGGCTTGCACTTCCTTCGATACAACGCTGTCGGCGGGCCGCTCAACTTCTACTTTCGGCCGCAGCCGGCGCAATGACGAGCTCGAGCAGAGTTCCGTGGAGCTTGGCGGGCCGGTTGCTCGCTCGCGACTGGCGATCGGGGGAAGTGCTCGTGCTGCTCGCGGCGCTCATCATCGCCGTGGCGGCGATGAGCGCAGTGACCTTTTTCACCGACCGCGTGCGCCAGGCGGTCGCACAGCAGGCCGGGGAAGCGCTTGCGGCGGACTTGCGCTTGGAGTCGATCAATCCTCTGCCTTCTAGCTATCGCGAGTCGGCCGAGCGCCACGAACTTGCGGTCGTCGACGTCGTTAGCTTTCGCAGCGTGGTGCTCGCGGGCGACGCGAGCTCACTCGCCGACGTTCGTGGTGTATCGGAAGGCTATCCGCTGCGGGGAGCCGTGCAGGTGGCGGACAAGCTGTCTGCGGTGCCGCGTACTATCACAGGCATTCCGCGAAGCGGTGAGGTTTGGGCGGAGCCGAGCCTGCTCGCGCGCCTCGGCGCCGACGTCGGCGACGAGATCGAGGTCGGCAGCCTGCGTTTGCGTGTCGCGCAGACGCTGGAGTTTCGGCCGGACGAGGGGTGGCGATTCATGGAGATCGCACCCACGGCGTTGTTGAACCTCGAGGACGTCGAGCGCTCTGGCTTGCTCGCCCCGGGCAGCATCGCCGAGTACGAGGCGCTGTATGCGGGCAACGATCGCGCCGTGGCTGAGTTTCGCAGTGAGCTCGAGCCGCTGCTGACGCGCGATCAAGAGCTCGAAGATTTTCGCGACGGTCGGCCTGAAGTCCGCGCGTCGGTTGCGAACGCAGAGCGGTTTCTCGTGCTATCGGCTCTCGTGAGCGTGCTTCTTGGGGGCGTTGCGGTCGCGATGGCGGCGCGGCGCTTCGTCGCAAGAAGACTCGACGCCGTGGCGCTGATGAAATGCCTCGGCGCAAGGCATGCGGAAGTGTTGCGGCTAAACCTTACGCAGCTTTTGCTGCTCGTGCTCGCGGCGGCAATCATCGGCAGTGCGATCGGTTTCGTGGCCCAGTTCGGGTTGACTGCGCTGCTCGCGGACTTCGTCGAGGCGCAGCTCCCGGCTCCTAGCGGCCGGGACATCGTGCTCGGGCCCATCACGGCTCTCGCGGTCGCGGTCGGCTGCGCATTGCCGCCGCTGCTGCAGCTCGGCGCGGTTCCGCCGGCGCGCGTGTTGCGCAACGATCTCGGGCCGCCGCCGTTGCGCTACACGACGATCTATGGCGTAGCGACCGGGACTGTCACCGCGATGCTCTACGTCCTATTTCGCGACCTCGAGCTCATTGTTTATCTGCTCGTTGGCGCCGCGTCGACATTCGCGGTCCTCTATCTAGCAGGCCGAGTATTGGTGATGGCGTTGCAACGGCTGCGCGGCGGAGTGGGAATCGCCTGGCGGTATGGAATCGCGAACGTCGCTCGGCGCGGTCGCGAGAGCAGCGTCCAGGTCGTCGCTTTCGGCATCGGGCTAATGGTGTTGTTGTTGTTGACGTTGGTCCGCACGGAGCTCATGGTCGAGTGGCAGGCGACGTTGCCCGAAGGCGCTCCGAACCATTTCCTGATCAACATACAGCCCGCTGAACGCGAGGCCGTGGGCACCATGCTCGATGATTACGGCGTCGCGGGCCCGCAGTTTACGCCGCTCGTACGCGCCCGAATCAGCCACGTGAACGGCCGACCCGTCGAAGAGTTCGAAGCTCGCACCGAGCGCGGGCGCAACGAGCTCGAGGACGAGATCAACCTGACGTGGGCCGAGGAGCTGAATACCGACAACGAAATCGTCGCGGGTAGTTGGTGGCAGCCCGGCGATGCGACGCCGCAACTGTCCCTCGAAGAGGAGTTGCTCGCGGAGATCGGCCTCGACTTGGGCGACGAGGTCACTTACGCGATCGGTGGCGAGAGCTTCACGGTTCGAATCACGAGCGCGCGGCGCGTGCACTGGGATTCGTTTCGGCCAAACTTCTTCATGGTGTTGAATCCGGGTGCAGATCGAACAGTTCGCGCACACCTACATCACGAGCTTTCACGTCCCCCCCGAGCGAAGGGCTATCACCACCGATCTCGTGCGCCAATTTCCGGGCGTGTCGGTCATCGATATCGGTGCCGTGCTGGATCAGGTGCGCCGAGCGATGGACCGCGCGGCTTTGGCGGTGCAGTACGTGTTCTTGTTCACGCTTGCGGCCGGGCTCATGGTGCTGCTCGCCGCCATCCAGGCAACGCGCGACGAGCGCATGTTCGAAAGCGCTGTCCTTCGCACGCTCGGAGCGCGTCGCAGCACGGTGCTCCAGGGCGTCGCCGCCGAGTTCACTGCGCTGGGGCTGCTCTCCGGCACGCTTGCCGCCGTCGGCGCCGGGGCCATCGGATACTTCATCGCAACCCGGTTGTTCCAGCTCGACTATTTCCCCGGCCCGGGGTTGTGGCTCAGCGGGCTCGTGGCGGGCGCAGCGATCGTCGGCATCAGCGGTACGCTGGCCGTGCGCTCGGTCGTCAACGAGTCGCCGGTCGTGACGTTGCGAGGCGCTTGAGCGTCACGACAACCGCGCCGACGTGAGCGCCGACTTCCGCCGCGCGACCGGCCGCAACAAGGTCGCGACTCGCGTCCGTTAAACGCTGGGGCCGCGCTCCGCTACGACGATGCGTTGAGCCTCGCCGTCTCGGCTAGGTCTTCGCGGTATCGGCGCGCGGCGAGGAAGTAGTGCAGCGCCGCCCAAATATTCACTACGCCGATCATTGCCATCGCGTACGCTAGCGAATGCTGGCCTTCCGTCGGCTGCGAGATAGTCGGAGATCCTGCCGACGAGCGCCGGCCCCAGGGTCAAGCCGATGATCGTCTGGATGAACAGCAGGACGGAAGCGGAGACGGCGCGCATGCGCACGGTCGCAATCGACTGGGCAACCGCGAACGACGGGCCGAAGAACATCGAAGCGAACACGAACATCAACGAGAACGTGATCGGCACGACTATCGCTCAAGATCCGGCGACAGGTAGGCGACGAACTGGATCGGCACCATCACGACGCACGCGACACCCGGCACCCACATGTACCAGCGCTTATCGTTCTTCTTCGTGCTGAGCCTGTCGGCGAGATACCCGCCGGCGAAGCTACCAACCGCGCCGATCAACGAGAAGATTGCGATGTAAGTGCCCACCTGCCCCGAGCGCGAGCTCGTGGGAGCGAGTAGAAGAAAGCGGCGTTCCAGTTGGTGCCGGAATACCAGACGACGGCATGCAGCGCAGCGGCCAGGGACATGTGCATGAACGAGTTGCGCGCGAGCAGGAACTTGAAGACGTCGAGGAAGGGCGGCGCCGCAGCACGCGGCTTCGCGGTCGGGCCATCGGAATAGCCGCGCGGCGGCTCTTTCACCGTGAGCCAGATGAACAACGCGACGAGGAGTCCCGGCAGGCCGACGAGCGCGAACGTCCACCGCCAGCCGTACCATTCGTTGAACCAGCCGGAGCCGTAGTTGCCGATCGCCGTGCCGATCGGCACGGACATCGCGTACACCGCCAACGCGGTCGCACGCTTCGACAGCGGGAAGTAGTCCGAGATCAGCGAGTGTGACGGCGGCGAGCCGCCGGCCTCGCCGAAGGCCGTCATCGTGCGCGACAAGAACAGCGTGGCGTAATTCCACGCGATGCCGCAGGTCGCAGTGGCGACGCTCCAGACGGCGACGGCGATCCCGAGCACGTTGACGCGACTCCACCGGTCTGCGAGCCGCGCGATCGGCACGCCCATGAACGAGTAGCAGACCGAGAACGCAAGACCTCCGAGCAAGCCCATGGCGAAGTCGCTGGCCTGAATCTCCTCTTTGATCGACTGCAAGAGGATGCCGTAAACGCCTCGATCGATGACGTTGAAGACGTAGCCGAGGACGAGCATGGCCAGCACGTAGTATTGATACGTCGGCTTGTCGTAAGCGGCGTTCGCGGCCTCGTAGGTCGTTCTGTCGATACGTCGTACTCAACGGTTCTTCTCCCCCGGCGTCGCCCGCGTGAACTCGTCGCGGCGCGTCGCTTCTTTGCCTCAGTCGGTCCGCTCTAGGTTGTCGTGTAGGCGCTGTTGTAGCTCGTACATATTAACCGCGGCGAGCGGGCCGTCCCGTGCCAGATCAAGCGCGTGCGCGGCGGCGGTGCCCATCGCGATGCACGGGCCCATCACTCGGATTGCCGAAAGCGCGTACGTGTCCGCATCCACACAGCGGCCTGCGGCCACTATGTTGTCCGCTTCCGCGGGCACCATGCAGCTTAGCGGAATGTAGTAGACGTGGCCGTCCGGAAACCGCTCCCAATGCACGAGCTCTTCGGTATCGTGGAGCTCAACCCACCACGCGCAGCGCGCAACGGCATCGGCCGGGCGGTCGACTGAACGAATGTCCGCGAGCGTCAGCTGGCGCTGCCCACGATCCATCGTGTCTGCCGGATCCCGGGGTTGCCGTAATGGCGCACCTGCACGTTCGCGAACATGTCCGGGAACTCTGCGCGCAGGAACTGCACGACAGCGTCGGCTTGGCGGCGGCCTTCGAAAACCAAGTTCGCCCGCCTGCAAGCGGGTCGAGCGGCGTCTCGAAAGTGCGTGACGTTCGCGAGCGCGGTGCCTTTGCCGGGAAATGCGAACAGAAAACCGTCATGACGGACGAGACCGTAGTCTGCGCCGCGCTCTCGCAGTCGCCGATAGACTTCC
Source organism: uncultured Gammaproteobacteria bacterium (assembly GCA_963744305.1). Lineage (GTDB taxonomy): Bacteria > Pseudomonadota > Gammaproteobacteria > Steroidobacterales > Rariloculaceae > FEN-1219. Next base: position 95,010 of record CAVUTF010000001.1, read on the forward strand.
TCGTGATCGATCTTGGCGACGCGCGTCTTCGTCGTGGCCCTCGAGAATGAAGTTCAGAGAGCCGTAGACGGGCGCGTCGGGCTCGCGCACATTGAGTCCGGACTCCCAGCTAAGAACCGCATCGCCCGAAGCGTCGACGTAACCCGTTGCGTTCACCTTCACCGGTCCGAAGCGAGTCGCAAATCTCAGGCTGCGCAAGCGCCGGTTCGCGAAGTCGACGTCTGTCAGTGTCGCGCCGATCAGAGTCTGCACGCCGGCATCGTGAACCTTTTGTTCGATCCAGCGGGCGAGCTGCACGACGTCGTACTGGAACGTGATGGTGCCTGTTCGTCGTGCTATGTCGCCTGAGCAGCGCGCCGCTCGCCGTGAGCTCCGCAATCAGTTCGTCGGCGAGCCCGTGCGTGATCTGATAGGCGTCCTTGCCATGCGTATACAGCCCGATGATCGTGCCGATGATCGAGCCGATCGCCTGGCCTCCGAGTGATGTTGCGGCGTCAGCGAGCACTACGCGGCGGCCCAATCGCGCCGCTTCGATCGCGGCCGCAGTGCCGGAGATTCCCGCACCCAGCACGCAGACATCGGCGTCAACGGCTGCAGTTCTCGGTGAGACCGCGGCGACGAGTCACGGTTTCGATCGTCTTCGTCATGCGTTTCCGTTTTTCGTTTTCTGTGCGTTGACGATGAGAACCGAGTGGTTTGGTAAGATAACAGATGATCCGGCGTGGCATGTTTCTTTCTTCGGGGAACATCAATGAGCAAGCGTATATTGCGCAGCAACTTCGAGCCGGGAACGACACGCGAAGTCGTGCGGCGCGCGCAGTGGAGAGCGCTTGGATTGTCCGACGCCGACATGCTGAAGCCGAAGATTGCTGTTGTGAACAGCTCGTCCGAGCTCGCGATCTGCTTCAGCCATCTCGACGGCGTCGCGAAAGTCGTGAAGGAAGCTGTGCGCGCCGCCGGCGGTTTGCCGTTCGAGGTACGCACGGCGGCGCCTAGCGATTTCATCATTTCCGCGGGAGGGTCGGGCTACATCCTCGCGAGCCGCGATCTCGTCGTGAACGACATGGAGATCGCGATTCAGGGCGCGCAGCTCGACGGGATGATTTGTCTCACGTCGTGCGACAAGACTCCGCCTGCGCACTTGATGGCCGCCGGCCGCTTCAACATTCCGACCGATCATCGTCGTCTGCGGGTATCAGCCGAGCGGCGAATACCGCGGCAAGCACGTCGACATCGAGGACGTGTTCCTGGGGTCCGTGCAAGCGCAGTTCGGCAAGCTCGACCGCGCGGAGCTCACGCAGATGAGCAACAACGCAATCCGCGGGCCGGGCGTCTGCTCCGGCATGGCGACGGCGAACTCGATGCACGTCGTCTGCGAGGCGCTCGGGATGAGCCTGCCGGGAAGTGCGCCGGTCGCGGCGAACAGCGAGGCGATGTTCGACCTATGCGCGCAAGTCCGGTGAGCGCATCGTGGAAATGGTGTGGGAGGACCTGAAGCCGCGCTCGATCTTGACACCTGGCGCATTCCGCAATGCGGTTTCCGCCGTGTTGGCCGTGAGCGGCTCGATCAACTGCATCAAGCATCTTCAAGCCACCGCCGTCGAGAGCGGCGTCGACGTCGACGTGTTCGGCATGTTCAACGAGGTTGGCACTAGAGTCCCCGTGTTGAGCGCAGTTCGTCCAAATGGAGACGACAGCATCGAAGCTTTCGATGCTGCGGGCGGCGCACGCGCTGTGATGAAGCAGCTCGAGCCGCTGCTCGATGGCACCGCCCTGACCGTCACCGGCAAGACCGTCAGAGAGAATTTGGCGGGCGTCGTCGTCGCGGACGACAGCGTGATTCGCCCGCTCGACCGGCCGTTTTCCGACAAACCGCCGATTGTCATTTTGCACGGCACACTGGCGCCCGAAAGCGCAGTCGTGAAGCTTGGCTTGCGCGATTCGAGTCGCAAAGACCGCTTCAGAGGCAAAGCGATCGTTTACGACGATGGCTTCGAAGCGATTCGCGGAATTCAAGAGAGCGAGGTGCGGCCCGGGCACGTGCTCGTCGTGCGCGGCATGGGGCCGAAGGGCGGTCCGGGGATGGCGGGTCCCGCTTCGATGGTCGTTTTCGCGCTGTATTCCGCGAATCTGCAGAACGACGTCGCGTTCGTCTCAGACGGCCAACTGTCCGGCCTGTGTAATAAAGGTCTCACGGTGGCGGAGGTCTCGCCGGAAGCGGCGGTCGGCGGTCCGCTTGGGCTGGTCGAGAACGACGATGTCATAGCGATCGACGTAGATCGGCACACGCTCGATCTCGAGGTCGATGCGATGGTGCTCGCAGCGCGCAAGGCCAAGCTCGGCGATCGACCGCTCAAGAAGGCGACGGGGTGGTTGTCGATCTATCAGAGCCAGGTGCAACCGATGTCGACCGGAGCCGTTCTCGTTAGAGATCTCTGAAGAATGTCGCATATGACATTGATAGTGAATGAAATAGGCTCGGACTTCGGGGCTGAAATCACGGGCGCCGACCTGCATCGGGAGCCCGACGCTCGTCTCGTCGATCAGATCGAAGCCGCGATGGCGCGGTTTGCGCTTGTCGTGTTGCGCGACCAGTTCATCAGCGACGAGGAGCAAATCCGTTTCAGCCGCGCATTTGGGCCACTCGAGTTGCCGCCGCACATGGGGCTCAAGCGGTCCGCAGCGCCGGGATCTGCAGCAGCGGATTCGCCCTGAGATGTACGACGTGTCGAACATCGACGCAAACGGCGACTTTCTTCCTGACGAGTCCCTCAAGATGGCGTCGAACCGCGCAAACGAGGAGTTTCATACCGATAGCTCGTTCAACGCGCTGCCCACGAAGTGGTCGCTGCTGTCGGCGCGAATCGTGCCGCCGATCGGCGCCGACACCGTGTTCGTCGACACGCGGGCAGCGTACGACGCGTTGCCGGACGATCTGAAGATCGAGGCGGAGAACGCGGTCGCGGAGCACTATTTCTGGAAGACTCGTGGCCGCGCCGGCTTCAACCTGATCACGGACGACATGAAGCGCGCGATGCCGCCGGTTCCGCAGAGAGTGGTCCGCGTGATCCCCGAGTCAGGTCGCAAAGCGCTGTTGATCGGCAATCACGCGACGCACGTTATCGGTTGGCCGCTCGAAGAAGGCCGGAGGTTTCTTAGAGAAGCTCAACGCGTTCGCGACGCAGCCGCGGTTCACGTACATCCACAAATGGCGCGCAGGCGACCTCGTCATTTGGGACAATCGCTGCACCTTGCACCGCGCAACTCCGTACGACGTCTTCAAGTACAAGCGGGATTTGCGGCGCACGACGATCAACGAGCACGGTCCCGAGATCTCATCGACGGACGCATTGGGGATTGCGCAACCGACGTAGCCACGCGCTTCCGCACTTCGACGATTCCCGCGTCCGCGTTCACGACGACCCAGTCTCCCGTCTCGATTACCTCGAGCGGGTTCCGGTCGAGCTCGGTGATCGACGGCACGCGCATGACGACGGCACCGAGCGCGACTTTGGTCGTCATTTCGTTGAAGATCATCGCCTTCGGTGCCGTGCCCGCCAGTCTCGTGGTGTGAAAGACGACGGACCATCCGGACGAGCCTTTCGCGCCCGGGAAAAACCAGGACTTTGTCCTTGAAGCTTTGTCCCCGCAACTCGTGGCGCGTCTCGATGATCGAGCCTTGCATCGGGTTCACGCCGCCCCAGCCGGAGATCGTTTCGCGTGTGACGAGCGCTTCGCCTTCGGCGATTCCTCCGACTACCTTGCGGCCGCGCAGGACAATGGTTTCCTCTTTCATCTCAGCTCTCCCGTCCAACGTCCGGTCAGAGCTGCGCTGATGCAGTCCTCCGTCGAACCGAACCACGCTTGGATCCCCATGATCGCCGGCAGGTAATGGACCTGCTTGGCCGAGTCGAGCGCCGCGACCTTCGTTCCCGGCGGCAGCGCTTGACCGATCGCCGAGCAGGTATCCGTGAGCACGTGCCCGCCGGCATCGCGCACGAGCTTCGTGTAGCCGGCGCGGTCCGCGGCTTCCCGAACCACGCGCGACGTGAAGATCCACAGCTTGCAGTTGGGGCTGATCTTGCGGCCGGCCAGCAGGCGGCACGCCTCTTCGATTTGCTCCAGCGCCGCATGAGGACAGCCGAGCATCACGTAGTCGACGTTCGGATCGCGGGCATTCGCGTTCAAGTTCTCGTACGTGCGCCGCCGCGCCGCTTTGTCGTAAACGAACGTCTCAATAGCTGTGTTCGCGCCGAACGCCGCGCGTTCCGTCGGGGCCTCCGGAGTAACGCCGACGATGTGGTACATCTCGACGCCGCCGGAAGAAGCGGCAGCGGCGCCGAAGTGCTTGTAGCGAATGAGATCCGGTTTGCCGTAGCGGCCATTCAGCACTGGAATCCGCTCCTGCACGGCGTCACCGACGAAATAGCCGAGCATTCCCCAGTCCATGAGGCTTTCGATCTCGGTCTCGACCCGGATCAGATGCGTGCCGCGGCGATAGTCGTCTTGATGGAAGCCGAAATCGGGGATCTTGCCAGTGAGCATCGCAGCGCTCGTGCTCTCGCGACCCTCCGTGTTCGTACGCGCACCGAGCACCGAGTTGCAGTAGACCACCGCGGATGACTCCATCCAAGCGCAGTGCTCACCACGCTTTGGCACGTTGCCTACGAGATAGGGCGTGCACGTCTTCAATATCTTGATGCCATGATCCCGCGCGTAAGCTTCGCTTTCGCGGCTGACCCGCGCGGCCTCGGCCGACGCGCCGAGCAGTTGCCAGTTGTCCGGGTCGTAGCCGCCCTGGAGATGACACGAGTGCGCGTTCACCTGCGGCACGTCGACGAGCTCGTCGCTGTCGAGGTCGAAGAAAGAGAAGATGGCGTCGTAGCCGCCGCCCTTGTCCTTATAATAGTTCTGCAAGAACACGCTTGCTTGACCCGGAACTCCCGCGACGTTCGTCGTGTCGACGAAGCGTTCTGCTCCGAGTGCCTCGCCATAGCGCACCAGAAGCTCCATCGCTTTCTGCCGCGCCTTGCCTTTGCGGCCGTCGAGCATTGCATTTTCGTCGTCTGTTAGTTTCATCAGTTTCCTTCGGGGCGCCCGCTTCAGTCTCTGCGCTCCAAATTGTTTCGCAAACTCTCTTGCAGCCTGCCCATGTTCACTGCGTGCACCGGATCCTTGCCGGCGAGATGCAGAGCGTGCGCCGCTGCCGTACCCATCGCGATGCACGGACCCATGACGCGAATCGCCGACAACGCCTGCGTGTCTGCATCCACGCAGCGCCCGGCAGCCACTACGTTGTCGGCCTCGCTGGGCACCATGCAACTCAAGGGGATGTAGTAGACGTGTCCCTCCGGAAATCGCTCCCAATAGACCGTCTCGGCAGTGTCGTGCAGCTCGACCCACCAGGCGCATCGCGCGACCGCGTCCGGAGGGCGCTGGGCGTTGCGGATATCCTGCAGGGTCAATTGCCGTCGGCTCACGATCCAGCGTGTCTGGCGAATGCCTGGATTGCCGTACGCACGGACCCGGGCGGCAGCGAAGATTCGCGGGAACTCGGCTCGCAAGAACGCGATGATGCCGTCCGCCTGCCGCCGCCCTTCGAACACCATGCGCGCGCTCGCGAGCGGTTCGAGCGGCGTCTGCATGTGGGTGATGTTCGCGAGCATGAAGCCCTTGCCCGGGAAGGGGATCAGCCAACCGTCATGCCTGACGAGCCCGAACTCCGCGCCCCGTTCCTTGAGGCGCGCGCGCACCTGTTCGATTACTAGATCCTTCACCGCAGTCGGATCGTAACCTTCGATCAAGAAATTCAAAGAACCATACACGGGCGCCTCGGGCTCGCGCACGGCAAGGCCGGCGCCGTAAGTGATCGTCGCGTCACCGGATGAGTCCACGTAGCCGTCCGCCGCAACACGGATCGCGCCGAAGCGCGTCGCGAGATCGAGGTGACGTACCCGGCGGTTCTCGAACGCGACGTCCGTGAGCACTGCTCCGAGCAACGTGTGAACGCCAGCCGCTTCGATCTTGCGCTCCATCCAGCGCGCGAGTCGCACTTCGTCGTACTGGAACATCACGGTCGAATGATGCGAGCGGGAAAGCGAACCTTCGGCCGTGAGATCAGCAATGAGCTCGTCCGCGATTTCATGAGTGAGCTGATAAGCATGCGGACCGTGACTGTAGAGTCCGATGATCGTCCCGATGATCGAGCCGATGGCTTGACCGCCGATGGCCGGCGCGCCGTCGATGAGAATGACCTTGCGCCCGAGCCGTGCCGCGCTGAGCGCCGCCGCTACGCCTGAGATGCCGGCGCCGAGCACGCAAACGTCTGCGGCTACAGTCTGCCTGCCGCTGGCACTCGAGCGCCGGACCGTGCGTGTGGGAATGATGTTGCTCGGCATCTCGATCTCAATCGCGGTCCGAGTATCTTACTCGGCACGCATCGGTTTTCTCAGTCGTATGGATTCCGTGCCTTGAAGCGTATTATGAACGCCCGCCATTGGGAGTCACGGCATGATCGAGCTGTTTACCGCGGCCACGCCGAACGGGTGGAAAGCATCCATCACGCTCGAAGAGCTCGACATCGAGTATCGCGTTAGGCCGATCTCGTTCGAGAAGAAAGAGCAAAAGGAACCGTGGTTCCTGAAGATCAACCCCAATGGCCGGATCCCCGCGATCATCGATCATAGCAACGGCCGGTTTGCTGTCTTCGAGTCGGGCGCGATCATGATTTATCTCGCGGAAGCTGCCGGCAAGCTGCTGCCGTTCGACGCTAAGGGGCGCTCTCTCGTCATTCAATGGCTGATGTTCCAGATGGGCGGCGTGGGCCCGATGATGGGTCAGGCGAATGTCTTCTACCGTTATGCGCCGGAGCGAATTCCTTACGCCATCGACCGCTATCACCGTGAGGTGCGGCGGCTGTTCGAGGTGTTGGACGGCAGACTTGCCGATCACGAGTATCTCGCGGGCGCCTATTCGATCGCCGACATCGCGAACTACTCGTGGGTGAGGGGTTATAAGTGGTCCGGCGTCGAAATCGATGGGCTCGATCACTTGAAACGGTGGCTAGCAGCAATCGGGCAACGCCCGGCGGTGCAGCGCGGGCAGGATGTTCCGGTGCCCACTGACTTCGAGGCGATGCTGAAGAAAGCCGACGAAGCGAAAGCGAAAGTTCAAGGGATTCTGGTTTAGGAGCCTCGCCGATGAATGTCGACGCACTCGTCGCCATCGACGTGCACACACACGCCGAAGTTTCCGAGCGAGATCCGCAGGGTCCAACGGTGTTCCAAGAAGCCGCTCAAAAGTACTTCAAGCACGATCATCCGCGGCCGACGATTCCCGAGATCGCTGCCTACTACCGTGAGCGCAAAATCGCGTGCGTGATTTTTTCTGTCGACGGCGAACGAGCCCGCGGCATCAAGCCGGTTTCCAACGAGGAGGTCGCGGAGCTCGCCGCGCAGAACGCGGACATCATGATTCCGTTTGCGAGCATCGATCCTGCCCGCGGCGCCGAGGGTGTTCGCGAAGCGCGGCGTTTGATCGCAAGTTTTGGCGTCAAGGGCTTCAAGTTCCATCCGCAGTTTCAGGAGTTCTACCCGAACGACCGCTCGGCCTACCCGCTATACGAGGTGATCGCCGAAGCGGGATTGCCGGCCCTGTTTCATACGGGGCATTCCGGAATGGGCACGGGATTGCCGGGCGGCGGTGGTATTCGGTTGAAGTACGGAAATCCGATTCACGTAGACGATGTGGCGGTTGATTTTCCGAGCATGCCGATCGTTCTCGCGCATCCGTCATGGCCGTGGCAAGACGAGGCGCTGTCGATTTGCTTGCACAAGCCGCAGGTCTACATCGATCTTTCGGGGTGGTCGCCGAAGTACTTCCCGCCTCAACTCGTGCAATACGCAAACACGCAGCTCAAGAAGAAGATTCTGTTCGGCACCGACTATCCTCTGCTGACGCCCGACCGCTGGTTGGCGGATTTCGAGAAGATCGACATTCGACCCGAAGTCCGGCCGCTGATCTTGAAGCAGAATGCGATAGATTTGCTGAAGCTGCGTTCCTAAGCCCCGTTTCTCTCGATAAATCTTCGGGAAACCTTGGCTTGCGGCCCCCGATCCGGGGTTCTACACTCGGTACGGTCTCGCGTCGGGGATTGACCATCTCGCGAGCGCCTGCGAAGCGAAGCGGCGCCGCCCGGACACGACATACACAAAAAGCGAGCAGATCGGTGCAGTGGGGAAGGACATGAGTGTCGCGATCGCAGCTCAGCGAAAGCCGTCGACGGTGGTCGCGTCTTTCCTGCGCCGGCCTCCGCGTTTGCTGATCGGCGGCGAGTGGGTCGAGTCCGAATCCGAGACGCGCATCCCTGTTGCGGATCCAGCCACGGGTGAAGAAATCGCGACTGTCGCCGACGCGAACGCAGCCGACGTCGACAAGGCCGTCGCCGCGGCGCGCGAGGCGTTCGAGAAGGGTGCGTGGCCGAGCATGCAGCCTGCGGCGCGCGAGGCACTGCTATGGCGTCTCGCCGATCTCATCGATAAGAATTCCGACGAGCTCGCGGAGCTCGAAAGCATCGACAATGGCAAGACGAAGTTCATGGCGAGCGTCGTGGATGTGCCCGGCGCGCGCAACTACTTCCGCTACATGGCGGGCTGGGCCACCAAGATCGAAGGATCGACGATCGACGTGTCCGTCGGCGCGCCGCCCGGCGGTAGAGTGCACGCGTATACGCGCCGCGAGCCGGTAGGCGTCGTTGCGCAGATTATTCCGTGGAATTTCCCGCTCGTGATGGCTGCTTGGAAGCTCGGCCCCGCGCTCGCCGCCGGTTGCACATGCGTGCTCAAGCCCGCCGAGCAGACGCCGCTCACTGCGCTGCGGCTCGGCGAGCTGATCGTCGAGGCGGGTTTCCCCGCTGGCGTCGTGAACATACTGACCGGCTACGGTGAGACGACCGGAGCCGCGCTCGTCGCCCATCGCGGCATAGACAAGATCGCGTTCACCGGGTCGACCTCGGTGGGCAAGTCGATCAACAAAACTGCGACTGATTCCTTGAAGCGCGTTTCGCTCGAGCTTGGCGGCAAGTCGCCAGTAATCGTCTTGCCGGACGCCAACGTCGACAATGTTATACGCGGAGCCGCCGGCGCCATCTTTTTCAACGCAGGGCAGGTGTGCGCCGCGGGCTCGCGGCTCTACGTGCACCGCAAGATCTTCGACCGCGTCGTCGAGGGCGTTGGCGGAGCGGCCGAAGCGATTCGTTTGGGGCCCGGGCTCGATCCGGACACGCAGATGGGACCGCTCGTTTCGCGCGAGCAGCAAGAGCGTGTCTTGGGCTACATAGAGTCGGGACGCTCCGACGGAGCAGCCATCGTTGCCGGCGGGGACGCGCTGGCGCATCCCGGCTACTACGTGAAGCCCACGGTGATGGCGAACGTGCAGCAGTCGATGCGCGTCGTGCAGGAGGAAATTTTTGGGCCTGTCGTCGTTGCCGAACGTTTCGACGATCTCGATCAAGTAGCTGCGCTCGCCAATGATACGCAATACGGCCTGAGCGCGAGCATCTGGTCGAACGATTTGACCGCAGTCCAGCGCCTCATTCCGAAAATCCGCGCCGGCACGGTGTGGGTGAATACGCATGGCCCCGTCGACGCGAACATGCCGTTCGGCGGCTTCAAGCACTCGGGCTTCGGCCGCGAGCATGGTCGCGTCGGCATAGAGATGTACACGGAGTTGAAGTCCGTGTGCATGTTCGTTTGAGTGTCTTGGAGGACGAATGAGTTCAGTGCGGCCCGATACGAGCGTCACAGAGTCGATACGCCACCGCGAGCTTGCGGAGAGGCGCGAGGAGCCGGCCCCGAGGAAAGGCGTCGCGGGAATCGTACGATCGTTTTCTGCGGATCGAGCGAAACCGAAGGCGAAAGAGCAGGAAGTGCTCGAGGTTGCAACAGCCTATTTTCTGAAGCACGGCTATCAAGGGGCCAGCATCAACGCAATGGCGCGCAGCTCCGGAATCTCGAAAGAGTCGATCTACCGCTACTTCAGCAGCAAGAAACAGCTGTTCGAAGCGGTCATCGCGCGCGAGCTCGTGGAGTACCAGACCAAGGTCGAGCACATCCTAGCGGCCGTCAACACGATGGACTTGCGCGAAGCTTTGGTCACGATCGGCGAAACAGTCCTCGGCGTGATCACCACGGAGCGCTCGCTTGCGTTGCGCCGTTTGGTGTTCGAGGAAGCGCGTCGCTCGCCGGATGTGGGCCAGCACTACTACAAGATCGGCCCGGAGGAAGCCTTCGGCGCGATCGAGCGCATGTTCGCGGCGCACGGCATCAAGAGCAGCGTTCCACCGACGACGCTGAGTCGTCACTTCCTCGCGCTGATCTCTTGGCGCGTGATGCTCGAGCGCGAGTGCGCGGTGATCGAGGCGCCGACGAAGGCCGAGACGCGCAAGGGCGTGGAGTCGATCGTCGATGATTTCATGAGCGCGTTCCTGCGCTCACCCTGAACCTCCGATCCGGCGCTATAGGCGCGGACGCGCGTTCATCGACGAGGCCGCAGCCCAGTGCGCCGCGTTCGTGCTGGCGGCTCAACCGTAGCGCGTGAATCCGCCGCAGACTTCGACGGTCGTTCCCGTCATGTAGCTGTTTTTGTCAGAAACCAAGAACGCTGCCACGTTACCGATCTCCTCGGGCTCGGCCCACCGCCCGAGCAGCGTCTGCCCCGCGATGCCAGCGCGCACCTGATCGGCGGTGATTCCGCGTACCTTCGCGATCGCTTCGGCGCGAGGGCCCCACGCCTCACCTTGGTGAAGCCCGGGCAGATGTTGTTGACCGTAATGCCGGCGGCGCGAAGATCGCCCGCCATGACCTTCGTGAAGCCGATGATCGCGGAGTTGGGGATGGTCGTCGTGAGAGCGCCGGGCAACACCTGTTTACCCGTGACGCCCGAGACGTTGAGTATCTAGCCAGCACGCGCTTTCTTGATGTGCGCGAGCGCGTATTTCGTCGTGTAGACCGCCGCCATCAGGTTCACGCCGAGCACCTTGTCCCACTGCTCGGACGTCAGGCTTTCGAGCGTTCCTGGGATCATGCCGCCGACGTTGTTGACGAGAATGTCGATTCCGCCGAGCCGCTGCACGGCACCCTCGACGAATTCCTTGCAGCCTTGCTCGGTTGCGAGATCGGCGACGATGCCCACGGCCTTGACGCCATGCGCCTCCATGTCTTTGATTGCGTGTTCAATAATCGCAGCCGAACGGCGGCGAGCTTACTGCGCGGCATTATGCGCTATCTGAATACGGCGCGAAGCTGCTCGAGCAACCAGTCGAGCGCGGCTGTTTCCACTACGAGCGGCGGTGCGAGCCGAATCACCTGCTCGTGCGTGTCCTTGCAGAGCACACCGCGCTCGAGCAGACGTTCGGAAAAGCTGCGCGCCGATCCTGCCGCCTTTGTAATTTCAATTCCGATCAACAACCCGCGGCCTCTGATCGTCTCGATGGCCGGGCTGCGGAGCGTTCGCAGGCCCTCGAGAAGATGCTTCCCAAGGTTCGCCGCACGCGCGGCGAGGCGCTCCTCGATCAGCACGTCGAGCGACGCTTCGCCGATCGCGGCCGCGAGCGGATTGCCGCCGAACGTGCTGCCGTGATCGCCAGCATGCAGCACGTGCATGATCGCGCGAGATCCGACCACGGCAGAAACGGGATAACAACCGCCACCGAGCGCCTTGCCGAGAACGAGCAAGTCGGGTTTCGCATCGGCCTCATGCTGATACGCGAACAGCTTGCCCGTGCGGCCTAACCCTGTTTGGATCTCGTCGAGAATCAACAGCACGTCGTTCGCTTCGCAAAGCCTCTTCGCGGCCGCAAGATAGCCGTCGGGCGGGATGATGATGCCCGCCTCCGCCTGAATCGGCTCGACGAGAAACGCGGCCGTGCGCGGCGTGATCGCGGCGCGCAGCTGCTCCACGTCGCCGAAGTCGATGACTTTGAAGCCGTCGGCGTAGGGTCCGAAGTCGTCTCGGTACTGCGCTTCCGAGGAAAATCCGACGATCGTCGTCGTGCGTCCGTGGAAGTTGTTGCGGCAGACGATAATCTCCGCGCGGTCCCGCGCGATTCTCTTGACGCGGTAGCCCCATTTGCGGGCAATCTTGATCGCCGTTTCCACGGCCTCGGCGCCGGTGTTCATCGGCAGCGCCATTTCCATCTCGCATGCGTTGCAAAGCTTCGCGAGGAAACGACCCATGCGATCGTTGTGCACCGCCCGCGACGTCAGCGTCAATTGCTGCGCTTGCGTGACCAGCGCTTCCACGATCCTCGGATGACGGTGGCCTTGATTCAGCGACGAATAGGCACTGATGCAGTCGAGATACTTGCGGCCCTCGACATCCCATGCCCACACGCCCTCGGCGCGCTCGATCACCACCGGCAAGGGCGCGTAGTTGCGTGCGCTGACGGCCTCGGTCTGCGCGATGATCGAGGCGGTGTTGCTCACAGGCTGTACTTCCCGGGAGTGCCGCTCGCTCGGGAGAGTATCTCCTCGCCAAACAGACTTTCGACGAGCTCTACGGCCAACTCAGCCGTCCGATTGCCTTCGTCCAGTGCCGGGTTGAGCTCCATGACATCGAGCGAGCGCAATAGGCCGCTGTCGTGAATCATCTCCATGCACAGCTGCGCCTCTCGGTAAGTCGGGCCGCCGGGGACGGTAGACGGTACGCCCGGCGCGATCGCCGGATCGAGAAAGTCGATGTCGAAGCTGACGTGCAGGTGCGCCTGGTCGCGGCCCACGTAGGCCAGAACCTGCTCCATCACTGTGCGCATCCGCAGCTCGTCGATTCGCCGCATGTCGTAGACGACGAGCCCGCTGTCGACGACGGCGCGTTTCTCGATCTCGTCGACGGAGCGAATGCCGATCTGCACGATCCGGTCTGCGGCGAGCATCGGCAAGCGATCGCCAAGGGCGGTGAGCTCGCGCGGACCGCGACCGCAGATCACGGCGACAGGCATGCCATGGAGGTTGCCGGAAGGCGAGGAGCTTGCATCGTTGAAGTCTGAGTGTGCGTCGAGCCAAAGCATAGCGAGCGCCTTGCCGTGCTCCGCGCAATGGCGCGCGACAGCGGCGACCGAGCCGATGGCCAAGCTGTGATCGCCACCCATTACGATCGGAAACTCTCCGGCGCTCAAGCTCGTGTAGACCGCATCGCGGACAGCCGTGCACCAGGCCGTGACTTCGGCGAGGTGCCGGTAGCCGTCTACACGCGCACTTTCCGGATTGATGGGTCCGCCGAGATTGCCGCGATCGATGACATCACGGCCGAGTCGACGCAGCGATTTGTCGATGCCTGCCACTCGCAGCGCTTCCGGGCCCATCGAGGCACCGCGCCGTCCCGCGCCGACGTCCGTCGGCGCGCCGATCAGAGCCACGGACGCGAGCTTGGCCGGCATTCACTACCCCAAGTCCCTGGCTTCCTTGCTGATGGCGACGTCGCCGGGTTTGCGCAGCATCTTGTCGATCTCATCGATGTGCGCTTCCTCCTGCTGAATCAGATCGCGAGCGTATTCCTCGAGCGGAACAGACTTGCCGGCAACGAGATCGAGCAGCTCGTAGTAGAGGCGGATAGCGTTGTGCTCGGCTTGCAGTGTCTCGCGCAGGATTTGTCCGATGTCGTGTTGGTGCGTTTCCAGTAGAGTGCCGATGGCGAGAGACGGATGGCCGCCGAGACGCGTCACCATCTCTCCCGCCTGCTGCGCATGCGTCAACGATTCGCGTGCTTCATCTTGAAACCACGACACGATCGGAATGCGGCTGTAGCCGAAGATCATCATCGAATAGTGCGTATAGCGAACGACACCGGCGAGCTCGCACTCGAGAATGCGGTTGAGTTGGTCGATGACTTTGTCCTGGTTGATCGTCACGGCAATGTCTCCTCGAAAAAACTCGCTCGGCCGGAGTTTGGCATGCGCACCTTCCGAAGGAAACCGTCGCTCGATCGAGCGCGAGCGAATGAACGTATTGCTGCAGAGTAGAATGAATCCCATTAGCACCTAGCCGACGAACGAGTATGGCGCGCGTTTTCTTGAAGAGCGGACGAGAGAGATCTGTCGTGCGCCGCCATCCGTGGATTTTCTCGGGCGCGATCGAACGTTTGGACGGAAGTCCGGAACCTGGAGAGACCGTCGAAGTACTGACCGCGGACGGTACGTTCGTCGCACGCGCCGCATACTCGCCCGCATCGCAGATCCGGGCGCGCGTTTGGACGTTCGACGAAGGCGAGGCCGTGGACGCCGATTTTCTGCGCCGCCGTTTGGCGCGCTCGGTCGAATCGAGGCGGCGGCTCGGCTTCCTGGCAGACCGAGGCGCGTGCCGCTTGGTGTTTGCCGAGTCGGACCATGTGCCCGGCCTCATCGTGGACCAGTACGCGAACTTCATCGTGTGTCAGTTTCTCGCCGTTGGCGCAGAGCGTTGGCGCGACGCGATCGTCGCGGCGCTGGTCGAGATCTGCTCTCCGGCGGGAATTTACGAGCGCTCCGAGGCCGGCGCTCGGCGCAAGGAGGGTCTGAAATCCCGGCGCGGAGTGCTGCACGGAAATGAGCCGCCGGCCGCGCTCGAGATAAGTGCCGGCGATTGCCGCCATCTCGTGGACATCGTCAACGGTCAGAAGACCGGCGGCTACCTCGATCAACAGGCCAATCGCGCCCGAGTCGCCGCGCACGCCCGCGAAGCGCGCGTTCTCGATGCTTTTGCGTATACGGGCGGGTTCGCAATCGCGAGCCTACGCGCAGGGGCCGTCAGCGCACGGCTGATCGACACGTCGACGGAGGCTCTAGCCGCTGCAAAGCGCGAGGCCGAGCTCAACGATGTTGCGGCGCGCTGCGAGTTTACTGTGGCCGACGTGTTCGACGAGCTCCGGTCGATACGCGACAGTGGTGAGCATTTCGATCTGGTTGTCCTCGATCCGCCGAAGTTCGTGCACTCGGCCGAGCAATTGCCTGCCGGCAGCCGCGGATACAAGGACATCAACATGCTCGCGCTGCGGCTCGTGAGACGTGGTGGCATCCTCGCGACGTTCTCGTGCTCCAGCCACGTGGACGCGGCGCTGTTTCAGAAGATCGTCGCCGGCGCCGCGATCGACGCAGGCCGCGATGCGCAAATACTGGAACGGCTTGGCCAGCCCCCGGATCACCCGGTTGCTCTCGAGTTTCCGGAAGGCGAGTACTTGAAGGGTCTCGTCCTGCGTGTCGACTGAGGTGGGCGTTGCCTCGACTTGATTGCGACCGCTTCCCTGGGGTATGCAGACCTAGTCCAAGCGTTGCGAGCTTCCGTTATGCATGAAGAGGCGGTCCGCCGGTGGCGGCACGACCATTCATTCGGCCAGGAGCACAAACGTCCCGGCGAGAGCCGGACGCTGATCGTCATCGTGATCACCGCCACCATGATGGTCGTCGAGATCGCGGCCGGACTCGCCTTCGGCTCGATGGCACTGCTGGCCGACGGTCTGCATATGGCCTCGCATGCTGCGGCGCTCGGTATCAACGCCTTCGCCTACGTCTATGCTCGCCGGCACGCGCGCGACGACTCGTACAGTTTCGGCACCGGCAAGGTGAACACGCTCGGCGGCTTTACCGGTGCCGTGCTCCTTGCGGGATTCGCGTTCCTGATGGCGTCCGAGAGCATTCAACGCTTCATCGCCCCCGTCAGCATCGCGTTCAACCAGGCGATTCTCGTCGCCGTGCTCGGACTGGTCGTGAACGGCGTGTCGATGCTCGTGCTCGGCCATCACACGAGACGACCACGACCACGACCACGACGACGAGGGCGGCCATGGTCATGATCAGGGCCACGACCATGCCGAGGCCGGTCACGATCACAACCTCGTGTCGGCGTACTTGCACGTGCTTGCGGACGCGCTGACGTCGTTGCTCGCGATCGTAGCCTTGTTGGCCGCCAAGTACCTGGGGCTCGGCTGGATGGACCCGCTAATGGGCGTGGTCGGCGCAATCCTCGTTGCTCGCTGGTCGTTGGGTCTGCTGCGCTCGACAAGCGCGGTGCTCCTCGACAGGTCGGCTCCGGCGGAGGTCCGGAACGCGATCCGCGCTAGCATCGAAGCGATCGACGACAACCGCATCGTCGACCTGCATGTCTGGGGTATCGGTCTCAACATGTACTCGGCTCTCGTCGTAGTCGTGACCCCAGTCGCGAAGTCGCCGACGTACTACAAGTCGCTGATCCCACCGAATCTCGGCGTCGTTCACGTGGCCGTCGAAGTCCACGAGCGCTGAAGCCTAGGCGTCGGTCCCCCGGTTCATCGCTGGTTACCGTCCTCGTTGCCAAAACGGGGAGGGCTGGTCGCCGCCGCCGGCGGTCGATTCACTCGCAGATAGCAATGTACGAAAACATATAGTGATGTATGCTAACGCCATGAAACCGCGCCCGACGCCGGCGCGCAAAGCGTCCGCCGCAAGTCCGCGAGTGGCCCGACGGCGCGAGCGCATGAAGGAATCGCTGCTTGCCGCGGGCGCCAGGCAATTCGCGTCCCGCGGCGTGCGCACCGTCAGTGTCGAGGAGCTGATCGCCGAAGCGGACGTGTCTAGGGCGACTTTCTACGGTTTCTTTTCAAGTAAATACAGCCTATTAGAGACTATACTTAATCCTATTTTCGAGACTGCGACCGCATCCATTCGGGCGCTCGCACAACGATCGCCGCAGGAGGCGATCGACGGCCTAATCGAGGTCTACCTTGAACTCTGGTCCGCTCATCGCGACGGTCTGCTGTTGATTCCATTGCTCGATGAGGCCACGTTTCGCCACTTCGAGGCACCGCATCGTGCGCTCAACGACGCGATGCTCGACGTGCTTTCGCGGGCGGAGCGGGCAGACCTGCTGCGCAACGGCAGCGCCCAGTACTCCCTCAAGGTGATAGCTCGCACCGCGATTCCTCTGCTGCGCGTCTACGACGGTCACCCAACGGCTGACGGTCTGTTTCGGGACGCCCTTCGGGGGCTGTTGATCAGGGCGCGCTAGTGGCATCCCATCCGATGTCGACCTTAGTGGTCTTGTTCGCCGGCGTGCTCATGGCGGCGCTCGACATCGCCATAGTCGGTCCGGCTCTGCCGGCGATTCGCGAGTCGTTTGCGGTCGACAGCCGCGCGCTCTCGTGGGTATTCAGCATCTACGTGCTGTTCTACCTGCTCGGAGCGCCGCTGCTTGCAAAGCTCTCCGACCGAGCGGGCCGGCGGACGGTTTTCGGCTATGGACTAGCCCTGTTCGGCGCCGGGTCCCTGATCGTCGCTCTCGCGCCGGGCTTCGATGTGCTGCTCGCCGGCCGGGCGGTTCAAGCGTTCGGCGCAGGTGGCATTTTTCCGATTGCGAGCGCCCTGATCGCAGATACGGTCCCCATGGAGCGCCGCGGTCGGACGCTCGGTTTGCTCGGTGCCGTGTTCGGAGTGGCGTTCTTGCTAGGCCCGTTGCTCGGCGGGTTGCTGCTGCGGTGGGGATGGCAATGGTTGTTTCTGATCAACGTGCCGATTGCGGCGCTGCTCGTCGGTCTTGGCAGAAGGTCGTTGCCCCAGGTCGTGGCGCAACGGCCCGGTGCTTTCGATGCAACGGGGGCCGCGCTGCTGTGTTTGCTCCTTGCGGCGCTCGTCTGGGGTATCAACCACGTCGACAGCCAGGCGCTGCTCGCTAGCCTTCTCTCGACCCGCGTTTGGCCGTTCGCGTTGCTCGCGCTATTGGCCCTTCCTGCGTTCTGGTCCGTCGAAAAGCGCGCTCGCGATCCGGTGCTGCACCCCGATCTCTTCCGCTCGGCCCAGTTGCGTGTCATTGGCGCCATTGCGGTTGCCGCCGGGCTCGTCGAGGCCGGGATGGTCTTCTTGCCCGACCTGGCCGTTCACGGCTTCGGTGTCGCGGCTCCAGCGGCGAGCCTCATGATGCTGCCGCTCGTGGCTACGCTCATCTTGGGCGCGCCGGCGGCGGGTTACTTGCTCGATCGAGCCGGACCGCGACTCGTCATCCAGACAGGCCTCGCCGCGATGATTCTCGGACTCGTGCTGTTCGCGCTGTCGCCGCTCACGGTGACGACCTTCTACACAGCAGGCGCAGTGATTGGACTTGGCTTGTCGGCGCTTCTCGGAGCGCCCCTGCGATACATCACGCTTCAAGAGGCCGGCGACGAGCGCAGGGGAGCGGGGCAGGGATTGCTGACCCTGTTCTTGAGCATCGGGCAGCTGCTCGGCGCCGCCCTGATCGGCGGCGTTGTCGCGTCGAGCGCGAACGAGCTCGGCGGCTATAAGAATGCGCTTTTCACGCTAGCGGTCTTCTGCTCGATCGCATTGTTGCTCTCCGCTGTGTTGCGCCCCGCCGGGCCCATCGGGCGCGGCGGGGGCACCGACGGATGAGGCTCGCAGCCGCGCGTCGTGGAATAATTGCCGGCGCTCCAGAAGCTGCAAAGGATTCGACGCATGCGCGACTGTTGGATTGCACCGTCCATCCTGTCCGCCGACTTCGCTCGCTTGGGCGAGGAAGTCGAGGCTGTGCTCGCCGCCGGCGCCGACCTCGTGCACTTCGACGTCATGGACAACCATTACGTGCCGAATCTCACGATCGGTCCGCTGGTCTGCCAAGCTTTGCGCGACTACGGGATTCAGGCGCCGATCGATGTGCATCTGATGGTCAAGCCAGTTGACCGGATCATTCCCGATTTCGCCGCCGCGGGCGCAACCTTCATCAGCTTTCATCCGGAAGCGACCGAGCACGTCGACCGGTCGTTGCAACTGATTCACGAGCACGGCTGCAAGAGCGGGCTCGTATTCAATCCAGCGACGCCGCTCATTTGGCTCGAGCACGTCATCGACAAGGTCGACCTCGTGCTCCTGATGTCCGTGAATCCAGGTTTCGGCGGCCAGCAGTTCATCGAAGCCACGCTGCCGAAGCTAGCGCAGGCGCGCGGCATCATAGATCGTTCAGGGCGTGCGATTCGCTTGGAGGTGGACGGCGGCGTGAAGACGGACAACATCGCGCGGATCGCCGCTGCCGGTGCCGACACGTTCGTCGCGGGGTCTGCGATCTTCGGCTCACGGGACTACGGCGCTACGATTGCAGCGATGCGTCGCGAACTCGTACGCTGAAGCGCTCGCGAAGAGTGCACGCACGCGGCGCTGCACGCCATCCGGTTTGCGTGCCGGCACTCGATTCCCCGAGCGGTTCTGCTATGCTCGCGACCGCCGAAAACCACCCAGTTCCCGATCCTTGAAGTGAGCCGGCAGAGAGTTGCGTGATGGTTTGGACCGTTCACAAATTTGGCGGCACGAGCGTCGCCGATGCGAGCTGTTTTCGCCGCGTCGCCGGCATCGTGGCAGGGGACCAGAGCGGAAATCTTGCCGTCGTCGTGTCGGCGATGCGCGGCGTCACGGACGAGCTCCTCGGCTTGATCGAGAGGGCGGCGCGACGCGAGCCCGTGACGAGCGCGGTCGGCGCGCTGCGCGAGCGGCACGA
Source organism: uncultured Gammaproteobacteria bacterium (assembly GCA_963744305.1). GTDB lineage: Bacteria > Pseudomonadota > Gammaproteobacteria > Steroidobacterales > Rariloculaceae > FEN-1219. Next base: position 114,488 of record CAVUTF010000001.1, read on the forward strand.
GAAGACTACGGTTGAGCTGCTGGGCGCGGCTCGCGCGAAGCCGTTGGTCGCAGCAGCTCAATCAAGAGCTCGAGGAGATCGAGAGCATCCTCAAAGCTCTGACGCTCGTGCGCTCGGCATCGCAGCGCAGCCGGGACCTCGTGTCCGGATTCGGCGAGGTGTGGTCGGCGCGAATACTGGCGGCGTTCCTTGGACAGGAGCTCGGATCGACGCGCAGCGTCGTCTTCGTGAACGCCCGCGACGTGCTGGTCATCGAGCATGGCGAGATGGGGCCGGTCGTGGCTTGGGACGAGAGCCGCCCGAAGCTTGCTGCGGTGGTTCCGGCGAATTTTCGAGGCATCGCCGTAATCACGGGCTTCATCGGCTCCGACCGCGAGGGATTGCCCACGACGCTAGGACGCAACGGCAGCGACTATTCCGCATCGATCTTCGGCGCATTGTTCGACGCCAACGAAGTGCACATTTGGACCGATGTCGACGGCGTCATGAGCGGCGACCCGCGCCGTGTTCCGGAAGCGAAGGTCATCGATGAGATGTCGTACAGCGAGGCGATGGAGCTTGCGTACTTCGGTGCGAAGGTAATTCACCCGCAGACGATGGCGCCGGCCATCGGCAAGGGCATTCCGATCCGCATCCGCAACACGTTCAACGCGTCGCATCCGGGGACGAGAATCTCCGCCGCATCTGCGTCCCGCGATGGGCTCGTCAAAGGGATCAGCGGTGTCGACGGCGTCGCGCTGGTCAATCTCGAGGGCGCCGGCATGATCGGCGTGCCCGGAACCGCCGACCGGCTGTTCGGGGCCCTGCGTGAAGCGGGGATCTCCGTCATGCTGATCTCGCAAGGCAGCTCCGAGCATTCGATCTGTTTCGCCGTGCGCGAGCAGTCGGCGGAGCAAGTCCGCAAAGTAGTGGAGCGCGCATTCGCCGCCGAGCTGCAACAGGGCCAGGTGCAGAGGGTCGAGGTCACGAATGGCTGCGGCATCCTTGCCGTTGTCGGAGACGATATGGCAGGGCTGCCCGGTAGCGCCGGCCGATTCTTCCGGACCCTGGGACTGGCCGGCATCAACGTGCGCGCGATCGCACAGGGCGCGTCCGAGCGCAACATCTCCGCAGTGATCGACTCGAAGGACATGACTCGAGCTTTGCGCGCGGTCCACAGCAGCTTTTATCTGTCGGCCAAAACGGTCTCGATCGGCGTGATCGGGCCCGGCGCGGTGGGCGGCGCGTTGCTCGATCAGCTGGCGGGCGCGAATGCTGGCCTGCGAAGCAAATTCAACTTGGATCTGCGCGTCCGCGCGATCGGCGGGTCGAAGCGCATGCTTCTCGAGAAGCACCACATCGAGCTTGCCGAGTGGCGCAACCAGCTTGCGACCGCGGGCGAAATGCAGTTGACGCAGTTCGTGGATCACGTGCAGACGGATTACCTGCCGCACACCGTGCTAATCGACTGCAGCGCCAGCCAGGCCATTGCGGATCGCTACGCCGATTGGCTGCGCCGCGGCATTCACGTGATCACACCGAATAAGCGCGCGCATAGCGGCCCGATGCCGTACTACGAGGAGCTCAAGCGCTTGAGTAGGACCTCGCGCACGCACTTCCTCTACGAGGCCACCGTCGGCGCCGGGTTACCGGTGATCCAAACCTTGAAAGATCTCGTCGAGACGGGCGACGAGATCCGCAGCATTAGCGGCATTTTCTCCGGCACGCTCGCCTACTTGTTCAACCTGTTCGACGCGAGCCGGCCGTTCTCGGAGATCGTCCGCGAGGCGAAAGCGCGTGGATACACCGAGCCCGATCCCCGAGACGATCTCTCGGGCATGGACGTAGCCCGCAAAGCCGTCATCCTCGCGCGCGAGGCGGATCTGCGCCTCGAGCTTGCGGACATCGAGGTCGAAAGTCTCGCGCCGGCCGCGCTCGCCAATGCCTCGGTCGAGGAGTTCTTGGATCGCCTCGCAGATTTCGATGCGCCGATGGCAGAGCGAGTGAAGCAGGCGCAACGCGACGGCCAGGTGCTGCGCTACGTCGCGGACGTCGACGTGCGCGCCCGCAGCGCGAAGGTGCTGCTGCAAAGCTTTCCGCCACGCCATCCGTTCGCGAACATCAGCTTGACCGACAACATCGTCCAGTTCGTCACGGGACGCTACTGCGACAATCCGCTCATCGTGCGGGGTCCCGGGGCGGGACCGGCCGTTACGGCGGCCGGCATCTTTGCCGATTTGCTGCGTCTGTGCAGCATGCTGAGCGGGCAGGACTAACCTTCGAAGCCGACGCCGATGCGCTACCAGAGCACCCGCAGCGCGGAGCAAGCCGATCTCGTCGACGCGATCATGCGCGGTCTCGCGGCCGACGGCGGGCTGTTCGTGCCGACGGAATGGCCGGCGTTTCGGCCCGGCGCTGTGATCGGCACGAGCCTCGCGGAGATCGGCGCGCAGTTGTTGCAGCCGTTTTTCGAGGGCTCGCGGCTCGCGGACGCGCTTCCCGACATCTGCCGAGAGACCTTCGATTTTCCGCTGCCGCTCGTGCCGGTTATCGAAGGCAGCGACGAGCTCGCCGTGCTCGAGCTGTTTCACGGCCCTACGGCAGCGTTCAAGGATTTCGGCGCACGCTTTCTGGCCGCGACGATGGAGCGGGCCTTGCGCATAACCCGTGACGCGCGGCCGCTCACTATTCTCGTCGCGACGTCGGGAGACACGGGCGGTGCCGTCGCCGCAGCTTTCGAGGGAAGGGCAGGGATTCGGGTCGGGATCTTGTTCCCCCGAGGTCAGGTATCGACGCGGCAGCAGCAACAGCTCACGTGCTGGGGTGACAACGTGCGCGCCTACGAGATCGAAGGCACCTTCGATCAGTGCCAAGCGCTCGTGAAGGCCGCGTTCGGCGATCCGGGGCTCCAAAGTCGGCACCGCTTGAGCGCGGCCAACAGCATCAACATCGGCCGACTATTGCCGCAAGTCGTCTATCACGCCGCGGCGAGCCTTTGGCATTGGCGCAAACACGGTGAGGCAGTCGGAATGATCGTTCCGACCGGCAATCTCGGCAACGGGGTGGCATGCGTATGGGCCAGGGAAATCGGCCTGCCAATTCGCGAGATCGTGCTCGCCGTGAATGCCAACCGCTCGATCCCAGATTACCTCGCGACCGGTCGGTGGCAACCTACGGCGACCCGTCCGACATTGGCCTCGGCTATGGACGTCGGCAATCCGAGTAACATGGAGCGCTTGCGCCACCTGCTACCGGATTTTGCCGTGCTCGGTCACGCCGTGGAGGCTTACTCGGTGGACGACGAGGCGATCCGGTTGCAGATCCGCAAAGATCATGCTCGGCTTGCGCGAACCTGGTGTCCGCACACGGCGACCGGTTTCTCGGTTTACGATCGGCTGCCGGATGCGCGAAAAACCGGGCGCTCGTGGATTGTGGAGGCGACCGCGCACCCGGCGAAGTTCGACGCGATCGTCGAGCCGCTGATTGGGGAAGCGGTGCCCGTACCGCCAGCGCTGGAGGCGCTGCTGGTTCGGCCTGCGCGCAGCATTCCTCTGCCGCCGGAGCTTGCGAGCTTAGCTCGGAGATCGACGGATGGGAATAAAAACATAGACTTATAAGTAGAACAGAAAGTGGTTTCTCAGTATTGGCCTCTTGGTCGGTGCCTTCGTTGCCGCGGCGATTGCCGTTGCCGCTCTGCTCTATTTGCGGTGGCGCAAGCGCGGTCCACTTCTCGCTCAGGCCCTGCATTCGGTTGCGATCGAGCGGTTGCACAACGTGCTCGTGCCGGATGGCATGGGCGGTCAGATCCAGATCGAGCACCTGCTGTTGACGGCAAACGGGCTCGTCGTCGTCGACGTCGAAAGCGTTCGAGGGGACGATCTTCGCGAGCGACAGGATGGAGGAGTGGACCGTGATCGGTCGCGAGGGTCGGTTCACGTTTCCCAACCCTCAGAGCACGCTTTACGATCGGGTCGCGGCACTGCGCCAACTCGTTCGCGACGTTCCCGTCGTGGGACACGTGTTGTTCGCGCCGGGCGCGGACTTCAGCAAGGGCAGGCCGAGGGACGTCGTGCTGCCGGCGGAGCTGATCGAGCGCTATCGCAAGCCGGAACGTGCCGACGTCGAGCGCCTCATGGACGCGTTCGCGCCGCATTGGGACCAGGTGAAGTCCGCGACGAAGCCGGCGGGCTCCGCGCGCCAAAGCTTTCGCTAGCGGACGTCTCGACCGAGCCCGAAGAGCCGCTCGGCATTCTCGGTAGTCGCCTGCGCGATCGTATCGGCCGGCTTGCCTATTTCAGTGGCGATACGTTCGAGCACATGGCGTAGAAATGCCGGCTCGTTGCGTCGCGCGCGCGGTTTGGCCGGCAAATCGCGCGGGAGCAGGTACGGCGCGTCGGTCTCGATCAGCAGACGATTCAGCGGGATTTTCCGCAGCGCCGTGCGCAACGCGTCCCCACGGCGTTCGTCGCAGACCCAGCCCGTGACGCCGACGTAAAGGTCCAACTCGAGATACTCGCGCAGCTCGTCGGGGCCGCCCGTAAAGCAGTGCGCAACACCGCCGCGCAACCGTGAGCGCCACGGCGCAAGAAGCCGCACGAACTCGGCGTGTGCGTCGCGCTGGTGCAGGAACACGGGTTTGCCGACGGCTGAGGCGAGGTCGAGCTGGGCCTCGAAGGCGTTTCGCTGGGCGTCGCGGGGCGAAAAATCGCGAAAGAAGTCGAGGCCGCATTCACCGACGGCGACAACGCTGCTGCTCACGACCAGCTGGCGCAGCGCCGCAATGCCGTGCTCGTCGGCGGTCGTCGCGTGATGGGGGTGGATGCCTGCTGTTGCGAACAATCGGCCCGGATACCGGTCCGTGAGCGCGAGCGCTTGCACGCTCGTCGTCACCGACGTGCCGGTCACGACCAACCGCGTCACGCCCGCGTTCGCAGCGCGCTCGATGACCGCTTCGCGATCGTCATCGAAGCTGTCGTGAGCGAGATTGGCGCCGATGTCGATGATCTCTTGCACGGTGCGGATTGTGACGACCGACGAAGTCGCGGGCAAACGATCCGCGTAGACTTCAGGCCCCATGTTTTTGACAAAACTCCGACCGATCATTCTCGCCGCGGGCTTCGCGACGCAGCCGGCAGTGGCGGATCTAACCGCGGAGCTGGCCGACTTGTCGGCGCGCGTCGAGTACGGCTTCTACGCGGAGGAACCTCGCGTGATCGATGCGGCCGCGGCTGCACTCGCACGGTTGACCGCGGACGACCCGGCCGTGCGCTACCAGCGAGCGCTCGCAGCATACCGATCGGCTCAGCTCATGCCTCGCGACGACAAGAACTTTGGCAAAGCGCTCGACCAGTGCACCGAGCTGTCTCCAACCGAGGAAGATGCGGCCGACGATGCGGAGCCTTGGATCCTCGTGGCTGCATGCGCATCGCTCGGCATCGAGCGCGGGCTATCGCAGCAACGCCGCCGCGATGACGCGCTCGCGCGAGCGCGCGCGATCGACGAGGATAATCCGCGCATCGCGTTCCTCGAGGCCTCGCTCCTTGCAAACGGACTTCAGGCTGCGCCGATCGCGACCAGCGAGGCTGCTGCCGCGCTCACGCGAGCTGCCGAGGCCTTCCGCGTTTGGACGGGCCGCTATACGGGCCCGACTTGGGGCGAAGCCGAGACGCTTGTCCGCCTCGGTGAAATCCATCTGCAACGCGGCGAAGCGCGCGCGGCCCGCGATCTGCTCGAGCGTGCGCTCCTCATTGCGCCCGACTATCGCGCTGCCTTGAGCTTGCGGGCTCGAGTGCAACGCGCGCCCTGATCCAACGACAACGCCCGATCGTTCAGCCCTGACGCCGCGCTGCGGCGCGTTATGATACGGGCGGTTGACGGCCGACACGCTCGATGACGGAACAACTCAGTCTGTTCGATAGCCGCTCGTCGATGGCGGCGGAAGGTGCAACGGCGCATCTCCGCGTGCGGGTGAGCATGCGCGCGAGGCGCTTGGCCCTGCGCATGGTGCCGCCGCATACGTTGGAAGTCGTCGTGCCCCGCGGGACTAGGCCAGCGAAGGTTCAAGCGTTCGTCGCCGAGCACCGGCTGTGGATTGAGCGCGCGCGGCGCGAGATAGCAACGTGCCATCGCGGGGGCGGCGAGCGCCTGCCGACTCGCGTCGTGCTCGCGGCTCTCGGCCGCGAGTGGAGCGTGCACTATCGGCAATCGAACGTGCGGCGCGCGGTGTGCGCTCCGCTGGCAGCGGGCTCGAAGTGCGTAGCGCCGATCCGCAGTTCGGCGATGCGAGCCGCGCGTTGCGCTCGTGGCTGTTGACCGAGGCGAAGGCCAAGCTTCGTCCGTGGCTGCTACGCGAGGCGCAAGCAATGGATCGCAAGCCGAAGGCAGTACAAATTCGGTTGCAGCGCACGCGTTGGGGCAGCTGCGCGAGCTCCGGGACGATCAGCCTGAATGCCGGTTTGTTGTTTCTCGAGGCGCCGCTCGTGCGCTACTTGTTTATCCACGAGCTGTGTCACCTCTATTCGCTGAGCCACTCGCGCCGGTTCTGGAGCGTCGTCGAGCGTTTCGAGCCCGAGTATCGCGCGCTCGATCGCCGGCTCACCGAGGCGTGGGCGGTACTGCCGCTGTGGGTGCATGAGCCTTGAGCTGGAAAGCGCTCACGAACTCGTCCGTGCTCGTCGTCGCTGTCGTCTACGGACTGCTGCTGAAGATCGCGTTCGAAGCAGGCCTGTTCGGCATCGTGCTGGCCGCGATCGTGCAGCTTTCACTATGGCGGTATGCGTACACCGTGTTGCGCTCGATCGCACAAGGCAGGCCGAATGTCCCGCGCCGGACGCTGAGTCTCAAACCCGTTTACCGAATGGCGGCTCGTCGTCCATTACCTGTTCTTCGCGCTCGCTATGTTCTTGTTTCGAACGACGCCGCTGTTCGGTGATGGGCTGCTCGCCGATCTCGTGCATCTCGCCGGCACCACCGCGCTCGTGATCGTGTTTCCCGCGTCCGCGGCGATCATGGGATTCACGGGGAATCCGGCCGCCGCATTGAACCCGACGAGCATTGCGGGCGTGATCCGCACGATGGGCGGCGGCTACGTGCGGCTTCTCGCGGCGTGCGCCGCGCTCGCGTTGTTCACTGAGCTCGCGCCGGCCGTCCTTGGCCGCGGCGCATTCGTGCTGCTCACGCGCGACATCGTCGCGACCTGGGGATTTTTGGCGACGTTCGCTTTGATCGGCGCCGCGCTGCGTGCGCATCGCCGGGAGTTCGACATTCCGGGCGAGCGCAAGGACGACGATGAGCTGCGCGCTGGCGACCGCGAGCGAGAGTGGCGTCGTATCCTCGATCTGTCTTACGGCTCGATCCGCGGCGGCCTCGTCGCCGAAGGCTATCGCACGATCAAGGAGCTGCTTGACCGCGGAGAACGACAGCGTCGACGCCCATCAGTGGGTGTTCAACCACATGCTGACGTGGCAGGACCAGACGCATGCGCTCCAGTTTGCGCACCGTTTCGTCGACCGGTTGATCGAAGCCGACCGGGCTCACACTGCGCTCGAGCTCGTCGCGCAGTGTCGGCGCATCTCCCGCGATTTCAACGTGGCGCCCGCCACGGCTGCGCGCCTGGCCGCCTACGCGCGGACCATAGGGCGGCACGGTGTCGCGGACGAGCTCGCGGCGGTCAGTCCGCGTGCTCCGAGCCCGTAATCAAGCGCGCGCCGCGGCCGTAGGTGAGGTACTCCCAAAGCCACCGGATCGAGATCAGCAACGGGCTCGGTACGCCGACCAGAAAATAGATGTGCGCGATGCCCCAAATCCACCATGCAAGCCAACCGCGCAGCGTGAGAAAGGGGAATTCGATGATTGCCCGCCTACGGCCGATCGTAGCGAGATTGCCCGGATTGCGGTACGCGAACGGCCCGGGCTGCGGCCTGCCGTCGATGCGGCTCTTGATTAGCTTACCGACGTAGCGGCCTTGCTGTTTCGCGGCCGGCGCAACGCCCGGCACGCGACCGCCATTCGCCGTTTCGACCAGCGCCGCATCGCCGATGACGAAGACGTTCGGGTCGGTCGAGATCGAGAGATCGCCGCGCACCCTGACGCGGCCGGCGCGATCCACATCGGCGCCGAGCCACTTGCCGGCCGGCGACGCGGCGACGCCTGCCGCCCAGATGATCGTGCTCGACTCGATGCGCTCGCTGCCGAGCGTGACCCCGCGCTCGTCGAGGTCTGTGACTGCGGCGTTGAGCCGTACCTCGACGCCGAGTTGCTCGAGCGCGCGTTGCGCATAAGCCGACTGCCGTTCCTGGAATGCGGCGAGCACGCGCGGCCCGGCCTCCACGAGCGTGATCCGTGCACTGCGCGGATCGATGCGGCGGAAATCGGCCGCAAGCGTGTGGCGGGCCAGCTCAGCGATCGTGCCGGCAAGCTCGACGCCGGTCGGCCCCGCGCCGACGATCACGAAACGCAGTTGGCGCTCGCGTAAGCTCGGATCCGGCTCCTCCTCGGCGGCCTCGAACGCCATCAAAATTCTTCTGCGGATCAGCGTAGCGTCGTCGATGCTTTTCAGTCCCGGTGCGACCGCGCGCCAGTGGTCGCGGCCGAAATACGAATGCGTCGAGCCGGTCGCGAGCACCAGGTAGTCGAACTGCAGCGACTGGCGCGCGAACAGAACGCAGTGGCGCTCCAAGTCGACGTTCGTGACCTCGCCGAGCAACACGGTTGCGTTGCGCTGCCGGCGCAGGATCGAGCGCACGGGCCATGCGATGTCCGACGGCGGCAGCCCCGCCGTCGCCACTTGGTACAGCAGGGGTTGGAACAGATGGTAGTTGTGTCGGTCGACGATGGTCACGTCGGCCGCCGCTCGCGCGAGCGCCTGCGCGGCGAACAGCCCGCCGAACCCCGCGCCGACGATCACCACCCGCGGCCGGCGCAATTCGACCTTGCTCGGCATGCCGTGCGTTTTCCTTCGTTGCGCGCTTCCTCTCGTTCGGCTTTGTCCTTGGCTCTGCGCTATTCTGGCGCGGTGCCTCGCACACCGACGGAGCAAGCGATCATGATTTGCCGACGCGAGATTACCATTGCCTCGAGCCTCGCTGCACTGACGTTCTTAGCGACCATTGCACACGCCCAGACGAACGACGTGACGGCGGGCGAGCTCGTCGTCGAGCCGCCGACGCTGATCTCGCTCGGCTTCGAGTGGTACGTCGACGGCGATTCGAATCGCAGCGCGTCGGTGGACGTCGAGTACCGACCGAAGACATCCCCACAGTGGCGCCGCGGCTTGCCGTTTCTGCGGATCAATGCCGAGCGGACGGTCTACGGCGAGACGCTGAACTACACGGCGCCGAACATGCTCGCTGGGAGCCTGTTCGACCTCGAGGAGGACACGCTTTACGAGGTTCGCTTGACGCTCACCGATGCCGACGGCGTCGCCGGCAATGCGCAGCGAATCGTCGAGGTCCGGACCCGCGCGGAGCCGCAAGCGTATTCCGGCGGCCGTGTCTATCACGTTTATCCGCCTGGCTTCGCGGGCGAACGCGAGGAGCCGGCGTTCATGGGTTTGCTCGCGGCGTACTACAAGACCGCGCTCGGCGGGGATTGGAGCCGCGCCTCGCCGCCGCGCGTCGAGCCCGGCGACACGATCCTCGTGCACGCAGGCGTCTACAAGGACTTCGATCGGCTGAATTACAGCCACGAGATCCAGTCCGGCTTCACTACCTGCTGCGGCACGCCGTGGGACGGCACGTATTTCTTGAACAGAAGCGGCACGGCCGACAAGCCGATAGCGATCAAGGCTGCAGGGGACGGTGAGGTGATTTTCGACGGCGACGGCAACACGGTGCTGTTCAACGTGATGGCGGCCGATCACTTGTACTTCGAGGGCATCACGTTCCGCAACACGCTGCTCGCGATCGAAGCGGGGCAGAAAGGAATCGGGGGCGCCACAGATCTCACCGTCAAGCATTCGAGGTTCGAGGACGTCGGCGTCGCGATCCACAGCGATTGGTCGGGCTCGAAGAATTTCTACATAGCCGACAACGTGATGACGGGGCGCAACGATCCGAACGCGCTCACGGGTTGGCTCAACGTGTGGCCGTGGTCGGAGCTACCCGGCTTCGCCGAGAAGCGCCGGCTGAAGTCGTACTACGCGGTGTCGATCTACGGGTCGGGCCACGTCGTCGCGTACAACCGAGTCACGGCGTTCCACGACGGCATCGATCATGCGACCTACGGCATGCCGGACGGCTACCCGAAGGTGCCGCGTGATCGGATGCCGGTATCGAACGACTTCTACAACAACGACGTGTCCAACGTGCACGACAATTGCTTCGAGGCCGACGGCGGGATGCACAACATCCGCGTCTTTCGAAACCGGTGCTTCAACACGGCGACCGGCGGGATGAGCCCGCAGCCGATCTTCGGCGGCCCGGTCTATTTCGTGCGCAACGTCGTCTACAACGGCGTATACGGTCCGCTGAAGATCCAGGCCGATCCGTCCGGCATTCTCGTTTACCAGAACACCTACGTGGGCGAGGTCGCGCAGCTCACGCCCGCTTCGAACATGCACTTTCGCAACAATCTGATCCTGGGGCAGGGTGCGCGGCCTGCAGTGTTCGCTATCGATACCCATACGAGCTACAGCTCGTCCGACTACAACGGTTTTCGCGCAAACCCCGGCACCGAGTATGCGTTTCAGTGGAACACGCCGCCGCAGGGCAAGCCGGAGGACTTCGTCACTCCGCGCGAGACGCGGCGCTTCGCGAGTCTCGCCGACTACTCGAGAGCGACGGGTCAGGACAAGCACAGCCGCGAGGTCGATTACGACGTTTTCGTGAACGCGGCGGCGCCGGATTTCGCTCAACCGACGCGGCTGTACTCAGCGGAGCAAGTGGACCTCCGCCTTGCGCCGCGCTCACGCGCGATCGATGCGGGCATCGCCTTACCCGGCATCAACGACGGTTTCGGCGGAGCGGCCCCCGACTTGGGTGCCTACGAGCAGGGCGCCGAGCTGCCGCATTACGGACCACGCAAGTCGTCGCATTGACAGCCGGTGTGAGTGGCACGATTCCTGCTTGACGGTGACCTCGCACGGCCGGATCCCGCGTGCGAAACCTTTCACGAACGACAAGGAGTCACGATCATGATTGCGCACACAGGGCTCGCCGTCAGCGACTATCAGACATCGAAAACTTTCTACAAGAAAACGCTCGCAGCGCTCGGCTACAAGAACAACATGGAGCACGGCCAAGGGGCCGGCTTCAACGACGGGAAGAACACCGATTTCTGGATCGGGAAGAGCGACCAGGTCGTCCCGACTCATGTCGCGTTCGAGGCGAAGAACAAAGAAGAGGTCGAAGCGTTCTACAAGGCCGCGTTGGCAGCCGGAGGCGAGGACAACGGCGGGCCGGGCTATCGGCGGGACTATTGGCCGGGCTATTACGCGGCGTTCGTCTACGATCCCGACGGGCACAACATCGAAGCCGTCTGGTACGACTACAGCGCAAAGTAAGGCCAGCGCCGGCGCAGATTTTTTCAGGCCAACCCGTTCCGAGTGCGATCGCCCCGCGGCAGCTGCAAGCTCGAATCGCAAGGTGCGCACGATGAACGTGCCGCGAGACGGTGATCCTCGAGTGGCCTTCCCTAATGGGGGAATCGAGTCAGACGAGCGAGTGATAGACGTTCTGCACGTCGTCGTCTTGCTCGAGCTTGTCGATCATCGCGAGCGCTTCGGTGGCTTGCGCTTCGGGAAGCTCCACAGGTGCGGTGCAGATGTACTCGTGCGCGGCGGAGATCGGCACGATACCGCGCTTCTCGAGCGCTTCCTGCATCTGACCGAAGTCCGCGAATTGGCACCGCGCTACGATCTGCGGCTCTCCTTTTTCGCCTGTGCTTTCGCCCATCTCGTCGAGGCCGTGGTCGATCAGATATAGCTCGAGATCGTCCTGATCGATTCCCTCGGGATTCAGTCGGAACACGCCCATCTTGCGAAACTGGAACCCGACGCTGCCGGTGGTGCCAAGATTGCCGCCGTTCTTCGAGAAGATCATCCGGACCGAGGCGACCGTGCGGGTCGGGTTGTCGGTGGCCGCTTCGACGATCACCGCGACGCCGTGCGGCGCGTAGCCTTCGTAGATGATCTGCTCGTAGCTGGTTGCGTCCTTGCCGAGCGCACGCTTGATCGCACCCTCGACCTTGTCTTTCGGCATGTTGATTTGGCGCGCATTCTGCACGGCGCGGCGCAGTGCCGGATTGGAGTGGGGGTCGGGGCCGCCGGCCTTGACCGCCACGATGATTTCCTTGGACAGGCGCGAGAACTGCTTGGACATGCGGTCCCAGCGCGCAAACATCGTGTGCTTTCGGACTTCGAAGATTCTTCCCATAGGCGCGCAGTTTGGCAGCTTCGTGACGGCATCCGCAACGGAGAATCTACCGAGAAATAACCTTAATAGTGATGGAGAATAGATTGATATTTCAGTTTATTATAACCCTGTTTCTAGGCCGATCGAGCGCCGGTCCACCCACTGCCGAAGGCGGCTACGAAGCCTTGGCCGGCTTCGTGAGATCGCAGCTCGAGTCATCCCGACACAGCTGCTCGAGCAGCTGTGCGGTGTCTTCGAACACTTCGATGGTCTGACCGCGGCCGTGGCCACCGGCCTTGCCGCGCGCGGAATCTACAGGCGTAAGGCCGCTCGCATCGGCGACGTCGATCCGCGCGCCGGCGGAGACGAGGTGCTTCACGACCTCGTTCCAACCCCAGAACGCCGCGCCGAAGAGCGCCGTACGCCCGGCACCGCGCGAGCCCGCGGACGCAGCTGTCGTGCGTGCATGGAGGTTCGCTCCCGCCTCGAGCAGCAGGGTCACCGCTTTGATGGACTTCTCCTCGACGTCGGCGGCCAGGTAATGAGGAATGCCGGGCCCGTAGCCGCGCGGGTCGCATTCGACGGAGCCGTAGCCGGCTGCCGCCATCAACGGAGTGATGCCCCCGTCGTTCGGCAGCTCGATCTTCGCGCCGTGCTGAATCAAGAGCTCCATCGCGGCGACGTCGAACGTTTTCGCGGCGCGGAGCAGCGGCGTCGCGCCGATCGTCAGCATCGAGTCGCAGCCGCGGTCGTCGCCGATATGCCGCCACGGCGGGTACAGCTTGAGCTGCACGTTCGGATTTGCGCCGGCTTCGAGCAAGCCTTTGACGATTTCGATGCCGGTCGTCGCGTCAGTCGATGGGCGATCCGGTCGTCCGCCGTGGGGCAGGGTATTCACGTCGACCGCCGAGTAGAGCGGTGTCCGGCCCCACCAATCCCACTTGTTCGGATTGGCCCCGGCCTCGATCAGATACTTTGCGAGATCGAAATGCAGATTGTCGATCGCGAGAAACAGCGGCGTGACGTTCTTCGGATCCGCCAAGTCGATGTTCGCTCCTGCCTCGACAAGCGCGCGCGCACAATCTAGACAACCTTCGCGGGCCGCGAATAGCAGCGGCGTGAGCCCGGCAAAGGGCCGGTACATGCGCCGCGGCTCGCCGGTGACCTGCCGCGTCCACTCGTTCGGCGTGGAGCGGTCGTCTACGTCGGCGTGGTGCTCGATGAGGAGCCGCACCATCGCCGGTTGCCGCTGCGCCGCCGCCCACATCAACGCCGTTTGCCCGCGCCAGGTTTCGCGGGCGTGCACGTCGGCGCCGCGCGCGAGTAACACGTTTGCCGCGTCCGTGCGACTCGTCCGTGCGACGATCATGAGCGCCGTCTGACCGTCGGCGCCGCGCGATTCGACGTCGGCACCCGCGTCGAGCAGCTGGTCGATCACCGCGGCGTTGGCGACCGTGGCTGCCTCCGACATGACGCTTGCACCATAGTTGTTGACCGCGTTCACGTCGGCGCCGGCGGCAATGAGCCGGCCGACCAGGGGCGCGTTGTCGTTGTAGACGGCCCAATGCAAGGCCGTCGTGCCGTCGGCGGCCGCGGCCCCGACGTCCGCGCCTTGCTCGATTGCTGCGAGTACGCCGTCGGCGTCGTTGCGCCGCGCCGAGTCGAGGAGGGCGTCGGCGCCGGCTTCGTGCGCGGCGACCGCGAGCGCCGCATACGCGGCGAGACGGATGCAGGCGCGCCGCACTTAGACCTCGCTCAACTCACCGGTACTGTCGCCGATGGACTCCACAGGCACGCCGGCGCGCAGCATCAGCGTGAAGAGCAGATTTGCGAGCGGCGTGCGATCCGGATAGCGCAGATGCTGATGACCCCTGATCGAACCCGCACCGTGGCCAGCCACGAGAGTCGGCAGCGGAAAGTTGTTGTGCGAGTTGCTGTTGCTCATGTTGCTGCCGTATAGAAAGATCGAATTGTCCAGCACCGAGCCGCCGTCGCCATCCGGGATGGCCGCGAGCTTTTGCATGAACTCGACGAACACCTGCGTGTGATAGCGCTGCACTATCACGAGCCGCTCCATCGACGCGCGATTCTCGTTGTGATGCGAAAGCGGATGGAACGCATCCGGCACGCCGACGTGCGTATACGGCTGGTTGCTCACCTCGGCGGCCATCATGAAGCTCACGATGCGCGTCATGTTGGCCTGGAACGCGGCGACGATGAGGTCGAACATGAGCCGCAATAACGCATCGAAGCTCGGCCGCGCGACCGGGACGTCGGGAAGATCGATCGACGACAGATCGCGCTGCTCCAGCAGCTGCACCCGCCGCTCGATCTCGCGCACGCTGTCGAGGTAGTCATCGACGAGCGAGATGTCCTCGCCGCCGAGCTTCCGCTTCAAGGCCGCCGCCTCGCCGCCGCACCATGTCGAGCAGGCTCACGTAGTCGCGCGACACTTCGCGCCTTTGCTCTGCGTCCTTGCCGCGGCCGAAGATCTTCTCGAACGCTTTGCGCGCATCGAACTCCATCGGCATCGGCGTGGTGGGCGTCCGAAACGAGATCGTTCGCCCGTAGCTGCACCCATAGGTGCCGTCGCACGCCGCGCCTCCACCTTCTTCCTCGGTGGCGACTTCCAGCGAAGGCAACGGAGTGTCCTGGCCGATGTGGCGCACGGCGACCTGGTCGACAGTGACGCCGCCGTAGGGCGCATGGCTTTGCCGCGGATGCTGGCAGGACAACCAGGTTGCCGGCACTATCGCGTGCACGGCGGAGCTTTCGGCGGGCTTGTTGCCGAGGCCGCTGACAACGGTGAGGTAATCCATGACCGGGGCGAACGGCTCGAGAATCGGTTTCAGGTCGAAGTCGTGGCCATCGCGATCGGGCGTCCAACGATTCATCTCGGCGCCGAGACTCGTGTTGTTCATGATTGCGCCGTGCGGTAGATAGAAGAATCCGAGTCGGGGGCGCGCCGCGGCGGCTGTTTGCGCCAAAGCGGTCGCTGCGGGCACCATCGCGTTCAGAAGCGGCAAACCGATCGCCGCGCTGCCGGCGCGCAACAGCGTGCGCCGCGATAGATGCTTTTTCGTGATGAACATGCTCAGTCTCCTCTCGGCGCCGGCCCTTCGACCGCCTCGTTCCTTGGTGCGCCCGCGGACAGCGGCTCGTTTGCAGCCTGGGCTTCTCCGCGCATCGTGAACGCCGGGCTCTGCACGACTCCGAGGACGATAGACTCGAAGCTGTAATCCACGCGGGCCGAAGCCGCCACGATGCTCCGCACCGTAGGCATATCGTAATACTGAAGGCCTCGGCCCAGCGCATAGGTCATGAGCTTTTCGGTAAGTGCTTGAACGAGCAGCTTCGGCTCGGCAAGCAGCGCGCGTCGCAGGTCCTCGGGGCCATTGACCTCGACGCCGCCCGCGAGCCTGCCGGTCGAATCGATCGGCACGCCGTTATCGCGTTCGCGGACGCGCCACTCGCCCACGGCATCGAAGTTCTCGAGCGCTTGCCCGAGCGGATCGATCACGCCGTGGCAGTGGTTGCACGAGGTTACGGTGCGATGCAGCTCCAGCCGCTCGCGTACGGAGCGCGGCACGTCCCCGGCGACGGGTGCAAGGTCGGTCTCCACCTCGGGCGGCGGCGGATTCGGCGGCGTTGCGAGAACGTGCTCCATGATCCAGGCACCGCGCAATACGGGAGAGGTTCGATCCGGATAAGAGGTGACCATGAGCACGCTGCCTTTGCCGAACAAGCCGAAGCGCTTCGGGTCATCGAGCACGACGCGGCGAAACTGATCGCCACGTACGCCCTGGATTCCGTAGTGACGTGCGAGCCGCTCGTTGACGAACGTATGATCGGCCGTCAGCAGATCCAGAACGCTGCCGCCGCCGCGCAGCACGCTGTCCAAGAAGAGCTCCATCTCTTCGCCGAATGCATAGCGCAGATCCTCGTCGAAGGCAGGGTATAGCCGCGGGTCCGGGTCCATGGAGCCCAAGCGCCGGACATCGAGCCATTGAAAGGCAAAGTTCGTCACGAGCGATCGTGATTTTCCATCCGCCAACATGCGCCGGACCTGCCGCTCGAGCACCGCTTTCTCGCTGAGTTGCCCAGCTTCTGCGAGTCCGAGCAGCTCCGCGTCTGGTCCTTGGCTCCAGAGAAAAAACGATAGCCGCCAGGCGAGCTCGAGATCGCTGATCGCGTAGCCCGCACCTGATTCCGGATCCGCGGGAGCCGAGCCCGGCTCGGCGCGATAGAGAAACTTCGTGCTGGCGAGGATCGCCATCAAGCCCTTTTGTATGCCGACGTCGAAGCTGCCACCCGCTTCGCGCGCCGCGGAATAGAAGCCGAGCACTGGCTCCAGATCCGCGGCATCGACGGGACGGCGGAACGCTTGGTGCGCGAGGTTCGCGAGAATCCGCTCGGCGCACGGCCGCTCTTCGGTTTCGGTTTGCGGCGTGCAGATGAAGATCCGTTCCCGGCTGCGTGTGGTCCCCGAGATTCCCGTTGGGTTGAACGGTCCGATGATCTCCATGCCGTACAGCCGCGGTACGTCCGGTACGCCTTCGCCCGGGAGCTGCGACTGGAGCAAGTAATCGCCCTCGGCGAAGCTGCGCGCAACGAACGCGGCGCCGACCTCATGGGGGCCTGCCGTGACCGGCACGCGAATGTTGCGGAACCGGTTTCTGATTTCATCCACACCTTGGATTTGCCGCTGGTCGAGCGCGAGCGAATCCTCGGTGCCACCGATCGAGCCCGTGAAAACCGACACGCCATCGAGCGTGACGACGACTTCGTGCGCATACTCGAGCCAGCCGTACGGATAGCCGCGCAACTCCGATCCGGGAATCGAGGAGATCGTCAAGTTGAGCTCGTAGTCGCCGTCGGCCGGAAAATCATGCTCGACGACGAGGCCGTCGCGCGTTCCGAGCGGCAGGCCGTCGACGTGCCGCGTCTTGTTCGCTTGGTCGGAGCGATAATCCGCGCGCGCGGGATCCGGAGCTGGGTTGCCCACGGCAAGTATGCTGATGTCGCGGGCCGCCGCGATGTACTGATCGAGATGCGTCGGTGAAACGCGCAACACCTCGGCCACATTGTCGAACCCCTCGCTCGAGATATCGGCCGGCAACATTCCGGCCGCGTCGATGCGGACGGCGAGAAGGTCCTCTACGGCGGTCGCATACTCGGTGCGATTCAACCTGTGCAGCGGCACTCGGCCGGGCTCCGGGCCGCGTTCGCTCGCGAGATGGTCGAGATAGGACTCGAGCGACGCGACGAGCTCGTCCACCTGGGCGCTCTCGGGCCGTGCACCGCCCGGGGGCGGCATCAAGTCGACGCGCAGCTTGCGAACGACCTTTTCCCAGACCTCCGCATGCGCCGCCACATCCGGCGGCTGCACGCCTTCCAGCGACAGGCCGCCGGCGAGGTCCGCGTCGTTGTGGCACTCCGTGCAGTAGCGGTCGAAAACTCCCCATTGTTTCGCGACCGCCGTTTCGGGCGGCGGCTCGGCGCACGCCGAGAGGAGCGCACCGACCAGCGCGGCGGCTCCGGCTCGAACGACGCGGGTCGCAGTGGCATTAGAGGGAGCCAGTCAACCTCCCTTGCCACCACAGGCCGCCGTAGACGTTTTTGATGAATTCTTCGCGATTGGCTCCGAAGCTGCTGTCGAACTCGCGGGTCACGTCTGCGGCGACCATTTCCGCGGCGCTCCTGCCCTTACGCATCAGGTCTTCGACCCGGCCGCGCACGGTGGCAATCATCTCGTGTTGCATCTCGAGATGGTTGCGCCGTTGCGCGGGACCTCTCGCGGGCACGATCAGCGTGTCTGCGTCGGCGATCGCGAGCAGCTTCGCGGTCGCATCCAGCAATCCGCCGATCCAACCGCCGGTCGCGTAGTCCAGAATCGGGTATTCGCCCACCGAGACGACTCCGCCCGCTGCGAGCACGTTGTGCTATCGGAGCAAGACGTAGAGATCGCCATCCGTGTGGGCCTCGCGCAAATGGGCGTAGCGGACCGTTTCGTCACCGCGATCGAGCTCGATCGGCTGCGGTTCGTGCGAGTAGAAAGTCTCGGTCGGGAGCGCCGCGGCGGGGCGGGGCGGATACGTGCGGTCCTGCCAATCGACATAGTACTCGGTGCTCATCCAGAGGCGCGTGTTCTCGTGTGCGATGATCCTCGCTCCGGTCTTGGCAAATGCCTCGTTGCCGCCCGTGTGATCGAGGTGCCAATGAGTGTTGAACAGCACGTCGACGGAGCGGCCGCCGAGCCGGGCCGAGACACGCTCCAGCAACGAGTCTGCGCCCTCGGCCGAGCCGCTGTCGACGAGCACACCGCCCTGCGAGTCGGCGAGCAGCAGCACGTTGCCGCCCGCGCCGCTGAACAAGAACACGTCGTCGCGCAAGGGGGTTTCCGCGATCGAGGCGCTTTTCGGTTGCGCGATAGCCACACGCGGTAAGCCCGGCAGCGCCGCCCCGAGCGCCGACGCGCTCGCGCAACGGAGTGCCGCTCGCAAGAAGCCGCGCCGTCCCTCGATGCTCGACATGAGATTCATGGTATGAAGCCCGATCGGCGCGTTCAAGCGCGGATCGCACGGTTGCAGCTTTGCCTCTCCGCACGAACCGCTCGGTTCGTTTGGCGCCGTCAACCGCGCCGTTGTAGAGTTCCGCGGACGAAGCGCGACGCGGGGGAAAGTGATCGTGCGAAGGTTCTCGTTGCTGGGTCTTTGTGCTCTGGCCATCGGCGCCGCGAACGCGCAGCCGGCTGGCGTGGCCGATTTTTCCGGCTCATACCGACCCGCAGGTCTCGAGGTCCAACCCTGCGGCCGCAACGAGTGGATGCGGCGGTCGTTCGAAACCGACACGTTTTGCAATGGCACCGACGATGGTTTCCCGTTCCGGCCGGAAGGCCTGGAGCGCTGGAAGGCGTACCCGCCCGTCGACGATCCCGTGCTGGGTTGCATCGAAGACTTTCCGCGCAACGCGATGCGCGGCCGCCCGATGCGCATCACGCTCGGCGAGCGGGTAACCGAGATCGCATACTGGTTCAATAACGAATGGTTCGTGCGCACCGTGCACATGAACGGCAAACCGCCGCCTGCCGATACGCCGAACACTGTGACGGGCTATTCGATCGGCAGGTGGGTCGGCGATTCGCTGATCGTCGAGACAACGCACACCCGCGGCGGGCCGATGTTCAACGATCACAAGCCGAACAGCACTGCGGCGCACTTCACCGAGCGGTTCTGGCGAGCGCCTGACGGCAAGAATCTGCTGATGGACATTACATTGGAGGATCCGGAGATTTATACGAAGCCGTTTCTCTTGAACCGCCAAGAGTGGATTTGGTCGGAGCCTGGCGCGCCGCTCAGCCAGGACAAGTGCGAGCCGAGCTCGATCTGGGAGCGGCGCATGCAGCAGAGAGCGGCGCAGGAGAAGGCGCAATGAGGGCAAGGAACGGAGGTACGACGATGAATCATCTAACTAGAAGGATAGCCCTCATGGTTTTTGCGGTGGCAAGTGTGGCCACGGGCGCGCCGCGCGAGGCGGCTGCTCATCACTCGGATTCGATGTACTTCGTCGACGACCGGGCCGCCGACGGCGGCGCCATCAGGATCGAGGGCACGATCTCACGCGTGCGCTGGATCAATCCGCACAGCGAATTCTTCGTGGATGTGCCCAACGGCAATGGCGCCCCGACGGTTTGGGCGATCGAGACGGACTCCGTGAATCAGCTTCGCGCGCTCGGCTGGACGGAAAAAACGCTCGAGGTCGGCGACAAGGTCGTCGTCGTCGTGTCGAAGTCGAAATTCGACGACACCGCCGGCCGGCTACGCGATTTGCTCGTCTTGCCAGCGACCGCCGCTGAGCCGGCAACCGTCTATCTCGAGTACAAGCCAGTGGGCGAGCAGTGGGAGGCGCCGCTCAAGGTGTATCAACGATATTCGTCGTGTCCTGGCACGGCCGTCACCGACGCGAACCGGCAGCCCGGCAAGGAGACTCTATTGTGCGCGACGCTCACGGCGCAGGAGTTGGCCGCCGCGCGCCAAGAATTCGGCGCACGAGTGCCCGTATTGCGCCCGCAGTGACAGAGCGTAATGGAGAGGCGCTGACCGCGCGGCTCCTCATCGCCACCACTGCGGCACTTGACGCCGCAACAACGGCACGCAAGACCAGCAGCTCGCAATCACGAGCACGCTTAAAACTATAACGATCCCGTACGCGGTCGCCCCGCCGTAACGCGTGGTCGCGCCCTCGAATACGTAGCCGCCCATGGCCTCAGCGAGCGATGATCCGAGATTCGCGAGCGCCATGATCAATGCGAACACCGTCGCGGCCACGGGCAACGGGACGAGCCGCGCAGCCAGATCGAGAAGAATCAGACTCCCTGTCATGTAGGCAAGTCCGCCGAGCATCGACACGACGTAGAGGCTCGGAGCGCCCGCTACCCACCAATAGAGCACGTTCGCAACGATTCCGGCCGCGATCGCACCATGGAGCAGAACGCTCGCGGCGATCCGTCGGCAATACAACCCATACGCCACGCTTGCGATCATTCCGCCCGCCGAGAACAAGGACAAGCTCGACCCATACACCTGCTCGTCCAGGCCGAGCGTCCGCGTGAGGTGCAGGTAGTTCACGGAGTATGAGAGAGGGTTGCCGTCCCAGAGGAACGTGATCGCGCAAATCGTGAGCAACCCCGGCGCGGCGAGGGCGCTCCGGAGCGCGCCGGCCGTCGCGCGCAACTCGTTCGCATTGACCGCACGCCGCGGCTCGTGCACGAACGCGACCGTGAGCACGAGACTCGCGGACCAGAGAGCGGCGCAGATCAGAAACGCGAGGTCGTGTCGATTGCGCGAAGTGAGATAGCCTCCGACGATGCCGCTGCAAAGGAGACCGAGAGACGCCGCGAACCACTGCACCGATTGCAGCCGGCCGGTGAGGTTGCGCGGCTTGCCGACCTCGATCATGAGCGCGTCGACGAGCACGTCGCTGAACGCGATGCCGAGCGTCGGAACGAACAGCAGCATGAGCAAGATCCAGCGCGCGCCCGGCGTAAGCGGTGCTGCATAGAGAATTCCGAGGCCGATCGCGGCGGCGCCTGTCGCGACGAGCAGGTAGCCGCGCCGCCGCGAGCCGAAGAGCGGCACGAAGTCCGAGAGCAACGCGAGCAGCGGCTTGAGGGACCAGGGCAGCGCCATCGCCGCCATGAACCCTGCGATCGCGGCTGGGCTCTCACCCCAATCGTTCAGCAGGGAGCGCACGGGTTGCGCGATCAGCCCCGACGCGGGATCGCCGACGCTTTGGACGAAATAGACGGCACCGAACAGCAGGCCGATGCCGGCCACGAATCCGGGAGGCGTGCGCTCTTCGGTCAACCTCGCTCGAGCAGCTCGCGCAGATCCGCAACGGCCGAATGGGCGCGGGACAAATACGACGCGAGCACGAGCGAATGGTTCGGGAAGAAGCCGTAGCCGCTGCCGTTGAGGATGATCGGGCTACGCACGGGCGCGAGACCCTCCTCGAGCTCGCGGATGATCTGCCGTAGGCTCACGACGGCGTTCTTGTCCTCGAGCACGCTCGCGAAGTCGAATTCAGCCGCGCGCAGGAAATGCACCAGCGCCCACGCCGTGCCGCGGGCCTCGTAGAACACGTCGTCGATTTGCAGCCACGGCGTCTTCACAAGCACGTCACCTGCGAGGTCCCTGCTGCTTCGCCCGCGCGCTGGTTCGCGAGATCGGTGTTCACGCGCAC
Source organism: uncultured Gammaproteobacteria bacterium (assembly GCA_963744305.1). Lineage (GTDB taxonomy): Bacteria > Pseudomonadota > Gammaproteobacteria > Steroidobacterales > Rariloculaceae > FEN-1219. The sequence goes on from CAVUTF010000001.1 coordinate 136,558, forward strand.
TTGGCCCACGCTGGCCGACAGCCGCTGTGAGAGGCTGCCCAGCCGCCGCTCGACGACGGCGAGCCACTCACGCAGGTTGTCCGCGCGTGCATAAAACTGCGCGTCGCCCGGGTCGGAGTCCATGAGGCGCGCTTTGTAGCTCTCGAGTCCTTCGATTGCCTCGCGGTAGCGTGTTTCGCTCGGCGGGAAAAGCCACGAGTCATTCGCCGTGTTCAACGCGGGCTCGACGCTTGCGAGATCCGCATCTTCGGTTGACTGCGACTGCGAGCGGCTGTAGTCATTGCGCATCACCCGGGCGAGATCTCGGCATTGCACGAGCACGCCGAACTCGAAGTTAGGCATGTTGTCGAGCCACACGCTCGGGGGCATGACATCGTTCGAAAGATATCCGCCGGGCTTGTCGAGCAGCCAGCCCACGCCTCGCGACAGGATGTCGACCGTCGAGTAGCCGATTACGACGGGCTCACCCGCGGGACTTTCCGCGTTGACCCAGAGCACGCGAGGCTCGCGCGACCAATACCAGCCGATGCCAGACACGATCGCGAGCACCACGAGGCCGGCGGTTGCTGCAAGCCATCGAAAGCCGCGGGGCTCACGCGGAGCCGCGCTCGGATTTCTACGCAGCCAACTCGGTAGGCGCGGTCGCCACATCGCACTACGCCGCCTGACCGCTCTGCGCGATCTGCCGCAGCACGTAGTGGAGGATGCCGCCGTGACGAGGTAGTCCCGCTCCTTCGGCGTATCGAGCCGCACGCGCGCCTGGAAGCGGTCGCCGGCCGTCCGCGCGCCGCGCGGTGACGTCCACCGTTCGCGCGCTGCCGTCCTGGAGCCCTCGATGTCGTAGGCTCCGTGCCGTTCAGACCCAAGCGTCGCCGCGCGTCTCCCGGCAGGAACTCCAGCGGCAGGACGCCCATGCCGATCAGGTTCGAGCGATGGATGCGCTCGAAGCTCTCGGCGATCACGGCGCGCACGCCGAGGAGCGCGGTGCCCTTCGCCGCCCAGTCGCGCGACGAGCCCGTGCCGTACTCCTTGCCGGCGATGATCATGAGCGGCGTGCCCTCGTGCGATAGCGCATGGCCGCGTCGTAGATGGACATCTGCTCGCCGCTCGGGATGTGCAGCGTCACGCCGCCTTCGGTGCCCGGGCACGAGCTGGTTGCGCAGGCGGATGTTGGCGAACGTGCCGCGCATCATGACCTCGTGATTGCCGCGCCGCGAGCCGTAGGAGTTGAAGTCCTTCTTCTGCACGCCCTGTGCGATCAGGTATTTCCCGCCGGGCTCGTCGGCGCGATGTCGCCGGCCGGCGAGATGTGATCGGTCGTGACCGAGTCGCCGAGCAGCGCGAGCACGCGCGCGCCCTCGGATGTTCTGCGGCGTGCGGCGTCGTCGAGCGGCATGCCGTCGAAGTAGGGCGGCTTCTTCACGTAGGTCGAGTCGTCGGACCAGGTGAAGCTGTCGCCGCGCCGGCATGTCGAGGCCGTTCCAGTTCTCGTCGCCGTCGAACACGCTGCGCGTAGCTCGACTTGAACATCGTCGAGGTCACGCTTGCGCGATGAGTCGTCGATCTCGTTCGTCGTCGGCCAGATGTCGCGCAGGTAGACCGGCTTGCCGTCGCATCGCCGTGCCGAGCGGCTCGGTGTGAGATCGACCTCCATGTTGCCCGCGAGCGCGTAGGCGACGACGAGCGGCGGCGAGGCGAGGAAGTTCATCCGCACTAGCGGGTGGATGCGTCCCTCGAAGTTGCGATTGCCCGACAGCACCGCGCACCCGACGACCTCGTTCTGCTGACGGCCTTCGGCGATCTCGGTCGGGCAGCGGACCGGAGTTGCCGATGCAGGTCGTGCAGCCGTAGCCGACGAGGTTGAAGCCGAGCGCCTCGAGATCGTCGAGCAGGTTGCCGCCGTCAGATAGTCGGTGACGACCTTGGATCCCGGCGCGAGGCTCGTCTTCACCCACGGCTTGCGCTGCAGGCCTCTTGCGCCGCGTTGCGCGCGAGCAGTCCGGCGCCGACCATGACGGCCGGGTTCGAGGTGTTCGTGCAGCTCGTGATCGCGGCGATCACCACGGCGCCGTCCTTGAGCTCGAAGCGCTGTCTGCCCCTGCTGCACCGGCACGACCGTGCCCTTGCCCGCGGTCTTGAGCTGCTCCGCCACGGTGGCGGCGGCCGATGCGTCAGCGGCAGGCGGTCCTGCGGCCGTTTCGGTCCCGCGAGGCTCGGCTCGACCGCGCCGAGGTCGAGCGACAGCACGTCGCGTGTAGCGCGCGCCGAACGTTGCCGCGCCACAGGCCTTGCTCCTTCGCGTACGCCTCGACGAGATCGATTTGCTCGCGCGAGCGCCCGGACAGCTCGAGATAACGCAGCGTCTCCGCGTCGATCGGGAACACGGCGCAGGTGCTGCCGAACTCCGGCGACATGTTGCCGATCGTCGCGCGGTCGGCGAGCGGCAGGTGCTCGAGCCCATCGCCGAAGAACTCGACGAATTTGCCGACGACGCCGCGCTTGCGCAGCATCTCGGTCACCGTGAGGACCAGATCGGTCGCGGTGGCGCCCTCGGCCAACCGGCCCTTGAGCTCGAAGCCGACGACCTGCGGGATCAGCATCGTAATCGGTTGCCCGAGCATCGCGGCCTCGGCCTCGATGCCGCCGACGCCCCAGCCGAGAATGCCCAGGCCGTTGATCATCGTCGTGTGCGAGTCCGTGCCGACGAGCGTGTCGGGATAGGCGAGGCTCTTCCCGCCGTCCGGCTTGTCGAAGACCACGCGGCTCAAGTACTCGAGGTTCACCTGGTGAACGATGCCGGTGTTCGGCGGCACGACGCGGAAGTTGCGAAAGGCGTTCTGGCCCCAGCGGAGGAACGAATAGCGCTCCCGGTTGCGCTCGAACTCGATTGCATTGTTGGCCGCGAGCGCGTTCGCGGTGCCGAAGTGGTCCACCTGCACCGAGTGGTCGATCACGAGCTCCGCGGGCGACAGCGGATTGATCATCGAGGCTTTGCCGCCGAGCTTCACCACGGCATCGCGCATCGCAGCGAGATCGACGACGGCCGGCACGCCCGTGAAATCCTGCAGGATCACGCGCGCTGGCGTGAAGCCGATCTCCCGGTCCGGCTCAGCCTTCGGGTTCCAGTGCGCGAGGGCGCGAATGTCGTCGCCGGTGATGTTTTCCCCGTCCTCGTGCCGCAGCAAATTCTCGAGCAGGACTTTCAGCGTGTACGGCAGATCCTCGATAGGCCCATCGACGGCCGCTAGGCGGTAGATTTCATAGTTTGCGGAGCGCACGCGCAGGGACTGCCGGGCGCGAAAGCTGTCAGTCATCGTGATCTCGTGGGTCGTTAGGGGAACGTCGAGATTATAAGCGTTGTCGCCGCAGAGCGCTGTCAGATCGCGGCCTAAAGGGTGCTCAAACAGCGGCTCGGGCAGCAGCTGCCGGCCGGTACTCGCAGCGCTCGATCGTTGCGCCGCCGAGGCAGCGGTCGCCGTCGTAGAACACGACGTACTGACCGGGTGTCGGCGCGCGCTGCTGCTCGTCGAACCATACCTCGAGCTCACGCGCCCCGGTGCGCACGACGGAGCAGGCCTGATCCGGCTGGCGATAGCGGATCTTGGCGGCGCAGCGCAGCACCGCGCCGTCGGCCCACGCGGTGGGTGCGATGTCGATCCAATGCGCGTCGGTTGCGGCGAGCCAGTTTTGGAACAACAGCGGATGGTCGCTGCCTTGCACGACGACCAGCTCGTTGCGCTCGGTGTTTTTTGCGGCGACGTACCAAGGCTGCTCCTTGCATCCGAAGCTGCCGCCGATGTGGAGACCGTGGCGCTGGCCGATCGTGTAGTAAGCGAGCCCGCGATGCGTCCCGCGCTCGCGGCCGTCACTGTCGAGGATGCGGCCCGGCTCCTCCGGTAGGTAGCGGCTCAAGAATTCGCCGAACGGGCGCTCGCCGATGAAGCAAATGCCGGTGCTGTCCTTTTTCTCGGCGGTCGCGAGCCCCGCATCGCGCGCAATCTGGCGCACTGCGGATTTTTCCAGCTCGCCGAGCGGAAACACGTATCGGCAAGATCGCTCTGCTCGACGGCATGCAGGAAGTAGCTTTGATCCTTTGCAGCGATCGGCGCCTTTCAGAGCTGCGTCCTGCCGTCCTTCCGACTCAAGCGCGCATAGTGGCCGGTCGCGACGAGCCGCGCACCGAGGCGCCTGGCGTACCGGCGCATGAGCCCGAACTTGATCTCGCGATTGCAGAGGACGTCGGGATTCGGAGTGCGCCCCTTGCGATGCTCCGCCAAGAACTGCGCGAATACCTGCGCGCGGTATTCGGCGGCGAAGTTCACGCGGTGCAACGGCAGGCCGAGCTCGAGGCACACGCGGCGCGCGTCCTGGAAGTCCTGCGCCGTCTCGCAGTAGCCGTCGTCGTCCTCCCAGTTCGTCATGTGCAAGCACTGCACGTCGTGGCCAGCGTCGCGCAGCAGCAACGCGGCCACCGAGGAATCGACGCCGCCGGAAAGCGCAACGATTGTGACCTCACCTCGCGACATGCGGGGATTCTAGCAGCCGCCCTGGGCGTGGCGGTCTGCGAGCGGGAGCCGGCGAGTCAGCGGCGCGCGAAGCGAACGCGCTTTTGGACGGCAGGCTCGAGGTGCGTGAGGCACTCGAGCGGGTAGCGAGTGCCCGCGAGATAGTCGTTCAGGCACTGCATGACCATCGGACTCCGAAGCTCGTGCGCGCGGCTCACGAGCTCATCGCGAGTAAGCCAGTGCACGTCGACGATGCCATCGTCGAGGCGCGGCACCGTGGAAGGCGTTTGTGCGGATCCGCAAAACGCGACGCGCAGAAACGTCGTCGACGCTTCGTCGCTGTGCCACAAATAGATACCGACGACTGCGCCCGGCTCGAAGCGATATCCCGTCTCCTCGAGTGTTTCGCGCGCCACCGCGGCGAGCAGCGACTCGCCGGCCTCGAGGTGTCCGGCCGGTTGATTGAGCACGACGTGCCCGGCCACGCGCTCCTCGACCACGAGGAAACGCTGCTCGCGCTCGACGATTGCGGCTACGGTGACGTCGATACTCTGCGCCATGAAGCAGAAGAGAAAGCCGGGAAGTTGGAGGAGGAGATTATAGTTGAAGGAGCCGCAGCTCGGGCTCAATTTCGCACGCGTTCCACAGCATGTCGAACGTGTTCAGGTAGATGCGGGCGACGGCCGGCTCGTAGGTGTCCGACATGCCTTCCCAGCTCTCGGCGCGCGCCCGATACACGAGCGCAAGCTCGTCGGCGATGCAGAATGCCTGCGCATGGCCGCGCAGCTCGGGTTTGATGTCCCGAAACTCGATGTAGCTGTTGAGGCGTCTGCCCATGTTCACGAATCGGCTGCCTGTCTTGATCACGCGGTTAGGATCCGCGATCAAGACGCGCACGCGCGCAAAGCTGCGCGCGAGAATGAAGCGCTTCAACGTTTCGAGAAAGTCGTCGTGATCGTAAATCGCCGGCTCGAGATCATGAGTCATGATCGACAACGAGCGATTGGCGAGACCCACCACCTCGACGACCGCGGCGCGCACTTCCTCCAGGGTCGAGAGGACCTGGCGTACGCCCCGTGTCTTGGCTTGTTCCGTGGTTTCTGGCATGCGACCCGCTATTTTCCCTGAGTTTACTTAACGGGTGCTGGAGGGCTGTGCTAGAGATCACGTTTTGGGCCGACCTCGGCCGAATCAGCGTTTGCCTGAGGAGAGGCTAGACCTGCCGCGCCAGGAGCGCCGCGAGCCCAGTATACGAAGACGGCGTGAGCGTGAGCAACCGTGCTCGCTCGGCCTCGGGAATCTTCAGCGTCTGAATAAAGTCGAGCAGTGCCGCGCGCGTGATTTGTTGGCCGCGCGTGAGCTCCTTCAGTTGCTCGTAAGCGTCGGCAAGGCCATGTCGGCGCATCACCGTCTGCACGGCTTCCGCAAGCACCTCCCAGCGCTCCGCTAGATCCGCCTCGATGCGTTCGGGGTCCGCGTCGAGCTTCCCCAAGCCGCGTTGGCAGGAGTCGAGCGCAACCAGCGTGTGGCCGAGCGCAACCGCGAGGTTGCGCAGCACGGTTGAATCCGTAAGGTCGCGCTGCCAGCGCGAGATCGGGAGCTTGTTCGCGAGAAAGCCGAGAAGCTCGTTGGCGACTCCGAAGTTTCCTTCGGCATTCTCGAACTCGATCGGATTCACCTTGTGCGGCATCGTCGACGAGCCCACTTCTCCGGGCACTAGACGCGAGCGAAAGTAGCCCAGGCTGATATAGCCCCAGAGATCGCGGCAGAGGTCGATCGCCACCGTGTTCAGACGGCTCAGTGCCTGGCAATACTCCGCGAGCCAATCGTGCGGCTCGATCTGCGTCGTGTAGCGCGTGCAGGTCAAGCCCAGCGAGTCGAGGAACCGATCGGTGACGGCGAGCCAGTCCACGTCCGGATACGCAATCGTGTGCGCGTTGAAGTTGCCGACAGCGCCGTTGAATTTGCCGTAAGCCGGCACCGCCGCGAACAGCTCGCCCTGCCGCTGCATGCGAGCGACGAAGTTCGCGAGCTCCTTGCCGAGCGTCGTCGGCGTCGCCGCCTGGCCGTGCGTGCGCGCGAGCATCGGCACGTCCGCGAAGCGATGCGCCAGATTCCGCAGCTCGGCCGTCAGCGTCTTGATGGACGGCGAGAGTACGCGCTGCCGCGCGTCGCGCAGCATCAACGCATAAGCGAGGTTATTGATGTCTTCCGACGTGCTCGCGAAATGCAGGAACGCGATCAAATTGCCGGCCACGCCAGACACTCCGTCGAGCTGCTGCCGCAAGTAGTACTCGACGGCCTTGACGTCGTGATTGGTCTCCGCTTCGAGCGCCTTGACCTGCTTTGCGTCGTCGATGCTGAAGTTGTCGACGATCTGGTTGAGCACGTCCTTGACCGGGGGCTCGAGGGCTCGCAAATCGGTGAGGCTCGGCTCGTCTGCCAAATGCTGCAGCCAACGTACTTCGACGAGCACGCGATAGCGGATCAGTGCGAATTCGGAGAGGTAGGGACGTAGCGGCGCTGCCTTCTTATCGTAACGTCCATCGAGCGGCGAAAGTGCAGTGAGCGTGGTCGGATCCGCCATCCCGCGTCCAGCCTATACAACCGATTTAGGAGTGCGCATCATACACGCTTCATCTGCGTTCTTCCGACCTTGCAGGCAACGCGAATCCTCCCCATCCAGTGTTGATTCTCGAGGAGCAAGCATGACGTCCGATTATCGAATCGAACGCGACAGCATGGGCGAGCTGCAAGTGCCCGCGACAGCGTTGTGGGGCGCGCAAACCCAGCGGGCGGTGAATAACTTCCCCATCAGCGGGCTGCCGATGCCGCCCGCGTTCGTGCGCGCTCTCGGGCTCATCAAGTGGGCCGCGGCACGCACCAATCGAGAGCTCGGGCTGTTGTCGCCCGAAGTCGCGAGCCGCGATCGAGAAGTGCGCGCTGCAAATCGCAGCGGGCGAGCATCTCGATCAATTTCCCGGTGGATGTTTTTCAGACGGGCTCCGGCACGAGCTCGAACATGAACGCGAACGAAGTGATCGCAAAGCTCGCGAGCGACGCTTTGGGCAAGCGCATTCACGCGAACGACGACGTGAACATGTCCCAAAGCAGCAACGACGTCGTGCCTTCGGCGATCCACGTGAGCGCGGCGCTAGAGCTCACGCAGCGTTTGTTACCCGCGCTCGAGCATCTCGCGGACGCGATCGAGGCCAAGGCCCATGAGCTCGACGGCATCGTGAAGACGGGGCGCACACATCTGATGGACGCGATGCCGGTGCGCTTCGATCAGGAGCTCGGCGGTTGGGCCGTTCAGATTCGCAGCTGCGGCGAGCGCCTCGCCGGCGTGCTGCCCCGGCTCACCGGGCTCGCGCAGGGCGGCACCGCCGTGGGCACGGGGATCAATGCGCATCCGGATTTCGGCGCGAGGTTCGCGAAGGCATTGGCGCAGCGTACGAAGATCGCGTTTCATCCGGCGCAAAGCTACTTCGAGGCGCTGAGCTCACAGGATACGGCCGTCGAGCTCTCAGGGCAGCTCAAGACGACGGCCGTGAGCCTTATGAAGATCGCGAACGATCTGCGCTGGATGAACAGCGGCCCGCTCGCTGGCCTCGCAGAGATCGCGTTGCCTTCGCTGCAGCCCGGCAGCAGCATCATGCCCGGCAAGGTGAACCCCGTGATTCCCGAAGCCGTCGCGATGGTGGCCGCGCAAGTGATCGGCAACGACACGACGGTCACGATTGCGGGGCAGGCGGGCAACTTTCAGCTGAACGTGATGTTGCCGGTAGTGGCGTTGAACCTGCTGCAGAGCATCGAGCTGTTGACCAACGCCGCCCGCGCGCTGGCTGACTCGGCGATCGCAGGCTTCAAGGTGAACCGGGAGCGGCTCGATGAAGCGCTCGAGCGCAACCCGATCCTGGTCACGGCGTTGAATCCCGTGATCGGCTACGAGAAAGGCGCCGCGATCGCGAAGCAGGCGTACCTCGAAGGACGGCCGATCCGCGAGGTAGCTGCGCGCGAGACCGATCTCGACGAAGCCAAGCTGGGTGCGTTGCTCGATCCCCTCGATCTGACGCGCGGCGGAATCAAGGGCGGCGGGTCTACGGGATAAGAGCGGCGCGCTTTTGCACGCCCGAGAAGCATGCTGGAGCCGCGTCTTCTTACGCTGATCAGGGAGCGGCTGGCGGAGAGCCGCGAACCCCGCGATCCGCGTGCACGCCTTCTGGGTAAGGTGGAAGGGACCGTCTCGTCTGCATTGCTCGAGGCACTCGACCGGCCAAGCCGCAACGCGTCGGTCCTGCTTGCGTTGATCGATCGGCCCGCGGGCCCGACGATGTTGTTCACCGAGCGGGCTGCGCATCTGAAGGACCATGCCGGGCAGATCAGCTTTCCGGGCGGGAGATTGGCGGAGGGAGAAACGCCGATTGGCGCGGCGCTGCGCGAGGCGGAGGAGGAAGTGGGCCTCGCACCCCAAACGGTGGCAGTGCTCGGGTGCCTCGATGTGCACCTGACCGTCACGGGCTTCACGGTCACTCCGGTCGTAGGTTGGGTGAGCGCGCCGTTCGAGCCGCAGCCCGACCCGCGCGAGGTCGCGAGCGTTTTCGAGGTTCCGCTCGGTTTCTTGCTCGATCCCACCAACATCGCGACGGTCTATCGCGAGCGGCTCGGCACCCGTTTTCGCAGCTACGAGCTCAACTACGGCAGCCACCGCATCTGGGGCGCTACGGCCGTCATCTTAGGCGCTTTTGTCGATGAGATAATCCATGCAAAATCAGATTAATAAAGAGTCAATCGAGAAATTACTCGAGATCATGGCCGCGTTACGAGATCCGGTCTCCGGATGTCCGTGGGATCGTGAGCAAACATTTGCGACGATCGCGCCCTACACGATCGAGGAAGCCTATGAAGTCGCCGACGCGATCGACCGCGGGGCGCTCGAGGAGCTGGCGGGCGAGCTCGGCGACCTGCTGTTTCAAGTGGTGTTTCACGCGCGGCTCGGTGAGGAAGCGGGCGCGTTCGACTTCGGCGACGTTGTCGGACGCATTTGCGCAAAGATGCGGCACCGCCATCCCCACGTGTTCGGCGACGCCGTCATCGCGACGGCCGCCGAACAGACCGTCGCGTGGGAGGAGCTCAAAGCGCAGGAGAGAGCGGGCGCGGCGAGTGTGCTCGCCGACGTGCCGGCCGGGCTGCCGGCGTTGACACGCGCGGTCAAGCTCGGACGACGCGCCGCGAGCGTCGGATTCGATTGGCCTGATGTCGCGAGCGTTCGCGCGAAGCTCCGCGAGGAGATCCACGAGCTCGACGCTGCGCTTGCGACCGAAGATCGACACAGCGCGGCAGCGGAGATCGGCGACGTGCTGCTCACGGCAGCCAACCTCTGCCGTCACCTGGAGCTCGATCCGGAAGCATGCTTGCGCGGCGCGAACACGCGCTTCGAGACGCGATTCCGCCGCGTCGAAGCTTATGTTGCACGCGAGGGCGGTGATTGGAATCGCTATGACCTCGATGCACTCGAAGCCTTGTGGCAGCAAGCCAAAATCGAGGGTTGACGGGCGTTCAGGTTCGATTCATGGCCCTCCCCGTAACGTGCGCACCAAGATCCGCAAGGATCGCCAGCGCAAGGAGAGTGTCATGTGGGGCAAGTCACTAGCAGCCGCCGTCTTAGTGTTCGGCGTTGCCGCAGCCGCGGGAGCGAGTCATAACGACGACTACCGCCGCGGCCGCGGTCATGGGCATCGCGGATCGACCGAGTTCGTCTATGCACGCGTCGTCGACGTCGATCCGCTGGTGCGGTACGTCACCGTCGAGCGGCCGCGTCAGGAATGCTGGGACGAGATCGTGACGGAGCCGGTGCGCCCGTTCGGAGTCGCGGGTCCCACGATCGCAGGCGGCGTGGTCGGCGCCGCGGTCGGCCGGCAGTTCGGCAGCGGCAGCGGCCAAGACGCGATGACGGTGATCGGCGCAGTCGTCGGCTCTGCCGTCGGCCATCAGCACGCACTCCGAAATCAGGGCTACGCCACGCGCGAGGTCGCGGTCGAGCGCTGCCGGGTGGTCAGCGAGCGGTTCACCGAGGAACGCATCGACGGTTATCTCGTGACTTACCAGTATCAGGGTCGGCATTACACGATGCAGACCGACGTGCCGCCTGGCAGACCAGGTCCGGCTAGCGGTCGACGTACGGCCTATGCCGTATCGCGTCCGCTACTGAAAGCGCGGTGCGACCGATCATCCTCGAGCGGTCAAATTGGGGCGGGCACGGAGCCCGCCCACTTTTTTCCCGTCGCGGCGCGTGGCAGGGCGCCGCGATTCCCGGGACGAGTCGCCTTGACGAGCGCGGTAGCGGGAATCCAAGCTGTGCGACGCCGCAAACCCTGATGAATCTCGAAGAGTTAGCGTGAGCCAAGCTGTTGCAAATCGTCGTTTCGCGCACGGTAGGCCGAGGCTGAGCCGCCGGTTGCGAGCGCTCGCGTGCGCGGTGCTCGCGCTCGCGATGGTCCGCGCGGCGGCCGGGCGACAGGTGTCCGAGCCCGCGGCGGCGGTTCCGCCCGATGCCGAGCCGACCGCGCAGATCGCGCAGCGCGGATCGCTGTCCCTGCAGGAGGCTACTGCGATCGCGACGCGCCAGGTTCAGGGCCGTGTCGTGCGCGCGGAGACGGTGTCGCGCGGCGGGCGCTTGATCCATGAGATCCGAATTCTCGGAGAGGATGGGCGCGTGCGCACCGTGCGCATCGATGCCGAAACGGGGCAGATGCTCTAGGGCAATCTTCCCAAGCAGGCCACGCTATGCGGTTACTTCTCGTAGAGGACGATCAGAGCCTGGGGCGGTCGCTCGCGGCGCAACTGGAGCGCGCCGGCTATGCCGTCGATCGCGCCGAGGACGGGCGCGAGGGCCTCTACTACGCGCGCGAGTATCCGATCGACCTCGCGATCGTCGACTTGGGTTTGCCCACCATGTCGGGTCGTCGAGCTGATTCAAACGCTGCGCGCCGACGGCAAGGACTATCCCATTCTCGTGCTCACCGCGCGCGACCGGTGGCAAGACAAAGTGGAGGCGCTGAAGCTCGGCGCCGACGACTACGTCGTCAAGCCATTTCACGTCGAGGAGTTGCTCGCGCGCGTGGACGCCCTGTTGCGCCGCGCCGGAGGTTGGGCTCAGTCGGAGCTCGTCTGCGGCCCAGTCACGCTCGACACGCGCAGCCAGGAAGTTCATGTGCAGGGACGCAAGCTCGACTTGACGAGCTTCGAGTATCGTCTGCTCGAGTACTTGATGCTGCATGCAGGCGAGGTCCTGTCGAAAACGCAGATTACGGAGGCGCTCTACGACGAGGACTTCGAGCGCGACAGCAACGTCATCGAGGTATTCATCGGCCGCTTGCGGCGCAAGCTCGACCCCGAGGGCGAATACAAACCCATCGAGACATTGCGCGGACGCGGCTATCGGCTCGCGCTCACGCGCGGCACTCCAAATTCCGGCTGAGCGTCGCCCGACAATGGCTTTAGTCCGCTCCCTTCGCGCCCGCGTCATCTTGTGGGTCAGCGTCGCCCTGACCGTGCTGTTCGCGGTGACGATCATCGGGCTCGACGTCGCGTTTCGCGAAAACGCCGAGCGCGCGTTGCGCCTCGACCTCGAGGCGCAGGCGCTCGGCTTGATCGCCCTCGCCGAGCCGGATGCCATCGGAGAGCTCACGATCCCCGTGGACGCCGTCGACCCGCCGCTCGAGGTCGCGGAATCGGGCCTCTACGCGGCGCTTTTCGACGGCGACGGGCTCCCGCTGTGGCAGTCGCTGTCGCTGCTCGGTCGCGGGTTTCCGGCGGAAGGGATGCTGCGCCCGAACGAGCGGCGTTTCGTCGCGATCGATCAGGAGGGGCTGCCGCCGCTCGAGGCGCTGCTCATGGGAATCGATTGGGAGTTCGAGGACGGGCAGGTCGCACCGTATACCGTGGGCGTCGCCGTCTCTCTCGAGCCCTATAACGCTCGGCAGCTCGCGTTCCGGCGCAACTTGATCGGCTGGTTCGCGGGCATCACGCTCACGATGCTGATCGTGATCAGCGGATTGCTCCGCTTCGTCTTGCGGCCTTTGCAGCGTCTCGAGCGGCAAGTGCGCGAAGTGGAGGCGGGCGAGCGCACGAGCTTGACCGGGAACTATCCGAGCGAGCTCGTCGGTCTCGCCGCAAACTTGAATGCCCTAATCGAAACCGAGCGCCGGCGCCTCACGCGCTATCGGCACACGCTCGACGATTTGGCGCACAGCTTGAAGACACCACTGGCCGCGATGCGTACGCTTCTATCCGAGTGGAAGTCCGGCGGGTCAGGCGGGCCCACTGACGCTTTGCAGCGAGAGCTCGAGCGGATGGACCAACGCGTGTCCTACCAGCTGCGGCGAGCCCGCGCGAGCGGCGCAACGGGTCTAGGCACGGAGCCAGTGCCCGTCGCTCCGATCGTCGAAGATTTGAAGCAGAGCCTCGACAAGGTTTATCGCGAGAAGCGAGTGACCTGCGAGCTCAAGCTCGCCCCAGCGGCGTCGTTTCGCGGCGATCCGGGAGACTTGACCGAGATTCTCGGCAACCTGATGGACAACGCCTACAAGTACTGCCGCTCGCGGGTGCGCGTGACGACGGCGTCCAGGCGGCGGCGCCTCGTGATTACGATCGCGGACGACGGGCGCGGCATCACGCCCGAGGAAGCCGGCACGCTATTCCAGCGCGGGCGGCGTGCCGACGAATCCGTGCCGGGGCAAGGGATCGGCCTCGCGGTCGTGCGCGAGACGGTCGAGCTCTATGAGGGTACGCTCCAACTCGACCGCTCCGATCTGGGCGGCGCGCAGCTCACTGTGGAGCTTCCGCGCGCGGGTCCAGCCTGACCGTGAGCGGGCCCCGCGAGCGCGCGTCACGACGTGTGCAGGAGTGCATCGCGCGCCGCCGCGCGGCGCGTTTCACGCTGAGCTACTCGGATGCGCTGCCGATCACGGCGGCGCGTCCGGCGATCCTCGAAGCGCTGCAATCGCATCGCGTCATCGTGGTGTGTGGGGACACCGGCAGCGGCAAGACGACGCAGCTCCCGAAGATCTGCCTCGAGGCGGGGCGCGGAGTGCTCGGCATGATTGGCCACACACAGCCGCGCCGAATCGCCGCGCACGCGGTGGCCGAGCGCCTCGCCGAGGAGCTCGGCGCCGAGGTCGGCGGCGCCATTGGGCTCGAAGTGCGGTTCACGGACCGTACGGATCCCGCGGCGTCAATCAAAGTGATGACCGACGGCATCCTGCTCAACGAGATTCGCCGCGACCGGCGCCTGTCGACGTATGACACGCTGATCATCGACGAGGCGCACGAGCGCAGTCTCAACATCGATTTCGTCCTCGGATATCTAAAGAGCATCGAGCGGCGTCGGCCCGATCTGAAGGTGATCATCACGTCCGCGACGATCGACCCCGAACGTTTCGCGCGGCATTTCGACGGCGCGCCAATCGTGCAAGTCGAGGGCCGCGGCTATCCGGTAGAGATTCGTTACCGCCCGAAGGCGGACGAGCAGGAGCTTGGCGACGCCGTCGCGGCCGCGGCGCAAGAATTGGCCACGGAAGCGGACAGTGGCGAATCCGTGCGGGACATGCTCGTGTTCTTGCCCGGCGAACGTTGGATCCGCGACGCGGCGATCGCGCTTGGCCGCGCTGGTCCGAAGGGCTACGAGGTGTTGCCGCTCTACGCGCGGTTGCCCGCCGCGGGCCAGCAACGAATTCTGCGGCCGGGGCGGGCGCCGCGCGTCGTGCTCGCCACCAACGTCGCCGAGACTTCGCTTACGGTTCCGCGCATTCGCTACGTGATCGACTCGGGGCTCGCGCGCGTCGGCCGCTACTTGGCGCGCAACCGTGTGCAGGGTTTGGCCGTGGAGCCGATCGCCAGAGCAAACGCGCTGCAGCGCGCGGGACGCTGCGGACGCGTCGCGCCGGGCGTCTGCGTGCGGCTGTACTCCGAGGAAGATTTCGCGAACCGACCCGAGTTCGTCGAGCCGGAGATTCAGCGTACGGCACTTGCCGGGATTCTGCTGCGCCTCACCGCGTGGCGTCTGGGTCCGCTCGAGGAGTTTCCATTCATCGACGCCCCGCCCGCGAAGGCCGTTACCGACGCCCATCAACTCCTGCATCTCTTGGGCGCGCTCGACGCGGACAAGCGCCTCACGCCGGATGGCCAGACGATGGCGCGTTTGCCGGTGGACCCGCGCGTGGCGCGACTGCTCGTCGTCGCGAACCGCCACGGGGCTCTGCGAGAAGGCCTGGTGATCGCAGCGGCGTTGAGCACGGTGGATCCGCGGGAATACCCGGCGGACGCGGTCGAGGCGGCGCGACGGCAGCACGATACGTTCGCCGACGCGCGCTCGGACTTCGTAACACTCGTGAATCTATGGCGGGCCTATCGGCGCGAGCGGCGCGGCGGCGAGCGCGCGTTTCGAGCCTGGTGCAAGGCGCGGTACTTGTCGGCGAGCCGCTTGCGCGAATGGCACGACGTTCACGGGCAGCTGCGCGAGCTCGCGCTCTCGCTCGGGTGGCGCACGCGCGGCGGAGCAGCCGACTACAAGGCGATTCATCAAGCCGTGCTCGCGGCATTCATCGATTTCGTTGCCGAGCACGTCGAGGGCGCTAGCTACCGCGGCATCCGCGACTCGCGGGCGGCGCTGTTTCCGGGAACGCCATTGGCCAAAAAGCGCCCCCGGTGGCTCGTGGCGGCCGAGCGTGTTGCTACCGAACGGCAGTACTTGCGCACCGTCGCGCAGATCAACCCGCGTTGGGTGCTGCAGATCGCACCTGCATCTCACGAAGCGTCACTATCTCGAGCCCGCTTGGGAAGCGCAGCGCGGTCACGTGACGGCCAGAGAGGTCGTGACGCTGTTCGGCTTGACGCTGACGAGCGAGCGCCGCGTCGATTACGACGCGATCGACCCGGAGGAAAGTCGCCGTCTTTTTCTCCGCGACGGCCTAGTGGCCGGCAATCTGGCGCATGAGGACCGACGATCCGCGGCTCCAGTTCATCGAGCACAATCGGCGCTTGTGGACGCAAGTGTTGGATGCAGAAGCGCGCTTGCGCCGTCGCGATCTGTTCATCGGCGAGCCCGCGATCGCGCGCTTCTACGACGCGCGCTTGCCTCCCGAAGTGCGTGATCGGTCGAGCCTGCTGCGTTGGTGCGCCGATCGCGCGAATCGCCGAGCGCCTGGCAATGACCACGGCAGACATCGCGACCCGCGAGCTGCCCGCGCTCACGCCAGATCGGTATCCGACCGAGCTCACAGTAGCGGGCCAGCCGGTGCCGCTGACGTATCACTTCGAGCCCGGTGCCGAGGAGGACGGCATTACGCTCACGTTGCCGCACGCGCTGCTCGGAGCGCTCCGCGCCGAGCGGCTCGGCTGGCTGATCCCCGGCTGGCTTGCCGACAAGGTGCTGGCGTGGCTGCGCGCTCTGCCGAAGGACCTGCGGCGCAAGCTCGTGCCGCTGCCGGATACCGTTGTGGAGTTGATGCCGCTGCTCCAGCGGCGCGCGCCGACGCAGGACCTCGCCGCCGCGCTACGCGACGCGTTGGTCGAGGCGCGCGGTGTTCACGTGCCGCCCGGAGCGTTCGAAGCCAGTGTGCTGCCTCCGCATCTTGCGATGCGGGTCGTGATCGTGGGCGCCGACGGCACGAGGCTCGGGCACGGCCGCGACTTGCACGCGCTGCAAAAGGGCTTGCGCGGCGTGGAGTCATCGGCTACGCAAGAGAATCGCGCGGCCTGGACGCGAACCGGGCTCAATCACTGGGATTGCGGCGATCTGCCCGCCGCAGTCGCGGTACGCGCGCAACCCCGCGACGTCCTGCTCTATCCGGGCTTGAGCGACAATCAGGGCCGCGTCGATTTGCAGTTGCTGCCGCCCGGCCCTGCGGCCGTTGCGCGCCACAGGCTTGGCGTGCGCCGACTGCTCCTCAAAAGCCTACCGCAGCAAACCGCCTTGATTCGCGCGCGGGTACTCGCGGATCGTGAGCTCGTGCTCTGCTACCACGGGATCGGCAGCAGTGAGGAGCTCGTTGACGATCTCCTGTGCGCGAGCGCGGACGATGGTTTCGCGCTCGAGCCGCCGATCCGTGACCGTGAATCCTTTACCCGCGTTCTCGAAGACGGGCGAGCAGAGGTCGTGCCCACAGCCGAGCGCTTGCAGCCGTTATTGCTCGACATATTGAGCGCGCACCGGCAAATTCGCGCGGCGCTTCAGGTCGGCGACGCCGCACGCGGGGAGGTGCGGAGCGCCATCCTTGCGCAGCTCGAGCGCCTCATCACTCCTTATTTCTTTAGCGCTACGCCGGCCGAGTGGCGCAGGCACTTCCCCCGCTACCTCAAGGCCGTGCAGCAACGCTGGCAGAAAGTACAGCAGCGGCGGGCTAGGGATGCGGAGCTCGAAAATGAGGTGCGCGAGGCGACGGCGCGTCTCGATCGCTGGCATGCAACATTGCCGTCCGGCTGGCCGTGGCCGGCCGCGGCCGTCCGCTACCGCTGGCTGCTCGAGGAGTTTCGCGTCTCGTTGTTCGCGCAAAACCTCGGCACAGCGGCGCCGGTGTCAGCGAAGCGGCTCGAGGAGCAATGGCGTCGCGTGCATGAGGAGCTCGTGCCGGAGGAGCGCGGCGCGACGAGCTTCCGCTCCGCCAATTGATCGCCGGTCAGCTTCCGGAGACTCGCTCCAGAATCGGCTTGAGCAGATCGAGCGGCACCGGGAAGACGATCGTGTGCGTGTTCTTCTCGCCCGAGATCTCCGTGAGCGTCTGCAGATAGCGCAGCTGCATCGCCTGCGGATGCGCCGCAAGTACCTTCGCGGCTGCTGCGAGCCGCTCCGAGGCCTGAAATTCGCCCTCGGCGTGAATGACCTTTGCGCGCCGCGTGCGCTCGGCTTCGGCCTGCGCGGCGATCGCCCGGATCATGCTTTCGTCGAGATCGACGTGCTTGATCTCGACGTTCGTGACCTTGATGCCCCAGGTGGCGGTCGCCTGGTCGAGAATCGACTGGATGTGGGCGTTGAGCTTCTCGCGTTCCGCGAGTATGTCGTCGAGCTCGTGTTGGCCGAGCACGGAGCGCAGCGTCGTCTGCGCGAGCTGGCTCGTCGCCTCGACGCGGTTCTCCACTTGAATGATGGCTTTCTCCGGATCAATCACGCGGAAATAGATCACGGCGCTGACCTTGACAGACACGTTGTCGCGCGAGATCACGTCTTGCGTCGGCACGTCCATCACGATCGTGCGCAGATCCACGCGCACCATGTTCTGGATGGCCGGAATGACGATGATGAGGCCCGGGCCCTTCACCCCGTGGAATCTGCCGAGCTGGAAGATCACGCCGCGCTGGTACTCCTGGAGCACTTTGAAGGCACTGAAGAAGAACAGCGCCACGATCGCGACAAGGAATACCCAGAGCTGCAATCCGAACATAAATGACTCCTCTACGTCAGCCGCCGTCGAGCGGAACGACGTGCAGCAGCAAGTTCTCCACTTTCGTTACCTTGAGCCCTTGGCCTTTGCGCACCGGCGCGCTGCTGCGCGCGCGCCAGCGCTCGCCGTGCGCCCAGACGGCGCCTTCGACTTCGAAGTCCTCGAGCGCGGTGGCCGTCGTGTGCCGCATCTCCTCGACGCCGCTCACGACCGGCAAAAGACGCGACCGCATCGCGAGCCAGATTGCGCCGAGCACGGCTAGCGCCCCAGTCCCGCCGATGCCGATGATCAGTGGCAGCGACACGCCGAAACCGGGCACGTCGGAGTCCATCAAGATCACCGACCCGAATATGAACGCCGCGACGCCGCCGATCCCGAGCGTGCCGAAGCTCGGCACCAGGAACTCGGCGATCATCAGTATCACGCCGAGCGCGATCAGCGCGAGGCCAGCGTAGTTGACCGGCAGTATCTGAAAGGAGAAGAGCGCGAGCAGCAGTGCGATCGCCCCCACGACGCCCGGCAGGAATGCGCCGGGGTTGTAGCCTTCGAAGATCAGGCCATAGATGCCGAGCAGCATCAGCATGTAGGCGACGGTCGGGTTGCTGA
Organism: uncultured Gammaproteobacteria bacterium; assembly: GCA_963744305.1. Lineage (GTDB taxonomy): Bacteria > Pseudomonadota > Gammaproteobacteria > Steroidobacterales > Rariloculaceae > FEN-1219. The sequence goes on from CAVUTF010000001.1 coordinate 155,108, forward strand.
TGACTGCCAGGAATTGCGTGCGCCAATCGGGCTCGACGCGCTCGTAAACGAGTCCGGTGGTGGCGAGCGTGAGCTCGCGGCCGCTCACTTCGACGCGCCGGCCGTCGAGTTTCGCGAGCAGGTCGGTCAGGTCGGCCGCTATCAGATCGATCACGCCTTCGGCGAGCGCGGCTTCGGCGCTCAGGCTTTCCGCCGAGCGCACTGCGCGCTCGGCCCAGTCGGCGTTGCGCCCCCGCTGCTCGGCCAAGCTACGGATATAGGCGACCGCATCGTTGATCGCCTTGCGCTCGGACGCATTCGTCGGCTCCGGGACGCCGCGGCCGCTCGAGCGATCGCCGGCGGGTTCGTCTGGCTGACTTTCGTCGTCCGCCGCCGCGTCGCCGCCGCTCTCATCCTCGTCGCCCGCCTCCGGCGGGGCTCCGCCGATCGAGACGGGCGTCGCTGCGCCGACGTTCGTGGCGGGCGCCATCGCGGCCACATGGCTCGCGTACAAGATGTACGTTCCTGCGCTCGCAGCGCGCGCGCCTTGCGGTGACACGTACGTAACGACCGGAATCGGCGATGCGAGAATCGCTTGGATGATGTCGCGCATCGAGGTGTCGAGACCGCCGGGCGTGTCCATCTCGATCACGACGAGTGCGCTGCCGTCGCGCGCGGCCCGCTCTATGCCGCGCTCGACATAGTCGCTCGTGGCGGGCCCGATCGCGTCCTGCACGCTGAGCAACGTGACGACTTTCTTGGTCGCGGGCTCGGACTCTTGCGCGAGCGACACGGCCAAACCGAGCCCGAGCACCGCGAACGGCGCGACGCGAGAAAGCGTCGAGTTGCTTGGCCGGCATACGCGAGCATGATAGCAGCTCGCAATGCGAAGGCCCTGCGCATTCCGCGCGCTTTGCCTTGAGATTCGCCGCGCCTTTTTTGCGCCGCGGGAACGGGGTTTGTATAGTGCGCGCTCGCAGAAGGCATTCGCAGCATGACCCAAGCGCGCATTCCGACGGACTGGCATCCCGCGACCTGGCAGAGCCGACAGGCCGCTCAGCAGCCCACTTACCGTCACCGGGAGCAGCTCGAGGCGGCGATCGCACAGCTCGCCGCGCTGCCGCCCCTCGTGACGACGTGGGAGATCGAGAACTTGAAGGAACAGCTCGCGGCAGCGCAGCGCGGCGAGGCGTTCCTGCTGCAGGGCGGCGACTGCGCGGAAAACTTCGCCGAGTGCACGTCCGACAACATCGTCCAGAAGCTCAAGATTCTGCTGCAGATGTCGCTCGTGATGCTGGTCGGCTTGAAGAAACCGATCATCCGCGTGGGGCGAATGGCGGGGCAGTATGCGAAGCCGCGGAGCGCCGAGTTCGAGAGCAAAGAAGGCGTTTCACTGCCGAGCTATCGGGGCGACCTGATCAACCGCATGCCGTTCACGGGGGGCGACCGCGAGCCCGACCCGGCCCTGATGCTGCGGGGTTACGAACGCGCGGCGTTGACGCTGAATTTCGTGCGTTCGCTGATCGACGGCGGGTTTGCCGACCTGCATCATCCGGAGAATTGGGACCTCAGGTTCGTCAGCGAATCGGTGCTCGCCGCGGACTATCACAAGCTCGTGCAGTCGGTATCAGACTCGCTCGAGTTTTTCGAAGCCATCAGCGGCGAGCCGATGCACAAGACGCATCGCGTCGAGTTCTACACGTCGCACGAAGGCCTGCACTTGCCGTACGAGCAAGCGCAGACGCGGTTTCTGCCGCACCGCCAACGCTGGTACAACTTGACCACGCACTACCCGTGGATCGGCATGCGCACGGCGGATCTCACGGGCGCGCATGTCGAATATTTCCGCGGCATCGCGAACCCCATGGCGATCAAAATCGGGACGAGCGCAACGGACGAGCAGCTGCAGGCTCTGATTCACGTGCTGAATCCGAACAACGAGCCGGGCCGACTCACCTTGATCACACGGTTCGGCGCGAAGAACATCGCGGACCATCTGCCGCGCGTGATCCGCGCGGTGCGGGCGACCGGCTCGCCGGTCCTATGGGTCTGCGACCCGATGCACGGGAACACGGAGACGACGGCGGAGGGGTACAAAACGCGGCGCTTCGACAACATTCGCGCGGAATTGCGCGCCGCGTTCCGGATTCACGCAGAGCAGGGCAGCTACCTGGGCGGCGCGCATCTCGAGCTCACGGGCGAAAACGTCACGGAGTGCATCGGCGGCGCGCGTGGGCTGAAGGAGTCGGATCTTGCGCGGTCTTACAAGTCGCAGGTCGATCCGCGACTGAACTACGAGCAGGCGATGGAGATCGCGATGCTCATTGCCGGCCGCCTCCGAACGCACGACTGACCTCATTTCTCCACGCGTGCCCGGAGAGCGCCTCTCCACGCCGCTCGCCGGACACCTGTTAACGTTGCGGTATGAAATACGAGTACATCGCGGTTCCGCGGGAAGGCGAACCGATCGCCATCAACGAGGACAAGAGCATCGCCGTTCCGGAGCGGCCGATCGTGCCGTTCATCGAGGGAGATGGGATCGGCATCGATGTGACCCCTGTGATGCGCGCAGTCGTCGATGCGGCGATCGAGAAGGCGTATGGCGGCAGGCGCGCGATCGTTTGGATGGAGGTGTATGCGGGGGCGAAGGCGGCGCGGTTGTACGGCGCCGATCATTACCTACCCGAGGAAACACTCGTCGCGCTTGAGCGGTTCGTCGTGTCGATCAAGGGGCCTCTCGCGACGCCGGTCGGCGGCGGGCTGCGCTCGCTCAACGTCGCCATTCGGCAGAGGCTGGATCTGTACGCGTGCGTCCGCCCGATCCATTACTTTCCCGGCACCTTGACCACGTCGAAGGTTTCCGAGCACGTCGACATGGTCGTGTTTCGGGAGAACACGGAGGACATCTACGCGGGCATCGAGTGGCCCACGGGCTCGCTCGAGGTGCAGCGACTCATCGAATTCCTGCAGCACGAGCTCAAGGTCACGCAGATTCGCTTTCCGTCGAGCGCCGGAATCGGCATCAAGCCCGTTTCACGCGAGGGTTCCCAGCGGCTGGTCCGAAAAGCGATCGAGCATGCGATTCGCTACGACCGCCGTTCAGTTACGCTCGTGCACAAGGGCAACATCATGAAATTCACGGAAGGCGCGTTCCGGGATTGGGGATATCAGCTCGCGAAGGAGGAGTTCGGAGCGACCGAAATCGACGGCGGCCCCTGGCTCGAGGCTCGGTAATCCGCGCACCGGCCGAGAGATCGTGATCAAGGACGTGATCGCGGACAACTTTCTCCAGCAGATCGTGCTGAATCCCGGCCAGTACGACGTGATCGCGACGTTGAATCTCAACGGCGACTACATTTCCGACGCGCTCGCCGCGCAAGTCGGCGGCATCGGGATAGCGCCCGGCGGCAACATCGGCGACGGCTATGCCGTGTTCGAGGCCACTCACGGTACCGCCCCGGACGTCGCCGGCAAGGATCGCGTCAATCCCGGCTCCCTGATCCTGTCGGCCGAGATGATGCTGCGGCATCTCGGGTGGCCCGAGGCGGCCGCGTTGGTCATGCGCGGCGTCGCAGGGGCGATCGCACACAAGGAGCTCACGTTCGATCTGGCTTTGATCCGCGAGTCGATGCGCTCGACCGTGCACTCGAGCAGGCACGCCCCAGTCGAGCAACGGCTCGAGCAACTGATCCCCGGTGCGACGCTGGTCGGCACGCGCGGCTTCGGCGCAGCGGTCATCCGCCACATGGATGACTGATCAAGACGACTGGCGCGGCTTGCCGCCCGCGGCGTTCGATCCGACCTGCACGCGGTGCCCGCGGCTGGCCGCGCAGCTGAAGCAGATGCAGCTCAAGCATCCCGATTATCACAACGCGCCCGTGCCGCCGTTCGGCGATCCGCACGCTCGGTTGCTGATCGTGGGCCTCGCGCCCGGCGCGCACGGCGCGAATGCAACGGGACGACCGTTCACGGGGGACTACGCCGGCCTCTTGCTGTACCAGTCGTTGTTCAAGCTCGGGCTTGCAACGCGACCCGAATCCCGAGCGCGCGGCGATGGACTGAAGTTGCGGAACTGCCGTATCACGAATGCCGTCAAATGCCTGCCGCCCGCCAACAAGCCGACCACGGTCGAAGTCGACACGTGCAACGCGTATCTTGCTTGCGAGCTCGAGCGGCTGCCGTCCAAAGCGGTGATTCTTGCGCTCGGAGCGATAGCCCACCGCGCCGTGTTGCGGGCGTTCGGTGAGAGGCTCAATGTATATCCATTCGCGCACGGGCGTGTGCACGAGCTCTCCGCGGGACCCACGCTGGTCGACTCGTATCACTGCAGCCGCTACAACACCCAGACGCACCGCCTTACCGCGGCCATGTTCGAGGCAGCATTGGCGCGCGCCAAATCGTTGACATTGCGATGAGCACCGAAACACAGGACACCGACCATTCCAGCGCCGTAGCGGAAGTCGTAGCCGAGGGCTTCGATCCGAACGCCGTGTTGCGCCACCTGACGCACCGGCCCGGCGTCTACTGCATGCTCGATCGGCACGGGAAGGTGATCTACGTCGGCAAGGCGCGGGACTTGCGACGCAGAGTGGGAAGCTACTTTCAGGGCCGCGCGCAGGATGCAAAGACCATCGCGCTTCTCAAAGCCGTGGCGAACGTCGAAGTCACGGTCACGCGCAACGAAGTCGAAGCGCTGATGCTCGAGTACAACATGATCAAGCGGCATCGCCCGCGCTTCAATGTGGTGCTACGCGACGACAAGAGCTATCCCTACATCTACTTGAACCAGGAGCACGAGTTTCCGCGGCTGTCGTTTTACCGCGGGCCGCGCGCCAAGAAGGGCAGGCTCTTCGGGCCCTATCCGAGCGCGGGATCGGTGCGAGAAACGCTGAGTCAGCTGCAGAAGCTCTTTCAGCTGCGCAGCTGCGAGGATAGCTATTTCGAGAATCGCAGCCGCCCGTGCTTGCAGCACCAGATCGGGCGTTGCACCGCGCCATGCGTTGGCTTGATCACGCCCGAAGACTACGCGCGCGACTTGGAGCATGCGGTGTTGTTTCTCGAGGGCGACAGCGACGCGGTGACCGCGAAGCTTGCCGAGCGCATGGAGCAGGCGGCTCAAAACCTCAAGTTCGAGCGTGCGGCGCAATATCGCGATCAGCTCGCAAAGCTCAAGAACGTGCAGTCTCAGCAACTCATGGCGCGCTCGAGCGGCGATTTCGACGTCGTCGGCGTCGCCGAGGAGCACGGCATCCATTGCGTCGCTGTAATGTTCTTCCGCGGCGGCCGCTCGCTCGGAACACGCAACTACTTCCCGAAAGTCGCCGCCGGGGCCGAAGAGGACGAGATCATTCGCGCGTTCTTGCTTCAGTACTATGGCGGCCGCGAAGCTCCGAAGGAAATTCTCGTGAGCCGTTCGGTGCCGGAAGCGGCGACGATGGCGGAGATGCTGTCGGAGCAGGCGGGCCGACGCGTCGCGATAAAGTGGCGCCTGCGCGGCGACCGCGCGCGCTGGGTGGAGATGGTGGTCACGAACGCGCGCCACGGTGCGCAGCTGCGCTATCAGACGAGCGCGTCCACGGCAACGCAGCTCGAGGCGTTGGCGGAAGCCTTGGACCTCGACGAGGTACCGTCGCGCCTCGAGTGCTTCGATGTCAGTCATACGGGCGGCGAGTCCACGGTCGCCTCGTGCGTGGTGTTCGGTCCGGAAGGGCCGCTCAAGTCGGACTATCGGCGCTTCAACATCAACGACGTCGCTCCGGGGGACGACTATGGCGCACTGACGCAGGCATTGACGCGGCGCTATGCACGCGTGAAGCAAGGCGAGGTGCCGATGCCCGACGTGCTGTTCATCGATGGTGGACGCGGTCAGCTCACGCAAGCCGTGAACGTGTTGAACGAGCTGCAGTTGAGCGGGCTTCGCCTCGTGGCGGTTGCCAAAGGCGAAGGGCGCAAGCCAGGCCGCGAAAGCCTCATTCTGCCGGAACGTGCCGAAGCTTTGCGTTTGCCGGGGAGTTCGCCGGCATTACACTTGATTCAGCAGATTCGCGATGAGGCGCATCGGTTTGCGATCACGGGACATCGCGCGCGGCGGCAGAAAAAGGTGAGCCGCTCCCCGCTCGAGGACATTCCGGGGCTCGGGCCGAAGCGGCGGCGGGAGCTGCTGCGGCAGTTCGGGGGCTTGCGGGGCGTGGCGCGCGCGGGCATCGACGATCTGCAGCGCGTGAAGGGCATCTCCAGACAGCTTGCCGAGTCGATCTATGAGCACCTGCATTCCGATTGAAGGGCGCGATGCGATTTAATCTGCCGAACGCGCTCACGTGGTTTCGAATCGTCGCGATTCCGCTCGTGGTGATGGTGTTCTATTGGCGCGCGCCGTGGGCGCGGCCGGCGGCCGGATTGCTGTTCGGGTTCGCCGGTGTCACGGATTATCTCGACGGCTACCTTGCTCGGCGGCTCAAGCAAACGTCGAATTTTGGCGCGTTCTTGGATCCCGTCGCGGACAAGCTGATCGTGTCGACGGCGCTCGTGCTGCTCGTGCAAGCAGACCCGCAAGTGCTGTTGGCACTGGTGGCCGCCGTGATTATCGGGCGCGAGATTACTGTGTCGGCGTTGCGCGAGTGGATGTCACAGATCGGAGCCCGCGCGCACGTGGCCGTGAGTTTTTTCGGCAAATGGAAGACGACGCTCCAGATCATCGGGATCGGCCTCATGCTGTATCAGCAGCCGCTGCCGCTCATGAACGTCCCTGCGTACTCGATCGGCGAATGGCTTCTCTACGCGGCGGCCGCGCTCACGCTATGGTCGATGATCGGTTATCTGCGCGCCGCCTGGCCGGCGATCCGGAGCAGCACCTGAGCTCGAGTGGCGGGCGTGGCGTTTCCGCGCCGCGCCGACTATGCTGCTGCGACGCTTCTCATTACATGGGGGATTCAAAATGCAAAGCCTTCGCTCGCTCGCGATCGGCGCTCTTTCGACCCTCGGTTTCTTGCTCGCTGCCGGTAGCGCAACCGCCGCCGACCAAGCCCAACTGTTGCAGGAGGCGCAAGATCGAGCCGAGATCGATGCGTTGATGTGGCGTTACGTGCGCGCGCTCGACACGCTCGACGCGGACGCATATGCCGCGGTGTTCGCACCCGACGGCAAATTCGGCAGCGGCCAAAACGCGCGTCAAGGAACTGCGGCGCTCAAGCAGATGGTCACGGAGCTGAAGAACGGCCGGGCCGAGCGCGAAAAGGCAGGGCAGCCCGCGACGCCTCCGATGTACCACGTCATCGCAAACCACACGCTTCAGTTCACCGACCGCGATCATGCGCGCTACGACGCGTACTGGATGACGGTGTTCGGCGCCGCAGGCCAAGAGCAGCCGACGCGGGTGGCAGCCGCCGGTCGCAGCGTCGACATGCTCGTGCGCGTGAACGGCAAGTGGTTGATCCAGTCGCGCGACGTCGCGCCGCAGTGAGCGTCACGGCAACGACCCCGAGAGCCGCTCGGGGTCTTTGCGTTTTGAGACGCCGATCCGCATTCGGGCTGTACCGCTCGCGGCCAGTCCTCTAGAATGCGGTTCCTCCCGAGCGGGAATAGCTCAGTTGGTAGAGCACGACCTTGCCAAGGTCGGGGTCGCGAGTTCGAGTCTCGTTTCCCGCTCCAATCTTTCAATTACTTACGTTGAGACTCTAGAAGTCCGTAGGGAAACCGTACGGAACATCGACCGATGCGACGCCGATCACCATGACCGGCGATGACGATTTCCGCACCGACCAGAAAGAACTGCGCAAGGAACGGCGACAGGCCATTGATGAATTCATCAAGGCGCACTCCGCCGACAAGTTGCGCCAACAGACGGCCGATCAATTGCGCCAGCTATTGAGCGTAAGCCCCGACCCCCGCCTAAAGAAAGTCAGCGTGAAGGACATACAAACCGTGATCCGGGCGCGCATCACGAAGCCAATATCGGGCGTGAAGCGTTAGCCGCGGGAATGCCGGCTTTGGATGTCGGGAGCTCGAGCCCATTCGGGCTTGAGTCTTTTCCACGATTTTTCATAGAGATTCGTGATGCAGTTCACGCGACCTCTAGGAGACAGACTAGTATCCTCGCTTCTGTTATGTCGAATCCGGCTTCTAGAGCAGGGAGTGCGTGGTCTGAACCGCGGCGGTCAGAAACGGACCCCCTCACTCGGTCTCCCCCGAGAATCACCACGCCCGGAGAGTTACCCAGTTGCTCCCATTGCGAGCAGCCCATCAACGCGAAGGGCGTCCACGGTTTGACCGTTGAGGTCTATCGTGGCCCGGAACTGATCGAGCGCGTGCAAATTCTCAAGCTGCACGAGCAGTGTGCCATTGCAGATCTTCGAGTAGCCGTCTCGGGCCTTCGTCGCAAGTTCCACGCTCGAAAAGACATCGCGGTAAAGGCTTTCGTCAGTTTCCAACGGCTTCATGTGACCCCGCATGACGCGCCCTGCGCCATTCGAGTAGAACGGGGCGCGGCACGTGCAGGTTACCGGTAGCATTCGTCTCGACATAACTGGACCCGTGTCCAACTGTGATGAGGATCGAAGCTCGCGTTCGAACGGCTAGCTACGCTTCCTTTCGCCTTCGAAGCTAATGGTTTCGCGCCTCAGAGAGCAATGACAACAGGGATACGGCGGGCATGATTGGTACTCTTGTCGCACTCGCCCTCGTCACCGCAGCGGGTTGTTGGTGGTGGTTCCGCCGCCTCCATGCCCGAGATAACGCCTCTCGCGCGCCGCGCGTAGCGAAACGTTTTGCCGCCGTCGAAATTCGTCCTCGCAGCGGTGCATGCGAGGCGGCGCTTGCGCTCGAGGGCCAACGATTTCTCTCGAATCAGGCTCCCGCTTTGCCGCTCGAAGGCTGCAGCGCAACGCAATGCGGCTGCAGGTTTGTAAAGCTCTCCGACCGACGCGATGAGAACCGACGTTTGGGGCATGAGGGTCTCAAGGCGTCGATGTTCCTGAACGCAGATCGAAGGAACCAGAGCGGCCGTCGAGACGCGGATTAGCCGGGCTGTCGTTCTCCGGCCCGCACGCCGACGCTTCACTCGCGTCCGATCAGAGCCACATCGCGACGACCGAGTAGACCATCAGCACGACGATGGCGCCGCTGCAAACACTGCGCCACCGATCGTGCGCCAGCCACCGGCGTACGGTGACGCCGAGCACTGCCCACGTCCAGATGCAAGGCAGATTGATCAGCGCGCACAGGCCACAGACGATCGCGACTGCGAGCCAGCGCGGCTCCGTGTCCGGAACGAAGACGGACGCGACGGTGACGGCCATCATCCAGCCTTTCGGGTTCACGAACTGAAACAGCACGGCCTCGCGAAAACGCATTGGCCGCGCGGCGGCGCCCGCCGCCGATGGATCGAGCGCGTTCCGCATGACCCACGCCAGGTACAGCAAGTAGATGCTGCCAAGTACCTTCAGGCCGAGCGCGACCGTCGGAAACTCGATCACGAGCGCTCCGATTCCGCTGGCGCACAGCACGAGCAAGGCCGTGAAGCCCACCGACACGCCTAATACGTGGGGCAGGGTGCGGCGCAACCCGAACGCGACGCCGGACGCCGACAGCATCGCGTTGTTCGGACCCGGGGTGATCGAGGCGACGAATGCGAACGTCGCGACCGGTAGCAGCGATTCCATGAGGTTCACCTCCATGCACGCACGGTAAGCTATGCGTGCAACTAGTACAGATTCAGGTATAGTGAATTTCGACTAGTACAGATTGTGAGACGTCGATGGCGAGCAATCAGAGCCTCCGCTATGAGCGCGTGGCCGATATCATCGAGCGGCAGATCGCGACCGGCTCCTTGCGTCCGAACGAGCGCGTACCTTCGTTGCGCGCCATGAGCCGCAACGCAGGCGTGAGCATCGGCACTGTCGTGCAGGCCTACATGCAGCTCGAGCGGCGCGGTTTGCTCGAGACGCGGCCGCGGTCGGGGTACTTCGTCGGCGGCCGGCGCCTTCCGGCGCTCGCGCCGCCTTCCTCCAAGCGCACTGTCTCGCGGCGTCCGCTCGGCGTGGCGCCAAAAGTCGTCGATACGGTGCTCGCCTCGCTCGGCCGCTCGCGACCTCGTGGCGCTCAACAGCGCCGTCGCCGCATCCGCGTCGCGCTTGAACGGCCGGCTCAACAGCCTCACGCGCACGGCGCTGCGCGAGCATCCCGATCTGCCGAACGTCTATCTGACGCCGCCGGGCCACGAAGGGCTGCGCCGCGAAATCGCGAAACGCATGGCAATGACGGGACTGCGCGTCGCGGCCGATGACGTGATTGTCACGAACGGCACGATGGAAGCGATCACGTTGTCGCTCGGCGTCTTGTGCAGGCCAGGCGACACGGTGCTCGTCGAGTCGCCTACGTACTTCGGCGTCCTGCAGGTGCTCGAGCATTTGGGGCTCAACATCGTCGAAGTGCCGAACGACTCGGAAGGCGGCATCGACGTGCAAGCGCTCGAGTATGTGGTGGCCGGGACGAAGATCGCGGCCGCCGTGCTGCAATCGAGCTTCAATAACCCGGCCGGTTCCGCGACGTCCGATGCGGCGAAGCGGCGCATCGTTAGATTCTCGCGTCCCGCGGCATTCCGCTCGTCGAGGACGACATCTATGGCGATCTGCACTTCGGCCGAGAGCGGCCTACGCCATTCGGCGCGTTCGACGGCTCCGGGCAGGTGATCACGTGCGGCTCGATATCGAAGACGGTGGCGATCGGCTATCGGATCGGCTGGGCAATCACCCCGCGCTACGCTACGGAGATCGCGCGCGCGAAATTCTGCTCCTCGGTGGCTTGCGCGACGCTGCAGCAAGATGTCGTCGCGCGTTATCTCGCGCCAAGCAGCCACGAGCGCCATTTGCGGCGCGTGCGCGAGAATTTGCGCGCGAATGTGGAACGATTCACGGAGACGATCGCGCGCGACTTTCCGAACGGCACGCGCGCATCGCATCCGCGCGGCGGCGTCGTGCTTTGGGTTGAGCTTCCGCGAGGTTGCGACGGCGTGGAGTTGTTCCACGCGGCCCTCGCGCACCGGATCGGCATCGCGCCCGGCATCATCTTTTCAGCGACGGGTGACGTACCGCAACTTCGTCCGATTGAGCGCCGGTGTGCGGTGGACGCCCGAAGTTGAGAAGGCGCTCAAAGTGCTCGGGAAGCTCTCGCGGCGACAGACGGGCTAGGGCAACCCCACGCGAGCGATGACTCGTTAGCTCTCAATCCTAACGCCGCGCTTACACCGAGCGATCTAGACTGACCTCATCCAGACAGCGCTCTGAGGTCCAGCGATGGAGCTCTTCATTTTCGGCATCGTGCTATTGCTGTTAGCCGGCACCTGGTTGATCTACCGCGCCGCGGTTGCGACGCGCGAGACGCGCCGATGAGCGCCTTGAGCCTGATCGGCCTAGTGCTCGCAGTCGTGCTCGCCGTGTACCTTTTCGCGGCGCTGCTGTTCCCGGAGAAGTTCCAATGACTGCGCAAGGGTTCTTCAGTTCGGCCTGTACTTGGCGCGCTGGTCTTGCTTGCGAAGCCTCTGGGTCTGTACATGGCCGCGGTCTACGAAGGGCGGCGCACGTTTCTGTCGCCTGTTTTTCGCGGCCCGAGAAGGCTATCTACCGGATCGCGGGCGTGGACGAGCAGCGCGAAGGCGACTGGAAGCGCTACGTCCTCGCCGTCCTGCTCGTAAACTTCATCGGCTTCATCGTCGTGTATCTGTTGCAGCGCCTGCAGGGCGTGCTGCCGCTGAATCCGCAGGGGTTCGGCGCCGTGAGCGCGGACTCGTCGTTCAACACGGCCGTGAGCTTCGCGACCAACACCAACTGGCAGGGCTACGTCGGCGAAGCGACGATGAGCTACCTCACGCAGATGCTCGGGCTCGCCGTGCAGAACTTCCTGTCGGCCGCCTCCGGCATGGCCGTGCTCGTCGCGTTGATCCGCGGCTTCGCGCGTCGGCAGGTCGCGAGATCGGCAACTTCTGGGTCGATCTCACGCGCAGCACGCTGTACATCCTGTTGCCGTTGTCGTTCGTGCTCGCAGTCGTGCTGATGTCGCAGGGCGTCGTGCAGAGCTTCGCGCCGTACCGCACGGTCGAGCTGCTCGATCCGGTGACGATCGAGGTGCCCGTCGACCGACAGCGCGGGCGAGCCGCGTGCTCGACGCGGCGGGCAACCCGGTGACGCAGGCCGCAGGTCGTCACCGAGCAGACGGTGCCGCTCGGGCCGGCCGCGAGCCAGATCGCGATCAAGCAGCTCGGCACGAACGGCGGCGGCTTCTTCAACGTGAACTCGGCGCATCCGTTCGAGAACCCGACGCCGCTGTCGAACTTCCTCGAGGTGCTCGCGATCCTGCTGATTCCGGCCGCGCTCTGCTACACGTTCGGCCGCATGGTGGGCGACACGCGCCAGGGATGGGCGTGCTCGATCGCGATGCTCGTGATCTTCGTGCCGCTACGTTCGGCGTGCATCGCCGCCGAGCAGTCCGGCAATCCGCGTGCTCGCGGCGCTCGGCGTCGATCAGGCGGCGTCGGCCACGCAAGCCGGCGGCAACATGGAGGGCAAGGAGGCGCGCTTCGGCATCGCGAACTCGGCGCTCTGGGCCGCCGCGACGACCGCAGCGTCGAACGGCTCGGTCAACTCGATGCACGACTCGTACACGCCGCTCGGCGGGCTCGTGCCGATGTGGCTCATGCAGCTCGGCGAGGTCGTGTTCGGCGGCGTCGGCAGCGGGCTCTACGGCATGCTGATGTTCGCGATCGTCGCCGTGTTCATCGCGGGCCTCATGGTCGGCCGCACGCCCGAGTACCTCGGCAAGAAGATCGAGGCGTACGAGATCAAGATGGCGTCGCTCGTGCTGCTGGTTCCGCCGCTCGTCGTGCTCGTCGGCGCGGCCATCGCGAGCGTCGTGCCGCGCGGCACGAGCAGCGTCGCGAATCCCGGCCGTGCACGGCTTCTCGGAGATCCTCTACGCGTTCTCCTCGGCCGGCAACAACAACGGCAGCGCGTTCGCGGGCCTTTCGGCGAACACGCCGTTCTACAACATCGGCGCTCGGCATCGCGATGTGGGTGTCGCGTTACTGGCTCATGATTCCGGTGCTCGCGATCGCGGGCAGTCTCGCCGCGAAGCGCGCGACGGCCGTCACGGCCGGCACGCTGCCGACGCATACGCCGCTGTTCGTCGCGATGCTCGTCGGCGTCGTGCTGATGGTCGGTGCGCTCACGTTCGTGCCGGCGCTCGCGCTCGGCCCGATCGTCGAGCATCTGCAAATGATCGGAAGAGGCTGACCCATGACTACCGCGACGTCGCACTGCAGCCGTCTACGCGCGCGCGCGATGGATTCCTCGACGCGGCCGATCGTCGTCGGCGCGCGATCCGCGACGTCGTTCGCGAAGCTGGATCCGCGCGTGCAGATCCGCAACCCCGTGATGTTCGTCGTCTACGTCGGCAGCATCTTCACGACGTGATCGGTCTCGCCGCGGCGTTCGGCGCGCGTCGAGAACGCGGGCAGCCCGGGCTTCGTGCTCGCGATCGCGGCCTGGCTCTGGCTCACGGTGCTGTTCGCGAACTTCGCCGAGGCCGTGGCGGAAGGGCGCGGCAAGGCGCAGGCCGCGACGCTGCGCTCGATGCGCCGGCACGTGCACGCGAAGAAGCTCTCGGCGAGAGCCGCACGCGACTATCAAGATGGTCGAGGCGAGCGCGCTGCGAGCGCGGCGACCTCGTGCTCGTCGAGGCGAACGACACGATCCCGGCCGACGGCGAGGTCATCGAAGGCGTCGCGTCGGTCAACGAAAGCGCCGTGACGGGCGAGTCGGCGCCGGTGCTGCGCGAGGCGGGCGGAGACTTCTCGTCGGTGACGGGCGGCACGCGCGTGCTGTCCGACTGGCTCGTCGTGCGCGTCACGAGCCGCGAGGGCGAGGGCTTTCTCGACCGCATGATCGCGATGGTCGAGGGCGCGAAGCGCGGCCGCACACCGAACGAGATCGCGCTGTCGATCCTGCTCGCGATGTTGACGATCATGTTCCTGCTCGCGACGGCGACGCTCGCGCCGTTCTCGCACTACGCCGTCGCGAGCGCGGGCGAGGGCACGGTGGTCACGGTGACCGTGCTCGTCGCGCTGCTCGTGTGCCTGATCCCGACGACGATCGGCGGGCTGCTCTCGGCGATCGGCATCGCCGGCATGGATCGCATGGTGCGCGCCAACGTGATCGCGACGTCGGGCCGCGCCGTCGAAGCGGCCGGCGACGTCGACGTGCTGCTGCTCGACAAGACCGGCACGATCACGCTCGGCGACCGGCAGGCGACAGTGTTCCATCCGGCGCCGCGCGTCGACGGCGCGCGAGCTCGCCGACGCGGCGCAGCTCGCGTCGCTGGCCGACGAGACGCCCGAGGGGCGCTCGATCGTCGTGCTCGCGAAGCAGCAGTTTCAGCTGCGCGGCCGCGACATCGCGTCGCTGCCGCACACGTTCCACAAGTTCTCGGCGCAGACGCGCATGAGCGGCGTCGACGTCGAGGGCCGCAAGCTGCGCAAGGGCGCGGCCGACGCGATCCGGCAGTTCGTCGAAGCGCGAGGGCGGCTCGTGGCCCGCCGCGGTCGGCGAGACCGTCGACAAGATCGCGCGCGACGGCGCGACGCCGCTCGTCGTCGCCGAGGCGGCAAAGGCGCGCGCGTGCTCGGCGTCATCGAGCTGCGCGACGTCGTCAAAGGCGGCATCCGCGAGCGCTTCGCGGAGCTGCGCCAGATGGGCATCAAGACCGTCATGGTCACGGGCGACAACCGCCTCACCGCCGCGGCGATCGCGGCCGAGGCCGGCGTCGACGAGTTCCTCGCCGAGGCGACGCCCGAGAACGAAGCTCGAGCTGATCCGCAAGCACCAGAGCGAAGGCCGGCTCGTCGCGATGTGCGGCGACGGCACGAACGACGCGCCCGCGCTCGCGCAGGCCGATGTCGCGGTCGCGATGAACACCGGCACGCAGGCGGCGAAAGAAGCCGGCAACATGGTCGATCTCGACTCGAATCCGACCAAGCTCATCGAGGTCGTCGACGTCGGCAAGCAGATGCTCGTCACGCGCGGCGCGCTGACGACGTTCTCGGTCGCGAACGACGTCGCGAAGTACTTCGCGATCATCCCGGCGGCGTTCGCGACGACCTATCCCGCGCTCGACGCGCTCAACGTGATGGGCCTCACGAGCCCCGAGAGCGCGATCCTGTCGGCCGTGATCTTCAACGCGCTGATCATCGTCGTGCTCGTGCCGCTCGCGCTGCGCGGCGTGAAGACGCGCGCGGCTTCGGCCGCCGTGCTGCTGCGGCGGAATCTCTTGATCTACGGATCGGCGGCATCATCGTGCCGTTCATCGGCATCAAGCTCATCGACGTGCATTCTGGCCGCGTCGTCGGGCTCGCGTGAGGAGGAATCGACGCATGGTTAGCGAATTGCGTCCGGCGCTCGTCGTGTTCTCTTGCTTGACGATCGTGACCGGCGTCGTCTATCCGGCTGGTCGTGACGCTGATCGGCCGGCTCGCGTTCGCGAGCGAGGCGACGGGCAGCGTCATCGAGCGCGACGGCCGCGCCGTCGGCTCGCGGCTGATCGGCCAGCCGTTCTCGTCGCCCGCAGTACTTCTGGAGCCGGCCGTCGGCGACGGGCCCGATGCCGTACAACGGCGCGGTGTCGAGCGGCTCGAACCAGGGCCCGATCGAACCCCGCGCTCGCAGAGGCCGTCGCGGAGCGCATCGCGGCGCTGCGCGCGGCCGATCCCGGCAACACGGCGCCCGTGCCCGTCGACCTCGTGACGGCGTCGGCCAGCGGGCTCGATCCGCACATCTAGCCGTCGCCGCCGCCGAGTATCAGGTCGCGCGAGTCGCGCGCGCGCGCGGCGTGCGACGAAGCGGAGCTCGCGGCGCTCGTGCGCGAGCACACGGAGGGCCGAACGCTCGGCATGCTCGGCGAGCCGCGGTCAACGTGCTCGAGCTCAACCTCGCGCTCGATGCCCGCGCGGGCCGATGACATGAGCTGATGGCAGTCGAAGCGCGGCCCGATCCCGACGAGCTGCTCGCGCCGAGTCGCAGGCCGAGGAGGCGCGTGCGCGGCGCGGCCGGCTGCGGATTTTCTTCGGCGCGACGGCCGGCGTCGGCAAGACCTACTCGATGCTCGAGCGCCGCGCAGGCGGCGCGGATCGGCGGCGCCGAGGTCGTGGTGGGCTACGTCGAGCCGCACGGCCGCGCCGAGACCGAGCGGCTGATGGAGGGGCTCGAGCGGCTGCCGACGCTGCCGTCGCGCTACCGCGGCATCGTGCGCCAGGAGTTCGACCTCGACGCCGCGCTGAAGCGCCGGCCCGGCGATCCTGCTCGTCGACGAGCTCGCGCACTCCAACGTCGTCGGCGGCGAGCCGGCGCCGCGCCATCCGAAGCGCTGGCAGGACATCGAGGAGCTGCTCGAGGCCGGCATCAACGTCTGGACGACGCTCAACGTCCAGCACCTCGAGAGCTTGAACGACCTCGTCGCGCAGATCACAGGCGTCAAGCAGCGCGAGACACTGCCGGACCGCGTCTTCGACGAGGCCGACGAGGTCGAGCTCATCGACTTGCCGCCCGACGATCTGCTCGCGCGCTTGCGCGCCGGCAAGGTCTACGTGCCGGACGAAGTCGGCACGCGCGTCGAGCGCTTCTTCCGCAAGCCGAACTTGATCGCGCTGCGCGAGCTCGCGTTGCGCCGCATGACGGGTCGCGTCGAGGCTGCGGCCCGCGCGTCGCTGGCCGGCGACCGGACCTCGCGCGAGTGGCTCGCGCAGGAGCAGCTGCTCGTCGCGATCGGTCCCGACGCGCAGGCCGAGCAGCTCGTGCGCGCCGGCAAGCGGATGGCCGACGCGCTGCGCGCCGATTGGACCGTCGTGTACGTCGAGACGCCGTGGCTGCTGCGGCTGTCGGAGAAGGAGCGCAATCGCCGCATCGATCTGCTGCGGCTCGCGGAGTCGCTCGGCGCCGAAACCGTCACGCTCGACGGCCCGACGGCCGCCGCGGCGCTCGTCGAGTACGCGCGACACGGCAGGGCGACGCGCGTGATCGTCGGCGAGCCGAAGCGGCGCGGCTGGCGCGCGCTGTTGCGGCGCTCGACGACGACCGAGCTCGTGCGGCGCGCGCAGGGCTTCGACGTCGTCACCGTCGCGCGCGAGCGAGCGCGCCCGCGCGCGACGGCGGCGCAATGCGAGAGCCGGCCGACGCCTGCGCAACGCCGCTGCGCTGGAAGCGCTATCTCGCGGCGCGCCGCGATCTCGGCGGCCTGCACGGCGGTCGCCTGGCATGTACCCGTACTTCGAGCTCTCGAATCTCGTGATGGTGTACCTGCTCGGCGTCGACATCGCGGGCTTGCGGCTCGGCCGGCGTGCCGTCGGTGTTGACGGCCGTTTTGAACGTGCTGTGCTTCGACTTCTTCTTCGTGCCGCCGCGCTTCACGTTCGCGGTGTCGGACGTGCAGTACCTGTTGACGTTCGGCGTGATGCTCACGGTCGCGCTCGTGATCGCGACGCTGATGGCGAGCGTGCGCCAACAGACGCGCGTCGCCGGCGCGCGCGAGCGGCGCACGGCACTGCTCTACGCGATGAGCCGCGAGCTTGCGCGCACGCGCGACAGCGCGAGCATGGCGCGCGTCGCGGTGAAGCACGTCGCCGAAGTGTTTCAGTGCCAGCGGTGGTGCTGTTGCCGGACTGCGACCGGGCGAGCTTCGGTATCCGCGCGAGCGGCCGATGGACGGGCTCGTATCGCGGCGCCGATCTCGCAGTTGCGCAGTGGGTCGCCGATCACGGCCGGCGCGCAGGTCTGGGCTCCGACACGCTGCCGGCGGCGCCGGCGCTCTATCTGCCGCTCGGCGACGGCCGCGAGGCCTCGGCGTGCTCGCCGTGCTGCCGAGCAACGCCGGCGCGTGCTGCTGCCCGAGCAGCGGCACTTGCTCGAGACGTTCGCGGGGCAGATCGGCGCTCGCGGTCGAGCGCGCGAGGCTCGCCGAAGACGGCGGCCGAGCGCGCGCGTCGCGGCCGAAGCGAGAGAGCTTGCGCAACACGCTGCTCGCGTCGATCTCCCACGACCTGCGCACGCCGCTCGCGGTGATGGCCGGCGCCGGCAGCGACGCTGGTCGCGCGCGCGCGCGGCGCTCGACGAGGCGACGCGCGCGCAGCTCGCGCGCTCGATCGAGACCAAGGCGCGCGAGATGTCGGAGCTCGTGTCGAAAGTGCTCGACCTCATGCGCCTCGACTCGGGCGAGATCGCGCTGCGGCGCGACTGGCAAGCAGTCGAGGATCTCGTCGGCGCGGCGCTCCAGCAGAACGACGAGCGCTTGCGCGAGCATCCGGTCGACATCCGCTGCCCGGGCGAACTGCCGCCCGTGTACGTCGATCCGACGCTCGATCGTGCAGGTGTTCGGCAACCTATTCGACAACGCCGCGAAGTACACGCCGCGCCGGCACGCTGATCACGTTAGCGGCCGCGAGGAGCGACGGTGCGGTGCGCGTCACGGTCGACGACGACGGGCCGGGTCTGCCCGCCGGGCGATCCCGAGCGGCTGTTCGACAAGTTCCGGCGCGGCATCCAGGAAGGCACCATCGTCGGTGTCGGGCTCGGGCTGGCGATTTGCCGCGCGATCGTCCAAGCGCACGGCGGAACGATCGCGGCGCGCGCCGCGCCCGGCGGCGGCGCGCGCTTCGAGTTCACGCTGCCGACCGCGGAGCCGGCCGCATGACGCGGGCGATGCACCAGGTCCTCGTCGTCGAAGACGAGCCCGGCATCCGCAACGTGCTGCGCGTGCTGCTCGACGGGCGAGAACTACCGCGTCGTCGAAGCGGAAACTGCCGGCGCGCCGAAATCGAGGCGCGCTCGCACAAGCCGGACTTGCTGATCGTCGATCTCGGCTTGCCCGACGGCGACGGTCTCGAGGTGATCCGGCGAGTGCGAGCATGGTCGCCGGTGCCGGTCATCGTGCTTTCCGCGCGCACGCTCGAGGCGCGAGAAGATCGCGGCGCTCGATGCGGGCGCCGACGACTACGTGACGAAGCCGTTCAGCGCCGCCGAGCTGCTCGCGCGCGTGCGCGCCGCGCTGCGCCGCAACGTGCGCGGCACCGAGCAGGTCGCGAAGCTGCGCATCGGCGGCGCCGAGATCGACCTCGAGCAGCGCAGCGCGCGGACGCCGGACGGCGAGGTGCATCTCACGCCGCTCGAGTACCGCGTGCTCGAGAGCTTCGTGCGGCACGCCGGCATGATCGTTCGCCCGAGCAGCTGTTGCGCGAGGCGTGGGGGCCGGACAAGCCCGGCGACACGCGCACGCTGCGCGTCTGCATCAAGAACCTGCGCGACAAGCTCGACCATCCGCGCCGGCCGAAGTTTCTCGTGACGGAAACCGGCTGGGCTATCGTCTGCGCCTCGCGTCGGTCGGCGCTGCCGATTAGCCGCCCAGCTGCGGGCGTACGCCCGGCA
>CAVUTF010000002.1:0-18407 GCA_963744305.1 uncultured Gammaproteobacteria bacterium
AAAAAACGCGCATCGTCAGACTCCCTTCAACCGTTCTACTTCCATGGCGCCGCTGTACGGGATGATCTCCTTCCAGCCGTTGACGATCAGCGAGTCCGTCTTGATCGTCGTCGGCGCCGGGGCGTTCGGATCCGGGTGCAGCCACATCTGCGCGCCGTCCGCGTAGCTTGCGCCTTTGTGCACGTGCGAGAGCACGAGGAGGTACGCGCCCTGGCCCGGAACGTCGCCACCCGCTCCGTAATAGACCGTCGATCCCTCGAACGAGAAGGCCGCGATCCGCTGCCACTCGACCTTGCCTTGCTGCTGCCATGCCAAGTCCCGAACGAACGGCGGCAGCGCATAGTCCGCGTCGAGCTCCGGCACCGTCGGCCACGGATCGGTGGACTCGCCCGGGGTCGGGAACTGCAGCCGCCCGCCATGAATCCACCAGAGCTCGTCGCTCGCGGTCACGAGAGCGTTGTAGATGGCCTGATCGGTGGGCTTCAGATCGTAAAACGAGCTGATTTGCCAGCCAAACAGGCGCGGCTCGTAGTTGTCGACTTGGCGCGCATCCACGAGCGCTCCGCCGACCACCAAGATGACCGCGATCGAGGCCGCGAGCAGCACCGTCTCGCGGCGGCTGCCGCGCGGACGAACGATCGTGACGGCGGCGCTCATTTCATGTCCTTCACTTGAATCCACAGCACGGCATCCTGCGAAAGCGGCTTGCCCTCGTGCTCGGTGTCGGGACCTACCGCGAGCGCACAAATCCCCCACCAACCGGCGCGCGGCAGACCGATCGTGAACTCACCGCGATCGTTCGCGCGGATGCCCATCGTGCCGAAGGAGTCTTGCGGCAGCACAACCTCGGGGTGCTCCGCGAAGCGGTACTGGGTGAGGTCCGGAGGATAGTTTACGTACTCGACCTCGAGCTCGGCGTTCGGCACGGGCTTGCCTTCGGCCAGGACGACGCCGCGGAACACGCCTCCGGTCCAGTTCGCATAGGGCTTATCGAGCGGCAGTATCTCCGTCGGCAAACCCACGGGTTCCGCCCAGTTGCCCGGCACGCCGCCGATATTGATCAGCGTCTTCGTGAGCTGCTGGATATATTTGTCTTCGTTCGCCTCGTAGTAAGGCCCCGCTTCCAGCACGAAGACGTAGTCGCCGAGTGAGCGCGTCGCTTGCCGCGGCAGCTTCACCTCGTACGCGCGGCTCGCGTGCTCCGGGCCTTGCCACTCGATCGCCTGCAGTTGGGAAGCCAAGTCCGTGCGCACAGGCTCGCTGTCGTCGCCGCGCTGCGCGAGCACGTAGAACGCGTCTGGCTCCGACATGTCCATGCTCGGCCCGCCGTGCGCTGGATGCGTGAACACCATGACGAAATGCGTGGCCTGCGCCGCAGTCAGCGCCGTTTCGCTCGTGTAGAGCATTTGAAAATGGGCGGAGGCCGTTCCGCAGAAGGTGACGGCGAGCAGGCCGCTCGCAAGAGGAATGAGTCTCATTTATTCAACGATGTCCGCGCCGTAGATCGTGACGATGTGGCTCTGCCCGGCATCGAAGACCACATGATATTCGACGGTCGGCTTCTTGAACGAGAACGTGCTTGCGTCGTCCATCTTGCCGTCGATGAGCACGCGCTCGCGATCGTCGACGACCCGAATCGCGACGCCGGCCGCCGAGCTGCCGTCGGAAAAGCCGCCCTCGCAGGTAACCGTGTCGTCGCCATTGTCGAAACAGCTGCACACGGGGCTGTGCGCGCCTGCCGATCCCACGATCAATAGCGCGCAAACCAACGACCCTAGGGCAAACAAACTCGACCTACGTCCGATCGGCCACGGCATAGCGCTCACTCCTGCAAAAAAAACGCCAAGCTTGGGACCCGCATGCTAGGGCGCTGCCTGCGGCACCGTCCCGTTAATAACCGTTATCCCGCCACCCTTAACTGTTAACCCCACATTCGGTCAAAAACGCAGCGTGTAGCTGAACTTAACCGACATATCGGCGTTCGTCGAATGGAACGAATCGTCTTGGTCGAGGTCGGCCAGATTGTGATTCAACACAATAAAGCCCTCCCGGCCGGCCTGCGGAATCCAGTGCAGGCGGCTGTTGAATCCGAGAACCTCGGAGACATCGTCGTATTGGAACAGATTTGCCCAAGAGAGCGTCGAGGAGAAGATGGCCTCCACCCGCATCGACGATTGCCGAACAGTGAAGTCGCCATCCGGTAGCTCGATGTCGTTCACCTGGTAGCCGAACCCGAAGCGAAAGTGCTCCGATGGCCGCCATATGATTTCCGTGTTCGTGTTGACGCGATCGCCGTCGTAGAACTCGCCACCGCTCAAGCTCGCGCGCAGCGCAATGCGGCGTTGATCGCCGCTGTCGATGCCGATGCGGAAATCCGCGAACTCGTAGTCGCCCGCCGGAATCACGACCTGCTCCGATCCGTCCGGCGACGTGTAGATCGCGAAATCCTCCAATAGCACTTCCCGGTTCGCGACCGCCCGTATGAACACGTTGTCCTGCGTGTTGTTCTCGATCGTGTACCGCAAGCCCGCGATTTGGGATTCCACGTGACCGGTGTCCAACCGCTCGACCCGATAACCGTCGAAGCCGAGGTAGCGGCTGCGCAGCCAGCGGCCGGTGAAGCGGCGCCGAAAGCCGAAGTCGAGGGCGTAATCCCGTATGCCAGGACGATCGATGAAGCCGACGGCGGGATAGAAGTTCTGCTCGATTTGCCGGCTGCTGAACCCGCCGCGCCAACCCGTGCTGTTCGGCATGTTCACGCCGTACCCGAACGCGCGGTCGTCGCCGACGAGCCCTTCCGTGTCGGTCTGCTGGTACCAGACCTGACTTTCGAGGACGCGGCCGCCCGGCAAGCGCGAATTCCGATAGCGAAAATCGGCGCCCGCGAGACTGTTGTCGATATTCGACTGCGGATCGCCGTCGGTGACGATCAGCCCAACCGCCGACTCGTTCAACACGTTCGCCGCCATCCGGCCGACGAAGATGTCGTTCGCGGCTACGGTTTGGAACTCGTCTTGTTGAATCCCAAGCGCGCCGATGTTCCACCGGCCGACGCGGCCGGAAAGCTTCGCGCCGTACTCGATGTCGACGGGCTCGCCGCTCGAGCTCAAGCCGAGCCGCCGAGAGAAGAACGGCCGGCCGTTCTGCGACGCAGCGCCCGGGATCGCGGGGTTTCCACCGCCGCCACCGCCCCCTCCTCCTCCGCCGCCGCCCGGGCGGCCGCCGCCATTGAAACCGCCCGAGCCGATGCGGCCGAACTCGAAGATGTCGGCGTCCTGGAGGAAGAAGTCACGTTTCTCGGGAAAGAAAAGGCTGAAGCGCGTGAGGTTCACTTGACGATCGTCTACCTCGGTGGCGGAGAAGTCGGTGTTGAGCGTCAGGGCTCCGTTCAACGATGGCGTCAGCTTGTAGAAAATATCGAGCGACGGTTCCAGATCCGACGAGCCCTCGCCGGTCGAGTACACCTTGTCTTCGCGCACGGTGGCCGACGGTACGACGTCGAGTCCCCTGCCCTGCTGCAGATCCGCGAACCCGGCGACGGTGCCTGCAATGCTCGGGTTCAACTGACGGTTGCGGGACACCCAAGCGAGCGTCTCGGAATTGCGTTGGATCGTGCGCTCGAAGTTGATGCCCCACTCGGCGTTGTTCGGATTGAACGACAACGTCTTGAACGGTATCGCCATCTCTGCGGTCCAGCCGTCCGCGTCTCGCGAGGCCGCGCCCTGCCAGATGCCGTCCCAGTTGCTCTCGAGACTGTCCGTGTCCTGGTAGAGCGCTTCCCAGCGCACGCCGTTCGGGTTGAGCTGAAAGCGGTAGCCGTTGCGCCGATCGAGGTAGGGATCGAGGATCACCGAAATGTGGTCCTCGCTGCCCAGACCCTCACCCTGCCGCAGCACCTGGGCCGTGATGTGCGCGACGTCGCGGTCCCAGAGCCGCGCCGCAACGTAGAGCGCGTCGTCGTCGTAGTAGAGCCGGATCTCGGTGCGCTCCGATGGCGCCGCGTACTCGACGGGGTTGATTTGATGCAGGTCTTCGACCAGCGTCGCGCGCGCCCAGACGTCCTCGCTCATGACGCCGTCGATCACGGGCACGACGTCGAAGCGGGTGATTTGGATGCGCTTCGCGGCGCCCGGATCCTCGCTCGATTCCTGCGACCGCACGACCAGCGGCACTGCGACTGCGAGCAAGAAAGCCGCGGTTGGCAGAACGATGACGATGATTCCCCGAGTGGCGCTCAAATATTTCTTGTAATCGCGTTTGGCTGGCGGACGCGAGGATTCTACCTACGCATCCGCCAAAAAGGATTTTGCGGTCCAACGCTTTACAAGTCTTATGAAACCCGCATGCACTCGGGGCGAGCGCGCCGTTCGGCGGGAGGGACGAGGAGCCGGGCGGAGCGCGACGCGCGCCCCGCCCGACCGCGTTTAGCGCACGTGCGTAGCGGGCGCCGACCAAGTACTCGCGCCCGGTGTGATGGAACACGAACACCCGATCGCTGGTATCGACGAACTGCTCGTTTTCGCGGTCCGTGAGGTTGATGGCCTCGAACGTGATCTCGAGCTGCTCATTGACGTTGAAAGCGGCGGCCAAATCGACGTTGAACGTCTCGATCCGTGCCTTCGACATCGTTATTGTTGCGTCCCGGCACCGTCGTCAGAAACACGTCGCGATACGCCGCCGACGCGCGAATGCTGAAGCGCTCGGTCTCGTAGTAGACGGTAGCGTTGTAGGCGTCCCGCGACAGGCCCGTCAGATCGCGCGTGCTAATGCCAGTCGGCGACGACGGGTCGATGTAATCGATCTGCCGACGTCACGTGCGTGTAGTTCAGCATCACGCCGATGCCGCTTGCCGAAAGCCTGCTGATACGAGATCTCGAAGCCCTCGAGATCGCCGCCGGCGCTGTTGAACGGCTGCGTGAACACCCAGTCGGCGGCCGGCGTAGCAACCCGCGACGACGTTCCGCACGCCGCGATCGCGGCGCTGTCGGGCAGCCCAGCGAGTTGCCCGTGAACGGCCGCGTCTCCGACACGCTCTGCGGGAACGTGCTGATGTCCTTGTGGAACAGCGCGAGAGCGAGCAACACTCGTCGTTGAAGTACCACTCGAAGGAGGCGTCGATTGCATCCGCTTTGAACGGATCGAGGTACGGGTTGCCGGACGTTCACGGTGCGATTGTTGCCGGACACGCTGATCGTGCCGCCGGGCGTCAGATTGCCGAGACCGGGGCGTGTGATCACTTCGGAGTAGCCGAGCCGGACCCAGAATTCGTCGGTGACCTCGAGCACGAAGTTCACGGACGGCAGGACGTCGTCATAGTCGCGATCGACTTCGACGAGCACCGGCGTGTTCGCCCGCCTGCTGATAGCCGACCGAGTGCTGATCCGTTTGTATGTACCGCACGCCTGCGTTGCCGCGCAGCGGCAAGCTGCCGAGCGAGGCATTGAAGTCGACCTGCAAGTACAGGCCCTCGTTCTCCTCGCGAACGGAGCGGTTGTTGCCGAGCGCCGGCTCCGGGCCGAGCGGGAAGCCGCCGAGATTGAACAGCGCGTCCGCGCGTGTAACGTCGGGAACGAGCCAGCTCGTGACCGAGCCCGCCGGCAGTTCCCACGGATCCTCGACGACGATGAGCCTGCTGTATTGCGCGAAAGCGGCGTGCCGGCTTGGCCGGTGACGATAGCTTCGAGATTTGTCGTCGTGCCGTTGGAACGACGCAGCTCGGTCGTCGCAAAGTCGAATTCCTTGATCGATACGCCGGTCTTGAACGTCAAACGCTCGGTCGCAGCCCATGCGAGATCGACTTCCAGATTGTCGAATGTGTTGTCCGCCGTCTGCGGACGCAGCCGGATTTGCGTCAACGCATAGCTCGCGGGATTCGTGACGTCGAACCCATACGAAATCAGCGGCAAGTTGGGGTTTTGGCGGTAGTCGTACGCGTAGCCGTCGGCGTCGATACGGTCGAAAAGCAGCGTGGTCTGCACGGGATTGTCGTGCTTGGATTGCGCGCGGCCGACCAGTGCGTGCAAGCGCAATTCGTCGGTGAGCTCATGCGTCAGATCCAGCGTGACCTGATCGAACTCGGTCGTGAGCTCGTCATAACGCGATTCGGACCGAATATCGACGTCGTCAAACACGCCGTAAATCATGTTATTCGCTCGCGTCGATCTCGTACGCGAGGACGTCCATTCCGGCGCGGCCGGTTGCACCGCCCGCGCTGAAATCCGGAGCCTCGAGGAAATCCTCGGTGCGCGTGGAATCGAGGTTCGCATACAGCAGATCCAGGGACAGCTCCGTGCGCTCGCCCGGCCGAAACTGCAGCGAGCCCGTGACGCCCAAGCGCTCGAGGTCATGGCCGAGGATCCCATAGCGCGGTAAGCGCGGCGTGAACGCCGCGTCGACGGCCGCGTTGGCCGCGGTTCGTTCGGCGGCGGTCGGCAGCGCGTCGCAGACGGGACACGTCAGATTCCCGGGCTGCCAGCGCACCGTGGAGTGTCCTTCTTCGAGCAGGCTGCGCTCCGTATAGGCGAGCGAGAACAAGCCCGCCGAAGCGGCCTTCGGCGCTCATGTCGCTGTAGAGGAAAGTCGCGCGCGGCGATGCGTCGTTCGAGAGATCGTTGTAGCCGCCTTGCAGCGCAGCCGACATTACGCGATCGCCGTAGTCGAACGGCCGCGGCGTGCGCAAATCCACCGTCGCCCCGAGCGAGCCTTCGTCGAGCTCGGCCGCCGCGGTCTTGCGCACCGTGAGCGCCGAGAAGAGCTCAGAGGCAAAGATGTTGAAGTCGAACCCACGATCGCGATTCGTGCCGCCCGAGCTATCGGTGCCGCCTGCAGTCGTGAGGCCTTCCATGCCGTTCAAGCGAACGCGCGTGAACGTCGGGCCGAGGCCACGAACCGTGATGTTGCGGCCTTCGCCTGCATCCCGCTGCAATAGACACCCCCGGAATCCGCTGCAGGGATTCGGCCAAGATTCAGGTCCGGAAAGTCGGCGATGTCCTCCGCCACGATGCTGTCTACGGCACCCGTCTCGCTCCGCTTGATATCGAGCGCGCGATCGAGCGATTGGCGGTAGCCGCGCACGATGATCTCGTCGGGTGGCTGCGCTACTGCCGTGCCTGCGGCGCCGAGCGCACTGATCACCATGAGCAGCCGAAAGAGCGCCCCGCGTGAGCGAGCGCGCTCCACACCTTTTTGGCACCTAGTCGCCATGTTACGTCCCCCCTGCAATTGACCCGATTTCAAGCCAGTCGAGGCGCCCTCGAGGCGCTCGCCCCGGCTGGAATGCTACCGGTATCATTTTTTCGGATGTCTACCGGTGTCATTTTCCCGATACTACGCCCGCGCAAGGTCCCGAGCAAGCATCACGACGGGCCTCGCGTCGGAAGCGCCGGCAGTCGGCTCGCGGCCACCGCGAGCGACCGAATCTTGTCCCAGTCGCGGGCATCGATGGCTGACGCCGGCGTCAACCACCCGCCCCCGACGCAGGCGACGTTCGGCAAAGCGAGATAGCGCGGCGCCTGCTCCGGCGTGATTCCACCGGTCGGACAGAACATGACGTCGGGGAAGACTGCCGCGAACGCGCGGAGGCGCGCGGCTCCGTCGGGCTCCGCCGGAAAAAACTTCAAACGGTCAAGACCGGCGTCCTGCGCGGCGAGCACTTCGGACGCCGTCGCAACGCCCGCGAGCCACGGGATGCCGGCAGCGGCGGCTCCTTCCGCAAGCGCCGCGGAAAATCCCGGACTCACCGCGAAACGCGCACCGGCGTCGCGCGCGGCGCGAAAGTCCGCCGCGCGACGAACCGTGCCGGCCCCGACGATCAGCTCGCGGATACGCGGCCGCAATGGCCTCGATGGCCGGGAGCCCGGCACGCGTGCGCAACGTGACCTCGATGACCCTCACGCCGCCGTCCTGCAGCGCAGCGGCGATCGGTTCGGCGTCACCCGCTCGCTCGATCGTGACGACGGCGATCACAGGCCCAGCCGCGAGAATGTCGGCGAGCGTCAGGTCCCGCGCGCTCATCGCAATGCTCCCGGCAACCACAGCGACAACTGCGGCAGATAGGTGACGAGTAGCAGCACCGTCAGCGCCGCGGCATAGAAAGGCCAGATCGTCCGCACCGCCTCTGCGATCCCGATCTTGCCGATTGCCGTGCCCACGAACAGAACGGAACCGACGGGCGGCGTTATCAACCCGATCCCCGCATTCAATATGAGGACCGTGCCGAACTGCAGCGGATTCACACCGAAAGCCGTCGCCACCGGCAGAAAGATCGGCGTGCAAATGATGATCAACGGCGCCATGTCCATGAACGTGCCGAGCGCGAGCAGCACGACGTTCATGAGAATCAGCACGGTCAACGGGTCGTCCGCGATCGTACGAATCGCCGCGACCGCGGCGGCAGGCACCTGCAGGTACGCGAGCAACCAGCCGAACGCGGCCGCCGAGCTGATCACGAACAGAATGATGCTCGCCGTCTGCGCGGCCGACGTTACGGCCTTCGCGAACTCGCCGAACGGTAGATTGCGGTACAAGAATGCGGTCACCGCAATCGCATAGAGCACGGCAATGGCTGCGCTCTCTACTGCCGTAAAAATGCCCGCGCGAATGCCGCCGAAGATCAAGAAGACGAGCAACAGTCCCGGCAGCGCTGCCACGAACCGCGTCGCAACGGCACCGATGCCGGGAAACGTCTCGGTCGCGTAGCCGCGCCGGCGCGCGATGAGGTACGCAGTCACCATGATCGCGATCATCAACAACAACGCCGGAATGACGCCAGCGGCAAACAGATCGGCGATCGAGATGCCGCCGCCTGCCGCGGCGGAATACAACACGAGATTGTGCGACGGCGGCACGAGCAGCGCGACCAGAGCCGCCGAGATCGTCACGTTCACCGCGTAATCGCGATCGTAGCCGCGCTCGACCATTTGCGGAATCATCGACCCCCCGACGGCCGACACATCCGCGATCGCGGAGCCCGAAACACCGCCGAAAAACAGGCACGACAGCACGTTGACTTGACCCAACCCGCCGCGCACGTGGCCCACGAGAGACGCTGCGAATGCGATGAGCTTCGCCGACATCCCGCCGTGCAGCATCAACTGTCCGGCGAGGATGAACAGCGGAATCGCGATCAGGGTCGTCGAATCGGTGCCCGCCGCCGTCTCGATCACGAATACGTCGGCGGGCAAACCGAGATAGAGGATCGTCGCAAGCGACGCCGCGCACAGCGCGAATGCAACCGGTACGCCGAGCGCGAGCAGGATCGCGAACACACCGAACAGGAGCGCGAGCACCATCAGTCGCGTACCTCCGCGCCGCCGACGAGGCGTTCGACCGCGAAGGCTACGAACAGCGCTCCGCCGATCACGAACGGCGCGAAATACAACCCGGTCGGGCAGCGGCGCGCCCGGAATTTGAACCGCCCAAGTGTCGAGCATCATGCGCGCGCCCCACCCCGCGAGCGCTAGCCCAAGCGCCGCGGCGGTCAGGCGCGCTGCGGCTTCCAGCGCTTTCCGGCCGGCACCGCCGGTCGCTTGCAGCCAGAGCAAGAACCGAAAGTGCGTCTCCTCGCGGACGCCGACGGCAGCGCCGAGCATCAACGCGAACTTGAGGAACAGCAGCGCAACGGGCTCGGTCCAGCCGGGCGGGCTCTCCAGGACGTAGCGTGCAAAGACCTGCCACGCCTCCACGAGCGTGAGCAAGAGCAGGGCCGCGCCGGCCCCGGCGAGCGCGAACGCGGCGAGTGGCTCGAGCGGTCCGCGGGACGTCGCCGAGTGTTCCTGCATGCGAGCTACGCGCGTTGCAGCAAGTCGTACAGCCGCCGAATCTCGGGATCGCGCAAATAGCGATCGAGCAGCGGCTGCACGCTACGCCGGAAGGCAGATTTGTCGATCTCGCTCACCTCGACGCCCGCATCGACCACGGCTTGCCGCGACGCCGCCACGCGCCGATCCCATTCGCCGCGCATGACCGCGACCGACCGGCGCGCTGCATCGACAAGGAAGTCGCGCTGCTCGCGCGGCAGTGCGTCCGCCGCTCGTTGCGACATCACGAGCATGTCGGGGGCGAACGCGTGCTCGGACTGCGACCAGTGCCGCGCAATCTCGAAATGCCGGCTCGAATGAAAGCTCGGCCAATTGTTCTCAGCGCCGTCGACCAAGTGCGTTTGCAGTGAGGAGAACACCGCGCTGTAGCTCAACGGCGTCGGACTCGCGCCGAGAGCCGCAACGCTCTGCATGAAGATGTCGGATTGCGGAACGCGCAGCTTCAAACCTTTGAGATCTTCCGGCGTCCTTACGGCACGGCGTGCGTTATAGAAGTTCCGCGATCCCGAATCGTAGAGCGCGAGGCCGACCAGATCGCGCTCAGCGCATGCTGCGAGAATCTCGGCGCCGAGAGCGCCATCGAATGCGCGGCGCATGTGCTCCGTGGACTCGAACACGTACGGCAGCGACAGAATGCGCGTCGCGGGAACCGCGTTGTTGAGCACGGAGCTGTGCACTCGCGTCACCGCGAGAGCGCCGATGCGCGCCAGATCGATCGTGTCCTTCTCGCTGCCTAGAGTTCCCGAGTGATAGACCCGCAGGATGAGCTCGCCGCCGAACTCGCTCTGTAGCTCGGCGTTGATCCAATTCAACGCGGTCACCGTCGGATAGTCGCCTGGGTGCACCTCCGCGACCGTGAGAACCTCCGGTCCGGCGGCTGCTCGCGTCCGCGGGGCTGCCGCGGCAAGTGCGAGCGCACCCACGAGCTGCCTGCGCGTCACCATGGCGCGTGCGTCGCTCTGCGGGCCCGCCTTGCGCGCGCCTGGGAAATGCACGGCCCTGCATGCGATCTCGCCGGCGCCGTCGAAGACCACGCGCGCCGACTGTCCGGCGCGAATCTCGTGCACACCCGTGAGCGCGCCGGTGGACACGTAGTCGCCGGCTTTCAGCGGGCGCGAACGCGCCGCGCTCAAAGCCAACAGGAAGCGCAGCGACTCGAACGGACCGCCCGGGCGCCGCGCCGCCGTGCCCCCGTCCGCGGCTCACGCCGTCGATGAAGGTCTCGCAATGCCAGTCTTCGGGTGCGCGCGTCTGCCAACCGCGCAGCGCGGGTCCGACGATCAGACCCGCGTTGTTGCCGAAGTCGGCGACGATTGCGAGCGGCCCCAAATCGTTGATCGTCTTCAAGAGGACTGCCCGCGATCTCGACCCCGATATGCACCGCCGCCACCATTGCCGCAGCGTCCTCGAGGGTCCAATCCATCTTGTCGCGCGGCGCGTCATGCGCGACCACGAGCACGAGCTCCGCCTCCACGGCCGCGAAGCCGCCCGCGATGATCGGAAACTCCGGCTGCGAACCCGGTGCGCAGCGCTGGATCGATCGTTTGAAAATCGGACCGGCGAGTCGATCGATGCCGAACGTGCCCGCGAGCGCGGATCCGATCAGTCCGACCTTCCAGCCGCCGATCGCATCGCGCCAAAGCCCTATCGCGGCTTCCTGGCACTCGTACGCCTCGGCGAGCGTTTCGGGCAAGCGCCCCGGGAAGCCGTCGAGCGGCCGCCCGTCCTGACGCGCGTTGACGAACCGTTGCGCGATCCCTTGGAACGCGCTTCCGGGTCGTTCGCCGAGTCTGATCAGGCACATACACCTCGTAATCTTGCGCTGACGAGCGCGGCTCAAGGGTATGGGAAACCGGTGTCATTAGCAATATACTCGCCGAACCGGCTGTGCTTGCTTTCTTTGAAACGGCGAACGATCGACTTCCCGGAGGAATGCCCATGACTACTACGCCGCGTCTCGGCCGCCGGCCGCTTTACGTGCTCGGCGCCTTGGCATTGTCGCTCGGTCAAGCTTCGGTCGCGCAGGCGGCCGATCCGGTGCTCGCGTTTCCGGGGGCCGTCGGTTGGGCGGCGCATACCGTGGGCGGACGCGACGGGCGAATCATCGCGGTCACTACGCTCGCGGGCGACGGTCCGGGCTCGTTGCGTGCCGCCCTCGCCGCGACCGAGCCGCGCATCATCGTGTTCGAAGTGGGCGGCGTCATCGATCTCGAGCGTCGTACGCTTCGGATCGAATCGCCGAATGTCACGATCGCCGGGCAGACCGCGCCCTCCCCGGGATCACCTTGATCAAAGGCGGCATGGACATCGCGACGCACGACGTCGTGGTCCAACACCTGCGCGTACGCCCGGGCGAAGCCGGTCAAGCAAAAGGCAGCGGCTGGGGCGAGGATTCGTTCTCCACGCAAACCGGCGCCTACGACGTCATCGTCGATCATTGCTCATTCACGTGGGCGACCGACGAGAACCTGTCGGCGTCCGGGCCGCGCTTCACCGGGCAGACGCCAGACGACTGGCGGCGAGGCACTTCGCACCGGATCACGTTCAGCTTCAACATCATCGCCGAAGGCCTCGCCGACTCGACCCACGCGAAATTCGAGCACTCGAAGGGCTCGTTGATCCACGACAACATCACGGACATCTTGATTTACGGCAACCTCTACGCGCACAACTTCGAGCGCAGCCCGTTGTTCAAGGGCGGCGTCCGCGGCACGATCGTGAACAACTTCATCTACAACCCCGGCGCGCGCGCCGTGCACTACAACTTGCAACCCCTCGAATGGGGCGACGTGCCGTTTCAGAACGGCCGCATGACCGTCGTCGGCAACGTGCTGCGGCGGGCCGTCCACACACGAGCGACATCGCATTCATGATGCTCGGCGGCGGCGGCGATCTCGACTATCACGGCCGCGACAACGTCGCCGTCGACCGGCTCGGCCGGCCGTTGCCGATGTTCGGCCGTTACACGACGACGCGCCGCGCGCATCATCGAGCACGCCGAGCCGCTCGACTGGCCCGCAGGGCCTCGAGGCATTGCCGGCCGTCGAAGTGGAGAACTGGGTGCTCGAGAATGCCGGCGCCCGGCCCTGGGATCGCGACCCGCACGATGTCCGGATCTTGGCGGACGTCGCCGAAGGCCGCGGCAAGATCATCGACAGCGAGACCGAGGTGGGCGGCTATCCGACCGTGCCGCCGACGCGGCGCGCGTTCGATCCCGAAGCTTTGGGATCTCGCGACGATGGCGCCGCGTTCGCCGACGCCCTCGACAGCAGCGCGCAAGAGCGCTCGGGCAACGCTGACGCTAGACGCGACGAGGACCTAGTGACGACCGACAAGCAGACCGCGCCGACGGCGCGCGCGGCGCCGACGCGCGACAAGACCAAGGTCACGATCAACGACATCGCGCGGCTCGCGAACGTCTCGAAGAAGACCGTATCGCGCGTCATCAACGAGTCCCCGCTCGTCCGCGAGCGAGACGCGCGAGAAGGTCAAGCTGGTCATCTCCGAGCACGGCTTCGCGCCCGATCCGCAAGCGCGCGCGCTCGCCTTCCGCCGCTCGTTCCTCGATCGCGCTGATCTACGACAACCCGAGCCCGCAGTACGTCGTCAACATGCAGCGCGGCATCCTCGATACGCTCGAGGGCACGAGCTTCCAGCTCATCGTCCGGCCCTGCGACCGCAGCGATCCGCAGTTTCACGCGAGCATGCGCGTCGTTCGTCGAGCAGCAGAAGCTGTTCGGCGCGATCCTGCCGCCGTCGGTGTCCGAGGACCAGGAGCTCGTCGACATTCTGACCGCGGCCGGTTGCCCGTACGTGCGCATCGCCTCCGTCGTGCTCGACGCGCCGCGCAGCATGATCAAGACGCACGACAGCGAAGGCGCCGCGGCGGCGGCCCGCCACATCGCGACGCTCGGCCACGAGCGCATCGCGCACATTCGCGGCCCGTCGACGTTCCGCTCGTCGCACGAGCGGCTGCGCGGCTTCGAGGAGGGGCTCGCGGAGTTCGGCTTGAAGCTCGATCCGAAGCTCGTGCTCGAAGGCGGCTACACGTTCGAGTCCGGCGTCGCTGCGCGCAGCAGCTGCTCGAGCGGCCGCCGCGCGTCGCGGCCGACGGCCGTGTTCGCCGGCAACGACGAGATGGCGGTCGGCGTCTATCAGGCCGCGCGCCGCGCGGGCTTCGGCGTGCCCGAGGACCTGTCGATCGTCGGCTTCGACGACACGCCGATGGCGTCGCGCATCTGGCCGCCGCTGACGACCGTGCGGCTGCCGATCCGCGAGATGGGCAAGGCCGCCGCGGCCCTGCTCATCCACGAGGCGCGCGGCGAGCGTCGGAGCGTCGTCGCGTTCCAGCCCGAGATCATCGTTCGGCAGTCGACGGCGCCCGTTGTCGCGCAAATGAGGCGTCGAGTGCACTGGAGCGCACCGTGTTCAGCAAGACATATCAGGCCACGCACCCCGACATGATGGACGGACGTCGCGCAACCAGCAGCTGCGCGACCGCTATCTCGTGACGGGCCTGTTCGCGCCCGAGCGCGTCGCGCTCAACTACTCGCACAACGAGCGCTTCGTGATCGGCGGCGCCGCGCCCGTGCGCGACGGCCGTGGCGCCTGCCCGCGCAAACCGAGCCCGCAGGCCGGCGTGCCGTTCCTCGCGCGCCGCGAGCTCGGCATCGTCAACGTCGGGGCCGGCGACGGCGCGTGCGTTCGAGGCGGCGAGGAACCATTCACGCTGCGGCCGAAGGACGGTCTGTACGTGCCGATGGGCACCGATGACGTCGCGTTCGAGTCGGCCGACGCCGCCGCGCCCGCGAAGTTCTATCTCGTCTCGACGCCGGCGCACGCGCGCTTCGAGCCCGTGAAGATCTCGATCGACACCGCCGTGCCGCTGCAGCGCGGCGCCGCGGCCGACGTCGAACGAGCGCACGATCTACCAGTACATCGTGCCGCAGACCTGCAAGTCCGCGCAGCTCCTGCTCGGCCTCACGGTCGCTCAAGACGGGCAGCGTCTGGAACACGATGCCGCCGCACCTGCACGATCGGCGCTCGGAGGTCTACTTCTATTTCGGACTCGGCGAGCAGGCGACGCGTATTTCATTTCATGGGCGAGCCCGACAAGACGCGGCACATCGTCGTCCGCAACGACGAGGCCGTGATCTCGCCGCCCTGGTCGATCCACATGGGCGTCCGGCACGCAGCAGTTACTCTTTCATCTGGGCGATGGGCGGCGAGAATCTCGACTACACGGACATGAATGTCCTCGACATCTGCCAGCTGAAATGAGCGGCCGTGACGCGGCGTTCAGCCTCGATGGCAAGACCGCGCTCGTCACGGGCGCGAACACCGGTCTCGGCCAGGCGATGGCCGTCGCGCTGGCGCGACGCGGGCGCCGACATCGTCGCCGTCGGCCGCACGCGCGCCGGACGAGACCGCGGCCGCGTCGCCGCGCTCGGCCGGCGGCTCGCGTTCGTCGCGGCCGACCTCGCGTCGCCGAGCGCGGTCGCGCGCATCGTCGCGCGAGGCGCTGCGCGCGCTTCGGCGGCGTCGACATCCTCGTCAACAACGCCGGCATCATCCGCCGCGACGGACGCGCTCGATTTCACGAGGCGGACTGGGACGACGTCATCGACGTGAACTTGAAGGCGGCGTTCTTCCTGTCGCAGGCCGTCGCGCGGCGGCTCATCGACGCAAAGGCGCCGCGGCAAAATCATCAACGTCGCCTCGATGCTGTCGTTCCAGGGCGGCGTACGCGTGGCCTCGTACACGGCCAGCAAGAGCGGCTCTCGCCGGGCTGCACGAAGCTGCTCGCGAACGAGTGGGCGCCGCATGGCATCAACGTCAACGCGATCGCGCCGGGCTACTTCGCGACGGACAACACCACGGCACTGCGCGCCGATGCGAACCGCAACGCCGAGATACTTGCGCGCATTCCGGCCGGTCGCTGGGGCGAGCCGAGCGATCTCGCTGGCGCCGCGGTGTTCCTCGCCTCGCGCGGCATCGGACTACGTGCACGGCGTGATCCTGCCCGTGGACGGCGGCTGGCTCGCGCGTTGAGGCCGATGCGATGACGACTCGACCGCGCATCAGTGCTTCGGCGAGCTCTTGATCCGGCTTAGCAGCGCCGCGACGGCGAGCTACTGCTGCAATCGCCCGAGCTTCGACGCCTATGTCGGCGGCGCCGAGGCGAACGTGGCGGTCGCGCTCGCGCGCTTCGGCGTACGACGCGGCCATGGCGAGCATCGTGCCGCCGAACGCGCTCGGCGCCGCGGCCGTCGGCGAGCTGCGGCGCCACGGCGTCGACACCGAGCCGCGATCGTCGCGCTGCCGGGGCGCATGGGCCTGTACTTTCACGACGCCGGGCGCCGTGATGCGGCCCGTCGAGGTGCTCTACGACCGCGCGGGCTCCGCGTTCGCGCTCGCGGCGCCCGACGCGATCGAGTGGCCGCGCGCGCTGCGCGGCGCGCGTTGGCTGCACGTGTCGGGCATCGCGTCCGCGCTCGGCGAGCGCGCCGCGGCAGCGAACCAACGCGCGGCCGACGCGGCGGCCGCAGCTCGGCGTCGACGTGTCGTTCGACGGCAACTACCGCGAGCAGCTCTGGGCCGCCTCGGGCGGCGATGCGCCGCGAATCTTGCGCGCCATGCTCGCCACGCGCGCAGCATCGCGTTCGTCGACGACCGCGACATCGGGCCTGATCTCGGCGCGCGATTCGCGGCTGCGGACGCCGTCGAGCGGCGCCGTGCGGCGGCGCCGCCGCGTTCGCGGCGTTTCCGACGCTCGAGTCGATCTGCTCGACGATCGCGCACGCCGCGCAGCGCGCACGGATCACGAGCTCGCGCGGCGTGATGTTCACGCGCACGCGCGAGCTCGTCTCGCGCACGCACTCGCTCGCACGGCATCGTCGATCGCGTCGGCGCCGGCGACGCGTTCACGGCCGGCATCCTGCACGGCCTCGTCGACGGCCACGACGAGCAGCGAGACGCTCGAGTTCGCCACGGCCGCCGCGGCGCCTCAAGCATTCGATCCGCGGCGACTTCAATCTCGTCGGGGTCGACGAAGTGCAGCAGCTCACGCGCCCGCACGCGGCAGATATCCGCCGCTGACGCGGCTGGAGCCGTTTCAGAAAAGATCGATTAGCACGGCGACCAAGCCCCCGAGCACGAGCGCTACGTTGGTGAGTCCCGTCAGGCCCGCGCCGGGTCCGCGTTTCTCAGCCGCCTGCAAGTAGCCTACGGCGTAGATCGTGCGGCCGACGATGAACACGATGCCGAGAATGGTCGCCCAGAGGGTGCTCGCGTAAGTCGCGAAGATCCAAATCGCAGGCACGAAAATGATCAGATTCTCGAGCGTGTTTTGATGCACTCGGTGCGCGCGCTCGAACGCTGGATGGCCCGTCGTCGCTGGCGCGAGCACGTTGTAGCGGGCACGCGCGCGGCAAACGAGCCCGGTAAAGACGATGTATTGCAGCAGGGCGAGGAGAATTACTAGGTATACAAACTCCACGAAAATCCTCCGTTAGTGGCAACGATCGTCAAGCCGCGCGCAGGGCCAGTATTTTGCGCGCTTCGGCCGGCGTCGCGACCGTACGCCCGAATCGGCTCGTCAGGTTCGCGACTCGCGCCACGAGCTCGGCGTTGCTCGCGGCGAGCCGCTCCTTGTCGAACCGCAGGTTGTCCTCGAGCCCCGTGCGGCAGTGGCCGCCGAGCTCGAGCGCCCACTCGTTCACGGTGAGCTGATGGCGGCCAATGCCGGCCGCGGTCCAGGTTGCTCCCGGCAATACTGCGTGGAGCTGCTCGAGCTCGAACTCGAGGACCTCGCGATTCGCCGGAAGCGCATTCGGCACGCCGAGCACGAATTGCACGTGCGCAGGCGCTTTCAGGAACCCGTCCGCAACGAGCTTCGCCGCGTTGTACAGCATCGCGAGATCGAAGATCTCCACTTCCGGCTTGACGTCGTGCTCGAGCATGCTCTGCGCGAGATCGACGATGAGCCGCGGATGATTCTCGTAGATCATCGTCGCGAAATTGACGGATCCCGTCGCGAGCGACGCCATGTCGGGCCGGTGCCGGATCATGCCGCCGCGCTCCTGGCCCGTGCCGCTGCGTCCGCCGGTGGAGAATTGCACGATCATGTCCGGGCAGTGCTTGCGGATGCCGGCAAGGAAGCGCGCGAACCTGTCAGGATCCGACGTCGTCGAGCCATCGTCGTTACGTACGTGCACGTGGACGAGCGCCGCGCCGGCCTCGTACGCCGCGTGAGCGGATTCGATCTGCTCGTCGACCGTGATCGGTACGGCCGGGTTGTCCTTCTTGGTCGGCACGGACCCGGTGATCGCAACCGTGATGATGCAAGGACCGCCCATGATTACCTCCGGACCACGCCTTGTACGGACGCATTCTAGCGCGTAGGCGGCCGTGCTCCCGCCTTTGCAGCGGCGACGGCCGCCGGTATCCTGCTCAATTCCCCGCAGTTCGGAGGCACGATGTCGACGCTGACGCTCGAGCAGGCCAACCAGATCATCGCCATGGCCCTGCAAAAAGCGCGGGAAATGAAGATCAAGCCGGTCAGCGTAGTCGTCCTCGATGACGGCGGTC
>CAVUTF010000003.1:0-63049 GCA_963744305.1 uncultured Gammaproteobacteria bacterium
CGGTCCTCGCCGCAGTCGAGCTCAACCTGCCCCTGAGCGGCCAGGCAGAGCGCGTGCGGAGAGACATGCTCGCGGCGTGATGAGCGTTCGGCGAGTCGCTCGGCGCCCCACGCTCACCCAATTGCGACCGAAAGCCGACGCTTCCCTGACTACTTCCGCGTCTGCGTGCTCATACGCTGATCCAATTGTGAGAGTCGGCGGGGAACGCGCATGGCACGAACTACGGCAGACGTGCGCGACGCTCGACTCGCCCCGATAAAGCGCCGTGAGCACGACTGCATCAACACCCAAGGAGGTTCCCGTGACCCAGCAAGAGTGAAGTCCAAGCACTACCCAGAAATCCTCACGTCAACGAGAGACTCGCCGCGTGCGGATCGCACCAAAGTCCTTGACCGGCGAGGCATTTGGGCCGGCCGCTTGGTCGGCGGTGCGATCGTCGCGATCGGGTCGTGCTCGCGGCCGGAGGCCTTTGGCTCATCGTGCTCGGCGGATCGCTCTACTATTTAATGAGTGGTCACCGGTTACGTCGTCGCCGGCGTGCTGCTTTCGCGACGGCGGCCGGCGGGCGCGCATGCTGGCCGTGGCGCTGCTCGCTCCCACGCTCGGCTGGGCCTTTGGGAAGCGGGCCTCGACTATTGGGCGCTGTTCCCGCGCGTGCTGTTGCCGGCCGGCCTCGCGCTGCTCGCGCTGCTCGCCGCGCTGCGTTTCCCCGCGAACGAATCGCGGCGGCTGAGCGCGAGCGTTGCCGGCGCGCTCGCGCTCGCGATGGCCGTCGGATTCGGCTTCGCGTTCGTACCCCACGGCGCGGTGCACAATGCGCCGGCCCGCGCGTTCTGCGTGCGGAGAAATCGGGGGAGCCTTCCGACTGGTCTTCGTACGGGCGGACCGCCGCGGGCACGCGCTATTCGCCGTTCACGCAGATCAACCGCGAGAATGTCGAAGAGCTGAAGCACGCTGGACCTTTCGCTCCGGCGACGACGGCCCGGGTATCGATCAGAACACGCCGCTGCAGATCGGCGACACGTCTACACGTGCTCGCGTAACGTCGTCTCGCCGCGCTCGAGCAGAACAGGCGCAGTGCGCTGGCGATACGACTCCGGGTCGAACCTGCCTCTGGTCGCGCTGCCGCGGTCTCGGCTACTACGAGCTGCCGCCGTGCCGCGCGATGCGGCGGCCGCCTCGGTTTGCGCGCGCCGGATCTTCTACCCAACGATCGACGCACGCCTGATCGCCCTTGACGCTGCGACCGGTGAGCCGTGCCGGATTTCGGCAAGGCGGCGTCGTCGATCTCAAGCAAGGCATGGGACCGTCGAGCCCGGATTCTATTTCCAGTCTTCGGCACCCGTCGTCGCACGGGGCCGGATCATCGTCGGGGGCTTCGTGCCGGATAACGTGCAAACGCATCTTCCTTCCGGTGTGATCCGGGCGTTCGATGCCCGAACCGGCGAGCTCGTGTGGGCTTGGGACATGGGCAATCCCACCGTTACGCGCGACCCGCCTCGCGGCGCTCACTACACGCGCGGCACGCCGAACATGTGGTCGACGCCGGCCTACGACGACTCGCTCGGCCTCGTGTACGTGCCGCTCGGCAACGAGACGCCCGACTACTTCGGCATCGGCCGCAATCCAGCTTCCGACCGATACAGCTCTTCGATCACCGCGCTCGATATCGAAACCGGCCGCCCGCGCTGGTCCGTGCAGACGGTGCATCACGACATCTGGGATTACGACGTTCCTTCGCAACCGGCGCTCGTCGATCTGCCCGACGGTCAAGGCGGCACCGTGCCTGCGCTGTTGCAGACGACGAAGCGCGGACAGCTTTTCCTGCTGAACCGCGCTACGGGCGAGGCGATCTCCCGTATCGTCGAACGGCCCGTGCCGCAGAACGGCGCGGTGCCCGGAAGAGCGTCTATCGCCGACGCAGCCCTATTCGGTCGACATGCCGGCCGATCGGCGCGGAGCGCCTCGCGGAACGCGAACACATGGGGAATGACCACGCTGGATCAGCTTTGGTGCCGCATCTCGTTCAGGCAGCACCGTTATGACGGCGAGTTCACGCCGATCGGTCTCGACCGGTCACTTCAGTACCCAGGCCCCTTGGGCGGGCTCAATTGGGGCAGCGTCTCGGTGGATCCGCTGAACCACATCGCGTTCATGAACGACCTTCGGATGGCGTCCAGCCGAACGCTCGTGCCGCGCGCGAGTATGCGAAGTGGGCCGCTCGGTACCCCGAGCTTGGGTTGCATGGGCACGGCGCCGGGCTGCAGCCGCAGGCCAGGTATTCCGTACGGCGTGTTAGTTCGACTATGGGTCTCGCCGCTCGGCGTACCCTGCAACCAAGCTACCGCTCGGCACGATCAGCGCGGTCGATCTCGGTATCCGGCAAGCTGCTGTGGCAGGTGCCCGCAGGCACCAGCGAGGACACCGGACCGCTCGGCATCACTACGCATTTGCCGATGCCGGTCGGCATGCCGACATACGCCGGCACCTCCGTGACCGCCGGCGGGCTCGTCTTCTTCGCGGGCACGCAGGATTTCTATCTGCGCGCCTACGATGCGCAAACCGGCGACGAGCTCTGGAAACACCGGCTGCCGGTCGGTTCGAGCGCAACGCCGATGACGTACGTCTCGCCGAGCACCGGCCGTCAGTACGTCGTGGTCTCGGTGGGCGGGGCCGCCCGGTCGCCCAAGACCGGCGATTACGTGATGGCTTTCGCGCTGCCGGAACGCAAGCCGATGAGTCGCGGGCACCAGGGGGCTTCGATGACGCGCAACACTGAGGGGATACGAAAGTGCGCCTGATCGTCCTCGGTGCGACGGGTCGCTCGGTGGTCACGTGCTGCGCCAGGCGCTCGGCGCCGGGCACGACGTGAGCGTAGTCGTGCGCGATCCGTCCAGGCTGCCTGCGGAAGCGCGGGAGCGGGTCGCGATCCACACCGTTGATCTCAACGTCGCTCTGCCATCGGATGTCGTCAGCAGACACGACGCTCTCATCAATTGCGCGGGCCACGTCACCGAGGGCGAGCGTTTCGTCAGCCTTGTCGACCGCGTCGTCGCGAGCATGGAATCCCTGCCGGTGGCCGAGCGGCCCGTCTGCTGGTTCCTGGCAGGGGCCGCATTGCTCGACATCGATGCTTCGGGTCGCCGCGGCGTCGAGCTGCCGAAGCTGAAATCGACCTATTGGCCGCATCGCGCCGACTTCGAGCGCCTCGAGCGCTCGAGCCTCGATTGGCGCCTGCTGTGCCCGGGACCGATGGTCGATCAGCCGCCGCTCGGGCTGGAAAGGCTGCGTATCTCGCTCGACCGCCTGCCGGTCGAGGTGCCCGCGTTCGCTCGTGCGCTTCCCCGGCCGCTTGTTCTGCCGGTGTTCGCCTCTCTGGTTCCCCAAATGATCGTGCCTTACGCCGACGCGGCGGCGCTGATGCTCGCCAACCTCGATCGCGACAGCGCCATGGCGCGGCATCGCGTCGGACTCGCGCTGCCGGTGGGTATGCGAGGCCGCAAGCCCGCAATGGACTGCGACGATCCCGCGAAGAAGAGCACCTAAGGACGCCGTGTTCATTAGGCCATTCGCAGCCTGACAAACACCGGGTGGAGGGGAACGCAGGCTGGCGGACGTCGGCTACGGCGGCAACGCCGCGAGCCACGCCGCGATGGCGCCGATCGAAGCGTCGTCGAGGTTTCGCGCGGCGTCCGTCATGATGAAGTCGTATCGTTAGTAGTCGGCGAGCATGCCGTCGCGGTACTCGCGGAGCTTCGCGACGACGTACGCCTCTTGTTGCGCGCGCAGTGCGGGATAGGTGCGTATAAGCCTGAGAGCGTTTCGGACCCAGGCGGCCGCCGACGACGGATGACCTCTGCCCTCGACTCCGTGGCAGCTTTGGCAAGGCGGGATCCCAAGGGCGGCGTCCCCCTCGAGATAGAGGCGCTCGCCGCGCGCGAACACGGCGGGCTCCGCCTGCGACGGCGCCGGCGGCGCGAGCCAGTGGCTCGCTGCCGCTCGCGGCGTAGAACGCGGCGAGATCGCGCAAATCTTGGTCGCTCGAGCTCGCCACTAGCGGAGTCATCGGCGACATCGCGCGTTGACCGCGCTTGAAGTCGACGAGCGCCCAACGACAGGGTCTACTCGAAGGTCTGACCGCGCAGATTCGGGAAGATAGGCGCGGGCGACATCCCGGCTGCGTCGTGACATGCGAGGCAGACTGCGGCCTTCTCACGGCCCGCCGCCGGGTCGCCCGCGGCTACGAGCGGCGGGCAGCGCAAATCGATGTAGTCCGCGGCCACCGCGGCGCCGGAGCACGCGAGCAGCAGCATCGCGATAGCGGTCGCTCCGGAGTGAGCGCGGAAACACGGGGAGCCGTTCAATCATTGCGCGTTCTCAGAGCTTCACCTCGAACATGACGCCGACCAGATTCTCGCTGTAGTCCTCGGGACCGCCGTCCGTATAGACGCGATGGTCGTAGACGCGCCGCGCGTCGAAGCCGAGATAGTGCCAGTCCGCGAGCCGGCCGCGCTGGTATAGATCGAACACCCGAACGGTGAATCGCGGCGTGATCGGAATCTGCAAGTTGGCGCTCAACGACGCGACACGATGTGTCATGTCCGGCAGCGCGAGCGGATCCGGCCAACCGAGCGCAGCCCGTGCAGGGCGAAAGCGAAGTCCGTGGTTCCGCGCGATTCGATGTAGTTCGCGGCAACCTCGAAGCGCATGCGCGCGAGCCTCCGGTCGACGGTGGCGCCCAGATAGTGATTGCGCTGCTCGTCGTCGGCCCACCAGAGGGCGTCGAGCGGGTATGTCGTGCCGCCGAGCGATGCGTCCAGCGGGTAGGGGCGACGTCGTCTGACGTTTGCGAGGTCGAGCTGCGAGCGGTCGTAACCGTAATAGACGCTCGTCACGAGATCCGGCGATGGCTGCCATTCCCATTGCAGCGTCGCGCCGAGCGTGTCGTAGCCCTGCCGGCCGAGCTCGGCGTCGTAATCGTTGCGCTCGGCGCGCACGGAAGTGCTGAGCGTGATGTCATCGCGCACGGCGAAGGTCGCCATCACGTCGATCTTGTTCTGGTCACGGTCCGCGACGTCGTATTTGCGCAGCGCCTCGACGGTGTGTGGTGGTCACGCCGCCAGGCGGCGGCACGTAGCCGGGCAGCGACGATGAGTACGTGAACTCGTAGGGATGGTACTCGTACGGATCCCCGAGCGATGCAGGATCGTGCAGTTTGCG
This sequence comes from uncultured Gammaproteobacteria bacterium, assembly GCA_963744305.1. GTDB lineage: Bacteria > Pseudomonadota > Gammaproteobacteria > Steroidobacterales > Rariloculaceae > FEN-1219. The sequence continues at coordinate 5,221 of CAVUTF010000003.1, forward strand.
CGCAGTGTCGCGCGCGCCAAGCGGCGATTCGCCCACGTCAGGCGCACCGTGTTGTCTTCGACCTCAGCCGCCTCTCGATAGTCGCGATCGGTGCTCGCGAACGTGTACGTCGCGCCGAGCGTGTTGTAGGTCGGTGAGCCGCCAGTCCACACCGAAGCTCGCTTCGAGCGAGTCCTTGTCGAGCGGCAGATTGCGGATCCGCGTCATCACGTCCGGTAGCGAGCCACGGCATCCCAGAAGCCGATCCCGCCCGGCACCACACTGCCCTGAGCGCCGTTCTCGGCGACGTAGCCGTACTGACCCGTCCGCGGGTTGAACGCGACATAGTCGCCGCGATAGTCCTGGCTGTCGTAGCGCAGCTCGCCGCGCACGGTGACGCGTTGCGCAGGTTGCAGTACAGCACGCGCGGCGACCATCGACGTGTCGATTGCGAGATCCGCGTGCGTCTGTGAGAGTGCCGCGGTCGTGCTCCAGTCGGCGCAGTCGAACAGGAATGGATTCACGGGCGAGCCGGTCGGCGACAAATCGATCCCGAATTGGCCCGTGCAATTCATCGGCGCGAGCAGCGGATCGTTCTGCCGCATGCGGCCGGCCGAAGCCGTCAGCGACAGTTCGCCGCGCAGCGGGATCTTGCGCGTGAAGTTCACGCGCAGGTTGTGATAGTCGTTGTCGGGCTCCGATGCGAAGAGGCCGACCGCGAGCAGCGGCGAAACCGCACCGGGAACCACCGGTGTGACGCGATACGGCATCTCGTAGTCGTAGCTCTGGTAGCGGTTTCGGTAAAAGGAACCCGCATACGCGGCCTCCATGCGCCAGGTGTCGCCGACGAAGCGCGCTCCGCCGCTCAAGTTCGTGGTGCCGTCGTCGATGACGCGCGGGATCTCGAGAATGCCGCCGTTGTCATCGAACGGGAAGTTGAAGAAGAACGCCCCGCCGAACGGTCGCGCGCCTTTGCGCTCCTCGTACGTGCCGCTGAGGAAGCCGGTCCATTCGCGGCTGAACGAGTACGTCACGCCAACTCCGAGCTTGTCGCGCTGCACTTCGAGCCGATTCTCGGGCGTCGCCGTGAGCGTTTGCTCCACTTGTGCGGGCGTGCTCGCGGCGGGGATGAGGCCACCCGCGAGTGTCAGATGGTTGGAGCCGACGCCGTTCCAGAGCGAGCGCGCGTTGCCACTCACGACGTTCGCTTGATCGCGATAGAACACGTCGACTTCGTAGCGGCCGGCACGGCCTCCGGTCAGCTTGTAGTACTGGTTGTCCGGCGTGAGGCGGCTGCCGCGAAAGTCGAGATAGGTTCCGTCGGCCGGTCTCCGTAGGCTCACGCTGAACGGACCGCCCGCGAGCGTCTCGTCCCACGACGAATATCGCTGCCACTGAGCGTTCTCGCCGTCGCCGCCCGCAAGCACGCCGAGCGAGAACGTTGCCGAGTAGAGCCAATCACCGATCGTCTCCGTCATCGGCCAGGCGGGCGGGCACTGGTACAAGAAACCAGTCGGTGTGCGTTGCGAATCGGCGCGCAGCCAGCTCATGCCGCGCTCGTCACAGCCGTTCAGCGTCTGCGCGCTCCCCGTGGGATCGAGCCGGTTGCCGAATTGCAGGTCCACACCCGAGCCACTGTCCTGCGCCGCGGCGAGCGGTGCGAACGCGAGCGCAGCGAACATGGCGGCGTACAGCGCTTCGGTCCGTGTGTACGCTCGCTGCGGCACCGCGGCTTACCGGTGGAACCGCGCGCCCGACGGATGATTCGAGCCGTGGACCTGCGCGTGGCACGTGATGCAGCCGCGTGCGAGCAGCCGCTCGTCGGGGTTCGCGCCCGGGCCGAGCGACTGCGCCGTGAGCAAATCATTCGGATGGCGCGTGTGCGAATGGCATTGCTGACAAAGGAACGGAATCGGTGCCACGAGCAGTGCGTGCTGGTTCGAGCCGTGCGGCGTATGGCAGTTGACGCAGCTGTCGCGTACCGGTGCGTGCTCGAATAGGAACGGTCCGCGCTTCTCCGCGTGGCATGGTGGAGCGAGTTCTCGTTCACGGTATCGGTCTTGAGCATACGCCGCCGTGAGTGTAGCCGTGCGGGTTGTGACAGTCCGCGCAGCTCTATTTGGCCCTCGGGCAGCGGCATGTGCGAGCGGCGATTGAACTGCATGCGAATGTCGCGATGGCAGGTCGCGCACGTCTCGCTCGCGGATTGCCGAGCCATGAGGCCTTCCGCGGAGAACTGGGCCATCGGGTTGTGACAGTCGCTGCACGAGACGTCGAAGCGCTGATGAACGGAGCCGAGCCAGTGATTGCGCGGCCCGCCCGAGTGACACGCCAGACAGCTGCCGGTCTGCACCTCGACAGAAGTGCGTGAGTCGCGTGTAAAGCCGATGATTAGGCCCTTCTGCGTCGGCTGCTGCGCGTGCGCCGAGCCGGGGCCGTGGCATGTTTCGCAGATCGGCGCCGTGGGGTTGTCTTGTGTGGCTGCACGCAGGCCGAGGTCATGGATCGTGTGCGCGAAATGGTCGGTTTCGAGTCTGTGACACGATGCGCAGACGCGTTCGCCCACCGCGCCCGCGTCCGGCGCCGCGGGATTCGTCGGAATCGCTGCGCCCGCGAAGCCCGGCGCCGCTCCGGCGCGACCGCCCTCCGAATCGACGGCCATGTTGGTTTCGGGAAACAAGACCGGCACGAGGTTGCGCGAGAGCTCCCGCGAGCGGCGACAGCAGCGTGCACAACGCGAGCAGGCGAAACGTCACCCACCGTGGCCGTCTCATCCGGGAGCCTTTGACGGGACTGTCATGCGGCACTCCCTCGCTCGCGTCGGCGTTGTTCGTTCGAGTCGTCGTTTTGGCGGTGACGCGAGACGTTGCTGATTGTACAGACGCGGCGGCGACAGCCGCAACGCCGCTCGACGCCCGCCATCGCCGGTCAGCGCCGTCAGTCGACCGCAAAACAAATACCGCCTGCCGGTCGAGGCGCCCGCCTTGGCTCGTGCCAGCCGCGCTGGACTGCGAGCTCTCGCGAGGAGACCAGGTAGCGCGTACTATGCGGTGACCGTCCGTTAAGAGCGGAGAACGTTCACGCACGCATGCGACACTGCCGTCGCCTGCGTCGCGTGAATTTATGCAACCCACAGTCGCGCAACCCGCGCCGCCCGCTGTTCGCCGGATGGCCTCAAGCGCCGTGAGCCGCGCGGCGCTCGTCGATTCGATCGCTCGGGCGGCACGAGTGACCGTGATCGCCGCTCCGCCCGGAAGCGGCAAGACGTTCTTGTTGCGCTCGTGGATCGAGGAAGCGGGCCTTGCGGAACGCACCGCGTTCGTGTCGGTGCAGCGCGAGCAGCGCGATGCGCAGCAGTTCTGGACGAGCGTCGTGGACTCGCTGCGCGCCACCGAGCCGGGATCGCAGATAGTGGGCGCGTTGGGCGCCGCGCCATCGTTCGACGGCTGGGCGGCCGTGGAGCGTCTGCTCGGAGATCTCGTCGCGCTCGAGGAACGGCTCTGGCTCGTTATCGACGACTTGCATGAGCTCTCCTCCGATGAAGCGTTGCGCCAGCTCGAGCTGCTCTTGCTCAGATCGCCGGAGACCGTGCGCTTCGTGCTCGCGACTCGGCAAGATCTGCGGCTCGGTCTGCATCGATTGCGCCTGAGCGGCGAGCTCACCGAAATCCGCGGCGACGAGCTCCGCTTCGCGCACGACGAAGCACGGATCCTGATGGACCGCGCCGGAGTGAAGCTGTCGGAATCTGCTCTCGCGCGGCTCGTCGAGCGGACTGAAGGCTGGGCCGCGGGCTTGAGGCTCGCTGCGTTGTCGCTCCAGAGGCATCCAGATCCGGAGCGCTTCGCCGCCGAGTTCTCCGGGAGCGAGCGCACGGTCGCAGAGTACCTGCTCTCCGAAGTGCTCGAGCGCCAAACGCCACCCTGTAGGCAGTTGCTGCTCCGGACGTCGATCCTGGAGCGGATCAACGGGCCGCTCGCCGACCTCCTCACCGGGAGCTCTGGTGCCGAGCGCATTCTTCAGGAGCTCGAAGGCGCGAACGCGCTCGTCGTCTCGCTCGACTCGAGCCGTTCGTGGTTCCGCTATCACCATTTGCTGACGGACCTCCTTCGTCTCGAGCTGCGGCGCACGGAGCCAGCCGCCGTTTCGAAGCTGCACGCCGCGGCTGCCGACTGGTACGTGATTCACGGTTATCCGGCCGAGGCGGTGCGTCACACGCAGGCCGCGGACGATTGGCCGCTCGCGGCCCGCCGGCTCTTCGATCATTGGGTGGAGCTCGTGCTCGACGGGCGGGCGGAAACGGCGCACGAGCTCCTCGCTCGATTCCCGCCGGACAGCCGTCGCCGCCGATCCCGAGCTCACCGCATTGATGGCCGCCGATGAGCTCAACCGCGGATCGCTCGCGGAGGCACAGCGGTGTCTCGAGCTCGCCACCGCGAGATTGGCATCTGTCGCGCCGGAGCGGCTCGAGCAGTTTCAGACGATGCGCGCGATCGTGCGGCTCGAACTTGCGCGCCAACGCACGGATGTCGCGGGGGTTATCGAAGCTGCGGAGTTGCTTCTCGCTCCGGCAGAAGCTCACGATGCGACGCAGCTCAAGCTCGGCGATGACCTCCGCGCGCTCGCGCTGCTGAGCCTCGGTATCGCCGAGATCTATGGCGCTGCGCGGCTCGACGACGCAGAACGTCATCTCGAGCAATGCATCGCTCTCGCGCGGCGGATCGCGCGGCCGTACTTGGAGGCGCACGCCCTCGGACACGCGGCGTCGATCGCAAGCTTTCGCTCGTTTCCGCTCGTGATGGAACGCGGGCTCCGCGCGATCGACATTGCGCGGCAGCATGGCTGGAGCGACGACCCGGTGCTCCTGAATGCGTACGTGTCGGTGGCGTTGACGACGCTATGGCGTGGAGAGATCGACGACGCCGAACCGTGGCTGCGGCATGCCGAAGGCGTTCTCCGCCCGGAGTTGGACCCGGCGCTCGGACTCGTGGTCTAACGTCGCGCGTGCCGAGCTCGAGTTTGCTCGTGGACATTACGCGGAGGCCGCAGCGGCGTTGCGCACCGGAGAGCAGCTCCGTGCAATGCTCGCCGCACCGCGCGTGATTGCGGATCACGCACGGGGGTTCCTGCTACAGACGCTCTTGAAGCTCGGTGAAACGAACAGGGTCAAAGCGGCTCTTGGCGAGCTCGACGAGACGGAGCTCACGCGCGGTGAAATGCGCATCGTGCGCGCTGTGCTGAACCTTTCGGAACGCGACCCCGAAGGAGCGAGCGTCGCTCTCGCACCGGTGCTCGACGGCACGGAGGCGCTATTTCACCCGAACTGGCAGGTAGTCGCTTTTCTATTGGAGGCGATTGCGCGCAGCTCCCATGGCGAGGCCTCCGAAGCCGGTCGCGCGCTCGAGCGAGCGCTCGATCTGGCCGAGCCGAATGGACTGCTCCTCGCCTTCATGTTTTATCCTGCACCGGAGCTCCTCGAACGCCATCTCCGAAGCAGGACGGCGCACGCGGCGCTAATCTCGCAGGTTCTTGACCGGGTCGCCGTTCGTCGCGGCGCGTCGGCGCCCGCCGAGCCGGCGCGGCTTCGGGAACCGCTGACCGCGAGCGAGACGCGCGTGCTGCGTTACTTGCCGACCAACCTTACGCTGAAAGAGATCGGGAACGAGCTCCATCTCTCGGCGAACACGGTCAAGACGCACGTTCGGCAGCTGTATGACAAGCTTGACGCCCATAGCCGAACCAAAGCCGTCACAAGGGCACGCGAGCTCGCGCTGCTCGCGCCCGATATACGCCGACACTGAGCCGCTTCCGCCTCGTTTCTGGCCGAACAGCGACGAAGCCGCTGTGTCCGAATTCCCCCGCAAGATCACCCCTTCCGGGTGAGGCAGGTCCCGCGCATAGCTGGCACCGTACGCACAGAGCGCAGCGAGCTCGTCGGTACTCGGGCCGACATTCGACCGCGCCGCGCAGGAGCGAGACATGCCTCGAAACAGGAACTCCCCAAGTCGCGCCGGCAGCCGCAGCGATCCTACCTCGCCGCCGAGGTACGAGCTGCGGATTCGCGGGCACCTTGGCGAAACGATCCTGGGCGCGTTCGAGGGCCTCGCGGCCGAAGCACGGGGTCCCGACACCGTTTTGACCGGTGTTGTGCGCGATCAGGCTGCGTTGCACGGCGTGCTTGCTCAAGTCGCAGCGCTCGGCCTCGAGCTGCTTGAGCTCCGGCGCTTGCCGCCGAGCTGAGGAAGGGATCGCAGATGTTGGACTGCGCTTATCGCTGATCGGCTTCGCGCAGATAGCGCCGGGCGATCTCGAGATCGCACTCGACACCGGACGGCATGAGGTCCGGGGCATACTCCCACTGCGCCGTATAGCGAACGGGCTCCGTGAGATAGACCGGGTCTTCGATCGTCACGTCGTAAACGAGATGCCGTCGATCGTCGGCGAGCGCAAAGCGCTCGATCAGATGCTTCCGCTCGCTCGACGGCATTGCGAAACCGATGCCTTCCGCATGCGCTGTGAAACCGACAGTGTCGACGACGAGCACGTCGCCTTCCCAACGGCCGATCGAATGGCCTTGCAGCGTCGGCTCGAGATTCTGCGGATGCTCTGCGCCGAGATGCACGATGCGCTCGGAGTCGATCCAGTCGATGTCGAAGACGACTGTCGTCGCGTCGATTCTTACAATGGTCGCCACCGGATACACCATCAACATCGGAGCTCCGGCAGGAATGCAGTCCGAATGCGTCGTGAAGCCCTTACGGCGCCCGTCGAGCAAGCGTTGCCGTCCTTCGTCTGTCAAAGGCCATGAGCCGATGACATCGTTGAGTGCGGCGAAGCTCGCGAAAGTCGGATGCCAAGTACCCGCGATGCTCGATGCGCGGGAGGTGCTCGGCGCTCGAGCGCTCGCGGAAGAGACGGATAGCGGGAAGACTCTGCCGTCCGCGCGCGTGACGTACAGCCCGAGCATCGTGTGACCGGCACCGCGGCGGCTCGGATTCCCCCGGATGGCCACGTGCTCGCCGACTTGCAGTGAGTCGCGCATGAGACCAAGCGGCTGCACGGTCGAGATCGGGCCCGCTTCGACGTCCTGCGACATCGCCGCGCCGTCGGGACCGACGATCTCGAGCGTCAAGTACGTATGCGGGTTGTTGAATGAAAACCGCGTGAGCTTGCCCTCGATCACGATCTCTTTGCTTTGGTCGAACGCTGCGGGACTGTGATGTGCGGTCGAGGAGCCCGCGAATCCACAAGCCGCGACGAGCACGGCACTAGCGCGGATCAACTTCGTCATTCCTACTGCTCACGTGGTGGAAAATCCCGGCGGCGGCGGCCGGGTTGCGCCGGCGATGAGCATTCTATCGCCGTCCGATGCAGCCGTCCTCCGTGCTGGACCGCGCTGAACGGTCCGCTCAGCTCGACCGTCTCGCCGGCCCCACCCGAATTCCGTGTGCCCGCTCAGGGGCGTAGTCAGGAGAACGTCGACTATTGGGCGCTATTCGGTCAGCGTCGTAGGCTTCGAATCTCGTGGCCGCGCTACATGCGAGCACGTATCGACTTGAGCTCCAGCCGGCATGCCTCTCCGAACGTCTTGAGCGGATCCGCGCCTCGAATGAGCTCGCGTCGATTGAGCGTCTTCTGGTTGATCCAGGCGATTGCAACGGTGGCGAGGACGCCGACCAATGTTCCCAAACAGGTCGGCCCCTAGCTTCATATCCATAGGTTGCTCACTTCAAGACGTTGCCGATCACGAAGTAGATACTGTCGCGGTCTCCTTCGGCACGACCGTACGACAAGTACATCGGCCCGACCGGCGTGTCGGCCCCGATCCAGAGCGATCCGGCATTGAGTGAGTTGTCGAGCGAACGCTCGCGGCGAGTCTGCCACGCGTTCCCTTTCTCGAGTGTGATGCCCGCGTAGATCGGCAGACGATCGAACTTGCCGATCCGCCGGTAGTACGCGCCGATCAAGTGGCCGGCGTGTTGTCCGCTCAGCTCGTTTTGAGCGAAGCCAGACAGATCCCAGAACCCGCCCATTTCGAACAGGTTCCACGGCGGCGCGACGCCGTCGATCGTGGTGTCGTAGCGGAGACCGAATGCAACGGAGTGCCGGCCGAACGTGTGCGCGGTCATCAAGCGGCCGCTGAACTGCTCGAATTCCGTGCTGGCGCCGAGGTGCTGCTCCGAGGAGCGCCACTCTGCGAGCACTAGGTTGCCGCCCGTCGGGAAGTACACGCTGTCGAGCGTGTCGATCATGAATCGCGCGTAAATCTCGGCACGATCGAAGTCGGCGAGCGGAACGGCGGCCCGATCGCCCGTATCGAGCTCGGGCTCGCCCATGCCGCGCAAGAAACCGAACCGCAGCTCGCCCCAGTTGTCGAGCTCGCGTCCCAAGGCGACGCTCGACGTTCGCTTCATCGCTTCGCACGCGCGCAATGCGCTCGCGGCCGTCGTAGACATTCACGAGCGGCGCTTCGCGCGCCAAACCGGCCGTCGACGAAGGTCCGCGCATTCCGCCCGAGCGGCTGATGCCAAACCGTCGAAAGCTCCGGCTCGTCGCCGAGCGCGATCGTCGAGCGCCACTCTGCGCCAAGCGAGTTCATCGCCGTGCGAAGATAGCTCAGCGATAAGCCGAACAGCGACTCGTCAGAACCGGCGGCGCTGTACTGCAGCCCGAACTGGAGGTAGTTCGGACCCCACGCGCGCTCGTCCACTGTGATCTCGAGGCCCGTTCCTTCGGCTTCCTCGACGAGGGCGTAGCCGACGTGCTGAAAAAGCTCGAGACCGTGCACCCGCGCGATCGCGCGCTGCGTCGCATCGAGATCGAGCGGCACCCCGGTCGGGATCGACTCCAGCCGCGCTTCGACGATGTTATCGGCCACATTCGAGTTGTTCTCGAGCCGCACGAAGTCGATGCGCGGCGGGGCGTCGAGGCGTGGATTTGGCCGTGCAGCGCGGTGGGCGACATACGAATCCGGCGACAGCGCGAGCGGGAGGAGCTGGTTGACGACCGCCATCGTCGCGGCGTAACCGGCGGGGTATGTCTCCTCGATCCGCTCGAACGAAACCGACCCGATATCGCCGAGCTCCGGCCGAATCAGCACGTCGTTCGCCGTGAGCCTCTCGATCTGGTCAGCCGTACCACGCCTCGTGAGGAAGCCCACGAGCTGCCCCGTGATCGAAACCACGGACGTGAGCTCATCGCGCGTCGCGAGCGGCGTGCTGATGTCGACAGCGATCACGACGTCGGCACCCATGCGGCGCACTGTGTCGATGGGGAGGTTCTGCACGACGCCGCCGTCGCCGAGCAGACGGCCGTCGATCTCAATGGGTGCGATCGCCGCAGGGATCGACAAGCTTGCGCGTATCGCCTGCGCAATGCTGCCGCGCTCGAGGATCACTGCTTCGCCGGTCACCATGTCGACCGCAACTGCATTGAACGGAATCGGCAGGTCGTAGAAATTCACGACGTGCCCAACCGGCAGCATCACTCGCGTTAGAAAGAGATCGATGTCTTGCCCCTGCACCAGCCCCATCGGTAAGCCGATTCTCCCGTTCTTGAGCCCAGCGCCTTGCTTCACGAGGAAAAGGTCGTCGTCGCGCTTGCGGTGGAACGTGCGGTCGTCGCGACTCGGCACATCGTTGAAGAGATCGTCCCAATTGGCCTCGCTCGCGAGCTGTTGCAGCCGGTCCTCGTCGAGCCCCGACGCGTACAAGCCGCCGATGACGGCGCCCATGCTCGTTCCCGCGATGTAGTCGATCGGCACGCGGAGCTCGCGGAGCGCGAGCAGCACGCCGATGTGGGCGCCGCCGCGAGCGCCGCCTCCCGATAGCGCGAGGCCGATCTTTGGGCGCGTCACGCTCGACGACGGGACGCTGGCGGACTTCGCGCCCGTTGTCCTCCGTCGGCGCGCGTTGACTAAACGGCATCTGCGCCGCCGCAGGAAACGCGATCAGAGTCGCGGCAGCCAGAAATGCAACGCGCCGGAATCGCCTCAGTCGGCTTAGCGTTGCGGCGAGTAGTTCATTGCGCTCGGAGCTCATCGAACACCGCTTATGGTCTCGGCAGTCAGTCCTCTTCTCTGAATCGCCAGGCTGCCAATTCGCGAATGGCATCCTCTATGCTCGCAAAGTCAGGCCGATATTCGGCGCTCTCACCGTTCCCGTACTCCATGTCGTTGCCGGGGCCCTGTGGGTTGCGTGCTATTGCCGGCATCACGCGGGCTCTTTGTGCTCTCTCGGGAACGCGAAGGCGCTGTCCAGCAAATCGCTGCGCTCGGTGGGCACGCCAGCGTCTTTCATGAGGTTGCCAGGTCGGTCGCATGTCACTCTCCTATCACGTTCTGCCTACCGCTCGACATCGAGCGCGCACCGGTCGTCCGCCGTCGCATCGTTCATAAACTTGCCGCCGCGCTGGAAGTGCAGGGCGAACTCCGCAGCCGTGGCAGCCGCGCCTGCCGTGCGCTGCCGCTCGAGCGTCGCGGCGATCTTGCGCTGCAGCTCCGTGCGCCGCGTGGGACCGATCCGCTCGTAGAGCCATTGCCGAAAAACAGCGTGCCGGAACGAATACCCCAGCTCCCGTGCGTTGTTTCCATCATCGGCGGGCGCGCGCAGCCAGAGCCGACCGCGTGCCAGGTGGCCGCATACGGTTGCAACCGACGTGGCGTCGCGGTCGAGCGCCGCCGCGACCGTGCCAGCTCGAAAGTCGACGCCGCAGACCGCCGCCGCTTGGAGCACCGCGCGCTCATCGCTCGAGAGCCGCGCGACGTAGTGCTCGACAATGCCGGCGAGGTTCTCTGGAATCCCCATCCTCGGCAATTGGGTGGCGGCTGAAGCGTCGCCATTGCCAGGCTCTCCGCGCGCCAGTAGGTCGTTCAACACGTGCGCCACGTACGGTGGCAGCCCGTCGGTGCGCTCGTGCAATGCGCGCACGAACGCTTCGTTGGCCGCGAGCGAGGGCGCTCGTTGTGCGACGTAGTCGGCCACCTCCTGCTCCGAGAACGGATCGAGGACCAGCTCCTCGCAGAGCCCGTGCAGGCGCAGCTCGTGACGCAGCGCCTTGAGAGGGCGGTCATAGCCGACGATCTCCGCAAGCCGGAAGCTTGCGAGCCACATCAGGCGCCCGGTTCCGCGTCGCCGTGCAACGTGGTCCATGAGCTGAAGCGTCGCGCCGTCGCTCCAATGCAGATCTTCGGTCACGAGCAACAGCGGGCGCTCTGCAGTGTAGCGATCCAGCAGCTCTCCCATTTCGCGGAGCATGCGGTCTTGTGGTAGACCTGCGAGCTCGCGGCGCAGTGCATCACGTTGCTCCGGACTGCCAAGCCACGGCAGCTGCAGCAGCCATGCGGGCGCCACGGAGCGCAGCAGCGGCAAAACACTGCCGTCGCGTCGACATAGATCAGCGAGCGCATCGAGAATCGGCAGATAGGGCTCGCCGGCACCGTACTGTTCGACGCACTGGCCGCGGGTGATCGCGACGTCGCCGAGTGACGCGACGAAACCGTCGATCAGCGTCGTTTTGCCGATACCCGGATCGCCAGCAACCCAGACGAACGTGCGCTTGCCGGTGCACGCGAGATCCCAAGCGGCCCGAAGGCGCGCGAGCTCGCGAGATCGGCCAACAACGACTGGCGTTCGCAGCGCCGCCGCCGGCTTCCTAGCGCCTGTTGAGTAAGTGGTCGCCGTTGCGCTCGGAACACCGATGAAACGATAGCCGCGGCGCGACACCGTCTCTATAAAGCGTGGGCGCCTGGCATCATCCTGCAATACCGTTCGCAGTTCGCTGATCGCCGTCTTCAAGACCGCCTCGCTCAGGAATCGATGGCCCCAGACCGCATCCAGCAACGCCCCTTTGCTGATCAATGATCCCGGTTGCCGCGCGAGCGCGCACAACAGGGCGAATGGCGTCGGTGCAACGGACAGAGGCCGGCCGTCGCGCAACAAACGCGCATTTCTCTCGTCCAGCTCGAATGCATCGAAGCGCACGCGCACGCAATCCTGGGGCGGCAACGGAGCACCCGCGGCCGCCCTGGTCGGCAGGCTTGTGTCGTGAGATATGGGCACGTGTCGAGATCCATGACCTCGCTCACCAAGAGAACCAATGACTCGACGGACTTCACGGTAATCGCCCGCTGTGGCCTTACTCGTGCCGCGGTTGATTTCAGTAGTCATGGCGTGTCTCCCGCTCCAAATCCGTGTGCAGGCTGTGGATTAGACTTTCCCGCTTGACAGGGTGATCGTTGATCACCCGCTTCGGGTGAATTGCGCGCTAACGCGGGGCCCTTTGCGCGCTGCATCGGGCTCGGGCGAGAATGGGTGGCCTTTCGCGGGAGGGTCCTTTCCTAGACAACTACGCATGGCTGGTGCGCCGGGTAGCTCAAGTCCGTTACGCGTACGCTTCGGCGAGTTCGAGCTCGACGAGGCGAACGCGCTGCTGCTTCGCGGCGGGAGCGCAATCGCTCTCTCGCCGACGCCGTTCGGCTTGCTCTGCGCTCTCGCTGCGGCATCCCGGCTCGCTGCTGACGAAGCACGCCCTGCTCGACGAGGTCTGGGGCCACCGCTTCGTCAGCGACTCGGTGTTGAAGGGCACGATCAGCGACATCCGAACGGTTCTCGACGACGATCCGCGGAGCCCGCGCTTCATAGAAACGGTGCCGAGACGTGGTTATCGGTTCATCGCGAACCCGACGGCGCTGCAGGAACCGGCTGCGCGTAACCGTGTCGCGGCAGCGCATCGCGCCGAGGAAGTCGCCGCATCGTCGGACGCATCGGCGCGCCAGACGAGCGCTTTCATCGGCCGCGCCGCCGTGCTCGCGCGTCTTCGCCGCGCTTGGGAGCGCTCGGGCGGGGGAGCTCGCGCGATCGCTTGGGTCGCCGGCGAGCCCGGGATCGGCAAGACGACGCTTATCGAGCACTTTGCCTCGGGTCTCGGCGACGTAGCGTGTGGGCGCGGCCAATGCGTGCAGCAGTACGGGTCGGGCGAGCCGTTCCAACCCGTGCTAGAAGCACTTGCGGAGTTGTGTCGTAGAGACCCAGGTGTTCCGCCTCTGCTACGCGCCGTCGCGCCAACCTGGCTGCTGCAGTTGCCGTGGGTCAGCACTGCTGAGGAGCGCGAAGCGCTGCGCCAGGAGCTCGTTGGCGCAACCCCCGAGCGCATGCTCCGGGAGATGGCCGAATTCCTCGATCGCTACACAGAGAATCGGCCGCTGCTGCTAATCACGGAAGACCTACATTGGAGCGATCGGCCGACAGTCCAGCTCATCGACTTCCTCGCGCGCCGGCGCAGCGGCGCCCGCCTCATGTGGCTGTCGAGCTTCAGGCTCGCCGAGGTCGTCGCTAGCGATCATCCGCTCAACGCCTTGCGGCACGAGCTTCGTCTGCACGGTCTCTGCGAGGAGATCGTGCTCGATTCGTTCTCGGAGGAGGAGGTCGCGGCGTATCTCGCTGAGCGGCTGCCGGCTATCGCGAGAGACGAGAGCGCAGTGCGAGCTTTGCACGAGCGCACTGAAGGCGTGCCGCTGTTCGTCGCGTCCATGGCAAGCGACATCGCCGCGCGGTCCGCTCAGAGCGGTGTCGGGACCGCCGAGCTGCTGGCAAACTCGGCGGTTCCGGAGAACCTTCTCGCGATCATCGAGCACTACTCGAGCAAGCTCGGGGACGAGCGGCGGTCGCTGCTCTCGGCGGCCGCCGTGTGCGGCATGGAGTTTCGCGTGGACACCTTGTCGCGAGTGCTCGAACGCGACGCCGTCAAGGTCGGCGGAGGAGTGTGAGCGGCTCTTGCGGGAGCAGCTCTGGCTCGCGCCTCCACGTGCCGGGAATCAGGACGACTTGCACGAAGAGCGCTATGCCTTCCGCCACGCGCTTTTCAAGCAGGTGCTCTACGATCGGACGGGTTCGTCCGCGCGCGCAGAGCTCCATCGCAAGGTGGGCACTGTGCTCGAACGCGAGCGTACGGAAGGCCGGACCGTCTCTGCCGCGCAGCTCGCGACGCACTTCGACCTCGGCCGCTCACTGATGGAAGCATTGCGCTACTACGCGGAGGCTGCGGAAGCGGCGCTCATGCACTTGGGTCCCGGCGAATGCATGAGCTTGACCGAACGAGGGTTGAGTCTCGTGTCCCGCGCGCCGGCCGATACCCGACGCACCTCGCTCGAGATTGCGCTCGCGACGCTTCGAGGCGTGGCCGCGTTTCACATGCTCGGCGTCGGCGACGAAGCGCGGAAGGCTTTCATGCGCGGGCGCTCGCTGCTAACCGATGTCCCGCTGCATCCGATGCGGGGCCTGCTGCTGCACGGGGCCGGACAGGTGTTGAACCTGCGCGGAGAGTACGTAGAGGCCCTTGCGACGGCAGATTTGGCGGACGCTCTACGCGCGGAGACGAGTGATCCGCTGCTCGAGCTCGCCGCATGCACGGCTCGCGGCCAGGCGTACATGTTGCAGGGCCGACCACGCGCCGCGCGGGAATCGCTCGAGCGCGGGCTCCCGGCGATCGACTCCCCGAGCGCGGCTTCCGAGCAAAGGTTCATCGCCGATCCGCGCCTCAGTCTGCTGCCGTTGCTGAGTGTTCAGCTCGCCACCCTCGGGCTCGTCAAGCAGGCGCGCGAGCGCCTGAAGCAGGCGTACGCGCTAGTCGACCGGCTTGCACAGCCGATGGCGTTGATGATCACGATGTGGTGCGACGCGCTCGTCGAGGTTCGTCTCGGCGACGCGGAGCGCGTCGGTGCGCTCGCCGATCAGATGAGCTCGCTCGCCGACAAGTTCGCGCTGGCCCAGGGCAGAACGGCTTGCCGATTGGTTCCGAGCTTTGGCGGACGCGCGTCGCGGGAACACGCGCGAAAGCTTTCGACAGATCCGGGCCGCCTACGAAGAGAACACTGCGCTCGGAATGATCGCGGGCGGCGGCGAGTTCCTCGGGTATGCAGCGGAGGCGCTCGTTCTTCAAGGCGACTTCGATGGTGCGGAAGAGCAACTCGAGCAAGGCCTCGAGATCGTGACCCGCTACGGGGAGCGGGTCTATTTGCCGCAGCTACTGCTGATACAGGGCGCCGTCGCGCGCGCCAGAGGCCAGCCCGCGGCGGCCGACGCCTCCATCCGGCGCGCCCTCGAGGAGTCGCGAGCACAAGAGGCGCCGTGGCTGGAGCTGCTCGCGCTCACGGAGCTGTGCGCAGGCTCGACCGCGAAGAGTGCCGACCGCCGCGCGCTCGGCGCACTCGTCTCCGAGCTCAGTGAAGGAAGCGATACGCCGGCGTATGCGAGAGCGCGAGTCCTTCTCGATCGCGCACGCAAATAGTTGCCTGAGCTGCGCAAGTCCGGCGGACTGTCGCGCAATCCCCTGAAGAGCCTAGCTCATCAGCGGACCTACCCGATTCTCGCGACACGCGTATCCCCGAACCCACCAAATCCCTCCGAACACGAGGACGGCCGTAGGTCTGATCGCTGCTCTCTGAGCTAGACCGGATCTGTATGAGCAGCCGCCGATTGCGTTGTGCTCGAGCGCTCTCCGGTCGTTGCCCGCCAGTTCTCACCGAAAGACGACGGTTTCCTGACCAACCGCCGGTAGCCGACTCGTAAGCTGCGGCGCGTCAGCGTTAGAGCTGCCTGGATCCAGTATCCGTGAGACGGGTTCGATGGGAGGATCGTAGATGCGAGCAAAACTTTTCGCGGCCTCCATTGGCTCGGCGAGCATCTCGTTCCTATTGTCGCTGGCCGCTCATGCGGCGGATCTGTCGGCCGACATGGTCGTCCATGAGCGCGACGGCAGCTATTTGGTTCGGCCTGGATGGAACGCAGTAGAGCACGGCGGCCACTCGCTGGAGTTCAATGGCTACTACCGCTACGGGTACGGCTGGACGAACGACGGCGAGCCGATGCCGTCATTCGGTGCTCCTGGCGCTCCGGCCAAATACCGCCTCGGTAACGAAGAGGTGCAGGGCGGCGAGGTCGTCATCGACTATCGCTACTATCTAGATGGTATTCCGACGGACTCGAGGAAGAACGAGACCGGCTCCCGTTTCATCCAGCTCCAGGGGCGCTGGGACGAGTTCCAGAACATTCGTGACATCGACAAGCTCTTTCTGGAATTCAGCAATGACCACACGAAGGAAGCGTTCATCCGCCTCGGCAATTTCCTCGGCGACGGGACGCATGTCTGGTTCGGTCGCCGCTACTACGATCGCCAAGACATCCACATGATCGACCACTTCTGGCTCAATGTCGCTCAGGGGTCGGACTACGGCGGCGGCATCGAGGGCATCAAGCTTGGGGGCAACAAGACCATCGATGTCGCGGCGTTGTACGCCTATGACGAGGGAGCTCGGCAGGCTCCAGTGGATCCGACCCACGACGATATCGACAGCTATATGCTCGATATCCGGCTGCGCGGTTATTCCTTCGGACCGGACAGCAAACTGACGATCGTCGGCCAGATCGGCTACCGCCCCAAATATGACGCGCCGATAGGCGTCAGCCTCGCAGGCTTGAAAGCGGACAGTAAGCGCGGCTTCGGACTCGGCGCCTATCACGAGCTGAAGAATGTCTGGGGAGGTCGTAACAGGACCGGCGTCATGTACCGCAAAGGGGCGGCCATGGTGCAGAACGACTTCAACTCGCGCGCTCCGACCGAGTTGCAAGGCTACGATCTGGATGACGCTTGGTCCCTGGAAGCCAATAACGACCTGTTCGTCGAGATGGCCCCTCGCTGGTCACTGCAGTGGGCTGCGGTTGCGCGCTACGAAGACGCGGGCCACCCGGGCTTTGATCAGGATACGACCGGCGAGAGCATCTTGTGGCTGTCCACCGGCATCCGTCCGATGTTCTACATCAAGCCGAAACTCAACCTCGCGTGGGAAAGCGGCCTCGACTACATCGACAATGAGCGCATTGGAGCGAAAGGCATTCTTTGGAAGAACACCCTCGCTCTTCAGTTCCAGCAGCGACCCGGCTACTTCGAGCGTCCGGTTCTCCGTCTCTTCGTCACTCACGGCACGTGGTCCGATGATCTCAAGGGAGCCATTGCCACCAACTCCGAGTTCATGAATCACACGAGCGGCTTCATCTTCGGTCTCCAGGTTGAGGCTGCTTGGTAGCAGTGGAGCACTGCAGCCGATCACGCGTGAACTGCGCGTCAGACTCGGCGGCTTAATGCAACTGCGTTCGCAGTGAGCTCGAGGGCGACGAGCCCGATCAGCGACTTTGAGCAGCGGCCCGCACATCACGGATTTGCGCGGAATCTCAAGAGCGCGTGCGCGACCGCCTTGTGGCCACGATGCCCACCAATTTCCGACCGAAGGGCGACGATCTCCTGACCACTCACCGGTAGTCGACTCGTAAGCTGCCCCACGTGAGATCGGCAGCATCGATCGGTCGATCCGCCAACCATCCATTAGTACCGAATAGGAGATTTTCGCCATGACTCAGCATTCACAAGCTACTCATTCCGGACCCACCACGACCGCCGGCGCCTGGGGCCTGCGTTACCCCGGCCTCGTCATGACGGCGGACGGCGGTAAGAGCACGGTCAAGGAGTTCACCGGCATGTGGCGCCTCAAGCCCGACGCCGACCTGGTGGCGTTCACGAAGGCGCTGGCCCCGGGCGGCTGGATCAGTCCCCCTGGAGCATCGTTTCGGTGCAGACCACGAAGCTCGGGCTGATCCGCACCGCACGTTGGTTCGTCGCCAGGACGCAGGACTTCGATGGTTACACGCTGTTCTTCATCTCGCAGTTCGATAGCACTGTGGAGAAGTACTTCGACGACTTCGTGCTCAACGGGAAGGAAAACCTGCTGGCTGTCTGGGGCAACTGTGTCGGATGCCCGACCGGTCCCAACGTGACGGCGCGCGACGTCGTGCAGTACATCGCACGCGGCCAGATCAAGACCCTGGCCTGCTACGACGTCGCTCCGAGCCTCAGCATCGCCCAGATCTACAAGGCGGCTGACTGGTACGCGAAGGCGCAGAAGTTCCAGCGTGCGGTTGCCAACGGCGACGGCAAGCTCGAGGACAAGGTCAACGCGTTCTTGAAGGACCTGGCCAAGCCGTACGAGCCCGTGCCGAGCGACGCCAACATCGACACGGACGTCGGCTCGCCAGTGGCAGTACGAGGACGTCGCTGAACGCGTCGAAGGGAAGCTCGCCAAAACGGCTTAATCAGAAGACGCACTCACCACCACGGTTGACGGGTCGATCCGATCGATCATCTCTCAAGGATCACGACGATGAGCACTCTGAATTCCTCGGCGAGCCTGACAGCCGCCGACTTGAAGGAGAACCTCCACGACATTCAGGACAACGTCGTGGCGCCCATACTGATGCGGTATGGGCGCCACCTCTTCCTGAAGTTCACCGACGGCACGAATGCGCGCGCATGGCTGCGCAACATGTTCGAGCTCGTCAATGCACGGCGCGAAGAGCATGGCACCCGGTTCACGGTCAACATCGGTTTCACCTACGAAGGGCTGAAAGCGCTCGGGCTGTCGCAGCGCTCGCTCGACAGCTTCCCGGAGGCGTTCCGCGTCGGCATGCGGGGCCGTGCCGATGCCGTCGGCGACGTCGGCCCGCACGCTCCGGAACATTGGGAGGGCGGCCTCGGCGGTCCCGACATTCACGCGATGGCGTGGATCCGAACCGATTCCGACCAAGGCCGCGAAGAGGCGACGCGGATCATCCGCTCCGAGATGGACGCGATCGGCGGCGTCGAAATCCGGTTCGTTCAGGACACGATGGCGCTCGCACATTCAAACGGCATCGGGTCGGAGGGCGAGCATTTCGGTTTTGCGGATCCGATCTCGCAGCCGCCGATCGAAGGCGCCGACGCGCCTGCCTATCCCGGAGACGGCGTGCTCGAGGCGGATGGCACGTGGCGTTCGCTGAAACCGGGCGAATTCCTGCTCGGTTACGAGGACGAGGCGGGTGCCGACGGGGTTCAGACGCCCGAGCCGCACGAGCTGCGGCTGAACGGCACGTACATGGTGTTCCGCAAGCTCTACCAGGACGTTGCGGCGTTTCGCCGTTACATGCTGACGGCCGCGAAGGCGCTCTACGGTTCCGACGATGCACCACCATCAGGAGTTGGTCGCGGCGAAGATGATGGGTCGCTGGCGCAGCGGCTGCCCGGTCGATCTGTCGCCGGACAAGGACGATCCCGCAATCGCGGCCGATCCTCAGCGGCGCAACAACTTCAGCTACGCAGGTGACGACGCGGGGCTGCGGTGCCCGCTCGGTTCGCACCTGCGCCGCACCAACCCGCGCGCGACGCCGTTGAAGCGTGCGACCGCGGTCAGGCGGCATCGGTTGATCCGACGCGGCGTCGAGTACGGCCCGCATCTCGCGGACGGCGCGCTCGAAGACGACGGCGTCGATCGCGGCCTGATCAATCTGTTCATCCAAGCCGACATCGAACGGCAGTTCGAGTTCGTGCAGCGCGAATGGATGAACGGCGGCGAGTTCATCGGGCTCGATCCGAACGATCATGACCCGATCACCGGTGTCGGCGGCGAAGGTTCGCAGCTGACCGTGCCCGGCGCGAAGCGACCGTTCCTGTTCGATCTGCCTACCTTCATCAAAGTGAAGGGCGGCGAATACTTGTTCGTTCCCGGGCTGAAAGCGCTCGAGGGCTTGATCGAGCAGCGATTCTGAACGTTACAGGAGGCAACCAATATGTCAGACCATTTCAGCGGCCCGGCGGTGATGGGCGATCCGGCGGTGGACATCACCGACTTCTACGCGTTTCCGAGCCCCGAGCGACCCGGGAATCTCGTCCTGATCATGGACGTCTTCCCGATGGCGACGCCGCAGTCTTTCTTCAGCGACGTGCTCACTCATCGATTTCGGCTGCGGCCGCTAAGCCGGTCGGGCGGCAACGTCACGCACGGCACGGCGGAATACACGATCGACGTCACCTTCGAGGATGTGCCCGAAGGAACGTCGGTGCAGAAAGGGAGCGTCGTCACATCGGACGGGCGCGCGGCGAGCTTCCAGGTCGGCAAACCATTCGAAGGGGACGGCATGCGCGTCTTCGCGGGACTCGTCAGCGACCCGTTCTTCATGGACGTCGAGGCCGCTATCGCAACCGACATCTCGGGCAAGCTATCGTTCAAGAAGGTCGGTGCAAACACCGTTCAGTTTCGCGACGTCTTGTCGATCGTCGTCGAGGTGCCGTTCGCGCCGATCGTCGAACGATTCGACGGCGTCACGCTGATCGCCGCCGTCTCGGAGAACGTCGTCACGCGCCGCGGCAAGCCGATCCGAATCGAACACCTCGGGCGGCCGGAGATCAAGAACGTCGTGATGGCGAACCCGATGCGCGATCCGCGTACGAGGGGCGTCGAGCTTCGCGATCTCTACAATCGCGAAGACGCGTTCGCGCTCTCGAGGGAATATCGCCCGCTCTACGAGTCGCGTCTCGATGCGAACCTGGCCTTCTTCGACGGTCTCGACGGCAAGACCGCGTGGGAGCTCGGACCCGACGGGCGCCACCCGTTACGCGACCTGCTCATCGGCGATTTCTTGATCCTCGATCTTGCGCACGCATTCGCCTCCGGAAACTTTCTCGAGATCGAACGCGCATTGATCGCCGACCGGCCGCACGAGAGCGCCGGCGGTCGCTGGCTCGACGACGACATTCTCGACGAGCTGCTCACGCTGCTCGTGAACGGCGGCCGCGGCGAGCGGTTCGGCGACGGCGTCGACGCTCCCGCAAAGCCGGCCAGCTTGTCGTTCCCTTACGTGCGTGAGCCGAACAAGCGAACCGACCTCCCTCTACCGGCATTCTTGAGGAGCTGAACATGGACACTCTTGAAAGACAAAGGTGCGGTCGTGACTGGCGCCGCTTCGGGGATCGGCAAGGCGATCGCCACGGCGTTCGTCGAAGCCGGCGCCAGCGTATTGCTCTGCGACCTCAATGCGAAAGCACTCGAAGCGGCCGCGAACGAGCTTGGGCGTAGCGCGCTCGCCCGCGTGACGGACGTGTCGAACGAGAGCCAGGTCGAAGGCGCGATGCGCTTTGCACGCCGTTCATTCGGCACGTTGGATGTCGTCGTCAACTGCGCGGGCTTTGGCGCCATTACGCCGCTCATCGAGTTGACCGACGACAAGTGGAAATCCGTCCAGGCCGTGACGCTCGGCGGCGTCTTTTACGGCGTGAAGCACGGCGCCCGGCAGATGCTCGAGCAGGGACGTCGCCGGCGTCATCATCAACATCTCGTCGGTGAACGGACAGCAGGCCGGCGAAGGGCAGGCCGCTTACTGCGCGGCGAAGGCCGGCGTCGACATGCTCACACGCTGCGGCGCTTTGGAGCTCGGCGGTCGCGGCATCCGTGTCGTCGGGATCGCGCCGGGCCTCGTCGAAACGCCGTTGACGAGGAAGGAGCTGGAGAATCCCGCGATGCGCGCGATTTTCCTGAGCATGATTCCCATGAACCGCGCGGTTGAAGCGCAAGAGATTGCCGACGCCGCCGTGTTTCTGGCATCGGACAACGCGAGGTCGATCAACGGTCACACGATCGTGATCGATGGAGGCTCGTTGACGCGCGGCTATCCGGCGCTGTTGACCGGTCTCAAGAAGGCATCATGATGATCGACGCCGGACGCTATACGAGCGGGCGAATCGCCGTCGCGAATCTTTGCGCGTCGATCGATAGCCTTGAGGTTCGCCGTGCCGCCAGCGCGACGTTCGAAGAGCTGACCGCGCTGTCGAGGCTCCTGTTCGTTCGCGGCGATCTGCTGGGCCGCATCGCGGACCATGACCGGGCGGAATCGGCCGCGAGCGAAGCTGTTGCGTCCGCGCCCGATGAGGGAAGCGCCCTCTACACGCGCGCGCGGCTCGCGGAGCGTTTCCATCGGTTCGCGGAAGCAAGCACGCTGATCGATCGAGCGCTCGCGGCCGGCTATCCGAGCCGAGCAGATCGATGTCGAGAGGGCGGCGCTGTACCAAGCGACGGGCCGATACGGTAAAGCGCTGCTCTTGCGCGAAAGGCTCGCGCGGGACGACCCGGGGATTCACACGATCGGGGCGCTCGCGTCGCTGCTCGCGGAAATGGGCGACTGGGCGGCGGCCGAAACGTGCTACGCCGCCGCGCTCGAAGCCGATACGGGCGTCTCGCCTTTGCCGTGCGGCCAACTGCTCTTCGAATGGGGCGTGAGCGCGATGCGCCGCGGCGATCTCGATCGCGCGGAAGCGGTCTTCGCGGAGCTCGACACGATCCTGCCTGCGCACGTTCCGGCGCGCGGACATCGCGCCGAGGTCGCGCTCGCGCGCGGACAAACGGGAGTTGCGCTCGCGCTGATCACGCCGTTGCTCGGAACCTCGGACGATCCCGAATACCGGGCCGTCCATGCGGAGATTCTGGCCGCGTGCGGTGAACGGGACGCGGCGCTGCGCGCGGCGGAACGCGCTGCCGCCGCTTACGAACGGTTGCTCGCGCGACGGCCGGAGGCGTACGCGGACCACGCAGCCGCATTCTTCATGGGCATCGGAAACCGCCCGCAGCGTTCCGTCGAGCTGGCTACGGCCAACTGGAAAGTCCGCAACACGCCGCGCTCCCGCAGTCTGCTGACCAGGGCGCTGCACGCGAGACGAGTTTCGATGCGCGTGTTTGCGAATGCGGAGGTCGCATGACGCTCGCACTTGCAGCACTCGTGGCCGGCTTCGTTCACGTGCTGTCGGGACCCGATCACCTCGCCGCGATGGCCCCGTACGCGGTCGAGGGAAAGGCCCGCGCCTGGCGGACCGGAGTTCGATGGGGGCTCGGCCACAGCACCGGCGTCCTCGGCGTCGGACTTCTCGCGCTGATGTTGCGCGACACGTTGCACCTCGAGGCGCTGTCGGCTTGGGGTGAGCGTTGCGTGGGTTTCGTGTTGATCGCCATCGGCATCCGCGCCGCGCTGGCGGTCACACGGCTGCGTCGCGACCGGCGTCGTCACGAGCACCGAACCGGCGCCCATGGACATGCGCCTTTTGCGATCGGAACGGTTCACGGGCTGGCCGGCAGCTCCCATGTGCTCGGAATCGCGTCGGCCCTCGTTCTGCCCTCGGATTTGACGGCCTCTGCCTATCTACTGTTGTTCGGCGTGGGCAGCGTCGCGGCAATGGGCCTGTTCTCCTTGCTCGTCGGCCGGCTCGCAGGCGCTCGAGGCATAACCGGCGTGACGACACAGAGCGCTCTGCTCGCGCTCTGCTCCGTGCTTGCGGTCGCCGTCGGCGGCTTCTGGCTGTTCTCCGAGTTTTCGTTCGCACAGCGGGTGGCGGCATTGATCTAGCCGCTGCTCGGCGTAACCGCAACTTGAAGGAATCCTGAATGGACAACTCGGCGCGCAAACGAATCGTGATCATCGGAGGCGGGTTTGGCGGGCTCTACGCCGCGCTCTGCTTGGAACGCAGCGTGGCGAGGGACTCGGACGTCGAGGTGCTGCTCGTGGATCCACAGGCCTTCCTCGTCTTCACGCCGATGCTGCACGAAGTCGCGTCGGGAGGCCTCGATCCGAGCTCGATCGTCGTGCCGATACGTCAGGTCCTTCGCCGCGTCGAGCTGTTCCAGGCCGAGGCGACGGCGGTCGACCTCGACGCGCGAACGGTCACGACGGTTTACGGGGTCGAGCGCCGGACCCGCACCCTTCGCTTCGATCACTTGTTGATTGCGGTCGGCTCTCAGGCGCGTTTTCCGCCCGGCTTCCGCCGACACGTCCATGGCATGAAAAACATCCACGACGCGTTCCTGCTCCGCAACTGGCTGATCGGGCTCCTCGAGCGCGCGGAGATCGAGGAGGACGCGGAGCGCCGACGCGCGTTGCTCACTATCGCCGTCGCCGGAGGCGGGTTCTCGGGAGTCGAGACGATTGGCGCGATCAACGATTTTCTTCGGGACGTCGCGCGCCACTATCGGCGAGCCTCCGCAGAGTTGCCGCGCCTGGTGCTCGTCGAGCCCCTCGGGCGGCTGCTTCCGGAATTCGATCCGGCGCTCGGCGAATACACGGAGAAGAAGCTCGGCGCGGCGGGGATCGACGTGCGCGTACGCACGAAGGTGCTGGGTTTCGACGGCCGGTCGCTGTCGCTCGGCGCCGCGGACGACGCGCGCGTTACCGCGCAGCTCGCTGCGCGCACGTTGATCTGGACCGCGGGCGTCTCGCCGTCGCCCCTGGTCGAATCATTGGCGTTGCAGAAGGAGAAAGGGCGAATCATGGTCGACGCCACGATGGCGGTGCCCGGCCACGAGGGTGTTTGGGCCTGCGGCGACTGTGCCGCCGTTCCCGACGCGGCGGGCGAAGCCTACCCGACGACCGCACAGCATGCGGTTCGCCAAGCACGCCGCGTCGGACGGAACATCGCAGCCGCCGTCCGCGGCGATCGTAGGAACATCCGTGCCTTCCGCTACACGACGTTCGGCCAGTTCGCCGCTATTGGACGCCGGCGAGCCGTGGCGACCGTGCTCGGGCTGCGCTTCTCGGGCTTCATGGCCTGGTTGATGTGGCGCGGCGCATATCTACTGATGTTGCCGCGGCTCGACCGCAAGATTCGCGTGCTGCTCCAATGGATCCTCGACGTCTGCTTTGCGCGCGACGCGCTGCAGATCCTCAACGTGCATAGTGTCCGCTCGGGCCGGGTCGAAGAACTGCTCGACAGCGCTCGGGCTGCGGAATCCGCTGACGCGAGCGACAGCGAAGAACACTCGCTCGTGGGGAGCAACTCACCGTGAACGACGTCCTCGTGATCGGAGCGGGACCGGCCGGCGTTGTGGCAGCAATCCGGGCCGCGGACTTGGGCGCGCGCACGGCGATCGTGAGCAGCGCCGAGTTTGGCGGCATGGCCGCCAACGACGGCCCCGTTCCGGTCCGCGCACTGGCCTTCGCCGCGCGCCTCATGCGCGACGCGCGTCACCTGCCGCGCTACGGCATTAGTGCACCCGAGCCGGTGCTCGACTACGACCGGCTGCTCGCGCGCGTGCGAGAGATCGTCCACGACGTGCGCGCGCGCTCCGCGCTGCGCGAGCGGATCGACGCGCTCGGAGTGACGGTGTACGAGCAGTGCGGCGCGGCTCGCTTCATCGACGCTCACACGATCGAAACCGAGCGCGGGCTCCGCTTGCAGTCGGAGAAGTTCATCATCTGCACGGGAGGAGTGAGCCGGCGTCTTGCGATCCCGGGCTTCGAGCTCACGAGCAGCCACAGCGACGTATGGAAGCTGACCGAGGTTCCGTCCTCGATGCTCGTTGTCGGCACCGGAAGCACCGGCGTGCAGATTGCGTCGATGTTCCATGCGTTCGGCACGCGGGTTCAGCTGTTCGAGAGGGGAGCTCGCATACTCCCGGCAGAGGATGAAGAAGTCGCGGCGGCCGTGGCGACCGCTTTACGCGCGTCGGGCGTGGAGATACACGAGCGGTTCGGCGACATCACGTCGTTCGAGAAGACCGCGACCGGGGTGCGCATGAACTTCCACCGTGGCGGCGAAAGCGCGAGCGCCGAAGCGGCGCTCGTCGTCGTCGCGACGGGTTGGGTGGCGGATACCAAGCACTTGAACCTCGCGGAGGTCGGCGTCGAGGTCGACTCGCGCGGGAACATCACAGTGGATCGATTCCTGCGCACCTCCGCGCCGCACATGTTCGCGGCCGGCGACGTAACCGGCCGCTTGATGCTCGTTCCGAGCGCCATCGAGGACGGCTTCATAGCGGCAACCAATGCGGTAGAGGGCCCGTCACATCCTCTTCCCCACCGCGTGGGCCCGGCCGGCAGCTTCACGTATCCCGAATATGCGCAAGTGGGACTCACCGAGGCGAAAGCGCGCGAGACGCACGACGTCGCGACCACGGTCGCCCACTTCGACGCGACGGTGCGCGCGATCATCGAAGGACGAACATTTGGGTTCTGTAAGCTGATCTCCGACCGCGAGAGCCATCGGATCCTGGGGTGCCACGTGGTTGGGGAGCGGGCCGTCGAGATCGCGCAGTTGGCAGCGATCGCGATCGCCGCGCAAATGACGGTGGACCAGGTCGCGCGGGTCGCCGTGTCGTTCCCGACGTATGCCGAGGTGCTCGTTCAGGCAGCGGTAGGCGCTACCCTCGAGCTCGGACTGCCGCTCGCGGCCGAAGCGGAACGCGCGGGAGTCACGTACGCCTTTGCTGGAGTGCGCTAGCGGCGCCGCGGTCGCCGCGCCGGTTTCCGACCGAACGGCGACCGTTCGGCGACGACTCGACACGCGGGGCCGGCTACTCTGGCGCGAGTCTGAATGCCGGAGGGTGCCATGATTCTCAGAGCCGATTCCAAGTATCCCAGCCGTCGCGCGTACGTGCTGAAGTTGCGCAGCGACGCGACGCCCGACGAGCTTTGCGGCCGACTCGAAAACCTCGTTACGAGCGAGCACTTCGCTTTCGCCTCGGCCGACGAGCTCTGCGAATTGATCGCTCGCGATCTCGAGTCGTGCGCCACTGAACCCGCGCACGACCGCTGACGCACCAGTAACGAAAACGAAGAGCAGCGCGAATGTCGTGGTTCAGCATACTGCCTGGCATCGTGGTCTCCGTGCTGGGCGTCTCGGCGACGGTCATGATCGCCTGGATCACGCAGAGGACGCTCAATCGGCGGGAGCTCGTACGAGAGGAGATACGCTCGCGCGAGACGCTCTACGGCGAGTTCATCTCGGAGAGCGCGCGCCTGTTGCTCGATGCGTTCCAGCATGAGCTCGAGAAACCCGAGACGCTGTTGCCCGCGTACGCGCTGATCAATCGCGTCCGCCTGTGCGCGTCTAAGGACGTGCTTGCCGCCGCCGAGCGCCTTCTTGGCCGCATCACCGAACAGTACTTCTCCACGAATCTGTCGTTGCGTGAGCTCCGCGAGCTCCCGCGTTCCAGTGAAGCCGATCCGCTGAGGGATTTCGGCGAGGCATGCAGGGTGGAGCTCAAGTCGATCCGCGCGCGGGTCTAGCGCACGCCCCATCGTCGCCGCCCGAGCTTCGCGCGGCTCCTTTCCCCGATCCGATTACCGACCGATTCCCGACCGAAGGTCGACGCTTTCCTGACCACTCGCGAGCAGCGATCTTCTACGCTGACCTCGACATCGGTAACGGACGTGAGTAATCCAATGACTTCAAAACGTTCAATCAGCCCCAGAGTCAAGAGCGCGCTGCGCCTCAAGACGCTCTCGGCATCGCTCGCTCTCATCTTGGCGGGATGCTCGACGCCCGTGCTGCAG
Source organism: uncultured Gammaproteobacteria bacterium (assembly GCA_963744305.1). Lineage (GTDB taxonomy): Bacteria > Pseudomonadota > Gammaproteobacteria > Steroidobacterales > Rariloculaceae > FEN-1219. Next base: position 32,367 of record CAVUTF010000003.1, read on the forward strand.
TCGACGGTCGACGTGCCTAGCCAGTTCGCGGCGGCGTCCGCGGCCGAGACCGAGCCCGAGGTCGCGTGGTGGGAAAGCTTCGGCGACCCCGTGCTCACGGAGCTCATCGGCCGCGCGGCGCGCGAGAACCGCGACATCAAGATCGCTATGGAGCGCGTGCGCGCCGCGCGCGGCGGCGAAACGATCAGCCGTTCCTCGCTTTGGCCGAGCATCGGCTCCACGGTAGGCGCGCTTGATCACAGCACCGGCTACGGCGACGCCGTCAAGCGCGACGTTCCGGACGTCGAGACGGGAACGGCGGCGCTCAGCGTCTCGTGGGAGCTCGACCTGAGCGGACGGTTGCGCGCGGGTGCCGCCGCGGCCGCTGCGGACACGATGGCCACAGAGGATGTTGCTCGCGGAGTGCGCCTGCTCGTTCTGAGCGACGTCGCCACGAGCTACTTCACGCTGGTCGGTGCGCTCGAGCAGCTGGAGACAGTGGCAGCGATCTCGGCCGCGCAGGACGAGACACTGCGCCTCGTGACTGCCCGGGAGCGGGCCGGTCTCGCGTCCACGTTCGACGTCGAGCGCGCGCGTACCGACGCGTCGATGGCACGCGCAACGATTCCGCCGCTCGAGACGCTCGCCGCCGTCGCGCGGCACCGGATTGCGGTGTTGATCGGAGACCAGGCGGCGAACGCCGTGACCATCGTGCCCTGGAGCGGCGCGACCATCGTTCCGGAGATCGTGCCCGGACAGCCGGCGGACCTGCTAGAGCGGCGGCCAGACCTGCTCGCTGCGCACGCGCGGCTCGAAGCCGCGAATTTCCGGCGCCGGCAGGCCGCCGCAGAATGGTTCCCGCGCCTGTTCGTGAGCGCATTGTTCGGCCGCCAGAGCTCGGGGCTGAACGACAACGATCTCGGAACCGCGCGCTTTACTAACGCATCCGCGCTCCTGGCGACGCCGATCTTCGACTTCGGACGCACGCGCGCGATCAACGAGATCGCCGAGAGCGCGCAGTCCGAGGCGCTGCTGCGCTACGAGGACGCGATCGTGCGCGCACTCGAGGACGTCGAGAACACGCTCGTCGCGCTGCGCGACGAACGCACGCGCACCGAACTCCTGCAGAGCGCCGCCGCTTCGGCGGAAGCTGCACTCGGCCGCGCGCAATCCCTCTACGATCGCGGGCAGATCGATCTCTTGCCGCTGCTCGACGCGCAGCGCGCCCGCTTGTCCGTGCGAGTCAATGCCAACGAGAGCAACACGACGCTGCGGCTCGACAGCGTGCAGCTGTTCAAGGCGCTCGGCGGCGGCTGGCAGGTGTTCGAGCCCGGCGCTGCACCCGCAGCGAGCGCCGTCCGCCCATCCAATTCTCCAACTCTGGTTTCCACCAACGAGGATCCATCGTGAAAACTATATTAGTCGCCGCGCCGCTCGCCGCAACGATTGCGTCGCTTCTTTCCGCGTGTGCGCCGCACACGCCTCCAGCCGAGGTGCTTCGGCCCGTTCGAGCCGTAGAGCTGCTTTACGAGCCGGCGCGCGACACGAGCCGCTACTTCGGCGCGGTCCAGGCCAGGCACGAAGTGGATCAGGCTTTTCGCGTCGGCGGCAAGGTGCTCGAGCGCCGCGTCGACGTCGGCCAGAGCGTGCGTGAAGGCGACGTGCTAGCGGTGCTCGACGACGTCGACTACCGACTCGCGGAGGACGCAGCCCGTCAGCAGCTCGATGCCGCGAAGACGCGAGCGCGCCAAGCCGAGTCGGACTGGCAGCGCATGCAGTCGCTCAAGACCGACGGCTCGGTCAGCGCGTCCGATGACGAGCACGCGCAGAGCGGCCTGCTCACGGCGCGTGCTGCGGCCGAGGCCGAGGCGCGGAAACTAGAGCTGGCTCGCAATCAGGTGAAGTACACGGTGCTCCGCGCATCGAGCGGCGGCGTCGTGACGAGCGTCCGGTTGGAGATCGGCCAGGTCGTCGCCGCGGGCCAACCCGGCATCGCGATCGCGAACGAAGACGAACCCGAGATCGTCGTCGACGTTCCGGAGGATCACCTTCAAGAATTCAAGACGTCGACCTTCAGAGCGTGGCTTGCGAGCGCGCCCGAGGACGTGTTCGAGGTCGAACTGCGTGAGCTCTCGGCTCAGGCGGCGCCGCAGACTCGGACCTATCGCGCTCGCCTGAAGCCCGCCGCGCCGCGACATCTCCCGCTGGGCGGAACCACGACGCTCGTCGCGGAGCGCGACTTGACCGGCCCGCCGCTCGCCGTGCTCCCCGCCGCCGCGATCACTCAGAGCGACGGGCAACCCGCGCTCTGGATCACGCATCGCGACGGAGTCGAACCTTACGGCACCGTCGAGCTTGTCCGCGTCGAAGTTCACGGATACCGAAGCGACAAGGTCCTGGTGTCCGGTCCACCCGCCGGCACGCTCGTCGTCACCGCGGGAGTGCAGAAGATGGCTCCCGGGTTGCGCGTAGCGCTGCCCGGCGCCGCCAACGAGGCTCTCGCGAGCCGGGGTACGCCATGAAATCGTTCAATCTCACCGAGTGGGCGCTCGGTCACCGCGCCCTCGTGGTCTTCCTGCTCCTCGCGGTCGCCGTAGGCGGGACCTTCAGCTTCGTCAAGCTCGGCCAGCTCGAAGACCCGAACTTCTCGGTCCCGTCGATGACCGCGCTCGTCATCTGGCCCGGTGCCACGTCGCGGCAGATCCAGGACGAGGTGCTGAACCGGATCGAAAAGAAGCTCGAGCAGATCGATCACTTCGAGAAGGTCGTCACGTACGCCCGGCAGGGGTACGGCGGTATGACACTCACGGTGCGCAGCGGAACATCGAAGGCCGACCAGCTCGAGGCGTGGTACCAGGCTCGCAAGAAGCTCGGCGACATCGAGCTCGATCTCCCGCCCGGTGTCGTCGGTCCGCTGTTCAACGACGAGTTCGGCGACGTCTACGGATTGCTGTACGCGGTCAAGAGCGACGACATAAATCTCGCCGAATTGTCGCGCATCACCGAGGACATCAAGCGCCGTCTGCTGAAGGTGCCGATGGTCAACAAAGTGGACGTCTTGGGCAAGCAAGCCGAGCGTGTCTACGTCGAATTCTCACACGAACGTCTCGCGGCGCTCGGGATCATCCCGCAGGACATCATCGACAGCGTTGCGCGCCAGAATGCTCTGGTCGCGAGCGGGTCCGTCGATACCGCCGGGGATCGCGTGCACCTACGCGTGACCGGTCAGTTCACGAGCGAGGACGATATCCGCAACGTGCCGATCGAAGCCGGCGGGCGGCTCATCCGGCTCGGCGATTTCGCGACGATCGAGCGTGGCTACCAAGACCCTCCAAGCTACTCCGTCCGGCACAACGGGCATCAGGTGCTGATGCTCGGTGTATCGATGACCGATGACGGGAACATCGTGACGCTAGGCGCGGCGATGACGAAAGCGGTGAGCGAGCTCCAGAACGAGCTTCCGTACGGCGTCGAGCTCGAGCGTGTTGCGGATCAGCCGACTACGGTGAAGGATGCAATCGGGGAATTCGAGCACTCCCTGCTCGAGGCCCTCGTGATCGTGCTCGTCGTGAGTCTCCTGAGTCTCGGTTGGCGCGCCGGCATCGTAGTCGCGATGTCCGTGCCGTTGGTGCTCGGCGCGGTGGCCGTCGTGATGCTCATGGCGGGCTGGAATCTCGAGCGGGTCTCGCTCGGGTCCCTGATCATCGCGCTCGGTCTGCTGGTCGATGACTCGATCATTTCCCTTGAGATGATGATGGTGAAGCTCGAGGGCGGTTGGGAGCGCGCCAAAGCAGCGGCCTTCTCTTATTCGGCAACCGCCGTGCCGCGACTCACGGGAGCGCTGATCACTGTCGCGGCGTTCATGCCGATTGGGTTCTCGAAGTCGAGCTCGGGGGAGTACGCGGGCGGAATCTTCTGGATCGTCGGCGCCGCGGTGCTGATCTCGTGGATCGTGTCCGGAGTGTTCACCCCCTATCTGGCGGTCAAATTCCTGCCAAAGGACCTCGGTAAGCATCACGCTGGCGGCGATCCCTACGAGACGCCGTTCTATCGCAGACTCCGGCGTTGGATCGATCTCGCGATGAAGCGCCGCTGGGCGGTCATCGGCGGAACCGCTGCAGCGTTCGCAATCGCGGTCTTTGGAATGAAGTTCGTTCCGCAGCAATTCTTCCCCAACAGCTCTCGGCCCGAGCTGATCGTCGAGCTCAGGATGCGGGAAGGCGCATCGTTCGCGGCAACGGCGGAGCAGGTCGAGAGGATGGAGGCGATTCTCGCGAAGGACGCAGACGTCAAGTCGTTCACCGCCTACACGGGCGCGGGGGCGCCGCGCTTCTATCTCGCGCTCTCGCCCGAATTGCCGAATCCCGGCTATGCCGCGCTCGTCGTGATGACGAGCGATCCGGAAGCTCGCGAGCGAGTGAGGGCGCGGCTGATGGCAAGCGCCGACGAGCAGTTCCCGCAAGCGCGGGTCAGGGTCACGCGGCTCGAGCTCGGACCGCCGGTGGGATTCCCAGTGCAGTTTCGCGTCGTGGGGCCGGACACGCAGGTCGTTCGCTCCATCGCGCGCGACGTTGAGCGCGTGATGAACGCGAGTCCGCTGCTACGCGACGTGCAGCTCGACTGGAACGATCCCGTGCGTGTGCTGCGCATGGACGTGGACCAGGACAAGGCGCGCGCGCTCGGTTTGACGCCGGTTGACGTCGCGCTCGCGACCCAGACCCTCACGAATGGTTTGTCGCTGTCGCAGCTTCGCGAAGGCGAGGAGCTCATCGACATCGTCGCGCGAGCCGTGCCCTCCGAGCGGCTCGACCTCGACACGTTGCGAGACGTGAACGTGTTCACGCGCAAAGGGACCGTGGTGCCGCTCTCTCAAATCGCCAAGGTTCGATACGAGCTCGAGGAGCCCGTGCTGTGGCGCCGGAATCGGGACATGGCGATCACCGTCCGCGCCGACGTCAAGGACGGGGAGCAGGGCGTCTCGGCGACGCAAGCCCTGCTACCGGCGGTAACGGACATCGAAGCCAAGTTACCGGCTGGGTATCGAATCGATGTGGGCGGCGCGGTCGAGGAGAGCAACAAGGCGAATCAGGCGCTTGTAGCGGTCGCGCCGGCGATGATGTTTACCATCCTGCTGATACTGATGCTGCAGCTGCAGAGCTTCTCCCGGATGTCCATCGTGGTCATGACTGCACCACTCGGGCTCATCGGAGTCGTCGCGGCGCTTCTGTTGTTCCATGCGCCGCTCGGCTTCGTCGCAATCCTCGGAATCATCGCCTTGAGCGGAATGATCATGCGCAATTCGGTGATCCTGATCGATCAGGTGCAAACGGAGCTGGCCGCAGGTCGCGATCCTTGGAACGCGGTGGTCGAGGCCGCGGTGCACAGGGTGCGTCCCGTCGTGTTGACCGCGATCGCCACTGTGCTCGCAATGATTCCGTTGACGCGCAGCGTGTTCTGGGGGCCGATGGCAATAGCAGTCATGGGCGGGCTGACCATCGCCACGCTGCTCACGATCTTCTTCGTGCCGGCGCTGTACGCGGCTTGGTTCCGGATCGGGCGCGAAAACGTCCCCGAGACGAATTCGCTAACACAGGATCTGGTGCTCGAGTCGTGATGCCGCCGAGAGACGACGTTCTGAAAATCCATCCGCAACCGGACGTGCAACGCAAGGAGATGAATATGAGCCCGCTTACCAAGGCCGCAAGAATGGCGCTCCTATTGTCGTGCGCAGCAGGCTGTGCGCTGCAATCGGCCAATTCGCGCGCTGAGTCCATGACGTTCGCGCTCGAGAACGATGTGCTTACGAGCTCCGACAACAATTACACGAACGGAATCGGTGTCTCCTGGGTATCGGACGACCTCGACACCTACGACCCCGATAGTTTCGTCAGCCGATGGGCGCGCTTTTGGAAGTTCCTGCCGTTCGTCCTCGATGACGGCTACACCACCTACGCCGCTTGGTCGTTCGCACAGGAGATGAATACCCCGGACGACATCCGAGACCCAAATCCTCCCGAGGATGACCAGCCCTACTCCGGCGTCCTCTATGTCGACAGCCTTCTCTACGCCCGGAAGGCGCGTTGGGCGCATGTTTGGGAGCTCAAAGCCGGCGTCGTGGGCCCCGCATCACAGGCTGAAAGTGTGCAGAAGAGATTCCACGATCTCATTGGCGACGATGAGCCGCTGGGTTGGGACACTCAGCTGCCGAACGAGCCGGTTCTCAACATCGGCTACACGGCCGCGTATCTGGCGGCGTCGGGGCATGTGGGCCGATCGGCTGAGTGGAGAATCTTCCCAGTGGGGACGATCGGTGTCGGCAACTACTTTACCGGCGCCGGGATCGGCATCTATGGAGAGTTCGGCTGGAATCTCGTTGACGCCTTCGGAGTGACCACGCTGCGCAGCGGGCTCAACGCAGCGTCGACGGTCGGCGTGGGACCGGTAGATCGCTGGTCCGTATCAATCTTCGGCGGGTTTGCAGAGTACGGCGTCGCCCGCTATCTGCCGGTCGACGGTACCGCGTTTCACGACAGTCGTTCCGTTGACTCTGAGTCTGTCATCGGAATGGGCTCGTTCGGTGTCGCTGCGCGGCGGGGAGCGTTGGTCATCAGTCTCGCCGCGACGTTTTTCGATAAGACGCTCGAAACCCAGCATCAGACGACGACGGATTACGGAACGCTGGGCATCTCCTGGTATTTCTGAACCGCGCCGGTGCTAAACATCCATCTGGTCGGAGTCGACGCCATGAACGCAAATTCCGCATCGAAGCTCTCGGTTGTGCTGCTCTGCGCAGCGGCAGGCTTGCTCTGCGCGTGCAGCACCCTCCCGCGCGCTCCGGCGCCGCTCACCGCGGCCGCATCCGCGGCTCCGGTTGGGTTCTCGACCGGCGTGCGGTTCGTCGGCATCGACCCCGACTCGCTCGATCAGCACGCGGTCGCGGTCGTGGCGGCCGCGAACGACGGACCCGTGAACGCGCTCGCCCTATCGGGCGGTGGGGCCGGCGGCGCGTTCGGCGCAGGGGCGCTCGTCGGGATGAGCCGGCGCGGCGACAGGCCGACCTTTCAGGTCGTGACCGGAGTAAGCGTCGGTGCGCTGCTCGCCCCATTCGCGTTCCTCGGGCCCGCGTGGGATTCGCAGATGCTCGCGGCGGCCGCCGACGGACGAATACAGAAGCTGCTGCGCGTCGGCGGACCCGCCATCCTTTTTCGAGCGAGCGTCTACGACGGCTCACCGCTGCGCGCACTCGTAGATCAGTTTGTCACGCAGCCGCTCGTCGACGCCGTGGCACAGGAGGCGGCACGCGGGCGACTGCTGCTCGTCGCGACGACCGATCTCGACAAACAGGAGCCGGTGATCTGGGACATGGGTGCCATCGCAGCCGAGGGCGGTGAGGCGGCTCGCACTCTGTTCCGCGACGTGCTCGTGGCTTCGGCCAGCATTCCCGGCGTCTTTCCGCCCGTGCTGATACGCGTTCGCGACGGAGCGCGCGAGTACGAAGAGATGCACGTCGACGGCAGCACCACTGTGCCGTTCTTCGTGGCGCCGGAAATCTTGCAGCTAAGAGCCGGACGCGTTCTCGATCTTCACGGAGGCAAGATCTACATTCTCGTAAACGGAGCGTTGTCCGCACGCCCGATGACCACGCGAGCCGGATCCCTCGCGGTGATTTCACGCGCCTTCTCGGCCAGTTCGATTCACGGGTCGCGCAGAACCCTTGAGCTCGCCGCCGAGTTCGCACGGCGTCAGGGAATGGATCTCCAGTTCTCGTACATCCCCATGACGTATCCGTACCAAGGCCCGCTCGCATTCGAGGCCGAAGAGCTTCGACGACTATTCGAGTTCGCGCAACGGTGCGCGGAGACCGGCGAGCTCTGGACGCGGATCGAGGCCGCGATCGACGAGGGTCGGAAGAGCGCTTTCGAGCCGAGCTCCCCGCCGGCGTGCCCGGGCCCCGCCGATACGGCGAGCTCGCGCGTCGCGGCCATTCGCAAACAAGAGTACTCACCGTCGGTGGCTATCCCACCCGATCTCGGAGAATTCAGATGAGAATCGGCGTCCGTCATCGTGCACGGCTCGCAATGTCCCGTTGAGGCGTCTTCGGCGTTTTCTTCTGGAAGATGTGCAGCACGTAGATCCTGTCGCGGCGCTTCACGACGTAGATCACTCGCTACGGCGCTCCACCCTCGAACTCGGCTTGCGGGAGTTTTGCGGGACACGGTTATCTGCCGTTATGGACCGTCCTGATAGCTAGCAGCGAGCGTCGTTCCGCGGCTAGTAGTTAATCAACAACTTGCAAGCCGAGCTTGCTTTCGCAATGCGGAGGTCGTGGGTTCGACCCCCATCTGCTCCACCAATTCATGTTGATGACGCGGAGCGTTAGCGCCGAGCTTAGGTGAGCCGCAACGGCAAGCTGCGCAAGCGCTGCCCGGTCAGTGCAAACACTGCGTTTGCGACGGCCGGCGCGATCGGCGGCACGCCGGGCTCGCCGAGCCCACCCATCGGCGCGTCCGACACGAGGAATTCGACCGTCACACGCGGTGCGTTCGCGAGCCGGATCATGTCGTAGTCCGGGAAGCTGCGCTGCACGACGGCGCCGTTTTGCACGGTGATCTCGTGAAATAAAGCCGCCGACAGGCCGAAGACGATCGCGCCTTGCACTTGCGCGAGCGCCTGGTCGGGATTTACGACGATGCCACAATCGACGGCGGCATCAACGCGATGCACGCGGATGGCGCCGTCCGCTTCGATGCTGACCTCGGCCACCTCGGCCACGGTTGTGCCGAAACACTCCACGATTGCGATGCCGCGCGCGCGGCCTTCAGGCAACGCAGTGCCCCAACCGGCCATCGCGGCTGCGCGTTCGAGCACGGCGCGATGCCGCGGCTTGTGGCTCAAAAGCGCGCTTCGATACTCGAGCGGGTCGCGACCCGCCGCGTGCGCAAGCTCGTCGATGAACGATTCCATGAAAAAGCCGTGCTGCGACGACGCGACCGATCGCCACGAGCCGGTGCGCAGATGCACGGGCGCGTCCGCGACGAGAATGTTGGGATCGGCGACGCGATAGATCGGCGTAGCGGCCGGCGCGTCCAAGAACGCGGCCCCGGTGAAGTGGCTCGTCCACGAGATCGGCAAGCCCTCTGCATCCAATGCGCTGCCCATGCGAGCGAGCACCGCGGGCCGGTAGTAGTCGTGCTGCATGTCCTGCTCGCGGCTCCAGATCAACTTCACGGGTCGCGGCGTCAGTGCCTTGGCGATGCGGACGGCCTGCTCGATGTAGTCGAATGCGCCTGGCAGGCGGCGTCCGAAGCCGCCGCCGAGCTGCATGTTGTGCATGACGACGTCGGCTGCGTCGATTCCCGCGGCGTCGGCGGCGACACGCCGCGCGTTGAGCGGATCTTGGGTGCCGGCCCAGACCTCGCAACGCCCATCCGCGAATCGCGCGGCCGCGCACATCGGCTCCATCGTCGCATGCGCGAGGTACGGCACGCGGTATTCCGCAACGACGGTTCGCGCACCGCGGGCCAGCACCGTAGGCTCCTCGCCATCCAGCACGGACGCATGCGCCGCGAAGATCTGATCGCTGTCTATGCCGCCGAGCCCTGCATCCGTGAATTGCGGTTGCAAGACGCGCAGCGCTTGCAACGCTTGCCAGTAGCCGTCGGCAACGACGGCAACCGCATCGTCGAGTTGTACCACTTCGCGCACGCCGGGCATCGCCCTCGCGGGCGCAGGATCGACCGCGGCCAGCTTCCCGCCCGGAACGGGCGCCGCAGCGATCGCCGCGTACAACATTTCGGGCAGCGCGACGTCGATGCCGTACTGCGCGGTGCCGTCGACCTTGCTCGGAATGTCGTGCCGCGGCTGCGGCGTGCCGACCAGGCGGTACTGATCGCGGGGTTTCAAAGGCGGGTGGAGCGGTGGCTTGATTGCGGCAGCCGCGCTCGCGAGCTCGCCGTAGGTTGCACTGCGATTCGAAGACGCATGCGTGATCTGCGAATCCCGCGCGCTCAATTCGTCGGCGGGTACGCTCCAGCGCGCAGCCGCCGCTTCGAGCAGCATCTGCTTCGCAGCCGCGCCTGCGACGCGCATCCCGAGCCGTCCGGTCGAACGCGTGCTCGAGCTACCGCCCGTGATCTGAAGGCCCGCGACATCCGCGATTTTGTAGGTTCCGTAGTCAACCGCGCGCTCGAGCCAGAGCGGCACTTCCACACCGAGCTCCGCGCCAAAGCCGCGCAGGATGTAGCCGTTGGCGTAGACTTCTTCGGCCGGCGCTTCCTCGATGCGCACGCGGCTCCAGTCGGCTTCGAGCTCTTCCGCGAGCATCATGGCCACTCCGGTCAGCGCGCCTTGGCCCATCTCGCAATGTGGAATCACCGCGACCACTTCGTTGTCGGGCGTGATCTTGATCCACGTGGTCAAACGCTCGTGCCCGTCGGCGCGCTTCGGTGTGATGCGCAATCGATTCGGCGCGACCGCAATGGCCCCGACCCCGAGCAGGAGTCCGCCGCCGAGCAAGCTGCCGGTCGCGATGAGCGTGCGCCGTGTCCACTTACGCATGCGGCACCTCCGCCTTTTCCGCGACGGAATGAATCGCTTGCCGAACGCGCTCGTACGTGCCGCAGCGGCAAATGTTCGTCACGGACGCGTCGATGTCTGCATCGCTCGGGGCAGGGTTGAGATCGAGCAGGGCGACAACCGCCATGATCATCCCCGATTGGCAGTAACCGCACTGCGGCACCTGATGCTCGATCCAGGCGGCTTGAACCGCGTGCAACCTATGCCCCGAGGCCAGTCCTTCGATCGTCGTCACCGAACGGCCGGCTACGCCCATCACCGGTACGAGACAGGATCGGACCGCAACGCCGTCGATATGCACCGTGCAGGCGCCGCAGGCACCGATGCCGCAACCGAACTTTGTGCCGGTGAGCCCGGCCTGCTCGCGAATCGCCCAGAGCAGCGGCGTCTCGGGAGCAACGTCGAATTGCGTCGGTGTACCGTTCAACGTGAATTCAATCATGGTCCTACCTCGCAACACGCTCGACCTTCGTCGACGCTTTCACTCTTACGGTTCCAGAGTGCAGTTGTACGGCTCGACGCGCATGCCCGGACGAGCGCGCCAGACGGCGTAGTCGTTCGCGGTCACCGGCTCCGTGAAAGCCGTGGGATCTTCGACGCTGATGTCGAGCGTGAGCTGGGCCTCGTCGTCCGACAGCTTGAACCGTTCGGTGATCAGGACTTCCTCGCTTTGCGGCACGAACTCGAGATCGCGGATATCGAAATAGGGCCAGCTCACGCGCGTCGTCTCAACGACCAGATCACCATTCTCCCATCGCCCAACGGAGTAGCCGAGCGCGCTCGGCGGCGCACTCGCAGGGTCCGCGTCGGGCCGCATGTGAATCACGCGATCGAGATCGAAGTACTCCATTAAAATGTGGATGTCGCCGCCGAGCTCGACGAACTCGATCGGGTGCGGTCCGGTGCGGGTGATCGCGCGCGGCATGCCCACGGACACGCAGCGCAACGCCGGATCGTCGTCAGGGTTCCACGCGGCGATGGCGGCGCGCGCACTTTCCGTCAACGGCGGATCGTCGACGAAGGCCGGTCTCTCGGTGCGGTCCAGCGTCCAGACACGGAACAGTCCCTTCGGTGTCGCGTCGGCGGCAGACTCGTCGGTGACCGGCTGGTCGCCGCCGATCGTTCGTTCCGACCAACGCGGCTCGGCGCGCACGAGGAGAATCTCGACGCCGCTCGGCGCGAGCACGTTCGTCACGATCAAGCGTTGGGGCCGGCGTTTCGAGGGCCAACCGGCGACGCGCACGCGATCGCCCGGTTCGAGATCCATGCGCTCCGGAACGCCGCGCCGGATCGTCGTAATGAGGTCGGCGGCCTCCATTTGCCAAAGCTCGTCGCTGCCGTCGGCTGCTTCGACGCGCAGTTTCAGGCCGACGTGCGGGTTGCTCCAAACGACTTGTACGACTTCGCCCTCGAGCTCGGTGACCGTGGTGCGGTCGTACTCGGCTTGGGAGTGGTGCGCCCCGGCGGCCGGCGCCAACGCAACGAGCCAAGGAGCCGCTGCGAGCAGGAGTCGAAGCGCATGAAATGACATCGAGAACCTCCCCTTGACGACGCGGCCGAGCTTCGATTCTATGAGCCGGTCGGCACGAAGGTAAGCCCGCACCGCTCGCGCCGACGTGCGGAACATCGCGCTACGCTCTAAGATCGACCGGCAAACCAATAACAAAGGAGGGCAAGCGGTGAATATCCTCACGAACCTCTGGACGGCCCGCATCCTCGTCATCGTCGGGTTCCTGGCTGGCTGGACCAGCCTCGGCGCGACGGCGGGCCACCTCGGCAACGACCTCTTCCTTCTGACGCCCAATGCGCCGATCTCGCCGACGCACGCTTGGCACCACTACTTACGCGAGCTCGGCGCCCAATTCGGCGCGATGGCCGCGATCCTCCTGATCCTGTTCGCGGCCCCGCGTCATCGCACGCCGGTCGCGTGGTGGGTCATGCTGATCCTCATGGTCGGGTTTTATGCGCCGTTTTGGATTGGTGTGCCGTTCAATCCCGGCTATGGAGCACCGAACATGGACGCGGAGATCAACCATTTGATGATGGCGATTCCGGCACTGATCGGCGCGTTTCTCGCGAAGCGGCACTACACGGGCGTGGAGACGGTGGCCGAAGCGCGAGCCGCAGAGGCACGCAGCGGCTGACGCCGGTCGAGTCGCACTTAAAACGCGGGCTCGAAAAACTGCTGGTGCGGCAGACTGATTGCGCCGGCGGCGAGCGTCCCGGCCCACCCGAGGCTCTGTTGATGGGACGGCGATGGCCTAATCCACTAGCCTCGCTCCCAAGAATTAACACAACGTACACACAATAAGTCCATGCTCCGGCGCCGGGCCCGGCTCGAATCAAACATTGCGACGCGTGGACGCCAACGAAAAGATGCCGATCGCTCGGCGAGCGCAAGAGCTTGCCAACTCGGGCGACTTTGAAGGCTTCAACGCTTTAGCGCAGACGCTGTTGGAGGAATACGACGCGCGTGAGGTAGAAATACTTCGGAGGGACGCTGAGGCGCGGCACAAACTTACGGAAATGTGCCGTGCAGCGTGGGAACGGAAACGCGGGCGCTAAGTAAAGGCCGCAGCCACGTTGTGCCGGATCAGCTTCGGCAGTTCGGCGGGGATCTCTATCGTGCACCTACGTTTCTGGTTCGTCGCTTAGACGCAGCCTCGTCTCGGTCGAGCAGGCAATCGATGAAGGCGCGGAGCGCAGGTTGAGGGTGACGACGGTTCGAATAGTAGAGGTAAAGGCCGGGACTCGTCAGTGACCAGTCAGCCAGGACGCGCTTGAGCCGTCCGCGCGCGACCGCCTCGTCAACGCGATCGTCGTCGTAGGCGTAGAGAATGCCGAGGCCCTGCAATGCCCCTTCGATGACGATATCCTGATGATTCGAGATCAACGGCCCTTCCACGGCCATTTCGAGCTTCTTGCCTCTCTTGTCGAACTCCCAACGATAGATCCTGCCGCTGCCGGGAAAGCGCCAATTGATGCACGCATGGTCGTGCAGGTCGGCGGGCGTCTTTGGCTCACCGTGCTGCGAAAGATAGTCGGGTGACGCAAGAGCGAGCATCTTCACGTCCGGGGTGAGACGAACGGCAGTCATGTCTTTTTCGAGGCGCTCGCCGACCCGAATGCCCGCGTCGAACCGACTGGCGACGATGTCGCTGAGGCCGTCGTCGATGACGATGTCGAGAACCACGTCCGGGTTCGTCCGGTGAAACCGGCCAAGCCGCGGCGCGATGATCTTCTTCGCCGCCATGCCCAACGTGTTGATGCGCAGCGTTCCCGCGGTCCGGCCCGTGGCAGCAACTGCCTCGGCGACGGCGGCATCCATCTCCAGGATCATCGGTCCGATGCGCTCGTGGAGGCGGGATCCCGCCGTCGTCGGCGCGACGCTCCGTGTCGTGCGGTTGAGCAGCCGCACACCGAGCCGGCGCTTCGAGCTGGCGAATGGTCTGGCTCAGGGCCGAGGGGGACAGCCCGAGATGATCGGCGGCGCGCGCGAAGCTTGCCCGCTCGACGACGGCCGCGAAGGCCTTCAACTCGGCAAATTCCGACCCGCGCATCGATTATGTATGACTTGCTAAATAGCCCACTTCAGATTATAGATCATTCCCTAATCTGTCAGAGGCAGTCATTGTGGGGTCTCACGCAGAACGCAGGAGACCGCCATGACCAACCTCAACCTTCCCGAACCGATCGCTGCCTACTTCGACGCCGACAAGCGCGACGGCGAAGCCGTGGCGCGCTGCTTCACGCCGCAGGCCGTCGTCAAGGACGAGGGCCAAACCCACTCCGGTCCACGCGGCCATTAAGGCGTGGAAGACCGCCGCGTCCGCCAAGTACTCGTACACCAGCGAGCCCTTAGCCGTGGAGGAGAAGGACGGCCGCTACATCGTCACGAGCCGGCTGACCGGTAATTTCCCGGGGAGCCCGGTCGATTTGCGGTTCGTCTTCCGCCTCGAGCGCGGCAAGATCGCGTTCCTGGAGATCGCGCCATGAGCTTCGATCTGCAGCTCGCCCATCGGCGTGCTCTGGTAACCGGCGGCACGAAAGGCATCGGCGCCGCAGTCGTGGGGACTCTCCTTGAGGCCGGAGCACGGATCGTGGCCACCGCGCGCTCCGCGCCCCCTCGACCAGCCGACGGCGTGCGCTTTCTCGCCGCGGATCTTTCGACCGCGGAAGGCGCCAGCGCGGTCGCCCAGTCGGTGCTGCAGCAGCTCGGCGGCATCGACATCCTCGTCAACGTGCTCGGCGGCTCCAGCGCCCCGGGCGGCGGATTCGCGGCGCTCGACGACACGCAGTGGTCGAAGGAGCTGAACCAGAACTTGATGCCGGCAGTTCGCCTCGATCGCGCCTTGCTGCCGTCGATGATTGCGCAACGCTCCGGCGTCATCATCCATGTGACGTCGATCCAGCGCGTTCTGCCCTTGCCCGAGTCGACGATCGCCTATGCTGCGGCCAAGGCGGCACTGTCGACCTACAGCAAAGCCCTCTCGAAGGAGGTTACGCCCAAGGGAATCCGCGTTATCCGCGTTTCTCCCGGCTGGGTCGAAACTGAGGCGGCCGTCGCACTGGCGGAGCGCCTCGCGGCCCAGGCCGGTACGGACTACGAGGGCGGCAAACAGATCATCATGACGCGCCTCGGCGGCATTCCGCTCGGGCGCCCGGCCAAGCCGGAGGAAGTCGCGGACCTCATCGCTTTCCTGGTCTCGCCACGAGCGTCTTCGATCACTGGTACGGAGTACGTAATCGATGGCGGCACCGTTCCGACTGTCTGAACGGTTGAGGTCCGAGGCTACGGGCTAGCGCGCTGCGCTCGAACTGCCGATCCAGGCTCCGTACTGCGTCTGTCCGATTCGTGCGTTGCCTCCGGGAATCAGCGACTCTCGTCGTTCCCTCAGCAGCGTGTCTGCGCCCGAGCGTGTCGCCATTACAGTTTGACCATTGGCAACGGCGTCAGCGGATGGCTTCGGAACCGATCAAGAGTCAACGTGAGGAGACGCCAATGAAACCCGGCATCCGGCCATGTTGCGAACAGGCGTGCAACGAACGGACGCGGAATGCCGAACCCTCTCAGTCCACGTGTCACGTCGATCCAGTCCGCTCGCCGGAATGCCTCGACGAGCGAATCTGGATCCGCCGTCGACGGCGTGATCTTGTGATGGTCCGCGATCATCTTTTCGATCTCGGCGGTCCAGTCCTCACGCGCGCGGGCGACTAGGTAATCGTGTGCGAGCGCGATAGATGGCGCGATGTAGTCGAAAGTGCCGTTCGTCCAGATCCCGAGGTCGTGGAAGACCGCAGCGACAGCTATCTTCTCGAGTTCGCTTCGCCCCACGAACGCGACGCACAGATTCACGATCCGATACACGTGGTTCCGATACGCGAGGAAATCGTCCCGTAACGCCGTCGCGTGGTCGTTTAGAACGTCGTCGATGGTCGGGATGCGGGTCAGCAGAGCGTCGTATCCGACAGACGCCTCCATCAGCGTATGCGCCATACGACTTCGCGCCTCGTGTCGATCACGCGAGCTCGTGCCTTGTGTGAACCGCTTGACGAACTCGAGCGCCTTCTCGGCGACCTCCCGCCAGCCGGCGTCGATCGTCAGCGCGTGCCCGCGGCCCGGCATCTTGACGATCTCGGTCACGCCCTTGTTGCGCTTCTGCTTCTTGTAGGACGCGTTCGCGATCGCCCAGGGGACCGTATGGTCCGAGTCGGCCGAGACGATCAGCATCGGACCCCGCTCCGGGTTCCTCGAGTCGACCTTCGCCTCCGACCACGGATTGAAGTTCGCGGACGCCGCCTGGAAGAGCGGCTCGCCGGCGCCGGGGACGGAGTAGCCGAGGTACAGCTCCTTCGCCTCGTCCTCGCCGACCGCGTTCGCGAAGCTGTAGCGGAACTGCTCGTAGCTGAGCGGGACCGCGCGGTTCCAGTTCGCGGGGTTGCGCAGGGCGACGCTGGCCGTGCGCAGCGCCGCGATCGGCAGCGGGAGCACGCCGCGGAACGGAGCAGGGCTGATCGCGACCGACGCGGCGGCGAGCCCGCGCCCCGCGAGAATCATGGTCAGCAGGCCCCCGAAGGAGTGGCCGATGATCACGGGCTTCCGATCCAGGCGGCGGATGATCGCCTCCTCGTAGTCGGCGATCTCGCCGATCCCCTTGCCCGCGAACACCTCAGGGTGCTCTCTGGCCTCGGCGACCGTCTCGGGATCGTCGGGCCAGCCCGGTGTCAACCCCACGTAGCCGGCCTCCTCGAACAGCGTCACCCAGCGGTCCCAGCTCGAGGGCAGCAGCCAGAGCCCGTGAACGAAGACAACGGGTGTGGCGCTCGAGGCGTTCGCGCGCTCGACCTGCGCTGCCTCGTGCTCAGTGATGGTCGGCTCGGTGGTCGCGATGGTCATCTGCTCCTTCTCGAGGAGTCCTGTCGGTTGGACGTGCATGTCATCTCCTTCGCAGCGGCGTCACAAGTTCTGCTCCAGTGTCGGCGATCCGGGCGGAGCAGTTCTTGACGAGCTTGTCGGCGACTTGGACGGGATTGAGACGAGCAGGTGCTTCGCCGCTTTTCCCGCGCTTGCGGAGAATCATTGATCGGGCTGACTGCGTGCTCTGATCTGCAAGCCACAACGCGAGGTTGCGCACATAGCAACGGACCGAGGCCATCGCGCGAGTGTTCGCCGCGCGCTCCTAGCTGCTTGCTTCGGTTCTTTCCATGCGGCGCAGTAGTCGTAGCACGCACGTAGCTCACTAGATCGGGCGTCAGCGTCACTTCGGTGCCGCCCTTGACCTGCATGACGATCGAGCCCTCGAGCACGTAAACGAATGCGTGCGCGTCGTGTCGATGCACAGGATCGGCTCCGCCCGGCGGGTATTCCACCGCCAGCATCAGAACTTCTTTGCCGGGGATATCCGCCAATTCCTTCAAGAACAGCGAAGCCACGTCGGGCGCCGGCTGCGCCTCAAGCGCGCTGCACGCGAAGATCAGCAGCGCTGCGTAGTGCTTGAGATGCGTCATGGTAAGACTTCCGTGAAGGGCCGGCCGACATTTCGTGCCGGCCGGCGATGGTTCGGTGCCTCAATGTGCCGTGGGTCTCTGCATCGGCGGTCGCGACGCGGCGTAGCTCACCCACTCCGCGAAGTGCATCGAGCCCACGCGCGTGGGCGACTCGGCCGTGAGCGTCTGCTCGTCGAGGTGCGCACCGAAGTAGCGTGCTTCCCCGTCCGTGATCACCTCGCGCTCGTCGCCCGTGGCCTTGAGAGCTCGACGGACGAGATCGTCGAGATGGAACCGCTCGGGGCCGGCCACTTCGATGGTCCCATTCACTGGCGACCCGACGGTCACGTCCGCAAGCGCCGAAACCACGTCGTCGGACACGATAGGTTGTATGTACGCGGACGTCACGCGAAGGCTCTTGCCGTCCGCGCTCGCCTGCGCGATGCGGGTGATGAACTCGAAGAACTGCGTCGAGCGCAGAATCGTGTACGGAATCTGCGACGACTTGACCAGGTTTTCCTGCACTATCTTCGCGCGGAAGTAGCCGCTTTCCTGGAGACGGTCGGTGCCGACGACGGACAGCGCCACGTGATGCCGCACGCCGGCAACGGCTTCAGCGCCGAGCAAGTTGCGCGTGGACGTTTCGAAGAACTTCATCACCGCGTCGTCCTCGAAAGACGGCGAGTTCGAAACGTCGACGACGACCTGAGCGCCGGCTAGCGCTTCGGTCAGGCCCTCGCCGGTCAGCGTGTTGACGCCGGAGTTGGGGGACGCCGCCAGCACTTCCTCGCCCATCTCGCGCAACTTGTTGACGAGCTTCGAGCCGATGAGCCCGTGCCACCGATCACTACGATTTTCATGGTCTGCTCCTGAGGTTGGTTGCGGGAAGTTTGATTTCCGAAGAGGCTGCGGCTGACTCCAGCCGTTCGCGTGTCTGTCAGCCTCGGCGATTCTGGTGAGTAGTTCTTGACGAGTTTGGCGGCTACTTGGACGGGATTGAGACGAGCAGCTCTTTCGCCGCTTTGAGATCGGCCGTTTCGAAACCTTCCGTGAAGCGATCGTAGACGGCGGCGAGCGTTTGACGCGCGAGGTCGCTTGCGCCGCGCTGCGTGCGAAAGCGAGCGAGCGCCATGGCCGTGCGCAGCTCCCAGCTCATGGCCGATTGGCGCCGCGCGCACGCGAGCGACCACATGAGGCAAGTCTCGGCTTCGCGCTTCGTCCGGCTTCGGCATCGCGAGAAGGATGGACGACTTGATGCGCAGCAGCTCGGGAAGGTTCAACGGCTCTTCGCCGGCGGGAATCTCGGCCATCGCTTCGTCGACGACGGAACGTGCTTGGTCCAGCCGGCCGACGGCGGCCAACGCTTCGGCCAGCGCGCAGGCGGCGCGAGCGCGCAGGATGTTTTGCCGGGCGGATCGCGTGGCTTGCAGAGCTGGTGTCAACAATGCGATGCCCTGTTCGAGCTCGCCGCGGCGCAGCAGCAGCTCGCCCTGCAACGCGAGCGCCGTGGCATGGAGCGAGGGCAGGGCGCGCCAGTTCGGGTGCGCAGTGAGCTGCTCGAGGACGTCATTCGCGGACGTATAGTCGCCGCACCAAAGGAATACCGGGGCCGTGTACAGCAGCGAGAAGCACACATTGAGCGGTTTGCTCAGGCGCGCCGCTTCGCCGATTGCTTGCCGCGCAGTCTCCGTGGCTCGATCGGGTGAGCCGGTGAGCCACAACACCCGCGCAAACGGGACGAGCGCTCGAACGCGACAGTCGAGACCGAAGAGCTCCACGTTGCGGGGGCCGGCATGCGAGAACCCGGCTTCAAAGTGTCGCCGGGCGGCGCTCTGATTGCCGATGAAGTGCTCTGACGAGCCTCGCAGCCAGTCCGCGATGATCACGTAAGACTCGTCGGCGTGGCTCGGCGCCACCGTAGCGAGCTCTTCTGCAACGGAGCGCGAGCTGCGGAAGTCGCCGATGCGGAACAGGAACATGTGCAGGCCGACCAGTAGCCGCAGGATACTCGGCGGCTCGGCGCGCTTTCGTGCGATTTCGAGGCCTCGTGCGATCGCTGCGCGAACGTCGTCGCCGTTGCCTCGCGTCCACATCGCGGATATCGCTCGGGCTTCCTGGAGCACCATCTCGTCGGCGGCTGCCGCGCGTCGTGTCGTCGAGCAGCGCCAATGCCTTCACGCTCCACTGGTAGCATTCGTTGAGCAGCGAGAGCTCGAGGAGCAGCGGAATCGAGGCCGCGGCGAGATCGATGCAGAGGCGCGCTCTGTCGGGGTCCACACGCTACGGCAGACGCGGGCTCGGTGCCCGCGAAGCACCACGCGAGCGCTGCGCGCACGTTTCCCAAGTAGTCGTTGAGTGACGGCGGCCGGTCGTCGTGCGGAAAGTCGATGCGTCCGCCGCACACGGAATCCAGAACGCGCGCGAAGTGCGTTGCGTGGCGGCGAGCGATCGCCTGGCGCTCGCCGCTCTCCTCGAGCTTCTTCACCGCGTAGACGCGGGTCGTCTCGAGAAGTCGATAGCGCGTGACACTGCCGTCTGCGCCTGTAGACGATACGAGCGACTTCGCGACGAGATGATCGAGCGCGTCGACGACTTGCTCTTCGTCCAGACGCTTCATCGCACGCAATCGCCTGCGCGGCGTCGATCGTGAAAGCGCCGACGAGCACCGACAGCCTGCGGAGCACGACTTGCTCGGATTCGCTCAAATAGCCGTAGCTCCAGTCGAGCAACGCTTGCAGCGTCTGATGACGCGGGTGCGCAGTGCGGCGCCCCTGCCAATGCAGCCCGAGGCCCTTCTCGAGGAGGTCCGCGGTTCCGCGGATGCCGTGTGTCGCAACGCGTCCCGCCGCGAGCTCGATCGCGAGCGCGATCCCATCGAGTCTGCCGCAGATTCCGGCGATGACGGCTGCGTCGGCGTCGGCGTCGCTCAAGTCCAGCCGCTTGCCGCTCGCCGCGGCACGCTCCATGAAGAGCTTCACCGCGGGGAACTCGAGCACGTCGGCGGCTTTCAAGCTGGAGTTGGGCGCCGGGCTTGCGAGCGGCGGCAGCCAATAGACGTGCTCGCCTTCCACGCGCAGCGCCTCGCGGCTCGTTGCGAGAATGTGGACGCCTGGAGCCGCCTTGAAGATCAGCTCGGCGAGTGTCGCCGACGCGTCGATGACGTGCTCGCAATTGTCGAGCACGAGCAGGATCCTAAGGGTCCGGAGGCACTCCATCAGCGTCGCCAGCGCGTCGTCGGTCTGGATCGTGAGGCCGAGCGTCGATGCGATGGTCGCGGCAACGAGCTTCGGATCGGTCACCATGCCGAGCGTCGACGAAGCACACCGCGTCAGCGAACTCTTCGAGCATCGCGTGCGCGACGGCGACGGCGACGGTGGTTTTGCCCATGCCGCCGGGGCCGATGATGCTCACGAATCGATCGGCGATGAGGTCGGCCGCGATGGTGCGCACGGCGTCGTCGCGGCCCACCATTCGCGCGAGCTTCGGCGGCAAGAGCGAGCCGTGCGTCGCGCCGCGCCGCACGGGTACTCCGGCGCTCGCGCCGGCGCGCTCGCCGCTGCGCCGCGCGTGACGGGCGCGACGAAACAGTAGCCTTGGCCCGCAACGTTGGCGATGTAGCGCGGCGTGTCTTCGACGTCGCCGAGCGCTTTGCGCAGGCCCGAGACGTGCACTCGCAGGTTGCTCGGGTCGACGACGAGCCCGCGCCACGCGCGCGACATCAATTCCTTGTGGCTCACGACTTCGCCCGCGCGTTCGACGAGCACCATCAGAATGTCGAGCGCGCGATTGCCGAGCGCGAGCGGAACGCCGGCTTTCTCGATTGCGCGCGCGGACGGGAAGAGCTGAAACGAGCCGAAGGACGCGACGTCGCTCTGAGGGGCGGTTGCGGGGCCGCGCGTCGTTCCTTCGGTCACGGCCACTGCTCCATTCCGTTGTCGAGGAGAGGACGGAGGATAGCCCTCTCCGCACCGTAAGAAAAATGGGTCTTTCGTCCGTGCACCACGTGCACCAACTCGATGCCGCACTGTTTCAGAACGGTAACAGTCGGACGCAACAACGCTTAACACGGCTTAACGCCGCTGAACTTGGCGCTGCGCGGTGCCGCGGCGCGAGAGTGACCTCGACCCGAAGACTCTTCCGACCGAAAGGAGACTCGAGCAATGAACACGATTACCGCCAAAGACGGAACGCAGATCTACTACAAGGATTGGGGCAGAGGCCCCGTCGTCACCTTCTCGCACGGCTGGCCGCTGAACGCCGATGCGTGGGACGGCCAAATGCTGTTCCTCGCGCAGCAGGGCTTCCGCGTGGTCGCGCACGATCGGCGCGGTCACGGCCGATCGGGCCAGGCGTCGTCGGGCAACGACATGGACAGTTATGCCGACGATCTGGCCGCCGTCATCGAAACGCTCGACCTGCGCGACGTCACGCTCGTGGGTCACTCCACCGGCGGCGGCGAGGTGGTGCGCTACGTCGGGCGGCACGGGACGGAGCGCGTCGCCAAGGCTGGTGCTGATCGCGGCGGTGCCGCCGCTCATGCTGAAGACCGACGCGAATCCCGAAGGCCTGCCGCTGGAAGTCTTCGACGGGTTGCGCGCGGGCGCTCGCCGCCGATCGCGCGCAGTTCTGGAAGGAGCTTCGCGATCCAGTTCTACGGCGCCAACCGGCCCGGCGCTCGAAGGTCTCGCAGGGCATGCTCGATCAGTTTTGGCTCTGGAGCATGCAGGCCGGCCTCAAGAATGCTTACGACTGCATCAAGGCGTTCTCCGAGACGGATTTCACCGAGGATCTGCGGAAGATCAACGTGCCGACCCTGGTGATGCACGGCGAGGACGATCAGATCGTGCCGGTGCACGACTCCGCGCGGAAGTCCGCGAGGCTCATCGAGGGCGCGAAGGCCATCTATTACCCCGGGGCTCCGCACGGCATGACGGCCACGCACCAAGATCGGATCAACGCGGATCTTTTGGCGTTCCTTCGAAGCTGAGCTCGACCTGTCCGGAACGGCCGTTCGAAGCGACGGAGCGGCCGTTCCGGGGCCGGTGCTCGCCAATTTAGGGAGTAGGTGAGATGGATCAGGGCAACGTCGAGGCCGTTCTCGCGTCGGCCGGATTCTCTCCGTGCAGCAGCTGCGATCGTTGGTGGCGGAGCTGTTCACGGCGCTGAGCAGCACGCTCAACGACGAGCGCGATTCCGCGGAGGACTCGCTGAGCCGCGCGGCTGAGATCCTGCTGCAAACGGTCGGACGCGCCGCCGAACGCCGAAACGCAGGAGCTGAAGGGCGGCTTGGCGCCATGGCAGATCCGCAAGGTGACGGCGCACATCGAGTCGAATCTCGACCATGCCGATCAGAAGCAGCGAGCTCGCGACGCTCGTGCGCCTGAGCCCGGCGCATTTCAGTCGCGCGTTCCGCAACAGTTTCGGATGCTCGCCGCTCGAGTACGTCACGCGCCGGCGCATGGAGCGCGCGCAGGGACTGATGCTGTCGACGGACACGCCTCTCAGCCAGATCGCGCTCGACTGCGGGCTCGCCGACCAGGCGCACTTCAGCCGGCTGTTTCGCAGGGTCGTCGGCGAGACCCCGCGAGCCTGGCGCCGAGCTCGCGTTGCGCCGCTCGCGGCGCGCGCACGGACGAGGGGAGTGACGAATCATGCGAATCGAGCTCTTCGAGACAGAAGCCGTGCTCATTCTCGCCACGGTAAGGTGGGCCCGCCGGAGCTTCAGTCGAGGCTTCGCGACCTCGGGTACTACGACGGGCCTAACGAAACTGCAGCCATGGCACGAGACACTGATCGCGCTCAAGAAGTTCCAGACCGATCACGGCTTGCCGGCCACCGGATGTGCGGATCCGACACCATGGCGCTGCTGCGCGAGTCCTATTGTTATTGATTCATCGAGTGAACGTTCATGCAAACCAAGATCGGCGGAGTGCTCGAGACGGAGATCTACTCGATCGACGATGGGTTCGTTGCGATCGAGGCAGCTGTTCCAGGCGTTGCGCTGTGCAACCGAGCCACGGTGCGGTGTCGCTATTCGCTGAACGGCGCCTTCAGCAGATAGTCCACCGTGGACGGGGCCTTGTATCCCGGCACGAAGCGCTCCCCGAAATCACGCGCGAAGTTGTCATAGGTCGTGTCGGGACGAGTCGTAACGATCCCGCACACCGCGTTCGTGAACCTCTGTTTCATCTCGAGGCGGGGGAATGCCTCGAGAATAGCGGCCACCTGATCCTCTAAGTCGTTCGGCGCCTTGTCCCGACCAGTCGATTACGTGCTGGCGGTGCACAACGCAACTTCGGGCTGCTTGTACAAGGCTATCGATGGGGTCGAATTCAGGGCGACTCCGTCCCACACCAACTGAGATCGCTCATCGCCGAGCCCAAACTCGAGCGCGAAGTCCGCGCCGCATTTGCTCCCTCGACTTCGAATCGCAGGGGCCCCTGTAAGGCCTTCGCCAACCCTAAGTCATGGAGAACTGCAGCGACGGCTAAGACCTCCGCATCGTGTGGAGTCTTGTCGGTCTCGGCCAGCGCTGCCGCGAAAAGCCAGGATCGCATAACGTGATTGAAGAAACGGCTCGGATACTCGCCGTGCATAGTTATGGCCTGCAAAACAGGCAACATATCAGGCACGATAATCCCGGCCAACGAACGTGTCGCGATAACGGGCCGACTTTCTGAATGTTCGGGATCACTGAGCCTCCGAGTTCGTCCGCCGCACATGGACGATACGGTTGATTTAGACACTTCGGCGCTGAAGCCGGCGCTCGCGCTGTTGGAAATCTTGATTCGCCGCGAAGCCTTCTTGATGAACTCGCGGCGAGTTGGACGTCATTGACGCCGGACCTCAAGCGGATCTATCCGGCGTCGCTTCTTGCCACCGCGCGCGCCTCAGAACGACCGAGGCACCACACGCGGTCCGATTGAGCAATCTTTTACAAGAGTCCGCCAGCCAGGCGGTGCTAGCGTTGATCGCGTCAAAACCGCGTAGCGCCAGGCCATTCGTATATGCAACCACGTGCATTCTCCGATCGTGTCGGCATCGTAACCGGAGCTGGAAAAGGCATCGGCAGGCCACTGCAATTGCGTTCTCGGCAGCTCGGGAGCCAAGGTCGTGCTGAGCGGCCAGAGCGAGGAGCCGCTGATGGAAACGCTCGGGCTCATCGAGACCGGCGGCACGGCGGCGGTTGTCGTCGGTGATGTCTCGAACGAGAAGCGTCGCCGAGCAGGCGGTAGCGACCGCCTTCAAGGAATTCGGGCGGCTCGACTTCGCCGTGAACAACGCCGGCATCTCGCCGTGGACCGGCAACACAGTGGAATGTACGTTCGAGACGTGGCGGCGCGTCCTCGACGTGAACCTCACCGGCACCTGGCTCGGCATGAAGTACCAGATCCCCGCCATCGTGAAGGGCGGTCGCGGCGGAGCGATCGTCAACATGACTCGGTCGCGGCGCTGCAGGTGTTCGAAGGCTATCCTGCTATTCCGCCAAGCAAGTGGGGCGTCGTCGGCGTCACCAAGGTGGCGGCAAGGGAGTTCGCGCCAGGGCGTCCGCGTGAATGCGATCGCGCCGGGTTCGATCGAGACGCCGCTGTTCGCAACGTGGTCAACAGCACCCCATTCCCGTGACGACTACGAGAAACAGACGCCGATGGGGCGCATCGCGAAAGCCGAGGAGGTCGCTGCCGCGGCGGCATGGTTGTGCTCGGACGCGGCGTCCTACGTAACAGGTGCCGTTCTCCCGGTCGACGGGGGGATGACACTATGAGCACAGACCAAGGACCATTTTCATCACCGGCAGCTCGTCGGGCCTCGGACGGGCCGCGGCCAAGCTGTTCGCTTCAGGGGGTGGACGCGTGATCGCCACATGCGAAACCCGAAAAGGAAGCGGAGCTCGCGAAGCTCCCCGGGATCGTCCTGTTCCCGCTGGACATCACGGACCGGCAACAGATCGAAGAGGCGGCCGCAAAAGCGATGGCCTGGGCGGCGTGGACGTGGTCTTCAACAACGCCGGCTATGGCATGGCGGGGCCGCTGGAAGGCATGACGGATGAGCAGATGGTTCGCATGGTCAACACCAACCTGATGGGCCCGATCCGCATCACAAAGGCCTTCGTTCCCCATTTCCGGGAAAGAGGGCCGGGCTCTTCATCAACACGACCTCAATCGGCGGCCTGATCACGGTGCCCTTCAACTCCATGTACCACGCCACGAAATGGGCGCTGGAGGGCTGGAGCGAAAGCATGGCGTTCGAATTGAACCAGCTCGGCATCGGGATGAAGATCGTGGAGCCAGGCGGAATGAAGACCGACTTTTTCACGCGTTCGTTCGATATGGGCCGACACCCGGACTATGACACGCTGGTGGACAAGGTCATGGCGCGATCACTGACCCCAAGCAGATGGAGACGTACTCGACGCCCGAGCAGATCGCCGAAGTTGTGTACGAGGCCGCGACAGACGGAAAGGACCAGCTTCGTTACGTGGCCGGTGCCGATGGAAAGCGACCTATGCTGCGCGGCTCCAGCTGGAGATGAGGCATTTCGCAAGAGCGATTCGGCAGCAATTCTTCGGATAGCGGGAGGAGCTGACCGGCGTCTAGCGGGAGCAAAGTCTGCCGCGTAACATCGTGCTGTATTTGCGAAATCCTGACAGGCGCACTACGCATTGAGTCGTATCTAACAATCCAGCGACCGGACGAACTTCCTGGCGTCGAGATCCATCGCGGCCGACATACTCGTGGTGTGAGCGGCGGAGGCTATTTCACGCAATATGGGATCTGCACTGGCGATGGGCCGTACGCTGTCACTATCGCGGCGCTCAGCATGAACATGCGCGCAGATACGTCTTTCTAGTCAGAGAAGGAGAATCATCCCTTCGTCCGCCTACGGCAATGTCAAGTTCCAGTCTTGGTTCATTGAGCCGGAAGTTATCCGGCAAGCCACCGAGGAACGCGGCCAACCATCCCGCCCTGGTTTGTTCGACAAGTAGTCGAAGATCACCAGGTTTATGATGAGGTGCTGCAAGCACTCGCAGTGGTCGAGCGTGCGCAAGAAACGCTAGAGCAACAGGAGGCGTTCACAGGCCTTCTGGACTTGATCCTAGGCGACTATGCGCGGAACGGCCGTGCGATCCGCGAGGTTGTTGCCCACCGCGCTGTGCGACGCATGCGTAACCTCATAGAAGACGCTTATGCGCAGAAGCTAAGCCTCGACATGCTCGCTTCTCATGCGAATATCAGCAAATTCCACGCATTACGCGCTTTCAAGCGAGCGATGGGTGTTACACCGCACGAGTACCAAGTTTGCATCCGGGTTGGTAGGGCGAAGCAGATGCTGCGCGCAGGGCACAGCAGCACCGAGGTGGCCCACACGCTTGGCTTTTGGGACCAAAGTCACTTCGTGCGAACTTCCAGCAGATGGTCCTGATTACGCCTCGCCAACACCAAACCGGCGTTCGTGCTGGATATAGCCAATAAATCGGCCCCAATCCGCAGACGTCACCTTTTAGAAAGGGATATCACCGTCGAGATCGCTGAATCCAGAGCTTGCCCGTCGCATCGCCTAGTTGACGTTGGAACACTGCACCGACTGCTAAACCAGTTCTAATGCCGTCTGGATAAATCCCTCCACCTTCGGCAGTGCGTATCGGCGACCCGCATAGACGAAGTAGTACGTCCACAGCTGCTCCTTCTTCGGCCGCCAATGCGACAGCACGCGCACGAGCTTCCCGGCTTCCACCGCATCCTCGACCAGGAAGTCCGGCAACCACGCGATGCCCTCCCCCAGCACGATCAGCGCCGTGATGACTTCCAAGTCATCGGCGTGACGCGTCCGCTCAGCTGAAGCTCGAAGTCCGACTTCCCATTCGTGAGTATCACTGTCTTCAGAACAGGATGGGCCACAAACGCAGCATTCGCCAGGTCGCGCGGATGGGTGGGCTTGCCAAACTCCTTCATATACTTGGGCGACGCCCATAGGTTCGAGCGCGTCTCGATGAAGCGTCGAGCGATGAGCGACGAGTCCTTGAGTGAGCCAGCCCACCGAATCGCAAGGTCGATGCCTTCCTCCACCACATCAATGATCCTGTTCGTAACGATGAGTTCGACCGACACATCCGGATACTTCGCCGCATAGGCTTGAACGATGCGCGGCAGAACAACCCGTCCGAAATCCACCGGCGCGGTGACCCTAAGCACACCGGACGGTTTCTCCTTCGCTGACTGGAGAGCCGCTTCGCCGAGTTCGACTTCGCGAGTCGCGATAGCACAATGCTGGAAGTATCTCTCGCCGGCTTCGGTCATGCGCAGTTTGCGTGTCGTGCGCTGGAGCAGCCGGACACCGAGGCGTCTTTCAGTCCTGCTACTTTGGCACTGACCGTTGTCTTGGGTATGCCGAGGCGTTTCGCGGCCGTTGAGAAGCTACCGGCCTCCACCACCTTCACGAAGACGGCGATTGAATCTACGGACCACATTGTCCGCACGCCTTGCACAGTGAATCCACATTCTGCCAGCTAGTGGTCATCGACGAATAGTCCTAGCGTGCATGTGACTAATGCCGACACGGGTTTGGCATTTTTGGTCATGAACCGACTGGTAAATTAAAAAAATCACAAGCTTGACGAGGATATGCTGACGATGAAGAGCAAAACGATGCTGACGATTGCGACTGCTACGGTGGCCCTCGCGGTCTTGGGTGGCGCAGCTGTTTCCGCGCAGGACAAGTACAGCTTGAAAGTGCCGGGCGGGCTCGCGTTCTCGGAGTTCAGGGGATACGAGGACTGGGCGGTCTCGCGATTGACCACACCCAGGACCTGATCAAGGTGATCGTCGGCAATCCCGTGGTGATGGACGCCTTTCGCGCCGGCGTTCCCGGCAACGGCCAGCCCTTCCCCGACGGCTCCAAGATGGCGAAGGTCGAGTGGCGACCGAAAAAGAGTCCCAACGCCCCCTATGACATCAAGGTGCCGGGGACCGTCTATGACCTCGACTTCATGGTGAAGGATGCCAAGCGGTTCGCGGACAGCGGCGGATGGGGATATGCCGTGTTCGTGCATGACGCCGCGTCCGGCACGTACAGGCCCGGCACGGTGGCTCATCTGCCGCCGCGGGGAACGACGCCAAGTGTGGCTCCGCGTGCCACACGATAGTGAAGGGCAAGGACTACGTGTTCTCGGAGTACGCGCAGCGATGAACATAGCAACACCTTCGTCTAATCCCTTCGCCATCTTGGTGGTGCGACGATCGCGAGGAGTTTCATACACGCTAAATGCAGGAATATCAGGCAACGCTTCCCGCACCGACTCGGCGTGACGTTCTGGCAGCCGCTGCGCTTGCAAGCGCCGCCAGTCTGATATCAGGGGTTGCGAACGAGAGCCGTACCAACTCCTGAGGGACCCGGCTCCGCTTCGGGAGCGCCTAGCACCTCCCGCAAGGCATTCACCGACACTTTCACGAGCCGATACGTCGACATCGGTGAGGCTGCGGCTGCACGCGGTGATCGGCGGCAAGGGCCCGCCGCTGCTGTTCGTCCATGGCTGGCCCCAGACGTGGTACCAGTGGCGCCTAGTCGATGCCGGCGCTGGCTCGCGACTTCGAGGTCATCGCGGTCGACAGCGCGGGATCGGGCTCTCGGACAAACCCGAGAGCGGATACGACGCGGGCGGGCCAAGCCAAGGATCATGGTCGCGTTGATGGACGCGCTCGGGCACAAGCGGTTCGCCATGATCGGCTTCGACACTGGCATGCCGATCGCCTACGCCCTGGCAGCGGACAACCCGGAACGGCTCGAACGTCTCGTCGTCGGCGAAGGCCGATCGTCAGGCGTGACACCCTCGCCGCCGCTGCTCGTCCCGGACCACTCAACAAGCGGCTGTGGCACATCGCCTTCAACCGGCTCGGACCCGAAGTGAATGAGGCGCTGTTCAGGGGACGCGAAGACATCTACTTCGGCGCGGAGTACGCCACCTCGGCCGCGACGCCGCTACCCGACGAGATCGTGAAGTACTATGTCGACCGCCTCGCTTCGAGCCCCGACGCACTGCGTGGCAGCTTCGGCTCGTACCGTGCAATCGACGCCGACATCGCGCAGAACCAGGGGCGCAAGAGGCGGCTGACGCTTCCCGTCCTTGCGGTCGGTGGCGAGAAAGGCTCGGTGAAGGACCGCGAAAACGATGAAGCTCGTCGCGGACGACGTGCAAACCGCCATCATTCCGGGCAGCGGCCACTGGGTCGCCGAGGAGGCGCCCGAGAAGCTACTGGCCGCGTTGGCGCCGTTCCTCGCGCCGTACCGGACCGCAGCGCGTTGAGCGTCTTCAGGCAGCTGCGCAACTTAGGCCGATCGCCTTAGGCGGCCATTTGCTCGGTTGGCGCTTGTGGCTACTTGTGGGATCGTCCGCGGCCACCCGGCAGTTGTCGCTAACGGAGTCCTTCGCAATGCGGCGTTGATGTCGGCCGGTCCTCGTCGCCGTCGGTGCCACGCGAGGTAGGGCACGGCTGCGATTGCGCCAAGTATCAGGTAGAGCAGGATGACTGCCTCGAAGCGCTCCTCCGGGAAGTTCGCGGCTGCGATTGTCAACGCGATAGCTGGATGCCGGCAGGCGGTTGACAGTCCGAGCACCACTGAGTGATTGGGATTGGGCCTGCCCAGCACGTGGCCGACAGCGAATCCCACCGCCAGAAAGAGGACGATGGCGATGATGACGGTGCCGTCTCCGATGAGCGCCAAGATGGCGGGCCCGGTGGCGACGAGCAGTACGACGATGGCCAACGGTAACAGCACCATTGGGATCAAAGCGAGCGGCTTTTCGATCCAGGCAGCCAGTCCGGGCATGAACGAACGCACCAACATGCCGGCTGCCAGCGGCAGCAGCGTGGAGATGAGGACGACGCGCACCACAGCACCCGATGCCATCTCCAAGGGCCGTCCGACGACACTTTGAAGGATCAGGATTTCGAGCGGTATGACAGCGATGGCCAGCAACGCGAGAATGGCCATCAGCGCGAGCGCATTTTGTTCGTCGGCACCGGATTTGGTTTCCTCTGCGGCAGCAGAGGGGCACAATGGACATCGCCAGAAAGATCAAGACTCTCTCCACTGTCGGTTGAAAGTCGAACAACACGGCAAGCAGAACTGCCACGACCGGCATA
>CAVUTF010000004.1:0-333738 GCA_963744305.1 uncultured Gammaproteobacteria bacterium
TGACCTAGGAGGACGGCAAGCGCGTTGGAATCTACAGTTCCGTAACGCGGGCGTCTGCTTTGCACTCAACCCAGCCGTCGGCCGGGCGCGGGGCTCAGACGGATGGCCGATCAGAGGCCGGCCGGGTTCGGAAGCCCGGAGTCACGGCTGTTCGGGCTATCCGTCCCGGGCCCTGGGGACTCTATGGCGGACGACTGGCTCTGAATGTCGCGCACGAGGCGCCGCCCGTCTGCGGATCGCTGGGCGTCCCCTTCTGCCCACTGCTCGACGGTCCTGCACTCTCGTCGCGTAAATCGTGTGCCGGTGACGCTAATCTTGCGGCAGACTTGCTGAACCTGCGGCGACTCGGGTTTGATTGTGACGATCCGCGCGTTCCTTTCGATCGCGGCGAGCTCCTCGGCATCGGTTGATTGCCTGCGCTCGCGCTCGCTGGCGCCGGTTTCGGCTGCGTCCGACTCCGCCGCTTCCGCGGCGGCTTCGTGCTGGTGCGCTTCCGCGGCGGCGCTGTGCTGGTCCGCTTCCGCGACGGCTTTGTTCTGGTCTACAGCTTCCTGCGCGGAGACAGCGGATGTGACCGTGAGTGCAAACCAACCCCCGGCGAACATGACCATGCAGATTTTCCAGTCCACCGTGCGCTCGCGGGGCGGATGCGAAATGCCGACTGGATACATAAGCCCGCCTCCGGTTCCGGTTGGCATCGACGATAACATCCACGCCGTATGATGGCCATACATCGGGCTCTGACACGGCCTTTGAGAGTACTTGGCAGCCGTCGCGTGCGCGTGCGCCGCGTCCGCCGCCGCGCAAGAAGGCCCCAAAGCTCGGCGTGCCCGCGAGTCGTTTTGTTTTGGCTAATCAGCGCGCCCGCGGCGAGCGACTCGAGTGCATTCCCAAACGGCCGCTCATTCTGGAAGCGGCATAGAACTAAGGCGAACCGGCCGCGCCCGACCCAACCCGGTAGTTATCTTCCATCCCTGGGGACGCTGGCCCAAAGCAGCTCGCCCGTGCTTGCCAAAGTGACCGAGGCCGCGTTTGCGGTATTGGTGCCGTTTCTCGCGCCGAATCCGTCAACGTTGATGACGTCGCCCGCTTTCACTTTGTCGCGTCCCCAGCCGAGCCGGAGCAAATCGTTTATACCGACGAGCTCGATCGCCCAGTTCTGGACGTTACCGTTGTCGTCTTTGGCGTCGATGAAGACCCACGCGTGCGGATTCGTCCATTCGATTTTAGTGACGGTGCCCGTCAACTTGACGGGCCGGTTGATGTCGAACTCGGCGGCAAACGCGTGGTGTGACGCAGCAGGTGCGGCCGCGAGAAGCCACGCCGCGCCAACGAAAACCAAGAACACAGATTTCATGACCGGGCTCCTCGCGAATCTAACCGGCTGTCGATAGTGACCGGCGTTAGAGATCGGCTACGATGGCGTCAATCCTAGCACCAACCTTCGGCAGGCAGCATGAAACGGCTACTCGCGACGTTGGTTTTGTTGGCGTCAGCCACACCATTGGCGGCACAGTGGCTGACACTCGCTACACCGGGTATCCCGCGCACGGCCGACGGCAAGCCGGATCTCTCCGCGCCCGCGCCGCGCACCGCTGACGGTCGTCCCGAACTGACCGGTTTGTGGCGCTGCGCCGGGGTGCGCGGCGACCTGCGCGACGAGACCAAGGTCCAGGCGTGGGCGCGCACTGCGATGGCCGAGCACGAGAGTAACTACTACCGAGATGGCCCTCACATGCAGTGCCTGCCGCAGGGGCCGAGCTACATCGCGGGTGCGGGTGGCGGTGGGGGTAGCTTGCGAAGGATCGTGCAGAGTCCGACCGTGATCGCGATCCTCAACCGGGACCCGACCTATCGTCAGATCTTCACGGACGGCCGAGCGCTCGAGCCGGATCCGCTGCCAATCTGGCAGGGCTACTCCGTCGGCCGTTGGGACGGCGATACGCTCGTAGTCGAGAGCAACGGCTACAACGACAAGACCTGGCTGCACCCCGAAGGGTTATCGCACACGGAGCGCCTACGCATCACGGAGCGTTACCGTCGCCTGGACTTCGGGCACATGCAGGTGGAGGTCACGTACGAGGATCCCGGCACGTTCGACTCACCGCTGCGTGTAGTCGTCGCACTGGAATACGCGGCGGACGACGAGATGCTCGAGCTCGTATGCAACGAGGCCTCCGAGGGAGGCACGAAACATTGGGTCGGCGACAAGACCGCAGACGCTCAGGCAACTGCAGTCGAAGTCGCTCCGGAGATCCTCGCCAAATACGTTGGTACGTATCAGGGCATTTGGCTCGATAACCCGACCACGGTCGAAGTCACTCTCGAAGACGGCGCGCTGTTCTTGCGAAGGAATGGCGGTGAAAAATCCCAGCTGGTTGCGCAGTCCGAGACCACGTTCGTATGCAGCACCTGCCAGTGGGGCCAGCCGTACGTTTTCACTCGCGAGGGCGACGGGATGGCGACTGAGGTCCGCGAGGTGCAGGTTTCGGGCGCATGGATATTCAAGCGCGTGCAGTAACAACCGAACTCGCCATAGTAGCGACGAGTAGATCGAATGACGTCCTCCCGTCGCTTGTCTCCCTGATTCGCCGTTACGCAGTCTCGCGCAACTTGGAGCAGATCGAATGGCTCGAATGATGGAGGCAATGCGGCAAGCAAAAGCGAATGGCGAACTGGAATTCCACGCTGGCACCCGGCCTGATGAGCAACCTGGGTTCTCTCTCCGCACGGTATTCTGGATTCTGGCCAGTGCTGCTTGCTATTACCTGGCGACGCGAACCGCCTGGGTGCTGATGTTTTCCCGACAGCAAGGTATCCCTTTTCTTTCCTCCGCACGCGGTCCTCGTTTCCATTCTGCTGCTCGTCCCCACCCGGCACTGGTGGGCCTACACGCTGGCCGCCGCTTGCAGTCACTACTTCGCCACGCAGCAGGAGCATTGGCCGCCTCTCTATGCACTGCACTGCGAGGCTTTCGATGCCGTGAAGAATGTTTTGACGGCCGCCGGGATTCGCATGTTCATCAAGTCGCCGTTCCATCTCATCAGCCTTCGTGAAGCCATCATCTTTGTCCTGATCGCGGTGATCATCGTTCCTGTTTGGGACGGCCTTCTGGGGCGCCGCCTTCACCGTCTCCAATCACTTTGGAACTCACTACTGGGTCGAATGGCGCAACCTCAGCATCTCGAATGGAGTGACAGCGATCGTGCTGGTGCCGGTCATCCTGATTGGCGTCCACCAGCTATTCACAAAAGGGTTCAAAGCCGCACCCAGGCGCATTCTGGAAGCATGCTTCCTTGCCGTGGGCATTCTCGCGGTCGGATACGCTCGCCTTCGATCGGTTGCCTGCGGGACCGGACACTTCGCCCGCGCTCCTCTATGCACCCGTTCCCCTGCTCATCTGGGCGGCCCTCCGCTTTGGGCTTGGAGGCATGAGCGCCTCCATGCTGGTCATCACGATCCTGGCGATCTGGGGAACGATGCAGGGACGCGGGCCGTTCCTGACGCAAACCCCCTCGGAAAACGCACTGGCCCTGCAGTTGTTCCTCCTGATGGCGGCCACTCCACTGATGTTGCTCGCGGTCGCTATCGATGACGAAAGACGGTCGAAGGAGGCGTTGCGCGTCAGCGAGGAGCGCATGAGCCTGGCGGTGGAGAGCGCGCAATTGGCGCTGTGGGATTGGGACGTGGCGAACGACAGGGTCTGGATGACGGACGAAGGACGGAAGTTCTTCGGCTTCGAGCCGGGCGAACCCCTTCATTTCACTGCCAACCTGGCCGGACGCGTCCATCCCGACGATAGCGCCGTGCGTGCGACGGCGATCCAGCACGCGCTGGAGACTGGCGGTTCTTATGAGGCGGAGTATCGCATCATCCTGCCCGATGGCTCGGTGCGATGGATCGCCGCGCGCGGCCGCCCAAGCCCCGCCGTAAATGACGCACCTCCGCGAATACTCGGCGTCTCGATGGACATCACGCGCCAAAAGCAGGCTGGTGCGGAGGCGCAGCTGCAGCGGGAGGAGCTGGCGCATCTTTCCCGCGTGGCCACCCTGAGCGCGCTCTCGGGTTCCCTCGCGCACGAGTTGAGCCAGCCGCTCAGCAGCATCCTCATCAATGCACAGGCGGGCCAGCGCTTCATGTCGCAGGACGCGCCCGACCTCGTCGAGCTTCGCGCCATCTTCGCGGACATCGTCAGCGCGGACCGCCGCGCCGGAGAGATCATCGAGCGCCTGCGCACCATGCTGCGCCGCGGCGAGGTCGCGCTCCAGCCGGTGAGTGTGAATGAGAGTCTCGAAGAACTGCTCCGCCTCACCCGCAGCGATCTCATTGCGCGCGGTGTCTCCGTCTCGAATCTCACCACCGGCGACCTTCCCCCGGCCATGACGGATCGCGTGCAACTCCAGCAGGTCCTCCTCAACCTGATCGTGAACGCGTGCGATGCCATGGAATCGAATCCACCGGAAGACCGCAACCTCACGCTCACGACTTTCATCGCGCAGAACGAGATGCGCATCGGCGTGCTGGACTGCGGAGTCGGTTTGCCGGACGACGTTGAGACCTTGTTTCAGCCGTTCCACACCACCAAGGATGGCGGCTTGGGCATGGGCCTTTCGATCTGCCGCACACTGGTGACCTCGCACGGCGGGAGGCTGTGGGCGGAGCGCAGGGCCGAGCGCGGCGCCGCATTCTATGTCGCGCTGCCTCTGGCCAAGGAGGACGCATGATCGACGCGGCCACCATCGGCATCGTCGACGAGCCCTTCTTGCGAGCCCGCCAGCCCTACGGAGCGTTCCTAAAAAAACCATCGAGGCATCAGCGCCCCACCAGGCGCCGCCCAACCCGTCGTTGAACGTTCGCTTTCGCGGAATTCTTACGTCCGCTTGCTGTGACCGTTTTCTGGCCGAAGTCGGACCTTTGTCCCGCAAAGTCGAATGTCCGAATGTGATCCGAAAACGGTCGTGGGCATCGGCTACCTGAGTACGCACACCGGGCAGGCGTGCGGGCTAGAAATGTGAGGTAGTTGCGTTCGTCAAAGCAGCCACCAGCCTTACACTTCGCGGCCTGTAAAGTGCGAATCGGAACCCCACCCTCTCCGCCAGTTCCTAGGGTGCGCCTTCGAACAGCCTTTGGAGACCGTTCATGCGGCACGCATTGGCGTTGATTCTATGTCTCGGGCTCCAGACGGCAAACGCGCAGAGCATGAGCGGCGGCTACGTAGGATTCGCGCTCGGAGCGATGGACTACGAAGAGGTCGACGAGGATCTCGGCGAGACGTTACACGACACCTCCACCGCCTACCGCTTCCTCGGCGGATATCGATTCTCCGACAACTTCGCCGTCGAAGGCGGGTGGGCGCGGACGAGCGGCCTGGAGGAGAGCATCGTCGAATCCATCCCTTTCTTCGGGCTGTTGACCCTTGATGTCGACGCCGAGCTCGAAGTTCTAACGGTGCGCGCGCTCGGCATCATTCCGTTCAGCAAAGTGAGCCTCTTCGGCGGCGCCGGCTATTTCGACGCCGAGGCGAACGTCTCGGTGAGCGTTTCGGGCTTCGGCAACGCGGGCGAGGGCGAAGCAAGCGACAGCGGCATCACGTTGTCCGGCGGAATCCAGTTCGATCTGAAACGCGTCAGCATTCGTGGTGAGTATGAATGGTTCGATACGCGCGACGAGATCGACGCCTCGGGCGTCGGCATCGGAGTGCTTTTCAGATTCTGATGTCTCGATCGGGCGCGCAGGCGTGCTCGGGTTACCATGAGACTCCAGTGAGGGGGTTACGATGCGTTTCACGGTTGCCTGCGCCGTTGCCTCAATCGGCATTGCGCTGAGCGCATTCGCGCAACCGCCGCACGTTGGAGCATGGGCAATCGACTACGCGAGCAGCGATCGCGGCGAGGTCGTGTGGGGATTCGATGATCTTGGTTCGCTGCTTTACTCGATCCTAATCTCGGATCCGGAGCTCCTCACACAGCCCGTCGAGCAGAAGCGCTCGTGGTTGCCGCGGCCGAATGAGAAAGTGCTGCCGTTCGATTGTCAGGAGCCGCGCGGCGAGCCGCAAAGCAGCACGCCCTGACTCGCGGCGAGCAGCTGGGATGGATATACTCAGAGAACGCTTATTCCGCCGCGGGCGTTCTGATATTTTCAGATTCGCGACGTTTGCCCGGAGCGCGCAATGCCGACTCGGAATAGCCTGCTGATCGCCGCCGTTGCTTCTGTTGCGGTCCCCATCGCAGCTCTCGCCCATCACAGCCCGTCCGCCTTCGATCAGTCGAAGGAGGTCGTCATCGAAGGAACGATCACGAAGGTCGGCTGGATGAACCCCCACGTCTATTTCACCGTCGAGACGGCCGGTGCTGACGGCGCCACCATCGAGCAGGAGATTCACGCCGGCTCCGCCTCCGCGTTGACGGGGATGGGAGTGCCGCGCGACGCTCTCGCGGTCGGCCGCCGCGTCAGCGTGCGCGCGTTTCCGGCCCGCCGCGTCGGCGCGCGCGTCGTGCTCGGCTTCGAGTTGACGGCGGAGACCGGCGAGCTGTTCAGTCTCGAGTTCGTCGGCGGCAGTCGCGCCACAGCCGCGCGCGCCACGGTCGCCGCGGCCAGCCTCGCCGGCCGCTGGTTGCCGCAACGCACCGAGCTCGTTCGCTACGTCACCAGCGTCCGGGCGCGCTTGACCGCCGCGGGCCAGGCTTCCGCGGCCGACTTGGAGGGCTATCGTGCTTCGATGGCTCGCTGCGAAGCCGATGCTACACCGTTGGGCATGTTGCGCCCCATGGTACGTGACGTCACGGTCGGCGACGCCGGGGTGAGGATTGCCGTCGACTGGATGGACGCGGAGCGGATCATCCATCTCGACCAGTCGGAGCACCCCGCCGGCCTCGAGCCTTCGCTGCAAGGGCATTCGATCGGCCGCTGGGAAGGCGACACCCTCGTGGTCGACACCGTGGGATTCACGCCACATCGGTCGGGCGTGACGGGCGGTGTTGCCTCAAGTCGGAGCAAGCACGTCGTCGAGCGCCTGTCGCTCACCGAGGACAAGCTTCAGCTGAAGTTTGATGTCACCCTCGCGGACCCGGAGAGTCTCACGGAGCCGGTCCATTTCACGCAGCTCTGGGACCACCGCCCCGATATGCAGCCCTCGGGCGTAACCTGCGACCCCGGCGTCGCCGGGCGCTTCCTCGAGCTCGAGTGACGTGCGTACGGCACCACCGCCGACGGCGCCCCGCGCTTCAAGCGAACGGCTCCCGCATTCGGAACGTCTGCCGAGGAACGCCGATAACTGGCATGGGGACAGAACCGGGTCAGCGTGGCGAGCCGCGCACGCAAGGGAGGAAGTGAGATGAGATCGCCGATAGGCGCTGTAGTTGCCCTCATCGTTGTTCCCGGTCTGGCGTTCGTGCCGTGCGTAGCGAGCGCGGCGTCGTGCGAGAGCCTTGCGACGCTCGAACTCCCGCACACATCGATCACCGCAGCCAAAGATGTTGCGGCGGGAGCGTTCGTTGCGCCGCCCGGATTCCCAAGGCCGGTCTCGGTGGAAACAACATACGCGGATCTGCCGGCGTTTTGCCGCGTCGCGGGCTCGATCAAACCCAGCGCGGATTCCGATATCGGCTTCGAAGTCTGGATGCCGGCGCGAAATTGGAACGGCAAGTTCATCGGAGTTGGCAACGGCGGGTTTTCCGGCGAGATCTTCTATTGGTCGATGTCGGAGCCATTGAAGCGCGGCTACGCCGTTGCAGGATCCGATACGGGCCATCGTGGCGCGGGCGATGACGCAAGCTTTGCGCTTGGCCACGCGGAGAAAGTCGTCGACTTCACATACCGAGCCACGCACGAGATGACGGTCGCCGGAAAGGCGGTCGCCGCCGCGTTCTATGGCGCGCCGCCGGCGAAAGCGTTCTTCGCCGGGTGCTCCGCCGGTGGTCGCCAGGCGCTCACCGAAGCGCAAAAGTATCCCGATGACTACGACGCGATTGCCGCGGGCGCGCCCGCCCATCATTGGGGTACTACCAGCGTCGGAGCTTTCTGGGCAAGCGCTGCGATGTTGAAGACACCGGCCAGCCAGTTACCACCGTCGGCCCTCTCGCTTCTGCACAAGGGAGCGCTCGATCGATGTGATGCGGCAGACGGCGTGACCGACCGTGTCATTGAAGACCCGCAGAGCTGCGCGTTCGATCCGCAAGTCCTCCAGTGCGCAGCCGGGGCCACAACCGGCTGTCTCAACGCGGATCAGGTCGCGGCGGCGCGCGCGATCTATCGCGGGCCGTTCAACGCGCGCACAGGCGTGCCGATCATGCCCGGACTCCCCGTGGGCAGCGAGCTCGGCTGGAGCGTTCTCGTGCAGGGTGACGAGCCGATGAAGCTCATCCTCACGGGCCTGACGTCTCTCGTGTTTCAGGAACCCAATTGGGACTATCGAACTTTCGACTGGGACAACGATGTCGAGCGCGTGCGCACGTCGCGAACGAGACTGCACGATGCGACCAATTCCGATGTCGGCGCATTCGTCGCGCGCGGCGGCAAGCTGCTCCTCTATCACGGTTGGACAGATCCGCTGATCGCGGCGCAGAACAGCATTGACTACGTCGCGCAAATCGAAGCCACGCTCGGCGCCGCGAAGACGCAGAAACGCCGTTCGACTCTTTCTCGCGCCAGGGATGAATCACTGCAGCGGTGGGGAGGGTCCTTCGGTCATCGACATCATCGGTGCGCTCGACGCCTGGTCGGATACGGGGCGCGCGCCAGAGGTCCTCAAGGCCAGCCGCCCGGTCGGCGCGCCGCCGCGTTCGCGGCCGCTGTGCGCGTATCCGGCAGTTGCGCAATACCAGGGCAGCGGCAGTACTGACGATGCCGCAAATTTCGTTTGTGTGGCGAAGTGACCGAGGCACGAACGGCGTCTTGCGATTTGAATCCGGCAAGACGTCCGTTGGCCCCCGAGTGAAGAGCCGAGGATGTAACCTCACCACAACCGGTTGCAGCGGACGGTGTTGAAACGATGGAGACGATGGAGACGATGCCGCCGGCCGAACTCGTTTGGCGCTTGACCAACATGCACGTGGTCTCGCGCTGTTTGCATATCGTCGCGGACTTCGGGGTAGCAGACGCTGTTCAGGAC
Organism: uncultured Gammaproteobacteria bacterium; assembly: GCA_963744305.1. Lineage (GTDB taxonomy): Bacteria > Pseudomonadota > Gammaproteobacteria > Steroidobacterales > Rariloculaceae > FEN-1219. Next base: position 9,110 of record CAVUTF010000004.1, read on the forward strand.
CGTGCAGTGCCGATCGGTGAACTGGCTGCGGCGACCGGCCTGAACGCGGATGCGCTTCACCGAATCCTGCGCTTGCTGGCCGCGAACGGCGTGTTTGCTCTTGATCCGCGAGGCTATGTTCATACTCCGGCATCGCGACTCCTACGTTCCGACCATCCACAATCGCTTCGAGGCTACGCACGGATGATCGGGATGCCCGCGATTTGGCGAGGCGTGACGGAATTCGCACACGCGGCGCGTACCGGTGGGCCGGCAACGGGTATGGCCGGTCATATGGCCTATTTTGCGGATCATCCCGACGAGGCGAGCTTGTTCAACCAGGCGATGATGGACAAGTCTTCCAGCGTGGTCCCTGCCGTGGTAGATGCGTACAATTTCGCCAGCTTCAGCGTAATCACCGACATCGGCGGCGGCCGCGGGCACCTCTTACAGGCCGTCCTCGAGCACGTTCCGACGGCCACAGGCGTTCTCTTCGAGTCTGCCACACGTGATCGCGAACGCGGCCCCAGTTGCGTCGGACAGGTTGCGACTCGCGGCTGGGGACTTCTTCCGCGATCCACTGCCGGTCGCCGACGCATACCTCCTTATGGAGGTGATTCACGATTGGGCCGATGATGATGCCGCAAAGATCTTGGAGTCGGTTCGTCGAGGTCGCTCGGCGAGGCGCGAAAATCCTCATCATCGAGACGCTCGTCTCTGAGTCGCCTGGACCGCACGCGGGGAAGATGCTCGACATTCTCATGCTCGCTTTGACGGGCGGACGCGAGCGAACACGTTCGGAGTACGAGGCACTGCTAAAGCCAGCAGGATTTCGCCTGAACAAGATAATTCCTACGGCCAGCATGTACTTCGATTGTTGAAGCCGAGGCCACCTAGCAACGCGTTGGAGCGAACGCGGGACGGATAAAATGCCTAAAGCTAGTCATCGGCATCTCGTCGCTCAACGCGGACGTCATGCGCCGCCATAGCCCCAACAAAGGACCGGCGGAGGTGCCCATGGCCGATCTGCGAACGCTCCGAGTCGCTGCATTACTCATAGCGGTGCTTTCGCCGTTCGATGCCTGGGCCCAGGCTGACGCGACTGCGCGCCCACTGATCTCCGCTAGCGCGGTGCCGCTTCAGGCAATCGCGCCGATCGCCAAAGACAAACATCGCGGCCACGGCTACTTGCGCAAACCCCCTAGCGGTAGTCGGTTCCCTGCGGTTCTCATCATTCATGGAGGCAACGTGGAACTCCCGGACGCGTCGTTGGAAGACTACACATTGAATGCGCCGCTCCCATCACGATTCCTTGCGGCCGGCTACGTGATCGCCGTCACGACATACCGAAGTCGTGATACCGATCCACAATCCACGGCTGCTATTGAAGACTCACTTGCGGCACTCGATTCTCTGCGCGGCCTTCCGTATGTAGATCCTCAGAGCATCGTCGCGTACGGTTGTAGCAACGGCGGCGACCTGGCATTGGAGGTTGCACGAGCAACTGACGTGGCGGCCATTGCAGCAGAAGAGCCGGCAACGATGATGTTTACTGGCGTTTTTAACAAGGATAGCCCTAAAGCAGGCGAACGATTCACGCCTCGCGACTCCTTTCCGATAATGGAGAATCCGTTGAATTTCTACACCGCAGAGTATCAGCGGCTTACGCAAGAAAAAGTACGCTCTATAAACGTTCCGATTCTGATCCTGCAGGGCGATGGAGTCGGCGCCCGCTACAATAACGACGTTTTCATCCCGGAACTCAAACGCGCAGGCAAAACCGTCACGCTTAAAACGTACCGTGGAGAGCCCCACTGCTTCATGTTCGGAAGCATTGGAAACATTCCGACCACTACTCCTCGACCGGCGGTTGCGGAGCAGGCGTTTCGCGATGTCGACGCCTTCTTTCGACAACATATGAAGACTCAGCCAGCGCCAATGACGACGGATGTTGCGTGGCGCGCTGAGCAGTGATGCTGTGTGCACGATTTCGTCGCTTCATCAGCCGCATGACGACCGGTTGCATCGGACGGTGATGGATAAAGTGCAAGGCACGAGGGTCAGCGCGCCGCCGCTGAACCGGAACATAGTGCGCAAGAGGAGTGACCATCATGAAAAACGGAATCCTCGTCGCTGTGCTAGGAATGCTGCTTCCGCTTCCCGGCCTTGGACACCACTCGGTCGCCGAGTTCAACAGGAACGTTATCGAGGAGTATGAAGGCGAGATCGTCAGCGTTTTCTGGCGCAATCCGCATGTGCGCATGAGTATCAGAGTCCGCGATGCAACCGGCCAAGATGTGCTCTGGAATATGGAGGCGCAGGACGTAAATACTCTCGGGCGCATTGGGGTGTCGGAGGAATTGGTTCAGCCGGGCCTGCGAGTTAAGTTCGCTGGCTGGCCTTCGACGCGCCAAGAGCACTACCTGGGCCTTACGCATCTCTTAATCGACGGCGAGAGGGAGATAGTGATGCGCATGCGCATGGCGCCGAGGTGGATGACTACGGCCACAGGAGGCGGAGACCTCAATACCGGCGCGAGTATCTCGTCCGCCGCGACGGGCAAGGGTATCTTTCGCGTCTGGTCGATTCTCTCGGGAAGCCCACCTCCTCCCCCTCCTCCTTTCACCAGAAACCCACCATTGACGCCAGCGGCTCACGCCGCATACGAAGCTTTTGATCCATTAGCCGATGACCCCGTCCTGCGATGCGCCAAACCTGGTATGCCAGAGGCGATTACGTTTATCGGTCCACACCCGATCGAATTTATCGACCACGGCGATACCATCACACTCAGAATCGAGTCCGACGATGTCACGCGCGTCATACACATGAACGAGCAGGCGGTCGACAATCAAAGTGCAACACCTTTGGGTCTCTCTTTAGGCAGCTGGGAGGATGAGCGCACTTTGGTTGTTCGAACCACGCGCGTTAGCTGGCCCTACATCAAGGTCAACGGTCTCGTTGCTGTTCCGCAAAGCACGCGATCCGAGTTCGTCGAGTATTTCAGAATGTCTGAGGATGAAACGCGCTTGACGTTCGGTTTCACGATCTCTGACCCAGAAACGTTCACAGAGCCAGTCAGTGCACAGGACTACACAGTTTGGCAGTGGCTTCCCGGCGCGGTCATTGAACCTTACGAATGCACCTTGGAGTGAGAAATACATCGACTGTTCGCCACGCGCACAACAAGCAGTTGCAGCGGACCGTGATACGGCATCGCGTGCGCGGCGCAAACGCGTCAGTTTCATTACGCACTTGCGCCGCGCTGGACACGTCGTCGCGCGGCCGCTGAACTGCGGCGTTGTGCGCCAATTGTGGAGCCACCATGATCTCTGTCCAAGCTAACCGCAGGAATTCGCTCGTGGCCATCATGCTGGCCTGCGCCTTGGGCGTGCCGACTGCGCCGACCGCACTAGCGCAGACGGCCGCCGAATCTCGTCTCACGGCGCAGTCGGATCAATTCCGTCGCGAAATAGTCCAGGTAACGCAAGGAGTTCATGTTGCTGTTGGCTACGGAATGGCGAACAGCGTGCTCATCGAGGGCGACAGCGGCGTCATCATAGTCGATACTATGGAAAGCGATGCCGCCGCGCAAGAGGTCAAAGCTGCGTTTGATCGTGTAACGACGAAACCGATGGTCGCGATCATCTACACTCACAACCATCGCGACCACACTCTTGGCTCGGACGTCTTCGCCGGCAGCGGCCGGCCGGCCGTGTACGCGAACGCTCGCTTCACGAGCGAGGAACTCGCGAATAGCCCTGTGCGCGCCGCGATCGGAATTCGTAGTCGGCGCCAGTTCGGAGCAGACTTACCGGCGCAGGACCGCCCGAACCTTGGCATAGGTCCGCAGCTTCGGATCGACTCCGCTGCGGACAGTTTCTTGCAACCGACGATCACGTTTGACGAGGAGCTCTCAACCGTGATCGCTGGGCGTGAAAGTGCGCCTCCTACACGCTCCCGGCGAGACTGGTGATCAGATCTACGTACTGTTGCCGGACAAGCGCGATCCTCTTGCCCGGCGACAACTACTATCACGCATTTCCAAACTTGTACGCCATCCGCGGGACGCCGTACCGCGATGTCAGAGAATGGGCGGATAGTCTTACCAAGATGATCGGCGAAAACGCGGAATATCTCGTTCCGAGCCACACGCGTCCGGTGAGTGGCGAGCGGGAAGTGCGCGAGCGGCTGACAGCATATCGGGACGCAGTGTTATTCGTTTATGAGGCGACTGTAGATGGGATAAATGCCGGGAAAACGCCGAACCAAATCGCACATGAGGTTCGACTTCCAGCAAGTCCTTGGCCGCGGCTCCGCTATCTGCAAGAGTTTTATGGGACCGTGCCCTGGGCTGTGCGGGCTATCTATGCAGGTGAACTCGGGTGGTTCTCGGGTAATGCTACCGAGCTCATTTCCGCTGAGCGATCAAGAGCGCGCGCGCCGCATGGTTAATCTGACCGGCGGCATGGCTCAACTGCTCGCCGGCGTCGAACGCGCGCTCGATTCGGCTGACTACCAATGGGCTGCCGAGGTGGCCGACCATGTTTTGGCGATTGAGCCGTCGCATCAGGACGGCGAGGATGATGAAGGCGCGCGCTTTAGAAGCACTCGGGCCGACAGCAGATCAGTGCAAACGCACCGGAACTATTTTCTCAGCAGCGCGTTGGAGCTCCGGCGTCCGCAATCGCAGTGACGCCAGTCGTCTAGTGGGCGTCGGTAATCACGAACGGCACGTTTGAACGTCCAGCGCACACTGCACACACTGCGTGCACATATCGACCGGCTGTGAGAGGACAGTAGAAGGATAACAGTGCCAAGGCGCGAGGTCGGCGCGCCGCCGCTTTACGGCGTCATGCCGATCTGCCAAAATTGGGAGTGAAGCGGGACGCTTTTGTTAGAGGAATTTCGCCACTGTGCTTCCGCCAACGACCCAAAGCGGGGAGACAGCCATGACAAAGCTGCGAAGCTTGAGTGCTTTCTTCGTTTTCGTCGCCGCGTTTTCCCCGTTGAGCGTCACGCACGCCCACCACGGCGCGGCTAACTACGACCGGATCCGCGAGGTTGTCGTCGAGGGCGTCGTCGCGAAGGTCGGTTGGAGGAACCCGCACATCTCTCTCATCATCGAGATGGCCGGCGAGCAGGGCGAGCCGGTCCTCCAGGAGGTCGAGGGCGGCTCGATCTCGGTCCTCTCCCCGCTCGGCCTCACCCGGGATTCGCTCACGCTCGGCGAGCGGGTCACCGTGCGCGCGCTGCCGCACCGCCGCGGACCCGGCCTCTCCGTGCTGGGGCTCGACGCGACCAAGGCCGACGGCTCGGTCGTGCCGCTGAACGTCTCCGCCGCCCGCGCGCGCCCACCGAGCGATGCGGTCGCCTCGAGCATCGCGGGCCGGTGGGTCCGCCCGCAGCAGGCGTTCCTCGAGCTCGACGCCGACGCGCCGACTTGGCCGATGACCGAGAAGGGAAGGGCGGTGTTCACAGGAAACAGCTCGCAGGCCGACTGCGTGGCCGTCGGCGCCCCGCAGCTCATGCTCTATCCCCACTTGATCGACATCGCCCTCGACGAGAAGACAGCCGTCTTCACCCTCGACTGGATGGGCGTGCAGCGCGTCGTGCATCTCGACATGACCGAGCATCCCGCCAACCTCGAGCCGTCCGCGCAGGGTCATTCGATCGGCCGCTGGGAGGACGGCGCGTTGGTGATCGACACGGTCGGCTTCGCTGAGCACCGCGAAGGCCTCGGCTTCGGCCTGCCCTCCGGCCTTGGCAAGCATCTCGTCGAGCGCCTCGCGCTCGACGCGGACGGCCGCCATCTCGACTACGAGATCATGGCGGAGGATCCCGAATATCTGACCGGGCCCATCCACGCTACGGCGAAGTGGGAATACGGCCCCGACCTCGAACCGTCGGGCGCAGAATGCGATCTCGAGTCGGCGCGGCGCTTCTTGGAGGAGCAATGAGACTTTTTTTTTCGGAGGATTACCGTGCAAAGTCGAACGACATCGTTCCTCGTAATCCTAGCCAGCTTGGTTACCTTCGCGCCAGACGCTCGCGGACACCATTCAGGCACGCTATATGACTACTCTCGCGTAGCTGAGGTTGAAGGCCAAGTCGAAAGTGTGAGGTGGATTAACCCCCACGCAATAGTTGAGATCAGGGGAATGAACGAAGATGGCGTTGAAGAGCTTTGGAAGATCGAGGGGGACTCGATCAATGCACTACAGCGTAAAGGCTTCGACGTAGACTCCGTGAGAACTGGCGAGCGGGTTAAGGTCCTCGGCGCGATGTCGCGTCACGGCCGCCCGGAAATGCGCGCTGCTGTTTTGTATCTCGCGGATGGGCGCGAAGTGGTGCTCAATGATCGCATCGCGGTTGACCTCGGAATAATGGAGCGAGCACTGAGTACTGGCCGAGCGTATCAGCAACGCGGGGAGCGCGCTTACAACTGCGGACCGACAGAAAACGGATATTTCGAGTTTGGTCGCGAGATGCCGGCGAAAGCTACCCCCGGGCTTCGGAGCCTTTTCGTTTCACACCTGAAGCACTTGCCGCGCGGGAAGCTTGGAACCCTCTGACTGACGACCCTGGTCTGCGATGCACACCTCAAGGAATGCCAGGTGTAATGGCCAACCCTTATCCGATAGAGTTCGTAGACGAAGGCGAAAAAATCGTACTGCGAATTGAGGAATGGGATGCCGTGAGGAGCATTCACATGACTCAAGATGCAGATATCGACGATGTTCCAGCGATTCCGTTAGGTCATTCTGTCGGTCATTGGGAAGACGATACGCTGATAGTCCGTACCACTAATATCAGCTGGCCCTATTACGACGATGTCGGCACGCCGCAGAGTGCAGCAATGAGAGTCGAGGAGCGTTTCACTCTTGCCGAGAACGGCAATCGCTTGGAGTACGTCCAAACCGCAGTCGATTCATCGACTTTTACGAAGCCTGCCGTTCGGAAAGGCTACTTTTGGTTGGAGGCCGGAGCGGAGATCAAGCCCTACAATTGCCAAGTTTCTGACTAGCTACGCAGGACGGCGATCACTCGAGCCAACCGTCGAGCTCGTCGCGAAGCTTCGCCCAGACTCCGCCTTTCACGACCGGCAGGAGGGCTACGAGCGGCACGTTCGACAACGGCTGCCCGTCCAAGCGCACGTTGACCTCGCCGACCGCCGCGCCGGCCTGCAAGGGCGCCACGAGCTCGGCGGGCACGCTCATGCTCGCCGTCAGGGACTGGTACAGGCCGCGCGGAATCGTCACGAACAGGTCGTGAGCTAGGCCCAGCGGTGCATCCGCAGGCTCTCCGCCCCAGACGCGCGCGACGCTGATCTCCTGGCCGGCCGAGTACAGCTTGTGGGTCTCGTAGTGCTCGAAACCGTAGTCGAGCAGCTTCTGTGCCGCCGCGGTGCGAGCATTGGACGTCGTGGCGCCCAAGACGACGGCGATCAAGCGCATCCCGTCGCGCAGCGCCGACGTCACGATGCAATAGCCGGCGGCTTCCGTGTGCCCCGTCTTCAGGCCGTCGACGCTCGGATCGCGCCACAGCAGCCGATTGCGGTTGTATTGCAGGATATTGTTGTAGCTGAATTCACGCTCGGCATACATTTGGTAGTGGTCGGGAAATTCCGCGATCACGGCCTTCGCGAGAATCGCCATGTCGCGCGCGCTGCTGTAGTGGTTGCGCGCCGGCAAGCCCGTGGGATTTCGGTAAGCCGTATTGCTGCATGCCGAGCGCCGCGGCGTACGCGTTCATCGAATCGACGAACGCGTCGACGGAGCCGGAGATGAACTCCGCGAGCGCGACGCTCGCGTCGTTGCCCGACTGAATCAGCATCCCGCGGATCAGATCTTCGACGCGGACCTGCGAATTCACGTCAATGAACATCCGCGTGCCGCCGGTGCGCCAAGCCTTCACGCTGACGGGTGCCTCATCGTCGAGGCTGATCCGGCCGTCCTCGAGCGCCTTGAATACGGCGTACGCCGTCATGAGCTTCGTGAGGCTCGCGGGCTCGACGCGCTGATCCGCCGCCGACTGCGCAAGCACTCGATCGCTCGAGAAGTCGACGAGATAGTAGCTCTTGGACGCGAGCTTGCGGCGGCTCAGGAACGCTGCGTTCCTGCGCTTGCACCGCCCCTACGAACAGCGCTGTGAGCAACAGCCCAGACCGCAGCATCACAACCGGCCTCCCCCGAACGAGCGAAAAACCTCAGCGAGCGACGACCAGGTGTGAATCCGTTACACCGAGGTTTCGCAACTGACCGCTCACGCGGTCGAACTCGCCGCGTCCCGCAGCGGCCCCACCCTCACGCGGTGCAATGTTCTCTCACCGTCGTCCTCGCTGACGACGAACGAGTTCGCAAAACCATTCACGCGCAATCGATCGACGAGCGTCGTTGCGTTCGCACGCTGCGAGAAAGCACCGACCTGCAGGAACATCTGCTCGCTCGGTGACGCCGCAGTTACTACGGGCGGGACGGTGACCCGCCCACGTTCGCGGGCGACGCGGGCGCGGCGGCGGTCGTCTTAGCCGGCGACGGCGGCTCGCCGATAGCGCGCACCTCGACGCGCGCCGTGCCCGCGCGAATCATGTCGAGCGCGGTCGCTGCGGCGTACGACAAATCGATGAGTCGGTTGTCGACGAACGGGCCGCGATCGTTGACCTTCACGATCACCCGCTTGCCGTTTCCGAGATTGGTGACCTCTACCCAGGTCGGAATCGGCAGTGTCGTGTGCGCGGCCGTCATCGCGTGCATGTCGTAGCGTTCGCCGCTCGACGTTGAAAGCCCGTGAAAGTCGCCGCCATACCACGACGCGACGCCGCTTCGCTTGATAGCCTTCGCTCGACGCGAGCACGTAGTAGCGCTTACCGAGGACGTCGTAGAACGGCGGATTGCCGCGATCGCGGCGCGGCGGGCGGTGAGTACGCCGGACGGCCCTACGGAGCTCGCGGGCCCCGTCTGCGGCACGGAACCAGCGCAACCGGCGAGGACGATCGACGTGAGCAGCGCGCAACAGACGAGCGTGAAGCGCGTGCTGCGCGGCGATCACTCGGCGTCGCTCCCGATCGCCGCCAGATACCGCTCGCGAATGGCTTGGGAGAGCTGATGGGCCGCGAGCGCGTATTTCGGGCTGCGGTTGTAGCGCGTGATGACGTGGAAGTTGTGGTAGCCGACCCAAAACTCCGACCCGCCGCCCTCGGCCTCGAACGAGAACACGGCTGCGGGCGCATTGGCCGGCAGATCCGCCGTGAACGCGTAGCCCATCTCGGACAGCGCGCCGATCGTGGCGTCGAGCTCCAGCTTGTTCGCGGGCTCGGGGCCGGACCAGCTCGCGGCCGCGTGGCCGGCGCGCCCACGGGTTGCCCGGCCGCCCAGCCGTGCCTCTTGAAGTAGTTTGCGACGCTGCCGATCACGTCGTCCCAATCGTTCCAAATGTCGCGTCTGCCGTCGGCATTCGCGTCCACCGCGTACGCACGATAGCTCGAGGGGATGAACTGCCCGCGCCCCATGGCGCCCGCGTACGACCCGAGAGGCTCGAACACGTCGACGCCCTCCTCGCGCGTGAGCAGCAGAAACGACTCGAGCTCGGACGAGAAGAACTTCGCGCGCGGCGGATATGCGAAGGCCAGTGTCGAGAGCGCGTCGATCACGCGGTAGCGGCCGGTGATCTGGCCGAAAAACGTCTCGACCCCGATGATCCCGACGACGATTTCCGGAGCGACCTCGTATTGCGCGGCGATTCGCTCCAACGCTTCGGCGTGCTCCTTCCAGAAATCGACGCCGGCGGCTATGCGTTTATCGGTGATGAAGATATTGCGGTATTCGTACCACGGAACGACGCGCTCCGCGGGCCGAGACATCGCATCGAGGATGCGTTGATCGATTGCGGCAGCCTCGAGCTGGTCCGTGAGCGCCGCGCGATCGAAGCCGTGCTCCTTCACCATGCGGTCGACGAACGTTCGCCGCGCCTGCGCCACCGCCTCCTCGTTGTCCGCTTGCGCCGCGCAGCCTGCAGTCACTGCCAGCAGCAACACGGTCCTCGATGACGATCCGTCGTACGCGGCGTGTCCTCATGGCGCCAACAACTTCCTGTGGCCGTGAATGGCGGCGAGCATACCGAAACCGGCCATGAGGGTCACCATCGAAGTGCCGCCCGCGCTCACGAGCGGCAGCGGCACGCCGACGATCGGCAAGAGCCCGCACCATGCCGGCATTGACGAACACATAGACGAAGAACGTGAGCGACAGCGCGCCCGCGAGCAACCGCGTGAACGTGTCTTGCGCTTCCATCGCGATGTACAAGCCCCGGCCGACGAGCACGAGATAGAGCACGAGCAGCGACACGACGCCGAGCAAGCCGAACTCCTCCGCCATCACCGCGAAGATGAAGTCCGTGGAACGCTCGGGGAGGAACTCGAGATGCGCTTGTGTGCCTTGCAGCCAACCGCGGCCGAATAGGCCGCCCGAGCCGATCGCGATCTTGGATTGGATGATGTTGTAGCCGGTGCCGAGAGGATCTTGCTCCGGATTCAAGAACGTGAATACGCGGGCGCGCTGATAGTCGAGCATGAGATTCCACGCTACGGGCACCGCCGCCCCGGCGAGCACCACGACGGCGGCGATCGACCGCCAGCCGACGCCGGCGAGCAGGATCGTGAGACCGCCCGCCGCCATGACGAGCAATGCCGTGCCGAGATCGGGCTGCTCGGCGATCAGCAGCGCCGGCACGAGCACGATCAGCGCCATGACCATCACTTGCACGAAGGTAGGCGGCAAGCGCCGTTCGTGCATGAACCACGCGACCATCATCGGCGCCGCGAGCTTCATCATCTCCGACGGCTGAAATCTCACGACGCCGAGATCGAGCCAGCGCTGCGCGCCTTTGCTGATCTGCCCTTCGACCATCACGCCGAGCAACAGCCCCAAGCCGACCATGAAAATCCACGGCGTGAAGATGCGGTAGTAACGCGGCGGTATCTGCGACAGCACGAAAAACGCCGCGAGCCCCAGGCCGAAGCGCGCGCCTTGTCGGATTAGCAAACCGGGGCGCGCGCGCCAGTATCCGCGGCGAGCGCGCTATAGAGCACGACGAAGCCCAAGCCCACGATCGAGCAGAGAATCACGAGCAGCGGCACATCGATCACGAGCCCACGCACGCCCGCGGGCTTCCCGCCGGTGCCGCTCGTGCGGCCCCAATCAAGGCTGGCTAGCGACATAGCCTTCAGCCGCAAAGTATGCGTCGAAAATTTTGCGCGCTACGGGAGCCGCAGCGCGACTACCGCCGCCGCCGTTCTCGATGACCACCCCAAGCGCGATCCGCGGCGCCTCGATCGGTGCGTAGGCCACGAACAGGCCGTGGTCGCGCAGCCGCTCGTCGATCTCACTCTCGTCGTAGCGTTCGTCTTGCGCGATGTTGACGACCTGCGCCGTACCGGTTTTCCCCGCGACCTTGTACGCTGCGCCGGCCATCGATGCGCGACCGGAGCCGCGAGCGTCGTTCGTGACGCCCACCATCGAGTCGTGCACGGTTTGCCAATGCGCTGGATCCACGTTGTCGATACCGGGTAGCGCCTGCGGCTCCGTCCACTTCGTCTCGCGCGTCAGAGCGTCCTCCGTGCCGATCAACAGGCGAGGTTTGAAGCTCTTGCCGCGCGCCGCGAGCACGGCGCCCGCGTGGGCGAGCTGCACCGGCGTCACGAGCGTGAAGCCCTGGCCGATGCCGGTGATCACGGTCTCGCCGGGGAACCAAACTTTATCCTCGCGGCGCGCAAACTGCCGCGCCTTCCACTCGCGCGACGGCACGACGCCATTGTTCTCGCCGCTGATGTCGAGTCCGGTCGGCGCACCGAATCCGAACGCCCGCATGCCGAGCGCCATGTTGTCGATGCCGAGGGCGAGAGCGAGGTTGTAAAAGTAGACGTCGCAGGACTGCACGATCGCGTCGTGCATGTCGACCTGGCCGTGGCCCTGCGGCCGCCAGTCGCGGTAGCGGTGCGTTTGCCCCGGCAACCGGAAGTGTCCCGGGCAAAACACCGTCTTGCCGGGATCGACCGCCTCGTACTGCAAGGCCGCGAGCGCCAAGAACGGTTTCATCGTCGATCCCGGCGGATAGCGGCCCGCGAGCGCACGATTGAGCAACGGCTTGTCGGGATCGGTGTTGAGCGCCACGAAGTCGGCGCGGCTCAATCCGGTGGCGAACCGATTGGGGTCGAACGACGGCGTGCTCACGAGCGCCAGCACATCGCCATTGCTTGGGTCGATCACGACCGCGGCGCCGCGGACTTCTTGCATCGCTTGCTGCGTCGCGAGCTGCAAGCGCATATCGAGCGACAACACGAGATTCTCGCCCGGCGTCGGCCATTTGGTCTCGACTCCCGCGACTCCAGCGCTGCCGTCCGGGCCGCCTGCGGCCGGGTCGAACAACACACGTCCCTGCGCATTCACGACCTGCTGCCGGTAGCCGACGCGGCCGTGCAGGATATCCTCGTAAGCGCGCTCGACACCCGACTTGCCGATGTGCTGCGTTGCTGCGTACTCGCTGCGCTCGATGCGCTCGAGGTCTGCCGTGCTGATACTGCCGACGTAGCCGACCGCGTGCGCGCTCGCCTCGCCGAACGGATAGGAGCGCGTCAAGACCTCTTGGATGTCGACGCCCGGGAAGTGATGGCGCCGCACGGCGAACCGCGAGGCTTGCTCCTCAGTCAAGCTGCTGATCTTCACGCGCTCGAAGCCGCGATGCGAGCGCACGAGATCGACCAGCGTGTTGTGCTCGGATGGATCCACGAGCTCGAGCTTCTCGAGCGCGATCAGCGTCGCCTCGAGGTCGCCTACTTCCTCCGGAACGGCGACGAGCTGCCAATCCGGCTGGTTGTCGGCAATGACCAAGCCGTTACGGTCGTAGATGATGCCGCGCGTCGGCGGCAACGGTTCGATCTTGAAGCGGTTGCCTTGCGAAAGCTCTGCGTAGCGCTGGTACTCGACGACCTGCAGCTGGACGAGCCGCCCGATCAGGACGCCGGTCAAGAACAGCACGATGATTCCCGCCGCGATCAAGCGCGACAGGAACAAGCGCTGCTCCTGCCAATGGTCCTTGAACGCTACGGAGGGTCCGCCCATGGTTAAATCCGCGCACGCGCGTCGCGGTGCGGCTGCGCGAATAAGGACACCATGACGAGCCACACGAGGGTGCCGGTCAGCGGCGGCGCCCAGCGCTCGATCAGCGGCACCGTGCGGCCCGCGATACCGTCGACCCAAAACAGAATGAACTCGTACATCGCCAGGAGAATCAGCACGGTCACGGCCAGCTGCGATACCGGGAACATGCGCACTCGCAGATAGAAACGCTCCGCGGCATACACGACGACGAGTAGCGCGAGCGCGTGCTGGCCGAGCAGGGCTCCCGACAGCGTGTCGAGCGCCACGCCCATCCAGAAGGCCGTGAGCAAGCTAAAGCGGCGCGGTGCCGCGAGCGACCAATATATAAGGACAACCGCTACCCAATCGGGCCGGAACGGCGCAATCAACGCCGGCAGCGGCACGACCGCGAGCGCGAGCATCAGCGCGAGAGAGAGCGCCGATCCAAGCCAGCTTCGCTCGCGGTCCATCCATCAGTGCCCATCTCCTTGCGGTCTGACTCCGCCGTTCGCATCGGCCAGATTCGCGGCCTCGGAGCTCCGCGGGATCTCATCGGCCGCGTTCCAGATCAACAGCACTTCGCGGTCGCGATCGAGCTCCGAGGCGGGCTCCGCGATCACTTCGGCAAATGCCTGGTCCGGCCGCCCTTGGATCGAGGTCACGCGGCCGACCGGATAGCCCGCGGGAAACACGCCGCCCAGCCCCGAGGACACGAGCAGATCGCCGACCTCGATGTCGGCGCTGTTCGTCAAGTACGGCAAGCGCAATCGGCCGCTATCGCCGGTGCCGACCGCGATCGTTCTAAGGCCGTTGCGATTCACGCTGACGGGCACCGCGTGATCGGCATCCGTGATCAGCACGGCCTCCGACGTGAGCGGGCCCACGCGAACCACTTGACCTACGACGCCGCGCGCATCGAGCAACGCCTGTCCAACGTACACACCGTCGACGAGCCCGCGATTCAAGTCGAAGCGCTGCCGATACGGGTCGAGGTCCACTGCGAGAATCTCGGCGATCAGCGCGCGACTGCCGACGCGCTCGGTGGAATCCAAGAGCTCGCGCAATCGCGCGTTCTCCATCTCGAGCGCCGCGAGCCGCTGTAGGCGGAACTCCGCCGAGAGACGCTCGCGCTTCAGGCTCACGTTCTCCTGGATGAGACGGCTCCGATCGGCGAACGTGGAGCTCACCCAATTCCAAGCGCTGAACGGAGCGTCCACGAGCACGCGCACGGGATACACGACGAGCGACAGACCCTGGCGAACTCGGGATAGATGCTGATCGCGAAAATCCAGGATCATCAGAGACACGCAGACGAGCGCGAGCAGCAGGAAACGTGCGCCCATCGAGAAGCCGCCTCGCCCTAGAGTCGCGGTGGTTCGTCCTGGAGCACCCATGAAACCCGCTCCTGCGTGTTTTTTCAGCCGGCAGTTACTCCACCGAGAACGCGGATGGACCGTACTCGTCCAACAGCTCGAGCACGCGGCCACCGCCGCGGGCAACGCACGTCAACGGTTCGTCCGCGATCACGACCGGCAGACCGGTTTCTTCGGTCAGAAGCTTGTCGATGTCTGTGAGCAAAGCGCCTCCGCCGGTGAGCACGATGCCGCGTTCCGCGACATCCGCACCGAGCTCGGGCGGAGTCTGCTCGAGCGCTACCTTTACCGCGCCGACGATTCCTTGCAGCGGTTCCTGGAGCGCTTCCAATATCTCGTTGCTGTTCAAGGTGAAGCTGCGAGGCACACCTTCGGAAAGATTTCGACCCTTCACTGAAATCTCGCGCACATCCTGTCCCGGATACGCGGAGCCGATCTCGTGCTTGATGCGCTCCGCCGTGGCTTCACCGATCAAGATTCCGTAATTGCGGCGGACGTAGTTCGTGATCGCTTCGTCGAAACGATCACCGCCGATGCGCACCGACGCCGCGTACACGATTCCGTTCAACGAAATCACTGCAACCTCGGACGTGCCGCCGCCGATGTCGAGCACCATCGAGCCACGCGCTTCGTGCACGGGCATGCCCGCACCGATCGCTGCGGCCATCGGTTCCTCGACGAGGTAGACCTTGCGCGCGCCCGCCCCTTCCGCCGACTCACGAATCGCACGCCGCTCGACTTGCGTGGAGCCGTACGGCACGCACACCAGCACGCGCGGACTCGGCCGGAAATACCGCGAGCCGTGCGCCTTCTTGATGAAGTACTGGAGCATCTTCTCGGTGACGCTGAAGTCGGCGATCACGCCGTCCTTGAGCGGCCGAATGGCTGTGATATGCCCCGGCGTTCGCCCGAGCATGTTCTTCGCATCCTGCCCGACCGCCTCCAGCACCTTGCCGCCGCGCCCCGGTTCTTCACGGATCGCGACGACCGACGGCTCGTTCAAAACGATGCCGCGGCCCCTAACGTAAATGAGGGTATTGGCCGTGCCGAGATCGATGGATAGATCGTTGGAGAAATATCCGAGAAAGCTCTTTAACATTGAGGCCCAAGGCCGCTAAAAGGAACAGCGCGGACTTTAGCAACGGGTAGGCCAATCCACAAGCGAAGTGTATAGTTTAATGAGAAGTCCATCACGACGGCTAAAGTCAAGTTTTCCCACGCCTTTTACGACGAGACGACCTTGCTCAAGCCCGACGACATTCGAAAGCTCTGCCACCTTGCCCGTCTAGAGATCACGGACCAGGAGATTGCGGACGTCTCGGCCAAGTTGTCGAGCATTGTCGCCATGGTCGGGGAGCTTAAAGCGGTGGATGCGACGGGCGTCACACCGATGGCGCACCCGCTGGCACGGCCGCAACGCTTACGTGCCGACGTCGTCGACGAAACCGACCGGCACGAGCTGTACCAGAAGAACGCACCGCTCGTAGAACGTGATCTGTATCTCGTTCCAAAGGTCATCGAGTAGCCACCGCTAACAGGTCGGGGACGCCGGAAAGCCGCCGGGCACCGACGCATTGAGCGACCGATTCGAGCACCGAGGATGCATCAAAAGAGTCTCGCCCAGCTCGCC
Source organism: uncultured Gammaproteobacteria bacterium (assembly GCA_963744305.1). Classification (GTDB taxonomy): domain Bacteria; phylum Pseudomonadota; class Gammaproteobacteria; order Steroidobacterales; family Rariloculaceae; genus FEN-1219. The sequence continues at coordinate 25,228 of CAVUTF010000004.1, forward strand.
GACGACCTGCGTTCGCGGCGGGTGTCCGCGACCGAGCTCACGCAGCATTTGCTTACGCGCATCGAGCGGTTTGGCGGGACACTCAACGCCTTCGTCACGGTGACCGCCGATCAGGCGCTCGCGCAGGCCGCCATCGCGGACCGGCGCATAGCGCGCGGGGAAGCGGCTCCCTTGACCGGAGTTCCGATTGCGCACAAGGACATTTTCTGCACCGCGGGCGTCAAGACATCGTGCGGCTCGCGAATGCTCGACAACTTCATCGCGCCATACGATGCAACCGTCGTTGAGCGGTTGCGAAATGCGGGCGTCGTCATGCTCGGCAAGACGAACATGGACGAGTTCGCCATGGGCTCGTCGAGCGAAACGAGCTACTACGGACCCGTGCGCAATCCGTGGAATCACGATGTCGTGCCCGGCGGCTCCTCGGGAGGATCCGCGGCCGCGGTCGCCGCGCGCCTCGTCACCGCCGCGACGGGCACGGATACGGGCGGCTCCATCCGCCAGCCTGCGGCATTGTCGGGCATCACCGGCATCAAGCCGACCTACGGCCGCGTGTCGCGCTACGGTATGATCGCGTTCGCTTCGAGCTTGGACCAAGCCGGTGTGCTCACACACACGGCCGAGGACGCCGCGCTGTTGCTCGAGGCAATTGCGGGCTTCGATGCCCGCGACTCGACGTCACTCGACGACCCCGTGCCGCCCTACTCGGAGCTCGTCCAGGCGCCTTGGCAACGCTTGACGATCGGTGTGCCGGAGAACTTCTTCGACGCGGGACTCGACCCCGGCGTTGCGACTGCGGTGCGCGAGGGACTTGCCGAGTTCGAGAAGCTTGGCGCTCGGCTCAAGAGCATCGAGCTCGACCACATCGATTTGTCCGTTCCCGTCTATTACGTCGTCGCCCCAGCAGAGGCGTCGTCGAATCTGTCGCGCTTCGACGGCGTGCGCTTCGGCCATCGCGCGAAGCATTCGGAGCGGGACGAGCTCGCCACCTTTTATATGCGCAATCGCGGCGAGGGGTTCGGCGCCGAGGTCAAGCGGCGCATCTTGACCGGAACGTACGTGCTCTCGGCCGGTTACTTCGACGCGTATTACCTGCAGGCGCAACGAGTGCGGCAGCTGATCAGCGACGACTTCCGCCGCGCGTTTGGGGACGTCGACATCATCGCCGGTCCGACGGCGCCGGCCCCGGCGTTCGGCCTCGGCCAAAAAACCGGCGATCCCATTCAGATGTACCTGAACGACATCTACACGGTCGGTGCGAACCTGGCCGGCCTGCCGGCAATGTCGATACCCTGCGGCTTCGTGAACGACCTGCCAGTAGGCCTGCAGCTGATCGGCCCGCCGCTCGCGGAAGGGCGCGCTCTTGCATGCGGCGCACCATTTCCAGCTCGCAACCGATTGGCACACACGAGTGCCTGCGGCGTACGAGTAGCGCCATGCAGTGGGAAATCGTCATCGGCTTAGAGATTCATACGCAGCTTGCGACGAAGGCCAAGATTTTTTCCGGCGCCGCGACGAAGTACGGCGCGCCGCCGAACTCCCAGGCGTCGCTCGTCGACCTCGGCTATCCCGGCGTGTTGCCGGTGTTGAACGGCGAGGCCGTGCGCATGGCGGTGAAGTTCGGCTTGGCGACGCATTGCAAAATCGCCACGCGCTCGGTGTTCGCGCGCAAGAACTACTTTTACCCGGATCTCCCGAAGGGCTATCAAATCAGCCAATACGAGCTGCCGATCGTCCACGGCGGCAGCATCGACATCGTGCTCGCGGACGGGACACTGAAAACCGTGGGCATCACGCGCGCCCATCTCGAGGAGGACGCGGGCAAGTCGCTGCACGAAGACTTTGCCGGTATGTCCGGCATCGACCTCAATCGCGCCGGCACGCCGCTCCTCGAGATCGTGTCGGAGCCCGACATGCGCTCCGCCGCCGAAGCCGGCGCTTACATGCGCAAGATCCATGCGCTCGTCTGCTACCTCGAGATCTCCGACGGCAACATGCAGGAGGGGTCGTTCCGTTGCGACGCCAACGTCTCGGTGCGGCCGCTCGGCGAGACGAAGCTCGGCACGCGCACGGAGCTCAAGAACCTGAACTCGTTCCGCTTCGTCGAGAAGGCGATCGAGATCGAGGCCGCGCGCCACATTGAGGTGCTGGAAGGCGGCGGCACAATCCGCCAAGAGACACGCCTCTACGATCCCGACCGAAACGAGACGCGCGCCATGCGCACCAAGGAGGAAGCGAACGACTACCGCTACTTCCCCGATCCCGATCTGTTGCCGGTCGAGGTCGACAAAGCGCTGATCGACGCCGTCGCGGCCACGTTGCCCGAGCTTCCCGACGCGAAACTCGAGCGGTTCATGCGGGTCTATCAATTGCCGGCCTATGACGCCGGTGTTCTAACGGCACAAAAGGCGCTCGCGGACTATTTCGAAGGAGTCGCCGCGGGGACGAAAGCCGGCGCGAAGACCGCCGCAAATTGGGTGATCGGCGAGCTCACGGGCGCGCTGAATCGCGACGGGCTCGAGATCAGCGCTTCGCGGGTGAGCGCGGCGGATCTCGCGACATTGCTCGACAAGATCGCCGACGGCACGATTTCCGGCAAAATCGCGAAGGACGTGTTCGAAGCGATGTGGCAGGGCGAGGGAACCGTCCAAGCGATCATCGAAAAACGCGGGCTCGTGCAGATTTCGGACAGCGCGAGCATCGAGGCCCTCGTCGATCGAGCGATCGCCGCGAATCCGACGCAAGTGGAGCAGTTCCGCGCGGGCAAACAGCAGGTGCTCGGCTTCCTCGTCGGCCAGGTGATGAAGGCCTCGGGGGGCAAAGCAAACCCCGCAGCCGTCAACGCCGCGCTGCGTAAGAAGCTCGGCGCCGCCTGACAATCCGGAGAGTCGACGCGACGTGAACGAAGTACAGGGATTCTTGCTCGAGGACAGCGGCATTCGCGGCGCGCTCGTGCGTCTCACCGAGACTTGGCAGCGCGTCATTGCGCAGCACGACTACTCGGCGCCCGTCAAAAGCCTGCTCGGCGAAGGCGTCGCGGCCACGGTGCTGCTTGCGAGCGGCCTCAAGGCAAAGCCGAGCGTCTCGCTGCAGCTGCAGGGGGAAGGCGCGCTCAAGCTGCTGCTGATCCAATGCTCGCACGAGCTCAGAGTACGCGGCATGGCGAAGGGGAACTCAGCCGCCCCGGAGGGCGCGGACCTGCTCGGCGAGGGTCGGCTCGTCGTGAACGTCGACACCGGGAAGCCCCAGGGATTCTTCCAGGGCATCGTGCCGCTGGAGAGCACGCGTCTCGACGCCTGCCTCGAGGCGTACTTTCGGCAATCCGAGCAGCTGCCGACACGACTGATCTTGAAAGCCACGGAGCAACGCATCGCCGGCTTGCTGCTGCAAGTGCTCCCGGGGCAGACCATCGACGTCGACGTGTTCGAGGCGGCCGCTGCGGCCGCGCGGACGATCTCGCTCGCCGACCTCACCGGCGTCGATGCGCGCGAGCTCTTGCCGAAGGTCTTCGCTCATCACGTTATCAGGCTGTTCCAGCCGCGGCCCGTGCTGCACGACTGCCGCTGCACGCCCGAGCGCCTCGCCGGCGTCATTCGCATGCTCGGCGAGGACGAGGTCAAGACGCTGCTCGCCGACGCGGGCCACGTCGAGCTCACGTGCGAGTTCTGCAATCGGGCGTTCCGCTACGACGAAGTCGCGGTCGACGCGATCATGCGCGGGGAGTCGCGCAGCACGCGGCTGCACTAACCGTGCACTCACGCGCCGAAGACCAGAGCCACTCCGACACCTCGAGCGTCGAGACGGGCGCCTTCCGCCGACCTTTGCGCTCGCGGCTCTATCGCGCTGGTCTGAGACGCCTCGAGCGATGGTTCGGGATCAGCATCTTTTTCGTCCATCGCCGGACACTTGCCGCAGGTTCCGTTCCCGCCGACGTGCGGCACGACTACGAGTTCAGGGAGGTTGCCGAGCATGAGCTGCTCGACTTCGCGAGCGATTCGACGCTCGACCTGCCGCGCGACGGCATTCGCGCGGCCGCCAAGCGAGGCGACATCTTCTTCGGCGTGCTGCACGGCGGCCGGTTAGTTGGCTACCGTTGGTACTCGCTTTCCGGATCCGCACCCTGCGAAAAAGAAATGACGATTCGATACGCGCATCCGGAACGAGCTTACGGCTATCGAACGTTCACGCATCCCGAGCATCGCGGCAAGCGCTTACACCTACATTCGATAAGTGAATCCGACAAATTCTTGCTGAGCCGCGGCTACACGCACACGGTGGGCTATATTGCTGCGCACAACCTATCTTCGCTGCGCTCCAATGCGCGCCTGCGGGGTGTTCAGCGAATTGGATACATCATCCTGTGGAGGCTCTTCGGCCGCTATATGTTTTTACATAGCCCAGGCGCGATTCGACATCACGTGGCGATGGTTGGGCCGAACGCGAGCGCGGGCCAGGGCACGCACTGACGACTGTTGGGCCTCGCAGCGGACATGCGAAGATCCGCGCGTGACAAGGTCCTACGGCGAAGAAGAAGAGACCGAGCGCATCACGCACATCGGCGACTTGCTCGCGCGATCTGCCGCGCGCTTCCCGAGCCGCCCCGCACTCCAGTCGAATCGGCAATCGTTGACTTATAGCGAGCTCGCCGACCTCGTGAACGCAACGAAGCAGGACTTGCGAGGCCACGGAATCGGGCCAGGCGACCGCGTTCTGATCGTCGGCACGAACGGCGTTCGCGACGTAGCGTTGCTGTTCGCCTTGACCGCGCTCGGGGCGTGGCCGGTGCTCGTCAGCGCCCGCGTCGCGTCGCCGCAGCTGGACGCGATCATTCGGCACTGCGATCCGCGGCTGTCACTGTTCGTCGGGGCCGAGCAGGACGATGCCCATCATCACGCGTTGGTGCGTTCCGCTGAAACGATCGCATTTGCAGCCTTGTCGGATGTTTGGTGCGAACACAATGCCGCAACGCCCGCGCCCGAACCTCGCGCCGAACGACCGGGCGACGACGTCGCAGCGCTGATCTACACGTCCGGCAGCACCGGCGTACCGAAGGCCGTGATGCTGTCGCATCGCAACCTAGTCTTCATCGCGCTCACGCAGGTGCGTTTGCGCCGCTACACGGAGCTCGACAAGACGTATTGCCCCCTCCCGATCTCGCATGTCGGAGCGCTCGGAATCCTCCTGTGCGTCACGGCGGCCGGTGCCTGCCTCTACTTGGCCGAACGGTTCGTACCGGCGGATCTTGCCGCCGCGATTCGTGAGGAAAATGTCAGCGTCGTGCCGGGACTGCCGCCGTTGCACGTAAAATTCCTGGAGTGGGCGATGGCGAATCCGCGCGCGTTCGACAAAGATCGCGTGCGGCTGGTGACGACGTCCTCATCGCCGCTGCACGCGTCCGTGAAGCGCGCCGTCGAGCGGCTATACGGTTGCCCGTTGCAGAACGCCTATGGTCTTTCGGAGGCGACCGGAGTCGTGTTTCAGGTCGAAGTCGCGCAGTGGCGTGAGGACGTGAGCGTCGGCCCCCCGATTCCCGGCGTCAGCGTGCGGATTGCCCGCGGCGACGGCAGCAGCGTGCCGCCCGGCGAGACCGGAGAGATTCTGGTTCACGGCCCGAACGTGTTTCTCGGCTACTACCGAAACGCAGCGGCCACGCGCGCGGCATTTATCGCCGACGGCTGGCTGCGCACCGGCGATCTTGCCTATTTCGGTGACGGCGGCGTCGCGTTCATCGCCGGTCGGGCGAAGGAAATGATCAAGCGCTCCGGTTACAGCATCCAGCCCGCCGAAATCGAAGCTGCGCTCAACGAGCATCCCGGCGTAGCACTCTCCGCGGTCGTCGCCGGGCGGCGCGCTGTGGACGAAGAAGTCGTCGCGTTCGTGCAATTGAAGCAAGGTACGAACGCGGGCCCCGACGAGCTGATCGTGTTTCTCCAAGGCCGCGTCGCCCCGTACGAGCTCCCCGGAGCCGTGCGTTTGCTCGCGACCGTGCCGACGCTCAACAACGGCAAGATCGACCGCGTGACGCTGCGCCAATGGGCGAGCGACACTTGAGTCGGGGATCGCGCTGGCCTTCGTTCACATCGTAGCGTGCGCTTCCGCACGTGGATCTCTACCGTTCACGATCTCTGTTCAACCACGCTTCCGCGGAAGCGTGGTCCAACGTGTTCGGCTCATCGAGACGTCGTCGGCCTGATAGCCGAACCGCGGTATCGCGCGTCCATCCGCGCGCTGGAAATACAGCTCCCCACTACCATCGCGGCGAATGCTGAAGCCGCCCTCGTGCAGGAGCCGATGGTGGTACGTGCAAAGCAAGCGTGGTGTTGCCGAGGCTCGTCTCGCCGCCGTCCGCCCAGTGACGATGTGGTGCGCGTCGACGAACCGCGTGCGGTGGCACCCGGGAACGTGCAGCCGCGGTCGCGCGCCCACAACGCGCGCTTCAGCGGCGTCGAAACCGTGCGCTGCTTGCGGCCGACGTCGAGCGGATTGCCGCGCTCGTCCTCGACGACCGTGATCAAGCTTCCGTCGCACGTGAGCCGCTTGATCGTATCGATGGGCAAGTCTGGATCGTCCCGACCCCTCCGCGGAGGGCTTACTCCGTCGACGTGCACGACCACTTGATAGTGATCCACGGCAGCCGCCGTCGATTCCGCCGACCGTCGCCGCCGCAAGATATGACTTCGCGACCGCGACGAGCGCATCCACCTGCTCGCGCTCGCCAGGTCGTTCCCACCGCGAACTCGGCGCCGCGTCGCGACCTCGCCCGCTGCGACCGCTCGGTCGAGCGCCTTCTGCGATCGAGCTCCGCCCTCCTCGAGCGGCAACTCCACTCTGATCAGTCAGCGGTGCCCGTCCCGGGCTGCGCCATACCGACAGCGACCGGCGCTCCCACGAGACGCTGTGCGGCGTCGGCCGACTCCGGCCGGAATTGCGGATCTGCCGGCAGCGCTCCTCGACCTGCGCGGCGGTGGCTCGAGCGCATAAGCCAGCAGCAAGTCCTCGTCGTCGACATGCGCCGCTCGCGTGAGCGCCCGCACCTTGGAATACGACAGCCGCCCGTCGGCGAACGCCGCGGAGATCGCGGGCAGTCTCCGCAGCGCATGCGCCGTGCGCACCTTCTCTCGCGCCGCCGAGACCGACAGTCCACAGCGCCACGCGAGCCATTCGGCGCAATTCGGAAAGCTCCATTGTGCCAACCGAAACGATCGTCGAACTCGCGCACGAGCACGAGCATCCGATAGCTCTCGCATTGAGGTTACGAGCGAGCCGACAGATCGCGTGTCGAGCTCGTCGATCGAGCGGTAGGCGGGCGAAACGAGTGCGACGCAACGGATTCAGTGGCGGCGCATCCTGTTAACGTGGTCACGGAGCTCCTCCTTGGTTTTCTAATCCTCCATACTGTTATTGTAATCAGTACTGTACATAACTTCACCTCTCTATTTCGGGGCGTTTTTCGCAGATTTGCCTTCGCACGAGCGATCGCTTACACAAACCCGCCTGCGTGTAACTCTTCTTCGCGCGGCACGGTCATAGACTTCATGTCACAACGCCGCTCGCTCCTCCTCGCCGGGACTCTTGATCACTACGGCCTGCGCGTCGCAGAACGAAACGAATTCGCAAGGACGCGTCGAAGAGGCCGGATTCGTGTCGGTCGGCGGCATCGATCAGTTCGTGACCATACGCGGCAACGACGCGAGCAACCCTGTTTTGCTGCTGATCCACGGCGGACCAGGCGACGTGCAGTCGCCGTTCGTTTCTGAATATGCGCCGTACGAGCGCGACTTCACGCTAGTTCAATGGGATCAACGCGGCGCCGGACGGACTTACGGCCGGTACGGCGACGCGACTCCGGACTTGACGCTTGACACCGTCGTCCGTGACGGCGTCGAGCTCGCGGAATATCTGACACGCCACCTGCGGAAGTCGAAGATCATTCTTTGGGGCCACTCATGGGGAACCGTCATTGGCGCCGACATGGCGCGGCGCCGACCCGATTTGTTCGCAGCGTTCGTCGGCACTGGCCAAGTCGGCAGTTGGGATCGCGGAGTCCGCTACCAGTACGAGTTCGTGCGCGCAAAAGCCCGCGACTCGGGAGATCGAGCGCTCCTCGAAACGCTCGACAACCTCGAGCCGTTCGATCCTCGTGATATCCAAGACTTCCTCGCGGTCAATCGACCGATGCGTACGCATCTCGACACCGCCGATAGCGGTTGGCTGGCCGGCATCCGCGAGCGCACCGTGGACGTCACCACCCCCGAGGAGCTCGCCGCAATCGGAAGCGGCATGAATCTCTCTGGCGCTACGTTGTTTCCGACACAGGTTCAGGTCGATCTCTTTGCGACCGCCCCGAGGTTCGAGATACCGTTCGTCGTCATCCAGGGTCAGCACGACTTGATTCACGCCGACGCCAGTCGCGATCGACTACTTCCAGCACGTGCAGGCGCCGCATAAAGAACTCCGCGTCATCGAAGGCGCCGGGCACTTCGTGCTGGTAACGCATCAGGATGAAGTGCTGGCCGCGCTCCTCGAGACGACCGGTCAGTAGTCGAGCTCCTTTGCGCTCAGCGAGCGGTCATCAGATTCAATCGTCGTCGTGTTGCTGTCGTGGTTCAGATGGCAGGGCTACTGCATTTGTGCGGCGTCTTGCAGCGAGGTGAGAGGATTCAGCTAGGATCGAGCTGGCGGAGCGCTGCCGATTCAAAGGCGACAACTGGGAGTACGCAGGCATATGCTCCATGAGAAGTGATTGAAGGAGCGGAAAGTGGCCGAAGCCGCAGCCCGATTTAGACACATGGTGTCTTCCGCGCGTACGGAAGGCCACCAGGTCTGGGTCCGAATCTGCCACTGGATCGTTGCCCTGAGCTTCTTCACGCTCGCCATCACCGGATTTCTAATTCTCATGGTGCATCCGCGGCTGTATTGGGGCGAGGTGGGCAACGACCTAACTCCAGCGTTGCTGGAACTGCCGATCACCAACAATCACCGGCCCGACGGTTGGCAGCAGGCTGTTGTGTTCACCGAATTGGCAAACACACCGATCAGCGCTAATCGCACGTACGCCATATTCAATCAGAACGGTTGGGGACGCAGCCTGCACTTCTTGGCGGCCTGGTTTCTTGTGATCGCCGGGGCGTTCTATGCCTTCGCAGGGATCGTGACGGGCCATGTCTGGCGCGATTTGTTGCCCCGAGCTCGCGAGTTGGTTCCACGCGCGCTGTGGCAGGAACTAACGAGCCACCTGCAACTGCGGTTGAGCTCGGCCGGCGGCGGACTGCCGTACGGTTTGTTGCAGAGGTGCGCGTACGCATGCGTGGCGTTCGTCGCCCTGCCGTTGATGGTGGTCACTGGGTTGGCGATGTCACCTGCGGTTGCTGCGGCCTTCCCGATACTCTTGGATTTGTTTGGCGGTTATCAGTCGGCGCGGACAGTGCATTTCTTCGGGTTCGCCGCGCTAGTCCTATTTCTGGTTGTGCACGTTGCGATGGTGGTCTTGACCGGATTCCGCCGGCAAATGCGCGCGATGATTCTGGGGAACTGACATGAACAAAAGCTCGATACCCCGCCGTACCTTCATCAAAGGACTGACCTCATCCGCTGGCGTGCTACTGGCAGGTTGTGCTCAGACAGTGCCGCCAACCTACGGCAATCTGCTGCGAATCGGCGACTTGTTGACCTACAAAGCCCATCGCCTATTGTTGCCAGTACACTCGCTTGTCCGAGAGTACGACTACAGTGATATCTCCTCGGCTCCCGCAATCGGTACCACGAATCCCGCCGACCCGGGCCAGGGTGCTTTCAACCCGGAGCACGCAGAAGCCTACGAACGTCTGCGCAGGAAAGATTTTGCCGACTGGCGGCTCACCGTGGAGGGCAGCGTAGCGCGGCCGACGACATTTTCGCTGGCTGATCTGAAGCGCATGCCGTCACGCACGCAGATCACCAGACATACGTGCGAAGAGGGTTGGTCGGCCATAGCACAATGGACGGGAGTGCCGCTGCGCAGTGTGCTCGAAGCTGCGGGCATTCAGCCGGATGCGCGTTTTGTGCAGTTCTTGAGCTACGACAATTGGGCTGACGGTATCGACATGCTCGACGCGCTGCACCCGCAGACCGTCCTCGCGTACGGCATGAACGGTCGTGATCTGCCGATTGGCCATGGCGCCCCGCTGCGCCTCAGGGTAGAAACGCAACTCGGATACAAGAGCCTGAAGTTTCTGCGCCGCATAGTCGTGACCAGCGAGTTCGAAGATCACGGCGTGTTCGGGAACTTGCAAAACGGCTGGGCCTGGTACGCCGGTATCTGAATCTCTCCCTGATGTTGCGCTCATTTCGATGGCGCAGCAGTGCCCGTTTGTGGCCCATGGTTCCCCGTCGCACAGACTGCGCACGCCGGATCGCGCTTGAGCGCGACGCTCTGCCACTCGCCACGCTTGCCGTCCCAGAGCAACAGATGGCCGCGCAATTGTGACGGCCCACCGAGCAGCACTTTCAGCGCCTCCACGGCCATCAGCGTGCCGATCACGCCGGGCACGGGCGCGAGCACGCCGTTGCCTTGGCAATCGCCGAGCCATTCGTCTTCGTCGTTGTAGAGGCACGAGTAGCACGGGCTCGTCGCCGCGGTTCGGAAACACCGCGATCTGGCCTTCGACGCGCACGGCCGCGCCCGAGACGAGCGGCACGCGGCGCGCGACGCACGCGCGGTTCACGGCGAAGCGCGTCGCGAAGTTGTCGGTGCCGTCGAGCACCACGTCGACCGCGCCGACGACGCGCTTCGAGCGCGGCTCGATCGAGGCGCTCGGCGCAGCGCCGATGACGTCGACTTCGGGATTCAGCGCCGTCGAGCCGCAGCTTCGCGGCCTCGACCTTGAGCGCGCCGACGTCCTCGGGCGCGATACAAGATTTGCCGCGGCAGGTTCGTCTCGTCGACGCGGTCGAAGTCGTTCAGCACGAAGCCGGCCGACGCCGCTCGTCGCGAGATACTGCGCGGCCGGACAACCGAGCCCGCCGAGGCCGACGATCAGCGCGCGTCGCGCGGCGAAGCGCGCCTGGCCCTGCCGCGCCGACGTCGGCGAGCGCGATTTGCCGCGCGTACCGCTTGCTCATGACGGGCTGCTAAGAATGACCAGCACGCGTCGCGACCGGCCAGGTCGCGCGCGCGCGTCGACGAGCGCCAAGCCCGCGGCCGCTCGCGATCGCGACAAGCGCCGCACGCTGATCGTAGCCGTGCTCGAGCAGCAACGCAGCCGTCGCCGACTAGATGCTCGCGCGCCGCGGGCAGCAACGCGCGGATCGCATCGAGCCCGTCCGCTCCGCCGTCGAGCGCGAGCCGCGGCTCGAACGCGAGCGCACCGCGCGCCGACTCCGCGCTGCGCACGTACGGCGGATTGCAGACGATCGACATCGAATCGCTCGCCGGCGAGCGAGGCGAACCAATCGGTGTGCACCCAACGCACGCCGTTCACGCCGAGCAGCTCCGCATTGCGCCGCGCGAGCGCGAGCGCATCCTCGCTCGCATCGGCTGCCCACACTTCGGCGTTCGGCCGCGCGTGGCGGATCGCGATCGCGAGAGCGCCGCTGCCGGTGCCCAGATCGAGCAACTTGAAACGAGCACCGTCCTCGAAGCGCTCGAGCACGGCATCCACGAGCAGCTCCGTCTCCGGGCGCGGCACGAGGACCGCCGGCGTCACTTCCAGCAGCAGCGAGTAGAACTCCTTCGTGCCGGTGATGTACGCAAGCGGCTCGCCGCGCGCGCGGCGCGCAACGAGCTCGCGATAGTGCGCGGCGGTGGCCGCGCCGACGGCTTCATCGAGACGCGCGAGAACAAGACTGCGCGGCGCTCCGAGAGCAAACGTGAGCAACAGCTCGGCGTCGAGGCGCGCCGTGTCGCCCGCAGGCACTAGCGTCGCCGCAGCCTCAACGAGCAAGTCGCCGTACGGCCGGCGGCGCGCCGCTATCGACCAGCGGCGCGCTCATGCGCCGACGCCGAGCGCGGCGAGCTGATCGGCACGATGCTCGTTGCCAAGGGGCTCGATCACGGGATCGAGATTGCCCTCCAGCACCTCACCGAGCTTGTAGATCGTGAGATTGATGCGGTGATCGGTAATCCGGTCTTCCTTGAAGTTGTACGTGCGGATCCTCTCGGAGCGATCACCGGTGCCGACCAAGCTGCGCCGGTGCTCTGCCGTCTCCGTGTGCCGCTTCGTCTCCTCCGCATCGCGCAAGCGCGCGGACAAGAGCGACATGGCGCGCGCGCGGTTCTTGTGCTGCGAGCGCTCGTCCTGACACTCGACCACGATTCCGCTCGGCACATGCGTGATCCTGATCGCGGAATCGGTCTTGTTCACGTGCTGGCCGCCGGCGCCCGACGCGCGGAACGTGTCGACGCGAATGTCCTTCGGATTGATCTGGATCTCGCCGACGTCCTCCGGCTCCGGCATCACAGCCACTGTGCAGGTGGACGTGTGCACGCGCCCTTGCGCCTCCGTCGCCGGCACGCGCTGGACGCGGTGCACGCCGGACTCGAACTTGAGCTTCGAGTACGCCCCGTTGCCGACGACGCGGCTGATGATCTCCTTGTACCCGCCGTGCTCGCCGCTGTTCGCGCTCAGGATCTCGACGCTCCAGCGGCGTCGCTCGGCGTACTTGCTGTACATCCGGTGCAAATCGCCCGCGAAGATCGCGGCCTCGTCACCGCCGGTGCCCGCGCGGATTTCCAGGAACAGATTCGCGTCGTCGTCGGGATCTGTCGGCACGAGATGCTGCGTCAGCTCGTGCTCGAGCGCGTCTCGCTGCTCGAGCAACGCGCGCAGCTCCTCCTCGGCGAGCTTGCGCAGCTCGCCATCGTCGCTCGCGCGCATCTCCTCGGACGCTGCGATCTCTTCTTCGAGGCTTCGATAGGCGTTGAAGTCGCGAGCCACGACCTCGAGGCGCGCGTATTCCCTCGACAGATCGCGAAACCGATCTTTATCGGCGATCGTTGCCGGATTGCTCAGTAGGTGAGCTATCTCCTCGTGCCGCTCCACCAATCCCGTGAGCTTGTCGCGCAGCGAGTCCTTCACTCGTCAGCTCGACGCCGGCGGCGCCACGGGTGGCAACGGCGGTACGGCGAAGCTCATCGGTAGGCCGTGCTCTTCGAGGCTATTTTTGATGCGCTCGAGCAGCTCGGCCCGCACGTTTGGGTAGTCGGCGGTGCGCGACCCAGGCGTGCACGGCTAGCGTCACGCTGGTGGGCACAAGATCCTGCAGCACGACCTCCGCCGCCGGCGCGGGGAGCACGCGCTCTTCCGCCTTGAGAATGGCGGTGATCAAGCTCCTTCGCCTTTCGCACGTCGGACGCCGTAGGCCATCGGAATCGTGAGATCGATGCGCCGAAGGGGCAGGCTGCTCGCGTTCACGATCGTGCCGGCCAAGACGAGGCGGTTCGGCACGGTGATCACGCGGTTGTCGGGGCTCTTGACGACGGTGCTGAAGATTCCGACGGTCTCCACCGTCCCCGCCACGCCCGCCGCTTCGACCGCGTCGCCGAGTCTGAAGGGGCGCAAGAACACCAGCATGACGCCGGAAGCCACGTTCGAGAGCGAGTCCCGCAGCGCCAGGCCGATCGCGAGGCCCGCGGCGCCCAAGATCGCGAAGAAATTGGTCGTCGGCACGCCCAAGGCCTGCACGGCCGTCAGCGCGACGAGCACGAGCAACGCCATGTAAATGACGGTGCCGAAGAACGTGATCAGCGTTTCGTCCACACCGAACCGCCGTACGGCCTTGCGGAACCAGTCGGTTAGCGCGCGAACGACGATTCGGCCGATGAAGAAGATCGCGAGCGCGGCCAGGATGCGGCCGCCCCAGCTGAGCACGACCGCCCCGATCAGCTGCGGATCGAGCCAATTCGACAGCGTGGCACGAAGCTCTTCCATGAATAAATTGTCGAAGAATCATCAAGGGACCACAAGCGAACAAAGGTCCTATGCCAGGCCTTAAGGTATATTTGGACACCATGGCGAGCCGTCGCATGAATTCTTCGCCCCTCATCCTCGCGATGGCCGCGCTCGCCGGCTGCGCGAGCTTCGCGCCAAACGAGTCGGCCGGTGTCGACCGGCAGGTGGAGATCGATTCGCACACGCTGCTCGCCGACGTCGCACTCGATCGCCAGCAGTTTCCGACCGCCGCGGACGAGCTCATGCAGGCCGCGCTGCTCTCCGATCACCCCTGGTATGCCGAGCGCACCACGCGTCTCGCGCATCAGCTCGAGCTCACGGACTTGGGCTTGCGCGCGGCCGATCGCTGGAACTCGCTCGCGCCCGAGGACGAGCGTCCGTATTGGTTCTCGGGCGTGTTCGAGACGCGCTCGAATCGCCTCGTGCAGGCGACGCGCGAGTTCGAGGCTTTCATCGACGCAATCGGCGATCCCGCCACTGGGCTCGCGCTCGTGCTCGAAGCGCTGTCGGACGAGCCATACGCCGACGCCTCCACGGCGATCATGCGATCCCTGACGAACACGTACCCAGGCACCGGTGCCGGCCACTATGCGCTTGCTCGGCTCGCGCTGCGCTCCGGGGACTTCGACTTGGCGCTCGCGAGTGCGCAAGCCGCGACCGAATCGGACCCCGACTGGCTGGACGCGCAGCTCTTGTATGCGCGCAGCCTGCTCGTGGCGGGGCGCACCGCCGACAGCTTGGCGATTGGCGCGCGCCTCGCCGAGGAGCACAACGAAGTCGAAGTGCAGCTGCAGTACGCGGAGCTGTTGCTCTCGGCCGGCCGTTCGGAGCGAAGCCGAGACGCTGCTGGACGATATCCTGGCCGATAATCCGGGGCTGCCCGAAGCGACGCGCGCGCTAGCGTTTCTCGCGCTCACGGAAGAGCGGCTCGAGGAGGCGAAGCAGTACTTCGGCGAGCTGCGCGGGGAAGGCCGCTATCGCAGCGAAGCGTTCTACTATCTCGGCCGGATCGCGGAAACGGAGCGCGACTTCCTGCAAGCGACGCGCTCGTACTCGCGCGTGACCGACGGCACGCACGCCGTCGAAGCGCAACTGCGCACTGCGCGGATCTTGTCCGCTGAGCTCAACGATTCCGAAGGAGCCGTGCGGCATCTTCGCGAGTTCGGCGAAGCCAACCCGCGGTTCACGTCGAACATGCTGGTCGCGCAAAGCCAGCTGCTGTTGCAGATGCAGCAGCCGGCGGAAGCGATGGCGTTGTTCGACGAAGCGCTCGCGCAATCGCCGGACGACCCGACGTTGCATGCCGCGCACGTGCAGCTCTACGTGATCCTCGCCCAAGACGCCGTCGAGCGCGGAGCGCTCGATGAAGCGGAAACATTGCTCGGCGAGGGCCTCGGGCGCTACGCCGACAACGCCTCCCTGCGCTACTCGCAAGCGCTGCTCTACGAGGAGCAGGGCAAGATGCGCAAGGCCGTCACGGTGCTCGAAGGCTTGGTCGATGAAAGCCCCGACGATGCGGCGCTGCTGAACGCGCTCGGGTACCTGCTGACGGACCAGTTCGATCGGCACGACGAAGCCCGCGGCTACATCCAAAAGGCGCTCGCGATGGACCCGGACAATCCGGCCATCATCGACAGCATGGGCTGGGTGCTGTACCGGCTCGGCGAGTACGATGCCGCGCTCGACTATCTCGAGCGCGCCTACCGGCTCCAGGCGGATCCGGAGGTCGCGGCGCATCTCGTGGACGTGCATTGGGCGCTCGGCGATCGCGAACAGGCGCTCGAGCTCCTGCGCGTCACGCTCGAGAAGAATCCCGACGAGCCGGCACCTGCAAGAGGTGAGTGAGCGGCTCGGTCAATGAGGCGCTGCCTCGCTCTCGCTTGCGGCCTGCGCGCTCGTGCAGGGATGCGCGAATCTTCCGCTCGGCAACGACGGCTTGAGCCACGAGGAGCGGCGCTTGCGGCTCGAAGCCGTCGACCACTGGCAAGTGCGCGGCCGCCTCGCCGTGGACACCGGCGAGCGCGGCATTTCAAGGCAGCTTCAACTGGCAGCAAGAGCGAGACGCGCTCACGCTGTCGATCCGCGGGCCGCTCGGCGGCGGAGTGCTGCAAATCAGCGGCACGCCCGAGATGCTCACCCTCCGCGCGCGCGGGGAAAGCCGTGTGCTGACGGACCCCGAAACCGAGCTCTCGGAGCTGCTCGGCTGGTGGCTGCCGGTCGGCAGCTTTCACGCGTGGCTGCGCGGCCTCGAGGACGAGGCGTTTCCTGCGGAAACCGAGCTCGCGGCCGACGGCACGCTCGCGTCGCTCGAGCAGCGGCTCTGGCGGCTCGATTTCGTCAGCTTACCAAGTCGCATCCGGGCTGCTCGGCCGCGCCCGGAGATCGACTTGGCGCACGGCGACCTCAAGCTGCGCGCGACAATCGACAGCTTCACGCCCATGAGCTCGCCCGCCAGCGCCTTGAACTGACGTAGGCGCGGTGAGCACAATAGCCGCCGAATTCGCGTCCTAGGTAACTCGTCGCAGGCTACCTGGGGTGTAGCCAAGCGGTAAGGCAGCGGGTTTTGATCCCGCCATACGTAGGTTCGATTCCTACCACCCCAGCCAACGTCACAGCGGAGGAGCCGATTTGGACGCCGATCTCGACCACGATCTTCGCGGCAACGCGCATCCGCAGCTGGCGCGGGACATCGCGTACCACCTGAACCTGCCGCTCGGCCGACATCGCCGTCGAGTCGATTTCAGCGACGGCGAGATCAGCGTCGAGATCATGGAGAACGTGCGCGGCCGCGACGTGTTCATCGTGCAGCCCACGTGCCCGCCGGTCAACGAGAACCTGATGGAGCTCCTGATCATGGCGGACGCGTGTCAGCGCGCTTCCGCGAGCCGCATCACGGCCGTGATTCCGTACTTCGGCTACGGACGGCAAGATCGGCGGCGCCGCGCGGCGCGCGTGCCGATCACCGCGAAGCTCGTCGCGAACCTGATCGCGACATCAGGCATCGATCGCGTGCTCACGGTCGACATTCACGCCGATCAGATCACGGGTTTCTTCGACATTCCGGTCGACAACGTCTATGCCTCTCCCGTGCTGCTCGGCGACGCCTGGAAACAGAAATATCCGGACATGGTCGTCGTCTCGCCCGACGTCGGCGGCGTCGAGCGCGCCCGCGCGCTCGCGAAGCGGCTCGACGACGCGGGCCTCGCGATCATCGACAAACGCCGTCCGCAGCCGAACATGGCCGAGGTCATGAACGTGATCGGCGAGGTGTCGAACAAGACGTGCGTGCTCGTCGACGACATGGTCGACACGGCCGGCACGCTGTGCCAAGCGGCCCCGTGCTGAAGCAACGCGGCGCGATCCGCGTGGTCGCCTACATCACGCACCCCGTGCTGTCCGGTCCGGCCGTCGAGCGCATCCAAAAATCCGAGCTCGACGAGATCGTCGTGACCGACACGATTCCGTTGAGCAAGCCCGCCCAGGCTTGCCCCCGTATCCGGCAGCTCAGCGTCGCCGAGCTCCTCGCCGAGACGCTGCGGCGGATCAACGAGGCCGAATCCGTGAGCTCGCTGTACCTCGACTAGCGCGTTTTGCTATCATGCGCGCCCCTTCTGGAGGACCCGCCCGTGGCTAGAAGTACCGCCTTTGAAATCAACGGTGAGAACCGGCCAGAGCTCCGGCCGCACCGACAGCCGCCGGCTCCGCAAGGCGGGCAAAGTTCCGGCCATCGTGTACGGCGGCGGCGAAGAGCCGCGCAGTGTGGTGCTCGACCACAATTCGCTCGTCGCACCAGATGAACCGCGAAGCGTTCTACACGAGCATCCTGACCCTGAAGGTCGGCGCGCAAGCGCGCAGCAGGTCGTCGTCAAGGACGTGCAGCGCCATCCGGCGCGGCCGCAAATCATGCACCTGGACTTCCAGCGCGTGCGCGAGGACCAGGAGATCACGCTGAATGTGCCGATCCACTTCTTCAACGAGGCCAACGCGAAGGGCGTCAAGGACCAAGGCGGCGTCGTCGAGCACTTCTTGATCGACGCCGAGGTCCGTGCTTACCGCGGCACTTGCCGGAATACCTCGAGATCGACGTCACGAATCTCGAGCTGAACAGAATCCTATCACCTGTCCGACATCAAGCTGCCGGAAGGCGTCGACGCTCGTCGCGCTGCAGCACGGCCAGGACCAGCCCGTCGTCGCTGTAAATCTGCCGCGCCAAGAGGAAGAGGACATCCCGGTCGAAGGCGCGGCCGAGACTGGCCGCGGGCGAAGTGCCGGCCGTCGCGCAGGTCGAGCCTGCCGCCGGCGAAGCCGGCCGGCAGACAAGAAAAAGACAAAGAAGCCCGAGAAGAAAGAGAAAGACAAGGAGAAATAGCCGCGGCGCAGACCGGGGTCAGAGCACGGGGTCAGGCCCCGGGTCGGCTGCACGCGTCCGACCTCGGCTTCGACGAGGCCGCCTATTCGGCGCCGTTTCTGCTGTATAGGCTCGCGCGATGGGAACGCCGATCGATTTGATCGTCGGACTCGGCAATCCCGGGCCCGAGTATCAGACGACACGCCACAACGCCGGGTTCTGGTTCGTCGATATGCTCGCGCGCGCAGCACGGCGGCGCGTTCTCGAGCGAGCGCAAGCTCCAGGGCGAGAGCGCCGAGGTGCGGATTGCGGGCCGGCGCATCCGTCTACTGAAGCCGATGACGTACATGAACTTGAGCGGGCAGGCGGTCAGCGCGGCCGTGAGCTACTACAAGATCCCGATCGAGCACGTGCTCGTCGCGTACGACGAGCTCGACCTGCCCGTCGGCCGCGTGCAGCTCAGGTTCGACGGCGGCTCGGCCGGTCACAACGGCATCGGCAACGTGATCGAGCACGTCGGCACCAAGTTCTGGCGGCTGCGCTTCGGCGTGGGCCATCCGCGCGACAGCGAGCAGGCCGGCGGCCAAAAAGAAGTGATCGATCACGTGCTCAAGCGCGCGACCGCGGACGAGGAGCAGCAGATCTCGGGCAAGCTGCGCGAAGCCGCCGACGTCCTCCCGAGATCTCGAGCACGGCGCGGAGCGCGCGAAGAACAAGCTGCACAGTCGCAAGACGCCGGCGGTCGAAGCCGACGGCAAGGCGATGGACGACTCATGGGCATCAAGTGCGGCATCGTCGGGTTGCCGAACGTCGGCAAGTCGACGCTGTTCAACGCGCTGACGGCGGCCGCGATTCCGGCCGAAAACTATCCGTTCTGCACGATCGATCCGAACGTCGGCGTCGTCGTCGGTGCCCGACCCGCGGCTGGACGCGATCGCGGCCATTGTCGCGTCCCGAGAAAGTGGTGCCAACCGTCGTCGAGTTCGTCGACATCGCGGGCTTGGTCGAGGGCGCCTCGCAAGGCGAAGGGCTCGGCAATCAGTTCCTCTCGCATATCCGCGAGACGCACGCGATTGCGCATCTCGTTCGCTGCTTCGAGGATCACGACGTCGACGCACGTCGCCGGCAAGATCGACCCGTTGCACGACATCGAGATCATCGACACGGAGCTCATGCTTGCCGATCTGGAGACGGTGCAAAAGAGCTTCCAGCGCGCCGAGCGCGCGGCGAAGACGCAACGAGAAAGTGGCGGTCGCGCGTCGCGACGTTTTCCACAAGGTGATGCAGGCGCTCGAGAAAGGGCAGCCAGTGCGCGGTGTCGCGCTCGATCCGCGCGAGGCGGCCGAGCTCGAGAGCCTGCACCTGCTCACGGCGAAGCCCGTGATGTACATCGCGAACGTGGCGGAGGGCTCGCCGGCGGACAATCCGCTCGTGGCTCGAGTGAAGGATTTCGCCGAGAAACAGGGCGCCGAGTGGGTCGTGATCTCGGCGGCGCTCGAAGCCGAGCTTGCGCAGCTGCCGCAAGCCGAGCGCGCCGACTTCCTGTCGAGCCTCGGGCTCGAGGAGCCCGGCTTGAATCGGGTCATCCGCTCGGCGTACCGTTTGCTCGGACTGAAGACCTTTTATACGGCGGGCCCGAAGGAAGCGCATGCCTGGACCGTGCCGCGGGATGCGACGGCGCCGGAAGCCGCTGGCGCGATTCACACGGACTTTCAGCGCGGCTTCATCCGTGCCGAAGTAATCGGCTACGACCAGTTCATTGCGCGGCGCGGCGAACAAGGTGCAAGAGAGGCCGGTGAGCTGCGGCTCGAAGGCAAGACATACGTCGTCCAGGAAGGCGACGTGATTTACTTTCGCTTCAACGTTTGAGGAGCTTCGTATGGGCACCGGCAGACTAGCGCTGATTGCGATAGTGCACCGTGGCGCTCGCCGCATGCGGGCGCGGCAGCGAGCCGAGCGAATCCCAGAGCACCCCCGCCAGCGGCGCAGCGACCGCGGCGGAAGATACCGGAATCACACTGCCGGCCGGGTTCACGGCCACGATCTTCGCCGACGGATTGGATCGACCGCGGCACATCGCCGTGCGCGACAACGGCGACGTATTCGTCGCGTTGCGCAGCGGCCGCCAGCAAATCGCGCCGCAGGACAGCGAGGGCGGGATCGCCGCTCTGCGCGATACGAACGGCGACGGCAAGGCCGACCTGATCGAGCGCTTCGGTCGCGGCGACGTCGACACGGGCCTCGCGATTCACGACGACACGATCTACTTTTCCTCCGCCGTGGCCGTGTATGCGCTGCCCTTGACCGACGAGCTCGTGCCGCCCGGGGAGCCCGCGCTCGTGATCGGCGGCTTCGAAGACACTGGCGGCGGTCATACCGCTAAGCCGATTACGTTCGACGGCGAGGGACACCTTTACGTGCAAGCCGGCGTGCCGTCGAACAGCTGCCAGACGCAAGATCGCGCGCCGGGCTCGCCGGGGCAGAATCCGTGTCCGCAGCTCGAGCATTTCGGCGGCGTCTGGCGCTTCATCGCGAGCGGACGCAATCAGGATCAGATGAGCGACGGCATCCGGCACTCGACCGGTCATCGCAACGTCGTCGCGCTCGAGTGGAATCCGCTCGCGAACCGATTGTTTCTAGTGATGCACGGCCGCGACCAGCTCGACACGCTGTGGCCCGAGAGCTTCAATGCGCAGCAGCGCAGCGAGCTGCCCGCGGAGGAATTCCACGTCGTCGACCCCGGCGACGATCTCGGCTGGCCCTACACGTACTACGACCAACTGCGCGGCGAGCGCATGGTGTCGCCCGAATACGGCGGCGACGGCAAGACGCCGGCGAAACGAGGGGCATACAAGGATCCGTTGATCGGCTTCCCGGGTCACTGGGCGCCGAACGACCTGATCTTTTACACGGGCACGCAGTTTCCGGAGAAGTACCGCGGCGGTGCGTTCATCGCGTTTCACGGCTCGTGGAACCGCGAGACACAAGACGGCTACAGCGTCGTGTTCGTGCCGATGAACGGCGCCGAGGTTGCAGGCAATTGGGAGATTTTCGCCGACGACTTCGAAGGGCCGGAGCCGATCGCGAGCCCCGCCGATGCCGCGCACCGCCCGAGCGGCCTCGCGCAAGGGCCAGACGGCTCGCTGTACGTCAGCGACGACGTCGGCGGCCGGGTCTGGAAGATCCGCTACACGGGTAATTGATCATGGACATCCTGCAAAGCTTGCCGCCGCTCGTCACGCTCGTGCTCGGCTTGTTGTTGATCGTTTGGCTCATTCTGTTTCTGCTCGTGCCGTTCATGCTCGAGAGCATTCGGAGTTGGACGCGCAAGAGCTACGGCGAGCTTGCCGAAATGAACAAGAAGCTCGACCGCCTCACGGCGCTATTGGACCAACAACGAGTCGATCCATCGTTGCTACTCGACGCGCGCCAAGCGGCTCGAGGGCAACCGCGACCAGCGAGCGAAGCGCGGCCGGACCGCAGTCGAAGAGAGCCCACGATTTCCGGCTAGGCGGGCCGCAACCATGCCGCGCTGCCGCGCGCGGCACTCTAGCGTCTGGCATGCAGGTTGCATATTCTTGCCATCGCGCCGATCGCGCGCACGGAGATTGGTCAATGGAAAGCAAGGCGAGACTGCTCGGGCATTCGATCCACCAGATGTTGATCGTGTTCCCATTGGGACTGCTCGCGACGGCCGTGGTGGTGAGTCTGCGCGTTCGCAGGCGCCGCGCTTGCGCTCGTGACGGCATGGCTCGGCGGTGAGCTCGTCACGCGGCTTGGCGTCGGCGTGTACCCACAAGCGAACCCCGACGCGCCGAGCTCGTTGCACGCGAAGCGTCACGACGAAGCAGTGATCGGCTCGCGCTAGCATTAGGCTCGCGATACGGCACCTTATCCGCCGATCTCCGACTACGCCGCCATCGGCGATAGCCGCACCGCTGCGCTCGTGTCACGCGCGGGTGCAATCGAATGGCTGTGCCTACCGAGCTTCTCCTCCCCATCCGTCTTCGCGGCGATTCTCGATCGGCAACGCGGCGGCGAATTCTCGATCGCGATCGATCCAGCGGGCACGAGCTCGCGGCGCTACGTCGGCGACACGAACGTGCTCGAGACGACGCTGCGCAGCGCCGACGGCAGCGTACGGATTACGGATTTCATGCCGATCGTGTCCGGCAAACCGCGGCTCGAGCCGATGCGCCAGGTGCTGCGCATCGTCGAAGGCGTCGATGGCAACCCCTCGCTGCGCGTCTCGATCGACCCGCGCCCGGACTATGGGCGCCGCGTCCCGGCGCTCGTCCGGCGCGGAGCACTCGGCTGGGCGTGGAGCTGGGGCAACGAGCTGCTTCATTTGAGCACCGACGTTCCGCTCGCCGCTCGCGGAACCGCAATCGAAGGCATTGTCAGCGTCGCCGCGGGGACGAAGCGCTACTTCTCGCTCAGCTACACGAAAGGCGACGTCGGCTCCATCCCGCCGCTCGGCTCGGCCGCCGACGACCAGCATCGAGCGACGCTGCGCTGGTGGGAGCATTGGGCTGGACGCTGCCGGTACGACGGCACGCACCGCGCAACGGTCGTGCGCAGCGCGCTCGTGTTGAAGCTCATGACGTCTGCACTCTCGGGAGGCGTCGTCGCGGCTCCGACGACTTCATTGCCCGAAGCGATCGGGGGCCCTCGCAACTGGGACTATCGATACTGCTGGCTGCGCGATGCAGCGCTCACGATGCGCGCGTTCACGCGCTTGGGCTACATGGAGGAGGCGAGCGCCTTCTTCGCGTGGTTGTTGCACACGACGCGTTTGACGTGGCCGCGGCTGCAGGTTCTCTACGACATCTACGGACGCACGGATGTGCCCGAGTCGGAGCTCACGCACTGGGAAGGATACGAGCGCTCCGCGCCGGTGCGGATCGGCAATGCCGCGAGCGAGCAGCTGCAGCTCGACACCTACGGCGCCCTGCTCGCCGCGGCTGTCGAGTACGTGCAGAGCGGCGGCGAGCTCGCCGCCGACGAGCGCCGCCTACTCGCCGAATTCGGCCGCACCGTGCTCGACGAGTGGCAGTGCCCGGACAACGGCATGTGGGAGATTCGCGGCGAGCGGCGTCACTACACGATGTCGAAAGTCTGGTGCTGGACCGCACTCCACTCCCTGCTCGCCTTGCACGAGCGCGGGCTCATCAAGATTCGCGTCGGCAGGGTCCGCGCCGGATTGCGAATGATCGAGCTTGCAATCGAAGCGCGCGGCTTCAACGAGGCGCTCGGCAGCTACGTTGCAGCGTTCGACGGCAGCGAAGTGGACGCGAGTCTGCTGTTGATGGCGTCCCTCGGTTACAAGAGCGCCAACGACCCACGCATGCGCGGCACGTACGACCGTATCCACGAACGGCTGAGCCGCAACGGCTTGCTGTACCGCTACGAGACTCGGCTCGATGGTCTGCCCGCGCGCGAAGGCACGTTCGGCATTTGCTCGTTTTGGGCCGTAGACCATCTCGTGTGCCGCGGAGACGTCGACGCCGCGCGCGCCGCGTTCGAGCACGCGCTCTCATTCGCAAACGACGTCGGACTCTTTGCCGAGGAGATCGATCCGGACAGCGGTGCGCAGCTCGGCAACTTTCCGCAGGCGTTTACGCATGTGGGACTGATCTTCTCGGCCTTGTCGCTCCTAGGCCCCGAGCAACGCCGGGCGAATGCACGATGAGCAACACTACCGCACTCGACTGGCTGCTGTGGGGATTGATCGCCACGTGCGCCATGACTTCGATCTTGCAGGGCAGCCAGGGGCTCGGCCTGTCGCGCCTGAGCATTCCGTTTCTCGTCGGCACGATGTTCACGGATGACCGCAGCCGCGCCACCGTGCTCGGCTTCATCGCCTACATCATCGGCGGCTGGATCTTCGCGATGTTGTATTTCCTGTTCTTCGCGAGCATCGACCTTGCAACATGGTGGCTAGGCGCCGCGCTGGGTTTTTTGCACGGCGTGTTTCTGCTCGTGTGCGCGCTGCCGCTGCTGCCGTACGCGCATACGCGGATGGCTTCGGAGCACGACGGCCCGTCGAGCGGTTTCCGCCTCGAGCCGCCGGGGTTCCTGGGTCTCAACTACGGCCGCGGCACGCCGCTCACGCTGCTGGTCGCACAAACGGTGTACGGCGCAGCGCTCGGCCTTTTCGCACAGCTCGCCGCGAGCGGCTGAGTGGTCGCGATCCCCTGCGTATCAGACGCCTGCACTGATCACGGCGCTGACGTCGGGCCGCGTGTCATCCGCGCGAGCACCGAGCCGACGCCGAAACTTGAGATGCCGGCGCCGGCTGAGCTCGATCAACGGGCGCCAGATCCGCGCCGTGAGGCGCAGCCTTATCAGCAAATGCCAGATGCGGTTCGAGCGCTTGTAGAGGTACGACATGGCGAGATACGGCAGCACGGCTCGCCAGTCCTTCGGCCGGCGACGCCAGATCGAACGATGAGAAAACAAGCGCAGATAGCAGCGCTGGTATCCGGCGTACAGCTCCTCCGCTGCCATTAGCGCGGGCTCGAACACGACGTGCGCCGTGTCGTACAGGCGCCAATCGCGATGCACGATGCGGCCCTGCGCCTCGAGCTCCTCGAACAACGGAGTGCCCGGGTACGGCGTGAGAATATGAAACGTCGCGCACTCTAGACGGTTTGCCTCGATCCACTCGACCGTCTTGTCGAACACGTCGGCAGTGTCGTGATCGAAGCCAAGCACGAAGCTGCCGTTCACCTGGATGCCGACGTCGTGGAAGATGCGGACGCGCCGCGCGTAATCGTCCGGTACTGGCGTTCGTTTACCGGCGGCCTCGAGATTGCTCGAGTTCAGTGATTCGAAGCCGATGAAGACGCCCGTGCAACCGGCCAAGGCCATCTCGCGGACCAACGCCGGATCGTCCGTCACGTCGATCGTGAGCGCCGCGCTCCAGATGATGCTCAACGGCTTGAGCGCCTGACACAGAGCGTGCAGATAGTCTCTTCTCGATCCGAGATTGTTGTCGATGAATACGGCGTACGGTTGATCGTCCGCTCGCAGCTCCTCGACGACCTGCTCCACATCGCGCAGGCGGTACGGCATGTGCAGGCCTTCCGTCGACAGATAACAGAAGCCGCAACGGTTGTGGCAACCGCGTGTCGCGATCACGCTCGACGTCGTGAGGAAGCCGTCGCGCGGTAGCAAGTCGCGACGCGGCGAGGGATCGTCTCGATAGGGCTTACGAAAATCGCCGCGATATACGCTCTGCAGCGTTTTGGCCTCCACGTCGCGCAAGATCCGCGGCCACAACTGCGTGCCTTCGCCGATCGCGATCGCGTCGGCCTGCTCCGCGGCTTCCTCGGGCGCGGTCAGAACGTGCAGGCCCCCAAGGATGACCTTGGCACCCCATTGCCGATACCAGCGAGCGAGCTCGTAGGCGCGTTTCGCGAAGGTCAAATGAACCGTGATGCCGACGACCTCGGGAAACGGGGTGAGCGGCGGCGGACCCTGCAACAGATTCTCGTCCCAATACTCAAGCTCCCAGTGCTCCGGCGTCGCCGCAGCGGTTGCGGTCAGTGCCAGTGTCGGCGTGAGCACGTGCTTGCCAAAGCTCGCGTGCGGGTCCTTGCGATAGAAAGGGTTGATCAGCAGTGCGTAACGCCTGCGCATCGGCCCCGGAATCGCATCGGGATCCAACCGCGGCGCGGCGGCCATCTCGATGGGCATCCAGGACGAACCGGGTGCAGTCTGCATGCTCATGTCGACGCTTAGCCTAGCGCGGCGCACGGTTCTGTCAAGTACTTTGCAATGCAGAGCACATGGCGACGCGGCAACGCTCGGCACAGTGGCGCGTGGGTCGGCATGGACTTATTTGCTAGTTACTGGGAACGCGCGGCGCAGCGGGCGAAACCGGCAGCGCAGTGGGCGAAACCGGCAGCGGAACGGCCGACGCAGCGGACGCCGTGGCGGACGGCGCGGCGCTAAAGCCTGGCGGCGCGGTGCGCCAGTCGTAGCCATTCTTCGCAGCTTCATAGCCGAGCTCGTAGAGCTTGCCCATGTACACGGGATCGAAGTCCTCGGCGGCTTGCTCGTCGAACGTCGAGGGGATATACGCGAGCTTGAAGTCGGTGCCGTCGCGCACGCAGAGCGCGTAGATCAGATAGAGGTCGCCCATGCCCTGCGTCCGTATCAGCGAGGAGATCGACCGCGACGCTATCGGCATGACCTTGCGCTGGACGCCGTTGAAATCCGCGTCGAGGAAGGCGTTGCGAATCACGTAAACATTCGGCCTGCCGACGGCTTTCAGCCTGCTCAAGATTCTCGGCCAGTCCATCTCGGCCGGATAGACGAATACTTGCTGGCTCGTACCGCCGTCGACGTGCATCTCGTCGTAAATACGGCCCTCTGCCTCGACGGATATCAGCACGGGGGGGAACGCAACCGGAATCGCCGCAGAGGCTTGTAGCACATCATGGATGAGGCGCGCCTTCTCCGGGTAATCGCTGGCTGCGATGGCGCCAAGGTTCCAGATCATGGGGCGGCCGACGTCGAGATTTGCGGTACCGATCCACAGCCGCCGGCCGCGACGATGCTCCGCCGCGATTGCGGCAATCACGTCCGTCGAGATGTAGCGCTCGATCAGCGCGCGCAGCGGTTTCGTGTCTGCCATCGAGTCGCTGAAAATGCCTGCGATGAAGTTTTTCTTCTCGACGACGTCCTTCGTGGACATCGTCGTATTGAGGGTCTTCAGCTCATCGTCGTAATCAGCCCCGAGGAATGCGAACGGCGCGGTCAGCGCGCCTGTGCTAATGCCGGTGACCATCGAAAACTCGGGACGCGTTCCGGCCGCGGTCCAGCCGGCGAGGAGTCCGGCGCCGTACGCGCCATTGGCTCCGCCCCCCGAGATCGCGAGGTAGTTGTGGGGCTTGCCGTAGATCCCCTCGAACGATCTTGCGAGCTCCGCGTCGGAGGCGGTCTCGAGCAATCGCAGGAGTGGCTCCGGCGACCTGTCGCCAAAGAAACGAGCGTCGGGAATACCGGGAATCCCGGCCTTGGCGATCAGCTCGAAGGGCAGCGGCGTGCGTTCGGGCGCGCCGGCGCAACCGCCGACGACGCAGAGAACGACGAGCAGCGCCGCAGCGCGACCCGCCTTTAGAAACAACATCAACTCCACCCTCCACCACCCGATGGGAGCAGGATATTACTCGTTCTTCATGGCCCAAGCATGCTTCCGCGGCCGCTACCGATACCTTACGATTCTCCGCCAATCGCAAAGAAGGACATCGATCACATGAATCGACGCAGCTTCGTTAGAGGTTCGGTTGCCGCGGCAGTGGCCGCGGCCCTGCCCGGGACCCGGACCTTGGCGGCCGTGCTGAGCCCGTCGATGAAGGTCGACCACGACTTGGAAGCGGTGACCGGCGACGGCGCGAGCATCACGCTCACGCGCGCGGCGGTGCAGGAGCTCGGCGACAGCCTGCGGGGCGACCTGCTCCTGCGCGGGCACGCCGCGTATGAAGACGCCCGCCGCGTCATCAACGCTCAGATGAACAAGTTTCCCGCCCTGATCGTGCAGCCGCGCGGCGCGGCCGACGTCAAGCTCGCGGTGGATTTCGCGCGCGAATCGAACCTGCTCGTGGCCGTCAAATGCGGCGGTCACAGCCCGTCCGGCAAATCGACGTGCGACGACGGCATGCTGATCGACCTGTCGTTGATGCGCGGCGTGCGCGTGGACCCGGAGGAGCGGATCGCACGCGTGGCGGGCGGCAGCCTGCTCGGCGACATGGATCACGAAAGCATGGCCCGCGGCTTGGTGACGACGGCGGGCACGGTGTCGCACACGGGCGTCGCGGGTCTCACGCTCGGCGGCGGCTTCGGCCGAGTCGCGCGCAGGTTCGGACTCGCGCTCGACAACGTTCTCGCCGTGGATATCGTGACGGCGGGCGGCGAGTATTTGCGCGCGAGCGCCGAGGAGAACCCGGAGCTGTATTGGGGCGTACGCGGCGGCGGCGGCAATTTCGGCGTCGTCACGTCGTTCGATTTCCGGCTGCACCCGATGCAACGCGAGGTCATCGGCGGTTTTCTGATCTTCCCGATGAGCGAGGCAAAAAGCGTCTTGACGTTCTACTCGGAGTACGAGGCGGTTGCGCCGGACGATCTCTACCTGGATTGCGTCATCGTCAGCGATCCCCGCGGCCTGAGCGGCGTCGGCTTCCAGGTCTGTTACAGCGGCCCGAAGGGCGAGGCGGAGAAGATTCTCAAGACCATCCGCAGCGCCGGCAATCCTTCGTTTGACGATCTGAAGCCCATCGACTATGTCGCGCTCCAGCGTTCGGGCGACATCGACGAGCCACGCGCGATCGGCTCGTACACGAAGACGGGATTCGTGAAACAAATCCGTCCCGCATTGATCGATGCGATGATCGCAGGGCTCGAGGAGCATCCGGAGCGCTCGACGACGATAGGGTTTCAGCATTGCGGCGGCGCGATCAGTCGCGTGGCGAACGACGCCACTGCGTTTCCGCATCGCGACATCCATGCGACGTCCCTACTGCTCGTGGACTGGCCGGTCGAGATCGACCCCACGCGGCACATCGATTGGCTCAAGCAGTATTGGGCCACGATCGAGCCGCATACCGACGGCTTCTACACGAACGACGTCGTGGACGAGTCGCAGCAGCGCGTGGACGAGAACTATTTGGGGAACTATCCCAGGCTGCGCGCGCTCAAGAACCGCTACGATCCGACGAATCTGTTCCGCTTGAACGCGAACGTCGTCCCGAGCGCGTAATAGGTGTGATGGTAGTTTCTCGTTCCCGCTCGTTGGCTGCCTTCCTCACGGCCCTGCTCGCGGTCGCCGCGCACGACGCGGCCTCGCAACCGCGGCTGGAAACTGCCGCAGCTGCCGAGCCCCGCTCCGCTGCGCCACGGGGCCCGCTGTCGACGGACGAGCTCACGACGATTCGAATCTTCGAGCAGGCGAGCCCGTCTGTCGTCTACATCACAACGGTCCAGCACGTGCGCGATTTTTGGAGCCGCAACGTGCTGCGCGTACCGCAGGGCACGGGCTCGGGTTTCATCTGGGACGAGCGCGGCAACGTCGTGACGAACTACCACGTGATCCAGGGTGCGCAAGAGGCGTTGATCACGCTCGCCGACCAGCGCAGCTACCCGGCAGAGCTCATCGGCGCGAGCCCGGAGCACGACCTCGCGGTGCTGCACATCGAGGTACCGATCGACAGCGCGCCGCCGTTGCCGATCGGCGCAAGCGGCGACCTTCGCGTCGGCCAAAACGTCTATGCGATCGGCAATCCGTTCGGTCTCGACCACACGTTGACGACCGGCGTGATCTCGGCGTTGAACCGCACGATCGACGACGAGCGCGGCGGCGTGATCGAGAACGTCATCCAGACCGATGCGGCGATCAATCCCGGCAACTCGGGCGGCCCGCTGATCGACAGCGCCGGCCGATTGATCGGCATCAACACGATGATCTACAGCCCATCGGGCACCTACGCCGGCATCGGCTTCGCGGTACCCGTCGACACCGTCAACCGCGTCGTGCCGCGGCTGATCGCGTACGGCCGTTACGTGCGCCCGACGATCGGCATCTCCGCGAACGACCAGATCAGCCGCAGGCTGCTCGGAGATCGGGACGTGACCGGCGTGCTCGTTCTCGACGTGGCGCCCGACTCGCCGGCGGCGCGCGCCGGGCTCAAAGCCACCGAGATGACGGCGAGCGGCCGCGTAATACTCGGCGACATCATTCAAGTCGTGGACGGCAAACCGGTGCAGACCTTCGACGATCTCGTCGACGAGCTCGACGAGCACGGCTTCGGCGACACCGTAACGCTCACGGTGTTGCGCGGCCGCGAGCGCTTCGACACCGACGTCACGCTCGGCGCGGAGGCGCCGCGGCGATCGCGCTGAGCTATCGCGGCAGCGCCTATTGCGCCTGATCGCGTTGGCGAGATCGTCAGTCGACGATCGCCTGATAAGCCAGCGTCTGGAAACGCGCGGCGAAATCGAAGTCCGGGGGCAGGTGCTGCGCCATGAGGATCAGCACCATGTCTTCCTCGGGATCCATGATCACCCAGGTTGACGCGGCACCGGCCCAGCCGAACTGGCCCTTCGAGCCCAGGTTGCCCGCGCGCGGCGGATCCAGGAGCACACCAACGCCGAGCCCGTAGCCCGTGGCGGGGTTGTCGCCGCCCGCCACGCGGCCGATCCCCACAATGCTCGGCGGCAGATTGTTCGACGTCATGAGCTCGACTGTCTTTGGCGAGAGCAGCCGGACGCCGTTGAGCTCGCCGCCATTGATGAGCATCTGTCCGAACAGCGCATAGTCCATCGCGGTCGACGACAGGCTGAAGCCGCCGAACGGTATGTTCGTGTAGCGCGCGTAGACGAATGGCGTGGGCGGAGCGCCCGTCGGCAGCTTGCCCTCGCGAGTCTCGACGAGCGTGAGCGATCCGCCGCCCTGGGCGGGCTGATAGTTCGCCGTGTAGCGCGACACGTATTCCTTCGGTACGCCGAATACGGTTTCCTCCATGCCGAGCGGCGCGAAGATCCGCTCGCGGCAAAACCGATCGAATGGCATCCCGGAAAAGTATTCGACGAGATAAGCCTGTACATCGTGGGCGACGCTGTAGACCCACTGCTCGCCTGGGTGATAGAGCAACGGCATTTGCGGCAGCTTGTCCTCGACGAGCTCTTTCAGCGACTCGAGCGTGCCGAAGTCGATGCTCTGCTGATACATCCGATCGACCGTCGATTCGCCGAAGCCGTAGCCGAAGCCCGCGGTGTGCCGGAACACGTCGTGGATCGTCGGCTTGCGCTTCGGCGCCTCGAGCAGCAGCTTGCCGTCCGCGTCCGTACCCGCAAACACTTGGAGGTCCTTCATCGCGGGAATGTACTTGTCGAGCGGATCGCTCAACTGGAACTTCCCTTCCTCGTACAGCATCAGGAGCGCGACGCTCGTGACCGGCTTCGTCATCGAGTAGAGGCGGAACATGCTGTCGGTCGCCATCCGTGTATTGGATTCGCGCTCGGCCATGCCGTATGCCTTCAGATGCGCGACGTAACCTCGGCGCGCGACGAGCGTGACGATGCCGACCTTGCGTCCTTCGTCAACCTCCGCTTGCATCGCAGCTTCGAGGCGTGCGAGCCGCTCCGTCGACAAGCCAACGCTTTCGGGGCGCGCCGACACGAGGGCCGCACCTTGCGCGGACGTAACGACGACGAGCAACGCCGAGACGGCGGCACAGGTAAGCTTGCGTGCGGCCAAGACAATGGTCATGGTGCGACTTCCCCCGTCGTGATTTTTTCGCAACAGTCTAGCCGAGTCGCGCCTGAGCGGCGATTCGGTCAGCGGCGGCTGCCGAGCAACGAGCCGAGCAAGCCGCGAACCAGCGCGCGACCCGTCTGGGAGCCCACGGTGCGCGCCGCGCTCTTCGCCATCGCTTCGATCAGCCCTTGGGACTGCCGGCCGCCGCGCGGGCCGCGCCGGCCGAACAGGATGTCGGAAGCCAGGCTGCCCTGCTCCGACGATTGCGCCGGAGCGTTCGGCTCCGGGCGCGGTTCGGTCGCGCGCTCTTTCAGGCGCTCGTAGGCGGACTCGCGATCGACGACTCGGTCGTAGTGGCCGGCGAGCGGCGACGCTGCGATCAGTCGCGCCCGCTCGGCCGCGTCGAGCGGTCCGACGCGGCTTCCGGGCGGCACGATCAATGCGCGTTCGGTTACGCCGGGCCGACCCTGCGCGTCGAGCAACGAGATGAGCGCCTCGCCGACGCCGAGCTCCGTGATCGCTTGCTCGGTTCTGAAACCCGGGTTCGCGCGCATCGTTTGCGCCGCCGCTTTGACGGCTTTTTGATCGCGCGGCGTGAACGCGCGCAGCGCGTGCTGCACGCGGTTGCCGAGCTGGCCGAGCACGGCGTCGGGAATGTCGAGCGGATTCTGCGTGACGAAATACACGCCTACGCCCTTCGAACGGATCAAGCGCACGACCTGCTCGATCCTCTCGAGCAGCGGCTTCGGCGCGTCGGTGAACAGCAGATGCGCTTCGTCGAAGAAGAACACGAGCCGCGGCTTGTCTGGGTCACCGACCTCGGGCAGCTCGTCGAACAGCTCCGCGAGCATCCAGAGTAAGAAGGTCGCATAGAGCCGCGGCGCCGCGAGCAGCCGATCGGCCGCGAGAATATTGACGACGCCCTTACCCGCCTCGGTCTGCAGCAGGTCGGCGATGTTCAACATCGGCTCGCCGAAGAACCGGTCGGCGCCTTGGGCTTCCAGCGCGAGGAGCCCCCGCTGGATCGCGCCGATCGATGCGGCCGAAACGTTGCCGTAGGCGGTGGTGAGCTCGGCCGCACGGTCGCCGATGTGCTGCAGCATGCTGCGCAAGTCCTTCGTGTCCAGGAGCAGCAGCCCCGCGTCGTCCGCGACTTTGAAAACCAGGGTCAGCACGCCCTCTTGGGTGTCGTTCAAATCCAGCATGCGCCCGAGCAGCAGCGGCCCGATATCCGAGACCGTGGCCCGGACCGGATGCCCGCTCGCGCCGAGTACGTCCCAGAACACGACCGGACACGGCGCGTGCGTGAGCGCGATGTCGAGCTGCTGCGCGCGCTCCGCGATCTTGGCGTTGCCGCCGCCGGCCGCGGCCATCCCGGACAGGTCGCCTTTCACGTCGGCCATGAAGACGGGCACGCCGATCGCGGAGAACCGCTCCGCGAGCGTTTGCAGCGTGACGGTTTTGCCCGTGCCCGTGGCGCCGCTGATTAGGCCGTGTCGATTCGCAAGACCCGGGAGCAACCCAAGCTCGACGCCGCCGGCTTTCGCAATAACGAGGGAATCGGCCATAGCACTACCATACCGCATCCACCTTGACCGGCGGATAGCTGGGGCAGAGAGGCCGACGCGTGGATTACGCGACGGCGGCGCCGGAGAATACGAAGGAAACGAGGATCATGACGGCGATCAGAACGAAGATATCCAGCCGCACGATGCTGTTGACAGTTTGACGTTCGATTTTCGTGCGCATGGCCCCGTGCCTCCGTCATTGAACCGTCTTGCTGAGCACAGCAGTGCAAGGTCCATGCCGTACGCGTTTGCTGGATTTTTTTCCCCGTGCTCCGGCGTTTTGCCCGACATCGGTGCTCAAGCCGAAGGGCCTTGATCCAATTCCGTGCACCCGCCTTCGCGAGCGGATGTCCTAGCAGGGACCTTCGGCCAATGGGTGGCGCGGCGTTTCTCCCGTAGGCTGGAGAAGTCGGCCAACGACTACGAGTCTGAAAGGAATTCCGGCAAGCGCAAGTAAGGAGAACGCGATGGGTATGCTCGACTCTTTACTCAAGAATCCGAAAATGATCGGCGACGTCGCCAAGTTCGCCATGGACAACCCCCAAGTCGCGAAAGCCGCGATGGGGATGCTCAGCT
This sequence comes from uncultured Gammaproteobacteria bacterium, assembly GCA_963744305.1. GTDB lineage: Bacteria > Pseudomonadota > Gammaproteobacteria > Steroidobacterales > Rariloculaceae > FEN-1219. Next base: position 58,909 of record CAVUTF010000004.1, read on the forward strand.
CGAGCGGCGGTGGCGGCGGTCTCGGCGGCGTGCTGGGCGCGCTCCAGTCGAAGGGAATGGGCGATCTCGTGTCGTCCTGGGTTGGGACCGGCGCGAACAAGTCCATCACGCCGAAGCAGCTGCAGTCGGCGCTGGGCTCGCAACAGCTGTCGCAGTTTGCGCAGCAGGCGGGCGTGAGCAGCAAACGAGGCGAGCTCCACTTTGGCAAGCTTGTTGCCGAGCTTGGTCGACAAGCTGAGTCCGGACGGCAAGCTGCCTGATGCCGGCGGGATCGAAAGCATGATCGGTAAACTGATGGGCGGGGGCGGCCGCGCCTAGTCTGCGATCTCGTCGGTAGCGACGCTCAGCTACTGCAAGTCACGTCGCCTCGCTCTTGCGCGGCACCGCGCGGTCGCCTCGCGCCCGCTCGCGCTCGCCTTGCGCAGTCCAACTCGTGCTCGTAACGTCGAGCGTTTTCAAGAGGTAGCGAGCGATGTTGCGGCCGAGACCTTGGCGCCGACCGATGGTGGCGCGGGAACATTCGGAGGGTCACCGCCAAGCTTCCTGGCTCGAGCTCCTGTTCGATCTGTCGTTCGTCGTTGCCGTTGCACAGGCGGCGAGCGAATTCGAGCACGCGTTGGCCGCGGGTCATCCCGGCTCCGGGCTCGTTTCCTATTTCCTCGTGTTCGCCGCGATCTGGTGGGCTTGGATGGCGTTCACGTGGTTTGCGAACGTGTTCGACACGGACGACGTTCCGTACCGGCTGCTGATGCTCGTGATGATCGCCGGATCGCTCGGGCTTGCCGCCGGCGTGCCACAGCTCGCACAGCTCGACTTTCGAATCGGCGTGATCTCGTACGTCGTGATGCGGCTGGCGTACGTGCTGCAGTGGGCACGAGTGTTCCGCAACGGCGATCCGGTCTGGCGCGCAGTGGCGCTCAAGATCATCGTGCTCACGACGATCAGCCAAGCCGGATGGGTGCTGTTCTTATGGGTGCCGCTCGAGTGGCGAGTGGCGGTGTTCGTGATTTGGTTCGCTGTCGACGTTGCAACGCCGATACTCGCGGGCTGGGACGCGCGCACGGGCGGGCATCGCGGCCACATCGTCGAGCGCTATGGACTGTTCACGCTGATCGTGCTCGGCGAATCGATCGCGGCCGCCACGGTCGCAGTCGGCGGCGCCATCAGCACGGAGGTCGCCGCCGTGCCGCTGCTCACGCTCGCGGCGGGCGGACTCATCGTCGTGTTCAGCTTGTGGTGGATCTACTTCGACTTCAGCACGGGCAGAGCGCCGGAGCTTGGCCGAGTGCCGCAAATCGTTTGGGGCTACGGCCATTATTTCTTATTTGCCGGTCTAGCCGCGATCGGCGCGGGGCTCGCGCTCGCTGTGGCATGGATCACGGATCCGGCGCATATCGCGTTGCCCGAGCGCGGTGTTGCGCTCGTCGTCGGCACCGCCGTCGCCGTGGTGCTGCTCACGATCGCGCTGATCGAGGCCGCGGCCGAGCACCGCTACGAGACGCGCCATCTGCTCACGAAGGTCGGCGCCGCGGCGGCCGCGATCGGCGCCGCACTCGCCGCGCCGGCTCTCACGGTGCCGGGCAGCGTGTTGTTGACGGGGCTCGTCCTAGCCGCAGCCGTGGCCCATGCAGTGCTGCTCGAGCACCGTCTGCATAGCCACGCGCAGCACTCAGGGGTCAGCGCGCGCTCGAGTCCAGCGTCGAATCGTGGCGACTAGGACTCTTGATAAACCCAGCCGCCCGCTATCGCAGCAACAATCGTCTCGACCAACGTCCAGATGCCGGGCACGATCAGTGAGTCGGCTGTCGTGATACCCACGATGACGTCGCTCGCGGCCGAGATCATCGCGATTACCCAAAGCGCAACGGCCGCGATAATCGCCGTCTTGATCCCCGCGCCGAATCGCGGCCGCATCGCTGCATACAGCCAGATGAGCACGATGCCGACCACGAACGTGAGGACCACGAAGCCGATAATTTGGTTTGTCCCAATCTGGGGGAGCCCGAGCCGCTGCATTATGGCGCTTGTCTCCTCGGCGGTGACGTACGTGTTGAGAACGTACTCACTCACGGTCATCACGAGACCCGCGAGCAGTCCCCCGAGAATCACACGCCCGACATTGATCTTACCCATGGCAATCTCCTCCCTCGGTTGTAGTTGTTCTGAAGAGAAGGATTAGTGGCGATCGAGCTACCGTCCGTTCGACCCCTACGTCGGCCGGACACCCCGATCGTGCATGATCTTACGCCCGGCTAGGCTCGACACGCTATTGGTAGTCACGCCGCTATCGCGCCGCCCACGACAGCACGCTGCCTTCGTGCAGCGCTGCGTAAATATCGTCGCGCAACACGTTTGCCTCAGCGGATGTCAAAGTCCGCTCCAAGTCGCGCAGCACGATCCGCAGCAGCACGTTCTTCTGCCCGGGAGTAATACCGAGACGCTCTCGCGCGGCCTGGGGCAAATCCGCGTACGCCGTCTCGTCGAGCACTTCGATTGCTTCGATGCTGGAGCTTCGCTCGGCGAATCGCTTCGCGGACGCGATCACCAAGCTCCTCGGCGCTCACGTGCTCCGCTACTGCAGATCGACAGGTCGCGCTGTATCGCTGGCTGCGCGGAAACGGGACGGTACGGCGCAAGATCGAGCATCTGCCCGCAGATGCGCGGGTCGGTCGAGCGCAGTACGCGGATGTCCGCAATGCCTTTGCGCAGCATCAGTATCCGATCGAGGCCGACGCCCATCGCGAGGCCGCCGTACTGCGTTTGTGAAAGCCCACACGCTTCGAGCAGGCGCGGCTCCGCGCGGCCGCACTCGAGGATCTCCACCCACTCGCCGTTGGTGCAGCCGTGCACCTCGAGACCGTCGACCGTGTACGGATGCTGCGCAGGCGTCGCGCGCACGGGCATGCCCGGAAGCAAGGCGGCGGCGACAATGTCGATCATTTTGCGAAGTGCATCGGAGTCGAGCGGCCGGCGGGCGATACGCCACAAGTCGAGCTGATGCGGCTCTCCGACGTGCAGCCGATCGATCGCGTCGCGTCGATACGTCAGACCCGGACAGACGAGCAAGACGTCGTCGTAGCCCGCCGGCGCAATTGACCGAAGAGCGCCCGGGATCATCGCGGACGTCTGCGTGCGAAGTAGGCGGCTTGGCGTCACGTAACGCGTGTAACGCGCGTCGCGCGCCGCGGCATCCGGCGGATAACCGAGATCGTCGTAGTTGTCTTTGATGCCGACGAGCGGGGGCGCTCGGTAGACGATCACGGGGCATTGCCAGCGCTCGCGCAGCGCCGCGACCGCGTCCTGCACGAGAAGTTGGAGCGCGTGCGCACCCGCCGCCGCGTCGGTCAGATCGCGCAGCGCCAAAGAGCTCCGATAGGTCTGAGCATCGATCAATCGAACGGACATGACACACCTCGTTGCGATTCGAATGATTCACGCGCTGCAAGCGCAGCGGACGAAAAGGTGACCCCCGGACCGCTTCAGGCGGCTCGGCAACGCAACGCAGGTGGAGAAAAGATCAGCGAGGAGAAATCGACACGCACCCGGAAACGCCCGACGCCTGAGGCAGGCCGGGGCCGGTAAACGAGCATGCGTGTCGGTAATGCATCGCGTGCAATGTAAGGGAACACATGCAGCCCGGCAAGCCTCGGAAAAGTCGGTGGCAACGTTCGTCTCGTCTTGCTCCGTGTGCTGCGCGCGCGCCGGCGATCTGCAAGAATCGATGGGCCGCGCGTTTGCGAACAGGGCCTAAGGGGAGCGCTCCAATGACTGCACGTACCGGGAGATCCGTCATGCCGCCCCTCGCCGCTGTACCGGCGCTGATCTGCCTGCTGTCGAGCTTCGCGTGGCCGACCCTCGGAGCCGCCCAGTGCGTCGATTACTCCGACGATCCGGCCGGCTGCCAGCCGAGCACATTCGATACGCCGATCGCCGCTATGCCGAGCGGCCGCGTCGATCGACGCGGGAAGCTCGACGCGTCTTCCTCGGAAGAAGACGCACGCGCGGGGTTCGCACGGCTCGAGCGCGACTTGCGCCTGTTCCGCAATTTCGAGCACCTGCACTGGGTGATCACCGTGCCGTCCGAGCGCGATGCCGCCACCGGTGCATGGCGCGGCGGCGATCTCGCCGGCGGCGGCGACTCGCGCGGCCTCGGCATCGCAGGCGACTGCATCTTCGCCGGTCATGGGAACGGCCCCGGGCTCGCCCGCAACATCGATGTCTTTCGAATCCAGTCCAATCCCGCCTCGAGGCCGCCGGTCAAAGTCGGCGAGCTCCCGGCGCTCCAGCTCGGCAACGAAGGATTCGACGATCGCGAGCTCCGCGCACTCGTGTACACCGACTCGAGCGGCGCCGATCGGATGCTGCTCGTGAGGAACGCCGGCACGAACACGATCGGTCAGCTGGAGACGTTCGAGATCGACAGCGACACGTGTCTCGCGCTGCGCAAGAGCGAGGTGCACGATTTCCATGCGCCGTCGCACGAGTTCTATCTCTGGCACGATCCCGCTAACTCGAACCGGCTGCTCGCGTTCGTCGCGATGTTCGCAGGCGGCGGCTTGCCGGATCCCGACGAGCCCGGACTTCGGGTCCCGGACGCGATCGTGCTCGCGATCACGGACGAACGCACCGGTGCGCTGCTCGACAAACCCCGCGTGCTCGCGGGCTTCAGCCTGCAGGACGTCGGCGGCCCGCCGATCAACGAGCGCCCCGACGCGACGGGGCTATTCGCCGACGGGCGGTTTGCGGATTTCAGTCATTTGCGCGACCGAGCGGATCAGCCCGCGAATCTCCAGAATCGGCAGAACAACATGCTGCACTCGCTGTCCGTTTCGGACGACGGCGAACGCGTCTATGTCGCGGGCGGCAATGCGGGCTTCTATACGCTGAATTCTGCCGCGATCGCGAACAGCTCCGACGCGAGCTTGGCCGCCGGCACGGCCGGTTGCAATCAACGCTCGACGATCGTGTCGATCGGCTCCGCGATCGATGCGAGCGCGCTCCGTGCGCTCGCCGACGATTGTTTGCACATGGTCGTGAACGACGATCCGGGCCTCAAAGCTTATCTTTCGTCCGAAGCACCTCCGGCCGCGAAAGCGGCGCGCTATCTCGTGCTGCTCACGCGCTCCCGGATCGACGTGCATCCGCCGCATAGCTCTCTCCCGACCGGCATTCACAGCGCAGTCTGGGTGCCCAACCGTCCCGCCCGCGTCCGCGGCAACGACAAGAATCGTCCGGCCTACGTCTGGCTCACCGACGAGAACTTCGGCTGTCCGCTGATGCACGCGCGGATTGTTTCGGTCGAGGCCGAGGCGACGCCGATCATGATCGGCGCGTTCGCGGTGCCGGATAATCAGATCGACCAGTGCCTAGAGCAATCCGTCACCGAGCCGAGCGGGGAGCCGCGGCGCCGAGTGGCCCAGCAGAATCACAATCCGACGGTCTTCGAGAACCTCGTGTTCAACGGTTGGTACGGCCACGGCATTCGCGCGATCGACATCTCGAATCCGTACATGCCGCGCGAAGTCGGACATGCGATCACGTTGCCGCACGGCATGGCGCGGACTTATCCGATCTTCAAAGACGGCCTGATCTACTGGAACGACAACGACACGGGGCTGCACGTTGCGCGTTACACGGGCCCGCGCAGCGCCGAGCTACCGGGACCGGGATCCGGTACTTACGAAAGCAACGCGACGAGCCCGCATCGTTGAGCCGCGCACTCGCACTGCTCGTGACGGCGATGCTCACCGCCCACGCGGCGGTCGCGCAGCGCCTCGACGACGTGGTCGCGTACATGTGCCCGATTCATTCGGACTACACCGCAGACGTTCCGGGCACGTGTCCGCGCGACGGGATGGAGCTCGTGCGCGCGACGCCGTTCGATGTGCGCGACTACGACCTCGATTTCACGACCGCGCCCGCGGCTCCGAAGCCGGGCGAGGCCGTCAGCCTGCTGTTCAAAGTCTTTCATCCGAGCACGGGCGAGCTCGTCGAGGACTTCGAGATCGTGCACGATCAGCCTTATCACTTGTTCGTGATCAGCCAAGATCTCGAGCACTTCGAGCACATTCACCCGCTGCGCGGAGCGGACGGCGGCTGGTCAATCGACGTCGTGCTGCCGCGGGCCGGCCACTACCGAGTCATTTCGGATTTCGTGCCGCGCGGCGGTACGGCGCAGCTCATCGCGCGGCCGCTCGTGACCGCGGCTTACGACGGCGATCTCGCAGCCGACGGCGCGCGGCTCGTGCCGGATGAGGCTCCGAGCAAAACCGTCGACGGCTTGACCGCAACACTCACGTACGACCCGCCGACCTTCGTCGCAGGACTGTACGGACACCTGAACTATTACCTGACGGTGGCGAGCACGGGGCTGCCCGTCACGGATCTACAACCTTACCTCGGCGCGTTCGGTCATACGCTGATCGTGAGCGAGGACCTCGTCGACTACGTGCACTCGCACCCGATCGACCTGACCACGCCGTACGACGAAGGCAGCGGCCCCAAGCTCTTCATGCTGCCGATGCACGCCGGTCACTCGGGCCACGAGGAATTTCGCGGCGGACCCGCGGTGACGTTCGACGGCCTGATGCCGCGGCCGGGCCGCTACCGCGCATTCACGCAGTTTCGCTGGCGGGACGAGATCCGCACGTTCGCATTCACGTTCGAGGTCGCGGACGCCACCGGCGCGGCCGGAGACAGCGGTCGATGAGGACGGCGCTCGCGTGCGCTCTGCTCACGATCGCCTTCGCGTACTGGCGAATCGCGTCGCCGCACGCGGCAACCAGTAACACCGTGCTGTTCGACCGCGAGATCGTCCGGATCTTGAACGACCACTGCGTGATGTGTCATGCGGAGGGCGGCCCGTCGTTTCCGCTTTCGACCTACGAGCAGACTTGGCTCGCACGTGCTGCGATCCACCGCGAGGTGCTCGCGCATCGGATGCCGCCCTGGGCCGCCGTGCAGGGCTACGGCAAATTCGCGAACGCGAATACGCTGACCCTGCGCGAGACGCGTTTCATCGTGTCGTGGGTCGAGGGTCTCGGTCCGCGAAACTCAGGCACCGTGTTCTTGAACGTGCTCGATCGACGTCGCGCGCGACGAGATCGAAGCTCGAATCGACTTCGCGGCGTGGCAGCTCGGCGCGCCGGACTCGACGGTCGCGCTGCCGGCCGCGGCGACGCGCGCGCCGCCGACGACGGAATCGCAGCCTGCGCGTGCAGCGCGTCGTGGTCGATCTCGAGCTCGACTCGGAGCGCCCGTTGCGCGCGCTCGAATACCGCCCCGTCGACCGCAGCGCATTGCATGCGGCCGTGTTCACGCTCGAGCAAACGGGTCAATGGCTCGCGACGTGGACTCCGTGGTACGGATATCGCGAGCTGCCGGAAGACGTCGCTTTTCGGTTACCGGCCGGGGCGCGAATCGTCGCTGACATCTACACCGCGGCGGACAGGCCGCCAGTTGTCGAGCCCGGAGTGCTCGGACTCTATTTCGGACCAAAGGCCGCGCGCCGCGAGCCGGCCGACCTCGTGCTCGAAGCATCCGCGGTCGCGGCGGCCGGCGCGCAACGCCAGCGCCTGCACGCCGAAGTCGAGCTCGCGAACGACCTGGAGGCGTTGGCGCTCTGGCCGGAGCTCCCCGCCGGCACGGAGTCGCTCGAGGTCGCGGTTCTTCACCCCGACAGTAGGATCCGAGGTTTTGCTGTTCGCGCTGCACATACCGCTCGAGTGGCCGACTCCGGCTATCCTCGCGACGCCGGCCGCGCTGCCGGCCGGGTCGCGCCTGTCGGTGACGGCGTACACCTCGAATCCAAGCGCCGTGCCCGCGGAACAGCGTCTGCGCGTCACGGTGAGCACCGTCGAGTAGTCAATGTCGTAGTCATTTGCTGCCGAGTCGCGGCCATCGCCGTGGGCTCCGCGCTAGCGCCGGCACTCACTTAGCCCGTGGCGGCCAGAAAAAGTCAGCAAAAGCCAGAGCCCGACAAAGCTTGAGAAGATCCGCGGAAGGGATTCTCGTCCGCCGAATCAATCACCATTCTGCGGGACGTCATGCAAGCGACACGTTTGTTTCTGACTTCGCTCTTCGTGGACGCGGTGACCGATGGCAGGGCAACGGGATCGGCCGCGCGATCGCGCGACGGCTGCCAGTGGTTCACTAGGCCAAATCCTCGCACGGACATCGGCATGAACACTCACGCCGTCCTGCACGCACCAGGCATACGACCATCCCTTCAGATGTAATCCCGAGGGTCCGCGCGGTACAGGTACATGCCGCCGGCTCGCCACCCGAGCCGAGAGCGGTCGTCCGGTGAGCGATGGGTCACGTTCGCAGGGTTGGCCTAGGCGGGCGTAGAATCCTCTCGAAAGGCCTGGCCAAATTTTGTCGGGCGCTGCTCTCCCGTGCTTTTTCGTGGCAGTTGATGACCGCGCCAGAAGCGACTCTGCTCTACGACTTCAACGGGTTTCGCCTGGACCCTAGGCGGCGGCTCCTCTCAGATGCAGACGGCAAGCCCATCTCGTTGAAACCGAAAATCTTCGACACATTGCTCTACTTCGTGGAGCACGCCGGAGAAACTCGCTGGACAAACCGGCGCTGATGCAAGCGATCTGGGGCCGCGTCATCGTCGAGGAGAACAATCTCAACAAGCACATCTCGACCCTGCGGCACGTGCTCGGGGAAATCCCGGGTGAGAATCGGTTCCTGGTGACGGTGCCTGGGCGGGGCTATCGGTTCGTCGCGGCCGTGCGCGAGGTTCCTGCGGAGCCGACAAGTGCGGCAACCGACAGCCTGACTGCGGCGCTGCAACCTCGCCTCGCGCTCGATGGTGCTGCCGACGCCGAAAACCGCGGAGCGCCACTTCAGCAGTCATTGCAGACAGTGGCGGTCGAGCATCCGCCGCGGCGCTCGCCGCAGCGCCGTTGGCTGGCATTAACCGCTACGGCCGTCGTGGCGGCTTCTGGGCTCGCTGCGACTCGCATTTATTGGCTCGACTCCTCACCAGCGTCTACTCCCACGTTGGCACGTGCGACGCTGCCCAATTCCATTGCGATTCTGCCTTTCGACAATCTAATTCCGATCCGCAAGATGCGTATTTCGCCGTCGGCATTCACGAGGAGATCATCGGTCAACTGGCGAAGGTCCGTAACATCAGCGTGATTGCCCGGACCTCCGTGCAGCGGTACGCGAATGGCAACACCCCAATCAGCGAAATCGCCGAGGAGCTCAACGTCGAAACCGTGATGGAGGGCAGCGTTCGCTACTCCGGCGATCGCGTGAGGATCGCGGCGAACGTCATCGATCCCGCAACTGGTGCGTCGCGCTGGTCGGAAGTGTATGACCGCGAGCTCGTCAATGTTCTCGACATTCAAGAGGACATTGCCGCGAATATCGCAGCCGCGCTGGGCGAAAAATTCTTTCCGATAAATCGGCAGGGTATCCACGAGTCGGCCACGACCTCCCCCGAAGCCGCCAGCCTCTATTTGAAGGTGCTCGGTCTCAGAAGGGAGTTCTCCTTCAACAGCGCGACACAGCATCTTTACTTGGACCAGGCGCTCGACTTCGATCCGAAGTTTGCGAACGCCTATGCGTTGAAGGCTGTCGTCTACGCCGGTTCTTTCAGCGACAGAGCAGACGGGAGGGGCGAGCACACGGATCTGGCGGCACTGCAAACGTTGGCCTTGAAGAACGCGAAAACAGCCTTGGAGCTCGATCCAAGCGCGGCACGGGCTTATCAGGCCATTGCGAATGTGGACAGGGTGCACTGGCGCTGGAGTGACGCGTTGCGCAACTATGCAAAAGCGTACGAGCTCAGCCCAAATGACCTCGACGCCGTCGGCGACTATGCGGGGTTCCTGTCGTCAATCGGTAACCATGAACAGGCCATCGAGCTGATGGAGCGCGCAGTACAGTTGGACCCTGCCTCTCCAACAGAGCACTTTTCTCTCGGCGTCGCTCTTGCTGAGGCGGGTCGAACAAGCAGCGCGGCCGCGGTCTTACGCAAGGCGGCGTTGCTGGCTCCGGACCGTGGGCACATTCACCATTGGCTGGGTCGAATGGAGGCCCGTCTAGGAGACCTCGTGGCCGCTCTGGGTGAAGCTCAGGACGGCTGACACCCTCGCTCGCCCCTGGAGGAACCCCACGCTTCTTGCTGGACTTCTGTATTCCTACTCTCGCATCGATCAATCGGAAGATATTACGAGGCTCTTTCGCGAGCTCGAGGCGATGGATGGGCCTGTTGGAGCCGGCACGTGGGCGTTGGCTTATCTAGCGCTTGGAGAGACCGATCAGGCGTTACATTGGCTTGGCGTGGCCGTGGAAAAGATCGAGAATCACGAGCCTGACGCAGGCTATCTCAATTTGATGACCATCAAAACCAACGTCCATGCAAATTCGGTTTTGGACGAACCGCCTTTCTTGGCGCTTCGCGCCAGGATTGGCGTGTTGAATTGAGTGCCGCGCTCGCATGCGCGCGTGCTCACGGTATGCCTCCTCATCGGTAGAGCTGAGGCATCAAAACGAATGAGTCTGTGCAAGTGCATTTGAGCGCGACACCATGCTCACGACACACCTGCACGTCCGGCGCCCGGCAGACGATGTTTGAAGACTTGCCCACCGATGTCGTCGCACTCGGCGGCAGCGCCGCGTAAACGCACGCGGCCAACTGAGATACGGCGCCGATCAACACAAACCGCAAAAAGGTTTGCACGGAATAGGTTTTCATCGACTGTCTCCCGAAGATTGGTGGTCGATCTTCGCGGCCGTAGAATCCTCTCGACGGACCTGGCCAAGCTTTCTCGGACTCTGGTTTTCTGTGACTTCTCGTGGCCGCCGTATCCGGACCACTCTCAAAGCATCCGCGGTCGCGGCAACCGGCCGGCAAGCCGACGCTGCGCACGCGAAGAACCTGAAAGTGTTAGCGCTCTGGCCGGAGCTCCCCGCCGGCACGGAGTCGCTCGTCGCGGTTCTCACCCCGACGGTGGGATCGAGGTTTTGCGCGCGATGTGCGCGGCGAACAGCGCGTGCGCGTGATATGAGCGCGGTCAACGCCCTCTCGGACTCGCTAGCGTCGTTGCAGGCGTCTTGAGCGCGACGGAGCTCGTCGAGCTAGCCTAGGTCGTAGTGATTTGCTAGCGTTTCCGCGACGCAGAGCGCATCAGGAGCAGATCGTGCAGAACAGCATTCGGCTCGCGATTCTTGGAACCGTGCTCCTCGGCTCACTCGACGCGAGCGGACAAGGCGTCGTCACACAACGCATCCTTTCGCTGTCGGCCGCGAAGCTGATCGCCGAAGCCGCGCTCGCGGAGTGCGCCGGGCAAGGATTCCAAACTACCGTTGCGGTGATCGATCGCGCTGGGCACCTGCTCGCTCTGCTGCGGCATGAACAAGCGACGCCGGCAACGATCGACATGGCCCGCAGCAAGGCTTACACGGCGCTCGTGTTTCGCGGCCCCACGTTGGATTTTCAAAAGAGGACGGCGAGCGATCCGACGCTAACGCCCCAGCGGGACGTGCCCGGCATAGTCGCGCTCGGCGGCGGCGTGCCGATCGTGACGGCGAACGAAATCATCGGCGCCGTCGGAAGCTCCGGCTCGAATCAGACGATGGACGATCAGTGCGCGCGTGCCGGCGTCGCGAAGGCAGAAAGTCTGCTATCGACTCCCGCCCACCCGACAGGGGCGCGCTGAATCGGAACGTCTCGGGGAAATGGAGCAAGTGGCCTTGAAGATGAAGATTCTCGTCGCAGTCGGAGTGACCTTGGTGCTGCTGGTGGCCGCGGCCGTTTATCTCCAGGCGCCGTACTTCCACACGCACGTCGCGGCTGCGATTCACGGCAAAAGCACAAATTCGCAATCCGTCACGCTGAACGCGCAGCCCGGTACAGAGGAGTTCCGCCGCAATCCGCACACGCGCGCTTTCTACGAGCTCACCGTGCTCGAGTTCGCGAACGGACCGGACAACGTCGACCTCGCCGGCTTCGAGCAAAAGTCGTTTGCGATCTTCCGTTCGCTGGGCGAATCGATGGGCGCGTCGCCGGAGGCGATGCAGGATCACCTCAAGGACATTCCGCGCCAAATGATCGGGATCGTGAAGGACGATCCGCACACGCTCGACAATTACGACAACTTCGCGATCGCCCTGCTGGGCCCGCCATGAGCTTTCGGGTATCAGCGATTGGGCATTCCGGGGACACCCGGAAAGCGGTTCTTCATCGCCGCCTCATGAATCGCTTGTTCGCGCCACTGCTGCTCACGCTCTAGATCGGCAACCATCCTGTTGCTGGCCGCTTGCGCCGCGAGCTCTTCCTCTCGCGTGTAGCAAACTCTCTCGGCGATACGCGAGCCGGGGCGAGTCATGCTCCTGCAAACCGTCTCGCCACCGCCTCGTAGAGCGGAACCGTCTTGTCGTCGGGAAGCCGCGTTAGCCTCGGCCGACGCAGGCACCACGTCGGTGCCGCCCGTTGCGAGGCGACGGGCGGCGGCGCGAGCAAGCTTGAGTTCGCCTGCAAAGCTTGCCGTGCTGGCGGCTGAGAGGAACCTGAGCTCGGTTGACCCGTCGGCAACGTCGAATCGCATCGAGGTCAAAACGATAGATCCGGCAGATCGCCGACGGCGATCGCCTTCGAACTTGGCAGGAGCGGCTCGAACTTCGATGCCCGAATCGCTTTGATCGCGGGTCGGTCGAAAATCTCGTGCGTGCTGCTGCGGACGTCGGGTCGAATGATGCGGCCACGAGAATCGACTCAAAGCAGACAGTCGTCTCGCCTTCCAGTCGGTCCCGTATCGCGTCATCCGGGTACTCCGGCATCGCCGTGATGGCCGGCGTTCGTCCAGGCTGCGAATCGAATGAGCCGATGATCGCGATGACCGGCTTCTTGCGCCCATGTGTGGTCAGCCACGATCAGGGCGAACGCAACGAGGGGCCGCGCGGGCAACAACACTATGATGTGTCATCTGCTAGTGTCCTCTTGATGGTAGCGGTCGACAATACCGACGGCCGGAAGGGCCGGCGCCCAAGGCAAGTTCGGTGCGCGCTGCACACTACCCGTGCGGCTAGTGTAGCGCTCCGCGGACCGAAAGGCAGGGCCGCAATTCATGGGTGCTACACTCTAATTGCGCCGAGAATGCCGGCGATGCGATGGGCGCAGCCGTTACCCGGCATCATCGTTCGGGAGGGGCCTATGGTGTGTATTTCGTTACACCGTATGCCGTTAACGGCCGGCATTTTCCTGCTCGCCGCCTCCATCGCTCCATTTGCGACTTCCTCCCAAAACGCATGCCGTTCGTAGCGGACGACGAGGAGCGGCAGCTCGCCGACACCATCGATCGGATAAAGACGCAAGAGGGACCCTATTCTCCGAATTTGCTCGACCCATTCAGGGCGTTGGCCCTGCTCTATCGCGAAAGCGGCAACGGCACGTTCGCCCTAGCGACCATCGAGCAGGCGTTGCATATCGTGCGCGCAAGCTACGGCCTCCGCTCTTTCGAACAGGCGCCGTTGCTGCGGGAGAAAATTCTGCTCGAGCAGGACAGGGGCAATGTCGCAGAGGCATGGCAGCTCGAGCAAGAGTTGCTCAACCTCTTGAGCCGGCATCCGGTCGACTTGCGCACCGTGCCGATGTTGCGCGAGATAGCCGACAAGCGCATCGATGTCCTCGAGCAGCTATCTCGATGGGCAGTTTCGTCCCGAGATTGTTCTCGGCTGCTTTTATGACCCCTTTCCGGAGGACGATACCGGAAGCTGCACTTCGGGGAGCAAGCGCGTCGTTGTGCATGCGCTCGTCGACGACGCCGCGACGCACTACTTCGAAGCGATAAAGGTTTTGCTGCGAAACGAGCTCTACGCCAGCGGCGAGCTGCGCGAACTCGAGACGCAGCTTATCCGCAGCAGTTATTCCCACCGCGAATACCGCATCGGCCGTGCGAGCATTCGTCGTCTCATCTCCTACGAGGCTGCGATCGGCGCGCCCCCGACGAGCCAAATGGATCTCGTCGTTCAGTTGGCGGACTGGGATTTGTTGTTTGCGACGAACAGGGGCCCGCCGCTAGACCTCTATGAGCGCGTGCACGAGCGCCTGAAGCTCGAAGAGACCGGCCAGCAGGCGATCGATCGCATCTTCTCGCCGGAAATACCGGTCGTGCTTCCGGCGTTCCTGCCGAACCCGCTGGTGCCTGATGAAACCAAGAGACGTACTGGGTATATCGACGTCGCGTTCGAGCTCACAAAATTCGGCCAAAGCCGCAACGTGAAAATACTCGGCGCAACAGGCAACGCCACGGACGCCGCCAAAGAACACCTTGTGCACCTCATCACGACCAGCCGATTTCGACCCCGCGTGAGCGGCGGCCAGTTTGCTCGTACAGCGCCGATCGCGGTGCGGTATCACCTTACCGAGTAGGTGCCTAACACTTCCAATACCCCCATTGGTCTTTCCGTTACCGCCAGAACCACTACGCTCGATCTTCGATCCACTACAAATTTTTTGTTGACATTTCTTCATCAAATAGCGGTACTAGACCGACAACGATAAGTTTCGAAATAGATCCGTAGCGGCCGCGCAACAGACCAGCGTCGATCGCAAGTTGACGAGCCAGGGCTCGCACGGTTCGCAGGGAGGCGGTCTACGGCTCCATAAGCAACTGCACGCCAGAACCGGGGGTAACTGTCGAATGAAGACTCACGCAGAACGGCCGCGTCAGCTTGATGCGCCGGCCATGACAGTACTCGCTTCCACGATTTCTGCGCTCGTAACGAGCGGGGCAATGCAATCGGCGAGTGCACAAGAACAGTACCCAGCCAGCAGCAAGCGGTCGAGGAAATCACCGTCACAGGCTCGCGCATCGTACGGCGCGATCTGGAGTCCTCGAGTCCGATCATCACGGTCGGAACCGAGCAGCTCGAGAACACGAGCCAGGTTGGTATCGAGGCCACACTCAACAGCATGCCGCAGTTCGTGGCCGGCGACACGCAGTACGACACGAGCACCACCGAGCCGTCCGCGTTCGTCACGCCCGGCATCGCGAGCCTCAACCTGCGCGGCTTGGGAGTGAACCGGAATCTCGTGCTCATCGACGGCCGCCGCGCGCAGCCCGCCAACGCGCTGCTGATCGTCGACATCAACACGATCCCATCGGCGGCCGTCGAGCGCGTCGAGACCATCACGGGCGGAGCGTCCGCCGTGTACGGCGCCGACGCGCTCGCCGGTGTCGTCAACTTCGTGCTCAAAGACGACTTCGAAGGCGTTTCGCTCGACGTTAAAACCGGCCAGACACTCGAAGGCGACGGTTCCGAGAGCAAGTTCAGCGCGTTGATCGGCATGAACGCGGCCGACGATCGCGGCAATGTCATGTTCGGCGTCGATTGGACTGAGACGCGAGGCCGTCATGCAAAAGGACCGCGACTGGAAGGCCGCGGGCTGGTTCGACAACAACTCGATATCGGGCGGCTTCCTGCAGACGCCCGGCTACCGCGCCGGCGCCGCGGCCGACGCACGCTTCCCCACGGTGCAGTCGAACCCGCCGAGCCAGGCGGCCATGGACGCCGTATGGGCGCAATACCTCCCCAACTTCGACCCGACCGGCACGCCGTGCACGGGGGCTAACCCGGCATCAGCATGCAGCAGGGTGTCGAACACGGCCGAGGTCTTCTGGAACCCCGACGGCACGCCGTTCCTGCAGAACGGCCTTAACTACCGCGGTCCGTTCATGCATACGAGCTCGATGGCCAGGGCTACACGGGCGTCAAGGGGCGCCCCGACGGGTTCCTCGAGCAAGTGGGCGCAATGGAGCAGCTGCTGTCGATTCCGCTCGATCGCACGTCGGCCTTCGGCCGCGCGATCTACGACATCAACGACAATCTGCAAGCGTTTGCTCAGGCGAACTACAGCGCGGTCGACACGAGTCAGGTCGCGGGCTACATACCGGCCATCACGGTATGGCAAGCCGTGATCCCGAACGACGGGCGCGCGGTGCCGGCGGACCTACAAACCTTGCTCAACTCGCGTACCGTGAGGACTAACGCCGCTGGGCCCGATACCGAACACGGGCCCACCGCGCCTTGGGTGCTGTACCGTGGCCTCGACTACCTTGGAAACGAGCGCAGCACGAACGAGACGCAGACGTATCAGACGATGTTCGGCGTCGAGGGCCGCTTTCCGGGTAACGACTGGACTTACGAGGCGTACGTCTCGACGGGTCACACGACGAACCTGTATTTCGGCTTCAACGGCTCACAGCAACGCTATCAGTCGCTCGTGTCGTCGCCGAACTGGGGCCGACGAACCCGCCCCGGGCCTGCCGAGCTTTGTGTTCGGCGCCGGTTATCAGCAAACCTGCACCACGGGGTTGCCGACGTTCGGCGGAGAGTGGCCCGCGGCCAACTGTATCGAGGCCATCCAGGCGAAGAATGAAGTGCGCTGACGGAAATCGAGCAAGACATCGCCGAGTTCAACTTGCAAGGCAAGATCGTCGACATGCGGGCCGGAGAGCTGCGCTTCGCGGTGGGCGCCAGCGGTCGCAGGAACAGCTTCTTGTTCGAGCCGTCGGAGATCAACGACAACGTCTCGGTCATCGAGCAGCCACAGGGTATTTTCGTGGCGAACAACGCCTAGGGCGAAACCGAGGTCAAAGAGATCTACGGCGAGCTGCTCGTTCCCGTGACGGAGCGCCTCGACCTCGAGTTCGGCTACCGCTACTCGGACTACGACTCGTCCGGCGGTGCAGATACCTGGAAGGCGCTGTTCAACTTCGCCGCGACCGACAGCTGTCACCCTTCGCGGCGGGTTCCAATTCGCGACGCGCGCACCGAACGTGGCCGAGCTGTATTCGGGCCCGGCAGTTTCCACCGTGGCCTTCCCGCCCAGCGATCCTTGCTCGTACACGACGCTCGCGCCTTGGGGCAACATCGCGGCAAACCCGAATCGACTGCAGGTGCAGACAGCTTTGCGCCGCCATCATCGGCAGCACGACGTCGGACTTCGGTGCGCCGGGCAGCACCGCAGGCGAACAACTTTGCCCGGCCGGGTAGCCCGTTCTTCCCGCTCGAGAACGAGAACATCAAGGGCAACCCGAACCTCGTGCCGGAGGAAGCCGAGACCTGGACGTTCGGCGTCGTGTTGAATGGGCCCGGCAACCTCGACAACCTCATGGCGTCGTTCGACATCTACAACGTCGAGATCGCCGAAGCGATTGCGCCGCTCGATTCGGTCTTCGTTTATCGCAGTGCTTCAACGCAACGGCACGAGCAACCCGACGTACTCGTTGGACGATCCGGGCGGCTACTGCAAGCTCATCACGCGTAACCCGGTCAACGGCGGGCGCTCGCGCGTCGAGGCGCCGTTCTTCAACACGGGCGTTCTCAACACGACGGGTCTCGACGCGGCCGTGAACTTGGTCTGCGGACTTCGGTCCGGGCGCGTTCAACATCAACACGGTGGCAACGTTCCTCGACCGCTTCGAAATGCAGGACAACCCGGACGAGCCGATCATCGATGCGGCCGGAACACTCGCCGGGACGACGCCCAACGGACGTCGGGCAATTCGACTACCGGCTCGTGACGACGTTCAGTTACGCGTTCGGGAACTCGCAGATCGGCTTGGGTTGGCGGCACTACCCCTCGATCAAGGACGACGACGCCGCTCGGGATCCGAACACGCGCATTCTGCCCGTCGCCTCGTACAACATCTTCAACTTGTTCGGGCGGTATCAGATTAACGACCGGATGGAGTTCCGCGGCGGCATCGACAACCTGCTCGACGAGGAACCGCCGGTCGTCGGTGCAGGACCCCGGGTCCGTGGCGTTGGGGTTACCACCCGACAACAACCTCGGCGACACGAACGCGAGCTTCTACGACGTGCTCGGCCGACGTTACTATCTCGCCGTGCAGATGAACTTCTGACGCTTACGCCAACCGGCCAATTCGAAGGCGAGCCCTCGGGCTCGCCTTCTTTTTTGGCGATCAGGCGACGTTCTCGGCCGGTGTGTTGAAAACGGCCTTGCTACGAACGAACTGGCTCACCATCCATTTCTCGCCGCGCGTCGGCGGCAGCCCCGCGTGCAGCGCGCGATCGTCGGGCGCGGTAGAGGGCAAGGCGTTGCAGAAAAAAAGCCCGTCGCCGCGCCTACCCTTGTGGCGGACGCTTCATCACGGGAAAATCGGTTTCTCCGCCGTCGTAGTCGTCATTGAGGTAACCGAGGAAGGTGATCACGCGCTCGCCGCGTGTCGCGATCTCGTTCTGATAGTGCGGCGATCTCGGGTTGATGTAGTCGGTATGATTCGTGATCTGCTCGCCGACTTGGTAACGCAGCGCCGTCGGCGCTTCGAGATTGTCGAGCGGCATGCGGCAAGCCGCCGCCATTCGATACTGCACGACGACGTTGACGAGATCCATGCGTGCCAGGCTCCAAACAGCCACGCTGTTCGTGCGCATTTCGTCGACCGTGTCGTGGACACCGCCGCTATAGATCAGCGCCGGCCTGAGCCAGCCGCGGGCCTTGTCGATGAGCCAGTCGCAGAGCGCAGGCTGGAGGAAATTCGGAAAGTGCCGTACGAGCGGCGCATCGTGCAACGTGATGCCGGGCGGCGGCGACAGCCAGCGGGCGAGATCGATCGCGCGCACGAGCTCGCGCCAATCCTCCGCGGGCGAACCAGCCGCGGCTCGCCCGGACAACAGGCGCAGCTGACCGCGGGCCGACTCGGAGCCAAGCTCGGCCGCTCCCACGAGCCAGCCGAACGCCCCACCCCAGCTCTGCGGGACGTGCGCACCGAGCGCCATCAGGCAGGCGAGGCACAGCATCGCGTCCACGCTGCCGCCGCCCGCGGCATCGGCCAGCAAACCGGCGCCCTGCGCTGGCATGTAGGGCGCCCGGTCACCGGCGACGAGCCGCTTGCCGAGCTCGGCCATGGCCTCGATGTCACCGCTACCCGCCGCCGCCGCGAGCGCATTGATCGCTTGCTTCGTGGCGCCCGGCGGCGTCGTGCTCGGCCGCGAGCTCCGTCGCGCTCGTCATCGTTCCACGCTCGTCACCACATCAAAGGCCATGGTCAGGCGCGGCTCCGTTCCGTGAATAGCGGTCGTACCGTGCCACATGTACGAGGGGAATAGCACTAGGCGTCCGCGCTGCGGCTGCACGGTGAAGCCCGGTTCCGCGCCGGGCACGGGCTGTGCAGGCTCTCCGAACTTGATCCATCCGGAGCGTTCGCGCGCATCGGCCGTTTCCGCGGGTACCGCCACATAGTAGGCCGAGCTCAGCCATCCTTCTGGATGCAGGTGGTTCACGTGAAAACCGTTCTGCTTGAGCTGCACGGACCAACAGCCGGCGTAATGCGACGGACCTTTGTTGCGGGCCGAAAGCGGATGATCCGCCTCCTCACCGAGCTTGGCGCGGTAGTCCGCTATCGGTTCGAGGAAGGCCTGCAGCACGGCCTGGATCGCCGGGTCGGGATCGCGCTGCAGATCGCCCATCGTCTGAGTGCCGAACCGCATGCTTTGATCGAACGGGTGGCGCACCAGCGCGTGCCGCGCCGTGAGGTGCGTCTCCAGAGCAGCGTTGAGCTCTGCCATGGAACGCCAGCCCGGCGGCGGCTCGAGATCGTAAACGCGGACGAGCCTCTCGTAGTCGTACAGCACCGAGTAGGCCGGATCGCCCATGATTCGTGCGGCGGTCGCCTCGTCCGCAATCCACGAAGAGTCGAGCGGCGTGCGCGCGCGTTCCGCCCGAATCAAAGGCAGCGCGTCGTCCGCGCGGCCCAAAGATAGGAGCACCGCGACCCAGTTGTGCACGATGTTCGCATCCGTCGGGCGGCCGCTCACGGCGGCCCGCGCTTCGACTTCCGCTTCCTGCAATCGACCGGCCGCGTGGAGCAGCGTGGCCAGCGACGAGCGAAGCTCCGGCGCCGGACCCGCTCGCGCGATCAGATCGCGCAGCAGCAGCTCCGATCCGGCCAAGTCTCCCGTGTGGCGCAAGACGTTCGCGAACTGCAACTGGAGCAATCCGTTATTGCGATCGCCCGCGGCCGCCGCGGCGAGGTCGCGCGCGAAATACTGGTCGCCGCGCATGTACCGAATCTTGGCAAGGCCGAACTGTGCCGTGGGGTCCGACGGCTCGAGCGCCACGGCGCGCGCATATTCGCGCTCGGCTTCATCGAAATGACCGAGCTCCATGAGGCACAGCTGCACGCTGCAACGTCAGCGCGGGCTCGCTCGCCCCGGACCGGCCCCGGCACGTCCGAAACGCTCCTCACCCCACATTTGCGATTGGCCTATGCCTCACTGCAGACTCCATACCGGGGCAGAAATTATAGACGTCTATGATCAAGCGGCGACGCACGCTCACCGGACGATGCACCCTCCTCGCGGCGCTCGCCGCGATCCAGGTCACCGCATGGCATGGAAGCTCGGGGACTTCGACCGCTCAAACCCCCGCAGCCGCCACGCGCGAGATCCCGACGTTCGAGGTAGATCCGTCGTGGCCGAAGCTGCCGGCGGGCTGGGTACTGGGCCAGGTGGCCAGCGCCGCGAGCGACGAGCAGGATCACATCTGGGTGCTGCACCGCCCGCGAAGCGTCAGAGCAGACCGCAAAACCGGTCCGCCGGTCATGGAATTCGATCAGGACGGCAATTACGTGCGCGGCTGGGGCGGACCCGGGAATGGCTACGACTGGCCGCAGTCGGAGCACGGCATTTTCGTCGACCACAAGGGCTACGTCTGGATCGGCGGTCAGGGGGACGACGATCAGATCCTGAAGTTCACGAAAGACGGAACGTTCGTCATGCAGATCGGGCACGGCGGCCGCCCGAAGACGAACCGGGACACCGAGAGTTTCTGGCGGCCGGCCGATGTGTTCGTGTATCCGCCGACGAACGAGCTGTTCGTCGCGGACGGTTACGGCAACAAACGCATCATCGTGCTCGATGCGGATACGGGCGAGTACAAGCGGATGTGGGGTGCGTTCGGCAACGTGCCCATGGATGACGTCGCAGATGACGTCGCACCGGCAGGCGGCGCCGGGGGTGCCGACCCCAACCGCACGCTCGCCACGGAATTCGATACTAGCGACCCCGGCCCTCCACAGTTCAGCACGATCCACGGCGTGAAAGTCTCGAACGACGGTCTCGTCTACGCCGCCGATCGTGGCGGCAAGCGCGTTCAAGTTTTCACGATCGAAGGAAAGTACTTGGCGCAGACGTGGATCGACCGCTGGTGTCTCGCCGCGGGCCAGGGCTGCGGCAACGGCGAGACCGCCGCCAGCGTGGCCTTCTCCGCAGACCGCGAGCAGCGCTTTCTCTATGTGGCGAGCCGCAGTCCGGCACGCATCTGGGTGCTCGACCGAAAAACACTCGAGCCCCTCGACTCTTTCGGTCGGCCGGGGATCGCGCCCGGGGAGTTCGCGGTGCTGCACCACATGACGACCGATTCAAAAGGCAATCTCTATACGTCGGAAGTCCAGGACGGCCGGCGCGTTCAGAAGTTCGTGTTCAAAGGCATCGAGGAGGCGCAATGAAAGACGGCGAAGCGCACGTGCACTCGAACGCGCTCGACCGGCGCGAGCTCATCAAATTGAGCGCCGGCGTGGGCGCCGGTTTCGTCATGGGCCAAGCCCTGAACGCCACCGTGGCAACGGCGCAGGAAAGCGCGCGGCCGCCGAACGAAACACCGAGCGCTGCTTATCGGCCCGAGCGCTGGCGCGAGGACATGCGCTACGCGGGTGTCCGGATGGAGACGGGCCCTGGGTGGAAGCACGACTCGAATCGCGCGTCGGGCAACGGCGCAATGGACGAGACGAGTCGCAGGATCGTCGAGTACGTGCACGGGTTCTCCGCGGCGGATTTGACGGCGCCGCTCGAGAGCGCCTGTCACCACACGATGCTCGACTCGATCGCCTCGCTCGTCTCGGGATTCGAATCGGAGCCCGTGCGCATCTGCGCACGCTTGGCGCGCACGACGCGCGGCGATCTGAAGAGCACGGTGCTCGGCTACGGCATCGTGACGACCCCGGAGCTGGCCGCGTACGCGAACAGCAGCATGCTGCGGCATACGGATTTCAACGACCACCACAGCGATATGCTCGGAGGGATCCTAGCGGTCGGCGAGGCGCTCCACTCCACAGGCACCGAGGTCATGATCGCCACCATCCTCGCGTACCAAATCAATCAAGCACTGTCTGGCGCCGGCGGCAGCACGGCCGGCTTCGACGCCGGGCTGTACTACCTGCCCGCGGTGGCAGTGGCCGCAGGCAAACTGTTGGGCCTGAACCAGGATCAATTGGCCAATGCGCTGTCGCTCGCGCTCACGATGCACATTCCACTGCGCGTCGATCGGAGCGGCACGCTGTCGATGCAGAAGGGTTGTGCCACCGCCGACGCTACGCGCTGCGCCGTGTTCGCCGCGCTGGCCGCTCGCGAGGGGATGACGGCGCCGGCGGAGCCGTTCGAGGGTCGCGACGGACTCTGGGACAAGATCACGGGTCCGTATCGGCAGTTGCGCTTGCCGCCTGCCAACCCGCCCGGGCTCGCGCTCAACAACATCATCAAGCGTTACCCCGCCGAGGCTTATACGCTCGCGGCGCACGAGAGCCTCATCCCGCAGATCCGGGCGTGGACAAAGCCGCAGACATCGCCTCGATCCACGTCGAGCTGAATTTCGTCGGCTGGCACGAGATCGCCGATCCACCGAAGTGGGATCCGCGCAATCGCGAGACCGCCGATCACAGCTTGCCGTACGAAATCGCCCGGGCGCTCATTGACGGGGAGATCTGGATCGATTCGTTCACGCCGGAAAAACTCATGGAGCCGGCCGTTCGGGCGCTCATGGAGAAAATCACGGTTTCGGTGAACCCCGAATACTCCTACCACGGGCAGATGCGAATGACGGTGCGCACGAAGAGCGGCGCAGAGTTGATCAAAGAAATCGGTAAGGGCAACACGGGTATCAGCCTGGGATCGCCGATCACGCACGACGAGATCATTGCGAAGTTCAATCGCGTCTTCGACTTCATGCACGTCGCGGACGAGCAGCGCGAGCGGGCGCTCGCTCAGTGGTCCAATCTCCGCGCTATCGACGACATCGCGGAACCGATGAAGAACCTTGCCAAATTCGGCCGGCCCTTACCTCTTTAAGGGTCAGGCACGGGGTCAGGCACGGTGTCTGGCACCGGTGCCTGACCCCGTGCCTGACCCCCGCTATCGGCGGCTCACCTCTTCCTTGAGCAGCGGGCCGAAGGCGGGCGGCGGCACGCGGTGGTGCGTGGCCGCCTCGTACGCGGACGCAACCGTGATGACTTCCGGATCCGTGCCGGGCGGGCCCCAGACCATGAGGCTGATCGGCATCGGAAACGGGAGTCGCGATTCGACGGTGCCGGTGACGGACCTGTAGGTCTTGCGGTCCTCGGAGAGCATGTACTGCGGCTCGTACACGATCTGAGTGTAGCCCGCGGGCACGTCGATCTCGGGGCCGCCGAGCAGCGCCGTGAACGCCGCACAGCAGCTCGCCGAACCGCGGTTGTTGATCGCGGGCTCGCCGGGCCCGCCGATCTTGTACGGCGGCAGCGTGTTCTCCGGGTTCACGAACGCGTCGATGTCGTTCTCGTACATCACCTTTTGAATCGCAAGCTGCAACACGAGCCGCATCTCGAGGTAGCTCATGTCGCCCTCGTCCGGCAGCAAATCCTGCACACCGACGGCGTTCTCGGACGACACGCGCTGGTCCTCGTCCTCCCACTTCGCGTTCGCGACGAACGCGGCCCAGTCCGTGATCCGCGTATCGCCGCGCTCTGCGAGGTATTTGTTCACGGTGAACGGGCTCTTGAAGTTGTCGAGGCCGCTGCTGATGCGCCGCAGGTTGAGTGCGGGCGACAACGGCGCCTTGCCCATTGCGAGCGCGATCGCGTAGTCGACGGTGCGTACGTCCCAACCCGGCACCGCGAACTCGAGCTCGCCCGAGCGCGTCGTCTGCCAGAAATACTCGGGCACGTTGTGCGCTAGGATCTCCGCGAACGCGTCCTGAAACGTGTAGACCATGTTCGGTACCGACGGGTCGTCGGGATACAGCGGATCGACGGACTCCACGAGCTCGGCGCCGAGCTTGTCGCGCAGCACCGCTTTGATTTCACGATCGATCTGATCGCTGATCGCCGCGTCGTTCTTCACGTGCTTCACCATGAACTCGCGCACGACGCCGATCCGCATGCCGGTCAGCGGCTTGCTCGCTACCTGCGCGTCGCCGACGACGAAGCTCGCGTACGGTTCCTCCGGAATCAGCCGCTTCGGAATCGCGGTGAACATGTCCTCCGTCTCGAAGCCCTTGACGGCGTCGAGCACCGTCGCGACGTCCTCCACCGTGCGGCAGTGGATGCCCGCACGATCGCCAGCCCGCTGGCTGTTCATGCCGCCGTGCTGCATCAGGCCGCGAGTGGTCAAGAAGTTCACGACGTTGTTGCGCGACGCCGGACCCTTGCACGAGGCCGACCCCTGCTCGCAGATCGAGCACGCGACCATGTTCGCGGACACGGACACGCCGGAGCCCGAGCTCGTGCCGCGCGGCACGCGCTCCGTGTCGTACGGATTGCATGCTTGGCCGCCCCATGCCGCATACGCGTAGTTGCCGTCCGGCAGCCACGAGCGCGGCTTGGCCGCGGGGCCGTCGGCGAAGCCCAAGCCGGTCTCCTGAGCGACGGCCGTGCCGAAGATGATCGCACCCTTCTCGCGCAGGTCCGCGATGTCCGGGGAATCTTTCGGCGGCGCGTCCATCGCGTAGTTGACGTCCTGGCCGCCCGTGGAGCGCATGTCCTTCGCGTCGAACCAGTTCTTGTGCGAGAACACTACGCAGTACATCGGCATGGCTTGCAGATCGGGATTCTTGCCGTAGAGCGCGTCGAGCTCGGCGGCGCGCTCGAGGGCGTCGGGCTGTTTGCGGAACTCCTCGCACTGCGGCGGCGCACCCACCGGCAACGGACCCGTCGAAGGATGCGCGTCGAACGCGCCCTTGCAGGTGACGGAGCGCTCGCCGCGGATATTGATGGTCTCCAGCGCATTCAGCTGGCCCGCGTTCGGAATGCCGACGCGCATGCCGAACTGCTGCTGCGCGCTCGGATCGGAGATCGTCGGTTCCATCCGGCCGAAGTCGATCGGCAGCCCGTCGTATTCGTCGAGTTCCGGCAAGATGGAAGCGGCTGGGACCGTCTCGGTCGGAAACTCGAGCGGCTTGCCGCCGCGCACGATGCCCATCGCGGGCGCGATCGGCGCACCGTCAGCCGTCACAAGCGCGGTGCAGATGCCGTTGTAGGCCTGCACGCGCGCCAAATACCCTTGCACGACGTCGCGGCACGTCGTTGCTCCGTTTTGGATCGCGGCGTGCAGCTCCTTGATCGTGGATTCCTCGACCGCGAACTGCGCGGCGGCGACGTGCGGCGCGAACGCGAGCACCGTTGCACGCGCAAGAAATCGAGCTGTTTGCCATCCCGTCATTCTTCGTTTCATCGTCACGGTTCCTCTCCTCGAGCTCTAGAATTCAGCACGGATCGTGGCCTGCCAGCGCCGCCCCGGCATCGCCGAGGCCAGCGCGTCGGACAACGTGTCGCCGGTGCGCGCGCGGAAGTAGCGCTCGTCGGTGAGATTCAGCACGTCGACCTTGATGTGAAAGCGATTGAAGTCCCAGAAGACGCCCGCGTCGACGGTCTGCGTGGACGGCAGCTCGACGAGCATGAGCCTCCCCGTATAGACGCTCGAGAAATAGTTCATCGAGAACGTCAAGCCGACGCCGATATCGAACTGATAGTTGCCCGAGAGACCGAGCTGCGTCTCGGGATTGCCGCGCTTCACCTCGAAGCCCGGGACGTCGTTCGGCATCACGAGGAAGCTGCGGCCGCCGTACAGGAACGCTTCGGCGGGAAAGATCACGTTGCCGTTGGCGTCGAGCACGTCCTGGAATCCGAGCGTGCGCGCGTTGACCAAGAAATTGCCGCCGCCGGTCAACGGATCGAACTCGGTCTGCTGCCGCAATGCATAGAACGACATGAACGCGTTCGCGAGCGGCACCCACTTCACCTCGGCCTCCCATCCTTCCGTGATGGTCGCGCTGACTTCCGCGCCGATCACGGACGGGTCGTCGCTCTCAGTGATGCTGATGCGCGTCTGCTCGTAGAGCGCCGTGGAGAAGAACAGCTTCTCGTCGAGCGCGGTGGTTTTCAAACCCAGCTCACGCAGCCGCGCCTCGCCGATGTGGCCGTTCATGATCACGGCGTTGTCCATGCTGTTGTTGTTGCTCTCGAGCGTGAGGCTCGATTCGGCAACGGTCGCGTACGGCCGCAGCCTGTTCGGGAACTCGTGCGACACGCTCACGTTCCACGACGATCCCGAATCACGGCCGCTCGCGCCGACGTCCGCGGTGCGGAACGCGCCAGGGTTCGACGAGCGGCCGGTCGTCGGATTGAACGTGCCGGCGAAATCCACGTTCTCGGCGCGCGACTTGTCGTAGCGCGTGCCGAGCATCAGATTCGTGCGCTCGAAGAAATCGATGTCGAACAGCACGCCGATGCCGGCTTCCGAGTAAACCGTTCGGTAGCTGCTCGTCCACGGCGCGCCGTCGTTGTAGAGATCGGGGTTCTCGAACGAATGCACGAAGGTCGCGTTCGGGCTCATCGAACCGTCGCCGAGCATCACATCCGTGCGATTGCTCGAGAAATCGCCGCCGTAGCGATAGCCGGTCGCGTGCGTGTAGCGCACGTTCATCGAGCCCAACGTGTTCACGGCAAGCCACGAGGGCGTGCTCGTGAGACGCCGCGTCACCGTGAACTTGTTCTCCATGACACGCACGTCCTGCTTGCCGCCGCCGGGCTGCTCGGAGAGCTTGTGATTGATCCATGCTGTCGTAGAACAGCTGATTCTTCATCGTGAAGTCCGAGTTCTCGTCGTTCACGAAGTCGACGAACGCCGTCATCAAGTCCGCTTGCAGATCGCGCTCGAAGCTGTCGGAGCGGCGGAGATCGAGGGTGTCGTAGCCTACCGTGCGCGGATCGAGCACCATCCCGACCGGCACGAACCCCGACGTCGGCAGCGGACCGCCGACGCCTTGCGCGCGGAGCGACCCTGTCGGATCGGCCTCCGGATGAGCGACGAGATAGTCGTACATGGCCTGCGGAATCCCCGCGACCTTCGGGAACTGATCGATCGGTAGATAGTTGCCGTTTGCGTCCTTCGGCCAATTGAACCGCTGGCTCAACGGCTGATTCGCGGCGCTGATGTTGCCGCGCACGGGCGATGCTTGGTGCATCTCGAGATAGCCGATCTTGCCGTTGTCGTTCACGTCTATGTTCACGAGCGGCGACCCGCGCACGTAGCGCCCCGTGTCGACGACGTCCTGACTGAAGCGATTGATCAGCGCACCCGACGTGGTCGAGCGCTGGAAGTTCGCGCCCGTCTCCATCCGGAAATCGCCGATCATGTTGTCGATGCTCGTCGCTGCCTGCACGAGGCGCTGACCGACGTCCACGAGCTCTGCGTAGGTGCCGGATTCCTCCGCGAGCGCGTAGACGTAGTAGCCGCCCTCGCGCTCGTCGAGGAACGGCAACGGGCCGCCCATGCCGAACGACGACTCGCGGCGATCGTACGAGCCCGTGATCGCGCTCGCGAACCCTTCTGATTCCGTCATATAGCCGCCTTCGCGGACTCGTCCGGATTTCGGAACCATGTTGGTGTAGCCGCCGATCTTGCCCATGCCGTAAATCGGCGACGGCGGGCCTTTGACGACTTCGATCGTGTCCATCGCCGCGAGCACGCTGCGCGCGTGTCCCTGGAGATTCAGGCGCTTCATGCCGCGGAAGTAGGTATCGGCCGGGACGTTGCGCACGTCGATGGAGCCTTGGATGCCGAAGCGCGTCGTCGTGTAGACGCCTGGCACGAGCTTCACTAGGTCCTCTACCGCGGAGAGGCCGAACAGATCGATGGTCTCCTCGCTGATGACAGAGACCGAACGAGGAGTATCCACGAGCGCCTTGTCGAAGCCGAACGACGATCCGCTCGGCGCATTCGGCAGCACGCGATTCGGATCACCGGTGACGAGTATTTCGTCGATGCTGTCCGGCGCGCCGTCGGTGCTCACGGTGGCGGTATCGGCGGCATCTACGGCTTGCGCGTGCGCAGCGCCGGAGAATACGAACGAAACGACAACCATGAGAACGATTGACAACCACACATCCACTCGCACGACCTTGGCGAAATCGTGCCTCCCGATTTGCGTACGCATGCTTTTTCTCCCTGTCTTTGCTTTGCCGCCGCGCGTCGTTGCGCGCCCGGTTACGAAGACAGACGAGCGCTCCGAGCAGTCCCCTACCGCGTACTGCAGATGAAATTTTTTCCTGCACTCGAAGGGAGAAACTCACGTCATGCCGACGCACAACGTTGGATCAGACGCTCTGGTGCGAGCACCGAAGTCGAGCAAAAAACCGCGGCGAACGTCGAAAAACACCAAGGAATTCGTGCGGCACAAACTTTGCACCGCAGAGCTCAGCCCAGTACGGAGGAACGACGATGAGCACGACACGCGAGCATGCGATAGCTGCGCATTCGCCGATGCTCGCAGCGGTTTTCGATCCGGTTTCTATCAGCGAGGTCATCCGCCGTCACCACGACTCGTTGTTGCTGTTTCTGCGGCGACGCCTCGCGGTGCCGGAGGACGCCTTCGACGCCGCGCAGGAAACGTACTTACGGATGATGCGTTATGAGGGTTCGCGCGCGATCGAATCGCCGGTCTCGATGCTGTTCCGCATAGCGGTCAACGTCGCCGCGGACCAAGGGCGCGCTGCACAGAGCCGTCGCGCGGCCGATCATCTCGCGCTCGACGACGTCGAGCTCGCATCCGAGGAGCCGTCCACCGAGCGCACGGTCGCGGGGGAGCAGGATCTCAGTATGCTGCTCGCAGCGATCGACGGACTGCCTCCGAGGTGCCGGCAAGTGTTCCTGTTGAGCAGAGTCGACGGCATGACCTATCCGCAAATCGCGCGGCACTGCGGAATCTCGGTGAAGATGGTGGAGAAGCACGTGAGCCACGCTTTGCTCGCGTGCGCCGCAAAGGTTGAAAATGTTCGGAGCGGCGCACGGCATTGAGCCGCGCGCCAATGGGCGTCAGCTATCCCAGAGCACGTCGGTCTGGGCCTTGGCGGCGGCACGCAGGAGCTCGAGCAGCGGGACCGCGCGTCGCGAGAGCTCCACGGGCGCCTCTGCCCCGTCCTCGTGATCCGGATCAGCGGGAGCGTTTTTTTCTGCGGCCTTTTGCGCTTTGACGGCGGCCTCGAGACGCGCGAGCGCCGCCGGTACGTCTGCCGCCTTGATCGCGCTCGGCACCGTGCCGCTGTGTCCCAGGAGCTTGAGCAACTTGAGTGCGACGTCGCCGAACATCGTGATGTTCGGGTAGGCTTTTGTCCGGAACGTCACGAGCATAATAACGCCCAGCGGACCGGGTCTAGCACAGCTGAGCAGAGCTTGTCGCTCCCGCATGCCTACCGGAAACGTAGCCGCCGCATCTAGACTTTAGTCCCACGAACCGAGATGTCGCGTTGGAGTATAGTGCCTATGGGGGGGCCGCGGTACACCAATAATAATCTGGGCCGGGGCGCCGAACTGGGCCGACTTTGTTCGTACTCCTCGGAGTCGCTAGCTGATGCAGGCTTTCGGCCGCAACAGTATCGTTACGCGCGTGGTGCTGATCGCAATGGTCGCCGACGTCCTCGGCGTGACGCGTTGTTCGTGCGCAGGAGTCCGCACCCGTCGAGGACGAAAACAAAGCGACGTTCCTGTACCACTTCGGCACTTATGTCGAATGGCCCGAGCTTGCGCGGCCCGACGAGCCGATTACGATTGCCGTGCTGGGGGCGCCGGCCGTCGTCGAACAACTGCGGACGTTCTTGTCCGGGCGCACGATTCAGGAGCGTCCGGTCGTCGTGCGCACACTCTCCAACATCAACGAGGCTACCGGTGCGCAGGTGTTGTTCATCGGGCCGGAGCACAACGAACGCTTGCGCCAGCTCATCGCTCGTGTCGGGAAACGACCGGTGTTGATCGTCACCGATGCCAACGATGGCCTCGAGCAAGGCGCCATGGTGAACTTCAAGGTAGTCGACGAGCGGCTGCGGTTCGAGATCTCGCTGGCTGCGGCCGAAAAGGCAGGCCTGATGCTGAGCTCGCTGCTATTGTCCACGGCGCTGCGAGTGGAAACGGGCTGATCAAGGGGATCCTCAGGCGAGTCGCCGACTTGAGCTTCTGACAGCGGCGTCGTGTAGACTGGCAGCCTGAGCTCGAAGGTCGCGCCGCGATCGGGATTGTTGGTGCCCGACAGGTGCCCTCCGTGCGCCGCGACGATCGAGCGGCAAATGGAGAGCCCGAGGCCTAGGCCTGTTGCTTTCGTCGTCAAGAACGGCTCGAAGAGCCGATCCGCGACCTTCGGCGCGAGCCCACTGCCGTTATCGACGACCGTCACCTTTACGAAGCCGTCGCTCGCTGACGTCGACACCGCAAGGGTCCGCTCAGCCGGCTCATGTAGCGTCCATCGCCTCGCAGGCGTTGATCAACAGGTTCAGCAGAACCTGCTGCAGCTGCACGCGATCGCCGCGACTTTCCGGCATGTCTGCTGCCAGCCGCGAAGCGAACTCGACGTGGTGTGCGACGAGTTGCCCACGAGCGAGCCCGAGCGCCTCGCCGACGAGGTGGTTGACATCCAGCGGCTGGAAATCCGCCTTGCCCTTTTTCAGTAGCTCCCGAAGTCGCCCGATGACCTCGCCGGCGCGCTTGTCCTCGGACACGATATCTTTGAGTATTTCCCGCAATTCCTCCAGATCGATCTCTTTTCGCGCCAGCAATAGCTCGGCGGCCTGCGCGTTGCTGAGAATCGCCGTGAGCGGCTGGTTGAGCTCGTGCGCGAGCGCTCCCGAGAGCTCACCGAGGATGGCTACGCGCGTCAAGTGTGTGACCTGCTCGCGCCGCTCCTGAGCCTCCGTCTCCGCGAGCTTCTGCGCGGTGATGTCGCGGCCCACAGCTTGGAGCTCGCTGACGCGGCCATCGGCGCCGGCGACCGCGTGATTGACCCATTGCTGCCAACCCACGCCGCCGTCCGGCCGCAACACGCGGTGCGTGTAAGTTTCCGTGCGCGGCTCGGTCACGAGCGATCGCACGCGGTCGAGGGCGGCCTCCCGCTCGGGCTCGGGAAGCAAATCGATGAACTTGCGGCCGACGAGCTCATCCCGAGTGCGCCCGAAGTAGCGGCAGTAGGCCTCGTTCACGAACGTGAGCGTGCTGTCCGGCAGATAGCGGCAGATCAGGTCGCTCTGCGACTCGACGACGTTGCGATAACGGTCTTCCGTCTCGTGGAGCGCCCGCTCGACACGGCGTTTTCGAACGCGCAACAAGAGCACTATGATCAGCAGCGTCTGCAGCGCGATCAGCGCGAGCACACCCAGAATCTGGGCTCGATATTCATCCCATAGCGCCGGGTCTCTGTACTCGACGACGGTGCCCGCCGGCAATCGCGACTCGTCCAAATTCCAGCGGCGCAGTTGCCGCCAGTCGACGACGGGCCGCGCGTTCGCCCGCCGAATCGGCAGCTCGGCGACGCTCTCGCCATCGAGGACACGCTGTGCAAGCTCCGCCATCGTCCCGGCCATCGCTTCGATGCTATCCACATAGCCGCCGACGGCCCCTCCGCCGATATACGAGTCATACACGCCGTAGACGGGCGCGTTGGAGGCCACCGAGATTCTGCCGATCACATCTGCCGGCGAATCGAAGCGAACGCCGTCGCGATCCTGCGCCATGCTGAGCAGGATCACGAACGCGTCGCGCGGCAGTCCGGCCAGCTGCTCGAGCAGCGCCGCAAACGGCTCCCCGGAAAGAAAGGTCACGTCGAGCCGGTCGTGGTACGACTCGAGGCGTTCACGCGCGAGGGCGCCCCACTGCACGTCGAGAGGTGCGATACCGGCCACGACGACGAGCTGCCGCGCATCCGGCTGTAGTGCGAGCGCGAGCTCGACCGTTTCGACGACGTCGAAGTAGCCCAGCACGCCGGTCGTGCCCGGCGGCAACTCCTCGCGTCGCAGCGTCGACTCCCGAATGCCGCCGAAAACGATCGGCGCGCCCGGAAACAACGCCGCACTATGCCGCGACAGAAAAGCCAGCGGCGATGCGCCGGCCGTGATGACGACGTCGATCGTGTTCCTCGGCGTACTTGTCCTGCAAGTATCCTGTGACCGTCGCTTCGTACTCGCCCCCGTGAAGCGATCGGAATCCACGGATTCCAGGAACCAATCGATTCTGTCCGTTCCGCCATCGAGGGTCGCCTCGAATCTCGGATCCAATAGTGCGCGAGCAACGCCGGTGGGATTCTGAATCAGCAACAGGACTTGTTTTTGCTGCGCGCGCGCGGAATCCGCGGCCAGGATGCCGAGGGCGGCCGACAGCAGGGCTACACCGACCCGCGCCATCTCGAAAACCCGCCTAGGCGCATAATTGATACACGACGACGAACGACCTTAGCTCAGATGATTCGGAGAGTGAAGGCAGTGATGAGTCGCGCAGCCTCGGCGCTATTGCCCGCGTTTTTCCTCGCGATCGGCAGCGTCTGCGCCCAGGACCTCGAGCCCAGGCAATACGTCAATATCCCCACCGGCCTGAACTTCTTGCTCGCAGGCTATGCAACGTCGGAGGGCGGCGTCCTCTTCGATCCCTCGATCGCGCTCGAAAACGCGGAGATCAAGGTTGATGGTCCGGTCGTCGGCTATGCGCGTTCCGTCGCGCTCGGCAGCTTGTCCGCGAAAGTCGACGCCGGTGTTGGGCACGTCTGCCTGGCCGGATCGGCCGACTTCGAAGGGGAGCGAGTCTCGCGCGACGTGTGTGGCTGGAGCGACGCGAGGATGCGGTTAGCCGTAAATTTCAAAGGCGCACCGGCTTTGAGTCTGCAGGAGTTTGCGAACTACAGGCAGGATCTGGTCATCGGCGCGAGCCTGCAACTCGGCGTACCCGTCGGCGACTACGACTCGCAAAAACTCGTCAACATCGGCGCCAATCGCTGGTCGGCGCGGGCCGAGATCGGGTTCTCGAAGGTCGTGCAACGATGGTATCTCGAGCTCGCTCTGGGCGGCACGTTTTATCAAGATAACGACGAGTTCACAGGTTACCGCACGCGCGCGCAGGAGCCGATCTACTCGCTGCAGGGTCACGCGATCCGCGGCTTCAGCTCAGGCGTTTGGGTCGCCGTCGATGCCACGCACTATCGCGGCGGCCGCACGACAACCGACGGCCTTGCCGACCGCAACCTGCAGCGCAACTCGCGATTCGGTCTGACGCTGTCGGTGCCGGTCAACCGGGCGCATTCGGTGAAGTTTTATTACAGCAGCGGCGTGTCGACGCGCACGGGCACCGACTTCGATACCTTCGGTGCCGCGTGGCAGTATCGATGGGGCGGGAGTTGATGCCGGTCGCCGTCTATCGCAGCAAAGGCTCGAAGTCGTACTTTTGCCCGCCGATCGTCGCCTGATACATCAAGCCGCCGATCGCCATCGAAAAAACCTGCAGCCCGCGCACGTAACCCGGAGCCGCCGCCGTGCCGGCGCGGCCGGCACCGGTCGATGCTTGGGTTCCCGTGGTACTTGCTGTGGCCTGCGCGCTCGCGGTCACGGCGACGGCCGACGCGTCGGCGCCGAACTGGAATTGCTCGCTCGTAAACTCGTCGTAGGCGCGCTGGTCTTCAAAGAAGATGATCTGCTTGTACGCCTGCCCGCCCGCCTGAAGCCCGATGTTCACGTCGATGACGCGGCTGGACCCCGTCACCGTCCCGTTGCGGTAAACGTGCCCGCGCCCGGTGGCGCCACCGATTCCGAGCCCGCCGCGGAAAATGCGCGGCCACACGGCATAGCCGTACGCCGACGTGAAGTATGGAGCTACGGCCGGGATGGCGCGGAACTCCTCGATCGTCGCGCCGTAATCCGCTTCGTCCTGCGCCACGGCGACCGCGGTGAACGCCAGTAAGAGAGGGATCAAGGTTCGCGATTGCCGGGTCATTGCTAGATCTCCTTCTGTCTTTCTTGGCGGACGACCGTGCCGCTATGTCGCTAGCATATCCCAGAGCTGAAACCTCCACGAGGCAATCGGCCCGACGTCGTACGGCGAAGTGTTGTCTCCGACGCGTTCCCTGGCTCATGATCGGCGTACGTGTTTCGCTCGCGGCCGCGTTTGTGGGGGCGGCAAGTCATGACCAGAACCGTACGACCATTCGCAGCGGCGATCGCTGCGGCTGCCTTGCTCGCGCTCCCGCTAGTCGCGAGCGCTCAGCAACCGTCCGCCGATGGGCCGCAATTCGAGAACGGCAAGAATCTCGTGTTGCCGGCCGACTATCGTTCCTGGCCGTTTCTCGGCGCCGGCCTCGGCATGACCTACGACGGCGAGCGGGGTACGTTGGGAGCGGCGCCCGATCCGCGCTTCACGCAACGCGTTCGTGAACCCGAGCGCCTACCGCCATTTCATGGAAACCGGCGCGTGGCCCGACGGCTCGGTATTCGTCCTGGAGTTCCGAGCGTCCGCGAGCGAGGGCTCGATCAACAAAGCCGGCCGGTTCCAGACGAACCTCGTATTCCTCGAAGCGGAGGTGAAGGACTCGCGGTTCCCCGACGGCTGGGCGTTCTACCGCTTCGGTCCCGGGAACGACTTGGCGAAGGTCGCGGAACCGCTCGCCGATGCAGCCGTTGCGCCGTGCGTGGAGTGTCACTCGCAACACGCCGCCGTGGAGAGAACGTTCGTGCAGTTCTATCCGACGCTGCTCGAGATCGCGCGCAGCAAGGGCACGCTCAAGCCGGGGTTTTGATTTTCGAGCGCGGCGGCCTAGAGGAATCGGCCACAGCCGTAATACATCGCGCCGTCGAACGTCACCGTTGCGGTGGCCTCGAACGCTTCGCCGCTCATGCTGTCCGTGCACCCGCCGCGCTCCACGACCGCGACGAGCTCGTGCGCTTCGGTGCGCAAGCGGTAAGTCGTCCTCTGTCCCGCGACGGACGGTTGCGAATACGGAAACTCGGCGCGGCTCGCGCCTAGGTCCGTGATCATCGTGAGCCGCTCGGGTGTGATCTCGAGGCTCCAGGACGGCTCGTTGCCGAGCGCGCGGAACGTGACCCCGCGGCGCGCGGCGTCGGCCCACGGCACCTTCGCGGGATTCGAGCGGCAGTCTACGAACCGCTGGCCCGCGATCTCGAACGTCGCGAGGTCGCCCTTGCTCCAGTACACCGTGCCGCTGTCCTCATAGCGTGCGCCGGACGCCGCGCGCGTCATTCCGAGCACGGAGTATTGTCCGCCGAGCGATTCCGGCGCCCAGAGCGCCACCTCCCCGGGTCCCGTGCGTACCGTGAAGCTCACGTCGCCGTCGCAGTCGTACACGAACGTGCGTCCGACCTCCGGTGCCGCGGCAACCGTTGGGGATTCCCGGGCGAAGATCAGCACGCCGCCGGCGCCGAACGACAAGCGCAGCTCCTCGCCGCGCACCGCGTAACCGGTCACGGCGAAGATGGCTTGCATGAACTCACCCGCGATCGACGGCGGCGGGCACGCCGCGAGCGTCGACGCGCCGGCCGTGATCGTGAGACGCC
Source organism: uncultured Gammaproteobacteria bacterium (assembly GCA_963744305.1). Lineage (GTDB taxonomy): Bacteria > Pseudomonadota > Gammaproteobacteria > Steroidobacterales > Rariloculaceae > FEN-1219. Next base: position 94,518 of record CAVUTF010000004.1, read on the forward strand.
CGGGCTCGGGCCGCTGATAACCGCCCGTGTAACGGTTGCAGTCGGCTTGACCGGAATAACGTCCGTCCGCGCCGAACTCGATCGTGTAGGGCGGCTCGCGCCCGACCGCCTCTTCTGCCCCGCCGGGGCGCTGAATCGCGACGAGCCGCCAAGGTCCGGCGGCAATCGAACCGGTATCACCAGTAGCGCCGCCGTCGCCGGCGACGCGCTGCACCAAGACTTCGACGTTCTCAGTCGGTTGGCCGCCTTCGAGCACGGCGTGATGAGTGGTGGTCGAAAACAGGAGCGCTCCGTCGGCGGTCCGAATCGCGGCGCGCACACCATAACGATTGCGCGGCTCGATGCGATCGGCCGCGTAGCGCAGCTCGAACGGAATCGGCACTTGACGGCCGTCCGTCGCGATCACCGCTTCCGCGAGCACGACCGCGGGCGCATCCGCGCGCGACACGTCCTCGAGACGAACCTCGATCGTCGCGTCCGGGGGCAGCGCCATGCGCTCGCGGTAGAGCACCGTGCCGGTCAAGCGGCCCTCGGCAGCCGCTGCCGGCGCGCCGTCGTTCGAGGATTGGCAACCGCTGAGCATGACGCCCGCGATCAAGAATGCACACCAACGAGCCTTCGTGTCATTTTGCGTTCCCGTCATCGTCGAATCCTCGACAGAGATCGCCTCAAGAGTCCCTACGGCTCAGATTCATACAACTGCGCCTCGAGGTCCAATCGGACTTACGCCCTACCGACGCCGCGCGTCTGCAAATCACCGGTCGAACCACGAGCTGAACACGACACTGATCCCCGCGATCGTCGCTGAACCGATACGCCAAGCCGAGCTTGAATGCCGACGGCGATCGGGAAGCGGAACCTGACGCCCACGGTCCGGCGGCCTTGATAATCGAGCGTCTCGCGCCACGTGCGGCCCGGCCGCATGCTGACGACCAGAGCCTCTGCACCGGCATCGGTTTCGTACGCGCCCGTGCCGAAGAACGCGCTGTACGCCCAATGAATCGACTGTGGGCCCTCGGACTGCGCTGACACGGCAGCGGAGAGCAAGAACGCGAGCGCCGAGCCAACGGCCCGAATCACTCGTGACGTCCTGCGGCTAGCGACTTGTGTGCTGCGCGTGGAATCACACCCTGAGGTGCGGCTTTCAGTTCAGCGGCGGTAACCCGAGGCGACGTCGGATCGCCGGCCGCGCGGCATCGACGTTCGCAACAATCAAATCTTGAAGCCGCTCGATACCTTGCTCTCGATCCTCCACCGGCTCGTCGAGCCAAACGGCGCCGGAGGAAATGAGCTCGCTCTCGTCTGCCGTGATCATGTAGATCGCCATGTGGACGACGGCGATTAGGTCTTCACTGTCGGACGCGCTGACCTCCTTGGCGAAGGTGCGCATGTTGGCCAAGAGCTCGGGCGAGACTTCCTTGCGCACCGACTCGAGCGACGACCCGGGGCCGACTGCGGCGGGCCGAACCATCAAGACCGTTCGCACTCCCTGCGCAGCGAGTGTGGTGCGAAAGCGTTTACTGTCCGCGTCGTCTACGTTCGGCACGAGGTCGTAGCTCGTGACGGCGTCGTAGTCGTGCTCGAGGGCTTTCGCGACCAATTGCTGCTCGAACGTCTCTCGGAGCATCGCATCGTCGGTGAGCGCGACGACCGCGGATTTGTATCTGACGGCTTCCTGCGCAAACGCCGTCCCAAACGTTGCGCACGCGCCGCACGCGAAAAAAACTATCCGGCTGAACATCATCAACGACCCTCCGCGAGCGGGCTCTCGTGATCGCCGAAGCTCGCCGCCCATGGTCCACCAGTCGGTATTCAAGGATCAGGGACGGTGCGAAACAATCACCCCTATGGCGTATGGCCTTCGAGCCGCCACCATGGATACTGAGCGTCACGCGACGGCCCGCGAGCCGTTGCCCGTGACCCAAATCATGGGGGGTAGGCCAAGCCTAGCTGAAAATGAAATACGCGCGAGAATTCCTGAAGATCGCGTTGGTGGGCGGCCTCGCCGTCCTGCTGCCGGTTTACCTGGCTTTGTTGCTGCTGCTCAAGGGAATGCAGACGACAGCAACCTTTGTGGCGCCGGTGACGGCGCTGTTGCCGAGCTGGCTGCCGGCGCAGAATTTGGTGTCGCTGTTGGCCCTGTTGATCACCTGCTTCGTCGTCGGTCTCGCGGTACGCACGCGAACGGGGCGGGCCGTTCGCCAGCGCCTGGAAAAGTCGTTCTTCTCGAGGATCCCGGGCTATGCGATGTTCCGCAGCCTAACGCTGCGGCTGGCAGGCAGCGGCGACGAGAGCAAGTGGCAGCCCGCGCTCGTCGAGCTCGAAGACGCTCTCGTTCCGGCGTTCGTCATCGAACAGCACGACGACGGGCAGTTCACGGTCTTCGTGCCGTCCGTACCGACCCCGCTAGCCGGTGCCGTCTATGTCCTTTCGGCAAACCGCGTGCACGTCGTCGACATCCCGTTCACGGAGGCCATAAAGTCCATCTCCCGCTGGGGAGTGGGATCGAAGAACCTCGTGGCCGCAATGCGGGCGCGTGAGTCTTGATAGCGCCCTATCAATCACTCTTTCTCGGGTTTCCGCTCCACTGCTCGTCGAGGGCGTCGCGCAACGTGTTGGCCCAGGCGCGGATAATCCGATCGGCTTCCGCCTTATTGGTGACGCTGTTCGCCATCTGGTAATACGCGCCTTCCGCCGCGTCGCGATGATCGATCACTCGGCCGATCAGCGAGCGCGTGGCGGCGTCGTAGAGGTCCATGTACAGCGTCATCTGTCCCGCCGAGGACACATAGCTGCGCGATCTGGACGCTGTGTCGATGTCGGGGGCGTTGACGTCCAAGTTCACAATCGCCGGTCGCAGGATCAGCACATCGTCGCCGACCACGTCGACGATCTCATAGCCGCCTTCTTCCGCGAGCTCTTTGGTGAATACCTTGCGGAACTCCTCGGACAACCCCATGCGAATGCGGTCCATGTCTTCGGCCGTCACGCGATTGACGCCGGGACGGGAGCGGTTCTGATCCTCTGCCCAGTCCTTGACAAATTGCACCTCGGCGTCGATCAGCCCGATGCGTTTGTAGCCGGCCAGCGTCGCGCCGGGCCGCCAGTAGACGACATCGAGCCGTTTGCTTTCTTGACGCACCAGCCCCTCTTCCGTCTGCGCCGGAAGGTCGTCTTTTTGCGCGAGCACGGGGGCACCGAACAGCATGGCGGCGAGAGCCAGCGCAGGAACTTGGACGATCATGCGAGCGGACGTGTTCATTAGTATTCCTCCCTCCCAGGGTACCGTTCTGCGTTGAATAGTACCGAGGTCTTGGCTGCCTGCCTATCGGACCAAAGCAGGACCTTCCGCAAACCGCCCGGGCCGGTTCGGCCGTTTCCGTCCTCCCCGACCCCCTCCTTCCGCCGTTCTCGGACCCGCCGGATCGAACTTTGGTCTCATAGGGCCAGCACTGGCGGTTTGTTAGCGTTATGCTGCTCATGTTTCCATAAAAGACCACACCCCATAGGGAGGATCTCTCAATGCAATTACGTATCGGAATCGGCAGCGTTGTCGCGGCGTTGCTGGTCGTCTTCTGGTCACAGGCGGGCCTGGCGCAGGGAAATTGCGGCAACATCCAGTTTTCCACGGACATCAGCAGCCGCTTCCCGAACGCTCGGGCCGCTTGCCTCGGCGTAGTCCAGCGCGACGGGCGAGACTTCGCGCATTTCTCAGCGCGCATCAGACAAGTCAGGGGCAACACAGTCGAAGCAGAGTTCAAGCTGCCGGACGGCACCTACGGTCGCCCCGTAACCTTCGAAGCGTCTCCGGACGCTCGCGCGAAAATCCAGGGTACAGACCTACCGCATCCGCGAGCTGAGCCGAGGCCAGGAGCTCGATGTCTATCTGCCGCCCGACCGATGGGCGATCGCGGTGGTTGAGGATCCGACCGCAGACTTCGAGACCGCACGGACCGTCACGTTCGTTGCGCTCCAGGAGCCGACACCAGCCGTCGCGGCGTTGCCGAGGACGGCCAGCATAGTGCCGCTGCTCGGATTGCTCGGTGCGCTGCTGACCGGGCTCGGTTTCGCGGTCACCGCGGTTCGGCGCAAGCTCGGCTAGGACTCGTCCAACCTCTCCGCGGATTCCCGGGCCCGTTCTTTGGGCTCGGGAATCTCCGGTTGAAGTGGGAGTACGCTGGGGCCGGATCTAGGCCGCTTCGGCCTAACCGGACGCGCGCGGCGAATCCTGCGGGACGGCTTTCACGATGAACCGTTGCGGCGCGTCGCCGACGAAATAGAACGGATAACAAGTCACGAGCGTCAGCGTGGCGTGATCAGTCGGGTCGAGCACGTAGACATCATTCGGCTCTACGATCAGCAACTCCGTGACCCGATAGCGAACCGTGCCGTCGAGTGTCCGTAGGTCCACGGCGTCACCGACGGCGATGTCCTTGAGACCTCGGAAGAAGCCGTCCCGATGGCCTGCGATACCGAGATTGCCGCGCTGGCCGACCTTCGCCGTGCCCTCGATCCGCCCGACACCGCGGTTCAACACGATCTCACCGGTACCCTCGAAGATCGGCACGCTCAGATCGATTTTCGGAATCGTGAGCACACCGAGGGGCGCTCCTACCTTGGCACCGAGACTCGCTCCGTAGGCTTCCCTACGATTCTCGCCCCACAGCGACTGATCCGGTGTCTTCGTGGGCTGCAGCGTTGCGGCGACGTCGGCCGCATCGCCCGGCTCGACCGCCGGGGACACCTCGGTGGCACGCAGGTTTTGCGCAACCTCGAAGGCCTCCAGCGCCTCGGCTCGGCCCACCACGGCGTGGATGCGTGCTGCCGCGTAGACGACGAGAAGGGCGACTCCGGACACGGCGAGAACGAGCTCGACCGAGCGAAGCACACGCGCCAACGGTGAGGACCGGGCGTCGGTCGCAACTCTTGATCGTGCACGCCAAAATGCCACGGGCCGGGACCCTCGTTTTGCCTTCCGCACGCTCAACCTAGCAGACCGCGGGTTCGTGTCAATAAGCCCAAAGACCGCACTCTCGGATCGCCGCAGCCGTCGGTTGCAGCTCGGCCGCCACCGCGTGATGTAGCATCGCATCTAGGTCCAACCGCGCCCCCAATCGGCCCTTGGACCGATGCCGCCTTTCGGCCCTGCTGCTACTCTGTCGTCATCGAGGTGTGTTAATCGTGAAGAAACCGTCGTATCGATTGCTGATCGTGCTCGGATGGATGCTCGCCGGCTGCGCGCCGACGCAACGCGTCGCGAACGTCTACGAGAATCCGGCCATGGCCGGTAAGGCGTATGCGAAGGTCCTGGTGGTCGGCGCCACCGAAAACACCGATCGGCGGCGTCACTTCGAGGACGACGTCGTGCGCTCCTTCGCCGCCATAGAGGTCGGCGCCGTGTCTTCCCTCGCGACGCTCGGGGGCAACCAGGCCATCAACCGCGAGGTGGTTGCGGCGGCGGCGCGCGACACCGGCTCCGATGCCGTGTTGATCACGCGGCTGCTCGACGAGCAGGTGCGCGCAGAGGTCGAGGAAGGCCGCTCGACCGCCGCCAGCGCCGAGCGCCGCAACGATGTGGCGCTCGCCGACTTTTTCCGCTACGACTACGTGGAACACCCCGATCCGATGACGGTCACGACCATTCGCACGGTGCTCGTCGCGAGCGATCTCTACGACGTCGCAACCGAAACGAGAGTGTGGAGCGCGCAGTCGACGACGATCGATAAGGAGAGCGTAGACTCAGCCATCACGGGCGTCGCTGAAGCGGTGACGCGCAGCTTGCGAAGCGGCGGCTGGCTCGATTAGAGCGCAGTGCCGGCGGCGCCCGTGCTCGGGTGCTCGGTGCCGCCGTACTTCGTTCCGCGTGCGGCTGGGTCAGCCGGCGGGGGTGCCGGCGATCAGGCCTCGCCGCTGTAGCTCTTTCCCTGCTTTCTCCGCGGTCTCTTGGACCAACCGGTCGACGCTCGACGGATTCGTCTCGCTGCTCTGCCCGCCCCAGATGAGCTTGTTCTGCTTCAACGAGTACACCAGCGTCTCTACGGTGATGATCGTATTGGTGCGAATCTCGCCGCCCGAGACCCCATACGGAGCGCCCCAGCCGTAGCCGTAGTAGCCGCCATAGAAACCCGAGTATGCCGGACCCGTATACATCACCGGCGTCGATTCCACTTCCTGGCGCTTGTCAACGGGGCGCATCACGACCGCGCCGTCCACACCTGCTCGCTCCAGTGCTGCCTTGACGGCCGCCTCGTTGTTGGGAGTTGCGTCAGCATAGATCGTGTAGAGCGGAACGCCCACCGCTCCGCGGGCTGTGAGCTCGCGCGCGAGCGCTTCCTCTGCCGCGCGGCGCGATACCTGATTCTCCATCATGACGATGGCGGCGACCTTCGAGCCGCTTACGACGACCGGCGTCGCATCCGGCGCTTGCCACGACGTCTCGAATGCGCTCGACGCGCACGCCGACACGATAATGCCGCTAGCGGCAGCAACGAGGGTCTTCAGCCATCTGGTGTTCATTTCGGGTCCCCTTTCATTTTTCATTTCGTGAGTCTCATTGGTTGCGCGGCGCGCTGCCAATGGGCGTCGCAGCGCTCGCCTCTGCACGCTTCGTGTTTCGGCACCGATAGTAACGACGCGGGTAACAAGGCGCTGTAGCACTCAAGGCCTATATTATGCGGTTCGCGCCTTCGCTGTCCCGAGGCCGGGACGCCGCGTTTCGAATTGCGCGAAGCGGTGGGTCCCCTCCTCCTCGCCGGCGCGGCCGCAAAGATCAACGAATCAATACCTTAACAGGCTCGTCCGAATGACGAGCACACTGCCGCGCACGACGGGCGCGGCGGCTTGAAAGTCGCCTCCACAAGCGACACAGTCCGGCTTCGATTTTCACTTCCGAAGGGTTCGTCATGCGCGTGGGTTTCGTCGGCCTTGGCCGGATGGGTCAAGGAATGGCGCGTCGCATCCTCGACGCGGGTCACGACCTTTGTGTGTTCGACGTCGTCTCGTCGGCTACCGCGCCGCTTGCTGCAGCCGGCGCGCGCGTGGCTGCATCGATCGCGGATCTCGCAATGCGTAGCGACGTCGTCGCGACGATGCTCGTGGCCGACGCGCACGTGAGCGACGTTGCGCTCGGGCGCGGCGGGTTGTGCGAGAAACTCGCAGCCGGCGCGATTCATCTCGTGATGGGCACGCACGGCGTAGCGACCGTGCGCGAGCTCGAGGCTCGGCATCGCGAGGCGGGACAGACTCTCGTCGCCGCGCCGGTGCTCGGCAGGCCGGATCTCGCCGCGGCCGGCCAGCTCGGCATCGTCGTTGCGGGGCCCGAGGATGCGGTCGAACGTTGCAACGAGCTGCTCAAAGTCATGGGCCGCCGCACCTTCGTCGCGGGCGCAAAACCGGAGGCCGCCACGGCCATCAAGCTTGCGAACAACGCCGTGCTCGGTTGCGCGATGGTCGCGATGGCCGAAGGCTTCTCGCTCATCCGCAAGTACGGCGTGGCGCCGCAGGTGTTTCAAGATGTCATGACCGAAGGCCTGTTCGCCGCGCCCGCCTACAAGGTGTATGGCCAGAAAATGGTCGACGAGAGCTTCGACCAGGTGGGCTCGCCGATTCACGTCGGTCTAAAGGACGCCGACTTGATTGCCGCGGCGGCCGACCTCGCACGCGTGCCGATGCCGAGCCACAACGTCTATCGCGATCGGTTGATCGGCGCCGTCGCGCACGGCGACCGCGACCGGGATCAGGCCGTGCTCGGCCGCGAGCAGGCCCGCGCGTCAGGACTCGAGTAGCCGCTCACCGCGCGTCTCGCACGCGCAAACAATCCGCGACTGCACCCCGCACGGCGCTGCTCGGGCTCCCCGAATCTGCCCGTAGATCGAGCTCGACGGCCCGCGAGCCCAAATCTTCGGAATCCGCAGAAAAGCGCAGAAAAGTATTCTGTTTCGGTCAGGTGTCGTCAGCCGCTACTCCCGGAAACTGTGTCCCATGGCGGAGGGAATGACCCTCCAGTGAAACCAGGACCAAAACGCAACGAGACACAGATACCAGGAGAAACGACCATGAACACCTCGACCAACAATTCGACCCGTGAAACCCGCAAGCCCTCGCGCCTGTCGGCGATCTTCAACGAGACCGTCTTCCACGCACTACTCGTCGTGGCCGTCGCGAGCGTGCTCGTCGACCGCGTCGTGGCTCTGAACGGATCGATCGTCTGATCTTTAGTGGCACTACCCGCCGCGTGATTCGGCTACGGATGCACGTCATGCGTAGCCGAATCCCGGCCAAAACTTCATGAGCAGATAGCCGCCCGCGACGAGCGTGACGAAGATCAGCGCGGTGAGCTTGAGCCCCGACGCGAACATCATCTTGAGGTTCACGCCATAGCCCGCCGCTATCGCCGGACCGGCCGAGGACGACGGCAGCATGATCCCGTAGTTGCCAGCGGCTGCAACCAGATAAACCATCGCAATCGGGTTCTGCCCGAGGCTCTCGAAAGTGCTGATCGTGATCGGCACGACGATCGCGATCGTGGCCGTGTTGCTCGTGATTTGCGTGATCACGATGGTGAGCAGCACGAAGACGAGGATCGCGACGAAATCCCCACCGTCCGCGAATCCGACCAAGTGGTCGGCCAAGAACTGCGCCGTCCCCGTGTCGCTCAAAACCTGCCCCAAGGCCGAGCCGCCGGCGAATAGATAAATGAGTCCCCAGACCATGCGGCCCTGCGCGAACTCCCACTTCAATAGCGGCTCCCCGCCGTGGCGGATCACGAAGCTTGCGAGCGGCGAAGACCAGAAACACGAACGCAGGCGTCAACCCCGGAAGCACCGACGCGTAGAGTTGCCGGGTGAACGCGAGCAGCATCGCGGCCGCGAACAGGCTCAAGGCCCATTTCTCGGCCCCGGACATCTTGCCTAGCCCCGAGAGCTCGCGAGCGAAGTAGTCGCGCGATCCTTCGACGCGCGTCATCTCCGGCTCGAGCGCGAAACGCATGAACAGCAACGACACAGCGCCCGCTAGCAGCGTCAACGGCAGCACGTGCGTGAGCCACGTCGTGAACAAGAATTCGTGGTCGATGAGCTGCTGCTCGAGGAATTGCACCGTGAGCAGGTTCGGCGCGCCGCCGAGCGGCGTTCCGGATCCGCCGACGGCCGTGCCCCACGCAACCGCAATCAACAAGGCCGAGCCGAAAGCGCTCTTGCCGACGTCCTCGATGCCGATGTAGCGCAGCATCGCGAGAACGATCGGCATCATCGCCGCCGCGACGACGGCGTTCGGCAGCACGGAGCTCAGGACGGCCGCGGTCGCAAACCAAGCGAGAATCTGCTGGCGAGTGCTCGTGCCAATGCCGAGCAGCGAGACGAGCGCGATGCGGCGATCGAGGCCCGTGCGGGTCCACAGGACCGCGAGGATGTTCGCCCCGATCAGCAGAATCACGAGCTGCTCGGAGTAGGCGGGCAGGATGTCCGCGACAGGGAGAAAGTCGAACACCGCGAGCACCGCGAGCGGCAAGAAGCCCGTGACGGCGAGATGCACGGGCTGGAAGATCCACCACCAAGACATCCAGATCAGGAGCCCGATGCTGCCGCGGATCGGATACGGCATTGACGGCAGCGGCAACGCCACGAGCAGCAGGAAGATCGCGGGCCCGGCGGCCGCGTGCAGCAGCTGAAAATCGCGCGTCTTTGTCATGCCCCGAGCGCGGCCTGCCACGCTTCGAGGTACTTGTAGCCGCTGCCGGTATTGAACACGACAATCGTCTCGTCGCGGCGAAGCTTGCCGGCTGCGACGAGCTTCGCGACGGCCGCGAGCCCCGCGCCGCCTTCGGGTGCCGCGAAGATGCCCTCGAGCCGCGCGAGATCGCGGCACGCCGCAAGCAGCTCGGCGTCGCTCACGGCGATTGCTTCGCCGCGGCTCGCATAGAGGGCCGCCAGGATCAGGAAATCCCCGAGAGCCTTCGGCACGCGCAGACCGGAGGCCACGGTCGCGGCATCAGCCCAAGCTTCCGAGGCTGCGGCGCGCTGCGCGAACGCGCGCACGATCGGCGCGCAGCCTTCTGCTTGCACGGCGACCATGCGCGGGCGCTCGGAGCCGATCAAGCCCATCGTCTGAAGCTCCTCGAACGCCTTCCACATGCCGATGAGCCCCACGCCGCCACCGGTCGGGTAAACGATCACGTCCGGCAGGCGCCCTTCGTGCTCTTCCCAGAGCTCGTAGCCCATCGTCTTCTTGCCTTCGATTCGGTACGGCTCCTTCAAGGTCGAAACCTCGTACCAGCCTTCCGCGCGCGCCCTCTCGGCAATGAACTTGCCGCAGTCGGAGATGAGGCCGTCAATGAGCCGCACGTCGGCGCCGAACGCGCGTGCCTCGATGACGTTTGCGGGCGGCGTGTCGCGCGGCATCGCGATGACGCACTTCAAACCGGCTTCGGCCGCGTACGCAGCGGCCGCTCCTCCCGCGTTGCCGGCCGTCGGCAGCGCGAGCGTTTCGAGCCCAAGCGCCTTCGCCATGCTCACAGCCGCGGACAGACCGCGCGCCTTGAACGAGCCCGTCGGGTTCAGTCCCTCGTCCTTTATCGATAGCCGCTCGAGCCCGAGCCGCTCGCCGAAGCGCCGCGCATGCAGCAGCGGCGTCAGGCCTTCGCCAAGCGTGACCGGCACGGCCTTCGGCAGAACTTCCGAATAGCGCCACATCGACCGGGTTCTCGTAGGGAGCGCCGCCAGACTCAGCGTGCGGGCCGCGCGCGCGAGGTCGTATCTTGCGAGCAGCGGCGCTGCGCAGGCGGCACAGAGGTTTTGTGCGGGCGACCAGGCGAACGTCGCGCCGCACGCTGGGCGCGAGCACTGCAGATGCGACAGCGCCGACGGCGCTTCGGAGGTCGAGGCGAGCTCGTTCATGTTCTTATGCGACCGGCGCCCGCTTCCGCTGGACCCCCAAGTACCAATATAGCGCGGGACCGGGGTCGCGCCACGACCAAACTGCATGGCAATCCGCCGCGAGGAACGAGCGCGCCGCGCGCACCGAGCCAGATCAGTGTCGGCGGCGCGCCGTCGATCCTCGATCGCGACGCCTTCCGCAGGGCCTTGAGATCGCCGAGCAGCCAATTGCCGCGCACGCCGATGCGGTAATCGCGCGGCCGCCGGCAGGTCGACGCGATCGCCCGCGCGGCGGCGCGCGATCTCGAGCGCCAAGAGCGGAAAATCGCAACCGCAGCCGAACGGCAACGAGCAGGCGGCGTCGAGCCTCGGGTTGAGCTCGAGGAAGGCGATCGCCCCGCTTTGCGGGTCGACGAGAAACTGCGCGCAGCCGACGCCCGTGTAGTCGAAGTGCCGCGCGAACGCCTCCGTGTGCCGCCGCAGCGCGGGCGTCGGCGGAATCGACACTGCGTCGACGGTATAGCCGGTGCCGTTCGGTCGATCCGTGCGAATGACTCGGTGCTCGTAGTACGAGTGCAGCTCCCCGTGCCACGCAGCGAAGTTGCAATTCACGCGATGACCCGGTGCGAACGACTGGACGACGATGCGCGCGTCGGGCGCTAGGGAGCGGCGCGCGAGCGCGACGACAGCCGCCTCATCGGTGCAGATCAGCGCCTTCTCGCCGAGCAGCCGATTGCTCGAGTCGTTCGTCTTGAGCACGCACGGAAACCCACAACGGCGCGCCGCCTCGACGAGCCCGGCCGGAGTCACGCCGGACTCCGTCCCCGGCACGCGAATGCCGAGGTCGCGGGCAACGCCGTACATGCGCGCTTTGTCGAAACAAGTTCGCGCCGTCTCGGCGTCTACCATGACGAGCCGGGCAGGCGGCAGCGGCGACGGGCCGCGCATGATGGCCCGCATCGGCGTCTCGCCAAACGGAAACACGTAGTCGATTTGGCTCCGCGCCGTGAGCTCGCCGAGCGCTGCGAGGAACGCCGCCGGATCCGGCGCCGGCGGCGGATGCCGCCAGGAAGCCGCCGCGTGCACGGCAAAACTCGGTCGGATCGCGGTCGGCGACTTTGCCCGCGATCACGCGGTACCCGGCTCGCCCTAGCGATCGGATGACGGTCAGCGCCTCGCGCGAGTTGCCGAGCGTCAGCACGGTCTGCGGCATCGGCGGAGTGTACCGGAGTGCGCGGGCGCTTCCGCGGAAGCGCATCCTGAGAAGTTACTTTAATTCCGTTCAGAATACGGGCGGAGCGTGAGGGCGGCGCGCCCTACTTCCGCCTGTGCTTCTCCACTAGCGCTTCGAAACGCGGGTCGCTGCGGATCGGGTCGAGCCGTGGGTCTGCTAGAAGACCCTCGATCGCCCAACGTCCAGGCTTGCTCAAGTAGTCATCCAACTCCTTCAGCGATCGCTCTACGTCGCCGAGCGGCAACAACACTCTGATCACGGAGGCAAGCTGCACACCGGAACTTTGCATCGCATCCATGACGTCGCCTGCGCGCTCGAGCGAAGCCGCAGCGCCTTCCCGGTTGCCGAGGGCCGCCTGCACTTCCGCGAGTGCCACGTGGAGCGGAGCCGCTGCCCGGCGGTCTCCCTCGTAGGATTTCAACTGTTGCTCGATTGCATTCCTCGCCAGCTCGAACTGCAGTGTGGCTTCGTCGCGGTTTCCGGCGAGGATGTGCGTTCGCGCGTATAGCAACGACTTTGGGCTGTAGGAATTGCGGAGGTCGCCGTCGAAAACCGGGTCTTCGGTGGACTTATCGAGGATGCTCAACGCTCTTGCATAGTCCCGATCGAAGATGGCCGCAAGCCAGCGCACGTACGTCGCGGCGAGCGCGCCGGAATAGCTCGCAGATGGCGGCGTACTCTCATACCGATTGGCGAGGGCGGTCTCACCGCCCCGATAAAGCGCGAGGTGCGCCAGATCTACATGGGCCGTCCCATCGTCGGGTGCAATCTCGAGGATGCGACCGAGATCCTGCTCGACACGGGTGTAGTCGCGCTTGAACATGTAAGTCTGCGCCTGTTGCCTGAGGTACACGACATTCCTGGGGTCCAGCGCGAGCGCCTTTTCGTTATCGGTGATCGACAGGTCCCACTCGCCGAGGCGGCTGTGCACGCTTGCGCGCAGAAAGTACAGATCAGCGTCCTGCGGGATCAGCCGTTCGGCGATCGCATATTCGGCTAACGCGCCGTGGTTGTCCGCGAGGCCCCGCGAAAGATAAGTGGCTTTTGCTAGGTGCGCTTCCGGTAGACCCGGAACGAGGTCGAACGCCCTGCGAATCGCCTGCTCGGCGAGAGCGAGACGCGAAGGAGCGCGATCGATTCCGTACCCGTAGACACCCATATGCGCGATACCCAAACGCGCCCACGCCAATGCGAATGAAGGATCTTGTTCGGTCGCGCGCGTATACTGCTGCACCGCCAACGGGAACATTCTTTGCGGCTCGTTGATGCGCCTAAAGTACTCGTTGCCGCTAAGGTAGAAGTCATGCGCTCGTTGGCTTTTGGTTGGCACCTCGCGGAGCCGGGCCAGCTCATCGGGTGAAAGCGCCGCGTCGAGCGCGTCTGCGATGGCGACGGTTAGCTCGGTTTGGATTGCAAAGAAATTCTCGGCCGTCAACGTCTCCGTGTAGGTGTCGCTCCAGAGGATTCCGTTCGTTTCCGCATCGATGAGCTGAACGTTCAGACGAACGGCATCTGCAACTCTGTGCACCCTGCCCTCGAGAACCGTTTCGACGGCCAATTCCCGCCCGATCTCGCGCGCCGTTTTCTCCGTGCCGCGATAACCCATCACCGCCGGACGCGAGATGACTTTGTCGAGCGCCCCGATTTTCGCAAGCCGGCTCAGCAACTCGTCGTGGATGGCGTCCGCGAAGAACCGCACGCTGTCGTCGGCTGAGCTCTCGTAGGAAATCGGCAGCACGGCGATTGACCGGGCGTGGCTGCCGCGGTCGGTGTCTGCAGGTTGTGGCCCGTCCGCGCGCTGGGTCGGCCAAAAGGCAACCGCTCCTACCGCGATCGCAATCGCGAGGGCAGCGGCAGCTCCGGGCCACAACCATCTACGGCGCGCCCGGGTCTCGGGAACGACCGGTGACACTTGCGTCGGAGTCGTTCCGGCCTCTCGCGGACTTTCCGGCCGCGAGCCAGCGGCGGTGCCAGCCGGCGAGTCCGCGACCATGGCTGCGTTGGGGACGGGCTTTACCGGCGCGAGCAATCGGACCCCCATCCTGGGAATCGTCTCGATCGTCCTTGGACTCTTCGAGTCGTCCGCGAAAACCCTGCGCAGCTCGACGATGCATTGCGACAAGGCGTCCGGCGTCACCGCCATTCTCGGCCACACCGCATCGAGGATGTCGTTGCGCGAGATGACGGCGCCGTTGGCTTCGGCGAGGTGCACGAGCACTGCCATGGCCCGCGGCGTCACGCGGACCGTTTCATCACCGCGCTCGATCCTTGCGAGGCGCGGATGAACGAGCCACTCGCCAACCCAGAAATCGCGGTTCGACAGGCTACTGTTGCCCGTCATGTGTGTGCCCTTGCCCTCCAGATCCAGTCTAGCACCGCTCTCCTGTACCTAGATGGGCCGTCTCTCGCGTACTACTCGTGCATTGCTCGCGCGGCGGTCCGGCGTCCGGACGGTCGCAGCGTTAAAAGGGTGCCGAAGACGGCTGCAGTATGCGGCTGGAACAGACACTCGCTCAAAACGCCGGGGCAAGAGCAAGTGAGCGCCTTACGGAACATTCGCGGTCGATCCACGCTTCCCCGCGTTGGCACCCAGCGGGTCGGTCGCGTCTTCATTTGCCTGGTGCTTGTCCAAGGTCTGCTTGGTTGCCATAGCGACGCCGACCCAGGGCAACAGCCTACCGCGCCGAGCCCACCTCCACCGCCTTCGCGGCTGCAAGCGCCGCCTCCAGGGACCGTCGCGCTCAACGGCGGAGCGCATACCCTCGTGGGTCAGGTTTTCGAGGCCTATTCCGGTGTTGTCGCAAATGCCAACGTCGTGCTGGCAATCGACGATAGTTCGGGGGCGGGCTGGTTTGTCGAAGTGAGCTCCGATCAGAACGGTCAATTCACGGTTTCCGGTCTTCCCACCTCGAACGTCATGCTCCACGTCTTCAAGACCGGCTTCGTTCAGCCTTGCGCCGTCCTCCCAGAGGTGACGCGCAGCCTCGCCCTCCAAGTGGAGGTGACGTCGTTATCGACGTTGGAGAATCTCGACCCTCCCCGGCCGCAGTCAGCGGGAGGGATATCGTTGACCGGAGTCGTCTTCGAGATTGCGAATGGTGCTAAACAACCGATCGCCGGCGCCGAGTTTTGGGCGGAAGCCGAGTCTTGGGCGGAAGAATACGACGACAAGCCTGTGGCCACGACCCGCAGCGATCTACGCGGGGGCTACTTCTTATGCAACCTTCCGCGAGGAATCAGTTTGTTCGTCAGCAAACCTGGCTTCACCACGGCCGTGGTAAGCCGGATCGATGCATCGCAGTCACCGACGCTCGACATCGAGTTGAAACGCGAATAACAGAATCGGCCCATGAACCGCTACGTCGAGAGTCGAACGCCATCGCGCGTACGCGCGTTCGCAGCGGCCGCGCTTGCCGCACTCCTCGTTGCCTGCGACTCGGGCCCGAAGAGCGGGACGTGGGCGAATGGCGCGTCGAACACTACACCGCAAGCCACGCAGCAACCGTCAACGCCTCCAACGGAGCTGCGGGTGTCGTCCGACCCCAGGTGGCCTCACGCGATTTCAGGTCAGGTATTCGACGCCTATTCCGGTGTTGTCGGAAAAGCCACGGTTGTTCTATTTGTCGAGATTCCGGGTGTGGGCTTCCGTAGCCTCGACGTGAGCTCCGATGAGAATGGTGTATTCACAGTCTCCGGCCTTCCCGACTCCAGGGTAAGTGTCATGGCCTGGAAGAGCGGGTTCGTTCAGCCGTGCGCGGTAACGATCGATCTGCGCAGCAGCCTCGCGCTTCAAGTCGAGGTGACGTCACTATCGACCCTGGACAGTCTCGACCCGCCGCGGCCCCAGTCAGCGCATGGGACCTCGTTGACGGGAATGGTTTTCGAGACTGTGGATGGTGGCAAGTATCCGATTGCTGGCGCTGAGTTTTGGGCAGAAGAATATGACGACCGCGCTTTGGCTACCACGCGAAGCGATCTCCAGGGAAGATACTTTCTCTGCAACTTACCGCGGCGCGTCGCCCTATACGTCAGCAAACCGGGCAATTCACTGGCCCTGATAACAGCGATCGATGCGTCGCAGTCGCCCACACTCGACATCGAGCTGAAGCGTCGCTAGCTTCATGCTGCTGCCCGCCATGTATGCTCTTGGCCTCCCGACTTCTGGCGTTAGCGAGCAGCGGCGCTGTCAACGACTGACGCGAGGCGTGCGCGCGTTTCTCGCAATCGCGGCGGCCGGAGCTCTCGTTGCCTGCGATTGGAGGTCGAGCTCCGTTCCCCCGGCTTCGCTTCTCCAATGGCCGCCTCGAGCGAGCTCGATCGTGCTCACCACGGGACCACACACGGTGCTCGGTCAGGTCTTCGATCCCTATTCCGGTGCCATCGGCAGCGCCACCATCGACCTGTGGATCGAGACCGACCGGGGTGGTAGCAAGGTCTTATTGATATCCGACGCCAACGGTCAATTCACGATCACCGATCTTGGTGATTCGAGAATCATCCTCTGGGCTGGGAAAGACGGATTCCGTCAGCCGTGCGCGGTCACCCCCGAGGTGCGCGGTAATCTCGTATTGCAAGTGGAGCTGACGTCCTTGTCGACGCTGAACAGCCTGAGTCCACCCCGGCCGCAGACGGCCGGAGAGATTCCGACGATTGGACTGATCTTCGAGACCGCGAATGGCGGCATGCAGCCGATCGGGGGCGCCGAGATCTGGGCAACCGACGTCAACGAATTGGTGCTGGCTACGACCCAAAGCGACCTTCGAGGCCGCTACTTCCTTTGCAACCTGCCGCCGAATAGTTATCTGTACGCCGAAAAGCCGGGTTTCGTAGCCAAGTGGGTAGGTCCCATCGATTCGTCGCAGGCCGCGCCTGTCGACATCGAGCTACAGCGTCGCTAGATCAACCGATCACCCGTGGCGACGCAGCTTTGCGCTTCTGTCAGAAGCTAAACTTCACACCTCCCGCCGTATGACGCCAAGACTCGGTGGGATCGCGGGCAGCGATCTTGCGCGTCGTCGAGTTTCTTTTCGCAAGCCTCGCGTGCGAGGATATCGGCCTCCTTACAGGGCCTTCGCCTCATCGCGAATATGTATGAGTGAAGCCACGGCGTCTCCGAGCCTGGGACGCACCATCAAGCAAGAGCGCAGCCACAAAACCTACGATGCGCTCATCGCCACGGGCTTCAAGTTGCTCGAGCAACGCGAGCTCGACGCGATCAGCATCGCCGATCTCTCGAAGGCGGCCGGCTATTCCGTCGGCGCGTTCTACGCGCGCTTCCGCAGCAAGGACGAATTCTTCGACGCGATGGTCGCTCGCCATATGGAGCAACGGACGAAGATGCGAAATCGCCTGTTCGCGAAAGCGCCGAATCGAAACTCTGATCAACGATTTCATCGCCGAGCTGGTTCGCTATTACTGGAAGCGCCGCAGATTCTGGCGCTCCGCGCTGATACGCAGCATTCGCAGTCCGGGCTTTTGGGAACCGCTGCGCCTACATGGGCACGAGCTCGGCAAGCTGTTGATTGCGCGGATGAGCAAGCAAGCCGGCAGACCGCTATCCGAAGACGAGGAAACCAACGTCCGGTTCGCGTTTCAGATCGCCCTCGGCACGATCAACAACGCAATCATCAACCGTCCTGGGCCGATCATGATCGGCCAGGCCCTGTTCGTGGCGAACCTCGCGCGCGCGTTCCGGCTCGTGTCCGACTACGACAGACTAATGGGATTGAATCGCCCGCAATGACACTCGTCGCGTGGGGGAAGAATGCAGAAAAAGAGCGATCAGCCCACGATGCCCGAACGCCGCTGCGTGCTCGAGCGCTGGCTAAAAGTCGCCGCTTCCGCGGCGGTGCTCGGCGCGCTGCCATGCACCCGCATCATCGCGCAAAACAACGCGGCGCCCGCACCCCCGGGCGGCCCGCCGCCGTTGCCGGCCGGCACGCACCTCGTCCTGCTCGGTACTCGCGGAGGGCCCGGAGTGGACCTCTTCCGCAGTCAAACCGCGAGCGCCGTGGTGGTCGACGGCGCGCCGTATCTTTTCGATTGCGGCTACGGCGCGATGCGCGCACTCGTCGCCTCCGGCGTCGGCTACCAGAGAGTCGGCGCGATATTCTTCTCGCACTTGCACAACGACCACACATCCGATCTCGCGGCGTTGCTGTCGCATCAGTGGACCGGTAGCAAGACCACGCCAACCGAGGTGTACGGACCACATGGAACCGAAGCGCTCGTCGACGCGGCGATCGCATTCTTTCGTGCGGACGTGGAGATTCGCACCGTGGACGAAGGCCGGACCGTGCGGCCCGAAACGCTCTTTCACGGTCACGACGTGCCGGCAACCGAAGCGCCGACGCAAGTGCTAAAGGACGAGCGCGTCAACATAACCGCGGCGGAGAACACGCATTTCTTGGAGCGCGCGAGGGCGCGAATGCCGCACCGCGCATTGTCGTATCGCATCGACACGAAGGAACGGTCGATCGTGTTCTCGGGAGACACGCCCTACTCGAAGAATCTGGTCGCGCTAGCGCGCGGTGCGGACGTCTTTGTCTGCGAGGTGATGGCGCAAAGCGTTTACGAGCAGATGATGGCGCGCGCGAAAGCGGACGCCGACGCGGGCAGGGAGAACAGCATCTCGCGTCACGTCGCGGAAACCCATTCGACGCCTGCAGACGTCGGGCGCATGGCAGCCGAGGCGGGAGTGAAGACCGTCGTGTTGTATCACCAATTACCGGCCGCACGCGCGCCCGGAGGGCTGGACTTTTCGGTGACCAACTTCATCGCCGGCGTGCGCGCCGAGTTCGCGGGCGAAGTGATCGTCGGTCAGGATCTGATGGTGTTGTAACGCCCGGACCCCCGCGGTCGCCGAGCCACGATGTCTTCGTTCTCACTGAGCTCACCTTCCGGCTCACAGTCTCCTGCTGAAATGCCCCCGCACCGGAGAGGAAAAAGTGAAAAAAGGGAGCACACCGGTTAGGCTTTTTAGTATGGAGACGTCCCCGGAGATCCACGGCAGCCGCGGGTTCCAGCGGAAGACTGTCGGTAACTGATGGTCTGTCATAGACTTACAACAATTGTTGAGAAACTGAACATCTGACCAGCGAGGATCGCTCCATTGTGACGGCCACGGATCCAGAGTGATAAGGAAGTCCAAAGGCGCGCGGATGGCGCAGGCAGTCGGGGTCGTTCGTTTGCTCTACGTCGGAGCGGTCGCGGTGACGGTGACGGCATGTGCGACCACGCCACGCGCTCAGTCCCCGTCGGACGACCCGCCGAACGCAGAGCGATTCGAAAACCCGCCCGGGAGCGCGCGCCGCACGAGCATCGTCAACCGCCTACCTACACTCATCGCGCGTTTCATTCGGCACGGCTTCGCTCCTCGGACACGCGATCGCAGCCACATCCTGTCGCACACGGAAACCGTCGAGCAATTCGACTCCTTGCTCGGCAAGAACTCGGTCACTTGGATCGGCCACATGACAGTGCTGTTGCAACTCGATGGCGTTAACATCCTGACCGACCCATGGTGGTCCGACCGCGCAAGCCCAATACCGGGCTTCGGTCCGAAACGCTACGCCCAACCCGCGCTCGGCATCGACGAGCTGCCGCCGATCGATGTCGTCGTCGTGTCGCACTCCCACCGCGATCATCTGGACCTGCACGCAATCGAGGCGCTGCCGAAGCATCAGGACACGGCTGCGATCGTGCCGGTTGGCTTGGGACGCTTTTTTCAGGGAGCGCGGGTACAGGAACGTCGTGGAGCTCGACTGGGAAGAAACGGCCGAGATCGACGGCGTGACAATTACGGCACTACCCGCGATTCATTGGTCCAAGCGAAAATGGTTCAAGCGGAACGACACGCTGTGGGCATCCTATGCAATCGAGGGCACGAGCGGCACACGCATTTACTTCGGCGGCGACTCCGACTACGGACCCGTGCACGCCGAAATGGCCCAGCGTTGGGGCGACTTCGATCTAGCGCTGCTCTCGATCGGCGGCTTCCATAACGCGGGGGTGCATTGCGCGCCGGAAGATTGCGTTCGGATCGGGATGGATCTCGACGCGCGCGTGCTGCTGCCTTTGCACTGGGGCACGATCTATCTCGGTGAAGGGCCGCCGCAGGAGCTGCCCGCGCGATTCGTCGCCAACGCGTTGGCGCAGGGCTTCGCCGTCGATGACGTCTGGAGGATGGACATCGGCGAGACGCGAGCCCTGCCCGAACATCTGACTCCAGCGCGTGCACGTCCTCTCGTGGCGCTGCGGCTTCGCTAACCGCGATGCAGCAACGTCCAAAGCGTGCGGCCGCTGCGAAACCGTGGTGTCGCCGCTCCGAGCCGCGGCAGCGCATGCCAGGGTACGTGCGGTGCGCTGTGATGCTCGAGGTGCAGGTTGATGTTGTAGGGCCAGATCGTCAGCCGTCCTAAAAGGCCGATCCGCCAGGTATACGTCCAGTCGTTCCAGCCCGGCGTCCTCCCGGGCCCGCCGCTGTGCTCGGCGAAGCTTCGGACCTTCTGGAGCAATTGCGTCAACGTCAGCAACGGCACAAACCACAACGCGAGCGCGGTTGCGGTGGCGGCCGGCCATTGCCAGAGGCACGCGGCGACGGCTGCGCCCCACAACGCTGCGAGCACAGCCGTCGTGGGCAGCACGTGCGGCAGCCCACCGGCACGCCCCCAGGCCGACAGCGTGCGAATCCCGTTGACGAGCAACAAGTCGCCAATGAGTTGGCGCGCGAGCGGCCCTGTCGCAAGCGCCGCGTAGTTCCAGTGCTGGCCGGCGAACAAGAGGGCGCGCTCGGGGTCGGCGGCGGTGCCCAGCAGCCTGTGATGACGTAAGTGCAGCGGCCGGTAGACTTCGACGGGCAACAGCGTCGGGATGCCGACGAGAGCGTTGATCAGCGCGTCGTTGATACGCGGGCGCCGGGCGAGCAAGCCGTGCACGGCGTCGTGAAACAACATGAGCATCGCGTGCTGGCGCGTAGCGATGACGAGCGCTGCGCTTACATACGCCCACCAGGTCGAGAGCCAGAGCGCGGTTGCAAGCGCAGTCGCCGCGAGCAGCCACTCGATGGCGAGCGCCACGAGACTCTTGATATCGACGGGAGCGCGGCGCCGCATCGCGCGAAAGCCTCGCAGTGGCCACTGTCGGGCGAAGACCGTACACTCCAAAAGCACCCTTTCGCAAGTTCGATACATGAGCGACGCGAGCACGCCGAGCGGCGCAGACGTCTTATCCGAAGCGACTGACGAGCGCGTCGATCTCGCCGCCACCGTCGTACCGCGCGCGGCGATAGCGGCGGCTACGATCGATGCGATGTATCGTCTCTACTCGCGTCACTATCTCGACACGGCGCGCGCGATCTTCGATCGCGATCTCACGGCCAAGACGCACGTGCTGTTGTTGACCGGCGGCACCGGCGAAGTGTGCGGTTTCTCGACGCTGCAGCTCTACGCGAGCGTTGCGGCCGGCTACCCGGTGCGCGTTCTGTACTCGGGCGACACGATCGTCGACCCTAAGTTTTGGGGGAGCGCGGTGCTCGCAGTCGAGTGGTTGCGTTTTGCGGGGCAGGTAGCGCAGCAGCAACCCGCAACGCCGCTGTATTGGCTGTTGATCGTCAAGGGCCACCGCACGTATAGGTTTCTGCCGACGTTTGCGCGTCACTACCTTCCGCACCATAGCGAGCTCGCGACGGACTCCGAGCGTCAACTGCTCGCGGCGTTGGCAAGCGAAAAGTTCGGCTCGTGCTTCGATCGCGGCACCGGGCTCGTGCGGTTTTCAACTCCCCAAGGCCGGCTGAACACGACGCTCGCCGACGTTCCCGAGCAGCACCGCCGCTTACCGGCGGTCGCGTATTTCCTGCAGCGCAATCCCGACTACCGCAACGGCGATGAGCTCGTGTGCTTGTGCGAGCTCGCGGCGGCGAATCTCAAGCCGTTCGCCGCGCGCGCGTTCGCACCTACCGGCCGGTGCGCTCAAGTCGCTTGAGCGGCTGCACGGCGCTCCCGCGCGGCATCGACTTCCGACGCGCAACGCGGGCCGACAATCCCGCGCTGCTCGGCTTTGTCGCTCGCCACGCGATGCAGGCAGGCGTCACGCTGCGCTTCGATCGGAGCCCCGACTTCTTTGCCCTGCTCGATGCGCACAGCGAGCAGCACGAGACGTGGCTGCTTCTGGAAGGCGAGCACATCCTCGGCATGGGCACGCTCGTCACGCGACCAGGTTATATCGGCGGTCGCGCCGAGACAGTGGTCTATCTCGGTGAGCTGCGCGTGAGCCTCCGGCGCGAGATCGCGGGGCTGTGGCGCAGCCTGCTGCGCGAGCGCATCGCGGCATTGCTGGAACAGCAACCTGCCCGCTACGCGTATTGCTGCATCATGCGCGCCAATCACGGCGCGCGAGCGGCCGTGCTGCGCGGACGCCGCGCCGATGGGCTCGCCTTTGCGCACCTGCGTGGCTACGCAAGCGTCGCACTGCTCGCGCGCAAGCCGCGTCTGCGCCGGCCGCGCAGCCGCTTGGCCGTGAGGCGCGCCACGATTGCGGACACGGAGCGCCTGCTTACGCTACTCGACGCCGATGCGCGCGAGCGCGTTTTCGGTGTCGTGTTCGATGCGTCGAGCTGGGCGCGGCGTTTGGCGCTGTGGCCGAGCTTCGGCATCGAGAGTTTCTATCTGGCCTTCGACGGGCGGGACACGCTGCTCGGTTGCCTGGCGCCTTGGGATTCCTCGGCCGTCAACCGAGTCGTCATCGAGCACCTGCCTGCGACGGCTCGGTATATGAGAGCCGCTTACAACGCGCTCACGCCGTTGACCGGCAAGCCGCGGATTCCAGCCGATTCGGACAGCCACCTGCCCGACATCTGGCTGACGCACGTGGCCGTCAGGAAGCGCGACCCAGAGATTTTCGCGGCACTGCTCGACGCGGCATACGCGGATCTCGCCGCGAACGGCCGATATGCGACCGTGAGCCTGTGCGCTTTCGACGCCGACCCGCTTGCGCCGGCGCTGGACCGTTATTGGCGCTACAGCGTGCCGATGGATGTCTACTGGTTGCAGCTCGACTCACGGGCCCCGCCGTTGCCGCAGCCTTCCGATGCGCCACCGGGGTTCGAGATCTATCTCGTCTAGCCACCGGCCTCGTGCCACGCGCAGGCAGCGAGCGCGCGCCAGAGGCGCGCCGCATCCAGACCAAGACCGCCGAGGACAGGCTGCGCGTGATCGATATTCGCCAAGCCAACGACCGGCGTCGACGGCAGGCGTTGGTCGGCCAAGTAGAACTGGCCGTCGTGCGCGTGACCGGGGCGCAGACGATTGAGCTCGCGGTGATAGGAGTCGACCCAGCTCGTGGCGTGCACCGACCAACTTTCCGCCTGCAGCACGGGTAGCCGGGGTAGGAAGGTTTCGAGCCAATGGGTCACGATCGGATCGCGACGGCTCGAGATGTCGCGCACGCCGTCGCGAAACCAGCGGCGGCGCAGCAGTGCGGCTCGCGCCCTCGTGGGCCACGCGCCGGTAGTCGCCGCCCACGAATCGATGAGCCACGAGCGCCGGACCGGCGGTTGGACAACCACGATCGCCGCGCAGCGCTCGCGCAGGAGCGGACTTTCGTCGAGCGCCCAGAGCGCATCGAGCCCACCTTTGCTGTGTGCGCACCAGAGGAAACGCTCGCGCGGCCGCAGCCAGGCGAGGAGCTGCTGCGTCAGCGCGACGCCCTGAGCGCGGACGCCGTTGGCCGTGCGCGTCGTCGTGTGCAGCACGCGATGACCGTCCGCCCTGAATGCCTGCCGCGCCGCACGAAAGCAGCTCGGCAGCCACTCCGCGAACAGCCCGGGCGTGAGGACTACGGCAAGGTCGAGCGGCAGGACCCTCGTGCCCGCGCGTCGCCAAGTCTCTTCGAAGAGGCTGCTTCGATCGAGACCGGCCGCCGAGATCCATTCGGTTGCCGGATAGTGCGCGGCGAAACCGTCGAAGGCCGTTGGCGTCCAGGGATTGGCGGGACTTTTTGCGTCCAATATCATCCGTTCACGATGGCTCAAGACGGAGCAACGACGCGCGCCCCGGCGCGCGAGCCCGGAGAGATAGGGCGCCTCGATCGCATGAATCTCGGTGTGCTCGGCGCGCAAACGACGGCATGGGCCGCGTCCCTATGGCTTGCCTCGCACATCGACAACGGATTGCTGCTGGCACTGCTCACCGTGTTTTTCTGCCTGATGATGCAAGGCGTCTTCTCGATGATGCACGAAGCCTTTCACGGCCACGCGCATAGTAGCAGGAGGCTCAACGCCGTCATTTGCTGGCTCGCCTCGTCGCTGTTCGGTGCATCGGCGACGTTGATTCGCATCAATCATTTGGGCCATCACGTGCGCAACCGTACGCGCGCGGAGCTCGTCGACTTCGTCGCTGCGGACGAGTCGCGCGTCAAGAAGACGCTGGCCTACTATTTCGCAATCTTCGGCGGCATTTGGCTGGCATCGTTTGTAGGTAGCCTGCTGCTCTGCCTCGTGCCGGCCCGCGCAGCCCTGCGGCTCAAGACGCGCGGCGCGGCGAATACCTACGCGGCCGCCTTCGCGGACTTCGAAGCCGCCGACTTTGGGCGAATTCGTCTCGAGGTAGGCGCGGCCGTCGCTCTGTGGCTTGCCGCATTCTGGTTGCTCGATCTGCGCTGGCAGTCGGTGTTGACGCTGTACGGTGCGTTCGCATTGTCCTGGTCGTCCCTACAATGGATTTACCACGTGCGCACGCCGCTGCACGTCGTCGAAGGCACCTACAACTTGCGATCGTCATGGTTCATTCGCGCCTTATTCCTGAACTTCAATTACAACCTCACGCATCACCGCGACCCCGGCATGCGGTGGCAGCACATGCACGCGGCAACTGATCTCAAGGTGACGAGGCCGTTCTGGCGCGCTTGGCTCGCAATTTTGAAGCCGCCGCAACCACTCCCCGACGAGCGCAGCCTTGCGAAGACTTACTTCTGATGGCCGCGCAGGTGAGCGACGGCGCTGCGCAGCATGACCGCGCTTGGTCGGCGTTCGCTGCACAGGCAACGCCGACGGTCGCAGCGTTCGAGCGGAGTCTCAAGGAGCCGAACGTCGCTCAGGAACGGCTTTTGCGCGCGATCCTCGCGCGCAACGCGGGCACCGAGTACGGCCGCCGCTACGCGTTCGCATCGATTCGCACGTACGAGGAATTTCGCAGGCGCGTGCCCATCACTACTTGGCAGGACGTTGCGCCGTGGATCGAGCGCGCACAGGCGACGCTGGCGCCCGTGCTCACCGCCGAGACGCCGCTGTTTTATGAGCGCACGAGCGGCTCGAGCGCGGCGTGCAAGGACGTGGCGTACACACCGTCGCTGCTCGGCGAGCTGCAGCGCGCACTCGTCGTCTGGCTCGCGCGGCTGTATGCCGAGTGCCCGCGCGTCGCGGGGACGAGCTACTGGGCGTTGTCGCCGATGCCGGCGCCCGGCGCACACGCAGCGAACGGCATCCGCGTGGGCAGCGCGAGCGACGCCGACTACTTGCGCGGCAGCGTCGCCGAGCAGCTCTTGCCAACTGTGCTCGATACGCGCTCGGCCGCGCGCGACCCATTGGACTGGCGGCGCGCAACCCTGCTCGCGCTGATCTCGGCCGAAGACTTACGCATGGTGAGCGTCTGGAGCCCGACGTTCGCGACTGCGTTGCTCGAGCCGCTGCTGGACGGGGCAACCCGCGAGGTCTTCGGGCGCTGGCTCGAGGAACGGCTGCCGGCGGCGCGCCGGAGTGCGCTGCGGCGCGCCCTCGATGGCGGCAATTTCGCACCGCTGTGGCCCGCGCTCGAGGTCGTCAGCTGCTGGACCGATGGACCGAGCGCCCTGTACGCGGCAAGGCTCGCTGCGTTACTGCCGCAAGCGCGGGTCGTGCCGAAAGGGCTGTTCGCTACCGAGGGTGTAGTGAGCGTTCCTTGGGGGCTCACGGGTCGGTGCCCCCTCGCGATCGAGAGCCACGTGCTCGAGTTCAGCGACTTGGGCGGGCAGATCCATGCCGCGCACGAGCTGCGCGTCGGGCAGCGCTACGAGCCGCTGCTGACCACGAGCGGCGGTTTTTATCGATATCGTCTCGGCGACCTCGTCGAAGTGGACGGGTTTCTCGGCGCGACACCCTGCATTCGTTATTGCGGCCGCAGCGACGCGCGCTCCGACTTGGTCGGCGAGAAGCTCGACGCGACGCTCGCTGCCGATGCCTGCGCCGTCGTCGCGGACGAGGTCAGCGCCGCGCTGCTCGTGCCGATGCCCGACGCTACACCGCCCCGCTACCTTCTGATCCTCGAGTCGAAAGAGCCCCGCGACGTTGCACCGCTCGCGGCCGCTGTCGAGTCGCGGCTCATGCAAATCTTTCACTACGCAGGCGCGCGGCGCGCCGGCCAGCTTGCACCGCTCGCCGTGGCCGTGGTGCCGAGCAGTGCCGAGCTCCTCACGCGCGCGTGGGAATCGCTCGGCCGGCGGGCCGGTGATTTCAAGCCGACGGCGCTCATCGCATCTTTGCCGCACGCTCGCGCCGTGCTCGGCGAGCTCGGTACGCTTGTCCGCTCATGATGCGCGCGGGCGAAGATGCCGCCGTCGCGGCCGAGCGCCGCCACCGCACCTGGGAGCACGCCGGACACCTCCGCGAGCACTGGTACGTCGCGTGCACCGCGGCCGAGCTCGAGCGCTCACGCGTCTATGCCGCGACGGTGTTTGGGCTGGGCATCGCCGTCTACCGCAAGCGCGACTCGAGCATCGCAGCGCTGCTCGATCAGTGCGTGCATCGCGGCACAGCCCTGTCCGCTGGCCGGCTCACCGATGATTGTCTCGTGTGCCCATACCATGGCTGGCGCTACGACAGCACCGGTCGCGTGGTGCACATCCCGTCTCAAGATGGCACGGCGCTGCCCGCGAGGCCGCACGCTTACCGCCAACGGGCGTTCCCGGCGCGCGAGGCTTATGGGCTGATCTGGATCTATGCCGGCGATCGCGACCCGGCGCAGATACCGATCTTCGCAATGCCGTTTTGGCAAACGCCGCCATGGGTGACGTATTACATGGTGAGCCGCTTCGACGGCACCGTCGGCGCGCTAGCGCAGAACTTCATGGACGTGCCGCACACGGTGTTCGTCCACGACACGATCTTCCGCAAGAGTCCGGCGCGGTCCATGCGCTCGACCGTCGAGGTCAAAGCCGCGAGCGTCGAGGTCGAGTATCACGAGGCAGACGATACGATCGGCATGCTTCCGTGGCTCACCAATCCCGGCCGTGAGCCGCTCGTGCACACAGACAAGTTCTTTGCGCCGAACGTCACACGCTGCGATTACCACTGGGGCGAGAGGTCCGGCTTCGTGATCACGAGCCAAATGACGCCGCTCGACGATCGCTCGTGCCGGGTTTACACGTTGATCTCGTACCGCTTCCCGCTACCGCGGCTGCTCGTGCGAGGCTTGAGGCCGTTGATTCACGCCTACACGCGCACCGTGCTCGAGCAGGACATTCGAATCATGCGCGTGAATCGGCGCGGGCTCGACAACGCGCCCGCCCCGCAACACCGCAATGTCAGAGCCGACTTGGTCCACGTCGGCATCGAGCGTCTCATCGAGGCGGTGCGCAGCGGTGTGCCGCTCAGTGCGGGCGAGCTGGGCCGCCAGCCGATGGACTTTCACCTCTGAGCAAGGCCGCAACTTCCGGCAGGTGCACGAACGCCGCCGTCGGCGCGAAGTGATGTGCCTGGTGAAGGCCGATGTGGTGCGGATACAAGAGCGCGTTCACGAGCCGTCCCGCATCATGGTTGCGCGTGGTCGCGAGGATCGTCGCCAACGTGCGATCGTGATTCTCCGCCGGCGCGTGCTCGATGATGACGCGGTGCGCGTTCATGATGCCGCCCAACATCCACGGCAGTAGGTAGCAGCTCACGAACGGCAGCTCGAGCACGATGATCGCCGCACCGGCCGCGCAATGTGCGGCGGCCTGCACGAGATCCGCGCGCGCGCAGGACAGCAGTTCGGGCTCATGCCGCAAGTCGCGCCCGGATCGGTCCTGCAGAAACGCCCTACCGTAGAACGTGCGCAGGCTCGGCACGAGCAGCGCCCAAGGCGCTACGAATGCCCGCAGTGTCCACCAGAACGGCAACAAAGCGCCGCGCAAACTGAGCAGCACACGTGCCCAGTGCCCGCGCTCGAGCAGCGGGTGCCGGTACGGATCCGTGCGCATGCCGGCGTCGCGATGGTGGCGCAGGTGGTGATACCGCATCGCTTCGACCGTCGAGGCGATGGGCCACCCGGCGAGTGCCTCGACGACCCACCACGCCGCGGTTTTCTTGCCCCGCCGGTGACACGCGTCGTGCAGGATGACGCCGAGCGCGTGCAGGCGCGAGGCGACGATCACGACACCGGCCGCGGCCACGACCGTAGTCGGGGATGCGACGATGAGCAGCCAGCCGAGCCCGATAACCATCCAGTCGAATAGCGCCCAGGCGATCAGCGTTCGCGGCTCGGCGGCGCCGCCGTTCGGCAGCCATCGCACGACTTGCGCGGGTGTGACGACGAGCTGCGCGGCGGAGCTCCTCATTGGCCTAGGGTAGCCACGAGTACAGAAGGAAGGCCGCAAGCGCGACGAGCGCCGCGACCAACGACCAGTGAGCCGCCCGCAGCAGCCTCGTGAGCCGCACCATATACGCGGTGTCGTTGACGTGCGGGAACTCGACGTCGGCGGGCACCGGCACGCCGAGGAACTCACACAACGGTGACCAGCCCTCGCGCACGTCGAAAACGAGCAGTCGGTGCGCGGGAATACGCGCACGCACATCGGCAGCATGCTGCTCGTATACGCCGATGGCGTGCCGGCGATCGGCAAACTTGCCGTCGAAGATGCCCGTCCACAGCACGGCGTCGGTCAGCGCCGCGATGGCGCCGAATCCCGGTAGCCAAGTAGGCAGTGCGCGGCGCAGCGGGCCGAGCGTCTCGCGCATGCTTCGGTACCAATCCTCTGCGTCACGCGCAGTCAAGATCACTTTGGCGTCAGGGTAGTGAACGGCGAGCTGCCGATAGTAGACGGCGGCGGGAAAATCGGTGGTGGCTTGGAAGCCTGCGAACAACGCATCCCAATCGGCAGGTGCGCCGCGCACGATGGCGAGCCAGCGCGGCACGTGCCAGGCGCGCAGCATCTCGGTGAAGTGGTAGCACTTGCGAAAGCCCAACGTCTCGAGCGCGAGCTTCAACGAGCTCGTTCCGGTACGGCCGAAACCGGCGCCGATGACTTTCAACAACGGGCGGCCTCCGGGCAGCTGCCGCAGTCGCGGACCCCAATCCTATCAGCCGCGATTGCGTTTCGCTCCTGCAGCGTGTGTCGGGCCCTGGTAAGGACTACTGCGCGGCGTCAGCGCGGCTCTGCGTCGCGCGCGGCCGCGGAAGCCGGATCCTCGACGTAGCGTGCTACGAGCGCGTCGAAGTCGACGGCGTGATCGAGTGGGATGCGTCGAACTCTTCGCAGAATGGAGAGCCTTTCGGCATCGTCGCGAGCTCGTTCGAGCCTGAGCAGCTCCTTCATCATCTCGAACGCGACAAGGCCCCTGTACCAGAACCAGTTGAAGCGCTCGGCATCGATGCGCTCGTAGCGGCCGACGTCGATCGAGGTCGCGAAGTCGTAGACTCCGGCGAACGACGCCGAGAGCGGCTCGCCGGGATAAATCGGCCCAACCAGCGTATGTGCGTTGAACGGTCCACCCTCGAGCCGTTGCGGCGCGTCGCCGGTCGCGGCGGGGAGTCGCGTGGCGGCCCGAGCGATGATGCGCAAGGCCGTTCCCGGCGGAAATTGCCGTTCGAGGTCTTCGCGACCGAGGCCGAGCGCCTCGCAGCCGGCACTCAAGTTGTATTCGAACACGTCGACGAGGCCGGTGACGGGATGGGGCGAATGCAGATGCTCGGTGATCCTGACGCGCAAACCAAACGCGTCGCCTTCCACGTCGCTCGACGTGACTGGCCCCACGATCTCGCGTACATCGCCGATCAAGACGAACAACGACTCGTCGAACGCTGCGAACGGAGGCGGCATGAGGAGCTGGCAGGCTGCGGCTTCGCCGGCAGCGATTGTGAGCAGCGTCAGCACCGTCGTCCGCAACATCGCCGAATTCTCGCGGTGTTTTCGAGCTGGAGCTAGTGCGTGGGGCACGTTTCCGCCGGCCGTCGACCATGCCAGTTTGCGCTTTCGTGCCACACGCAACAGGCGGGTAGATGTAACCAAATTGGTTGCATACACGTAACCTACTAGGTTACAATGGCGCGCCGATGATCAAGAGCTTTCGTCACAAAGGGCTTGCCGAGTTCTTCAGGACAGGCGACAAGCGCAAGATCCAGGCGAAGCACGCGAAGCGATTGCGAATGATTCTGACCATGCTTAATGTGGCCACGCTGCCGGGACAAATGGATGCACCAGGACTGCGATTCCATCCACTCAAGGGAAGACTTGTGGGATGTTTTGCGGTCAGCGTGGACGAGAATTTTCGCGTGACGTTCCGCTTCGAGGACGGACACGCCGTGGAGGTGGACTATGGCGACTACCACTGAAAGGTCGACGAGAATGCACAACCCTTCGCACCCCGGAGAGATCCTGCGTGAGCTGTACTTGAAGCCGATGGGCGTTACGATCACCGAGGCGGCTGAGGCCCTTGGCGTGACCCGCAAGCACATTTCGGCGATCGTCAATGGGCGCTCGCCAGTAACCCCGGATATGGCGATGCGCCTGTCCGTGGCTTTTGCCACCGAGCCCGAGCTCTGGGTGAACCTGCAGGCACAATACGATCTGTGGGATGTGAGCAAGAAAGCGCGGCCGAAGGTGAGGCCCCTGCGCAGCGCCGCCTGACGTATCCCCCGCCCTTTCGCGGCGGCGAATGTTGGGGCTATGCTTCGCTGCGCAGTTCCGAGGGAGGCGAAAGTGAAAGAAATTTCTCGCCGTCGCGTTCTTCGCGGCACAGGCGCTCTCGCCGCCGCACTCACCCTGGGCGAAAGCTTTTCTCGAGCGTCCGCTCAACCCTCGCCGGTAGCCACCGTCAAGGCGCTCGTCTTCGACGTGTTCGGCACCGTCGTCGATTGGCGCAACGGCGTTGCGCGCGACGCGGAGCGTATCTTGAAGCCGCTCGGCTACAACATCGATTGGCTTGCGTTCGCCGATGCGTGGCGCGGGCTCTATCAGCCGAGCATGGAGGAAGTGCGCTCGGGCCGCGAACCGTTCGTCAAGCTCGATGTCCTGCATCGCCGCATGCTCGATCAAGTCCGCCCGCGCTTCGGGCTCGAAAAGCTCGACGACAAAGTCGCGGACGAGCTGAACCTCGCCTGGCATCGCCTCGATGCGTGGCCGGACGTGGCGCCCGGGTTCGCCCGTCTGAGCCGCAAATTCATACTTGCGCCCTGCTCGAACGGCAACATTGCATTGATGGTCGACGTGGCGCGCCGGAACGATATTCCCTGGGACGCGATCTTGGGCTCCGAGATCGCCCGCGACTACAAGCCCAAGCCACGCGTGTATCTCGCCGCCGCGGAGGCTCTAAATCTCACACCCGGCGAGGTGATGATGGTCGCGGCGCACAGCGAAGACTTGCGCCAAGCCGCATCGAACGGCCTACGCACGGGGCATGTCGGGCGACCGGGCGAAGGTGGACCGGGCACGGGCGAAACTGCTCCGCGCGTGCCGGTGGATGTCGCCGCGCGCGATTTCAACGACTTCGCCGACAAGCTCGGCGCGTGAGCACTCAGAATGTTCCATCGCGTTGCAGTACCGACGGTGATCGTGGTCGTAATATCGAGCGTTGTCACGACGAACGGAAGGTCAGACGAAGCTCCGAGTAGTTTCGAAGCACAGAACGGCTTTCTCTCGCAGCAGGAATTCGCTGATGCGCGGCAAGCGTTTGAGAACGTCGAGACGCCTACCACGGGACTTGGCATTCATTTCAACGAAAGCTCGTGCGCCACATGCCACGTGGCGCCGCGTGCCGGGCTTCTGCCCGCGGGAAGTGGCCCGATCACAGAGGTCCGCGCCGGATTCATCGCCCGAAGCGGAGAGTTTTTTCCGGCCCCTGGCGGAACGCTGATAACGACAAGGGCCGTTGGCCGCGCGACGCCGGAAATAACCGCGATTGTCGGAGGGCCAGAACGTTCGGGACCGGTTCATCACGCCGTCACTGTTCGGGGCGGGTTTCGTGGAAGCGGTGCCGGACGAGGTGCTGCGGAGAATCGCGCGCGACCAACCAAGACGCAGCGGAGGCCGCATCGCCGGACTCGTCCGCGAAGTAGCGATCTTGGAGGCTCCAGGGACGACGGCAGTCGGGAGGTTCGGTTGGGCAGCACAGCACGCTAGCTTGCTATCGTTCGCGGCGGACGCTTACTTGAACGAAATGGGCGTTACCTCCCCTCTGCGACTCAACGACAATACGTTCCTTGGGAATCCGGTGGATGACGGGATCGCTGACCCGGAAGACACCGGGGCAATGTTCGGCATGGGCGTCGAGCTGTTTGTCGATTTCATGCGAGCCCTGTCGGCACCCCCGCTCGCCACCCTCACGCGGGACGAGCGAAGGGAAGTCGAGCGAGGCGCTGAAGTATTTGAATCCGTTGGGTGCACGATATGTCACGTGCCCGAGCTTCAGACCGCGAGAGCGGGCGAATTGATCAACGGCGGAACATTCAGCGTGCCGGACGCGTTGGGCAACAAGACGTTTCACCCGTACGCGGACTTCCTGTTGCACGACATTGGGACCGGCCCGAAGACCTTGCGTGAAGGGATGCCGGCCGAGGCGCGGGGCCGAATTCGTACCGCTGCACTCTGGGGTCTAGGGACGCGCGTGGCCATCGGTGAACCTCTTTTGCACGATGGCAGCGCTCGGACGATCGAAGAGGCTATCTCGAGACACGGGAATAGCGCTTCCGGCGAAACAGAAATGTTTCAGCGCTTGTCGGAAGAAGACAGAACGCGGCTGCTGCGGTTCCTGCAGGCTCTCTGACTCCGCGCCACGCCCGTCACCACGGGCTTCACTCCCGAAACGACGGCCGGCCGCGCGAGCTTCAGTCGCGCGCTAGCGCTTGGCGTTTCCACAGCTCCCACGGCCGCTCGTAGCCGCGGTTCTCGCCGGCTTCGAGGATCTCCCGCGTTTCCTCGGCCGAGAGATAAGTCACGTCGCCTCCCAAACCGATCGCTTGAAGTTGAATGCGTGCGTTGGCCTCGAGGTAGATGCTGCGGCCGACCGCGAACGGCAACGCCGGTCCAACGACCGCGACTCCGTGCCCACGCATCAGCACGGCCGGACGCCCGGCAAGCGCCGCGGCAAGCGCCCGACCGAGATCCGCGTCGCTGACCAGCATGTTCGTCATGCCTGCGGCCTTGCGGATCTCGAACACCGGCAAGCCCTCGCCGATGAACCCGGCCATGTGGTAGATCGGGCGCATCGGCACCGTGCTCACGCCGAACGGGATCAACGACGCGGCGTGGTTGTGCACGACCGCATTGACGTCGGGACGCGCCTTGTAGATCTCGCCGTGAATAAAGCGCTCGGAGTATTGGGAACGACCGTTCGCGTTCACGGGATTGGAATCGAGGTCGTACTCGATGAGATCGTCCGCGGTCACGAGATCGGGTGCCAACGAGCGCGACAGCAGGAATCGCTCGCGGTTGCGATTGTGGCGCACGCTCACGTGCCCGAAAGCATCGACGATGCCGTGCATCGCGAGAATACGATTGGCCGCAACGAGATCCTCGACCAGCGTCGGATCCGCGGCGCCGGCCGACGAAGGCGTCTGGGCGCTCGCCGGCGCAACGGCACCGAGCCAAGTGCCGGCCGCGGCGAGCGTGGAGCCGGCGATGAAGCAGCGTCTCGTGAGCGTGTCGTTTTCTAATGAGAGTCTTTTCATGGATGGTCGCTACCGCGATTGCTCAGCGCAGCGCAGGAATTTCCGCGAGTGCGGGCGGCTCCGGCACCGAGCGCACGTACCGATAAATTGCTTGGAGGTCCGCGTCGCTCAGTACGGCCGCTGCGTACGCCGGCATCTCGTTTGCGGGTCGGCGCACGAGCTGCGCGAAGGCCTCGAGCGGATACTGCGACGGCGCGATCCGCAGCGCCGCGCCGCCCTGTCCCGCGTACCCATGACATTGATAGCAACCGTTCGCCTCGTATAGCACGCGCCCGCGATCGGCGTCCTGCGCGGACGCGTTGCCGACGCCGAGGAGCAGCAGGAAGGTGACTGCGCTAGCAAGGGTCCGCAGAAGACTCACAAGCTCTCTCGACATCGCATGCACCCTCAGCGCGGCTGCGCGACGACGTCGATCAGCGCCGGCTCGCCGCGCTCGACGACGGCGAGCGCTTCCGTGAGCGCAGGCCGAAGCTCTGCGGGATCCGTGATCGGGCCCGCCGACCACACGCCCAAACCTTTCGCCAGCGTCGCGAAATCGATGAACGGATCCTCGAGCGTGTTGCCGACTCGCGCGCTGCCGTCGACGCCGCGCTGGCGCCGCGCCGCCATGCGTTGCAGATGCATGACCTCCTGATGATAGGCGCGGTTGTTGTGCATCACGGACAGGAGCGGAATCCGGTGATGCGCCGCGGTCCAGAGCACGCCCGGCACGTACATGAGGTCGCCGTCCTGTTGGAAGTTCAGAGGCAAGCGCCCCGCATCGCGATGCGCGAGCGCCGCGCCGACGGCGGACGGCGCACCGTAGCCGACGCCCGCACCGCCCGAGCCGCCGATGTGCTGGTAGTGGCGATCCATCTGCCACAGGTCGAACGGCCAGGTGAAGAAAGACTCCGAGACGAGCGCCCAATCCCGGTCGCGAATCACGCTCCAGGCTTCCATCGCGAGCCGCGCCGTGCTAACCGGGCTCGCATCCCAGGCATAGCGCGCGGCGTTCAACACGCTGCTCCCGCCGCGCGGCGTGGGCCGCGCGCCATTTCTTCTCGCGGTCCGCGAGCGCCGTGCTCGTGGCGCGCGGCATCGCCGCTTTCACGGCCTCGATCAGCGACGGCAGCGTCGCCTGGGCGTCGCCCGCAATCGAAAGCTCCGCGCCGAAGTAGCGTTGGAAGCTCTGATAGTTGGATCGCCAGAACAGATCGCCGACGCCGATCGTGATGAGCTTCGCGTCGGGTCGCACGATGCGCTCCGGCTCCCGATGCACGCGGTCGCGCATCGCGTTTACGACGCCCCAGCCGTCCGTGAGCTCGAGACCGAGGATCACATCGGCCTGCGCAGTGAGGTTGCGCCCTTGATTCAGATAGTGGCCGCTAGGAAAATTCATCCGCCCGTGCAGATCGACGACCGGCGCTTGCAGAGCTTCCGCGAGCTCGACGAGCAGCTCGATGCCGCTTTGGTCGCGCGCTACGCGATCGGCAACGATCACGGGAAACTCGGCCGTCGCGAGCAGGCGCGCCGCCTCGCGCACGGCGTTGTCGTCGCCGCGCGGCGGCTGCGTAATGCTCAGCGGCGGAATCGTGAAACGCTCGCTGCCGATGCTCTCTTCTTGCAGATGGCCGTCCGCCACGATCGCGACCGGCGCCATCGGCGGCGTCATTGCGATCTTGTAGGCGCGCACGAGCGATTCGGCGAAGTGCGGCAGCGATACCGGCGTATCGTCCCACTTGATGTAGTCGCGAATCGGGCGCGCGCAGTCTTGCGCCGAGTGCGCCCACTCCACGCCCGCGCGCCGCTCGGTCGGCATCGAGATGATTGCCCGCGAGCAAGATCACGGGCGCGCGGTCGCACCATGCGTTGTAGACCGCCATCGCCGCATGCTGAACGCCGACCGTGCCGTGACACGCGACCGCAAGCGGCTTGCCGGCAACCTTGAAGTAGCCGTGACCCATGGCCACGGCCTGCTCTTCGTGCAAGCAAGTCAGAAGCTCGGGCTTGTTGTTGCCGCCGTAGTTGACGATCGACTCGTGCAGCCCGCGGAAGCTCGACCCCGGGTTCGCCGCGACATAGTCGATGTCGAGGCTCTTGATCACGTCGACCATGAAATCCGAGCCCGGACGGTCGACGAAGTAGCGATCCAGCTCCTCCGGCGTGTAGTCGCCGGATTCGAGCGCTCACGCGCGAGCTGCGCCTCTGTTGGTGGGGCGATCGGCGCCGACTCGGCCGTTTGGGCACCGGCCGGGCTGGTGACCGCGAGGGCGCCGCCGGCCGCCGCTCCGGTAGCGCCGGCCAGAAACTCGCGTCTGTTTAGGCTCCCAGAGTCGTTGGAACTCCGAGGAGTCTGGGAATCCCGCGTTTCGTTCGCCACGTTCGTCCCCCCGCTGCAGGCTCGCGCTCACGATACCATGGGCGCGAGAGGGTGGCCGTCAAGAATGCAAATTGAAGCCGTGACTCGAGCGGTGCTTCGCCGTCGCGCGGTGGTGCTGCTGATTTGGCTCGCCATTCTGCTTGCCGGCGCGTTCACATCCCTGCACTTGTCTGCGCTCCTGACTAACCGCATCTCGCTTCCGGGTACCGACAGCGAGCGCGCCGAGCAGTTGCTGGAGTCGCAGTTCGGGCAGAGCTCAGTCGGGTCCTTTACGCTAGTGGTGAAAACGGAAGGCAGCGCGCATGCACTCCTGCCCGCCGCTCAAGAGGCCGCACGCCGCGCCGCGGCCGAATTGCCGACAGGCGCGTTCGTAGACAGCCTCGTGATCGACGAGAACGTGATCATCGCGCAGATCGCGTCGTCGCTCGATCCCGTCGCCGCCAAAGGGCACACCGCGGCGATGCGCGCAGCCGTCGGCAAGATCCCGGGCGCCGAAATCTACCTGACCGGGCTGGCCGCCGCGGAACACGACGCCGACGCGGTCATCGCGAGCGACCTTCGCCGGGGGGAGCTGTTCATCGCGTTACCGATCGCGATCGTCCTGCTCATTCTGATCTTTCGCACGTTCGCGTTTCTCCTGCCGATCGTTTTCGCGTTGTTCACGATCGTGACCACGCTGGGGCTCGTTCGCATTTTCGCCAATCTGATGGAGCTTACGGCGTACATCACGAGCTTCGTGAGCTTGATTGGGCTCGGCATAGCGGTCGACTACTCGTTGCTGATCGCGCATCGCTTTCGCGAAGAGCTCCTCGGCGGCGCGCCGTGCCACGAAGCGATCGTGAGGACGATGAATTCCGCTGGGCGCGCCGTCGTGTTCTCCGGTTCTGCGGTAACGATCGGCCTCGCGTTGCTCGTGTTCCTGCCGATGCCGTTCCTGCGCGGCTTCGGAGTCGGCGGCCTGCTGATGGGCGTTGTATCGGTGACCGCAGCCTTGACGCTTCAGCCAGTACTCTTGTCGTTCTTCGGGGAACGGCTCGATCGAGTGAAGCTCTTCCCCTCCACCGGCAGCGAGCAGCGCGTCACGAGCGAGCGGAGCTTCTGGCCTGAGCTCGCGCGCTGGATCATGCGGCGCCCGGTGCGTGTGGCCGCGGCATCGGCGTTACTGCTGCTCGCTCTTGGCATGCCGTTGCGCGAAATTCGAACGGGGCCGGGATCCGATGCCGGCCAGCCAGATTTTCTCGAGAGCGCGCAGGGTCGGGCGGTCGTCGCAGCTGCGCTGGGAGCCGGCGCAACGACGCCGACGAGCATCGTGATCGACACCGGCAGCGCCGGCGGCGCGAACGCGCCCGACATCGAAACGCCGTCGATCGGTTGGTGTTCGCGCTCACGGACGATCCGCAAGTGGCGGCGCTCTATTACATGCCCGGCGAGCCGCATTTCGTCGACACGTCGCAGCAATATCTCCAGCTCTTGGTGCTCGGCGCAGAAGATTTCGGCGCTCGTGAGACGCTCGCCTTCGTCGATCGGCTGCGCACGCAGATCATCCCGGCAGCCGGTTTTCCCAACCGAGCCTCCGTGCTAATCGGCGGAGCGGCGCCCGCGGGAAAGGATTTCCTGAACATCGTGACGCGTTGGCTCCCATGGCTCGTGCTCGGAGTATTCGGTGCCACGTACTGGCTGCTGTTGCGCGCGTTCCGCTCCTTGCTCGTTCCGCTAAAAGCGATCGTGTTGAACGCCTTGTCGATCGCCGCTGCCACCGGGCTCACCGTGGCGATGTTCCAGTGGGGCTGGGGGGCACCGTTCGGCTTGCCCCACTACGACCAGATCGAGGCCTGGATTTTGGTCATGGTGTTTGCGGTCGTGTTCGGCCTGTCGATGGACTACGAAGTGTTTCTAGTCAGCCGGATGCGCGAGGAATGGGACAACGGCGCCACGAACGAGCAAGCGGTGATCGCGGGGTTGGCCAAGACCGGACGGCTCGTGACCACGGCGGGGCTCGTCATGTTCGCGGCCTTCATGGGATTCGTGGCCGGATCGATCGTGGGATTGCAGCAGTTCGGATTCGCGCTGGCGATGTCGATACTGATCGACGTCACGCTCGTTCGAGCTCTGCTGCTACCGGCTACGATGAGACTCCTCGGCCATTGGAACTGGTATTTGCCGGACGCCGTCGCGAAAATCCTGCGCCTCGCGCCATCGGCGCAGCGCGGGCCGCGATCGGTTGCGTGACGGGACACGCGCCACGTTCGCTCAACCGACACCGAGCAACAATAAACCGACGCCAAAGACCACGAGGACCATACCCGCGGCTTCGCGCGCGGAGATTCGTTGTCCGAAGACGCGGTGCGACACCGCTTGAGCGAACAACACCTCGATCAGCCCCAACGTGCGCACGTTGGCCGCTGCGGTCAACGAGAATCCGACGAACCAGAACTGCGATGCCAGTGCGCCCATGAATCCGGCGAACAACGACTTGCGCCACAGTGCAAGGCTATGCAGCAGCGCGGGGCGGGCGAAGAGCGCCATCCAACTGCCGAGAAGCAACGCCTGAATGCCAAGCGACCAAACCAGGGTCGTCGTCGCGCGCAGAAAGTAACCGCCGTGGTCCAGTGCGAGAATTCCGCCGCGAAAGCCGACCGCCGCCAGGGCGAAAAGGCCTCCCGACGCGATCCCGAGAAAAGCAGGTCGCGCGCTTTGTGCGTTCCACTTCTCGCCGGGCTTAGTCGCCAACAGTACGACGCCGGCCGTCCCGATCACGATGCCAACGACGCTCACTGCCGTCAGAGCGTCGCCAAGAACGATCGAACCGGCCAAAGCCACCTGCACCGGCTCGGTTTTGCTGAGCGCGGTAGCCACAGAGAACGACCGCGCACGCATCGCCGCGAGCACCAAAGCGGTGCCGCCGATCTGCGCGATGGCGCCGGCGGTCGTGAAGCAGAGAAACGTTACGCTCGGAGCCGGCAACTCTACTCGCTCTAGGCTGAGCACGATCGCGAGAAAAACCAGCGAAAAAGGAAACCCATAGATGAACCGGACCTGAGTCGCACCCAGCGTGCCGAGCGTCTCGGTCAGGCTGCGTTGCATCGCGTTGCGCGCCGTCTGCGCGGCCGCTGCGATGATGGTTGCGACTATCCAAAACACGGGCGTGGAACTCCTTGCCGGTCCGCGGATCAGCGAGCGCGGAGCGCATTCTATGGGAAGCAAATGCCGCCGTAATACGCCCGGTGCTAGACTTCCGGCCGGACGACGAAAATGGACGCAACCGACTCAGCGACCGAAGACTTTTGTGTTGGCGACTGGCTCGTCCAGCCGAACCTAGCGAAGATTCGACGTGGGGACGAAGCCGTCCACATAACACCGCGCGCAATGGCAGTGCTCGTCTATCTTGCGAACGCCAAAGGAGCGGTCGTGAAGAGAAACGAGCTCCTCGATGCCGTGTGGCCGAGGATGGCCGTCACGCCGGACGCGTTGTCGCAGTGCATCGTCGAGCTCCGCAAAGCGTTTCGCGACAACTCGAAGAGGCCGAGTGTCATCGAGACCATCCCGAAAGTCGGGATCCGCCTGATTGCCCGCGTCGCCGCAGCCGACCCCGCAATTGCCTTAGCGACCGAAGCACGACTCCCGCCCGCGGCGAGCGACGAAGCGACAAGTCCCGATTCGCGCGGAGCGCGGCGACGCGTCTCACTGCTCACGGCCGCCCTGACCATATTGATTCTCGGCGTCGCGCTTGCGTCGCTTTGGGTATCTCTAACCGGGCGCCCCGTGCAAGGATCGGGTGCGGACGCTCCCCCTAAAGGGCCGTTCGATAGCCGTCCTGCCGTTCTCCTATTCGACCGCAGCTGACGCAGACGTCGAGTCTTTTGCGCGTCGCCACGCTCCTGGACGGCGATTAGTACCGGGCGGCCAACATCGTTACTGCCGCGCGCGGCCCTTCGTCCGGCGTAGACAAAAACATGAGGAGCGATTCATCGTAGCCCCAATAATTGTCCTGTGTCGCAGTGGCCAGACCTTCAAATCGGCCGTTCAGGTAGGCGTGGCTCGCGTCGCAGTTTTCGATAATGAGGTCAACGTCGAAAACGTAGAAGCTGCCGTCCAGATGCGGAGCCGATGTACCGTTTCCGTGCAGCCTGAATTGGGACTCTGAAAGAACAGGCCCCCGCCGCCGTCGATGGTGATGATCATGTCGCGGCATTGCACGAAAGGCGCAAGCAGCTCCATGTACGTGCCGTCCAGAAGGGCCGCTCTGGCCATCAACGTGTAGTAAATGCTCCAGTCCTCGATGCGTAGCCGCCAGACCTCTTCCCCATCCTTCGTGATAATCCGGATTTCACCGTCGAGTGCCTGTCTCTCACCTGTGATTCTGATCTCGGCACGCGCTGGCTCCGCGCAGAAACGCTGAGGGTGGGGCGCCGCGCATCTTTGCCCAATAACGACACCCTGCCCCAAGCCCCAATCTGCTTTCATTCCGACATTGCCGACGAGCAGCACTGATTCGCCAGGATCGAGCATCTCCTTCGAAAGACCCGCGCCGCTGAGCACACCATCGACAGGCACCGGTCCAGCGATATAGAGCCGAACCTCACCGTCGACGGTGATCAACGCCTCTGCGTGATACTGATACGCCTCCTCACCGATGGCAGCGGCGCCCCGAAAATGTCCGTGCAAGCTCTTCGAGGTAATTGCGGGTATGGATAGCAGGGGCGCCGGGGGACTTCCGGAGGAGTCCACGGTTGCGGAACCGTCGCATGCAGCCAAGACGCAGACGAGCATGAGGCCCGCCAGCAATCGCGTTGTCAGCCGCCCGTGCGCACGTGTGCGCCTCCTGCCCCGAAAAGCTCGAGTACTGGTTCGCCATGTCGTCACCTAACCACTTTGCACGGAGTCTTGTAGCGCGCAATGCCGACGGCCGTCCCGAGCAAAACATGACCAAAGCACGACTGAAAGCCGAGGCACAGGCGGGCCTGGTATTCTCGCAAGCTGCGGGAACACACGCGGACCAATTCCGGTAGGGACCTGGACACGAGACATGCCTCAGGCGGGAAGCCGCTCTTTTCCAGCTTTCTTCCAGGTGCTCCATGCGATGGAGCGCTGCTACGAGCGAGCGTCCCGGCAGAGACCACGGCCGATCTATCCATCCGACGAGTTTGCCTGGACGCGGGAGCTCGAAGCAGCCTGGCCGCAGATCCTGAGCGAGCTCAGAGTCGTGCTGAAAGACCGAGGCCTGATTCCTGCCTTTCACGAGATCTCCCCCGAACAGCGGGCGATCACACAGGACGAAGAGTGGAAGGCGTACGTTCTGCATGCGTACGGCGCCAGGGCCAATCACAACTGTCGCGCCTGCCCGAGAACCGCCGCGGCCGTCGAGCGCATTCCTGGAATGAAAACCGCGTTCTTCTCGATTCTGGCCGGAGGCAAGTGCATACCGGCACACCGGGGACCCTACAAGGGGCTGCTACGTTGTCATCTCGCGCTGATCGTCCCGTCGCCGGACGCGTCGTGCCGCATTCGCGTGGGTGATTCCATCGCGCACTGGCACGAAGGCAGGACCCTCATCTTCGATGACACGTTCTCGCACGAAGTGTGGAACGACAGCATGGAGGATCGAGTCGTGCTGTTCATCGATTTCAGCAGGCCGATGCGGGCGCCGGTCTCCTGGCTCAATGAGCTCGTGATGCGGCTGATCCGCTGGTCGCCCTATGCGCGCATCACCGCGAAACGTTTCCGCCGCTGGTACGAGGAGCGGGGAATCGTGGCGGACGTGAGCCTGTGAGCACCTAGGAGCACCCGCTCGCGCGCGGCGGCGGCACGCTCCTGGACGCCACGCAACATTAGAGCTTAAATGCGGGCAGGTCCTTCCGGGCTAGGACGTTTCGATGATCGGCTCGGCGCCGTCGACGATCTACTCATTCAGCGGTTTTCGGCTCGACCCGCCGGGCCGGAAGGTCACGTCCCCGGACGGCCGACCGCTGACGATCAGCGCGCGGGCATTCGATGCACTGGTGTACCTCGTCGCGCACGCCGGCGAGGCCGTGGACCGGTCAACGCTCACCGAAGCCGTTTGGCCGGGACGCATCGTCGAAGAAAACAACCTCACTCAGGCGATCGCGGTGTTGCGACGCGTGCTCGGCGAAGAGCACATCGTCACGTTGGCCGGCCGCGGCTATCAGTTCGT
The DNA here is from genome assembly GCA_963744305.1 of uncultured Gammaproteobacteria bacterium. GTDB lineage: Bacteria > Pseudomonadota > Gammaproteobacteria > Steroidobacterales > Rariloculaceae > FEN-1219. Next base: position 137,044 of record CAVUTF010000004.1, read on the forward strand.
GACACCCGTGCGATCCGTAGACGCCTCCGTGGTCGAGCCGTTTGGTGCACAGGATGCGGAAGCCGCGAACGCGTACCCAGATCCACCTCCCGGCGGGCCAGGGCTCGCGACCACGAGGGCGCCGCGTGCGCCGGCAGGGCCGGTGCTGCTCGGAACGGCGGCGTTGGTCGCGGCGGTCAGCGGTCGCGACGGCCATGTGGTTCAGCTCCGACAACGACCGAGTGGGCGCCGCCGCGACGTCGGCGATCGAGGACGCACGGACGCTGCCGAACTCGATCGCAGTCCTACCGTTCGAAACTCTGAGCACGAGCGAGGAGGACGCTTACTTCACGGCCGGTCTTCACGACGAGATCGTGAACCAGCTCGGTCGGCTCAGCGGACTCAACGTGATCTCGCGTACGACGGTTCTGCGGTATCGCGAGCGCACGCAGCCGATCACGGCCGTCGCTCGCGAGCTCGGCGTGCAGTCGGTCATGGAAGGCACCGTGCGGCGCTCCGGCAATCGCGTTCGCGTCGCCGTGCAGATGGTGGATGCGCAGACGGAAGCGCTGCTGTGGTCCGAATCCTACGAACGCGAGCTCAACGACGTATTTGCCATCCAGAGCAGCGTCGCCACGAACGTTGCCCGCGCACTCGAGGTGCAAGTGTCCGTTGCCGAGCGGCGGCGGCTGGTGCGACCGGCACCGACGACTTCGCAACGCGCGTATGAGCTGTACCTCGCTGCGCGCGGTATGGCCACCGGACCGGCGACCGAGCCAACGTTCAGCGCGGTTCTCGAGCGGCTGGATCAGGCGGTCGGTATCGACCCGCAATTCGCCGCTGCCTGGCGGGCCAAGAGCCGCCGCGCACGCGGTCATCGTCCCGGTGCTCGCGCGCGACCTGGACGAGCATAAGGCCGCTGCGCTCGACGCCGCGCAGCGCGCGCTGTTGCTCGATCCGGACTCGCCTGACAGTCATGCGTTCTTCGCCTTCGCGAACCTCATGCAGGGCCGATGGATGACTGCTCGGGAGGCGATGCAGCGTGCGTCTTCGTTGGGCGCGGATCTTGCCGCGTCGCCCGGGTACGCCATCATGCAAATGGCTATCGGTGATTTCGCCGGCGCGCGCGAAACCTTGACGGCCAACCTGCGGCTCGATCCTTTGAACCACGTAAGTGCCGGCTTGTCGCTCGTAACCCACCAGCTGACCGGCAACATGGAGGCACGTCATGCCGCGTACGAGCGCGGTGAGACGTTGTTCGGCGACTGGTTCGGCGACCCGATCGAAATACTGCTGCGGCTAGGGCGAACACGACGTTGAATACCTGCGCCAAGCGACGCGCCCCACGGGGCCGCTCGGCGCCGTGCTCGAGACCGCACGGCCGCACTTGGAGTCGCCCGAGCTCGGGCTCGGGGCAATTCGCGCCCTGCATGAGGACGACGCTGCCTACGGTAGTCCCGTCGGCCTGCTCTACATAGGTGCGTGGGCCGCCTACTTCGGTGACTCGGCTCTGGCGCTGGCCATGGTGCGGGAGTCCGTCACGCTCAGCCCGTCGCAGACTTGGGTGCTGTGGTTACCCTTGTTCTCGGAGGTTCGCCGCGAGCCGGGCTTCAAGGACCTCGTCGTCGCTCTCGGACTCGTCGACTACTGGCAAGCGTACGGCTGGACCAGCCTGTGCCGCCTCGAAAACGGCAGCGGCGACGACTTCGAGTGTATCTAGCGGCCGCGCGCCCGCTCGAGCTCGACCGGCAGATTCGCATCGAATCCAATGATGCGCTTGACGATCTTTCCGTCGGTATCGGCAATCAACAATGTCGGGACGCTCGAGACCTGGAACGAGCGGAACCAGGCACCCGTTTCGTCGAGCATCAACGGAATTTGCGTCTCATATCGCGTCTGGTAATCGCGCAGCTCATTTCTCGTCGCCCATAAGCCGGAAGCGACGCCAATCCAGCGAACGCGCGTATCGCCGCGGGCTAGCGAATCGACCTGCTCGCGTACCTGCCGGCAGTTTGTCGCCATGGCTGGACGAGAGGTTGCCCAATACGACTCGCACCACGGCGACATGAACACGAAGACCGTCGGGCGCTTTTCGCTCGCATCTCGCGCATGAAACGTACCGCCATCGAGCGTGGCGGCCGACATGTCCGGCAGATGATCCGCCGCTTCGCGTTGCGAAGTGGCGATCGGCACGCTCGCACCGCGCTGCGGCTCACCGGTCGACACCGATGTTCGTGCGGCGCGAAGGGCGGCGTCCAGCCGCTCGTCCGCCAGGTGCCCGACGTACTCGATGCGGCCATCCCGACCAATGACGACGTGTTGCGGAGTAACTCGGAGATTCAGAGCCGCGGCGAGTCGCCCGTCGTCGATCACGATGGGCATGGTGATGCCGACTTCACGGCGATAGGCCTCGACGTCTTCCCGGGAATCATTGAAGCCTACATTGACGGCAATGACGGCAAGGTCGGTCCCCGCGGTCTGATAGGCATGCTCGAAATGAGGCATCTGCTTGCGGCACGGTACACACCAGGTCGCCCAAAATTTCAGGTATACGGCTTTCTCACCGTACAGCGCGGAGAGATCGATCGAGCCGCCATCGATCGTTTCGACGACGATGCTCGGCGCTGGCGAACCGATCAGGCTGCGGCCGGCCGCCTCGGCGCGTCCCTGGCCGCTGAGCTCTTGCGCGTCGACGCGCGACAACGCAACGAGCGTTACTCCGAGTGATGCCGTAACCCCGATCAGTAACGATCTCGTGCTCATGCCCATGGTCTCCTATGCACCGGTGAGGGTGAACGAAATCATCTTTGAATTTCGGGAACAGGCTCGGGCGTCGTCCCTTTCGCCGTGGCGAACATCCGCGCGGCCTCGCCTGCAGGCGCCCATAGCACGAGCAGCTTTACGTCTTCACCGTTCGTTGCCAGATGACGCACGTTGTCCCCCGGCCTGACGATGCCGAGCATCCCGGGTGTCAATCGATAGAGTCTGCCGTTGACCTCGTGGTCATAGGTGCCCTCGAGAACGTAGATGACCTCCACCGGACCGTGCGTGTGGCTCTGCGTGACGGTGCCGGCCGGGAGCGTGACCTCGGCAGCCTCCAGTTCCTTGCCACCGAGATTGGATTCGTCGAGAAGGAGCTTCCACTTCGCCGCCGTTGCGCTGCGCTGGACGTTGTCGATGACCCCGTTCGTCGCGTAGGCGTATGCAGGCTTTCCGGGGGTGGTTGTGGTTTGCGCGTTACCATCGTCGGCGGCGAGGCATGCCAGTGCAGTCGAAATGGCGCAGAAGAACACCGGTGACAGCAGATGCCTCGTTCTCACGTTTGCTTCCTCCTTTCTCGTCGCGGGTTTCCGGTTTGCGGGTTCCGGATTGCCGTAGGGTTGCCGGGCTGCCGGTGAAAGGTCCTTGGGCGGTTCTGAAATGTGGTGAAAGACGGTGAAGGGGCGGCGCGATGAGCGCGAGCGGATATGCGGTAAGCGCGAGTCGGGAATACGCGGCGATTTCGGGTGTGGCTTCAGTCTGCGGACACCGGGGACCGTTCCGAGCGCCCGCAACACTCTGGTCTATAATCGTTTTCCGTGGTGATGTAGCTCAGATGGTTAGAGCGGCGGATTCATAACCCGTCGTTCAATGATCAGGCTGTGCTGGTCGCGAGGCTGCCCGGGCGAGTGGATTGAGAAGTTATTCTTAAGTTAGGAGCCAAAAAAATGTTGAACATCGGTATCGCTGGTCTCGGTTGGTGGGGCAAGACCCTCGTCGAATCGATGTCTGGAAGCGAGCACGGCCGCATCGTTGCCGGGGCGGATCCGGCGATTACACCGGAGCTGAAGGATTTCGCCGGTCTTCACAAGATGAAGCTGGTTTCGGGTGTGGAAGATTTGCTGGCCGACCGGAACGTTCACGGCGTCATCCTAGCGACGCCGCACTCCATGCATCATTCGCACGTGGTGGCAGCGGCAAAGGCGAAGAAGCACATCTTCGCCGAGAAACCGTTCGCGCTTCGAAAGAAGGACGCTGTCGAAATGGTCGATGCCGCGAAGAAGGCCGGCGTCACGATCGCTCTCGATTACAACCGCCGCTATCATCCTGAAATGCGCAAACTGAAAGAGCGCATCAATTCCGGCGGGCTCGGTACGATCCTGCATACGGAATCGACGATGACCTTCCCCAATGCCCTCTATCTCAAGCCCGGCGCGTGGCGCGCTGACAGAAATGAAACTCCGTGCGGCGGCTTGACGCCCCTGGGACTGCACGCGATCGACGGCATGATCGATTTTTTTGGCGAGATCGATACGGTCTATTGTCTGAGCTTCCGCCGCGTCGTCGAGGTCGATTCGGACGACACCACATCGATGATCTTCAGATTCAGGAACGGAATGTCCGGGTACCTTGGAACCATGACGGCCACCGGGCCCGGTTTCAGCTTCCAGGTTTACGGCTCTAAAGGTTTTGTACGGCTCGAGGGATTGACTCACGTGGCGGGCGCCTCGTCCGAGGAACGGCGCACGAGGCTATTTGCAGGTTGCAAATTCCAGCCCGTCAAAGGAGAGGCTGAGAACTGGACGACGCCACCTTTTGATTTGCCGCGCGCGGCGATCGAAGCCTGGGCAATAGCGGCTCAAGGCGGAGAGCCTTACCTCATTCCGATAGACCAGATGATCCACGGCGCTGCCGTCACCGAAGCCATCGTGAGATCGGCCGAAAAAGGCGGCAGCGTCGAAAAGGTCGTCTAGCTTTTGATGATCAATGCTGCGATCGTCGGCCTCGGCTGGTGGGGCAGGACGCTGGTTGAGTCGGTCCAAGGTACGAGCGATGTTATCCAGTTCAAAGCTGGTGCCGCTCGTACCATCTCCCCGGAATTGGAGTCCTTTGGCGAGCTTCACAAGTTGAAGCTCGTCCGGCGCGTTGACGACTTGCTCGAAGATCCGACAATCGACGCGATCGTTCTAGCCACTCCGCACTCTCTTCATTCGCAACAAGTGATCGCTGCGGCAAGAGCGGGCAAACATGTGTTCTGCGAAAAGCCCTTCGCTCTTCACAAGACCGAAGCAGAGGCCGCTGTAGCCGCCGTACGCGCCGCCGGAATCGTTCTAGGTCTCGGCTACAACCGAAGATTTCATCCGGAAATGACGAAGCTTCGCGAGCGGATTCGCTCCGGCGGCCTCGGTACGATCATGCACGTCGAGGCCACGATGACGTTCCCCAATGCTTTACTGCTTCAGGCGGAGCAGTGGCGTGCTGACAAGGAAGAAACACCGGTCGGAGGACTCACCCCGATGGGTGTTCATGCGATCGATGGAATGATTGATCTCTGCGGTCAGATCGATTCGGTGTATTGCCTGAGTTTTCGGCGGGCGATTGGAGTCGATGCAGACGACACGTCATCGATGATCTTCCGCATGAAGGCCGGCATGTCAGGATATCTCGGAACGATGACGGCTACCGGGCCCGGCTTCAGCTTCCAGGTTTTCGGCTCGAAAGGCTTCGTCCGGCTCGAAGGCATGACTCACGTTGCGGGCGCATCATCCGATGAAAGACGCAATCACCTGTTCGGCATCTGCAAATTCCAACCAGTAAAAGGAGAGCCCGAAATCTGGGAAGGCGCGCGGTTCGATGTCGTGCGCGCGGTCCTTGAAGCTTTCGGCACAGCCGCAGCCGGCGGCGCTCCGTTCCCCATCACGCTCGATGAAATGGTTCACGGCGCTGCCGTGACCGAAGCCGTCATCCGGTCGGCAGAATCCGGTAGCGTAGAAAGAATCTAACTGCGCAGGCTACGAAGCTTTCGCCTGGCATGGATTCTGGGACGGCTTGGGCACGACCATCTTGATCGTGCCGTCGGGGTGGAGGAAGGCTCTCCGACGCGGATGGTTATCTGCGCAGTTGCCGCATCAAAGGCGATAATTTTGTAGTCGAGCTGTTTTGTAGTCCGGAGCTGTTATTGTTTTTTTTCTCCTTGAAGAGGATGTTGAACGAAATCGAGTCCCTGTTTCCATCGGCAAGATTGAGGGGGACTTCGTGCTCAAGCCAGCCGTCCCAGAGAAGCAGTCTTCCGGGGGTAGGTTCGTAATCCACGTACTCGGCCGTAGCTTTGTTATTTGCGACGGCTGTTGGCAGCGGACAGAAACGCATAACTGTAGTAACAGGGCTGTGAAATCGAATTGGAGAGGCCCCGGAAGGTGCGTCGACGTACATCGCTCCACACATGTGGGCGTCGCCATGCACATGGCGCAAATGACGACCACCCTTGTTGATGCGACTAATCCACACTGCCGAAACGCACGCGCTATGCGTGTTTAGGTCTATACCTTGCGATTGCCCGAAGACGTTCGCCGCGTTTTCAAACACGCTGAAAATGTCCCGCCCAGATGGATGCTGTACAAACCGAGCAAACGGATTGTCGTGGTAAGTTGTAAATCCATTCTTATAATCAGGTTTGCAGTCGAGAGAAGGAAAGTCGGTTTTCGCAAACATATCACGCGCAGCTGGCAACAGCTGCGCAGCGTCAACAATTAGTGTTTGCGTCGGAAACCAATTTTCTACTCGCGCTTCCATAAGCGCCTCTGCGCTATCTAGAAAAAATCTAAGTTAATGTTAACCCCTTCGCCGCCCGCGAGGTATGCTCGTGTATGGCGAGAAATGCGGGCGCCTTCGCCGACCGCCGGTTACTCTCGAGGCGCTCCACCACGCGCCAGCACTCGTGAGAGTCCGGCCTCGCTTCACGACGTGACGGATCGCCGACTGACGCTAGCGGACGACGCGCCTGATCGGGACTTGCGGAAAGCTGCTCCGCAGACCGCGATTCCATAGGATCAACGACTTGCGATAGAATTTCGCGCGGTCTGCGCACCGAGTTGCGCACTCTGAGAGTTCGGAACTCTTTGTTTACAATCCCTTTCCGTGGTGATGTAGCTCGGTTGGTTAGAGCGGCGGATTCATAATCCGCAGGTCGGTGGTTCGATTCCACCCATCACCACCAACCTAAGGCGGGGTCTATCCGGGGACATCGGTAGACAGTGCATACCGGCCCCCTGTATCAGCGTGAATTGTCGCGTCCTACCCTCGTAGCTGTGGGGCGGAGACGCGAGGATGCTTGAGTTCGACGCGCGCTGAGCCGAGCGCTTTGACACGCGCGCTGTGCGCCGCGTACAACGCCTGCATGCCCAGTATCACGCTGCGGCCCGCTACGCCGGCCGATCTCCCGTGGTTCGATCTTTGGGACAACGACCCCGGCGTGATCGCCTGCTCGACCGACGACCCAAACGCTACCGTCGCGTTCAAGGACACCGATTGGGCCGAGGAGCTCGCCGCACAATCCGAGCTCTCAGAGTACTTCATCGGCGAGCTCGACGGACGGCCGATCGGCGCAATGCAGATCTGCGATCCGCATCTCGAGCCGACGCACTACTGGGGCGATGTCGCGCCGAACCTGCGTGCGATCGACATCTGGATCGGGGCCGCGGCCGACCGCGGCAAAGGTTACGGCTTCGAGATGATGCGACTCGCGCTGAACCGCTGCTTCGCCGACGAACGCGTGACGGCGATCGTCATCGATCCGCTCGCGTCGAACGAGCGCGCGCACGAGTTCTATCGACGTATGGGTTTCAAAGCGATCGGCCGTCGGACGTTCGGCGCCGACGACTGCCTCGTCCACGAGCTCACTCGCGACCGTTGGCACGCAGCGCGCTAGGCTGACGTTGCGTAGAGTCGCCGCGCGGCAGCAGCTTTTGCGGCGCTTCGCACGCTCCTAGCTTGGGCCGTCCGGCGGCGGCACGCTCCGCAAGAGCTGCGCGAGCTGCTGTAGGGCCTCAACGTCGGCGATAGTGGTCGCGCCGGCAAACGCCATGTATGGCTCGAACTGCGCCCAGCACTCCCCTGCGTCATTCCAATGCAGCTCGGCTGCGTAGCAGCCGGCGGGATCAATGAGCAGATACGCTCCGCTTTCGGGCTCTACTTCGACTGTCCAACTGCCTTTGCTTTCTTGTAGCAAACGTTGTTCTCTTTCCTTCGCGCATCCTTTGCGCGTAGCTTTCCAGTCCAGTGTTACAGTCAATGTTGCCTGTCAGTAGATGTCCTGGACCCGTCGTGTGACACGCAATCCGCGGGTTGGGCAAACGCATCAGCGTAACCAAGCGAAGCTGGGGCCAATGCGACAAGGCGGGAGAATCCGGGGTGGTGTGCGGCAAGAAATCGTCACCCTCCGGCCGAACGACGGCTCACGCGCCAGCCCGAATCGAGCCCCTCGAATCGCCACGTCGGGCCGTCCCCGATTTTTTCGACGAAGACGACGAACGTAACGGCCGCGTCGAACGCGTCACCGACAACGCCGGTGATTTCCCAGCACCCGGGCGTCGGGAATACCAAATACATCGGCTGAAATCCGTTGTCCCCGTAGTCGTATATGTATGCGCGTGCCGGCGCGGCTTCACCATCGAGCCGCCTGCCTCCGACATTGAGCTTTCCCGCCTGGTGACGTCGCCAAGCGAACTTGATGCCGAGCGCTCCGTCGCGATCGACGAATCCCGCACCGCCTGGCCGAAAGGTGAACGTTCCCGTTGGGGGTGGAAACGCCGTCAGGGCCTCGTTGCCGACCTCGCCTTTGGGGTCCTGCGTGATCGGACAATCGTCGGGTTGCGCACGCGCGTCCGTGTAACCGACGGCGGCTGCGGCGCATACGAGAAGGGATGCCACGAACGGTCGCATGAGAGGCCTCGTTTTTTTTGCATGCGTTCTCAGCATCCTGCGCCGATGCCGTCGTCGCGTCCACATCGCCTTCGGGCGGTCCATCGCCCGTCTTTCGTTCGCGGCTCATCGGCCATCGTGACTGTTCATGACGATTCGCACATCACCGTTGCGACCGCAGCGGTGGCAACGCAGGCGTTTTCGAAGCTCCTCTATCGTCAACATAGGACCATGGCGGCGCATGACGGCTTCCACGTTCAGGGCCATGGAGCGCCGACAATGGTTGCAGGTGCCGTACAGGCGATGCCCCGCGGCGTGATAGTCGACGAGAAAGCGCAGCGGCTTGCGGCTCATCGCCGCTACTGTACAAAATACTGTAAATAATTCCAGCTGCTGCGCCCGAGGGTAGCCAGCGCATATTCTTGGACCAAGGTCCAAGATGGTCGGTCCGCGAGCACGCGGTACAGTTCTGGGAAACAGGGGGCAGAGCATGCGCAAACACCGTCCGATGTTGCCGATGATCGCTGCGTTGTTAGTCAGCGCGGTACCTTGCGCTGTATTCGGCCAGGACGAAACCGCGGAACAGCCGCTGACGCCCGAGGAGCTCGAGGGGCTCGTCGCGCCGATCGCGCTGTACTCCGATCCATTGATCGCCCAGGTGCTGATGGCGTCGACCTACCCGCTCGAGATCGTCGAGGCCGCTCGCTGGTCGAAGGCCAACCCCACGGTCACCGGCGACGCGATCTCCGAAGCCATGACGAAGCAGAGCTGGGATCCGAGCGTGAAGTCGCTGGTCCCGTTCCCCGACCTCATCACGATGATGAGCGAGCAGCTCGATTGGACACAGAACCTCGGCGACGCGTTTCTCGCGCAGCAAGCGGACGTCATGAGCGCAATTCAGCGGCTGCGCGCAAAAGCACAAGCGGAAGGAAACCTGAAGTCGAGCAAGGAGCAGACCGTCACGACCGAGGCGGTGACGGCCGAGCCCGCGCCGGCGGCCGCTGCCGAGGCGAATGCGGCAGCCCCGCCGCCTGCAGCGAGCACGGCCACGGCGACCGCGCCCACGACCGTCATCAAGATCGAGCCGACCGATCCGCAGGTCATCTACGTGCCGACTTACAACCCGACCGTCGTTTACGGGGCTTGGCCGTACCCGGCTTACCCGCCGTACTACCCATACCCGCCGGGCTACGCTTGGGGCGCGTCGTTCTTCTCGTTCACGGTGGGTGTCGCGATCGGCTCGGCGTTCTGGGGCAACTGCAACTGGGGCGGCGGCGATGTCGACATCAACGTCAATAACTACAACAACTTCAATCGCGTGAACTCCAACCGCGAGGTCAACAACAACCGGATCAACACGAACCAGGCCGGCCAAGGCAAATGGCAGCACGACCCGAGTCACCGCAAGGGCGTGGAGTACGGCAACTCGGCAACGCAGCAGAAATTCGGCGAGAGCCGCAGCCAGGCCGCGGTTCAATCGCGCGAAGCGTTTCGCGGCCATGCCGAGCAGGGCCGCCAGGAGCTCGCGGGCGGCGCGGCCACCGATCTCGCCGGCAACCGTGGCGGGCAGACGCCAGGGGGCGGCGCCGGAGCCGCGAACCGGGCGGCGCCCTCGACCGGGGCCGGGAACGGGCGGCGCCCTCGACCGGCGCCGCTAACCGCGCGACGCCCTCGACCGGCGCTGCCAACCGCTCCACGCCCTCGGCGGGGTCGTCGAACCGGTCGTACGGGTCGAGCTCGGTCGGCTCCGAGCTCAGCGGCTCCGTCGGCTCGTCGACTCGCGGGCCGGAGGCTTATCGCGGCATGAGCAGCGGCAGCACGACCCGGACGCAGAGCCAGCGCGGCTCTGCGAGCCGCTCCTCCGCGGGTATGTCGCGCGGCGGCGGCGGCGGCGGGCGGCGTCGATGAGCGTCGGCGCGCGAAACGCGGCCGCATCGTTGGCGGCGCTCGCAACCGGCGCAGTGCTACTGGCCGGTTGCGACTACTTCGGCGCAGCGCAACAGAGCTACGCCACGCCGGACGAGGCTGTGGCCGCGCTGGTCGACGCAACGAAGAGCGGCGAGTCGGACCGGATCGTGCGCGTGCTCGGCGCCGAGTCGCAGCCAGTGCTCCAGTCCGGCGACGCGATCGCCGACGCGAACGTCCGCGATCTTTTCGTGGAGCGTTACACGGCACACAACGAGCTTGCCGAAGACGGGCCCGATCGAGCGATTCTGCTGATCGGCGACGACCAATGGCCGTTTCCGTTTCCGCTCGTGAAAGAAGGGAGCGGGTGGCAATTCGACACGAGCGGTGGCGTCGAGGAAATCATCGATCGGCGCATCGGCCGCAACGAGCTGTATGCGATCCTGGCCTGCCTCGCGTACGTCGACGCGCAGACGGAGTACTACGCGAGCAATCCCGAGAACGCCGCCGTCCTGCATTACGCGCGCAAGTTGATCAGCACGCCGGGGCGCAAGGACGGTCTGTATTGGGAAGCGGCGAGCGGCGAGCCACAGAGCCCGCTCGGCCCCGGGTTCGCGCGCGCACGCAGCCAAGGCTACCAGCAGCCGGGCGCCCCGCGACCCGAGCCGTTCCACGGCTACGTGTATCGTCAGCTCGAGTCGCAGGGACCCGACGCGATCGACGGCGCCTTCGACTACTTGATCGACGACCTGATGACCGCCGGCTTCGGATTGGTCGCGTACCCGGCGGAGCGTGGCTCGACCGGCGTGATGACGTTCATCGTCAACCAGGACGGCGTCGTGTACTCGAAGGACCTCGGCGAGGACACCGCCGCGCTCGCCGAGCAGATGACCGCGTTCAATCCCGACGCGAGCTGGAAGCGCGAAGACGGCCCCGAGAGCGCGCCGTAGCCGCGGCAAAAGCGTCAAAGGGACGTGTTAGTCGGCTGCCAGCCGTCGAGCGACGCCTGCTCGTCCGCAACAGCAAAGCGCCCCGACGCATCGCGCGTCGGCGCTGCGACCGCGCAGCCGAGATCGTGCGTGAAGAACAGCTGCACGCCCGCGCGCGATCTTGTCCTCCAGAAATCCGCGCTTCTCGTCGATCAGAAGCTCCGGGTTCCTGTCGTAGCCCATCGTCACGGGCAGATGCACCCAAGGACGCCCGGGGATCAGATCCGAGCAGAATACGATCCCGCCGACTTCCGCGTGCATGAGCCCCGGCGTGTGGCCGTCGCTGAAGTGAAATCGCACGCGATCGCCGAGCGTGCGCGAGCGCCCGCCGCTCACGAGCTCGAGCCGCCCGCTCGCCGCAAGCTGATCGGTTAGGCGCGGAATGAACGACGCACGGTCGCGCGGATGCGGCTTCCACGCACGCTGCCAAGCTTGCTCGCCGATCACGAATTTCGCGTTCGGGAACAACAGCTCGGGCTCGCGTCCCTCGCTGAACTCGCCGAGCAATCCTCCAGCGTGATCGAAGTGCAGATGGCTCAACACCACCGCGTCGACGTCCTCGTGCCGTAAACCGCGCGAGCGCAACGACGTAAGCAGCACGTGCTCGTTCTCGGTAACGCCGTAACGCGCGCGCAGCTTCGGCTCGAAGAACGCGCCGATTCCGGTCTCGAACAGCACGCTCTTGCCGTCGAGATCGGTTGCAAGAAGGCAGCGGCACGCGAACTCGAGCCGGTTCTCGTCGTCAGGCGCGAGCCACTGCGACCACAGAGCGCGCGGCACGTTGCCGAACATCGCGCCGCCGTCGAGCCGCTGGCGGTTGCCCTCAACGGACCACAGTTGCACCGACCGCGACCTCGAGCGGTTGCGCACCGCTTTGCGCGCCGAACTGCAGCTCGGCGAGACGTGCGTACAGCGGGCTCTTCAGGAGCAGCTGCGCGTGACTGCCGCTCGCGACGACTCGGCCCTGATTCATCACGATGATCCGATCGGCCTTGAGCACGGTGGCGAGACGATGAGCGATGATGATCGTGGTCCTCTCCTCCATCAAGCGCTCGACCGCGAGCTGCACGAGCCGCTCGCTGTGCGCATCGAGCGAGCTCGTCGCTTCGTCGAGCAACAGAATCGGCGGATTCTTCAAGATCGCGCGTGCGATCGCGATCCGTTGCCGTTGGCCGCCGGACAGCCGCGTGCCGCGCTCGCCGAGGAAGGTGTCGTAGCCTTGCGGCAACTCGCGGATGAACTCGTCGGCCGCGGCTGCGCGCGCCGCGGCCTCGATCTCTGCGTCGGTCGCGTCCGGGCGCCCGTAGCGGATGTTCTCGCGAGCCGACGCGCCGAACAGCACGGTGTCCTGCGGCACCAAACCGACCAGCCCGCGGACATCCTCGGGACGCGCCTTCGCAATGTCGACGCCGTCGATCAGGATCCGGCCCGTAGCCGGATCGTAGAAGCGCAGGAGCAGTTGGAACGTGGTCGTCTTGCCGGCGCCCGACGGACCGACGAACGCGACCGTCTCGCCGGGCTCCACAGTCACCGTGAAATCGTCCAGCGCCGCAGTGTCAGGGCGCGACGGATAGCGGAACGTGACGCCATCGAAGCGGATGTGGCCCCGGCTTGGCGTCGGGAACGTCAGCGGCAACGGCGGAGACTGAATCGTCGGCATGGCCCGCTCGAGCTCGACCAGCCGCTCCATCGCACCCGCAGCGCGCTGCACCTCACCCCACATCTCGCTCAACGACGCGGCCGCTATTCCCATGTACCCCGCGAACAGCAAGAACTGGGTGAGCTGACCGAACGTCAAGTCGCCGGCGAGCACCTGATGCGCGCCGATCCACAGCACGAGCGTGATCGCGCCGAACACGAGCGTCGTCGCGAGCGCCGTAAGCAACCCGCGAATGCGAATTCGCCTCACGGCGACGCGAAAAGACTGCTCCACCGCCTCGCGAAATCGCCGCGTCTGCAAGTCCTCGAGCGTGAACGCCTGCACCGTCTGGACGGCGTTGATCGTCTCGCCGGCAAGCGCGCTCGCGTCGGCCACGCGGTCGAGCGAATCGCGCGACAGCCGCCGCACGCGGCGGCCGAGCATCAGCAGCGGCCCTACGACCAGCGGCATCAGCACGACGATCATCAGCGCCAGAGTCGGGCTCGTCGCGATCAGCATGATCAACGAGCCGAGCAGAGTCAGCGCCGAGCGCAGCGTAATCGAGATGCCGAAGCCCGCGATCCCTTGCACGGTGGTCGTGTCCGCCGTGAGGCGCGATAGCACCTCGCCAGTGCGCGTGATCTCGAAGAAGGTCGGGTCCATGCGAATCGACGCGCGCGTACACCGCGTTGCGAATATCGGCGACGACGCGCTCGCCGAGCCACATCACGAGGTAGAACCGCAGCGCCGCAAACGCGCCGAACACGACCGCGGCAGCGAGGAATGCGATGAAGTAGCGATTGATCGTTGCGGCGTCGCGGACCGCGAGGCCTTCGTCGATCAGATCGCGCAACGCCACGGGCAAGGCGAGCTGCGCGGCCGCCGCAACGAGCAGCGCGCCGAGCGCGGCTGCGAGTATGCGCCAGTGCGGCGCCAAGAAAGGCGCGAGCGCACGCAGCGGTTGTAGCGAGCGGCCCTTCGGCCGGTCCTTGGTATCTTCGGTCATGCTGCAAGCGTAGCGGGAAAAGGCGCGGCCGTGAAACGCCGTGTGAGGTTCATCCTTTTCCGTTAGTCCCACGCGCGATAGACTCCCGCGCCATGCACATCTTGCTCGCGTTGCTGGGAGCTATCGTCACGATCCTCGTTCTGTTGAGCAGGCTCGCCGATGCGGGCATCTCACTCGGGGGCCTGAACCCTTTCTTGTGGCGCCGGCGCCGCGCGTGGCGGCAGAAATACGAGGCGAATCCGCTGTTCGCGCTCGAGGATCCGATGGAGATCGCGGCGTTGCTCGCCGTCGCCACGGCCAAGGCCGACGGCGACATGAGCGCTACGGAGCGCAAAGCGCTACTCGCCGAATTCGAGTCGACGTTCTCGCTGCCCGCGCGAAAATCGGCCGAGCTCCTGACCGCGAGCGCGCACATCCTCGGCGACGGTCAATTGCTGCGCGAGAAGCTCGACGATCTGCTCGCAAAACACAGCGAGGCGTTCAACGAGGCACAGCGCGAATCGTTGGTGGGATTGCTCGAGCGAGTCGCGAAACTCAACGGTGAGTCGAGCGCTGCGCAGCGCGAGCTCATCGGCCGCGTCCGCCAGTCGCTGCAACTCGACACGGCAGCGAAAGGCATCTGGGCATAAGTGCGTAGCATCGCACTCACCGTCTTGCTGCTCGGCTTGAGCAACGTCTTCATGACGTTCGCTTGGTATGCGCATCTGAAGGAGCTGAGCCACAAACCGTGGATCGTCGCGGCACTGGTGAGTTGGGGCATCGCGTTCTTCGAGTACATGTTGCAAGTGCCGGGCAATCGGATCGGCTATGCAGTGCTGTCGGTAGGGCAGCTCAAGCTGCTGCAGGAAGTCATCACGCTGACGGTGTTCGTGCCGTTCGCGCTGTTCTACCTGCGCGAGCCGCTGAAGCTCGACTACCTCTGGGCCGCCCTTTGCATCCTCGGCGCCGTCTACTTCGTCTTCCGCAGCAAGCTCGGCGCCACCTGAATCGCCGCTCTTACTCGCGGCGCTGCGGATACGCGACGACGAAAGAGTCGCGGTTCGGCATGACGACCTTGGGCAGCGTCGTCGCGTTCATCGTGTCGTTCTCGTCGATGACGCCGTTGAGAGCGAGAAGATACGCGGTCAGCGCGTAGATCTCGTCGTTGCTCAAAGACTGCGGTTGCACGAGCGGCATTGCACGGCGGATGTAGTCGAACAGCGTGGTCGCGTACGGCCAGTAGCTGCCTACCGTGCGCACCGCGGCGGCGCTCTTGATCGTGCCGTGCCCGCCGACCAATTGATCGTTCGGCTGCCCGGCTCCTTCCTTGCCGTGGCACGCGAGGCACTTCTGCTCGTAGACCGTCTTGCCCGCCGCGGCGGTGCCCGACCCTGCCGGAAGACCCGCACCGCTCGGATTGATGTCCAAATCCCAGCTCGCGATCTGCTCCGCCGTGGCGGGAACGCCCAATCCCGGACCTTCCTGAGCGATGGCGCTTTGCAGTCCCGGGACCAGCCCCAGAGCGAGAAGGGCGAAGACGCTACGCGTAGACATTGTTGATCTCGCCTTCAGCCGACACGTTCCAGCTCTGGATCGCGTTGTAGTGATAGCGGAACTGCGGCCCGCGCGCGGCGAGCAGGGCCGTGCGCGTCGGCTGCACCGTGCCGTTCTCGTCGATCGCGCGGCTTTGCAGCACGGCCGGCCCGCCGTTCCAGCGCCACGCCATGCGAAAGCGCGTGAGCGCCTTCGACAGCACGGGCTCCGACAGCGCGGCCTCGCCCCAAGTGCGGCCGCCGTCGGCGGAAACTTCCACGCGGCGGATGCGGCCAAAACCCGACCACGCGAGACCGGAAATCTGATAGAGCCCGGGCCCCTGCATCTTGAGGCCGCCCGACGGCGACGTGATCACCGATTTCACTTCCATCGGGAACGTGAACAGCAGCGACCGGCCGTCGGGCTGCAGATCGGAGTACTTCGATGTTTCGTCCTTGGTCATCGTCGGCTCGCTCGTGACCTTGAGCCGCCGCAGCCATTTGACGTTCATGTTGCCTTCGTAGCCCGGCAAGAAGAGCCGCATCGGGTAGCCGTTGGCGGGCCGCAGCCGTTCGCCGTTCTGGTAGATCGCGACGATCGCATCGTCGAGCGCCTTCGCCATCGGCACGCTGCGGCTCATCGCGGCCGCGTCGGCGCCCTCGGCGAGCAGCCAGCGCCCTTCCGGACGCGCGCCCGCTTCCTCGAGCAGGATACCGAGCGGCACACCGGTCCACTCGCTGCACGACACGAGGCCGTGCAAGCCACCGGCGGATTGCTGCGCCGGCTCCGGATTGTTCAGCGCGGCGCTGTTGCCGGAGCACTCGAGAAACTGGATTCGCGAGACGAGCGGATAGCGCGACAACGCATTCATGTCGAACAACAGCGGCCGCTCCACGAGCCCGTGGATCAACAACCGATGCTGCTCGGGATCGATGTCCGGCACGCCGTTGTGATGGCGCTCGAAATGCAATGAGCTCGGCGTGATGATGCCTTCGAGGTGCTCGAGCGGCGTTCGCGAGCCGCCCGTGCCGATAGTGCCGGGCAACGCGTTCGTCACGCGCTGCACGCGCTCTTCGAATCGTGAACGATCGCTGTAGACGCTCGGTGCCGCGCCCGGCGTCTTCGTCCATGGCGGAACGTCGAGTGGCGCGGCATGCGCGGGCCGTGCCGCAAGCAGCGTGGCACCGGCGCCGAGCAGCGCGGCACCTTGCGTCAAGAACAAGCGCCGATGCAGCAAGCCGTTGCCGGCGACTTGCTCGAAAACGTCGTTGGTGTTCTTCATAGGTGTTGTCCCGCCGAATCGACGGCGCAGGGCCGATGCCCGCAATTTATCATGCCGCGGCCCGCTTGGAGCAGTGGCTCGAGCCCAAGGAGTTCAGCCAGGCGGTGAGACCATCACCGCCCGGCTGAGGCCGGTCGTTGCCGTCCCATCTCGAGCGGAAGGCAGTTTCAGTCGTCGTCGTGGTCTCCGCCGAACTTGTTTGCGGTGACTCGGACGACGCGATCATTGAGGTCCTGCGTCGGCCTGAAGTCGTTCCCGAGAATGCTGCGAAATTCGTCATATTGCGCAGGCGACACGCTTGCCGCGTTCTTCAGCACAACCCACGTTACGTTTTCGGTGCAAGGTGGCGTTGTCAAGGAGCCAGCATACGTGTAGTACGACGACGTATCGGTAAGGCCGTCGGACAGGTCGATGAGCTCCCCCGACTGCGTATCGTCGCCGTCTTTCTCCGGCAGTCCTGCATCGATCAGCGTTTGCAGGAATGGGTTCCGCCGGTGACCAACCGTCAACAGCATTCCGACGACGAGCTTGTCGTCGGTTACCGGCTCCGCAAACACGGCATGCATCTCCATGTCGCCTCGTTTATTCGCGATCGAATGCTCGGATAGCGTATGGAAGTGAAACTGGCTGAGCTCGTACACCTTGCCTTCGAAATTGATGTTGCTGCCGGTGTCCTCGTAGTGTTGCTCGATCGTATGCCCATTGTTGATCAGGTCGATCGCGATGGGATTGGTTTCCAGGAGTAGGCGGCCGAGGTTGCGGTCGAACCGCGCGCTGCGGATATTGATCGGCGACTGTCGCGCGTCAATTCCTGTGCCGGCACACGCTTCCCATGCCGGATTCAGTTCGGCCCAGTATCCTGGCCCGTTATCCCCGTTGTAGCTGAACTCCTGTGCGCTGCTCGACGCGGCAACGCCCAAACCGCCGATCAGCATCGCCGTCGTAAGCGCAGAGGATCGATCAAGAATCCTTGTTTTCATGTCTCGCTCCCTTATCATGCCCGCGTCATCTCCAGGGCGTCATCTCGCCCCTCGGCACTCCGAGCCGATCTGCGACGAGATCGACCCACTGGACGAGGCCCGCAGACTCGTCGGGACCTGCGCGAATAGGGCCTGCAGGCCGACGAGACCCGCAGCTTCGATCAAACGTTTCTCGTTGCACACCCACTGGCCGCGTTCGCAGACAATCGCGTGGGCCTCCTCCATCACCGCCTTGGCCGCTTGCCCCGTCGCCCCCGCGACGTCGCCGCGCCTCGCATGCACACGCGCGTAGTCGAGGCTGAACGATCGGCAGAAGCGCCACCGCGGCGGTGCGGCGGCGACGAGCTGCGGCGGAAACGGTATCGCCGGGAGATCGCCGCGGATCGGCTGGCACGACGCAAGCTCCGCGCTCAAGAGATACGTCGGGACCCCGGCAAGGTACCCAAGGAGGGCGTCCACCTCGAACTCGCCTTTCTCGGCGCGCCGCGTCCAATGCTCGACCACGTCGAGATCGCGCAGGATCACGTCGATCCTCTCGCCCCCGCACCGAAGCCAGGCACCGCCATTCATTACACGCCCCCACGAGCCCGGTGGGTGCACGACACCGCGAGCTGCGAGCGCGGTCAGGTCGATCGCGCCGCGATAGTAGACGCCGAGATCCCAATCAGAAGCCGCATCGGCGGATCCGAGCGCGCGCGAGCCGCCCAGCACGACGGCCACCGTGCCTGGCATCGCGGCCAGCACATCCACGAGCTCGGCGACCGGTTGCGGCAGATCACTCATCTACTATGTTGCCGCCTCGTCGCGAATGTGCTGCGCGAAGTACCAGCAGTGCCCCTCCGGATCGGCGGCGCCGTAGCGGCGGTCGCCATACGCTTGATCCTTGAGCTCATCGATGATCAACGCGCCGGCGTCCTTGCTGCGTTGGAAATGCGCATCGATGTCGTCGACGTAGACGTAGAGACTCTGGGTGACGTGCCCAAGGATGCTTGGATTCCGAGTAGTCGGGCCCGGGCCAGGCCCATGAGAAACGACAGCCATCGTGCGAGTTCGGAACTGCGCGGCATGAAGGCGCCGTACGCGTCCGGCGCCATCTGAACAGCGCCTGATCCGTTCGCCGAAGGCGCGAAAGCGCCTTGTCCGGCTCCAGTCGATCGCACCTGCGACACGTCATCCGTACAACGAGATACGGCGTAATGCGCGGCATGTCCCGGGCATATCGGACCTGGCATCGTTGTACCTCCGTCATGGCGGGTTTCTCGGGAAGCCATGAGCCCGAGCGTCTCCGGCGCAACAGACTGACGCTGATCTACAAACACCGCGGCCAACGAAGATCCGCGCAAAGGCAAGATAATCGTCCAGCGTCGACCAGAGTCCTTGGCCGCCGGACACAGTAGCGGCATGTCATCGGCGACGCTCCGGAAGCGCTGCACCACCCGGTACCGTGGAGGAGCGCTATGAGACGGCCGGTCGTCGTCAAAACCGTGTGCGCGAGCGCGCCGATCTCGCTTCGCAACGCGGGACTGTGAAACCGGTGTCTTTCATCCCGAGCGGGCCGAAGATCCGGCTTTGCAGCACATCGCCAAGCGGAGCGTTTTCAATGCGCGCGATGAGCAGGCCAAGTAGATCGGTCGACGGCCATAGCGAACCGCCGGACCCCGGCCGCCGGTCGATCAAAGCGCAGAGCAGCGAGGTTCGAGATCCAGGAATCCGGCGCGACGTCGCTATCGATATCGCCGCCAAGCGCCTCGCGAACTAGGCGTTCGCGATCGGACCGACATGAAAGTCTCCGTAGGTGAGCCCGGACCGATGAGTCAGCAGGTCCTCGAAAGTGATCGGCCGTGCGGCGGGATCGCACTCGTCGAGCGGCCCGTTGGGCGATCGCAGGACGCGCATCTGAGAATACTCCGGCGCCCAGCTAGCGATCGGATCGTTCAGGTCGCAATCGACCTTCTCGACGAGCCTGAGCGCCGCCACGGACGTGATCGGCTTCGTCAGCGACGCGATACGAAATAGCGTGTCGCGCGTGATCGGCAGGTCGGCCTCGATGTCACGCCAGCCTACTCCAGCCGCTTGAATAACCTCGCCGTCGCGCCAGACCAAAGTCGCCGCTCCTGCGAGCGCGCATCTGCGTCTGACGACTTTCGCAATGCCGTCTCGCACTGTGGCGGATCTTCTGCGATTTCGCTCAGAGCTTGCCCGCGGCACGTGCCCAGCGATATTTCGCGCCGAGTATCGCGACCGGCAGCTCGGTCGTGTACGGGCACGCCACGATGCCGCGCTCGTACAAGTACTCGGAGGCTTGCTCCACCTGCACGTCGCCGACCAGCGACGCAACGATCGGCTTGTGAATGCCCTTGTCGCGCGCTTCCTGCACGACGCGCGCGCAGAGCTCCGCGAAAACCATCGGCGGCGTGATGATCGTGTGCCAGTAGCCCAAGATCAGCGCATGGATGCGGTCGTCCTCGAGCGCGAGCCGAATCGTCTTCTCGTAGGTCGTCGGCGGCTCGCCGCCTGTGATGTCGACCGGATTGCCGGACGCGCCGAACGGCGGAATGTACTTCTTGAACGCTTCGTCGAGGTCCTTCGGAAACTTCATGAGCGACAGCCCGTTGTCCACGACCGCATCCGACAGCAGCACGCCCGAGCCGCCCGCGCCCGTGACGATCACGATGTTCTCGCCCTTCGGGCTCGGCAGCACGGGCAATCCGCGCGCGAACTGCAGCAGGTCGTTCAAGCTCATTGCACGAATCACACCGCTCGCTCGCAGCACGTCGTCATAGATCTTGTCGTTGCCGGCGAGCGCGCCCGTATGCGACGCCGCGGCACGCGCGCCGAGCTGCGTGCGCCCGGCCTTGAGCATCACGACGGGCTTTTTCTTCGACACGCGCTTGGCGACTTCGGCGAAGCTGCGCCCGTCCTTGAGATCCTCCGCGTGCATCGCGATGACGTCGGTGTTGTCGTCCTGCTCGAAGAACGTCAGAAGATCGTCCTCGTCGAGGTCGGCCTTGTTGCCGAGGCCGACGATCGCGGAAACACCCATCTTCGTCGAGCGGCTGAAGCCGATGATCGACATGCCGACGCCGCCGCTCTGCGACGACAGCGCGACCTTGCCTTTCACGTCGTAAGGCGTGCAGAAAGTCGCGCAGAGATTCGACGGCGTGTAGTAGAAGCCGTAGATGTTCGGGCCCATGATGCGCACGTTGTGCTTGCGCGCGACCGCGAGCAGGTCATTCTGCAGCGCCGTCTCGCCGACCTCCGCGAATCCCGACGGGATCATGATCGCGCCCGGAATGCCCTTCGCGCCGACCTCCTCCATCGCCTGGATGCAAAACTTCGCCGGCACGGCGAACACGGCGACGTCGACATCGCCCGGAATGTCGCCCACGGACTTGTAGGCTTTCTTGCCGAGGATCTCGTCGGCTTTCGGGTTGATCGGGTACAGCGCGCCTTGGTAGCCGCCGTTGATGATGTTCTTCATGACCGAGTTGCCGATCTTGCCCTCGGCGTCCGATGCGCCGATCACGGCCACGGCCCGCGGCCGCATGATGCGGTTCATCGCCTCGAGTATTTCAGCTTGGCCCGGTCGGTACGGCTGCTTCTTCGGCGAGAAATCGACGGAGATCAGCGCATCCACGGGGGTCGCGCCGTCCGCGCTTGCGATGATCGGATTCAGGTCGATCTCGGAGATCTCCGGGAAGTCGCTGATCAGCTCCGAGACACGAACGATTATCGCGGCGAGGGCGTCACGATCCACGGGCGGCGCGCCGCGCACCCCTTTTAGGACCTGCGCGGCCTGGATGCCGTCGAGCATCGAGAGTGCTTGCTCGCGGTTCGTCGGCGCGAGCCGAAACGTGATGTCTTTCAGGATCTCGACGAGTATCCCGCCGAGACCGAACGCGACGACTTTGCCGAAGCTCTTGTCGGTGACGGCGCCGACGATGACCTCTTGACCGTGTTGCCGCTTGATCATCTGCTGAATCTGCACGCCGTCGATCTTGGCGTCGGCCTTGTACGCCTTCGCGCTCTTCGTGATCGCGGCATACGCCGCCTTGGCGTCGCCGCCATTCGCGACACCGATGACGACGCCGCCGGCTTCCGTCTTGTGCAGTATGTCGGCCGATACGATCTTCATGACCACGGGAAAGCCAATGTCGCCCGCGATCTTTGCGGCCTCATCGGCCGACTTGGCCAAGCCCTCTCGCGGCAGAGGAATCTCGTACGCGGCGCAAACGGTTGCGCATTCGGGTGCGGTCAGAGCTTTGCGCCCTTGCTCCTTGACGCGCTCCAACACGGCGCGAACCTGCTCTTTGCGGATCGTCATGGCTGATCCCTCCTAAGGGGAACTGCTTTCGTTCTGGTTGTAACCCTGCCCTACGGCAGGACGTGTTTGTGCTTGTCGCTCAGCGCGAAAACGCGCCGGCCTTTCGCAACCGGGCAATTTCGTCGGCGCCGTAGTCCAGCACCTCTTCGAGAATCTCTTCGGTATGCTCACCCAACAGCGGGGACCGCCGTGCTTCAACCGGCGAGTCCGAGAGCTTGATCGGGCAGCCGAGATTGAACCACTTGCCCCGCTCGGGGTGATCGAGCTCCACGATCATCTCGCGCAGCCGAACGTGGTCGTCGTTGACGAGATCCGCCGTGCTCATGATGGGTCCGCAGGGCACGTCGAGCTCGTTGAATATCGCCATGAGCTCGCGCTTCGTGTAGTCGGCCGCGAACTCCTCGAGCAGACGCCACATCTCTCCCTGGTTCTTTCTGCGCACGTTGATATTGTCGAAGCGCGGATCCTTCGCGAGCGCCGCACCGCCGACGCGCTCCGCGAGAGCTTCCCACACGACCTCTTGCACGACCACATAGAGATAATCGTTGGGCCCGCCGGGCTTGCACTTGATCGCGTTGCCGAGCTGGCCACCACCGGAATCGTTGCCCGCGCGCGGCGTGAAGTGCTCGAACTCCTGGTTCGAGTACTCCGGCAGTGGGCCGCGCTCGATGCGCTGATGGTCGCGCCACTTGACGCGGCACAGGTTCATCACGCAGTCCATCATCGCGCACTCGACGTACTGCCCGCGCCCCGTGCGCTGGCGCTGCAGCAACGCGGCCAGAATCCCCGCCATGAGATGCACGCCTGTGCCGGAGTCGCCGATCTGCGCGCCGGTCACGACGGGTGGGCCATCGATGAAACCCGATGTGCTCATGGCGCCGCCCATCGCTTGGGCCACGTTCTCGTAGGCCTTGAACGCGGCGTACGGACCTTCGGAGCCGAAGCCCTTGACGGATGCCATCACGATGCGCGGGTTGATCTCGTGCACCTTCTCCCAAGGGAAGCCGAGCCGGTCGAGCACGCCGGGCCCGAAGTTCTCCATCAGGACGTCGCACTGCTCAATGAGCTTGGTGAATACCTCTTTGCCCTGCGCGTTCTTGAGGTTCACCGTGATCGATCGTTTGTTGCAGTTCAGCATCGTGAAGTAGAGGCTGTCCGCATCGGGCACATCACGAAGCTGCTTGCGCGTGGCATCGCCAGCCGGCGGCTCGAGCTTGATCACGTCGGCGCCGAGAAACCCCATGAGCTGACTGCAGGTCGGCCCCGCCTGCACGTGCGTCATGTCGAGGATCCGGATACCGGAAAGCGCTTTCTCCATGTTGGTGCGATCCCCGACTACTTGTACATCGTTTGATTTTTCGTGCCGGGTGCCCATTCGCGCGGATCGACCCAGATGTTGATCACTGCCGATCGCCCCGTGCTCGCGACGGACTCGCGCGCGCGTTGCAAAGCCGGCGCGATGCTCTTCGCTTCGCGCACTTCCTCGCCATAGCCGCCGAGCATCTCGGCGAATTTCGAGAACGGCACGTCGCCGAGCAGATTGCCCACGTTGCCGCGCTCCTCGCCGTACTTCGCAAGCTGGCCGTACCGGATCTGATTCATCGCGGAGTTGTTGCCAATCACGGCGATATACGGCGCGCCGAATCGGTTCGCCGTTTCCATGTCGAACGCCGTCATGCCGAAGGAGCCGTCGCCGTAGTAGCAGAGCACTTCCTTCTTCGGGTGCACGAGCTTCGACGCGAGCGCGAAGCCCGTGCCGATGCCGAGCGCGCCGAGCGCGCCCGGATCCATCCAGTGGCCCGGCGTGCGCGGCTGCACGGCTTGGGCGCTGATCGTCACGACGTCGCCGCCGTCGCCGATGTAGATCGTGTCCTCGGTCAGGAACTCATTGAGCTCCCAGGCAACGCGGTAGGGATGGATCGGATTGGCATCCGACTTGAACAGCGGCATCAGCTTTTGCGTCTTGCTTTCCTCGAGCTTGCGCAGCTCTGCGAGCCAGGGCTTGCGTCGCGCGGACCCGTTGTCGCGCGCGGTCGTCGTCGCGTCGAGCACCGCTTTGAGGATGGCGCCGGGATGACCGACCAGGCCCAGCGAGATGTCGCGGTTCTTGCCGACCGTGCGGTAGTCGAGATCGATCTGCACCACCGCCGCGTCGCGGCCCAAGCGTTTGCCGTAGCCCATGCGAAAATCGAACGGCGTGCCGACGATCAGGATCAGGTCGGCCTTCTCGAACGCATCGCCGCGCGTGCGGTTGAAATGGTGCGGATCGTCCGGGTGCAGCAGTCCGCGCGACGAGCCGTTCAGATACGCCGGCAGATTCAGCTTGCGCACGAATTCGATCGCTTCCTCGTGACCTCGGCTCGCCCAAACCTGGGTGCCGAGCAATACCGCAGGCCGCTCCGACTTGACGAGCAGGGCCGCAAGCTTCTCGATGTCCGCCGAGTCACCGATAGCACGAGTGGAGGCCCGATACGCGCCGGCGGCCGGGATCCGGGCCTTCTCGAACGGTATCTCGCGATCGAGCACGTCGCGCGGGATCTCGAGATAGCTCGGACCCGGCGCGCCCGCAAAGCATTCGCGCGCGGCCATCGAAATCATGTCCGCGATGCGCTCGGTGGAGCGCACGCCGGCGGAGAACTTCGTGATCGGCGCCGCGATTTCGACGTGCGGCAAATCCTGCAACGAGCCCATCCGATGCTGCGTCAGCGCGCCTTGGCCGCCGATGTGCAGCACCGGGCTCTCCGAGCGGAACGCGGTCGCGATGCCCGTCAACGCATTCGTGAATCCCGGCCCCGCGGTCGTCACGACGCAGCCCAAGCGCCCCGTCTGGCGAGCGTAGCCGTCGGCCGCGTGGGCCGCGACCTGCTCATGCCGCACGTCGACGATCTTGATGCCCTCGTCGATGCAGCCGTCGTAGATGTCGATGATGTGCCCGCCGCACAACGTGAAAATCGTGTCGACGCCTTCGGCTTTGAGCGCGGTTGCGACGAGGTGGCCGCCGGACACGACGGCGGCGTCCTTGCTCTTTCTTGCCAACGTGTCTTCTGCGGTCGTGGACTTCAGCTCGTTTGCGGGCACGGTTGCCATGATTTTTCCTCTTTTATTTCTAACGGCTCGAAACGGCGGCGTCGACCGCGCCGTCAGTCGTTTACAGAACGGGCGACGTCAAGCCGCCGCCCTACGATTGCTTTCCAGGCGAGCGTCCACCATCGCGACCGTGTCGTCGAGCAGCGCGTTGCGCAGACCGTGTTGCGCTGCGATGCTGCGCACGAGCTTGTCGACGCGTTCGATGTTCTGCGCGCCGGCGAACAACGCGCGTGCCGCGGACGACGGCCGCACGAGCCCTTGCGCGGCGGCGGCGTACTTCTCGAACGGCACGAGGTCGTCCGGTGACGCGCCGAGCTTGACGCACAAGTCCTTCACCCAGTTGTAGATGGCGCGCGAGGCGTCGATGTCCGTGTGCACGGCCTCCTTGATCGAGCGCGCAGCGTCCTTCTGCACGCAGCGGTAGTTGCCGGTCAAGAGCATGGCCCATTTGGCAAGCGGCACGAAGATGCTGTCGTGCACCTTCAGCTTCACCGGCAACTCGGTTGGACCGTCCTCGGTGTCGTAGCGAATCGCCTCGATGTCCGCCTGCAGCTCGCGCAGAATCGCCGTGTGCGGCTCCGCCGCGAATCGAGCGACCTTGAAGTTCGTCGGCAAGGTGACCTGCAGCACATTCACTTTCTCTTCGGGCGGCCGGAACGCCTGCGGATCCGGGCTGCACAGCGTCATCACGGCAGGATCGAAGTTCTGCCACACCGTTGAATCCGTATAGCAGTGCTTCAACGGATCGGTGTCGAGGCCCGGAATACGCTTCAAGTACGGCAGTGGCGGCATGTTCATGATCGACATGCACGGCACTTTCGCCCGGGCCACGGCGTCCAGCAGCTCGCGCACGCCCGCCGCGCCGGTATTGCGGCTCCTGCATCGCGAGCCCGACGAGATCATAGTCCGCCGGATGGACCGCGCCGGGACCGTCGGCCGAGAGCTGGCCCGGTAAGGTACGCGAATCGATCTCGACCAGTGTGCTGCGGCCTTTGACCGGAAGCCGCACGCGGGCGCCTTCCTTGTTGATCGCCTCCGCTTCTGCGGGAAGGCACACGAGCTTGACGCGATGCCCGCCAAACAACAGCTTGGTGGCGAGCAGCGAGCCGTAGGAAGCGCCGAGAATGAGAATATCGTAGGTGTTTTTCACGATGTGCCCGCCTCACATTTCGAACGTTCAGCCCAAATCCTAAGTATATTGTTGCATGCGACCCGAGACGAACTTAAGTATTCTGTGGCAGTGCCCGGCCGGCCGTCAGCGGAAGGTCGCCGTGCCGCCTGGCACGCCACCTAATAAGAGGCCGACCGCCTATGAGTGAGACTCAGCAGCGAATCAGGAAAACGCCCGCAAGCCGTTGTTCGGCCGCTGGTGGCAGCTGCTCTTCGGCATCATTTGCATGTCGATGATCGCCAACCTGCAGTACGGCTGGACGCTGTTCGTCAATCCGATCGACGAGAAGTACGAGTGGGGACGGGCCGCCATCCAGGTGGCGTTCACGCATTTTCGTCCTGACGGAAACGTGGCTCGTGCCGATCGAAGGATATCTCGTCGACAAGTATCGGCCCGCGCATCGTCGTCGTGATCTCGAGCGTGCTAGTCGGCGTCTCCTGGGTGATGAACTCGGTCGCCGACTCGCTGCCCGATGCTGTACGTCGGCCGCGGCGATCGGCGGCATCGGCGCCGGCGCCGTGTACGGCACCTGCGTCGGCAATGCGCTGAAGTGGTTCCCCGACCGGCGCGGGCTCGCGTCCGGGCTCACCGCGATGGGTTTCGGCGCCGGGCTCGGCGCTCACGATCATTCCGATCTCGACGATGATCCAAGAGAACGGCTACGAGGCAACGTTCCTGTTCTTCGGCCTGCTGCAAGGAATCGTGGTGTTCATTCTCGGCTGGTTCCTCGCTCGCGCCGGGCCCCGGATTCCAGCCCGCGGCCGCACCGAGCAAGGCCGTGAGCGCCGCAACGGCGCCGGCGCGCGAATACGCGCCGCTCGAGATGATCCGCACGCCGGTGTTCTGGGTATGTACACGATGTTCGTGCTGATGGCGACGGGCGGCTTGATGGCGACGGCTCAGCTTGCGCCGATTGCGCGCGACTTTCAGATCGCCGACGTGCCGGTCAGCCTGCTCGGCATCACGTTGCCGGCTTTGACGTTCGCTCTTTCGATCGACCGGATTCTCAACGGCATCACGCGGCCGTTCTTCGGTTGGGTGTCGGATCAAATCGGCCGCGAGCAAACGATGTTCATCGCTTTCGCGCTCGAAGGTGTGGGCATCCTGCTCTTGAGCAGCTTCGGCGGGAATCCAGTCGCCTTCGTGCTTCTTACCGGGCTCGTGTTCTTCGCCTGGGGCGAGATCTACAGCCTGTTTCCGGCGACTTGCGCGGACGCCTATGGCCGCAAGTTCGCCGCGGGCAACTACGGGCTTCTTTACACGGCGAAAGGTACCGCTGCGCTGCTCGTGCCGGTGACGAGCGTCATGGCAGCGTCGTCGGGCGGCTGGGAGACGGTGTTCATCCTGGCCGCGGCGATGAACCTGGTGGCCGCGTTCATGGCGCTGTTCGTGCTGAAGCCGCTGCGGCTACGCATGAGCGCCGCACGAGTCGAGAGCGGAGTGCCGGTGCGCATTTGAGCCGCGGCGCGGCGCCCGCGGAGGCGCCGAGCGAATCGTAGCGATGCTTTCGCGTCGCGCCATATGCTCAACAAGCATAGGATCGGACTCGAACGCGCGCGTTGTACGATTGGCGCCATGTTTCACAACCGGCTCCGACTCATCGCGCGAAATCGCAGCGTTCATGCTCGTGACCGCGCCCGCGCTCGCACAGGTCGATTTTTCGGGCAACTGGGCGCCGCTGTTTCACGAAGACCAGCCGGAACGTCTTCCCGGTCCTGAGCTTGGCGACTACTCCGGAATCCCGGTCAACGAGGCCGCCCGGCTGCGCGCGGACAGCTATGACGCCGACCGTATCTCCGTCGTCATGCAGTATCAATGTCGGCCCCACGGCGGCGACTATTCGATGCGCGGCTTAGCCAACATGCGCGTGGATCAGGAGCTCGATCCGCTGACGCAGCGCGTCGTCGCGATCCGTTTGCGCATGAACTTTCAGGAGATGGAGCGGACGATCTGGCTCGATGATCGTCCCCGCCCCCACGAGCTCGCGCCGCACACGTTCGCGGGTTTCTCGACGGGCACTTGGCGGGCCAACATGCTCGACGTCTACACCACGCACCTCAAGGCCAACTACTTGCGCCGCAACGGACTGCCGCGCAGCGACAAGGCGACGTTCACTGAGCACTGGGTACGGCACGGCGATTACCTGACGGTGACGACATTGATCCGTGATCCCGCGTTTCTGACAGAACCCCTCGTACGCAGCCAAACGTGGCTGCTCGAGCCGCGGCAACAGCTTGGTCGTGACGTGTGCACCTATGTTCCGGAAATCGTGGCGGCGCCGGACTCCGTGCCCAACCGTCTGCCGGGCACCAACCCGTTCTTGCACGAGGTGGCCGATTGGTATGGATTGCCATACGACGGAGTACGCGGCGGGAGCCCCACGCTGTATCCCGAGTACCGCGAACGCATGACGCTTCCGGACGGCGCGCCGCAACAATGCGGACGCTACTGCCGCTGCGGCGAATATCAGCTTGGCTTCTGCGCCTTACAGTAGGACGACGTCGCAGGCCATGGTGAAAACGTCAGTCTGCGCGGCGGTCATACTGGTGCTAACTGCGACGACGTCGCTCGAGGCCCAAGACTTCGACGCGGTCGAGCTGCACGTCCTGCCGGTGCAGGGCAACGTCTACATGATCGCCGGGGCAGGCGGCAACATCACGGTGCAAGCCGGCGATGAAGGCCTGCTCGTAGTCGACACGCAGTTCGCGCCGCTGATCCCGCGAATCATGGACGAGCTCAAACGACTGTCGCACGGGCCGATTCGGTTCATCATCAACACGCACGCACATCCCGACCATGTCGGCGGCAACGAAGCGCTTGCGGCAAGGATTCCTGCAAGCCCGCTCGAGCCGCTGCAGATCATCGCGCACGAGAGCGTGTTGAGCCGCCTTTCCAACCCCGCGCAGGGCGAGCCGAGCATGACAAGCGGATTGCCGTACGATTCGTATTTCCTGCCGACAAAGGATCTGCACTTCAACGGCGAGGCGGTGTTTCTCTATCACGAACCCGAGGCGCACACCGACGGCGACACGGTCGTGCTGTTCCGCGAGTCGGACGTCGTGAGCACCGGAGACTTGTTCGTGCCGGGCGGCTATCCGTTCATCGATCGCGAGCGCGGCGGGAGCGTGCAAGGCCTCATCAACGGGTTGAACCACATCCTCGAGCTGGCCGTCCCCGCGAAAACGCAAGAAAGGGGCACGTACGTGATCCCGGGCCATGGCCGGATCTGCGACGAGGCGGATGTCGTCGAGTATCCGCGACATGGTGGTCATCGTGCGCGATCGGATCGCGCACATGCTCGCGGCCGGGATGACACTGCGGCAGGTGCAGTCCGAGAAGCCGACGAGAGACTACGACACCGAGTACGTGTCCGAGAGCAGCTTCGTCAGCGCCGACGCGTTCGTCGAGGCGGTCTACCTGAGCCTCGCGGTAGGCGCCGTGACAAAGTCGCTCGTGCCGCTCGCCGTTGCCGTTGTGCTGTTGCCGCTGCGGCGCGGCCGCGCAAGGTGCGCGGCAAGTTGCGCCACGTGCTCCAAGCTCGGCGGCCGCCGCCGCGCCGGTGGACTTCACCGGCTACTGGGTGTCGCCCGTCATGGAGGACTGGCGCTGGCGGATGGTGACGCCGTTGAAGGGCGATGCGGCGAGCATCCCGCTCAAAGCCGATGCCCGAGCCGTCGTCGACGCATGGGATCCGGCCAAGGACGAGGCGGCGGGCGAGCAATGCAAAGCCTACGGCGCTCCGGGCCTGCTGCGGTTGCCGGGGCGGCTCAAAATCAGCTGGCAAGACGACAACACGCTGAAGATCGAAACCGATGCCGGCACGCAGACCCGCTTGCTGCATTTCGACGCGGCGCCGGGCGCGGCCGTCGCACCGAGCCGGCAAGGGTATTCAACAGCGAGTTTCGGGCCGCGCACTGAGCCCGGCCGCCCGGCCGGCGTGCCCGGGCTGGGCCTCGCGCCGAGCGTCGGTGCTCGCAGCCGAACACTCGAAGTGATGACGACCGGACTGCTTCCCGGCTATCTTCGCAAGAACGGCATTCCGTACAGCGAGCAAACGACGCTAGCCGAGTATTTCGACCATTTCAGCGAGCCGGACGGCACGGAGTGGTTCACCGTGACGACGGTCGTCACCGATCCCGTCTATCTCGGAATGCCGTTCGTCACGACCACCGACTTCAAGAAGGAGCCGAACGGCTCGCGCTTCGCACCTAGCCCGTGCTCGGCCCGCTGAAGGCGCTGTTCATGTGCGCCGCGGCGCGGCGTTCGCGAGCCGCTCATTCATAGGACAGCTCGCTCGGATACACGTCGACGTGGTCCGGCTCGGGATCTTGCTCAAAGATCACGGCATCAATTGTTTCCATTCCGGCATTGAGTGCTTTTAGAACCCGATGCATTCCGTCCATTACGCGGCGGTCCGAGCTCATGATGATGGGGAAGCTCAGATCGGCCTCCTCGATCAAGCGAACGTCGTCTGCGATCTGCCGATAAGTCGGAATGTCACCCGACCCTTCGAGACAAAATGGCTCATCGAGCTCCGCGATGTCGCTGAGCCGAACACTGTGCCGCGGAAATCCGGTCGTCAACAGCACGAGTCGATCGACGTCCCACGCGTAGTAACCGTTCGGCGATTTGCGAAAGTAGTACTGCTTCCTCACTTCGGCGCGCTCCCGGCAGCCGCTTGCGATTCACTCACGCCTTGTCGAGATATGGAGCTACGACCTCGCGAGTCTGCGCGCTGCTGACTACAGGCACGATTTCAAAGGACGTGCCGGAGCCTCGCCACTGCAGCACCCACTGTTGCAGCAGCCTGAGGTCGTCGCACTCCATCAGCTGAAAGCAGCGGCTGAAGTTCGGCTCGACCCAGCTGTCGACGTACTTGAGCCCGTCCGGCAGCATGCGGCCCGCATCACGCACTCGCCGGTAGATCGGAACCATGTCGTTGTCCCGAAAGCGCTCGATCACCATGAACAGCATGTGCGACCTCCTCACCTCGCCTAGCGTGTTGTGCAAGAGCACGAGCCGCCGATGCCTTTCCCTAGCGCGTGAGGCTCGAGTAGGCGCGATTGAGGAAATTGGCAGGGTCGCCCTTCGCCTCGTCCCACTCGGCGGTCGGCTGCGCCGCGACCACCTGCTGCAACGTCGCGCCGCTGCGAATCAGCGCCGTCATCCGATCGCGAATGGTCGAGAGCATCGACACGTAGTCCGCAAGGTCTTTGTAGGCGGCGACCGGCCCGTGTCCGGGCACGACGACGGCGTTCTGATCGAGCTGCTCAAGCACCTTCGAGCAAAACTCGATGACGCCGTTCAGGCTGCCGCCGTTGTCGGCGTCGATGAACGGATAGCCGGCGTTGTTGTAGACGTCGCCCATATGCACGACGTTGTGCCCGCGGAAGATCACGGCCGTGTCGCCGGTAGTATGCGCGGGACCGAAGTGCAGGAGGTCGATGCGTTCGCCGTTGAAGTGAAAGCGCATGCTCTGATCGTAGGTGACCACGGGCAACGCGGTCTCCGAATACGCGGGTTGATCACGAACCTGGCTCACGAGATTTATCTTGTTGTTCTTCGTCATCATCTGCCGCGAATTCTCTTGCGCGACGAGCCAGGTGCCTTCTGGGCCGAGCGTCTGATTGCCGTCGGCATGGTCGAAGTGCCAGTGTGTGTTGATCGCGAAGTTGACGGCGCCGCCGCCAAGCTCGCCGATCGTGGCTTTGTACTTCGGCACCATCTGTGGGAACTGATCGTCGACGATCAACACACCGTTCGCACCGATCGACGCGATGATGTTGCCGCCGACACCGAACAACACGTAGAAGTCATCGGCGATCTTCTGAGTCGTGATAGGCGTCGTGCGCAGCGCTTCGTCTAGATTGTTGAGCTGGGCGAACGCCGACGCCCCGAACGTGAGCGAGACCAAGACAAGCAACGAACGAACAAACATCTTCGACCTCTCCCGCGCGTAATCGAATCCGCAGCACTCTATGAGAGCCTGGTGCTTCGTGCTTTAGGACTAACGAGAGGTGCCTGACTGAGCGATTCTCACTCAATCAGGCACGCATTTTCACGCCCTGTCGTACACCGCGACATTGTTGACGGTCCGTCCCTGAGCATCCGTGCCGCTGGCCGTGATGGTCAAGGTCTTGCCGTCCGCGGAAATGACCGCCGTTTGCTTAATCGTCGGTTTCCCCGCCTTCATGTACTGGGCCTCGAGCGTGGTCGCATTGACACGCTTGAATACGTACATGTCGGCGTTCGCATTGGTGCCGACGACCGGCAACTGCGCACCGCTCGCGCCGGAGACTTCCCAGTGCACGGCGTCGCCGGTCGCCGGTGTCAGGTCGACGGCGATCTTGCGTGCCGCATCA
The DNA here is from genome assembly GCA_963744305.1 of uncultured Gammaproteobacteria bacterium. Lineage (GTDB taxonomy): Bacteria > Pseudomonadota > Gammaproteobacteria > Steroidobacterales > Rariloculaceae > FEN-1219. Next base: position 169,959 of record CAVUTF010000004.1, read on the forward strand.
GTGCCGTCGATCTTGAGGGTCTGGCCCTTCGGCCCCGGGCCGGGATCGTACTTGGACTTTGCGAGGTTCAGCTGCCAAGTACCGTTCATCGCCTCTGGGCTTTGGGCGGACGCACCGCCGGCGAAAGCCATCACGAGACCGACAGCCAACGTGAAACTCCAGAATCGAGCGTATCGCATCATTTATTCTTCTCCAGGGATGAAAAAACGCGGCCGGTCGGCCGCGGCCGGAGTCTAGTCCTCAGCTAGAGGGACGTCAAAGACGCCTATTCGATGCCGCTCGCGCGGGCCTGCTCGCGCGCCATCGCGGCCCAATCGAGGTCGGCCCCGCCGCGCGCGATCACCCCGAGCAGCCGATCGCGATAAACGTTGCAGCTCGGCAGCGGCACGGAGGCCGCCTGCCCGGCCGCGAGGATGAGGTTCGCGTCCTTCAAGCCGAGCGTCGCCGTGAAGCCGGCCTGGCTGTAAAGCTCCTTGGCGATGATGTTGCCGTACACCTTGTATGCGGGCGACGCGAACAGCCCATCGGTCAACACGTCGAAGAACGCTGCGGGCGCCACGCCGAATTTGCGAGTCAGCGCAAACGCCTCGCCCATCGCTTCAATCGCGCAACCGATCACCATGTTGTTCGCGAGCTTCACCGCTGCCGCACCTTCCGGGCTCGTGCCGGCATCGAACGTGCGGCGGCCCATCGCTTGAAACAGCGGCGCCACTTTCTCCACGGCTTCGACCGGGCCTGCGGCCACGATCGCGACTTGCCCTGCCGCGGCTGCATCCGGCCGCCCCAGCACCGGTGCGCCCACGAATCCGAGGCCCGCCTTCACGTGCTCAGCGTTGAGATCGCGAAGCGCGGTGACGCTGTGCGTGCCCATCGGCACATGGATGCCGCCTTTCGCGAGGCCCTTGAGCACGCCCTCGCGCACCACCTCGATCAACGCCTTGTCGTCGGTGAGCATGCTGATCACGACTTCGCGTCCTTTGCACGCATCGGCCGGCGACGATGCGACCTTAGCGCCGGCCTTCTCGAGATCGGCGCATTTCTCGCGCGTGCGGTTATACACGATCAGGTCGTGGCCGGCGCCCTGCAGGCGACCCGCCATCGCCTGACCCATGCGGCCCAAGCCGATGAATCCAACTTTCATGTTTTCCCTTTGTCGTTGAAGATTTTCAGAGCAACTGGCTTTTGACCCATTCGATCTCGCGCTGCACGTATTCCACGATGTCGCCCGTCTTCAAATTATCCGGTAGCACGTCCCACGTGTACGTCTCGATCTCGAGCTGCGGGGAAAGCTTGTACTTTTTGTGGAACGCGAGCGCGTCCTCGATCGCGAAGCGCGTGGTCTTGAACTCGCCGAGATCGTCGAGGAACACTGGTACGTGCACGTGAGTGCGCCATTCGCGCGGGCCCGGATCCTTGTCCCACGCCGCGAACGCGTCCTCGAGATTGAGGTAGCGCGTGATCTTGCCGTTGCGCCGCTCGATGGTCTGCGTGAGGTACACCGTGTCGGCGTACGGCCGCAGCGCATCGACGGTCTTCTGGGTCACCTTCGGCATGTGGAGGGCGGCGGCCTCCTGCAGCTTGAACACCGGGATGCCGGCATCCGCCAAGGCTCGCAGCGATGCGCTGATGTCCTCGTATTCCACCGCTTGGTGGCAGATGTCATAGACCATCCCGAGGTGATTGCGCAGCGCAGCTTCGGCTTGCGGCGTCGACAGCCCCGTCTGCGTCACGATCGAACGCACCGAATCCGTCGCATAGAGGTGATTCTTGAAGTAGTCGAGCGCCTCCTCGGTGGTCTCGAGAAAGCAATAGGGCTCGGGCTCGAGCGCCAGCGTGACGGTGCGGCCCGTGCGCTGCTCGAGCTTCACGAGATGCGCGACGACGCGGATCACTTGCCGTGTGTATGCTGCAACCACGTCGGGACCCGTGACGCGCGGCTTGAAGCCGAGCGGCGGGCTCTGGATCGACGGACTCACGTGCGCGCCGCCAATCTCGGCAAGAATGTCCGCCACCTGCATCGTGTAGACGGCGCGCTCATCACTGCGCCAGTCGGGCTCGTACACCTGCTTCTTGACGATCGTGTTCTTGAACGGCCCGTACGGGAACGCGTTCACGGTGTAGAGGTACATGTCGTGGGAGTCGAGAAACTCTTTGAGCCGCTGCCGCTCGCCGGGGTCTCCGGTCAACGTTTGCGCCGACGACGCGGACAGGCGCAGCGATACACCGAACGAGCCATGCGGCGCGACCCGCGCCTTCACCTGCGGCACGTAGCGCGTCAAGCTGTCCCACATCTCGCTCCACGTGTCGCCGGGGTGCACGAGCGTCGAATAGGTCAGATGACCTAGGCCGTTGCCTAAATCCATGCGTGTCTCCTCTAACGTCGCGCCCCTTGGTATTCGAATCAGCTTCCGCCGAGCCGCGTCGACGCGTGCGCGAGGGGTTGAGCGTCTTGGTGTCTTAAGTTGTAGGTGATCGACTTCTACAATATTGTAGCGAACTTCCGCCAACAACAACCGGCTCGAAGCCGGCCACCGAAAAAAACAGGTACATAAAATGCTACGCGTTACTGCGAACCAACTGCTGCCCACGACGATAACCGGGTCGCTGCCGCGCCCGAGCTGGTATACGGAGAACCTGGGGCTCAAGTCCTTTCTGACCGCGATGGTGGAGACGCGTTTTCGCGAGCAGTACGAGGACGCTCTCGCCGTCTACTTGAGCGAGCAGACGCTCGCGGGCCTCGACATCGTGACGGACGGCGACGTGCGGTTCACGCAAGACATCGGCGGGCAGAGCTGGACGAGCTATCCGCCCTTCCATATGTCGGGGTTCGACGGAATCCCGAAGCTCGCCCCGGTCGGCGGCGGCGGGATCGGGTTCCCGCGCGGCCATATTCTCCATGACTACATCGAGGCGCGGCTCATGCCGAGCATCGTGGGCCCGGTCGGACGCGGCCAGATGCAGTACGCGGCGATGTGGAAAGCCGCACAGCGCATGACCAGCAAGCCGGTGAAGTTCGGCACGGTGACGCCGGAGCTCGTCGCGTTCGCCGTGCAGGACTTCCACTACAAGGACATTCGCGAACGAATCTGGGCAATCAGCGACGCGTTCAACGAGGAGTTGCACACGCTCGCCGACGCCGGTTGCCCGGTCATCCAAATGGAGGAGCCGCAGATTCACCTGCTGGCCGCGCGCGGCATCGTCGACGCCGTGATCAATCCCGAGTTCATGCTCGAGGTCTTCAACAACACGGTGCGCGGTCTGCGGCGCAAGACCGAGGTTTGGTGCCATACGTGCTGGGGCAACCCGTCGCAGCAGCGCATGTTCGCGCAAGTGCAAAGCTACAAGCCCGCGCTCAAGGTCCTGAACAAGGTCGACGCGGATGTGATCACATTCGAATCGTGCAGCTCCGGCGGCATCGATCTCGAGGCAATCGGCAAGGAAATCACGCGGATGAAGATCGCGATCGGCGTGATCGATCATCACTCGCTGCAGGTGGAGCGCCCCGAGGAAGTCGCCGCTCACATCCGGCTAGCGCTGAAGTACATCCCCCTCGAGCGCCTCGTATTGTCCTCGGATTGCGGCATGGGCCGCGAAGGCATGGCGCGCCGACACGCTCTGTATAAGATGGTGTCGCTAGTGCAAGGCACCAATATCGTGCGGCGCGAGCACCGCATACCAGAGGCGGAATCCATCGCGGCCGATCCGAACTTGACCTTGCTCAACGTGCCGCGCAGCCGCAAGAAGGCGGCTAGGAAGGCGTCCAAGAAACCCGCGAAGAAGAAAAAGGTGGGAAGATCTGCCCGCGCGGCCAAGAAGAGAACGAAGAAGCGCCGGGCGTAGACGCCCGTCCGCCCCATTGATCCGGCCGGTCAGGACGCGGCCGTCACCGCCTCAGGCTCGGGCTGTGGGGGCGGCCCATCGTGATCGACGAAAGTCAGCTTGAGCGTGCCGCCGAGGCTGATGACATCGCCATCGTGCAGTGCAGTCTGGTGCGCCACTCGCGTGTCGTTCACGAGGACGCCGTTCTTACTCCCCAAGTCTTCGATGGTAGCCGCCGAGTCGTGCATGCTGATGCGCGCGTGCACGCGGCTGATGAGCGGGCTCGCGATCCGGATGTCGCTCTGCCTCGAGCGACCGATGGTCATCTCACCGTCGTGCAACGCGTAGCTCTTGCGGGTGGCGCCGTCGACCGCAATCAGCTTGCGACCCGACGCCGCGCCGTTGCTGTTGGTGCCGCCGTTCCCGTCAGCGCCCCCGTTGCGGTTGACCGCCGTCAGGTTCGCCGCGACGATCTCCGCGCTGGCTGACGAGAATTTGTTGTCGAGGCCGGCTAAGCTCGCCCCGAGCTGATCGAGACGCTGCACGTTGCGCTCGAGCAGGTCGAGCGCTTGTTGCCGTGCACTCAGGGCGAATTCGAGGCGCACGACCACTTCGGCGCGTGCCTCGAGCTCACGCCGCAGATTCGCGGCCTCGGCCGTCGCTTCTGCGAATTTGAGCTCGTGCGTTGCGGCGTGCTCTTCGGCGTCGCGCATCGCCTGCTCGGCGGCGCTGATCCCGGCCTCCAGGCTTGCGATCCGATCGTCGCGGTCTCGCAGGTTCGCCGTGACCTCGAGAATGCGCGCGCCGAGCTGATCCCGGTCCGCTTCGATCGCAGCACGCTTGCCTTCCGCGTCCTCCGCGACGCTCATAAGCTCCGAACGAAGTTGCGTCGTCGTAGCGATTTGCTCGGTGAAAAGGGCTTGCAGCTCCTTGTAAGCGGTCTCGCGCTCTTTTTGGCGTGCCGCGAACTCCACACCGGCGTGTTCGAGGTCGGCGATTTTCGCCTTGAGCGCCTCTTGCTCCTTGGCCTGCGCCGCGAGCTCCGCATCCTTCTGCGCTACTCCGCGCTCGAGCGTTGCGAGCCCCTCCTGGTACTCGGCCACCTTCGCGTTCAGCGTGCACCAGCTCTGCTGGCGGCCGTCGATGTAGGACTCGAGCTCCTGTATCGTCGCGCGCAGCTCGTTGCTGGACGCGCTCTGCTCCGCGAGGCGCCGCTCCGTCTCAAGAGCCGCGATCCGGTTTTCCTCGATCGTGTGAGTGAGCTGCGCGATTGACGCTTCGTGAACCGCAGTTTGATCCCGCAGCGCTTCGATCAGCGCGTTGGCCTCCGCGAGCTCGCTCGTTCGTTGCGACAGCTCGAGAGCCCGCGAAGCGTGTCCCGCGATGAGCTCCGAGACTTGGTCAGTCGCGCGCGCGAGCGCGGCGTCGAGGGACTCGTTTGTCGCGGCGTGCTCCTCGACCTCGTGCCTCAACGCCGCGATGGCCGCATCGCGCTCGGTCGCTTCTGCCCGCAACTGCTCGATCCGCGTCTCGCGCAGCTTGAGCTCGCCCGCGACCACTTCCCATTCGCCCTGGAGGTGCTGAATCTCCCCTTCCAAGTGACTCAGCCAGAACGTGGCGCGCTCGCTCGGCTCGGTGGGTGCGGGCGGCACGGCCACGTCCGCAGACGGCGCGCGGATCTCGAGCTCGGCGATCTTGAGCGGCAGAAACTCGCCCGTTTCCGCGAGCTCGTCGGCGCAGTCCGACGGGTCGTCAAGAACGCCGTTCAGCGGCGGCGTAGCATCCGGCGCCGCAAGGTCGCGGTTAACGGCTGCGAAATCCGCGCCGTCGCCATGGTTCGCCGAGGGGCCGTCGGCCTCGTAATTGTTATCGGCCATAACACACGCAATGAACCAAGAGTTTGGTCGCTTGTCAACCGCGGCGCCGGCGTGTCGGCAAATGGCGACACCTCGACGCCGAACGGATGCAGGGAAGGAGTTTGAGGCGTCGGTGTGCGCGCGGCAGGAAGAGAACGAAGACGCGCCGAAAGTTAGACGGCGGTCGGCCCCCGTTGATCCGGCCGGTCAGGACGCGGCCGTTGCGGCCTCAGGCTCAGTGGGTGGACGGGGCCGATCCGTGGTCGACGTAGGTCAGCTCGAGCGTGCCCCCGAGGCTGATGACGTCGCCGTTGTGCAGCGCAGCCTGGTGTACCACTCGCGCGTCGTTCACGAGCACGCCGTTCTTGCTCCCCAAGTCTTCGATGATGGCCGCCGAGTCGCGCATGCGGATGCGCGCGTGCACGCGGCTGATGAACGGGCTCGCGATTCGGATGTGGTTTTTCGCCGCGCGGCCGATCGTCATCTCGCCGTTGTGCAGCGCGTAGCTCGTGCGGGTGGCGGCGTCGACCGCGATCAGCTTGCGGCCCGACGGCTGCGTCGCGCCGTTGCCGTTGACGCTGCCGTTACTGTGGCCGTTAACCGCTGTTGGATTCGCCGCGACGATTTCCGCGCCGACCGACGAGAACTTGTTGTCGAGGCCGGCCAAGCTCGCCCCGAGCTGATCGAGACGCTGCACGTTGCGCTCGAGCAGATCGAGCGCTTGTTGCCGCGCGCTCAGGGCGGCTTCGAGGCGCACCACCACCTCGGCGCGCGCCGCGAGCTCACGCTGCAGGTTCTCGACCTGCGTCGTCGCTTCTGCGCATTTGAGCTCCTGCGTTGCCGCTCGCTCTTCGGCGTCACTCATCGCCTGCTCGGCGGTGCTGATCCTGGTCTGCAGGCCCGCGATCTGATCGTCGCGCTCTCGCAGACTCGCCGTCATCTCGAAAATGCGCGCACCGAGCTGATTCCTGTCCGCCTCGATCGCCGCACGCTTGCCTTCCGCATCCTTCGCGGCGCTCGCAAGCTCCGAACGAAGCTGGGTCGTCAACGCGATTTGCTCCGTGAGCCGGGCTTGGAGCTCCTCGTAAGCCGTCTCGCGCTCTTTGCGGCGCCCCGCAAGCTCGACACCGGTGCGTTCGAGGTCGGCGATTTTTGCCTTGAGCGCCTCTTGCTCCCTCGCTCGCGCCGCGAGCTCCGCATCCTTCTGAGCGACTCTGCGCTCGAGCGTTGCAAGCCCGTCCTGGTACTCGGCCATCTTCGAATTCAACGTCGACCAGCTCTGCTTGCGGCCGTCGATGTAGGACTCGAGCTCTTGTATCGTCGCGCGCAGCTCATTGCCGGACGCGAATCTGCTCGTCGAGGCGGCGCTCCGTCTCCAGAGCCGCGACCCGGCTTTGCTCGATCGTGTGCGTGAGCTGTGCGATCGACGCCTCGGAAACTGCGATGTGATCCCGCAGCGCCTCGATTGCCGCGTTGGCCTCCGCGAGCTCGCTCGTTCGTTGCGACAGCTCGAGAGCCCGCGAGCCGTATCCCGCGATGAGCTCCGACACCCGGTCGGTCGCACGCGCGAGCTCCGCTTGGAGCGACTCGTTCGTCGCTCCGTGCTCCTCGATCTCGTGCCTCAACGCCGCGATGGCCGCATCACGCTCGGCCGCTTCTGCTCGCAACTGCTCGATCCGCGTCTCGCGCAGCTTGAGCTCGTCTGCCGACCACCTCCCATTTGCCCTGGAGGCGCTGCATCTCCCCTTCCAAATGACTCAGCCAGAACGTGGCCCGCTCGCTCGGCGCATCCGGTGCCGTCTGGCGCGGCCACGTCCGCAGGCGCTGCGATGGTCTCGAGATTCGGCGATCCTCAGCGCGCGGAAACTCGACCGTGTCCTCGAGCTCGTCAGCGTAGTCCGACGCGTCCGCAAGCACGCGGTTCAGCGGCAGCGTGGCATCCAGCGCCGCGAAGGCGCCGTAGCGGCTGCAACATCCGCGCCGTTGCCATGGTGTGCCGAGGAGTCATCGGCCTTGTTATCGCCGGTGGTCCGGCGTTTGTTATCGGCCATAACGCCGCAAATGGACCAAGAGTTGAGTCGCTTGTCAACCCTGGAGCCTGCTCGAGGTCGTCCCCCCTTGCGTAAGCGCCGTACGCTTTCCACCCCTCCGGCAAGAGCTTAACCATAAGATTCCGCGCGCGCGACGGACGTGGGTGGCAGGTGGTGACACCTCGACGCCGAACGTATGCAGGGAAGGGGGGTTCGCTGCGTCGGTGTGCGCGCGGCGCCAAGGTGTCGAGTCGCACCATACGTAAAGGCGCTCTCGATCACAAATGCTGTTTTTCTCTATGCTGATTCCGCGATGTTGGCAGGTCTTGCGGAATGTTAGAGTGATCGCGGCGAATCGAGAGGGGGCGACGATGAGCACCACGACAACGAAGATCGCGACGGCTGCGATGGCCGTGCTGTGTCTCGTGGCGAATGCGGCGCCCTCCGCCGCGCGCGCGCAAGAGTCGAGTGAGCAAGCGCCGCTCGGCGCCCTCGCCCGCGCCAATCTCACGAAAGCGCGTCCGCGCGCGCCGTTCGATCTCACCGGCACTTGGCAGCACGAGCTGCGCGGTCCCGCGTCGTGGAAATTCGTGCCGGAGACTTTCAAGCTCACGCCCGAAGCGCAACAGCATTACGACGCCGGGCAGAAAGCGCTCGCCGAAGACAAGCTCTACCGCGACGACATCGGCCAGTGCTGGCCGCCCGGCATGCCGCTCATCATGACGCGCGTCTGGCCGTTCGCCGTGCTGCAAGTTCCGACCGCGATCTACATGGTGAGCGGGTTCATGAACAGCGTGCGGATAATCTATCTCGACGGCCGCGCGCACAGCGATCCCGAGATCGTCGTTCCGAGCTTCAACGGCGAGTCGATCGGCCGCTGGGAAGGCGACACGCTCGTCGTGGATACTGTGTATTTTCCGGGCCATCACCATTGGATGGATCAAGGCGGGGCCAGCATTCCGGCGAGCGACCAGCTGCACATCGTCGAGCGAATCAAGCTCATCGAGGACGGCGCGACGATGCAGATCGAGTACGCGATGACGGATCCGAAGAGCTGGGAAGGCGAATGGAAAATGACGAAGCGGTTCAATCGCCAGGAAGAGCTCGACATCACGGAGGTCGAGTGCCTGCCGGACCTGAACGAAAACCTGCCGGCGACATCGTCCGAATCGCTCGTGCGCTGAGGAGGTCCCAATGAAGATTGCTGCGCTCGGAATGTTCGCGTTGCTCGCGGTCGCTGCGAACGCGCTCGCGCATCACTCCCCGGTCGTTTTCGATCGCAGCCGCGAGGTGCGGATCGAGGGCGTCGTGAAGGACTTCAAGTGGAGCATGCCGCATTCGTGGATTCACCTGGACGTGAAGGACGAGAAAGGCGAAGTCGCCACCTGGGGCGTCGAAATGAATCCCGCGAGCTCGCTCGCGCGGCGCGGCTGGCGCTCGACGACGGTGAAGCCCGGCGACAAGGTGTCGGTGCTTCTCTACCCGCTGCGCAACGACGAAAAAGGCGGCCAATACATTTCGATCACGCTGCCGGACGGCAAGGTCCTGACCGAGCGCGACGACGGCGTCGTCGCGCCTGCGGCTCCGCAACGCACGCCTTAGCGCCGCAGCGGCTCCCCTGCTATCCTCGGGCGCAAGATGAGCTCGCAGAAACCCAGCAATGCCGCCGACGTCGGCAACCGCGCGCGGTTGCTGCAGGCGGCAACGGACGCATTCGCCGAGCAGGGGTTCGAAGGCGCATCGCTCCGCGCGATCGCGGACAGCGCCGGCGTGTCGTTTCAGCTCATCACCTACTACTTCGGCTCGAAAGAGGAGCTCTGGTCCGCGACGGTCGACTACCTGTTCGAGCGCTACCTCGAAACCGGCAAGGGCTTGGGCTTCACGACATCGGGCAACATCTACGAGCAGTTCCACAATCATCTGCGGTTGCTTTTGACCGACATGCTGCAGCGGCCGCAGCTGCGCAAGATCTGGATCCAGGAGTATTTCGCAGACAGCGAGCGCTATCACAACATCATCAAGCCGCAGATCAAGCGTCTCCTCGACGATCTCGCGTTGCCGTATTACAGAGAAGTCGTGCGGCTCGGCATCGTGAAGAGTTTCACTCCGCAGGAGCTCGGGACCTTGTTCGCGTCGATCGTCCAGAGCAACCTCGTCTATCCTTACTACATCGAGCTCCTGCTGGGCGTACCGTCCGGCTCGGCGAAGTCCGTCGAAACTCAGGTCGATCTGATCTATCGAGTCCTCACCGAAGAGCCGCGAGCTTCCGATGAGGCGGCGCGCGGGCAGCGCTAGCATCGAATCCCACCGCGACCGAGTCGATACAGAGGCCGCGTCGAGCTCCGTCGTCTACGCGTGGAAGGACGGCCGCGAGCCGGCTGGACGCACCGAGCAGAACCGCACGAAGCAGCTCGAGATCGAGAATCTGCACTTGAAGCAGCTCGTCGGCAGCCTGTCGCTCGAGAAGAAAGTCCTGCTCGAGATGCTCGAGCGGCGCGGCGAGCCCGACTCCAAGAAGTCCTAGTTCGCGGGCTCGGCGGCCGCCGTGAGCGTCGTAGCCGTGGCGGTCTGCACGGCAAGATCCGGGCGCAGGCGCTCGAGCTCCTCCAAGCCCGCGGCCGACACGCCGGTATCCCACAGATACACGCGCCGCAACGTCGCGATGCGCGCCAAGTCCGACAGCCCGGCATCGGTGATCGCGCGATTTCCATACAGATTCAGCGACTCGAGCTTCGGCAGCGCGGCGAGCGCTTTCAAGGCAGCGTCGGTCAAGCGATTCTGGCTCAGGCGCAACTTCGTGAGCTCGCGGAAAGTGCCGAACCCCACGAGCGCTGCGTCCTCGAGGCCCGAGCGCTGCAGGTCCAGCTCGACGATGTGCTCGGCGGCGCTGTCGAGCGCCGCGAGCTGTTCGGCGCCGAGCTGCGCGCCGGGCGAATAGACGCTAACGATCAGGCGCGGATCGGTCTGCGAAACGGGCCGAGCCAGAAACCCGGCGTCGAAGAGCGCGCCGACGGCCTGCGGATCGGCCGGCACGGCGACGGGCGCCGCCACGACCGGTGCGGCACCCGCGAGGCCGAGCTCGACGGCGAGCAACGGCTCCACTTCGGGAGGGACGCCGACGGCCGCAAGCGTCGTGTCGACCGGCGCGCCGGCGTCGATCCACCAGTGCAGGATTTCGGTTTGCTCCGCCGTGAGCGGCGTCTTGCCTTCGGCGGGCATGAACTCTTCGTCGTCGTGCGCCAGCGAGATGCGACGATAGAGCTCGCTGCCCGCGGCATTGCCTGGCACGATCGCGCTGCCCGTCTCCCCGCCGGCGAGCGTCGACTCGTAGGTCGCCATGCTGAATTCCGCGTTGCGCTTGTCGTCGTTGTGGCAGTTCGAGCAACGCGCCTGCAAGATCGGCCGAACCACGTCGTGATACGGATCGGCGTCGGCGAGATTCGCGACCCGCGCGCGCCGCGCCTCCGCGCCCGCAAGCGAGCGCAGCGGTTCTGGCGCGTACTCGACGAGGAATGTCGCGCCGTGCGTCAGATTGCCGCCGTAGTGACCCGTCAGCGTGACGAGCACGAGCAGCAGCACGCCGCCGCCGAGCTCGATCCGCCGATAGACGGCCGCACCCTGCAAGGATACTAGCCACACCACGGTCGCCACGACCGCGGTGCTCGTGCCGTACAGCCGGTGCGCGCTCGCCGAGGGTCCGCTGAACCCGCCTTCGGCGAAATGCATATAGCCGAGCGCGACGGTGACGATCGACGTGACCGCCGCGGCGCCCCATAGGAACGGCAGGGCGGCTGCGAGGTGCCGGTAGCGCGGGCTGCGCGCGAGCCACTGCACAGCGACGGACGCAAGGATGATGCCGATCGGCAAATGCAGCGCGAGGACGTGAAAACGTCCGAGGAAGTAGACAAATTCGCTCATCGGTAGCCGGCGCCCTTGTCCTCGTCCGACGCTACGCCAGAATGGCGTGCACGACTTCGCCGTGCACGTCGGTCAAACGGTAATCCCGCCCTTGGAACCGGAACGTGAGCCGTTCGTGATCGAGCCCGAGAATGTGCAGCAAGGTCGCGTTGAGATCGTGGATGTGCACCGGGTCCTTCACGACGTTGTAGCTGAACTCGTCGGTCTCGCCATGGGCGTAGCCCGCCTTGACGCCGCCGCCCGCAAACCACCACGTGAAGCAGCCGCCGTGATGATCGCGGCCCACGAGCGGATTGTCGATTTGCCCTTGCGCGAACGGCGTGCGGCCGAACTCGCTGCCGAACATCACGAGCGTGTCCTCGAGCAGACCGCGCTGCTTGAGATCCATGACCAACGCCGCGCTCGGCTGATCGATCTCCGCGCAGCGGATCGGGAAATTCTGCTTGAGCGCAAGATGATGATCCCACCCCATGCCGAACAACACCGTGTATTTCACGCCGCGCTCCGCGAGGCGGCGCGCGATCAGGCAATTGCGGGCGAACGTGCCGGGCTTGTGCACGTCGGGGCCGTACATCGCAAGCACGTGCTCGGGCTCGTCGGAGATGTCCGCAACCTCGGGCACGGATGCCTGCATCCGGTAGGCCATCTCGTATTGGCTGATTCGCGAAAGGATTTCCGGATCGTGCGACGCATCGTGCTGCAACGATGCGAGCACCTTGAGCGAATCGAGCAATGCGCGCCGGTCCGTGCGGTCGAGGCCATCCGGATTGTTCACGTACAACACCGGATCATCGGCGGCGCGAAACTCGACGCCCTGATGATGCGACGGCAGGAACCCCGGGCCCCAGATCGCCGCATCCTGCGGCACGCCTTGCGAGATGCCCGAGTTCATGACGACGAAATTCGGCAGGTCGCGGTTGTCGCTGCCGAGCGCATAGCTGACCCAGGCGCCGGCCGCAGGGCGGCCCGCGAGCTGGAATCCCGTATGCAGAAACTTCGACGCCGGATCGTGGTTCACGTGCTCGGTGTGCACGCTCTTCACGAAGCAAAGCTCGTCGGCAATCGCCCCGGTATAGGGCAAGAAATCGCTCACCCAGGCGCCGCTCTCGCCATGCTGCCGAAACGGGCGCAACGGTCCGACGATCGGAAAAGCGGATTGGCCGTTCGACATCGTCGACAAGCGCTGCGTTTCGCGCACTGACGGCGGAATGTCCTGGCCGTGCATTTTCACGAGCGTCGGCTTGTAGTCGAACGTGTCGACGTGCGAGATGGCGCCCAGCATGTGCAGCATGATGACGCGCTTCGCGCGCGCCGGAATCTGCCCGGCGGCGAGCGTGCCGCCGCTCAACGCCGCGCCCGCCGGAGCTTGAGCGAGCGCGCCCGGGCCGAGCACGTCCAATAGGGAAAGTGCGCCGAGCCCCGCGCCGGCACTCAAGATGAACGAGCGCCGCGCGAGATCCACGTTGCAGCAATCCGTCTTTTTCATGGCCTTCCTTACCGAACGGTGTAAGCGTCCGGTGAATTCATGACCAACGCCGCGACGTTCGTCATCGCCGCGAGGGCCGCGGGGTCAAGCGCCGGGTCGGGCTCCGTCACGCCTGCCGACAAAAGCTGCGCGGCCTTCTCTGCGTTGCCCGCGAGCACAGCGCGTTGATCCTCGTAATAGCTGCGCAGTAGATCGAGATGCGCCGTGCTCGGCGTCGCACGAGTCGCAAGCCGATAGAGCAGCGCGAGCCGCTGCGACTCATCGCCGGAGGATTGCAGCGCCTTCTGAGCGAGGGCTCGATACGCCTCGACGTATTGTGGGTCGTTCATCAAGTCGAGCGCCTGCAGCGGCGTATTCGAGCTGCGTCGCCGCGCGATGCTCTCTGTCCGATTCGTGAAGTCGAAGATTTTCATCGCAGGATGCGGAGCATTGCGCTTCACGAACGTGTAGAGCGTGCGGCGGTGATGCTCGTCCGCGGGGACGCTATCCGGCGGCGGATAGCTATAGAAGCTGTTCAACGAGTTCCAGATGCCCTCGGGTTGATAAGGCCTGACGCTCTTGCCGCCCACCTGCTTCACGAGCAGACCGCTCATTGCCAGCGCGCTATCGCGGACCATCTCCGCGGTCATTCGGAAACGCGGCCCACGAGCGTAGAGCGCATTGTTCGCATCGCGCGCGAGAAGCTCGTCGGTGAGATTCGACGATTGCCGGTACGTCGACGACAGCACGATCAGCCGATGCAGCTCTTTGACGTCCCAACCCGACTCGACGAATCGGACGGCTAGCCAATCGAGCAGCTCCGGGTGCGTCGGAATCGAGCCCTGCGATCCGAAGTCCTCAGCGGTCTCGACGATGCCGCGGCCGAAATGCATCCGCCAGATGCGATTGACGAACACGCGGGCGGTGAGCGGGTGGTTAGGATCGAACAGCCATTGCGCGAGTCCCAAGCGGTTTTGCGGCAACGATTCGTCCCAGGCAAATGCGCTCGTGAGGCCGCGCGGCGTGACGCGCTCGCCCGGAGCGCTGTAAACGCCGCGCTGCAAGACGAACGTCGGCACGGGCTCGGGCGCGTCGCCCATCACCAACACCTGCGGCACGGCGGTCACGAGCTCGTTGTGCGCCCGGCGCGCGGTGGTGAGCGCGTCGGACGCCGCGACGACTTTCGCATCGGTAGCGAGAAGCAACGCCGCAACACTCTCTTGCGACGCCGCGCCGAGAGCTGCACTTTCGTCGTGGAGGAACGCGACCTCGAGCGGCGTGAGCGCGCGATCGAATACGCGGAGCTCGTCGAGGCCGCTGCCGACGGGAGCCTTCTCGCGAAACCGCGTGCCGAACGCGAGCCCCAGAAACGGATCGAACACGTCCGCCGAGGTCCACGGCAGCATGCTGCGCGTGAGCGAATCGTGATCGACGCGCATAGCCGCAGCCTCGCCGTTCCAGTACACGTGGAGCCCCGCCGCACGGCTCGAGCCGTCGTAGGTGATCGCGATATGCGTCCATTGGCCCACTGGGAACGGCTCGACCGATTGCACCGCGATCATGTTCGCGGGCGGCGAGTGTGCGAGCGACAGCCAGAGACGGCCGTCGCGGATGTCGAGGCGGTAACCGGTGCGCCCCGAATTCTGCTCGGCGAGATGATTGATGACGGGAACGTTCTCGTACGCTTCCGCCGAGTAGAACCAGAAATCGATCGAGAACGGGTCAGTGCGGTCGTACCAGCCGACGTCGCGCCCGAGGAACCCTCGGTTCGTCTCGTCGAAGAACAGCGCCTGCCCCTTGACGCCGTCGCGGAAAATCGGGGCTTGAATGACGGCCGGCCCGACGCCCTTCGTCTGCGCGGGCGATAGCGTCAAGCCTTCCGCGTTGTAGTTGCGGGGCACGCGCTGCAGCCGGGCGAACGCCTCGCGTTGCCGGCGCTCCTCCGCCGTTTCGTTTTCCGGAGGCGGCGGCCCGGCGAACGGGTTGCGTCTGAACTCGATGAGGCTTGCGGGCGGTATCCGCGGCGGCCGCGGATCCGGCAGGTCGGCCGTCGTCGCCGGACGCGCGGCTTCGAACGCGTAGTGTGCGGCAAGCCCCGAGGAGATCGACGAGCGGAGAAGCTCGGCGATGCGTGCCGGCGGTCCGGCCGCGAGCTCGGCCGCGGTCGCGGCTGCCTCGTCGCGTGCGGCGGCGCGCGCGCGCTCGAGCTCGGCCTCGCGTTCCCCGATCGTCGCGGCCGCTGCCGCTATCTTCAATTCAGTATCACCATCGGGCCACGGCAAGGTCGGCCCGGCTTGGATGCCGCTGAAGCCCGGCGCGTATACGCCCCACTCGTCGTTGCTGTTGAAGAACGCGCCGAGCGAGTAGTAGTCGTGCTGGCTGATCGGGTCGTACTTGTGGTCGTGGCAGCGCGCGCAGCCGAGCGTGAGACCCAGGAATGCAGTGCCGAGCGCGTTGTCCGTGCGCTCTATCATGTATTCGGCTTTGTACTCGGCGTCGATCGCACCGTTCTCCGTCGTGCGCTTGCCGACGCGCAGGAACGCGGTCGCGAGAATCTGCTCCTTGGTGGCGTTCGGGAGCAGATCGCCGGCGAGCTGCTCCGTGCCGAATTCGTCGAACGGCATGTTGCTCTGAAACGCCGCGATCGCCCAGTCGCGCCACGGCCATAGAAATCGGTCGTGGTGATCGTCGAGGAAGCCGTCGGATTCGCTCCAGCGCGCCAGATCCATCCACCAGCCGGCCATGTGCTCGGCGTAAGCGGGCGATGCGAGCAGACGGTCGACGAGGCGCTCGTACGCATCGGGACTCTCATCGGCGACGAACGCGTCGACTTCCTCGAGCGTGGGCGGCAAGCCGGTCAAGGTGAGGTGCACGCGGCTGATCAGAGTTTCCTTATCGGCAGCGGGCGACGGAGCGATTCCTTCACGCTCCAATCGCGCGAGCACGAAGCGATCGATCTCGTTCGTCGCGCGATCCGGGAGCGTCGTCGAGGGAACCGTCGGCCGCTCGGGCTTGATGAACGCCCAATGCGGCCGGTACTCCGCCCCGTTCTCGATCCACTGCTGCAAGATCCCGATCTGCACGGCCGTGAGACGCTTGTGCTCGGACTCCGGCGGCATGCGCACGTCGACGTCGGAGGACGTGATGCGCCGAATCAGCTCGCTGCGTTCCGGGCTGCCCGGCACGATCGCGTATAGCCCACGCGTTTCCGGCAGCTCGGCGACGGCGAGCTCGCCGTCGTCGAGCCTCAACCCCGCCTCGAGCGCCTCCGGATCGGGGCCGTGACACTTGAAGCAGTTCTCCGAAAGGATCGGGCGAACGTGCCAGTTGTAGTTGATCTCGTCGGCCTGAAGTCCTCCGAGATCCGGCTGCGGTTGAGAGCAAGCCGCGAGCCACGCGAGCAGCGCCGCCACGAGCAGGAAGCGCGATCCGAGCGAAGCAACGGCTGCCACGAACACCTCTGCCGTTAGTCGAAGAAGACCCGGAGCGAGACGCCGGCTTCGCGTGGCCGTCCGACCGTCGCAAAGTCGATGTCCCACAGCGAGTGGAAGAAGCCCGAGTTCAAATAGTACTCGTTAGTCAGGTTAGTGCCGAACACGGCGATCTCCCAATCGGCCATGGCAGGCGCATACGTCAAACGCGCATTCACGAGCCCGTAGTCGCCGCCCTCGTCAAACGACGCCGGCAGCCCGTAGTACTCCGTTCTGAAGTTCGGGATCTGCGAGCGCCAAAACTGATCGGAGAAGTTGTAGTCCAAACGCGTAATGAAGTCCCGCCATTGTCGAGCCGGGCCGTGTGCTGGAGTCCCACGCTACCCGTCGTTTCGGGCGCCTGACTGAATTCGGTGTTGAGCGTGAGACCCGGTACCGGCGTCGTGATACCGACGTACTGAGTGTCGAGCAAGCCGAGGTTCACGTTGAACAACAGGCTCTCGGTCGGCGCGATCGTGAGCTCGAACTCCATGCCGTCGGCTTCGGCCGACGCCACGTTTTGCGTGCGCAGATTGGTGCCGACCACCGGCGGATTCACGCAGTCGTCGATCGACTCGCCGGCGAGCTGGATGTTGTCCCACTTGCGTATGGAACATCGTCGCGTTGAACCGCAGCAGACCGTCGCGCAGGTCGGACCGCAGGCCGATCTCGTAGTTTTGCAATTCTTCCGGCTCGAACGGCGAGACGCGGCGTTTGCAGGAAAGCTGCTCGACGCCGAAGCCGCCCGAGTTGAATCCTTCCGAGTAGCCGACGTAACCCATGATCGTCGTCGGTGAACTGGTAGTTCACGGCAAGACGGCTCGTGCCCTCGTCGAACGAGGCCGAATCGAGGAACCCGACGCGTACTGCGGCGAACGGGTCGCCCGGTCCGAACGCGGTGTTCGACCGCGGCGGCTTCGCCGCCGTGACTCCCGGGATCGCCGCGAGCGACGAGCTTTGGTTCGTCTGATCGTGATGGCGATAGCCGACCGTGAGATCCAGCGCATCCGTGAGATGGATGACGGCCTCGCCGAATACAGCCCAACCTCGCTGCCGGGCCAGGTTCTGGTCGTCGGCCTGTTGCCCCATGATGATTCCGAACGTCGCTTGGCACGGCAAGAATCCGGCGGGCACGTTCGTGCACTGCGGAGAGCCGTATACGGTCGCGGTGCTCAGCGGCCCACCGAGCTGGAACTCGCCCATGCTGTAGCTCGGATTGCGGCCTTCGGTCTCCTGCTCCCAATAGTACGAACCGGCCACCCAGTCCACGCGCTCCGTCGTGCCAGACAACTGAATCTCTTGGCTGATCATCTCGAGCTCGTTACCGAAGATGTCGTTGAAGACGTTGTACTGCGTGTTGTCCCAGTCGACGTAGAGCATCGACAGCTGATTCACTCGGGCGGTTAAGAACTGGAGGCTCAACGAGTCCGTGAGCTCCCAAGTGATATCGACCGCCAATTGCTCGTCGTCGATTTGATCGGGAACCGTGATTTCCGACCGGGTTTCCCATTGTCCGACCTGCCCTCCGGGGTAACCCGCTTGCTGCGTCGGCGCGGTGATCGGCTGCCCCGCGATCGTATAAAACTGAATGATGCCGGCCGCGAGTCGCACCGCGCCGGGCGCAGCGCCGATACCAAACGTCTGCGAAAGCTCGGGGAATACCGCGGATTGGATCCGCGCTTCCGTCGGGCTGCTCTCATTGCTTTGATAGTTGAAACGGAAAGTCAGCTTCTCCGTGGGCAGCCACAAGAGATCGCCGCGCAGCACTTCGTCGTCGATTCGGCCGTAGTCGTAATCCACTGTGAGGCTTTGAATGTAGCCGTCGCGCTCGAGGCTCGCCGCCGTCCATTTGCTCCTGAGCTTGTCGGTGAACGGCACGTCGATGGAGAGGTTCACATCGCGGCGGTCGAGACTGCCGACGGTGGCGCCGATTTGCGCGCCGAACTCCTCGGCCGGTCTTCTCGTGACCAGGCGTATCGCACCGCCCGTCGAATCCCGGCCATACAGCGTGCCCTGGGGACCGCGCAGAACCTCGACGCGCTCGAGCTCCACGAGATTCCGCGTCACCAGCCCGCCGGTCCCGACCTGCCAAACGCCATCGATATAGGTGCCAACGCGCGGAATGCCGCGAACGGTAAACGAGGTCGTGCCCGGACCCGCCAGGCCGCCGATGATGTTGAGGTTCGGCACCGTCGCGCTGAGCCTTTCCAAGGAATCCAGGCCTCGCATCTCGAGGTCCTCCCCCGTGATCGCCACCACCGAGATCGGGACGTCTTGAAGATTCAACTCGCGCCGCGTCGCCGTAACGACGATCTCCTCGAGCCCTCCTTGCGCCCAAGCGGTCGCGCTCAATGAAGACAAGGAACTTGCCAGTAACGCGCCGATGGCGTGGCGGTTTTTGCGGTTCATATCTCCCCCCTGAAAGAATCGGAAACTGTCGTTGTGCGCCGTCGATCCGAACGGACCGATTCATTGACGACTGTAATACGTATAATTTACGAACGTCAACCAGAGGGCGTAGAATATCGACGCGCCGCGGGACACCGCGGTTTGACGGTTGGCCAGCAGGCCTCGGTCGGAACTTGCTTGGGAGCGGTGTGCTAGGTGGGGACGGGACCGGCGCGGCCGTTAGCTGCGGCTCTGCCGCGTGTTGCTCCAGACGATCTGGGCGATGCCAATGAGTGCGAGGATCGCGCCGTAGACGGTCCAGCGAATGTCGTTGACCATGAAACCCTGCAGGATCGCGGCGGGCCCGACACCGAGACCCTGCATCATCCAGACGGCGCCCATGAAGATCATCAACAAGCCGAGAAGGCTACTGACGATCCGCATGACGACATTGAACGCTTGCCGCATCGTCGATCCTCCGGCGTCAGGCAGTTCGTAACGCCGTTGACTCTACACGATGAACTCACCAGCGGAGAAAGAAGATGAGCACGGACATTCACCGAGTCTTGACCACCCACGTCGGCAGCCTCGTGCGTCCCGACGACTTCGCCGCCCTACTGCGCCGGCGCCTGGCCGGCGACGGCGACGACCGCGAGTATTTGCCGTTGCTGCGCGACTCGGTCACGAAGGTGGTGGCGGATCAGGTGACCGCCGGCGTCGACATCGTCAGCGACGGTGAGTTCGGCAAAGGCATCGGTTGGGAGCAATACGTGCTCGAGCGGCTCTCGGGCTTCGGCCCGCGCCTGCAGCTCGCGACCGAGGGCGGCGTCGCGTTCGGCGATTTCGGCCGGTTCGCCGATTTCTACAGCGAGCTGTGGCCGAAGGAGGGCTATCTCGAAGGCGTCTATCCGTGCGTCGGCCCGATCGAATACACGGGGCACGCGGCGCTCAAGCGCGACATCGACAATCTGCGCAGCGCGATGAGCCGCGCGGGCGCGTCTGCCGGCTTCCTGCCCGTCGCGGCTCCGGCGAGCGCGTTCGCGATGTCGCCGAACGAGCACTACAAGAGCGACGAGGAGTACATGTTCGCGGGCGCCGAGGCGTTGCGCGAGGAATACAAGACGATCATCGAGAGCGGCTTGTTCGTGCAAATCGACGACGCGCATTTGCCGTTCATGTACGACCGCATGGTGCCGCCCGCGACCGCCGAGGAGTTCCGCAAGTGGGCGCGCATCCGCGTCGACGCGCTGAAGCACGCGCTGCGCGGATTACCTCAAGATCGCATCCGCTATCACATTTGCTGGGGCAGCTGGAATGGGCCGCACACGAGCGACGTGCCGTTGCGCGAGATCGTCGATCTGATCCTCGACGTGCCGGCTGGAGCCTATTCGATCGAAGCGGCCAACGCGCGGCACGAGCACGAGTGGCGCGTCTGGGAGACGGCGAAGCTGCCCGAGGGCAAGAAGCTGATCCCGGGCGTGATCAGCCACCAGACGAACGTCGTGGAGCATCCCGAGCTCATCGCGGAGCGCATCGTTCGATTCGCGAACGTCGTGGGCCGTGACAACGTGATCGCCGGCAGTGATTGCGGTTTTGCGCAAGGGCCGTTCGTGCGGCGCGTCCATCCATCGATCCAGTGGGCGAAGCTTGAGTCCCTGGCGGCGGGTGCTCGCATTGCCACGGACCAGCTGTGGAAACGTTGAAGCTCGAGGCGCAGCATTGCGTTTGCGAGAGCCTAACTAAGGGGGAACACGATGACGGATGCAATACTCGCGCGGCGGACGTTCTTGGCGGGCTCGGGCCTCGCCATTCTCGGAAGCTTGACCGCTCCCGGCAACTCGGCGGCCGCGGAATTGAGCGAGTCGGAGCGCGCCAACGTGAAAGTCGTCGAGGACTTCTGCGCCGCGTGGTCGACGCGCGATCTCACGAAAGTGACGGCGCTCATGACCGACGACAGCGCCTACCGAATGACCGAGACGACTCCGCCCGCGATCGGGCACGCGGCGCTGATCGCGCAGATGCAGCCGTGGGTCGACACCTCGGACGCAATCGAGTTTCGCATCGTCGAAACGTTCGCGAAGGGACCGCTCGTCGTGAACCACAGAGTCGACCGCTTCGAGTCGAAAACACGGCCGCTCACCTGGGAAGGCGTCGGCGTGTTCTTCGTCCAGAATGGCAAGATCAAAGAGTGGTCCGACTACACGATTCGCGTCGAGAGATCCTGATCATCGTTGCGGCGTGTGGCGCACGGGTTGAGCCTCCGCCACGCCGAGCACTTTGAGCGCGAACGCCGAGAGATGCGCCTCCTCGTCGATCGCCTCGAAACGTGCGGCCGCACCGCGGTGACCGGCCTCCATGTTCATCCGCAATAGAAACGGGCCGCCCGCGGCCTCGTCACGCAGACGAGCGATCCATTTGGCGGGCTCCCAGTAGGTGACGCGGTAATCCGCGAGCCCGCCGGTCGCGAGAATTTGGGGATACGCCACGCCCTTCTTGATGTTGTCGTACGGCGAGTACGCCATGATCCAGTCGTAGCCTTCGCTCGTTCGGATCGGATCTCCCCACTCCGGCCACTCCGGTGGCGTCAACGGCAGGCTCTCGTCCGACATCGTGTTCAACGCGTCGACGAACGGCACGCCGGCAATCACGCCGGCGAAGAGCTCCGGACGTAGATTCACTGCGGCGCCGACCAAGAGCCCGCCCGCGGACCGGCCCGAGATCACGATGCGTTTTGGCGCCGCATAGCCGCGCGCCACGAGCATCTGCGCAACAGCAACGAAGTCGGTGAAGGTGTTGATCTTCTTGTCGAGCTTGCCGTCGAGGTACCACTGGCGCCCACGGTCACCACCGCCGCGCACGTGCGCGATCGCGTAGGTGACGCCGCGGTCCACGATAGACAGCACGTTGGCGTCGAAATCCGCCGGCGTGCTGATGCCGTAGCTACCGTAACCGTAGAGCACGACCGGCGCGGTACCGTCCACCGGCGTCGTCGCGAGCCGCAAGATCGTCACCGGGATTTCCGCGCCGTCCGCGGCAAGCGCCGTGATTCGCTCGACGACGTAGAGGCCGGGATTGTGTCCGCTCGGGATTTCGCGCGTCTTGCGCAAAGTGCGCTCGCCGGTCGCTACATCGTAGTCGAAGGTTTGGCGGGGCTGCGACGGCGATTCGTAAGTGAAGCGCGTGACGACCGTCGCATACTCGTAGCCCGCGTCGACGTCGAGGGCATAAACGCCTTGGTCGAACGCGATCTCGTGCTCGTTGCCTTCGTAGTCTGCGATCACGATGCTCGGCAGCGCGTTCTCGTTCGTGAGGCGCACGTTGAACTGCGCGTACGGCGCGAACGAGAGGATCTGCGTGCCGGGCTCGTGAGGAAGAAACTCGCTCCACGATTCGCGCCCAGATCGCTCGATCGGCGCGCGCACGATCTTGAAGTCGACCGCGCCGTCGGTGTTCGTGACGATGAAGAACTCGTCGCCGTGATGCTCCACGGTGTAGAGCTGCTGCTCGATCCGCGGCGCAATCAAGACAGGCGCCGCGGCGGTATCGGCCGCCGGCAGCCAGCGCACTTCGCTCGTCACCTCGTTCGCGATCTCGATGAAGATGTAGGCGCCGCTGCGGCTCTTGTAGGCGCGGACGAACATGCCGTCGTCGGGTTCCTCGTAGAGGACGGCGTCCGCCGCCTGCTCGGTTCCCAGCACGTGACGCTTGACGCGCTTCGGCCGCTGATTGTCGTCGCGCTCCACGTAGACGATCGATCCGGAATCGCTCGCCCAAATGATGTCCCCGGACGTGCTCGTCTAGCGTCTCGTCGAGCTCCGTGTCGTCGGCGGTGCTGCGGAAGCGGATGTCGTAGTACTCGGAGCCGAGCCGATCGACGGCATACGCGATCAGCGCGTGGCTCGGGCTGTGCTCGACGGCGGCTACGGCGAAGAACGCGGCGCCGTGGCTTTCCGCGTCGCCGTCGAACAAGACGTCCTCCTCGCCGCCGCCCGAAGGCGCGCGCACGAAAATCGGATACTGCCCGCCGTCGCGATAGCGCGTGTAGTACTCGTACGGTCCATCCTTCGCGGGAACCGACGAGTCGTTTTCTTTGATTCGGCCGCGCATTTCCTGACGCAAGGCCTCGCGCAACTGCGCTTCGCCCGCCGTCATCGTGTTGTAATACTCGAGCTCGGCGAGCAAGTAGGCGCGAATGTCCGGCTTGAGCACGCTTGGATCGCGCAGCACGGCCTGCCAGTTGTCGTCTTTCAGCCACGCATAGTTGTCGATCCGAGTCTTCGACTGTTGGACGATCTCTTTGGGACGCTTTTCGGCCGCGGGCGCCTCGCTGCTCGAGCCGGGCGCGTCGCATCCGCTCGCGAACGACAGCACCAAGGCGGCGACCAAAATTGTCCGGACCAACCGGGAGGCAGCGAGTGCATTTCGGGGGGGTGGGATCATTGCGCGAACACCGTTGTCATATGTTGGTGAGTTTATCTCAGCCGTCCCTGGAACCCGCGCAGCGAGCCGTTTCCTGACCCAGTTCGCGTCGGATGGCCGCGGGAGCGTGTTATGGTCGCCCGCGTGGATACACGCCCCGAATCGGCCCCTGCCGCCACTAGCGATCGCTGGAATCGCGCGGAGTGCGCCTATGCAATCACGCTATTCGGGTTGGCCGCCGGCGTGCTCGGTTTCGTGCTCGCACGGGGAGACGCGCTACCGTACGACGCTCCTGGTATCGCCGAAGCGTTGTTCTTCTTGGCCTTTGGCTTGCTCACGATCAGCATCGGCTATGAGCATCCGAATCTCGGCTATTACTCGTTCGATCGCGTGGCGCAAATCGCCAGCATCCTCGTGCTCGGGCCGGTAGAGGCCGCATTGATAAACGGGCTCGCGTCGTTCATTTATCCGTGGCATCGGCTCTGGAAAGGCGTGCCCTTTCGCAACGTGATCTATGCCGCACTCAACAACTCGGGGCTGATGACGCTAATCGTGCTGATCGCAGGCTCGGCGTACGTCGCGCTCGGCGGCCCGGTCCCGCTCGCAACCCTGACCGGCTGGTCCGTCGCGATGCTCATCGTGCTGGTGCTGGGCATGCAGCTCCTGAACGACGCCGGCATGCTCGGCCTGCTCGCGCTCGGCCGCCGCGATCTGTCGCGGTTCTTCAGCGCATTTTCCTATGCGCTCGAGCTCGGCTCCGGTGCTGCGGCCGTGCTCGTCGCGCTGATCTACAACAACCTGCAGACGAGCGTCTTCGCGCTGCTGCTCGCGGTGCTAACCGTCGGCATGCTCGCTCTGCGCCAATTTGCGGACATGCGCCACAAGCTCGAGCTGATCGTCGCGGAGCGCACTCGAAGTCTCCAGCAGAAAACGCTCGAGCTCGAGCTGCAGGCGACGCGGGACAACCTGACGGGACTATTCAACCGGCGCTATGCGGACGATTACCTCGGGCGGGAGCTCGAGAGCTGTAGGCGGCATCGGCACCATTTCACGATCGCGTTGGCCGACATCGACTTGTTCAAGCAGGTCAACGATCTGCACTCGCACGCGACCGGGGATGCGGTGCTGCGACGTGTTGCCGCGATCCTGCGCGAACGTTGCCGGAAGACCGACGTGATTGCGCGCTACGGCGGCGAGGAATTTCTGATCTGCTTCCCACATACGGAGCTGCGCGAAGCACGAATGCTGTGCGAGGAGCTGCGGGCCGACGTCGAGGGCGGGAACTGGGCGCAACTCGGACTCGCGTTCGGCGTCACGATCAGCTTCGGCATCGCCGAGTACCGTTCCGACCCGTCGCCGGACGGATTGGTGAGCCGGGCCGACTTGCACCTGTACGCGGCCAAGAACCGCGGCCGCAATCTCGTGGTCGCATGAAAACGGGGTCGGGTACCGATTTCCGCTAGAACGTCGGTTGAGTGAGCGGCGTTGGCGGAAATCGGTACCCGACCCCGTTTTCAGATCGTGATCACGATCTTGCCGAAGTGCTTCGCCGCTTTCATGTGCTCGTAGGCCCGCGGCGCGGACTCGAAATCGAATACCTCGTCGATGATCGGGTGCAGCTCGTTGACCTCGACGGCTTTGAGCAAACCTTCGAAGTGCTCACGACCCCCGACGAAGATTCCGCGCAAGGTCGCCGCTTTCGGCATCAACGGATAAGGGCTCAAGTCACCTTCGGGCCGCGTCATCACGCCGATGACGAGCACCTCGCCGCCCGGACCGACCGCTTGATACGAGTGCGGTAAGCGTGCCCGCGCCGCCGAGATCGACGACCTTTTCGGCGCCGAGCCCGCCCGTAAGCTCGAGCACTTGTTTTTCCCAATCCGGGTGGCGCTTGTAGTTGATGCCGTGAGCCGCACCGAGGGACTTTGCTCGCGCAAGTTTGTCGTCGCTCGATGAGGTGATGATCACGCGTGCGCCGGCCATTTTTCCGAGCTGCAAAGCGAAGATCGAGACGCCGCCCGTACCGAGCGTGACCACGGTCTCGCCGGCCCGCACCGTCTTGCCCCACATCAACGCATTCCACGCGGTAACGCCCGCGCACGGCAGCGTCGCGGCCTCCTCGAACGACAGATGCGCGGGGATGTGCAGCAGCCCCGAGGGCTCGAACGCGGCGTATTCCGTCAGCATGCCGTCGAGCGGCGAGCCGAGTGCCGCGGGCGGTTGGCCTTGCGTGAACGTGGCGACGACGCGGTCGCCCACCGCGAACTGCTTAACGAGCGTGCCGATCGCCGCTACCTCGCCGGCGCCGTCGGACAGCGGAATCGTGTCCTTCGCGAGCGGCCCCCGTATGTACTTGCCGTTCACGATCGCGAGATCGCGAAAATTCAGGGACGCCGCGCGTACACGCACGAGCACTTCGTTGGGCCCCACTTGAGGCCGCTCGCGCTCGCCGCGTTTCAAGCCATCGATACCCGTGCTGCCCTTCTGAACCGTGTAGATCTTCATGACCCGCTCTCCGATGAGGCGTTCGACTCTAGCACCGCCGCGTGCGCCGCACGAGCTGGGCTTTTCGGTTAGAGTTGAGCCGTCGTCCTAGGGGGGTTCGATGAAAAACACGACAACCACCGCAGCGGTGGTGCTCGCGGTCGCATTCGGTTGGCCGAGCGAGAAAACGAACGCCGCTACGTGCGCGAGCTTGAGCCAGGTTGCGATCCCGCACACGGAAATCAGCGTCGCGGAGACGATCGGCGCAGGCCGCTTTACCGTGCCCGGCAACGAGCAAGCGAACGCCGTGTTCGTGACCTTGCCGGAGTTCTGCCGCGTGATCGCTATCGCACGGCCCACGAGCGACTCCGCGATCAACCTCGAAGTCTGGCTCCCCGCGGCCGGGTGGAACGGCAAGCTGCAATCCGTCGGCAACGGTGCTTGGGCCGGGACGATCAGCTACTCGGCGCTTGCGACCGCGGTCGCGAATCGCTACGCAGCCGCGAGCACGGACACCGGGCACACGGAGCGGGACGCGACCTTCGTCGTCGGCCATCCGGAGAAGCTCGTCGATTTCGCGCATCGCGCCGTCCACGAGATGACCGTCGCCGCGAAGGCACTGACAGCGGCGTTCTACGAACGCGCGCCCGAAGCCGCGTACTTCAACGGTTGCTCCACGGGAGGCCGGCAAGCCTTGGCCGAGGCGCAGCGGTACCCGAACGACTACGACGGCATCATCGCCGGTGCGCCCGCGAATCATCCCACGCATCTCCAAGCCACGCAGATCTGGACCGCGCTTGTCGGCTCGCGCGAGGGCGGAGCGCTGAACGCCGCGGCGCTAGCGGTAGCGAATCGTGCCGCCGTCGCCGCCTGCGACACGCTCGACGGCGTCGCGGACGGCGTGCTCGAGGATCCGCGGCGCTGCGACTTCGATCCCAAGTCGCTCGTCTGCGGCTCCGGCAACTCGGAGGAGTGCCTGTCCGCCGCGCAAGCCGAGACGGTCGCGATGATCTACGCAGGCCCGCGTGAGCGCACCTCGGGCCGCTCGATCTTTCCGGGCTATTCGCGCGGCAGCGAGCTCGGCTGGGAAACGCGGATCGGGCCCCAGCCGCCTGCGCTCGCGGTGGAGACGTATCAATACCTCGTGTTCGCCGATTCGAGCTGGGACTATCGGCGCTTCGACATCGACGCCGACGTGCCGACGGCAGTCCGCGCGATCGGGCCGATCATGAACTCGATCGAGACGGACCTGACTCCTTTCTTCGAGCGCGGCGGCAAGCTCTTGCTCTATCACGGCTGGAACGATCCTGGGATTCCGCCCGGCGGCACGGTCGGCTACTACGAGCGGGTGGTCGCCGCGGCATCGCCCGCGGAGCGCAACTCCGTGCGCCTGTTCATGGTGCCCGGCATGAATCATTGCCGCGGCGGCGTCGGCACCGACGAGTTCGACGCGGTCCGGGCGCTCGATCAGTGGGTCGCCACCGGCAAGCCGCCGGAGCGGATCGCCGCGGCGCACCGCGAGAACGGGGGAATCACGCGCACGCGGCCGCTGTGCCCGTATCCGCAAGTCGCTGTCTACGACGGCCGCGGCAGCACCGATCGCGCCGACAGCTTCCGCTGCGCGGCCCCGTAGCCCGCTTCAAGGAGAAACCAATGTCCGAACAAGAAAATGTCGAGATTCTGCGTCGCGCTTACGCGCTCTGGAACGACACCAAGGCGGACAGCGTCGCCCACTGGCTGGATCTCATCGCCGACGACGTGAAATGGCGCTCCATTGCGGACGGCGCGGCAGGCATGGAATTTACGGGCGAATGCAACAACAAGGCTGCTGTGCAGCGCTACTTTGCGGAGCTCGGAAGTCAGTGGGCGATGAACTATTACACCGTCGACGAGTTCATCGCACAGGGCGACCGAGTCGTCATGGTCGGACGTTGTGGATGGAAAAACAGAAAGACCGGCGCGACGCTCGACACTCCGAAGATCGATATCATCAGAATGAGGGACTCGCGAATCGCCGAGTTCTTCGAGCTCTACGATACCGCTAAGGCGCTTGCCGCGGCACGCGTCGCGAGAGCAGCGCCGAAGTCGCGGAAGCGGCCGAAGTCGCGCACCGCGCGGAAGTCGCCGAAACCGCGGAAGTCTGCGAAACGGCGGAAGTCGGCGAAGTCACGCTAGCCTGACGTTTTCCCGCCGCTTGGTGACTTTTGGCGCGCGGGAACGCTACTATCATCCGTCGCCCGATGTGGGATTGGGTGTTCAGACTGGCGTCCGTCTCGCGTGCTCGCGATAGCGCATCGAAGAGTCTTGTATGGGAGGACCACAGCCAGGGCTCGATGAGACGCCGCCACCGCCGGAAGGGGTGACGGGCGCAACCGCAGACCGTTTCTGGTCGCGGGTCCTCGAGCACAAAATCATCCAGTGGGGCGTGGCTTACCTCGGCGCGGCGCTCGCGGTCGCGCACGGAGCGGAGCTCGTCGGCCACGCCTTCCATTGGCCGGACCTCGCCGGGCGCGTCGTCATGGTGGCCCTGATCGCCGGTTTTCCGATCGCGTTGACGCTCGCGTGGTATCACGGCCATCGCGGGTTGAATCGAATCAGCGCGGGCGAGCTCGCGATCATCTCCTTGCTAATGCTGATCGGCGGTGTCTTTCTTCACAGCTGCGCTGCGTCCGGCCGAAGAGCACGCTGCGGCCCCCGTCTGCAAGAGCGGACCGGCGTAGCAACCCCGCCAGCAGTATCCGGCGCGGGCTCAGAAGCGGCACCCGGCGCCTCCAGTCCCGCGGCCACGCTGCTCCCGAACTCGGTCGCTGTGCTGCCGTGCGCAAATCAGAGCCCGAATCCTGCGGACGCCTATTTCGCCGCCGGCATCCATGAGGAAATCCTTCTCCAGCTTGCGAAGCTGCAAAATCTCAACCCGATTCCTCGTCGGGCGGTCCTACGCTACGCCGAAAGCGATCTCAGTATTTCTCAGATTGCTGCCGAGCTGCGCGTTCAGGCGATCATGGACTGCAGCGTCCGCTACGCGAACGACCGCGTGCGCATTTCGGCAGAGCTCATCGATGCACCGAGCACGCGACCGCTTTGGTCGGATGTCTACGAGCGTGGGTTCGAAGACATCTTCGCAATCCAAGCCGATATCGCAATGAATATCGCGAACGCCGTGGGCGCGGAATTCTCGTCGGCCGAGCAGCAGCAGATCGAGCGACCGCTCACGAGCTCACCGGAGGCGTATCGGCTCTATCTCCAATCGCGAGCGCTGATGGCCGTGCAATCACCGGAATCTATCCGACAGGGACTGCTGCTGCGCGACAGAGCATTGGAGCTAGATCCTGACTTTGCCGGGGCGCGGAGTGCGAAGGTCCTAGACCAGGTACTCATCCTCGTAGATGGCACAGCCGCAACCAGGCCTTCCGGCATTCAGCCCGCAGTGGAGCGCGAGCGCCAGTTACGGGCGGAAGCTGGAGCGAGCGCTCGACGCGGATCCGAATGACCCGCAAGCACAAGCAGCGCTCGGAACGCTCGACTTATTACACTTGGCGCTGGACGGAATCGCGAGACCAGTTCCGCGGGACGGCAGACATGGCACGCGGGTTTTTTAACCCGATGCTTCAGTACGCGCTTCTAACCGCCTATATGGGCGACGCTGACGAAGGCATTCGCCTATGTAGAACGCGCTCTGCAATTCGACGCCAACGACGCCATCGGCTATCAGCTTCTCGGTATTCTGCATGGGTACGTCCATGACTTCGATACTGCGGTAGCCCACTTGCAGAAGGCGCAAGAGCTGAGTTCCCACGGGCCCTCTCGCCTCGAATTGGCTTGCATACATGGAAATCGCTCGTGGCAACGACGCCGAGGCACTGGCCCGGCTCGCGTTTAGCGAGCGGATCCTCGGCGGAGACGTGAACATCGCTTATTGGTCGGAGTTCGCGTACGCCTATCATCGCTTGAACCGTCGCGCCGAAGCCGAGCGATTTCACCGCGACCTCGTCGCGCTCTCGGCTAATCTGACTCTGGGTGCGGGGACCAGGGCGATGATGAGTATCGCCATCGGCGACAACGAGAAAGCGCTCGAATGGCTCGGAGTGGCAGCCGAGAAAGTGCGAAACCACGAAATCGACGAGGGCTTCTACGCGCTCATGAACCTGAGAATGAATTTCACGAACGACCCTTTGCTGAAGGAGCCGCGTTTCGCAGAAGCGTTGAGCAAGATTCGCGGCGACTGACCATCGAATCCATCGTCCTGTCGTTAGACAACCCGGTCACCTCAATTCTGCGCAAGTCTGCAAGCACCTCGCGCGCCGCGTTGTGTCCGGGCGCGCCCGTGACGCCGCCGCCCGGATGCGTGCCCGACCCGCACATGTACAGGCCCGGCAGCGGGCCGCGATAGTCGCCATGGCCGAGCATCGGCCGCGCGCTGAACAGCTGGTCGAGCGCGAGCGCGCCGTGAAAGATGTCGCCGCCGATCAAGCCGAACGTGCGCTCGAGATCGAGCGGGCTCAGCACCTGGCGCGCGATCACCGCGGCTTTGAAGTTCGGCGCGTAGTCGTTCACGGTGTCGATCATCAAATCCGCGACGCGCTCGCGCTGCGCATCCCATGACGCGCCATCGGGCAGCTGCGGCGCGGCGTGTTGGCAGAATAGGCTCGCGACGTGGCGGCCCGGCGGCGCGAGACTGTCGTCGAGCGTCGACGGGATCACGAGCTCGATGATCGGGCGCTGCGACCAGCCGTGCGTGCGCGCGTCGAAATAGGCGCGCTCCATGTACGCGAGCGTCGGCGCGATGATGATGCCGGCCGTGTGATGCGGTGCCCGAGTCTTGCCGGGCAGGCACGTGAAATCCGGCAGCTCGGCAAGCGCCACGTTCATGCGAAACGTGCCCGACGCGCAACGCCAGCGCTCGATGTGCTCGCGAAACTCGGGCTGCAGCACGGCCGGATCGAGGAGCTGTAGATACAGCAGCTTCGGATTCAGATTCGAGATCACGGCGCGCGCACGAAACACCTCGCCCGCTTCCGTGACGGCGCCGACCGCGCGCCCGCTCTCCACGCTGATCGAGGTGACGGCCGCGTTAACGCGAATATCCGCGCCGTGCGCCGCGGCAGATTTTGCGAGCGCCTGCGTGATCGCGCCCATGCCGCCCATCGCGTGGCCCCAGATGCCCGGCTTGCCGTTGACGCTGCCGAACGCGTGATGCAGCAGCACGTAGGCGGAGCCCGGCGAGTACGGGCTCGCATAGTTGCCGACGACGCCGTCGAAGCCGAACACGGCTTTGATCGGATCGCTCTCGAACCAACCGTCGAGATAGTCCCCGGCGGAGCTTCCGAACAGCGCGAGCAGTTGCCGGCGCAGCGGCAGGCTCAGCTTGGTCAGTCGACCGCCGAGCTTGAGGGCGCGGAGGACTTCCGGCAACGCGCGCCGCCAGCCGCCCTCGACGACGTTCGGCGGCGTCTGCAGCGCGAGCTCCCGGAGCACGTCCGCGATCGCCTGCAGGCGCGCGGCGTACTCATCCAGCCGCGCCGCGTCGCGCGCGGAGAACTTCGCGACGTCCGCGTGCGTGTGCCCGCCGCCGACGCGCAAATACCCCCCGTCGGCCGTGGGCAAAAAATTGCCGATCTCGCGCTCGACCACGTTGAGCCCATGGCGCGCGAGATCGAGATCGCGAATGACTTTCGGGTTCAGCAGCGAGACCGTGTATGCGGCCACCGAGTTGCGGAAGCCGGGATGAAACTCCTCGGTCACGGCGGCGCCGCCGACGATCGGCCGGCGCTCGAGCACGGTGACCTTGAGGCCCGCACGCGCGAGATACGCGGCGCACGTCAGGCCATTGTGCCCAGCGCCAACGACTAGGGCATCGCAGTCGTGCGTCATTCAACGGTCATGGCGGGTCGCGGCGCCGCTTCTTTACCGAATCCTTCCAGAACCGCTCCGACTCGACCTGAAACCCGGTGTCCGCAAAGCGCGCCTTCACGTCCTCGATCATCTGCGGGTTGCCGCACGCGTAGATGCACGTCTCGGCCGGCGCGAGCGCCCAGTCGCGAACATAACGTTCCACGATTGCGTTCACGCGGCCGGTTTCGCCGCGCCACGATGCGTTGCGCGGGTCCGTCGGACGCGAGCAGGTCGCGACGAATTTCACGTTCGCATGCGCCGCGGCCAGCGCGCCGAGCTCGGCGTCGTAGCCGAACTCATCCGCGTAGCTCGCCCCCTCCAGCACATAGAACGACGCGTCGCCGGCCGGCGCTTCCAGCGCATGACGCAGCATGCTGACGAACGGCGCGACCCCGGTCACCGTGGCCACCATCACGTGCCGGCGGAATTCCGGTCGCAAAACGAACACGCCCTTCGCGCGTGGCCTCATCGTGACGGTATCCCCGACGCGGAGCTTGTGCAGCAACGGCGTGAGCTGGCCGTTCGGTGGCCAGATGAGCTCGACGAAGAGCTCGATCAACGGTTCCCGAGGCGATGAGACGATGGAGTACGGCCGCTCGATGCCGTCGACGCCGATCGTGCAGTACTGGCCCGGCTCGAACGCAAGAGGCTCGCGCGGCTCGAGCCACAGCTTGAAGTGGTCCGGCGTGAAATCCACGCGCTTCACGATCGAGGCCGTGGGGAGCTTCGCTTTCGGCTGCGGCAATCCTGGATCCTCCGCGTCTAGCGATCCACGCCCAGGAACGCCCGGACGCGGCGGGCGATGTCCTGCTCCACGCCTTCGAGATGCATGTGATGGCCGCCCGCCAAGCGCACGCGTTCGAGGCGCGCGAACCAGGCGGTCATCTCTTCGTAGATCTTCCAGTTTCGAAACGGGCTCTCCTCGGCCAAAATCATGAGCGCCGGCGCCCGCACCCGCTCGACGAACGCGCGCACGTCCTCGACCGTGAGCTTCGTCTCCGAGGTGCCTTTCAAGCGCTGGTCCGCGTGCCACTGAAAGCCGCCGGGCACTTGGCGCAACGAGCGCCGCGCAAGAACCTCCGCCGCCGCGCGGCTTACCTTCGAGAATCCCGCGGCGCGCTCGTCGATCGCGGTATTCCGATCCGTAAACACGCGGCCCGCCTTGTTCAGCAGGGCCCGCCGCTCGAGCAGCGCTCGAGCCAATGTGTCCGGCGCCTCGGCAGCCGTGCCGACCACCGGTACGCCGCCTTCGAGCATGATCAGCTTGTCCACACGCTCGGGGAACGTCGCCGCGAGCAGCATCGAGATCGCCGCACCGCGCGAATGGCCGAGCAAGTTGAAGCGCGGCCACACGAGCTGGTCGGCCACGTCGACCAGATCGCCGACGTCTTGCCACAGAAGATACGACGCGTCCGGAGAGCGCGAATCGCTATACCCATGCCCGGCGAGATCGAGCGCAATCACGTTGCAGCCGGAGAGCAGCGGCGCGAGCAGGTCGAAGCTGCCCGCGTTATCCAACCAACCGTGAACCGCGAGGAGCGGCACGTCCCGCCGAGCTGCCCCATTCGCTTGCGGCGAGCGTGAGCCCCGGAAGATCGAAGCGCCGCTCGCGCGGACCTGCGGCGGCCGGCGCGCTCAACGAAATTGGCGCGGCAGTTGCGGGCGCTGCTGCGAGAACGGCGTCGTCGAGCCGAAGCGCTCGGAGATGAATTGCTGCAGCCGCTCCTGCTGCTCGTACAGGCTCGTGCTCGGCAAGAGCAACACGCGATCGTCTGCATTCAAGCCCGACACGATCTCGCTGTACTCGAGGTCGGTGAGACCCGCGCGCACGGGCACAGGCACGGGCTGATCGTCGCGCAGCACGACGACCCAGTAGTCGCCGCCGAACTGGTAGTCGAGCACGCTCTCGGGGCGTGCGGCTGGCGCCGAGTTGCCGCCGCCGAACAGGAACGCGGGTCCGCCGGGGCCGATGAAACCCGCTCCGCCGGGAGGCGGCGCGAATCCGCCGCGCGCGCCGCCCGACCGTGCGCCTTGCCCGCCGGTACGCGCACCGCCGGAGCCTGCTCCGGGACCGCCGCCGGCCGTGAAACCGCCAGCCTGCTGCATCACGCGACGCATGAGCGCGCGCTCCTCCTCGGTGAGCTCTCCGCCGCTGCGCCGTTTGGCCATGATTGCGCCGATCTGCTGCGGGTCAACGCCCTCCGGCAGCTTGATCTCGCGGCCGTTGAGCGAGAGCGTGCCCGAGGAAGGAGCCGCGGCCAGCGCCCCGCCCGATGGCGCCGGCGGCTGGAGCTGGCTACGCAGCGTCGCCGCGTCGACGCCGAGCATCACAGCCGTGAGATCGATGTCGCTCTCCGCGCGCAGCGCGGTCGTCGGCACGGCGGCCACGCCTACGCGGCTCGCGATCTTGATCTGCACCTCGGCATTCATGCCGGGCTTGAGCAGGCCGGCGCGGTTCGCGATCGTGATCAGCACCGAGAACATCGTGACGTTCTGCTCGACGATCGCCTGCGGCTCGATCTTGAGCACCTCGCCGTCGAACGGTTGGTTCGGATAAGCGGCCACGGTCACGCGAGTCGGCATGCCGGGCATGATCTTGCCGATGTCGGTTTCATCCACGCGCGTGCGCACTTGCACGGAGCTCAAGTCGGCCATCTTCATGAGCACGGTGCCGCCCGACACGGCCTGCGTCGGCGATGTGATCACGATGCCGGGCTCGACGGCCTTCTCGATGATCGTGCCGGTGATCGGCGCGCGCACGTCCGTGTCTTCGAGCGTGATGCGGGCGTTCTCGACCGCCACCTGCGTGCTCACGACCTGCGACTCCGCGTTCGCGAACTCGAGCTGCGTCTGCTCGTATTCCGCCTGCGTGAGCGTCTTGCTCTTGAATAGGGTCGTCGGCTCGCTGCATCTGCGTCTCGGCGATCTGCCGCCGCGCGCGCGAGGCGACGAGCGCGGCTTCCGTTTCGGCGAGGCGATTGCGCGGCGTGCGCTTGTCGATCTCCACGAGCAAGTGCCCCGCCTGCACGACGTCTCCGGTATCGCCGTGCACGGCGAGCACCTCGCCGGAGGCTTTCGACTTCACCTCGACGGTGGATTCGGGCTCGATAACGCCGGCGGCGTCCACCGTCACCTCGATGTCGCGCGTCTCGACCGGCGCCGTGTCGTAGAGCGGCGCAACGGACTCGACGTCCGCCTCGCAGCCGAGGAGCGCCAGGGTCGGGACGACGAGGAAGACGGTGCGCATGGTCAGTGAATCTGCTCGACGAGGGAATCTTCGGCGATCATGCCGTCGTGAAGGTGAATGGCACGGCGAGCGTGCTTCGCGATGTCAGCTTCGTGCGTAACGAGCACGATCGTGTGGCCGGCGCCGTGCAGCTCGCCGAACAAACCCATGATGTCGCGGCTCGTGGTCGAGTCCAGATTGCCGGTGGGCTCGTCGGCCAACAAAATGCTCGGGTCGGTGACGAGCGCGCGCGCAACGGCAACTCGCTGCCGTTGACCGCCGGACATCTCGCTCGGGCGATGCATCATTCGATCCTTGAGCCCGACGCGCTCGAGGGCTCGCTTGGCGCGCTCGAGCCGTTCCTTGCGCTTCAGGCCCGCGTAGATCAACGGCAGCTCCACGTTGTGCAAAGCGTTCGCGCGCGGCAACAGATTGAAGGTCTGAAACACGAAACCGACCTCTTTGTTGCGCACCTTTGCGAGCTCGCGGTCGTTCATATCCGAGACCAACTTGCCGTTCAGCCAGTACTCGCCCTCGTCCGGAGTGTCGAGACAACCGATCATGTTCATCAACGTCGATTTACCCGAGCCAGACGGCCCCATGATCGCGAGATACTCGCCGCGCTCCACCGTGAGATCGATGCCGCGCAACGCGTAGATCAACTCGCCGCCCATGCGGTAGCGCCTCTGCAGGTTGTGCGTCCTGATCGTCGCTGTCTTCGTGTCTGCCGCCGTCGCCATGCCGCGGACCCACTGGAGCCGCCCGGATTATCGCACCAGTCTGGGACGTTGGACTTAAAGGCTATTCCGAACCGCGGGCTCTAAAGCATTCTTGAGTCAAAGATGACCCTTTTTAGCGACCTGCTCGCGCACGAACAGCAGCGATCTCCCGAAAGCGAGCCGCGCGTCGGACGCACTGAAGCTTTGGCGATCCTCGCAGTTGAAACCGTGCCCGGCTCCCGGGTAAACGTGCACGACGGCTTGCGCCTGAGCTTTCTTGATCTTGTCGATGTCGGCGACCGGAATGGCCTGATCCTGGTCGCCGAAGTGATACATGATCGGACACTTCGGCCGCTTGTCGAGCATCTTCGCGACGCCGCCGCCGTAGTAGGAAACGGCGGCATCGATCGTAAGTTCGCTCGCGGCGACGTGCGCCACGGTGCCGCCCCAACAAAAACCGACGACCGCGCAGCCGCCGGCGGCGCGAACGTGCGCGATAGCGGCGTCGACGTCGGCGAGCGTGCTCGGCCATTGCAGCTCACTCATGTAGGCTCTGCCGGCTTGCACTTCGGTGTACGGGAGCACGATGCCGCGCTTGATGCGGTCGAACAGCGCGGGCGCGATCGCGTGATAGCCGGCCGCCGCGTACTCGTGCACCACGCGCTTGATGTGATCGGTGATGCCGAAGATTTCCTGCACGACCACTATGCCGCCGCGCGGCGTGCCCACGGGCTCCTCGACATACGCGTCGAGCTCGTGCCCATCGGCCGCTTTCAAGCGAATCATTTTCTTCTCGAAGGGGTCATTCTCGAACGGGTCAGGCACGGTGCCTGACACCGTGCTTGACCCCGAGCCTGACCCCGCCTACTGCGCTTGGGACTGGCTCAGCTTGCGGAAGTATTCGGCGACCGCGTCCTCGTAGCCTTGCGCGATTTGCGCGGGAGCCTCGGCACGCACAGCCGAGCTTTCGCTCGCGTCATTCGCGCTCGCGAGCTTGAGCTCGAGTTGCTCCGCGAGATTCACGAGCGCTTGGAACTCTTCCTCGATGAGCTCGGGATTGCCCGTGAGGCTGCCGCGTAGCGCCTCCCCGAGCTCCCTTATCGCGCGCAGCTCCTCTTCCGTGAGACCTTCGGCACGCAGCCGATTGCCGAGCGTCAGGAGATCGCGCGACGCGTTCGTGAGCTGATCGCGCGCTTGGTCGATCGTCTCCGGGTTCTGCCAGTTCGCCAGATTGCGCGGATCCCACACGCCGCCAAGCAGCGGGTCGTAGAAGCCGCCCGGACCGCCGTACGGCCCGTTGCGCGGCCCGAACGCGCCACCGCGGAAGTTGCCGCCTGCCTGTTGGCCGCCGTTTTGCGCGCCGCCCTGCTGACCGCCCCCCTGCTGATTTGGATTGTTGCCGGCTTGCTGGCCCTGGCCGTCTTGGCCTTGCTGGCCGTCTTGGCCGCGCTCCAGCTGCTGCTGCTGCAACTGCTGTTGCTGCTGCTGCGTGAGCTCCGCGAGCTGGCGGCGCAACGACTGCAGCTCCGCGACGAGCTCGGCATTCGGATCCGGTTCGAACTGCTCGCCGGCTACCGCTTCCTGGTTCGCGAGCTCCTGCGCCGCCTCCGTGTTGCGCTGCAAATCGCGTAACGCCGACGTCGTGACCGACTCCGTCCCAGCCACTTGGGCGCTCTGGCCGCGGCGAATCGCCTCCGCGCCGTAGCCCAAACGCGCGCTCGTCTGCTGGGCCTGCAACTCCGCGAGCGCATCGCGCAGCTCCTGGCTCGCGCCCGGTGTCTGATCGCGGAACTGCTGTGCGACCCGCTCGATGTCGCGCTCGAGCGCCTCGAGCTCTTGTTGGAGCGCGTCTTTGCGCTCGGCGAATTCCTGCGCCTGATCGTCGGGCAGCCCGCCGCTGCGGCGGCCGCTGCGCAGGCTCGGATTGTTTGCGTTGTCGCGCAGCGCCTCTTGGAGCTCCTGCGCGACGCGCCGCTGCTCCTCGTAGACCTGCTCCGAGCGCTCCGCGAGATCGGAGTACGCCTCGCCGACGGCTTCCTGGCGCTGCGCCGTGAGCTGCTCGAGCGCCTGCTGCAATTGCCGCCGCGCCTGCTCGATCGCGCGCCGCGCCTGTTCGGGGTCCATGTTCTGGCCCTGCGAGCCGGCCCGATTCATGTTCTCGAGCGCCTGGTTCAGCTGCGCAATCGCCTGATCCGTCTGCGAGCCTTGGCCTTGGCCCTGGCCTTGCTGGTCGCTCTGCGCCTGCTGGCCGCCTTGCCCTGCTGCTGCTGGCCCTGTTGCTGCCCCTGTTGCTCGCCCTGCTGCTGTTGTTGCTGCTGCGCTTGCGCGAGCTGCTGCTGCATCTGCTCGAGTTGGCGCTTGAGCTCCTCGGTCTCGCGGCGCAGCGACTCCTGCTGCCACCGCTCCTGCTCCGTCAGGCCGTTGCGGCGATTCGCCTGGTTCGCGAGCGCCTCCTGGCGGCGCGCGAGCTCCTGCAGCTTCGCAATCGCCTCGTCGACCTGCTGCTCGGGCGAGTCGAACGCGACCGGCGCCTCCGTCTCGTACTGATTCTTCTCGAGGTCCATCTCGAGCTCGAAGAGCTCGCTCAAATCCCGTCCCGCCATGCCGCCGCCACCGCCGCCGCCCTGCTGGAACGCGACCTGGATATCGGTGAACACGGACTCGGCCCGCAACAAGTGCTGCAGCGCCTCCTGCTCGGGGGGCACTGCGTTGTCGAGCTCGATGTCGGCGAGCCGCTCCGCCGCGGGCCCCATCGCAGTGGCGGCCTGCTCCAACGCCTGGACGAACTGCTGGATGCGCTCATCGACGCCCGTGAGCTGCCGGGCGCGCGCGCGGCTTGCGAGCGTGCGGGCCTGCTCGGCGAGCGTGCGCTGCAGGTCGGCCAACAT
Organism: uncultured Gammaproteobacteria bacterium; assembly: GCA_963744305.1. GTDB lineage: Bacteria > Pseudomonadota > Gammaproteobacteria > Steroidobacterales > Rariloculaceae > FEN-1219. The sequence continues at coordinate 208,533 of CAVUTF010000004.1, forward strand.
CTGCGAGTTGTCGTGGAGCTGCTGCTCGTCGAGGTAGCTCGACGTGCCCTCGGTGCGCTCGCGGATCAAATTCCAGGTGGCGACCAAGATTTCCTTTTGGCGCCGCGAGATCTCGTCCTGCTGCTGTCCGCCGCCGCCACCGCCGCCGCCGCCGGCCGTCGCCTGGCTGAAGCTGCGATCGAACGGCTGCACCTCGACGAAGAACAAGTCGGTCTGCACCTCGCGGCCGCGATCCTCGGCGACCGCGTAGTAAGAAATGACGTCGCCGGGCTCCAGAGTGCGCTCCTGCGGCGCTCGCCGCCGTCGGCGCCCGCGGGCGACTGCTCGGCAGGCGCTGCCGGCTCCTCTTGGACTTGCGCGGGCCGAGGCCGCCGCACACGAAACTCCTCGATGCCGTTCGGGCCGACCCGGAACGGGCTCAAGTTCGTGGGTTCTTGCGCCCGCACGTTACTGATTTGGCGTACCGGCTGCTTCATGTTCTCGAGGAACAGCGTCTCCTCGCCGGTTGCCTGATTGCCCTCGACCGGCAACGGCGCGGTCTGCCACTCGCCGCCGTTCACGGAATAACGCACCTCGACCTTGTCGAGGCCGAAGTCGTCGCTCGCCTCGACGCGCACCAGGACTTCCTCGATGTTGCTCGCGCGCCAGTCGCGCCCGGGCTTGACCACCTTGACGACCGGTTTGTTGTCCGGCGTCACGGAGATCAGATAGTCGTCCGTGACCTTGACGGCATCGTTGTTGAACAACGTCGAGACGAAGTACTCGCCTTCTTTCGTGACCTCGAGCGTCGCGGTGCTGACGTTGCCGTTGGCCTCCATCGCGACGCGCTCGCCGTTCGCGACGAGCTCGGGCGCGTTCAACGGCTGATCGGTCTGAAGCTCGACCGTGACCTGCGTGCCCTCGACCGCCGTGATGTCGCTGCCCGGATCCTCGATCAGCGGCTCGAGCTTCGTCCAATTCGGATAGTGGTACGTGAGCTTGATGTTCGAGATCCGCGGCAGGTCGACGACCTCCACGGCGTACTCGGGACTGCGCACACCCGCAGCGGTGACGTAATAGCGCAGCGGCTCGCGCACGGCAAAGAACGTGAAATCGAAGGCGTCGCCCTGCGCGCTGTCCATCGGCGCGCTCTCCCAATTGCCGCCTTCGGCGAACAGCGCGTACACCTCCATCGACGTCGGATCGAAGCCTTCGGCCTGTGCCTCGATCGTGAGGTCACCCCCGCGCCGTACGGTGCCGTCGCCCGGCAGCACAGCGATCCGCTGCGGCGGCAGCGTGTCCGAGAACAGCCAGCCGGCCCACAGATGCCGCACGCCGTAGCGCCAGTTGTCCGGCCCAAAAGCGGCGAACCAGACGAGCGCGCCTACTGCGAGCACGGCCAGCGCCGTCGGAACCGAAATTTGCCGCGACGGAATCTTGAGCGCCACCGGGATTCGGCGCGCGAGCTTCAGCGCGTCCTCGGCGAGCAGCGTCAGGAACGGCGTCGGCCTGTCGGAATGCGTGAGCCCATCGTAGGTCTCGAGGCGTCCGTTGAAATCCGGTGCGCGCCGCTCGATGTCGCCGATGCCGCGCGTGCGCTTCAACGACCGCAGCGGCCGCGCGACCAATGCGATCGCAATGCCTGCGAGCAGCAGCGCGAGCACGGTGCGGGCGCCGTAGATGAAGTCCGGATCGAACGCGCGGCGAGTGCCGATGTAGACGGCCACCAACGTGACTGCCAGGGCGACGGCTGTGAGCACTGCGGCGCCGCGCGCGACGATCAGCGAGCGCAGGCGGCGTCGGAACTCTCCGAGATAGGCTTCGAGCTGTGACTGTGCAGTCATGCGGCGATCCCTCTGCGTACCCTAAGATGCCAGTTTCCCACCCAGGATTCCACGACTGCGATCAGCAGCAGCGCGATGAGCAGCCACGGTCCTAGCGGGCTCGGGACGCTTGCGTCCTCCACGGTCGCAACGCCGGTCGAGGTCTGATTCTCGACGGGAGCGCCCAAGCCTCTCCATCGTTCGACCGTCGCGGCGTCCGTTGGTGTCAAGTCCGACTCCCGCGGATCAAAGTTCACGGCGACGAGCTCGGAGCTGCCGCCCCCGACGACCTCGTAGAAACCGATCTGCTCGAGCAGCACGTCGTCGCCGGCACCGCCCAGGCCCAAGGCCGGCTCGCCCTGCGGGTCGAAGATCTGCCCACCGGCCAACCCGAGGGCGCGTACCGCAAGGGTGCTGCCGAGCTCCGCTTCGCTCGTGAAGCCCGCGCCGCCCAGGAGGTGGTTCGCAAGCCCGGCCATGAACGGCACGAACACCGGTTGCACCGGCAGATCATTCCACTCCCGGTCGAGCGAGGATGTGAACAGCAGCACGCGCCCCGCGCCGAGCAGGCGCTCGATCAAGAGCGGCGCGCCGTCGTCGAGGCTGATCAGGACGCGATCCTCCGCCGCGGGCTCGACGGCCCACATAGCGGTTGAAACGCGCGCTGCGCAGCTCCTCGACCCCCCGCAGGGCAGGATGGGTGCTATCGAGCTCGCCGATGGCGATCGACGCGTCCGAGCGCAGGCCGACGGCGCTCGCGCGCAACGTCTGGCCGCCGACCGGGACCGTCGTGAGCCCCGTCGAGCGTTGGCCCAACGCCAGGAACACGGCGCCGCCCGCTTCAACATAATCCCGCAGCGCCGCTGCGTCGCCGTCGCTCAAGATCCCCGCGTCCGTCACGACGACGAAGCTGTGATCGGTCAGCGGGCGCTCTGTCAGACCAGTGGGCGCCACGTTCTGCGGAGTCAAAGCGAGCGTCGCGAGCGTGCCGATCGCGGAGCTCGTGTACAGCGCGCCACGACCGTCCGGGTCGTTCGCGACGACGAGCACGGAGCGCGGCTCCGGCCGCTTCAGCGCCAAGTAGCGCTCATCGTCCGCGGCGAGGTCGTCGTTCGGCGTGAGCGTCACCGTGACGCGATTGCTGCCGGGCTCGAGCTCGAGCGCCGCGAAACGCGCTTGGCCGCGGCCGCCGGCCGGAATTGCAAGCGTCTGCTCGTCGATCGTGCGCCCATCCAACGACAAGGTCAGCGTCTTCTCCTCGTCGTCCTTCGCGAAGCTGCGCACGCTCGCTTCGAGCTCGCCCGTGAGCGCGGAGCCGCCGAAGCTGTCGATCGCCCAATTGTCGGCCTGCCCCGCGGCGACGTCGTGAATCCTGATCTCCGCCGCGCGCCGGGGCGCGAGCTCGGCAAAGCGCGTCGGCAGGCTCGTCTGCTGCACATCGGTGACGAGGTCCAGAACGACGGGCAGCTCTGAGCCGCGCAGCACGCCGTCGATCGAACGCATGAGCTGACCGTAGTCGATCCGAAAAACGCCGGGCTCGGCCGCCGCGAGCGCCTGGCGCAGCACGGTGGCATCGTTCGTCGGCGCGCCCAGCACCTCTACGCTACGGCCCGCGAGCACTACCTGGCCGCGGTCCTCGGCTCGAAGGTCGTCGATCACGTCGCCGGCCGCATCCAGCGCCCGCTGCCCAACGGTCGTCGTAGTTCATCGAGGCCGAGCGGTCGAGCACGATCACGTGGAGCTGCGCATCGGCGCTGTCTCCGGCCTGCGGCGTGCGCCACAACGCGGGCTGCGCGAACGCAAGCGCGAGCAGCACGAGCACGCCGATCCGCAGCGCGAGCAGCAACAGATACTGCAGCTTCTTCGCGAGCACGCGGCGCGGCTCGCCGGGCTCCAAGAACATCAGCGAGCTGAAGCGCTGCTTGTTCGGATTGTCCGACGACAGCCGATGCAGCCAGAGCGGCAAGCCGATCGCGAGAATGCCGAGCAGGAACGCGGGCGCGAGCAAGCTCATCTCAGCCTCGCCGCTGCCTGAACAGCAGATAGTTGCGCAGAACCTGGTCGAGCGGCTCGGTGACGTTGACGAGCTGGTAGTCGGCGCCGGCTTTCAGCGCCGCCGTCTTGAGCGCGCTCACGTGCGCTTGGATCCGCTGCCGGTACAAGGAGCTCATGTAGATCGGCGACACCTCCATCGTCTCGCCGGTCTCCATGTCCTCGAGCAGCGCGGATTCCTTGAGCACCGGCGTCAGCTCCTGAGGATCGAGCAGCTGGAACAGGATCACGTCGTGACCTTGGTACGCAAGCGGCTGCACGCTCTTCAGGAGCGCGTCGGGGTCGCAGTAGAAATCCGAGATCACGGCGACGAGGCCGCGGCCTTTCTCGATCTCGCGGAACCGCTCGAACGGCATGCTCATGTCCGTGCCGGTGCCGGGCTGGGCGCGGTCGATCGCATGCAGAACGCCGCTGAGGCGCCCCACTCGCGCGGACGCGGGTCGATGCTCGCGCACCTTGTCGTCGAACACGATGAGACCGACGGCGTCGTGCTGGTGCGCGGCGAGATAGGCGAGCGTGGCCGCGAGATACTTCCCGTACGTAAGCTTGGTGATCTTGCCCGAGGCAAAGCCCATCGACGCGCTCGCGTCGAGCAGCACCACGAGCCGCGTATTGGTCTCGCCGATGTAGCGCTTGATGTACGTGCGCTCGGTGCGCGCGTAGACGTTCCAATCGACGAACCGCGGATCGTCGCCTTCCGAGTACGCGCGGTACTCCCGGAACTCCTGGCTGAAGCCGAAAAACGGCGAGCGATGCATGCCCGTCAGAAATCCCGTGACGACGGCGCGGGCCACGAGCTCGAGATTCGCGAGCCCCGAGAGCGTCTCGGGACGCAAGAGATGCTGGGTGCCCGCCGTCCCTGCGCCCATCGGTACGCTCTACACCGCGCGCGCTTGCTTATGGGTGGAGTCGAGCTGCTGCAGCATCTGCGTCAGCACCTTGTCGGTGTCCATGCCGTCGGACTCGGCGAAGTAGTTCGTGAGCACGCGATGGCGCATGACCGGCAGCACGAGCGACACTATGTCCTCGCGCGTCACGTGATAGCGGCCCATGACGAGCGCGCGCGCCTTCGCGGCGAGCGTCAGGAACATCGTCGCGCGCACGCTCGCGCCGTACTGCACGTACTTGCGCACGACGTCGGTCGCGCGCGGATCATCGGGGCGCGTGGCGCGCACGAGATCGACCGCGTAGCGATTCACGCTCTCGGCCACCGGCACCTGCCGCACGAGCCATTGGAACTTCACGATCTGCTCGGGACCGGTGCACGGAATGACCTCGGGGATGTCCATCCGTGTCGTGTAGCGGTCCACGACCTTCACTTCATCCTCCGGGGTCAAATAGCCGAGCAGCACGTTGAACAGGAACCGGTCGAGCTGGGCCTCGGGCAGCGGATAGGTGCCCTCGAGCTCGATCGGGTTCTGCGTCGCGAGCACGAAGAACGGCCGCTCGATCTTGTGGTGGTGGCCGCGCACCGTGACCGAGAATTCCTGCATGGCCTCGAGCAACGCCGACTGCGTCTTCGGCGGCGTGCGATTGATCTCGTCCGCGAGCAGCACGTTCGCAAACAGCGGTCCGGGAACGAATGTCCACGTGCGGCGGCCTGTGGTCATGTCTTCTTCGATGATGTCGGTGCCGGTGACGTCCGTGGGCATGAGGTCGGGCGTGAATTGGATGCGCTTGAACGTGAGACCGAGCGCCACGGCCAAGGTGCGCACGAGCAGAGTCTTTGCGGTGCCCGGCATGCCGGTGATCAGGCAGTGACCTCCGACGAGCAAGGTCAGGAGCAAGTGCTCGACGACCTCATCCTGGCCGACGATGACCTTGCGGACCTCGACGCGGATCCGCTCGAGCGCTCCGTGGAAATCTTGGATCAGTGCCCGGGCCTCTTCCGTCTCGAGCTGGTTCGCTGCTTCGTTCAACGTACTATCTCCAATAACAACTGTTGGGCTTCCCTGTAATGCGGGGCGATTTCCAGAGCATACAACAGATGCTCGCGGCTTCGAGTTCGGTCCTGTAGATCGAAATAGGCTCTCGCCAGCTGGTAGTGCGCGGCGGCCTGATCGTGCGGCTTCATCGCGAGCAGCGCCTCGAACTCGGTCACCGCGCGGCGCGGCTGGCCTGCGGCGAGCAGCCGGTCGCCGAACTCCGCATGCACCTCTTGGCGCAGCGGCGCAACCATCAACAGATCGTCGTACACGTCGATCGCCGCCGCAGTCTGTTGTTCCGCGTCGAACGAGCGGGCGAGCTCGAGCAACGCATCGGGGTCGTGGCCGCCGAAGCGATGGTATTCCTCCAACGCCGAAGTCATGAGCTCGGGCTGGTCCAGCTCGCGATGCGCGCGCGCCTTCACGAGGTACGCGCTGCCCTCGTCGACGTACTCGGGAAACAGCGCGATCGCGCGCTCCGCCGCATCGACCGCGTCCTGCCACGCCTTGTTGCCGAAGCTCTCGTGCGCGGCTTGCTGGGCTTCCTGCCAAGTGTCGAGCCGCCCGAGCAGCTCGCCGAACTCGCCTTGCAGGTACGCCGCGAAATCCTCGTCGAACTTCTCGGCCGAAATCCCGAGCGCGCCTGCAATCGCGGCAGCCGTATCTTTGCCCTGCCCGTACAGGTCGAGCATTCCTTCGAGCGCCTCCTGTCCGAACCGCGCGGCGATGTACTCGCAGATCAACCCGGCCTGCATGTACGAGACGATGACCTGGGCATCGTATGTAGGCCGAATGAAGCCGCGATCGAGCTCCGCGACCGGTAGCAGCTTGTCCTCCTTCATCGCCTCGAAGATCGGCAGCGGCATGTGCCGGCCCGCGAGCGGCCCCGTGCTCCACTCCTCGTATACCGAGACGCCTTCGCTGAACCAGCGCGGCACGAGATGGGCGGTGGCCTCGAGCGTGAACACGTGAGCCATCTCGTGCCACAGAGTCGTGCCCCAGTGAAAGTCGGAGTCCGCGCGGCCGGAAGGGCTGTCCATCGTGACGAGATGACCGAACGTCACGCCGAGCAAGGGGATGCCCGGCAGCCCGGACGTGCGGACCGCGAAATCGTCGTGCTCGGGGAAGAGCTCCACGACGACCGGCTCCTTGAGCTCGAAACCGTAACGCTGCGTGTACGCTGCGATGCTGCGCTTCACGAGATCGAGCACGTAAGGCTCGAGCACCGGCGCGTCGTCCTTGTGCAGCCGCAGGATCACGCCCGCGTCGCGCGCCGCCGGCGCCGCACCGTCGCCCTCACCCGAGTTCGGCGGCGGCATGTGGGTGAGCACAACGAAGTTGTCGAAGCTGTCGATCAGGCGCAACGTGTTCACGATCGGCGCGCTGAACGGATCGCCGCGGTACGCGATCGCAAGGTGCTGCTGCGCTTCGGCGATCTTGTTCTCGCGCAGCAAGTTGATGCCGAGCTCCGCGTGCGCCGAATACAGATCGGGCTCGATCTGCACGGCGCGCTGCAGGAGCTCGATAGCCTCGCGATAGCGCCGCGTGATCACATAGAAGTGCGCCGGCGTCGCGTAGATCTCTCCGTAGCTCTTGTTATAGTCGAGCGCGCGCTGCGTCCACGGGCTGTCCGTGACTCCGCGCAGCAGGTCCGCGGAAGCCTTGAGCGCATAGATCTCGAGCGGCGGTAGATCCTGCTTCTCGGCGATCGCGAGCGCCTTGTCGAGCTCCTCGTCGCCCGCGTCGATCGCGCCGTCCTCGAGGCTCACCTGCGCGAGCAACAGGTGCGCTTGCAGGCTGTCCTCCGGCGCGCCGTCGACGACTTCAGCGATCCATTCCCGGGTCTGCTCCTCGAAGCGGCCGGCGGCAACCCTCGCAAGGCCGAGCTTCGCCGGCGCGTAGCTCTCGTCGATCTCGAGCGCCTCTTGAAACAGCTGCACCGCCTCGTTGTCCTGATGCGTCGCGAGGTACACCTCGCCCCAGCGCACCCGCAACGCCGCGTCCTCGGGAAACATCTTCACGGCCTCTTGGAAGAAACCGTTCGCGGCGCGCACGTCGCCTGCGCTGCGCGCCGCGTCCGCCTTGATGCGCAGATCGGTGCTGCCGGCCACGAGTGTTTGGAAGCACGTCCGCGCGGCCGCCCCCTCGCCGCGATATGCCATGCGGTCGCAGGTCACGAGCTCGGGCGCGCGATCCCGCGAGTACTCGAGCGTCAAGCCGAAAGCGCCCGCCGGCACGCCGAGCATGGCCGTCACGCACGCCGCGAGTCCGGCAGGCAAGGCGCGGCGCGCGGCCACTAACGGCCCTCCGCCTTGTCGATCTGGCCCTGCACGGTCGCAAGCTGCACGAGCAGGGTCTGCAGCTCGTTCAAATACGCATCGGGCTGCCATCTGCTCGCGCTTCGCGCGCAGCGCCTCGATCTCCCCTTCTAGGCGCGCGACCTCGGCTTCGAGGCCCTGAGCCTGCGGCGTCTGCGGGGCCGTGCGCGCGGTGAGGCGCGCCACGTTGAAACGCCCCGCCGCGGAGCCCACGAGCTGCGGATGCTCCGTCGCGAGCAAGCCCTCCGACTCGAAGCTGTCGGCCACGCTGCGCGACGCAAAGTCGTAGGCCTCCTGTGCGCTGATGACACCATTCTTATTAATATCCGCCGCGTCACTCGACAGCGCCGCCGCCCAGTGTTCCGCGAACCGCGTCGCGTTGCGCTCGAAGCCGCTGCGCGTCGCCGTGATCACGGTGCGGCCGTCCGCGGCCCAGCTTTCGAGCACGGCCCCGCTCGCGCTCGTGGCGTTCACGATGAGCTGCGAGCGCGCGGGCACGCCGGCGAGCAGCGCCCCGAGCGCTTCGCCGTCGATGTCGGGACCGGGCAAATTGAGCTTGTAGGCCTCGCCGTCGTAGCTGCCGTGCCCGACGAGGAATACGGCTAGCGTGTCGGCCGCCTTGACCTTGCCCGTGAGGTCCGTGAGCGCCTTTTCGAGCGCTTCGCGTGTGGCGCCCTCGCCCGTCAAGACGGCGACGCGCGCCTGATTGCCGGTCGTGCGGCGGGCCGCAGCAGTGAGCGCAGTGATCTGCTCGTCGAACTGCTCTTGGTATTTCGGTTGTCCGCCCAACCCGCCCACGATCAGGTAATAGCTCTCGGCGTGCGCCGCGCCCGCCGCAAGCGCAATCGCCGCCAGCGACGAGCGCGCGCGAGAGAGCAGGTGTCACAGCCGCCCCCAGACGAGGCGCAGCAACCACTCGCCGGCCTTGAGCACGAGCAGCAGCAAGAACACGATCGGCATGCTCCAAAGGTCGAGCACTTGACGCTCCACCGTGCCCGCTTCGGAGAAGCTCACGGCCTCGCGCAGTTGCTCGACGTCGCCGAGCGCGAAATAGCGCCCGCTCGTGGCCGCCGCGAGCCGCTCGAGCAGCGGCCGATTCTGCTGCACGTTGAAGTGCTCGACGACGCCGTCCTCGCGGCGCACTGCGAACCGCGACGAGCCCAGCGCTTCGTCGCCGGCTTGCGCCGCGGCCATGAAGCGATACACGCCCGAACGCATCGGTCTCGTATGCGGCTTCGTAGACACCGCGCTCGCCCGCGACGGGCGTCATTTCGATTGTCGTCGGCGGACCCTGGCCGTCGCTGACCTCGACCTTGACCGTGGCTTCGGCCGCAGGCTCGAACTCCTTGTCCTTGACCTCCGCGCGCAGCTTGACCTCGCTCTGATCGCCGTAGAAGACGCGATCCGCCGTCAACGAAACGTTTTCGGGCGCGCTCGTCGCGAGCGCCTGCAGCAGCTGGCGCCAAAACGTCTCGTGCCGCAGATCCTCGTGCGGCAGCTGCATCTGCCAGCGCCACGTGCCGCCCGAGGCCAAAATGTAGGCATTGCCGAGACCGAAGCGCTGCTGAACGAGCAACGGCTCGTTGCGGCCATCGACCATCGCCTCGAGCAATGTCAGCGCGCCCGGTTTCAAGCCGTCGAGGTGCTGAAAATCGGCAAGATCCGGAAGCTCTCCCCAAAGCGCCGCGTTCGCCTTGTCGTCGGCCGCGAGCCTCGTCAGGGCCGAGCGCGCGCCGTCGCTGGTCAGCACGGCCTTCACCGGCGAACGCACGAAGCTTGGGCCGTCCAGCATCGGCAAGCGCGCCGGCAGCACCTCGGCGACGCTCGTCGCGCCCCAACCGCCGTCGGCAAGGCCGCGCCGGCCGCCGAGCATCAGCAGGCTGCCGCCGCGCCGGCTCACGAAGTCGCGGATCATGTCCTGCTGCTCGGGCGTAAGCGCGGCCGCCTCGAAGCTGCCGATGATCAGCGCGTCGTAGCGGAACAGCGTGAGCTCGTCGGTCGGAAAACCGTCGGTGAGCTCGTCCGGCGACTCCACGCCTTGCCGGTAGAACTTGTTCGGCGTGGTCTTCAGCAGGCTCGCGACCCGCACCGCGGACTCTTCGTCGATCGCGCGGCGAATGAACTTGTACTCCCAGCGCGGCTCGCCCTCGATATATAGAATGTGCCGCCGCTGCTCGGGCACCTCCATCGGGCGCAAGCGGGTGTTGTTGATGACGTTGGTCTCGCCGCGCATCGCGTCGAGGGTGAAGCGCAAATCCCGCACGCCGGCCTCGCCGACGTCGATGTCGATCCAACGAGTCGTCACGCCGGCGCGGCTCGGCAGCTGAATCGCTTCGGACGCGAGAATCGCGTCGCCGTCATAGACCTTGAGCTGCGCGAGCGATGCGCCGTCGTGGCGGATGCTGACTTGGGCGCTGACCGTCGAGCCCGGCAGACCGACCGGGGCGATCTGCACATCGTCGAGCTCGAGATCGTTCGCAATCACCTCGGCGCCGACACCGACGGTGTGCACGGGCACGCCGAAGCTCGCGATCTCGGCGATCCGCGCTGCGTCGAAATCATCCGAGTTATCCGCCCCGTCGGTCACGAGCACGATCGCTGCGAGCGCGCCCGCCTGCCCACCGCGCAGAACGGAGAGCAACGCGTCGCCGACATGCGTGACCGGCCCGGGCGCCGGAACCTGTTGCAGCGACGGCAGCTCCGTCGTGTCGCCCGCGAACGAGTACAGCTTGACGTCGAACGCGGACTGCAGATCGGGCAGCGCGTCCGCGGACAGCGTCTGGATCGCCTCTTGCAAGCGGGAGCGATCTCCGTCTCCGTAGAGCATGCTGGCCGACGTGTCGACCAGCACTGCGACGGAGTTCTCCTGCGGACGCAACGTCTGGGTCACGAGCGCCGGGCGCCACGCGAGCACCAAGACGATTGCGAGCAGCGCCGTCTGCAGCGCGCCGAGCACGACGAGCTTGCCGGCGGAGAGACTTTCGCGGCGGCGCACAATTCCGGCGGCGACGGCCGCGCCGGCAGCGACGATCAGAATCACCAAGAGCCAAATCGGCCAGCCGCTCGCGAAAATCAGCTCGCCTCTTTCAAACGTGGCGCGCGAATACTTGAACAACAGCTCGAACAACTACGGCTCCCAACCGGGCTTGAGGTACGAACCGGCGAAATAGACCGCTGGCGTCGAACGGGATGGCTGCAACGTCTTGATCGGAGCTTACCCTCTGGGGTGCGGTCGCGCCTAGACCTAAAGGAAACTCCATTTTGTGCATGTGACGCACGACCGTTAGCATCGGTCCCCATTGGACCGACGGCGTCGGACTTTGCTCCCGACCGAAATGTCCGGGGCGTGACGCGACGGGTGAGGCCGCCATGAACATCGCAGAGCAGAAAGCCGTCGTCGCACGGTTCATCGGCAAGTGCAACGAATACGCGGAGCGCAAGCTTGCGCAGTATCGGTCGGAGCTCGAGGGCCGCTCGGGCGCCGAGGCGCTCGCGATCCAAGACAAGATCGGCCACTGGACCGCCTATCGGGCGTTCAACGACCACACGATCGGGGAGCTTGCCGGCGGCAAGCTCGACGACTGGTTTCGCTGAACGGCGCGACTTGCGCCGCGTGTGCCGAGCGCCGAACATGGTGAGACCGCACCAATACTTAGAACGCCGGTTGAGCCATAAACCCTTGCGCCGTCTAGCCTCCCTTGCGGCCGTGCCGACTGCGGCGGCTCTGCTGGTCGCGCTCGCCGCGATCGCGGACGAGTTCGGTGCGCCGATTTTCCCGACGAACGAGTTTCATTTCGTGCGGCTCGCGTATTCCGACGGCGCGTACGGCCGCGGCTACGGCGCTGGGGAGGCGGGTAGCGTACACGTCGATTATCCCGAGGCCGAGGATCATTTCATGCGCGGCGTCGGTCGTCTCACGGTTCTCGACACGGGTAACAGGCGCGCTTGCTGCGCCGACGGACGACAACCTCTTCGACTATCCCTGGCTGTATGCGGTCGAGGTCGGCTATTGGTACCTCGACGAAGCGGACGCCGCGCACTTGCGCGAGTATCTGCTGCGCGGCGGCTTTCTTGATGGTCGACGATTTCCACGGCAGCGCGGAATGGCAAGGTTTCGTCGAGTCGATGCAACGCGTCTTTCCGGATCGGCCGGTCGTGGAGATCACCGACGAGGACGAGGTGCTGCACGTGCTCTACGATCTCGACCAGCGAATTCAGATTCCGGGAATCGCGGCGCTGGGCCTCGGCGTGACCTACGAGCGCGACGGCGTACACGCCGCATTGGCGCGGCGTCTACGACGACGAGGGCCGCCTGATGGTCGCGATCAATTTCAACATGGACATGGGCGACGCGTGGGAGCACGCGAACGACTCGTTTTACCCGGAGCCGATGACCGGGCTCGCGACGCGGTTCGCGGTCAACTACGTCATCTACGCGATGACCCACTGAAACGGGAAACGGATGGGCTCTTATGGACGGCGCAAAAACTGAAACGGGCTCGGTCGCCGAAGGCTTCCTGCGCGCGCTCAAGCGTCGCGGCATCGATCACGTGCTCGCCAACGCGGGCACCGACTTCGCGCCGATCATCGAGGGCCTCGTGAGCCTCACGGGCCGCGGCGAAACAATTCCGCGCTTCCTCACGATCCCGCACGAGAACCTCGCTGTTGCGATGGCGCACGGCTACTACCAGGTGGCCGGCAAACCCGCGGCCGTGATGGTTCACGTAACGGTAGGCACCGGCAACACGATCTGCGCGCTGATGAACGCGAACCGCGACAACGTGCCGCTGCTCTTGATCGCGGGCCGCACGCCGATCACGCAGAGCGGTCACATCGCCTCGCGCAACGCGCCGATCCACTGGGGCCAGGAGAATTTCGATCAAGCCGGCGTCGTGCGCGAGTACACGAAGTGGGACTACGAGCTGCGCGCGGGCCAGTCTCCCGACGAAGTGCTCGGGCGCGCGCTCGAGATCGCGATGTCCGAGCCGCGCGGCCCCGTTTACCTCACACTGCCGCGCGAGGTGCTGGCTGGGGCGGAGCAACCGCGGGGGCGACTGCTACCGCAAACAAACCTCGCCGCGCCGCAGCCGAGCCCGAGTCACATCGAAACCGTCGCGAGCTGGGTTGCGGCCGCGCAGTGGCCGATGATCCTCACGTCGAACCTCGGCCGCGACTTGGGCGCCGTCGCGGCGCTGGCGGCGCTCGCGGACCGGCATGCGATTCCCGTCGCGCAGCCGCACCCGAGCTGCGTGAATCTCCCCGCGAGCCACGCGATGAACACGGGTCATGCGGGCACGGAGCTGCTCTCCAAAGCCGACCTCATCATCGTGGCCGACTGCGAGGTGCCGTGGTATCCGCGCTCGTTCAATCCGGACGAAGACGTCAAAGTCGTGCATCTCGGCGTCGATCCGCTCTGGGAGCGCTACCCGATCCGCACGTTCCCGGCGCAGCTCGCGATCCCCGGCAGCACGCGCGCGGCGCTCGAGCTGCTCGATGCCGCGCTGCAATCAGCCCGCGTGCCGGAGTCCGCCGCGAAGCGCCGCCGCGCAGCGATCAAGGACTTCAACGTCGCTCAGGCCGCAAAGAGGGCTGCAGCGCTCGAGCGGGCGCGTACCGAGAAGCCGATCCGCTATGCGTATGCCGGCGACTGCCTGCGCGCGGCGCTGCCGAAACGAGCCATCGTCGTCACCGAGCTCGGCGTGTCCACCGATTACCTGCAACTCGAGGAGCCCGGCAGCCTGCTCGGCGTCAGCATCGGCGGCGGTCTGGGCTTCGGCCTCGGCGCATCGCTCGGTGCGAAGCTCGCGGCCCCGGAGCGCACCGTGATCTCCACGATTGGCGACGGCAGCTACATGTTCGGCAATCCGACGCCGTTTCATTTCGTCGCGCGCGCGGCGAACCTGCCCGTGCTCACAATCATCTGCAACAACTGCCGCTGGCAGGCCGTCGACTCCGCAACGCGCGTCGTCTATCCGCAGGGGCTTGCGGCCGCCGCGACACCTGCGATGCCGCTCGTCGAGCTCAAGCCGTCGCCCGAGTTCACGAAGGTCGCCGAGGCGTCCGACGCCTGGACGCGCCGCGTCGACGATCCGGCGGACTTGCCGGGCGCGATCGATGCGGGGCTCGAAGCGGTGGCGGGCGGGCGGCAGGCGCTGCTCGACGTGCGCATGGAGCACGGAATCCGCTAGCGCGGCTCGCGAGTGCGCACCCCCAGCGTGGCGCAGAACTGCATGTACTCGATCGCCTGGCTGTAGTCCATCGACTCGCCGGTCCAGCGGCAACGGCTCGTGCGAGCGTCGATCGTGAGACCGTGCTCGCGGTTCAGCGTCTCGAGTGAATCGTCGGTGACCGGGGATTTGTTTCCGCGGAAACTTTGCGCATACGCGCCGCACTCGCCGATCCGGCGGCCGTCGGGTCGACTGAAGACGAACAGACCGTCGTGCGTTGCGGTCAGTCCGAACCCGCCTTCATGGACCAGCTTGTGATGAAAGGTGCACAGCGTCACGAGGTTCGAAAGCTTCGTCTCTCCGCCGTCCGCCCAGTGCATGACGTGGTGCCCGTGCGTGTAGCGCGTGCGGTCGCAGCCCGGGAATCGGCAGCCACCGTCGCGGGCCTTGAGCGCCCGCGCAAGCGGCAGCGGGATGCTGCGGGTCTTGCGGCCGACGCTGAGCGGCTCCCCGGCATCGTCTTCCAGTAGCGTCACGAGCGAGCAGTCGCACGCGAGTCGCCGAACCGTGTCGAGCGCGAGCGCCGGACCGTCCTCGAGCTCGCAGCGGTGCGGCTCGCCATCGTGCGCTCGTGCGCCAACGTCGGACAGCACTGCCTGATCCACGTGAACGACGATTTGATACGAGTCGCTCGGCGAGTCGATCGTCTCGGATGGGTGGCGCAAAAAGCTCTCCGCGAGGTGCCGCAGAGCATCGGCTCGACGTGCGCCGTACGCATTTTCGTCTCGCTCCGCCCAAGCCGTCCCCGCCGCCAAAGTTCCCGCGGAAACATTCTTGGACACCGGTTCCGGCGCCGGCTCACGAATCGCCTCGGCCGCCGCATCCAGCGCCTGCTTCAAAATCGCGCCGACTTCGGGCGGCAACCGCCCGTGGATCACGAACGCCCCGCCGTCCTCTTCGTCGAAGAAACAATGCAGATAGCGCCGCGAGTGCTGCTCGTCCGCAGTCTTTGCCGCGTCGCGCCGCTGGCACCAACGGTACTTACGAACGAGCCGCTCGACGTGTGATGCCGTGCCGTGCAACGCGACGTTGAGCAGCGCCTCCTCGTTCGCGGCCGTCGCCACACGCGTCATCGCACGCACCTTCGAGTACGAGATCTCGCCGCGCTCGAACGACGCGCTGATCTGCGGCAGATGCTCGAGCGCGCGTGCAACGCGCACCTTCTCGCGCGCCGCAACCCCTCGGATCCCGCATTGCCAATTCAACCACTGCGCGGTGTTGGCGAGCCCGTGATAACCGTAGCCTTCGCGCCGATCGAACTCGGCGACGAGCATCAGAAAGCGATACGTCGCCGCGTTGAGGTGCCCCCACAGCTCCGTGATCTTGGCTTCGAGCTCGTTGAAGGCTCGTTCCCGAGGTGTTGCGATGATTTGCGTGGGAAAGCCGCTGCCTGAACCATCCATGGTGCTTCTCCAGAGGCTGTTATTGTATACAGCATAGTGGCACACAATGCCTATCAGTTCAATAGGTTAACAAACGTTTTCCTGGCGTACGGAGGTATGGACATCTCCCTCCGAAACTTCGCTTCAGCCCTCGCCGATTAACGTTCGTTAATCGTTCGGTTGTCCCCGGAGACTTACTATTGATCGCAAAAATATGGCGTAAAGGGGAGAAGCGTGTCGACTCGGCGAGATTTCTTATCTGAAGCGTTGGCAGTCGGAGCATCGTTGGCAGCTACTCGGGCTGGGGCCCAAGCGGTTTCTCCGTTCGCGTCGACGCCGTTACGCGTGTTAATACTGGGCGGAACCGGAAACATCGGCCCCTATCATGTACGGGCGGCCGTCGCGCGTGGTCATCATGTCTCCGTCTTTAGTCGAGGTGTGACGTCTGCCAATCTTCCAGCCGGCGTAGAACAATTGATCGGTGACCGCAACGGGAATCTAGAGTCGATCAAGAACCGCGATTGGGATGCCGTCATCGACTTGGCAACCTATGGCCCGGCCTGGGTGCGTAGCCTTGGCGAAGCTGTGCGGGATCACACGCAGCACTACACATTCATCTCAACGATTTCGGTCTACGACGATCCGGCCGCCAACGGCGAGACCAACGAAGATAGCCCCGTGCTTGCGTATGAGGGGTCCGCCGACCCTTATTCGATCACCAACAATGGGGAGCACTACGGTGCGCTAAAGGTCCTTTGCGAGAGAGAAGCTGAGAAGCAGTTCCCGGACAGAGCCGCCGTTGTTCGTCCCGGATTCATCGGGGGTCCCGACGAGACGCACGGCGTTCTCTCCTACTGGGCTGCGCGCGGGGAGATGGGCGGCGAAATACTCGCCGGCGGGAACCCCTCTACGCCGGTTCAGTACATCGATGTGCGCGATATGTCCGAATGGGTCGTGCGTCTAGTTGAAGGAAACGTCACTGGAGCCTTCAATGTTTTGAGCCATATCCATGGGCTGGACGAAGTCATCGAGACGGCAGCGTTGGCTGCTTCGGAATCGACGCAGGTCACTTGGGTTCCGGCCGAATGGCTTGCCGCTCAGACCAGTCCGGAAACTTGGGGAACGCTACTGTTCTGGAAAGCCAATGAGGGATTTCTCACTCGCATTAGCAACGCGCGCGCCGTTGCGAAGGGCCTTACTTTCCGATCGATAGCAACCACGCTGGCAGATACGTTAGCCTGGTACAAGCAGCAACCCAAATATAGGTCGACACTCAATACAGGTTTTCAGAGGAATCCCGATACCGGAGACTTTGCCCAGGTGCGCATGCCCTGGCGCGATTTCTTGGAGCGAGAACGAGAAGCCCTAGCTGCTTGGCACGTGGAGCAGGCCAACTCGCCCTAAAGCGACGCTCACTCCGCGTCCGGCTGCGCCTCCGGCGCGGCGCGCGCGAACGCGGGCTGATCGCGCAAGCCGTCGTCGATCCGCACGAGCGTCGGATACGGCGTGAGATCGCAGTCGAAACGCCGCGCGTTGTACATCTGCGGCACGAGGCACACGTCCGCGAGCGACACCGCGTCGCCGACGCAGTACCGCCCACCGCTCGCCTTGGCGACTTGGGCCTCGAGCGCGCGGAACGACTCCGCGATCCAATGCTGCGCCCAGCGCTTCACGGCGGCTTCGTCGAGGGACAGCTCCTTGCGCAGATATTGCAGCACGCGCAGGTTGTTGAGCGGATGGATCTCGCAGGCGACGATCTGCGCGAGACCCTGCACGCGCGCTCGCGCCACGGGCTCCTCGGGAATCAGCCGCGGCGTCGGGTAACGGCCGTCGAGATACTCGATGATCGCGAGCGACTGCGTGATCAGCGTGCCGTCGTCGTCGAGCACGGGCAGCAAGCCCTGCGGATTGATCTGCAGAAACTTGGGGTCGCGGTGCTCGCCGCCGTTGCGCCGAAAATGGACGGGCACCGCCTCGTAGTCGATGCCTTTCAAATTGAGCGCTATGCGCACGCGAAACACGGCCGAGCTGCGAAAGAACGTGTAAAGCCGAATCACTTCGCTTCTCTCGCGACGACCCAGCGGTGTGCCTCGGCCAGTCGCTCCGGCGTGCCGACGTCGATCCACTTGCCGTCGTAGCGGCGGCCGCGCAACGCGCGCTTCGCAATGGCCGCGTCGAGCACCGGCTTCAGCTGGGATCGGCCGGGGCGAACCCCGGCGAACAGCGCCGGAGAAAGAACGGCGATGCCGCCATAGGTGAGCAGCGGCGGCGCCGCGGTCACGTCACCCGACGCGTCGATGCCGAAATCCCCGCGCGGATGGTGGGTCGGGTTCGGCACGAGAACCAACGTGCTCTTTTGCGCGCCGACAAGAGTGGCGAACGGAAAGTCGGTGCACACGTCGGAGTTCACGAGCATGAAGGGATCGGCGCCGAGTAGCGGCAATGCTTTCAGGATGCCGCCGCCCGTCTCGAGCGGCGGCTCGCCTTCTTCGCTGTACGCGATCTCGATGCCGAAGCGGGCGCCGTCACCGAGCCGCTCGCGAACCTGCGCGCCGCGATAGGACAGATTGATCACTACTTCGGCGATGCCGCTTGCCGCGAGCCGCTCGAGATGTCGCTCGATCAGGCTCGTGCCGCCGATTTGCAGCAGCGGTTTCGGTTGTTCGTCGGTGAGTGCGCCCATCCGCACGCCGCGACCGGCAGCAAGAATCATCGCCTTCATTCGTCGCGACAACCAAGCTCAACCATCACGTGCAGCTGTTCGTCCAAGCCGTTGTGGGGATGATGACTCTATGCCATTGTAGCTGCCTTTGCGCATGATCAGGTCTCGTGATTTCGGCTAAACGCTCTGCACTCACGGCTTGGCTCTGCGCCTCTGCCGCTCCGCTCGCATTCGCGCAGGAGCTCTGTCTCCCCGAATACGACGAAGCACCGGCCGACCTGCCGGAACCGACACTCACTCCGAACGAAAACGATGCGGACGACGCGGTCGAGATCATTGCGCCCGAGATCAACATCGGCAACGAGGCTGAAGCGCAATTTTCCGGGAAAGTCGAGATTCGCTGGCGCGACGTGACGATCGCGGCGGAGAACGCGAGCTTCAACCGCGACAACGAGAGCCTGGAAGTCGGCGGTGGCGTGACGGTCAGGAATTCCGATGTGATCGTCTACGCCGCGGATGCGCAGGTCGATACCGAAGCGGAGACGATCAGCTTCTCGGACGCGGGCTTCGACATGCCCAAACGCCCGGCACGCGGGTCCGCAGAAGGGATCCTCATTCAGAGCGACAGCACGCTCTCGCTGATGAGCGTGCTGTTCACGACATGCCCGGCCGAGGACGTGGATTGGGAGCTCAAGGCGGACTCGATCGAGCTCGACGTCAACGGCGGCGTCGGCAGTGCGCGCGGTGTGAAGCTCGACTTCAAGGGCGTTCCGATCCTGTGGGCGCCTTACTTCAGCTTCCCGATCAACAACGAGCGCAAGAGCGGTTTTCTCACGCCGGACATCAGCGACCGCGACCGAACGGGCATCGACATTTCGGTACCGTACTACCTCAACCTCGCGCAGAACTATGATTTGACGCTCGAGCCGCGCTACATGAGCGAGCGCGGCACGCAGTTGCGGTCGATGTTTCGCTATCTCCTGCCCCGCAGCGATGGAAGCCTCGATTTCGAGTATCTGCCGAACGATGACGAAACGGACCAAACGCGCCGCTACGTGAATCTGCAGCACCAAACCGAGTTCGGCGAAGGCTGGCAGGTGCTGTCGGGGATCGAGGAAGTATCCGACGACGCGTACTTCGAGGATCTCGGCAGCAGCCTCGCCGTGACGAGCCAAACCCACTTGAATCGGTTCCTCGACATCGGCTACTTCGCGCCGTATTGGACGATGCTCTCGCGTCTGCAGAATTATCAAACGATCGACCCGGTGCTCACGCCCGAGGAGCGGCCGTACGAGCGGGTGCCGCAGATGCTGTTTGACGGGCGTTGGCTCGGCCGGCGGTTCGGCTTCGCCTCGAACACCGAGCTCGTGAATTTCGATCGCGACGTGGGCGTCACCGGCTGGCGACTCGACACGACGCAGGAGGTCAGCGTGCGGTTCGCGCGTGCCGGTATGTACCTGATGCCGGCCGTCGCGCTGCGCCAGACGAATTACTGGCTCGACAATCCGGCGCCGGGCGCCGACGACACACTGACGCGCAGCTTGCCGATCAGCAGCCTCGATACCGGCCTCACGTTCGAGCGCGAGACGGGCAGAGACGACGGCTGGATCCAAACGTTGGAGCCGCGCCTGTTGTACGTGCACGTGCCGTTCGAGGATCAGAGCCAGCTGCCGGTGTTCGACACGATTCTGCCGGACTTCAACCTGGTCCAGCTCTTTCGCAAGTATCAATTCGTCGGGCCGGATCGCGTCACCGACACCGACCAGGTGTCGTTCGGCGTGACCACGCGCTTGATCGATGCGACAGATGGCCGCGAGCGGCTGACGGCAACTTTGGGCCAGACGCGGTATCTAAACGCGCAACGCGTGAGCCTGCCGAACACCGCGCCGAACGACGCGAACGCATCCGACTACGTCGCCGAGCTTGCGATCGGGCTGCGAGACGCGTGGAACTTGGACTTAGGCTATCAGTGGAACGATGCGACGAACTCGACCGCGCGCGTGGAGACGCGATTCGAATACCGGCCGAAGAATGACCGGCTGTTCGGCTTCGGCTACCGCTATCGCCGCGACCAGCTCGAGCAGGGCGACTTCTCGCTCGTCTGGCCGGCGGCCGATCGCTGGCGGATCATCGGCCAGTACAGCTACTCGTTCCTCGAGAGCGAGCCGCTCGAGCAGTTCCTCGGCTGGGAGTACGAGGCCTGCTGCTGGCGGTTCCGAATGGTCGGCCGGCGCTACGTGAGCCGGACCGGCGAGACTGATGACGCGATCTCGATCCAGCTCGAGCTGAAGGGCCTATCGCAACGGGCGAGCTCGCCGGAGGACCTACTCGACCGTGGTATTCTTGGGTATCGCAGCATCGCAAAACCGAACTGAGCCCCGGACGACCATGAGTACGCATACGCCGAAGATTCTCGCCGGCTGCGCCACCGCCGCCGCCGCATTGGGCCTCGCCATGACCGCCACCGCTCAAAACCGCGAGCTCGGCTCGACGGGCGAGCTCCTCGATGGCATCGCGGCCATCGTCGAGGAAGGCGTCGTCTTGAAAAGCGAGCTCAACCAGCGCATCGAGCTCGTGGTGCAGAACTTGCGCCGGCAGCAGGCGGAGCAGCCGCCGGAGCAACGTCGGCAACTGCCGCCGATGGCGATCATCGAGCAGCAGGTGCTCGATCAGCTCATTCTCAAGGAAGTGCAATTGCAGCGCGCGTCGCGCATCGGCATCACCGTGAGCGACGATCTGCTGAACCAAGCGCTGTCGAGCGTCGCCCAGAACTTGGGGTTGACGCTCGACGAGCTGCCGACGGCGCTCGCGGCGGAGAACATCGACTATACGATGTACCGCGAGGATAGCCGTCAGGACTTGATCCTCGAGCAGCTGCAGCAACGGGACGTGATCAGCCGCATCACGATCACGCCCCGCGAGCTCGAGCAGTGCTTGAGTCGCAGCGCGCTCAACGAAGCCGACGCGTACGACTACAACATCTCCCACATCTTGATCAGCGTGCCCGCGGCCAGCACGCAGGCAGACATCGACGTGGCGCGCAAACGTATCGACGAGATCCGCGCGCGGCTGGACGCCGGCGAGGACTTCGGGCGGCTCGCGGTCGCAACGTCGAGCGCCCAGACTGCGCTCGACGGCGGCAATCTCGGTTGGCGCAAGGGCTCGCAACTACCAACTTTGTTCGCCCCGATCGTAGTGAAGATGAAGCCGGGCGAATATTCGCAGCCGATCCAAAGCGGCAGCGGGTTTCAGCTCGTGAAGCTCAACGACATGCGCGGCGCCGAACGCTCGCTGGTCGATCAACTTCACGTGCGCCACATCCTGCTGCCGAAGACCGAGATTCTCGACGACGCAGCCACGCGCCAGAAGCTGCTCGGTATCCGCCAACAGATACTCGGCGGCGACGACTTCGCGGCGATTGCCGAATCCGTCTCCGAGGACGCCCAGTCCGCATCCGAGGGCGGTGATCTCGGCTGGGTGTCGCCCGGTGACACGGTGCCGGAGTTCGAGCAAATGCTGGCCACGCTGCCGATGCGTACGCTCTCCGAGCCGTTCCAGACGCGGTTCGGCTGGCACATCGCTGAGGTTCTCGAGCGGCGCTCGTACGACACGACCGACGAGGTCAAGCAGCAGCAGTGCGCCCGCGAGGTTCGCGCCAGCAAGGCGGAAGAGGAGCGGGAGCTGTGGCTGCGCCGTCTGCGCGACCAGGCGTTCGTCGACGTACGTCTCTAGCCGCTCCCACGATCGTCATTTCCTCCGGTGAGCCGGCCGGGATCGGGCCGGATATCTGCTTAGGCGTGGTAACGCGCCACATCAAGGCGCGCCTGGCGGTGCTCGGCGACCCTGCGCTGCTCGTGACGCGCGCGCGGCAGCTCGATCTGCCCGTAACGGTGCTCGAGCGCGCCGCCGCGGCCGAGGTCGAGCCGCATCGCGCCGGTGTGCTGCAGGTGCTCCCAATCGCGCTCAAGGCCCCGGTCACGGCGGGCCGCCTCGACGTCGCGAATTCTTCTTACGTGCTCGAGCAGCTGCGCCGCGGCGCCGCGCTCTGCATGCGCGGCGAAGCGCATGCGCTCGTCACGGCACCCGTGCAAAAAAGCGTCATCAGCGCCGCCGGCGTGCGGTTCTCGGGTCACACGGAGTTTCTCGCGGAGATCACGGGCGGCGCGCAGCCAGTGATGCTGCTCGCGAGCAAGTCCCTGCGCGTCGCGCTCGCGACCACGCATCTGCCGCTGCGCGCTGTCGCAGACGCGCTCAGTATCGACAAGCTCGAATCGCTGATCCGCATCACCCATGCGGACTTGCAGCGGCGTTTCGCCATCTCCGATCCGCGGATCCTCGTTCTCGGCCTGAATCCGCACGCGGGCGAGAGCGGCACGCTCGGCCGCGAAGAGCAGACGATCATCGAGCCGACGGTGCGGCGTTTGGCTGCGCGCGGCCTGCAAATCATGGGACCCGTGTCGGCGGACACCGCGTTCACGAAGGAGGCGCGTCCTCTATACGACGTCGTGGTCGCGATGTATCACGATCAAGGCTTGCCCGTGCTCAAAGCCCTCGCGTTCGGCGAGGTCGTGAACGTCACTTTGGGGCTGCCGATCGTTCGCACGTCCGTGGATCACGGCACCGCGCTCGCGCTCGCGGGCACCGGCCGCGCGCGCCCGGAAAGCCTCTACGCGGCGCTCGACCTCGCGATCACGCTCGCCGGCGCGCGCCAAAGCGTGAAGTTGCGCGCACGCAAGCGGCTGGGTCAGCACTTCCTGCACGACCCCGCTGTGATCAAGAAGCTCGTCGCGACCATTGCGGCGCAGCCTAACGACACGATGGTAGAGATCGGCGGCGGCCGCGGCGCGTTGACCGCACCGCTGAACGAGCGTTTGCAGCAGCTACACGTGATCGAAATCGACGCGCGGCTCGCGGATGAGCTGCCGGCAGCCGTCGCACATCCGGAGCGGCTCACCGTACATCGAGCCGATGCGCTCGAATTCGACTTCGCGGCCATTGCGAGTGCGCCGCGCGCGCTGCGCGTGGTCGGCAATCTGCCGTACAACATCTCCACGCCGCTGCTGTTCCGGCTGCTCGGTTTTCGCAATGTAATCAAGGATATGCACTTGATGCTGCAGCGCGAGGTGGTCGAGCGGATGACGGCCGCGCCGGGCGGCAAGGACTACGGCCGCCTCACCGTCATGCTCGCGCTCTGGGCGAGCGCGGAGGTTTGCTTTCACATCGGCCCGGGAGCGTTCGTTCCGGCACCGCGCGTTTGGTCGACGCTCGTGCGCGTCGTTCCCAAGCCGAAGCCGGATTTCGCCGTGGTCGACGAGGCGGCGTTCGCCGCTCTGGTCGCGCACCTGTTCTCGATGCGCAGGAAAACGCTCGGCCGCGCGCTCAAGGGTCGACTCACCGGCGAGCAAATCGAGTCCGCAGGGATCGATCCGATCGCGCGCCCCGAAACGCTCGCGCCAGCCGACTTCGCGCGCCTCGCCTCGCTCGCCGGATAAAATCGGACCCCCATGACGCTGTACGCGATCGGTGATATCCAAGGCTGCTCCGCCGCGTTCGACGCGTTGCTCGAGCGCCTGCGATTTTCGCCGCCGCGCGATCAGCTTTGGCTCGTCGGCGATCTTGTCAATCGCGGCCCGGATTCTCTCGGCGTGCTGCGCAAGGTCATCGCGCTCGGCGACGCCGCCACCTGCGTGCTCGGCAACCACGACCTGCACTTGCTCGCGGTCGTCGCGGGCGCGCGCGAGCTCTCCCCGAACGACACGTTCGCCGATGTTCTGCGCGCGAGCGACGCCGACGAGCTCATCGACTGGTTGCGCAGGCTCCCGCTCTTGCACCGCGACGAGCGCTCGCCGCCGCGGGTGCTCGTGCATGCGGGCATTCCGCCGCGCTGGGACCTGCAGCAAGCCGAGACGCACGCGCGCGAGGTGGAGAAGCAGCTCCGCGGCGAGCGCTGGCGCGCGATGCTGCGCACGATGTACGGCAACGGGCCCGCGACCTGGAGCCCCGACCTCGATCAAGAAGACCGCTGGCGCTACACGATCAATGCGTTGACGCGGATGCGCTACTGCGACCGCCGCGGCCAGCTCGATCTATCACACTCAAGCCCGCCGGGCTCTCAGCCGCCGCACCTGATACCGTGGTTCGACGTCGCGGATCGGCTTGCCCGCGGCTCCCACATCATCTTCGGCCACTGGTCGGCGCTCGGGCTACTGACGCGCCCCGACGTCACAGGTCTCGACACCGGGTGCGTCTGGGGCGGCACCCTCACTGCCGCGCAGCTCGACCCGCCGGGGCCGACGGTCAGCGTAAGATGCGCGGCATGAACATCACCATGCCGTTCAAGCTGCTGGATTGGATCGACGACAATCGCGAGCACTTGAAGCCGCCGGTCTGCAACAAGCAGATGTTCGAAAACGGCGATTTCATCGTGCAAGTCGTCGGGGGGCCGAATTCGCGGACCGACTACCACCATGACGAAGGTCCGGAGCTTTTCTACCAGGTGGAAGGCGAGATGCTGCTCAAGACCGTTCAAGAAGGACGGTTCGTCGATATCCCCATCGGCGAGGGCGAGATTTTTCTGTTGCCGCCGCGCGTCCCGCATTCGCCGCAGCGCTTCAAGGACACGGTGGGCATCGTCGTCGAGAGGCAGCGCGCACCCCACGAGCTCGACGGCTTCATGTGGTTTTGCCCGCGCTGCGCGAACAAGCTGCACGAGGAATTCCTCCACGTCGCGGACATCGTGAAAGATCTGCCGCCCGTGTTCGCGCGCTTTCACGCGAACCTCTCCGCGCGCACCTGCAAACGCTGCGGCCACATCGCTCCTCACGGCTGAGGAAGGTATGCCTCGGCGTGCTCTCGCTAGCGGGCTCGAAGGTGCGCGCGCGCTCGACGCGGCGGACGAGCTGAAGTCATTCCGCCGCCGTTTCGAGCTTCCCGCCGAACGCGGCCGTACGCTCACGTATCTCTGCGGCCACTCGCTCGGACTGATGCCGCGGCGCGCACGCGCGGACGTCGAGCGCGAGATCGCCCGCTGGGCCAAGCGCGGAGTCGAGGGCCACTTCGGCGACGGCGGCTGGCTCGACTATCACGAGCGCTTCAGCGCACCGCTCGCGGAGCTCACGGGCGCCAAGCGCGACGAAGTCGTCGCGATGAATACGCTCACGGTGAATCTGCACCTGATGCTCGTGACTTTTTACCGGCCGACGCGGGACCGCTGCAAGATTCTGATCGAGCGCGACGCGTTCCCTTCGGATCGCTACGCCGTGCAGTCGCAACTGCGCTATCACGGGCTGGATCCCGCGAAGGATCTGCTCGAGATCGCACCGCGCGAGGGCACTGCGCGGCTCGAGCTGGACGACTTCCGCGCACTGCTCGAGTTGCACGGCGAGCGGACGGCGCTCGTGCTGCTGCCGGGCGTGCAGTACTTGAGCG
Organism: uncultured Gammaproteobacteria bacterium; assembly: GCA_963744305.1. Taxonomy (GTDB): domain Bacteria; phylum Pseudomonadota; class Gammaproteobacteria; order Steroidobacterales; family Rariloculaceae; genus FEN-1219. The sequence continues at coordinate 234,329 of CAVUTF010000004.1, forward strand.
GCGAGCGGCTCGACATCGCGGAATGGACGAGCGAAGCGCGGCGCTTCGGCTGCGCCGTCGGCTTCGATCTGGCACATGCGATCGGCAACGTGCCCCTGGCATTGCATGCGGACGGCCCCGACTTCGCCGTCTGGTGCAGCTACAAATACTTGAACGCCGGACCGGGAGCGGTCGGCGGTTGCTTCGTGCACGGACGCTGGGCCGAGGCGTTCGATGTCCCCCGCTTCGCGGGCTGGTGGGGCCACGACGTCGCCAGGCGCTTCGACATGCCGCGCGAGTTCGCGGCGACACGAGGCGCGCAGGGATGGCAGCTCAGCAACCCGCCGATCCTGTCGCTCGCGCCGCTCGGCTCCTCGCTCGACCTGTTTCGGGAAGCGGGCATGACGCAGATTGCGCCGCAAATCGGAACGCCTCACGGCGTACCTCGAGCGGCTACTCGTCGAGCAGCTCGGCGAGCGGATCGCGATCCTGACGCCGTCGGAACCGGCGCGCCGCGGCTGCGAGCTGTCCGTGCGGATCCGCCCCGACCCGCGCGATCCGAACGCGCTGCTCGCCGGCCTGCGGCGCGCGGGCGTCGTTGCCGACGTGCGCGCGCCGAACGTGCTGCGGCTCGCCCCGTCCCCCTCTACAACCGTTTCGCCGACGTGTTCGTCGCCGTGCGCGCGCTCGCTGCCATCTTGCGCGAATGAGCGCCTCACCGGTCGAGATCGCGATCATCGGCGGCGGACCCGCGGGGAGCCTGCTCGCGATCCTGCTTGCGCGCCGCGGCTGCAAGCCCGTCGTCATCGAACGCAGCCCGCGGTTCTCGGAAGGCTCGGCCGCCGGCGGGCGCTCCATCAACCTCGCGCTCGCGGCTCGCGGCATCGCGGCCCTGCGCCGCGCCGGCATCGACAGCGACATCGCGGCGCTCTTGATTCCGATGCGCGGCCGGATGGTGCACGACCTGCGCGGCGCCCAGCGCTTCCTCTCGTACGGCCAGAGGCCCGGCGAAGAGATCAACTCGGTGTCGCGGGCGGCTCTGAACACACTGCTCTACCGCATCGCGGCCGAGCGCCACGGCGTGGAATACCGCTTCGAGCATCGCTGCGTCGGCTTCGACCCCGTCAACAACGTGCCGATCGTGGAGTCGGCCGCGGGCACCGCGCCGCTCGCGGCGCAGGTGGTCTTTGCGGCCGACGGCGCCGGGTCGGACGTCCGCCGCGCGCTCGCGGAAGGTGGGCTCATCAGCGCAACCGAGGAGCTCCTCGATCACGGCTACAAGGAGCTCACGATACCGCCGTCGGACACCGACGCCGAGTTCGTGCTCGAGCCGCACGCGTTGCACATCTGGCCGCGCGGCGGCTTCATGTTGATCGCGCTGCCGAATCCCGACCGCAGCTTCACGGCGACGTTGTTCCTGCCGCATCGCGGCACTCCGAGCTTCGCGGAAGTCGGCTTAGCCAAAGTCGGCGCCTTCTTCCGCAGCGAGTTTCCGGACGCCGCACCGCTGATGCCGGCGCTCGAAGCGGACTACCGCAATCACCCGACCGGCGTGCTCGGCACGGTGTACTGCAAGCCGTGGAGCCACGGCGACCGCGTGCTCTTGATCGGCGATGCGGCACACGCAATCGTGCCGTTTCACGGCCAGGGCATGAACGCGGCGTTCGAGGATTGCGTGGAGCTCGATCGGCTGCTCGACGAGCACGGCGGCGCGCCGCGCGATTGGGGTGACGTGTTCGCGCAATTCGAGCAGCGGCGAGCGCCGAACGCCCGCGCGATCGCGGCCATGGCGATCGAGAACTATCAAGAAATGCGCGACGAGGTTCGCGACCGGAAGTTCCAGCTGCGCAGTGAGCTGTCGTTCGAGCTCGAACGGCGCTTTCCGGATCGCTTCATCCCGCGTTATTCGATGGTGATGTTCCACCCGGAAATTTCTTACGCCGAGGCGCAGCGGCGCGGCGCAGCTCAAGCGACGATCCTCGCACGACTCACGCGCACGGCGCGCACGCTGGCCGACGTGGATTTCGCTCTCGCGGCGCGGCTCGTCGCGACGGAGCTATGAGATCGGCGCGCTGCGGCCGCGGGGAACACTCCGACGTTTAGGCGGCCCGCGCCATCGGCACGACAGCCGGCTCGAGCGCTACGATCCACTCGGAATTGTCGGCATGCGCCTGAACGAGGACCGGGATGCCGCGAGATCTTACGAACTCGCAGATCTCTTTCGGCGAGCGCTCGAACGCGTAAGGCACGACCTCCGTTATCGGCCTCTCCGCAAGGTAGATGGTCCAGCCGCCCGGCGAAAGATATCGGTCGAGCAGATTTTTCGACGATGCGTCGGGAGGCACGACCCACGTGTCGTGCGCAACTTGCAACCACCTGCCCTCAGCCCCCCATTCTTCCGGCTTCTCGTCATAGCCCAAGAACACCTTCCATTGCAGCGCCCTCACGGCTCGGAGCAACTCTCTCTGCTGTCGTGCAGGCGGACCGTTCTGATGATTGGGGGCCACAGCTTGCGGCGCAGCTCGTAGACATGGAAATGCGGGGAGAGTCTCGGGACCTTCCAGGCGACGAGCAGCTTATGAACCTCGTCGAGAGTCACCGCGATCGTATCTCTTCTTACTGGCGGCTCACCGCCAACCGCAGGCCGAGCAGCACGAACACGCCGCCGGCCGCGCGGGTCGCGACGTTCAAACCTCGTCGGGTGGCGAGCAAAGAAACCGCGCAAGTGGCCTGCGGATACCGCGAGAATCAGGCACCAGACGGTGCCGGTGGCGACGAACGTGAGCCCGAGCACTAAGAATGCCATGACTTTCGTGTCGCTGCTCGGGTCGATGAACTGCGGCATCAACGCGAGAAAGAACAGACGCCACCTTCGGGTTGAGCACGTTCGTCAAGACGCCGTCGCGAAAGGCGGCGAATGCGGAACGCGGACCGCGGAGATTCGTCACGGGCTCGAGCGAGCTCGCGGTGAGGAGCATGCGCACGCCGATGTACGCGAGATACGCGGCCCCGACGAGCTTGACCACCATGAACGCCGACGTGGACGTGACAAGGATCGCTGACAACCCGATCGCGGCCATCGCCGTGTGGATCAGACAGCCGACCGCGATGCCGAGCGCCGAGGCGACACCGGCGCGCACCCCTTCGGCGATGCTGCGTCCCGAGAATGTAGAACGTGTCCTGCCCGGGCGTGAGATTGAGCAAGACGCCCGCTGCAACGAACAACCAGTAGTCGTGGATGCCTAGCATCGTAGCCTCTCTAGAAGCCCCTCTACGTACGAGATCACTACACGCCTTCGATCGCGATCAAGGTCGACTTTGCCGACTCCTCGCGTAGCGCGCGCAGGGCTCGATACTCGGGCGATGCATAGAAAGCGCGCAGCGATGCCATGCTGGGGAATTCGACGATCACGGTGCGATGCGGCGTCAAAGTGCCTTCGAGCACCTCGGTTGCCCCGCCGCGGACGAGGTAACGACCGCCGTGCGCCGCGATGACGGCCGGCACTCGCCTGCGATACTCCTCGAACCCTCGATCATCGGTGATCTCCAAGTCGGCGATGAGGTAGGCGGCCATGACTACGCTCCCGTTTTTTCTCGAGCTAAGAGTATGCGCGAAGTCGCTAGACGCGGTGCTCGCGTATCACAAGGGCAATTCCGCCAGGATCGCCGCCGATGCCGCAACGTAGCGCAGCGAGACGTGTTCTCCAAGGAGCAACGCACCGCCGAGCGCAGCGAGCAATGGCACGCTGAGCTGCACGGTTGCCGCCTGCGTGGCTTTCAGCGCCGGCAACGCTGCATACCAAATGACGTAGCCTAGTCCCGAAGTCAATGCGCCTGACAGCACCGCGAAGCTCACGCCGGCGACGTCCAACTGTGCGCGGCTCACGAGCAGCGCACTCAGCGCGGCGGCCATCGGCGCCGCACGCATGAAGTTGCCCGCGGTCACGCCGACGGGATCACCGGCAGAGCTGCCCCGCAGCGAATACACGCCCCAGGCCACACCGGCGGCGAGCATCAGCGCGGCTCCTGCGAGCGGCGGCGCCGACAAGCCGGGCAGCAGCAATCCGATCAGCCCGCCGAACGCGAGCACGATGCCGCAAAGCTGCAAGCTCGTCGGCCGCTCGCCTGCCCATACGCCACGGCCGATCATCGTCGCCTGCACCGCGCTGAACAGCAGCAACGCACCGGTTGCCGCCGACAGGCTCACATACGCAAACGAGAACGCCGCGGCATAGACGAACAGGGCCGCCGCGGACGGCCAACTGCCGCGGGTTGCCGGCGCCGCGCGGCGCGCTTGCACCACGAGCGCTAGCACGAGCGCGGCGGAGATCAGGCGCACGGCCGTGAAGCTTGCCGGATCGATGCTCGTGTCTTCGAGCGCGACTCGGCAGAGCAAGGAATTGCCCGCGAATGCGAGCATGGCGAGCGCGGTCAGCGCGAGGACAGGAATGCGCGGAGTCGACATCTGCACCGGCGACGGCGACCGCACATCAAGCAAACAGGAGCCAGCAGAGCGCCGCGCCGACGAGCGTCATCGACAGACCCCACGCAAGCATCTGGTTGAACAAGCGGCGGCTCTGATCGCCGGCGGGCACGCCCGCGATGCACAACGCGCCGATCGTCGACAGCGGCGACACGTCGACCAAATGCCCCGCGACGTTCATCGTCGAAGCGAGCGCGAGCGGATCGCCGCCGCCCAAGTTCTCGACGAGTCCCGGCACCGTCGGCAGGAACGCCGGCAGCACGACGCCCGAGGTGCTCGAGTAGGCGGAGATCAGTCCGATCACGACGGCGAGGAACGGAATGATCGTCGCCTGCGTCGCGACGCTCGACAGAAGGTCCGTGAAAATCTCCATGCCGCCGGTCTTCTCGAGCAAGCCGATCAGGACCGTCACGCCGCAAACCATGAGGATCGTGCTCCAGGGCATGCTCTTGATGGCGTCATGGTCGTCGGCCGCGCGCAGCAAGGTCAGAGCACGACGGCCGCCGCGAACGCGGCCATGCCGATGTTGAAGCCGCCGAAGATCACGCCGCGCGATCAGCAAGCCCCGATCATCGAGCGAGCGTGAGCATTCTGATGCCGCGTCGAGCGCACGCGGAGCGGCCTCCATCGGCACCTCGACGCGATCCGCGCGCGCAAGCAGCTTCCCGCCGCCGAAGTCGAGATACGCGCCGAACGCCGACGATCGCGTGCGCGAGCAAGTTGTAGCGCCAGGTTTGAGCCTCGAAGCCCGGCAGCCCGATGCGCTGTCATCAGACCGCGTCACGATGATGCCGGTGGGCGCAAGCGGCGACAGCGAGCCCGAGTTGCAGCCGTTGCCGACCATGATCGCCATCAGGAACGGCGAGATCCGCATCTCGAGCGCCGTGGCCATCGCCATCGGCGCGAGCAAACCGGTGGTCGCGATGTTGCCGGGCCCCGCCGACGCGAGCGCCGCGCCGAGGCCGAAGTACATGATCGGCACGAGGCCGACGCGGCCGCGGCACAGCCGCATGGCGTTGTGCGCGACGATGTCGAGCGTGCCGTTCACGCGCGCCTGGCTGAACAGCAGCGTGACGCCCGCGAGCGTGAGGAACAGGTCGACGGGAAAGCCGGCTGTCACGTCGCGCAGCGGCAGGTCGCCGACGTACACGCCGATGATCCACGCGAGCGCGATCGCGAGCAGACCGACGTTCAGTCGCGTCGTGCAGCTCAGCACGATCGCGAGCGCGAGCGCGCCGAGCGTGATGACTCCAAGGCTCATGTTTGTTGTCTCTCTTTCGGCCATCGGCGCCAATCGCTCGAGCACGTGCCGCGCCATGCCGAGCGCGAGCTCGTGCTCGCCCATGAACACCATGCCGGCGCGCTCTCTTTCGCAACAACTCAGCCTCTTCGTCGCTGTGGGCGCGCACGACCATCTCGAGCGTCGGCTGCAGCGCGCGCGCCGATCTCGATCTTGCGCGCCTGGAACGCGTCGGGTATGGCGATCACGAGGAGCCGCGCGCCGCGCGAAGTGCGCTTGCGCCAGCAATGCGCGGATCCGCCGCGTCGCCGCGCACGGCCGCGAGCCCGCGCTTGCGCAGGTCGCTCGACGATATCGCGATTCTGCTCCACGACGACGAACGGTATCCGCGCTCGGCCAGCGCAGCGCCGATTCGCTCGGCCGACGCGGCCGTAGCCGACGAGCACGACGTGCCCCTCGAGCCGCGTGCGGGTCGCAGTGGGCGGCAGCTTCGCGAGCGGGTCGCGCGAGCGCTCCATGAAGCGCGCGAGCGCGCGAGCGCTCGCGGATCCACGCTTGCGCCGGCTCGATCAGGTTGAACAGCAAGCGGGTTCAGCGCGATCGAGAACAGCGCGCCCGCGAAGATCAGATCCTGCCCCTCCGTCGGCAACAAATTCAGCGCAACGCCGAGGCTTGCAAGAATGAACGAGAATTCGCCGATCTGCGCAAGACTCGCCGACACCGTGAGAGCGGTATTCAGCGGATAGCGGAACGCGAGCACGAGCACGAACGCGGCGAGAGTCTTGCCGGCCATGATGATCGCGAGCACGACGAGCATGCGCAGCGGCTCCCGCACGAGCATTTGCGGATCGAACAGCATACCGACGGAGACGAAGAACAACACCGAGAACGCGTCGCGCAGCGGCAAAGACTCGTCCGCGGCGCGATGGCTCAACTCGGATTCGCGCATCACCATGCCAGCGAAGAACGCGCCGAGCGCGAACGAGACGCCGAACAGCTCGGACGAACCGTAGGCGATCCCGACGGCCACCGCGATCACGCACAGCGTGAACAGCTCCCGCGAGCCCGTGCGCGCGACCTGCCAAAGGAGCCACGGGAGGACACGCTTGCCGACTACGAGCATGAGCGCGATGAAGAGCGCCACTTCACCGAGCGTGACGCGCGATCGTCATCGCCAGGCCGGGCTGCCCGTCCGCCGCCGGCCGGCGAACCGCCGAGCCAGCACGGCAAACGCCGGCAGCAGCACGAGCACGAGCACCATCGCCAGGTCCTCGACGATGAGCCAGCCGACCGCGATGCGGCCATTGATCGTCTCGAGCGCGCCGCGCTGCTCGAGCGCGCGCAGCAGCACGACTGTGCTCGCGACCGACAGCGCGAGGCCGAACACCACGGCCGCGCCGAGATCCCAACCCCAAAGCGCCTCGCGACGGCCGCCGCCGAGCGCGGTCGCGACGACGATCTGGGCGACCGCCCGGGCACGGCGATCTTGCGCACAGCGAGCAGGTCGTCGAGCGAGAAGTGCAAACCGACGCCGAACATCAGGAGCATCACGCCGATCTCGGCGAGCTGCTGCGAGAGCTCGACGTCCGCGACGAAGCCGGGCGTCGCTGGGCCGATGATCACGCCGGCGATCAGATAGCCGACGAGCGCGGGCAGCTTGAGCCGGACGGCGACGAAACCTAGGACCAGCGCAAGACCAAAGGCGGCCGCTATCGTCGTGATGAGCGCGACGCTATGAGCCATGCGGCCTCAGCTCCCGCCTCTCGGACTTCCCGTGGGCGCAAGCATCCTCGTGACCCGTCACGACGATGCCTCTCGCGAGCTTCGAGTTCCACATGCCGTAGACGAAATACAGCACGATGCCGCCGGCGAGATAGACGAGGAAGAAGTTGCGAGTCGGCTCGTGCGCCATCAGGGACATCAGCAGGAAGAGGCACATCACGGCGCCGAGAAGCGGAGTGACCGGAAACAGCGGCGTCTTGAACGGCCGCCGCATGTCGGGCCGGGCGTAGCGCAGATAGATCACCGTGACGCAGACGATCGCGAACGCAACCAGCGTGCCGACATTGGTGAGGTTCGCGAGCGCATCGAGCCCCATGAAGCCCGCGAAACCGCAGCGCGAGCGCGCCCGACGAGGAGCGTGTTGATCCACGGCGTCTTGAACTTCGGATGCACGCGCGCGAACACCGGCGGGATCAGGCCGTCGCGCGCCATCGTGTAGAAGATGCGCGTCTGGCCGTAGAGCAGCACGAGCATCACCGACGACAGGCCGGCGATCGCGCCGATCTTCACGAGCACGCGCGAACCACGGCAGCCCGATCTGGTTGACGGCCTTGCGATCGGCGCCGGATCGTTGAGTCGCGTGTAGGGCACGATGCCGACCAGCACCGCGGACGTGAGGATGTAGAGAATCGTGCAGATGATCAGCGAGCCGAGAATGCCGATCGGCATGTCCCTCGCCGGGTTCTTGGATTCCGCGCCGGCGGTGGAGACGGCTTCGAAGCCGATGTAGGCGAAGAAGATCGTCGCGGCGCGCGGTGATGATGCCGCGGAACGCCGTACTGGCCCGTGTTCTGCGCCGTGACGACGGCCCAGAGCGCGCCGCCGATCTCGCTCCAGATGCTCGACGCTCTCGCCCGCGGGCGGGGGCGGCTGCTGCGGCGGAATCAGCGGCGTCCAGAGATCGGGGTTCACGTAGAACGCGCCGATCACGATGAAGGCGACGACCACCGACACCTTGATGGCGACGACGACGTTGTTGACGATCGCGGATTCCGAGACGCCGAGCACGAGCAGGCCCGTGACCGCGCCGATCGCGATCACTGCCGGCAGGTTCACGGCGCCCGTACCGACGACGCTCCCGTCGTGAAATCGGTGATCGCCGTTCCGGGCGCGCCGCGCAAAGCGGCCGGCAAGTCGTAACCGAGGTCGTGCAGGAAGCTCATCACGTAGCCCGACCAGCCCACGGCCACGGTCGATGCGGCGAGACCGTATTCGAGGACCAAGCAGCAGGCCCATGATCCAGGCGACCACTTCTCCCATCGACGCGTAGGAGTACGAATAGGCGGATCCGGAAACCGGGATGGCGGACGCAAGCTCGGCGTAAGCCAACGCGACGAGCGTGCACAGCGTGCCGGTGATGATGAAGGAGATCATGATCGCGGGCCCGGCGAACTGTGCCGCGGCGCGGCCGGTCAGCACGAAAATGCCGGTGCCGATGATGCAGCCGATGCCGAGCAGGACGAGGTTGGACGCGCCGAGCGACCTCTTGAGCTCGCCGTGCTCATGCTCGGCGTGCATCTGCTCGACCGACTTGCGTGCGAACAGCTGCCCGAATCCACGCTTTGCCATACGCCAACCTCCTCAGGAGATACCCGCTCGCCTCTGCTCGGCTCGTGCCCTCCAAGCTTCGAACACTATCGGCAAGAGCGACAGAACGATGACGGCGATGATTGCAAGGCCGAAGTTTTCTTTGACGATCGGCTGGTTGCCGAAGAAGAAGCCGAGCAGACCGAAGCTCCAGACCCAAAAGACGCCCCCGCCGACGTCGAACGCGAGGAAGCGCGCGTAGCGCATTCGGCCGACGCCTGCGACGAACGGCGCGAACGTGCGCACGATCGGCACGAACCGCGCCAGCACCACGGTCTTACCGCCGTGCTTCTCGTAAAACCGCTGCGTTCGGAGCAAATGCTCGTGCTTCAAAAAACGGCTGCGCTGGGTGAACACCTTAGGTCCGACGAACCGGCCGATCGCGTAGTTCATGTTGTCGCCGAGGATCGCCGCCGCGGTCAGCAGCGTGAGTATCTGCACGACGTCGAGCACGCCGGCCGCCGCGAGCGCACCCGTTGCGAACAGCAGCGAGTCGCCGGGCAGGAACGGAGTCACGACCACGCCCGTCTCCAAGAAGATGATCAGGAACAAGATCCCATAAATCCAACCGCCATAGGCAGTCGCGAGATCGAGCAGATGCTGATCGACGTGCATGAACATCTCGAAGGCGGTGACGAGGAATTCCATCGCTTGGCGCTCAACTGGCTCCGGCCGCAAAACGTCTGCCGGACTCTACACGAAAATTGGTGTCACGCCCGCGAAATCCGGTCGGATCACGGCCGGACGACTTCGATCTCGAAGAGCTGCGGCCAGTTCTTGCCGGTGACGAGCAATCTTTCGGCGACCGGATCGAAGGCGATGCCGTTTAGCACAGCCTCAGGGTCTCGCGCCGCGCGCGGGAAGAGCGCGGCGAGATCGATGAATCCGAGCACCTCGCCGCTGTCCGGTGAGATGCGCGCGATACGATCGTCGTGCCAAATGTTCGCCCAGATCTCGCCGTCGATGTACTCGAGCTCGTTGAGCTGATCGATCGGCTGCTCGCCGTCGCGCACTTCGATAGTCCGCACGAGCTCGAGATTCTGCGGATCGAGAAACCGAAGGCTCGCACTGCCGTCGCTCGCGATCAGATGCGTGCCGTCGTGCGTGAGTCCCCAGCCCTCCCAAGGATAGGACAAGGTCTGCGAGCACTTCGAAGGTCGCGAGGTCGTAGACGATTGCAGCTTGATTCTGCCAAGTGAGCTGATAGAGCCGGCCATCCAGAATTGCGATGCCCTCGCCGAAATAACGCGGATTCAAAGCGCGCTGCTTTTCGACCCGGCCGGTTGCAAGGTCGACTTTTCGCACGGACGACGCGCCGTATTGGCCGGTGCCCTCGTAGAGCTCGCCCTCGTGGAGCGCGAGTCCCTGCGTGAATGCGGCAGGATCGTGCGGATAGGCGGCGATGACCTTGAACGTCCAAATCTCGGGCGAGTTGCTCGAGACGAGCTGCGCCCACGTGGTCAACCCCGCGGCGGCCGCGACGACTGCGGCCAATGCTATCCAACGACCGATTCTCATCGCCGGCTAGCTTCGCAAAGTGCCGAGAGCCCAGCAAGCCGCGGGCATCAAATGGCCGCGCTGCTCAGGAGCGAGAATAGCCAACGCAGAATGAAGACAGTAAGCGCGGCTGCGCCGATCAGCAGCGCGAGGGTCGCTGCGAGGAGAACGGCAACGAGCGCATTGCTCTCGCGCCGCACGCGCATTGGCCCTTGCAGGTAGCTTTCGAGCAGCCGCACGTTGCGCTGATTGGCTTTCCACGCGGCATCGAAAAGATCGCCGAGAATCGGCACGGCACCCACAATGCCTTCGATCGCCACGTTGCCCGCCATGCGCACGACCAACGCGCGCGGTATGCCGATGCGCGCCGCCTCCCAGAGAATGTAGCTCGACAACAAGATGCCGATCAGATCGCCGATGCCGGGGACGAGCCCGATGAGTGCATCCAGGCCGATGCGCCACTGGCCGACCGGCAATGGAATGGAGCTATCGAGCCACCACGCGAGCCGATCCAGCCGGCGCGCGGCGGCGGCGTCGATCGGCAATGCTGCGGGCGGCACAACCGATCGTGTCACGAGCCGCTCCTAGTGGCGCTCGGGGAGATCGCTGCGCAGCATCGCATACATTGCGTGATCGACGAACGTTCCGTAGAGGTTCTCGCGGGCTCGCAGGATGCCTTCGAGCTTGAAACCGAGGCGTTCGGGAATCGCGCGGCTCTTGTGATTGCCGGTAGCAACGGCGATCTCGAGCCGATTCAAGTCGAGCGTCTGAAAGCCGTAGCGCACGACGAACTTGCAGCACGCGGTCATGATCCCTTGCCCCTGTTGCGCCTGTGCGAGCCAGTAGCCGATTTCCCCCACCGCGTGAATCGGCCGGATCGGATGAAAGCCGACGACGCCCGCGAGCCCGCCATGGTGCAGGATCGCGAACACGGGACCGCGGCCGGCTGCATGCTGCGCAATTGCGCCTTCCACGAACTCGCGCGAATGCTCTTCGGCCCGCACGGCGTCGAGCCACGGCAGCCAGCGCCGCAAATGGGCGCGATTCGCATCCGTCAGCGCGAAGAGCTCGGAGCTGTCCGACAAACGCAGCGGCCGCAACGAGACGGCTTCCGTGATGCCGAACACGGCGTCACACAGCGAATCGATTCATCCACCCACCCCGCCGCTGCACACGCGCCAGCAGCGTCAGTCGGCGCGCGCTTCCGTAATGAGCCGTTCCAGGTCGGCCGGATTCACGGGCTTCGTGAAGTGTCTATCGAATCCAGCTTCGCTCGCGCGCCTTTTGTCTTCGTCTTGCCCCCAACCCGTCAGCGCGACCAGCACGGCGCCCTGGCTCCAACGCTGCTCGCGGATGCGGCGGGCCGCATCATAACCGTTCAAACGCGGCATGCCGATATCGAGCAGGATCACGTCCGGCTGGAACGTCTCCGCTTCCGTGACGGCCTGGAGCCCGTCATGCACGGTGCGGACCTCGTTGCCCATCAGCCGCAGCAGCATGCCCATGCTTTCGGCGGCATCGCGGTTGTCGTCCGCGACGAGCACGCGCCGAGTAATCGTGTGCTCGTTGCGCCGACCCTGACCGGGTACCAGCGGCGGGACCACGGCTACTTCCGCAATCGGCAAGCGCGCCGTGAACTGTGTGCCCTTACCGAGACCTTCGCTGTACACCTCCACACGGCCGCCGTGCAGCTCCACGAGCTGCTTCACGAGCGTCAACCCGATCCCGAGGCCGCCTTGCGACTGGGAGAGCGATTCGTCGACCTGCGTGAACATGTCGAAAATCGTCGGAAGCGCGTCCGCCGCAATTCCGATGCCGGTGTCGTGGACGGTGACCGCGACCTCGAGTCCCTCGCGACTTCCGCGGTCAGCCAGATCCGGCCGCCGCGATCCATGTACCGCGCCGCGTTGTTCAGCAGGTTGGAAAACACCTGTGCGAGCCGGATCGGATCGGCGTCCAGAGGCACGACCTCTTCGGGCAGCTCGATCGCAAGCGTGTGGCCCGATGCATCGATCAGCGGCCGCGACGTGTCGATGGCGCTCCTGATGATTGACGCGAGGTCCACGCGCTCCTTGCGCAGGCTCAACCGGCCGCGCGTGATGCGGCTAACGTCGAGCAGGTCGTCGATGAGGCGCACCATCTGCCCGAGTTGCCGCTCGATCATCGTGCGCGCGGCCTGCTGAACGGTCGCCGCATCCACTCCGGTCACGCGCATGATCTCGAGCGCGTTGCGAATCGGCGCGAGCGGGTTGCGCAGCTCGTGGGCCAGCGTCGCGAGAAACTCGTCTTTGCGTTGATCGTTATCGCGCAGCTCGCGGATCAAGCGTACGCGCTCGTACGCGGCGGTGACATAGCGGCAGATCGTGCGCAGGAACTCGAGCTCGTTCGCCGCGAATTCGTCCTTCCGGCGGCTCGCGAACGACAACGTCCCGAGGAGGCGCCCGTCAGCGATCAGCGGGTTGCAGGCATACGCACGGATGCCGAAGCCTTTGACGAGCTGCACGAGCGGGTCGGCCGACTGCTGGATGTGGCTCGCTGCGATCGAGCGCCGCTCGCGTGCGACCATGCCGCACACGGCCTCACCGAAGCTCAACGTCTTCATCGCCGTTACTTGCTCGTCGGTGATGCCGCTGCACGACTCGAGTTTCAGCGCGTCACCGGCTTCGTTGACGAGATAGTTGAAGTACGCGTCGAGCTCGAAATGCGGCGCGATCTTGTCGAAGACGCCGCGTAGCATCGCGTCCGGCTTTTCCGTCGTGAGCAGCACGGATGCGGTTTCCCAAAGGAGCTGCAACCTCTCGTCCTGGCGGCGCAGGTCCTCCTGGACGCGTTTGCGCGCCGTGATATCGCGGGCAACCTTGGATGCGCCGACGACCCGGCCGCCGTCCCACAGCGGCGAGACGGTTATAGAGATGTTGAGAAGACGCCCGTACTTCGTGATGCGGACAGTCTCGAAGTGGTCGATGCGCTCCCCGAGCCGTAGGCGCTGGAGAATCTGCTTTTCCTCCTCGAACTTATCGGCTGGAATGATGATGCGGATGTCTTGGCCGATCGCTTCGCTCGCCGTGTAGCCGAACAGCCGCTCTGCACCGGCGTTCCACGAGCGGATCCGGCCGTCCAAGCTCTTGCTGATGATCGCGTCGTCGGAGGACTCCACGATCGCGGTATGCAACGCACGCGTCTGCTCGGACTGCTTGCGCTCGGTAACGTCCATCATCGCGCCGACGGCTCGAATGGCCCGACCGAGCGAGTTGCGGATGATATGCGCGCGATCGAGCACGTCTATGTAGCGCCCATCGCCATCGAGAAATCGATATTCCTGTATCCACTGCGGTTCCGTGCCCTCGAGCGCATCGTGCAACGATGAAATGACGCGCTCCCGGTCCTCAGTATGCAGACGGGTCGTCCATTGCTGCTCGCCGGCCTCGAGCTGGCCTCTGGCCCAACCAAACACGGCGCGCTTGAACTCTCGTTGCTCTATATCGCCATCCACCAAATCGAGATCCCAGATGGCGTCGCGCGTCGCCTGCGTGGCGAGCCCGAAGCGCTCCTCGCTACTCTGCAGCGCCTCGACTTGCTCGCGCAGCTTGTACTGCCGGCGCCGAGCTCGGAGCGCCGTGTGCAGCGCGCTGACCAGGGTTGCGACGCGGATCGGTCGATCGAGCACCGTCACGTTGCCGAGCAATTCCATCGCGCGACCGGCCGCCGGAGAGTCGGCCCCGGTGCGCGACAGAAACAGAATCGGCAGATCGGACCAATCCGGCTGAGCATTCAGGACATCGAGCAGGGTGCGCACTTCGCCGTTTGCGATCGACTCTTCGGTGATGACCAATGCGGCAACGCTGCCCGAGAGCTCGGCGCAAAGGGCTGCAAGGTCGCGGTAGATCTCATGGACGAAGCCGGCGTCGGAGAGAATCGCCGTGCCTCAGCTCCGCATCTGCCGTTGTCGGCGCCAACACCAATACGCGGTTCTGATCTGGAGGGGCTTGCTTCATCGTGTCCGGATGCCGGCGGATACATCGGCAGCGCTACCGAGATACTCGGGCACTTCCGGCTGAGTCCGCCATGAAGGATCGCGTCGAGCCCGCAACCCCGGTGGTAACGAGGTCCGCGCCGCTGTGAATCTTGGTCATTGGGCACCTTTTTAATCGGTAACTGCACGCGTCGTGCCAACTCTCGGCGCAGGACCGGGCGCGAGCGACCGATCGTTCCGACGGCCAACCTCGATAGAAGAACGCCCGCTCGGCGGCCTTTTCCTCGTGCCGGCCGCGCGCCTACCGCGGCTCGCGCGATGCTTCGTGGCGGTCCCCGCCATCGGCAGCCGGCGCCGGCTGCGAAGCGGCCCACGAACCTCGCAAACTTGGAAAAAAGCAACGCAGAGAACGAGGCCGTGCGGCACATCAACTTGGCGTCCCTCCTCCCCCAGGGGCGCCGCGATCTCGTAGCGCAGCTCGCCACTTTCGGTGGTTCCCGTGCGCCGCCAGCCCGCGGCTTCATAGAAACGCTGCGCGCGCGTGTGGGGCTCGGTCGTCAGCCAGAGCCGATCGAGCCCGCTGCGACCAGAGCCAATTGAGCAGCGCGTCGTGCAAGCGTCTGCCGTAACCGCGGCGCTCGTGGCTCGGATGCACGAATAACGCCCAGACGTTGCCGCTCTCGGCGTTGCCGATCGCAAACCCGACGATCTCGCCTTGCGATTCCACGACCCAGCCGCGGCCGCGCGCTCGATGGCTTCGCGCACGTCGCCATCCGTGATGACTCGTGAGACGAGCCGATTCTCGAGCACCGACATTCGCACGCGCTGCATGCCGGGAATGTCGGCCGCGGTGGCGGCTCGCAACGCGCCGGCCGAGAAGTCCCGTTGATTCCAAAGGAAGGGGTCACGAGCTCCGCCCGCCGGCCGCGGTACGCCCCGGCCGGTGCGTTACTAGGCTATACGACGAGAACGCGAATGCGAAGGGCGGCTATAAGATGAAGGTGGCGGCGAGCAGGGCCGCAAAAGAAATAACGACCAACGCGACGCCGCAGAATTGGATCAGAGCGCGGTGCGCCTCCGGACTGATGAAGAGCACGAAGCCATCGATGCTCTCCGCGTACTCTTGAACCTTGTCGGGCCACTTGCGAAAGATCACGCCGGTGAGGAACGAGAAGAATGACACCGCCACCAGGGCTGCCACGGTGCCGATGTCGGATTGTGCAGCGAGCTCGAGCATCGTCCAGAAACCTCCATTTCGAAGGCCGCAGTTTCCGCGACCTCGGCGGGCGAAAACGTGATGCAGTTTGCAGGTTCGAGTGGGGCGGGAACTGACAGCTATTGGCTGGACCAGACCCCGAGCTCGTTGCCGCTCGGGTCCGCGAATTGGAAGCGGCGCCCTCCTGGAAACGCGAACGGCTCCTTGACGATCTTTCCGCCTGCGGATCGCACGGCCGCCAGGCTCGCGTCGAGATCGTCGGAGTAGAGGATTACCAACGGACCGCCGAGCCGCAGGTCGTCCGTTCGATGCAGTCCGCCAACCTCTCGTCCGTCACCCTGAATGCCGGCGTAGTCCGGCCCGTAGTCCGTGAAGACCCAGCCGAACGCCCGTCCGTAGAAGCGTTTCGCGGCGGCCATGTCCTTTACCGTGAGCTCGATGTAGTCGATCGCGTGGTGTGTGTGCATATGTTCGACCCCGATCGGAAGACCTAGCCGCTCATTTCAAGCCGAGCTTCTCGCCTCTCGCCAGCAGCGCGACCGCCTCTGCAAGTCGCTTCGCTTTCGTCTCTTCTCGCTTGGCGGAATCGATCCAGCCCACATACTTACGCCGGTAAGAGGGCGCGAGCTGCTCGAAAAACTCCAAGGCGCGCGGGTTCGCCTCGAGCGCTTTCTCGATATACGGCGGTACGGGCGACCACGTCCTACGCGGCGGAGCGACCGCGATGCGCCCCGAGGGCGCCCGCTCACGCCCCGCCGCCTCGAGCAATCCGCGCGCCTTCAAGCTCGCGTAACGACGGAGATTGCTAGCGGACCATCGGCTGTCGGGTTTTCGCGGTGTGAATTTCCGGGCGTAGCGCCCCTCATCCAGACGCCGCACGAGGCTGTCGACCCAACCGAAGCATAGGGCTTCCTCGATGGCGTCTTCGTAGTCGATGCACTTCACCGCCGTATGGAGCTTGTGAAACACGAGCCAGATCTCGGACGCGGATCGATGGTTCTTCTGCAACCACCTGCGCCACTGCTGACGGCTGCGTACATCGAGCGTGTTGCGATCCCGCGTGGACACCGCGTCACGGAAGCGGTTTGCACAGGAACCGTGTCGGAGCCGATGCGCCGACGACGAAATCCGCGAAGCCGAAGCGCTCGTACAGTGAACGGGCTCGGGCGTTGTCGTCCTGCACCTCGAGCGTCAGCTTGCAGCAGCCCCGACTGCGGGCTTGCTTCTCGGCCTCGACCAACAGCGCTCGTCCGACGCCTCTTCCGCGATACGTCGGGAGGACGGCCAGATCATGAATGTTGAGAAGCGGACGAGCCTGAAACGTCGAGAAGCCGAAGAAGCAAACCGCGAGACCTACGGGTTGGCCTTCCACGAACGCCAGCAATACCAAAGCGTTCGCCTGGTCGCGCAGCGCGGGGACGAGGCGCTTTCGAACGTCATCCCTCAACGGCTTTCCGCCGCCCACGGGGTCCGAGGCGTAGGAGTCGAGCACCTCGATGATGCCCGCTCGATCGCCGGGGTTTCCGTAGTCAGCGGCACGGACTTGCACTTTCACGTTAGGGTCGGCTCGGATCGTCATCCGCCTAGGCTAGCACCGCTGTCGGCGTCCATCGCTTCTCCCTGCGCGCGATGCGGTCCGCCGACTCTTCGACGTCGTAGGTCATCGGGACCGGATCGGGCAACTGCTCCAAGAGCGAATGCAAGACGCGCACGTTGATGATACCGAAGCTCTTAGTCCCCGATTGCAGCACAGCGCCGATGTACACACCGCAAATCCGGCACAGCAGAAAGTCGGCGGTCCGGCGTCCGAACTGATAGCGATGAAGGGCGCCGGGAGAGCGCTCGAAAAACTCGAGAAAGCCGGAGGGATCCGAGGTGGACAGCGCGGCATGCATGCGGCAAAAGCTGCACTGGCAGGCGCGAATCGTCCAGTTCGCCGGCGCCAACGCCGTTCGATAGACGAAGCCTATCGCTCGACAATGGCAAACACCTTCATGCGCGGCAGGCGGAGTACTCATTCGTACACGTGGATCTCATTCGGCGTCCGTCCGATCGCCGTGGGCGCGCGGCGAAGACACGACCAAGAACGTAACGGCAGAGGCGGACTCATTCATGAACTGATGTCGCGCTCGCGGTGGAACCTCGAGTCCCTGCCCCGAGTGGAGCGCGAATCGAGAACCCTCGACCTCCAACACCGCCTCGCCCTCCAAGATGTAGAAAAACTGCCGGGCGGCCGAGTGAAAATGCCGGCGTTCCCGATCACCGGCGGGCACGCGTTCTTGTATCACACTGAGCTCAGGGCGATTGAGCAAATGCCATCCCTCGCTCGCGGTGCCCCATCGATAGTGCTCGCCCGAATTGATGTCCACGATTCGCACGGTGCGCCGCTGCCCCTTCTAGGTGACTTCCGCCACGCTGCGCGGCCGCTCAAACGGCAATCGGCGCCTTGATCGAGGCATGCGCGCGATAGTCGGCGAGCTCGAAATCCTCGAATCGATAGTCGAACAGACTCTCGGGCCGACGCTTGATGAGGAGCCGCGGAAGCGGCAACGGCTGGCGCGTGAGCTGCTCTTGCGCTTGCGCGAGGTGATTCGAATACAGGTGGCAATCGCCGCCGGTCCAGATCAGCTCCCCGGGACGCAAGCTCGTTTGCTGCGCCATCATGTGCAGCAGCAGCGCGTAGGAGGCGATGTTGAACGGCACGCCGAGGAACACGTCGGCACTGCGTTGGTAGAGCTGCAACGACAATCGGCCTTGCGCGACATAGAACTGGAATAGCGCATGGCACGGTGCGAGCGCCATCTGGTCGATCTCGCCGACGTTCCAAGCGCTCACGATGATGCGGCGCGAGTTGGGATCCGTGCGGATCAAGTCGAGCGCGCGCTGAATCTGATCGACGTGCCGGCCGTCGCTCGCCGCCCAAGCGCGCCATTGTGCGCCGTACACCGGTCCGAGATCACCGTTCTCGTCCGCCCACTCATCCCAGATCGTGACGTCGTTCTGCCGCAGGTATTCGACGTTGGTGTCGCCTTTCAGGAACCACAGAAGCTCGTGGATGATCGAGCGCAGATGCAGCTTCTTCGTCGTGAGCACCGGGAAACCGGCATCCATGTCGAAGCGCATCTGATAGCCGAAGATGCTGAGCGTACCGGTCGACGTGCGATCGTCCTTGCGGGCGCCGCGGTCGCGTATCGTTCTGAGCAGGTCCAAGTATTGCTGCATCGTCCGTTGCTTACGGTAGCGACGGCCGAACGGCTAAGCGGCCTTGCGCGCCATCGCCGGTCCGTCGCGCTCCTCGCCCGTCTGCCGCCGATGCGCGAGCAGCCACAAGATGACGCCCGCGATCACCATCGGCGCCGACAGCACCATCCCCATCGTGAGCCAACCGAACGCCAAATAGCCTGGATCCCGATCCGGCACGCGCACGAACTCCACGAGAATCCGGAAACTCCCGTAGCCGATCAGGAACAAGCCGGACGCGGCCATCGTCGGCCGCGGCTTGGCCGTATACACCCACAGCACGACGAACAGCACGATGCCCTCGAGAAACGCCTCGTACAGCTGGCTCGGGTGGCGGGCGACGCCATTGACGATCACGGACCACGGCGCATCGGGGCTCGTCTCCTTGCCCCAGAGCTCGCCGTTGATGAAGTTGCCGATGCGCCCGAGGAACAAGCCCGTCGGCGCCCACGGCGCGATGTGGTCCATCACGACGAAGAACGGTTGACCGATGCGACGCGAGTAGATCGCCATCGCGACGAGCACGCCCGCGAGCCCGCCGTGAAACGACATGCCGCCTTCCCACACTTTGAAGATGCTCAGCGGATCGGCGAGGACCGAACCGACACCGTCGACCAGGATCACGTAGACCAACACGTAGCCGAGCCGCCCGCCCGCAATCGCTCCGAGAGCCGAGTAGAACACGATGTCGGCCACTTGCTGCGGTTGGATCTTGCTCCACGGCACTTTCGCGCGCGCGCTCATACCGAGCCAGCACGCGAGGAATCCGCCGAGGTACATGAGACCGTACCAGCGTACGGCGAGGGGGCCGATCTGAAGCGCGATCGGGTCGAAGTTAGGGTATTCGAACAGAGCGATTCACCGAGCGACGATGTGTTGCCGGAGGGCGCTAGTGTAGACCCGGCTTCCGACCGGCACCAGCGCGCACGCCGTGTGCTGCAGCGGCCGGCAGCGGCGTCGGCGGCAGTTGCTATAGTGTGCTCATGAGCAATGCGTTGAGCGCCGAAACGAGCCCGTACCTGCTGCAGCACGCGGATAATCCCGTCGACTGGCAGCCGTGGAACGAAGCGTCGCTCAAATCCGCGCGGGAGCAGAACAAACCGATTCTGCTTTCGGTCGGCTACTCCGCATGCCACTGGTGTCACGTGATGGCGCACGAGTCGTTCGAGGACGATGACACGGCGCGGCTCATGAACGATCTTTACGTGAACATCAAGGTCGATCGCGAAGAGCGGCCCGACCTCGACAAGATCTATCAAACCGCGCATCACCTCTTCACCGGCCGCGCGGGCGGCTGGCCTCTCACGGTGTTTCTGACGCCCGATGAGCACTTGCCGATTTTCACGGGCACGTATTTTCCGAAGGAGCGCCGCCACGGCATGCCGGCGTTTCGCGAGGTGCTCGTCGCGATCGAGGACTACTACCGCTCGCAAGGCGAGGAGATCCGGCAGCGTGGCGCGAACCTGGTGGAGGCGCTGCAGGAGATCCAGACCGGCGGCGCCGACGATTTCGGAGACCTCTCGCGCAAGCCGCTCGAGAGCGCCCGGGAACGCCTGGGAACGAGCTTCGACGCGGAGCACGGCGGTTTCGGCGACGCGCCGAAGTTCCCGCATGCGCCCAATCTCGATCTGCTGCTCGCGGCATGGAGGCACAGCACCGCGCAAGGCAAGACCGATGAGGCGGCGCTCGCGATGCGTCGCACACACGCTGAATCGGATGGCGCTCGCCGGTCTTTACGATCAGCTCGGCGGCGGGTTCTACCGCTACAGCGTCGATCGGCAGTGGGCGATTCCGCATTTCGAGAAGATGCTCTACGACAACGCGGCGCTGCTCGCGGTGTACGCGGACGCTTACGCCGCGACAGGCGATGCGCTGTATGCGCGAATTGCAGGCGAGACGGCGGATTGGGTCCTGCGCGACATGCAAGACGCAACAGGCGGGTTCTACTCCACGCTCGACGCCGACTCCGAGCACGAGGAAGGGAAGTTTTACGTGTGGACGCCGGAGCAATTCGACGAACGTTTGGACGGTTCGGAGAGTGCGCTCGCAAAGCGCGTGTTCGGTTTGGAAGGTCCACCGAACTTCGACGGCCATTTCTGGCATCTGCAAATCGCAACGCCCGTGGCGAACGCCGCGGCCTCACTCGGCCTCGAGCAGGCTGAGGCCACTGCGCATCTCGAAAACGCACGCGCGAAGTTGCTCGCCGCGCGCGAGCAACGGGTTTGGCCGGGGCGCGACGAGAAGATGCTCGTGTCGTGGAACGGGCTCATGCTCGGCGCGCTCGCTCGTGCCGCGCGCCGGTTGGCGCGGCCGGAGCTGGCGGAAGCGGCCACGCGCGCCGTCGACCTCATTCGCGCGGAGGTCTGGCGCGACGGGCGCCTCCGCGCCACGTACAAGGACGGGCGCGCGCGCTTCACCGCTTATCTCGATGACTACGTGTTCTTGGCGCACGGCCTGCTCGAGCTGCTGCAGACCCGCTGGCGCTCGAGCGATCTCACCTTCGCGCGCGAGCTCATCGAGGTGGTGCTCGCGCACTTCGCCGACGAGCGCGGCGGATTCTTCTTCACGGCCGACGACCACGAGCGCCTGATCTCGCAAATCGAAGCCGTTCGCGGACGAGGCCGTGCCCGCGGGCAACGGCGTCGCGGCGGCCGTGCTCCTGAAGCTCGGCCATTTGCTCGGCGAGCAGCGTTACATCGATGCGGCCGAGCACACCGTGCGCGCCGCGTTGCAGGCGCTGGAGCGCTACCCGGAAGGTCATTCAACGTTGCTGCTCGCGCTCGAGGAGCTCTTGTCGCCGCCGCAACTCGTCGTCGTACGCGGCGCCGCAAGCGAGCTCCCGCAATGGCAGGAGCTCGTAGACCGCGGCTACCACCCGCATCGTCTCGCGTTCTGCATCCCGAACGATGCGCCGGATTTGTCCGGCTTGCTCGCGGACCGCACCGCGGCCGCGACCACCGTCGCCTACGTGTGCGACGGCATGCAGTGCCGCGCCCCGATCACCTCGCTCCACGACCTCGCAATTACCCTCACGGCGTGAAGGCGCGGTCAGGCACCGTGTGCCTGACCCCGTGCCTGACCCCGTCAGTAGGCGGTGTATTCCGCGCCGCGGCGGACGGTGACGGGGCTGCCGGCGGCGCCCGCGAACTCGACGCGGCACGGAAACGATCGCGCCGCCGCGGTTCCTCTGGATGACGAAGTGCAGATGCGGGCCCGTGCTGAAGCCGGTGTTGCCGGAATCGGCGAGATACTCGGCCGCGCGCGACGCGCTCGCCGGGCACGACGCGGATCGAGTTCCAGCTCAAGTGCGCGTATAGCGCCATCGTGCCGTCTTCGTGCAGCACGCGAACCACGTTCGCACGCGGACCGTCGACGGAAGGGTCGAGCCCGTTGTCGAAAAAGTCGCTCGCCACCTCGATCACGGTGCCGCCGCGCGCCGCGTAGATCGGCGTGCCGATCGGCATCGAAAAATCCACCGCATGCTCGCTCGAGGGATCCCCGTGCGTGATCCGGTCCGGATACGCTTGCGACACCGGAAAAGTCGTCGCCAGCGCGAACGGCAGCCGATACGGCCCCTCCGGGGAGTGCACGGCCTCGGGGTCGCCCGGCAAGAATTGAAACTCGGACGAGAAGCTCATCAACGTATTCGGATACAGCTTGTCGACGACGGTGAGACGCGTCTCGCTGCGCGGCGGCAGTGTCACGATCCCGGTGCGTTTCACCGACGGCGAGACGTTGGTCAGATCCGTGAGCCGATAAGCAACCTGCACGTGCGCGAAATAGGTGCTCTGTGCGATCAGCGCGATCCCGCCGCCCTCGGCGCGCTGATACAACCGCACCTCCGCGGGCTCGAACGTGCGCTCGAGTGAGGTCTCTTCGTACTGCTGATCGGGGCTCGGTTGCCGGTCGGTATAGACCCACACGCCGTTGGCGTCGCGGTACTTGAAAAGTTTCTGCGCGCACACGGGCCCCGCATGCGTGAGCAGCGCGAGCACTGCGACGGTGCTTGGCAGAACGATGTTGTGCTTCAACGGTAGCTACTCGGAAGGACGAAGCCTGCGTCTCGCACCGATGAGTCGCGCTCGAGCGCGCCTCAGCGCTCGTCGACGTCGTCGACGTCGACTCGACCGCTCCAGCGGCGCTGCAGGTGTGACCACGACATCCCGACCGTAAGAATCGCCGCGAGTAGCGCCAAGATGATCCAACCGAGCAAGTCGCCGCTGGTCCTGTTGACCAAGCCGTAGAAATGCAGGATCCAAAACACCGACCCCAACAGCGCCGCGGCAAGAAAGATGCCGAGTCCTCCGAGCGAGCGCGCAGCCGTACGAAGGAACACGACCCAGCCAATCAGAAGCGCGATGCCCACGAACGCGACGAGCGGCATGATATTCGCCCATTGCGCCATGGCCCACTCGTAGTAGTTGTAGCGCGTCGGGTTCCAGGTGAAGCAGACGAGCAGGAACGCGACCACGAATCGCACGAGGATCCCGCCAAACGAAATGGTCTTCAAGCGGTGCTCAGTTCAACGCGTAACGGCGCCAGTCGTAGCCTTCGCGGCGCAGCTCGTAGCTCGGCCAATACTCCGGATCGAGCTTCATCGTAATAACTTCCGGCACGTCGTTCCAGGTTACCGTGTCGAGCCGGACGGACTCGCGGTCGCTCAAGCTCCCGACCACGTCGATGAACCCGGCCAAATCCGGCGTCGGCTTGCCGTCGACGGCGACGATGCGCCGGCCGGCGAACAATCCCGAGCGACTCGCCGGCGAGCCGAAATTGAAGAACGACACGTAGACGCCTTCCGAGCCGATGCCGCGCTGCGCGGCGAGCTCGCGATGCGGGGCTTGCAGCAGCGCCCCACCCCACGCGACCACGCGATCGATGCCGAGGCCGTCGATCGCCACGGTCTCGACGATCGCGGTAAGCTGCCGGCCGTCCCGGAACACTTCGACCTCGACGGTCGGCTTCTGCGTCGCGCGCTCGATCTCGCGGAACGTGTTCACGACGTTGCCGTCCACGGACAGCAGGACGTCGCCCGTGCGGAAAAACGCTTCTCCGGGCGATCCGGCCACGGTGCTGGTCACAGCGAGCACCTCGCGGCGATCGGCGTTGTGCGCCTCGTATCGGCGCACCCATTCCTCCGGAAGATTCAACTTGCGCGCGGTCGCGAGCGGCAGGAGCTGCCACTCCACCTCGATTGAGCGCAGCTTCTCCTGCGCGCGCAGGTGCTCGATCATGTCGACGACGAGATCGGCCGGGATGCCCATGTTGAGCTGCGTGAGATCTCGCCCGGTCTGATAGGCGAAGCTCGCCCACATGCCGAGCACGCGACCCTGCGCGTCGACCAGCGTGCCGTCGAAGTCCATCGGACCGTTGACGAGCGAAACGGCCTCGAGATTCGTGTCGCGGAAGCGCAGCGTGCGCGATAGCGGGAAGCTCGCCGCGGCGATCGTCGCGATCTCGCTCGACTGCGACATCAGCTTGAAGTCGGGACCCAAGCCGACGACGGCGACGTCCTGTCCCGGCAGGAGCTCCTGCGGCGCGAACGTCGCGCTCTTCACCGGCGTGGTGCCGATCAGTGTCGGATCGTACGAGACCACGGCGAGGTTGTGCAGCGGATGGATGTACTCGACGCGGCCCGGAATCTCGAGAGAGCCCGCGAACGTGAGCCGCACGTCGCCCATCGCGACCGGCACCGTGTTGCGGTCGACGACCACCCAGCCGCGCTCCGCGTCCGCGATGAGCCCCGTGCCGTAGTAATAGCGGTCGGCGACGCCGGACACCGTGTACGGCATCGCGAAATTCACGAGCACGAGCGAGGAGGAGATCTCCTGCACGTGGCGCTCGGCCTGTCGCGGGAAGGTCGTGC
The DNA here is from genome assembly GCA_963744305.1 of uncultured Gammaproteobacteria bacterium. Classification (GTDB taxonomy): domain Bacteria; phylum Pseudomonadota; class Gammaproteobacteria; order Steroidobacterales; family Rariloculaceae; genus FEN-1219. Next base: position 259,192 of record CAVUTF010000004.1, read on the forward strand.
CCTCTTGCGGCGGCTGCGCCTCGCGCGGCGGGCTCGCCGCGAGCTCCTTGCACGGCCAGACGCCGACTTGGTCGTCGCGGTGGCAGCGCTCAGCCGGGAACCAGCTCCGATCGTTGACGATGAGGTTCTGCTTCTCGCTCTGCGGATCGTCGAAGGTCACGAACCGCACGGTGACTTGCTCGTTCTCGGGCGTCGTCTCGATCACGCGCTGCATGTCGTCAAGATCTTCGATCCGCTCGCTGCCGATCGCGATGACGATGCTGCCGCGGGGGACTGCGGCTTTGCCGAACACGTACCCCGGGTTCGCCACGTACACGCCTTCCACGGGACGATAAAAATGCCGCGCTTGCTGATACGACAGCTTGTGGAACACGCCGTCGCCGTATTCGATGTACTCATCGGGAGTGATGCCGTGCAGATCGTCGACCGGAAGCATGTGCTCTACCCGCTCGCCGGACCGCTCCACGACGACCGAGATCGTGTTGCCGACGTTGCCGTCGAGCGCCGCCGCGAGGGGCACGAACTGGGTCACGAGCTTGCCGTTCACCTCGATCAGAATATCCCCGGGCCGAAGCTGCCCCGATCGCCGGCGAGCGCGGAATGACCTGCTCGACGACCAGGAGACCGGTCTGGCTCGGATACGCGGCGCGCACGCGCGCTTCGGTGGCGCTCGTGAGGCCAAGCCGGCGCAACTCCGCGTACGGCTTGTGCACGAACTCGGTTTGGACGGTGCCGCGCGGCACGTACTGCCCTTGCCGAATCAGCTCGAACGCGACGCCGACGCGGTCGAGCGGCAAGAAAAAGCTCGAGGCGGCTTGCGTATTCGCGCCCGCGTTCAACGCCACGACGCGCCCCTCGATGTCGACGACCGGCGATCCCGATGAGCCGCCGGACGTGCTCGATGCGGCCTGCAGATAGAAAGTGTTGAAGTCGTTGTAGGCGCCTCGGCCGTAGTTCGGCGCTTGCCGGTCGAGCCGGGCGATCGTGCCGGCCAGTATCGACAGCTGCTCACCGGCGTCGTTGCCGATCACGCGAATGTCGCGACCGATCTGCGCGGCTTCGGGCACGAGGGCGAGCTCAGTCGGCGTGATGAACTTGAGCTTGCTCGGGTCATAACGGAAAAAGCCGAAGTCATGGACGGGATCCCGATACACGGGAATCAGCTCGACTTCCTCCTGATTCAGGAATACGGCCTGCGCGCGGACCGGGCCCGGCGTGACGACGTGGCGGTTCGTGAGAATGATCCCGCGCTTTGCGTCGACCACGAAACCGGTGGCCTGGCTCGACTGATTGCGCTCGGTATCGAAGGAGCGCGTGCTGTCGATTTGGATCGAGACGACGCCCGAGGAGATGCGCTCGAGCGTGCGATTCCAACTCTGTTCTTGGGCCTGGACCTGAAGCGTGAAAAGACCGGCAGCAACGACGATCGCGTGAAGAGAAGCGACGCTAATATGTTTCATGGGGCCCAATTCTATGTTTGCCGTAGCCTTGTGACCACCGTAGCAGCTTTTTGCTCCGGGTATTGAGACCCAACGCTCTCCTCATGAAGAACCGCTTCGCCGACGGCGAGCTGTCCACCGCGCGAATGCCGAAGGCACGCAACGGCGCTCCCGCGGCGGGCAATCGGAACGCGTGGTGCAGAGCGTCGAGCGCGAGCAGCATCTGCAAATTCTCGCCCTTGCGCTCGCGCTCGTAGCGCCGCAGCACCTTGAAGTCGCCGGGGTCCTCGAAGGCTGCGAGCGCTCGCTCCACGACGTCGGCGATGCAGGCTGCGTCGAGCAACCCTAGGTTCATGCCCTGCCCGGCGAGCGGATGAACCGTATGCGCGGCATCGCCGAGCAACGCGACCCGAGGGCGGCAATACTTCAAAGCGTGCAGCACTTGCAGCGCAAACGCGCCGCGCTCCGCTGCATCCGTGAGCTCCCCGAGCACGCCGCCGGAGGCCTGGTTCAGCTCCGCCAAGAATTCGGCCGCGGGAGCGGCGATCAGGCGTTGCGCCTCGGCGGTCGGCAGCGACCAGACGATCGAGCTGCGCCCATCCGCAAGGGGCAACAATGCGAGCGGGCCGCCGGGCAAGAAACGCTGCCACGCAGTCTCTCGGTGCGGCCTTACGCTTGCGACGTGAGTGACGAGCGCGGTCTGCGCATAGCCGCGCGAGGCGACCGGCATGTCGAGCAGCGCGCGTACGATCGACTCGGTGCCGTCCGCGGCAAGCAGCAGCGTTCCGCTAGCGGCGCCGCCGTTTCCGAGCGTAACGCCGACCTCGCGGTCGCCGACCGCAATCGCGGTGATCTCGGCGCCGGTTGCGATCTCGCCCGCAGCCTTCGATTCGATCAGCTCGACGAGCCGGCTGCGCAGCAGACTGTCCTCGACGATGTGCCCGAGATCCGGCTCGCCGATGTCCGCGCTGTCGAAGTGCAGCGCCGCTCTACCCTCGGGATCGTCTCCCTCCCAAACGTGCATCTGCCGATAGGCGCAAGCGCGCGTCGCGACCACGTTGTGCCAGATTCCGAGTCGCTCGAAGACTTGTTGTGAAGCGCGTGACAGCGCATACACGCGTAGATCTGCGCTCGCCGCATCCCACCGCGGCAGGCCGCGCGCCTCGAGTATCCGCACGCGCACGCGCTCGCCGCAGCGGCCCGTCAGAAGCAAAGCAGCCACCGTCAAACCGACTACGCCGGCGCCCGCGATCAGCACCGTGATGGGTTTGCCAGGGTCGCTCATCACTCAGAGGTGCAAGCCGCGCGCAAGACGCGGCAACCGCCCGGCCCGCCCCATCGTCTGACGCGCGAGCAGCGCCTTGGCTCCGGGCAGCAGGTCGAATGCCATGAGCGCGAGGCCGCGGCCCACGGCCAACCCGGGCGCAGGCGCGCCGAACAACCGAATCAGGCCGTGCGTGAATCCCGAGACGCGCCGCTGATCGTCACTGCGCCACTGCCGATAGCGTGCGAGCATCGCATCCGAGCCGACGTCCGCGGCTCCTTCGCGCAGCTCGTCGGCGATCACTTCGGCGAGTGTCGCGACGTCGCGCAACGCGAGATTGAATCCCTGCCCGGCCACGGGATGCAGGCTCATCGCGGCATTACCGATCAGGACGACGCGGGCATGGTCGAGCGGCTCGCTCACCACGCGCGCGAGCGGATGCATGTGCCGCGTGCCGACCTGCGTGATGCGCCCGAGCTTGTAGCCGAACACGGTCTGTAGCTCGTCGCGGAAGAGCGCAGGCGGCAGCTGCATCGCCGCGCTCGCGTCGGCGGCCGGCAAAGTCCAGATCACGGCCACGCGATTGGCGGTGAGGGGCAGGATCGCCACGGGGCCGCGCGGCGTGAAGCGCTCGAACGCGCGCCCCGCGGGGGCAGCCTCGGTGCGGCAGTTCAAGATGATCGCGGCCTGCGCGTAGTCGTCCTCGCGCACCGACCCGCCAAGCGCGCGCCGCACCCACGAGCGCTCGCCATCGGCCGCCACGAGCAGCTTCGCGTGCACCGTTGCCGTTTCCCCGCCTGCGTCGATTTGCGCCACGACGCCCGCGGCGTCAGTGTCGAGGGCGCGCATCTGCGCCGGCGCGAGGAGACCGAACCGCGGCTTATCCTCGAGCGCCTCCCAGAGCACTCGTCCGATCGCCTGGTTCTCGATCGTGTAGCCGAGCGCCGCGACGCCTTCCTCCTCGGCGTGGATGCGCGCCGCGCCGAATCGGCCTTGCTCCGAGATATGAATGAAGCGGATCGCTTCGGCCTGGCCCTGCAACGAGCGCCACAGATTCAAACCCGCGAGAATCCGCTGCGAGCCGCTCGCGAGCGCTGTCACGCGCTGATCGAAGCTCGGCTGCGTGAGCTGCCGCGCCTCGTGCGCCTCGACGAGCAGCGTGTCGAGCGGCAAGTCCGACAGCGCGCAGGCCAGAGCCGACCCGACGAGACCGCCGCCGACGATCAGCACATCGCAACGGCGGTCGGCCGCGGTCACGCACGCGCCTCCATGTGCCCCTCGATCTCTTCCACGGTCGCTGGCAATGCGCCGGTCAACACCTCGGGTCCTTCGCGCGTCACTTGCACGTCATCCTCGATTCGGATGCCGATGCCGCGCCAGCGCTTCGCGGCGGTCTTGCTTTGCGGGGAAACGTAGACCCCAGGCTCGATTGTCATCACCATGCCTGGCTCGAGCAGCCGCCATTGGTCATGCACCTTGTAGTCGCCGACGTCGTGCACGTCCAGACCAAGCCAATGCCCGGTGCGGTGCATGAAGAATTCGCGGTACGCCTGGTTGCGCACCAGCGTCGGCACGCGGCCGCTCAAGAGTCCGAGAGCCTTGAGCCCGCGCGTGACCTCGGCCACCGCGGCGTCGTGCGGATCGTTCCAGTGATTGCCGACAACCGCCTTCTTGGTCGCGGCGCGATTGGCCTCGAGCACCACCTCGTAGAGCTCGCGCTGCGCGTCGCTGAAGCGGCCGCTCACCGGGAACGAGCGCGTCACATCCGACGCGTACATTTGATACTCGCAACCCGCATCGATCAGCACGAGGTCACCGTCGACGAGCTCGGCATCGTTCGCGCGATAGTGCAGCACGCAAGCGTTGGCACCGGAGGCGACGATCGGCGGGTACGAGCAGTCGGCGCCGTGCCTCCGGAACTCGTGCAGGAACTCCGCCTCGAGCTCGTATTCCATCATTCCGGCCCGGCACGCGAGCATCGCACGCGCGTGGGCGGCGACCGCGATGCGCGCCGCCGTGCGCATGACTTTGGCTTCGGCACGGCTCTTGAAGAGCCGCATTTCGTGCAGCAGGTGATCCAAGGCGACGAGCTCGCTCGGCGCATGACTCCGCTGACGATTCGCGTTGAGCTCACCTATCCAAGCGAGCAGCCGCTGATCGAACTCCGGCGCGATGCCGATGGAGTAGTAGACGCGGTCGCTGCGCTCGAGCAGCCCGGGCAGGATGTCGTCGACGTCGGTGATCGGAAACGCATCGTCCGCGCCGTAGTTTTCGACGGCTCCTTCGGGGCCCGCGCGCGGGCCGTCCCAGAGCTCACGCTCCGGATTGCGCTCGCGGCAAAAGATCAGGAACTCCCCCTGCGCCCGACCCGGCATGAGCACGGCCACGCCCTCAGGCTCCGGGAACCCGGTGAGGTAGTAGAAGTCGCTGTCCGGGCGGTACGTAAATAAGGTGTCGCGGCTGCGGATGCGCTCGGGCGCCGCCGTGAGCACGGCGATTCCGTTCACCCCGATCAGATCCATGAGGTGCTTGCGCCGTCTTGCGAAATCCCGCGGATTCACCGTCTATCTCGTCGTCTGCACACCGTCGGAAATCTAACCCGCACGCGCGGCTTTGCGCTCGCCGGCGAGCTCCTCGTAGACGATCTGGACGCTAACCCGCACGTATTCCGTAAGCTCGGCCAGCGCGAAGTCTGCCTGGTCGCGGTTCTCGCCGTCTTCGGCCGTTAGACTTACACGGCTGATCTCGCCAAAGTCGGCCAGAATCTCCTCGGCCTCGCCGTCGAGCACGGTGGCGCCTCCCAAGCCGACGCCGCTCGAGAACCCTTGGCAAAAACAGGCTAGTGCCTTCACCTGCTCGTCCAGCGCCGCTTCTTCGTCCGGCAACAGCGGTGTGAATTCGAGCTCGTCGCTTGCGAGCACCCGTTCCGTCGCAAGCGTGATCGCTTGAAGCGTGGTCCGCAATTCGTCCGCTTGCGGCTGCTCCTCGTGCTCCGAGTGTTCTGCGACGTACTCTTCGAGCCAACGCTGCGCCGCTGCCACTCCGCCGCTGCAAACGACTCCGCAAATCGTGCCATGCAGCTCCGCTAGTGCGAGCGACGAACCTGATCGCGTGAGCGATTCTTGCAGCGCATCGTAATCCAATGCGAGAGCGTTCAATTGACGCTCACCTTCCTCGAAGAGCGAGCGCGTCATGCTATCACTCCCGCGAGTGTTATTGACCCCCGACGGCCTACGGCTCTATATTCTCGGCATGGCCAACGAACAATCCAATCACCGCTTCGACCTCGAGCTCAAACGCCTGGAAAAACGACTCGAAGAGCTCGTCGTCGTTTGCCGCCAGCTTCAGGAAGAGAATCAGTCGCTGCGGCAACGGCAAGATTCCCTCGTCGCTGAGCGCGCCACTTTGCTGCACAAGAACGAGCAAGTGCGCGGCCGCGTCGAAGCGATGATCGGGCGACTCAAAGGAATGGAGCAAGCCTCGTGAGCGACATGTTCGCGCACGTGACCATTCGAATACTGGAGAAGGAATACCATGTGGCTTGTCCGGCCGAAGAGAAGTCGGAGTTGCTGGCTTCGGCGGAGCTTCTCAATGCAAAAATGCGCGAGATCCGCGACAGTGGCAAAGTTGTCGGCCTGGATCGCGTAGCCGTGATGGCCGCGCTGAATCTCGCGAACGAGTTGATTCGGACACAGGGACAGGACGAGGAGCTGAAGAACATCGTGGGATTGCGAATCCGAGCCATGCGCGAGCAGCTGGACTCGGCACTTGGCCCCGCGAAGCAGCTCTCGCTTTAAGGTCTTGGTGCTCCCTGCAGTGTACGACGCGGATCGATAGTCTTTCGGACCCTAAATCATGCTCTTGGGGTTGTGTCTGTCGGTAGCGTTGTGCAAATCCGGGAAATCCGGATAGCCTGCAGTTACCACGGCGTACCCCACCTGTTGCTCCGGTTTCGAGAGCAACGGTCTGTGACGGCACAGGCGGGGAGCACCATCTCTCTCGCGACTTGCACGGCGACGCATCGTAGCAGCAAACCGACACGCCTTGTCCGACTCGACCCTTCGCGACGATCGACGGCGCTTGCGGCGCGAGCTGCGCGCCGCGCGGCGCGCGATGGACCCAGAGCGTGCGAAGCAAGCCGCGCGCGCGATCTGCTGCCGCATTCTCGCGTTGCCCGCGTACCGCCGTGCCCGCCGTGTGGCGCTGTTTCTCGCGTTCGACGGTGAGCCCGATCTCACGCGATTGGCTCGCAGCGCGGCGGCGCAGCGAAAAGAGCTATTCGTTCCGGTGCTCACCCGGAAAACGATGAGGTTTGCGCGGCTCGTGCCGCGCGCGGATCTCAAGCAAAACTTTTTTGGCATCCTGGAGCCCGGCTCTGCGGGCATCATGGATCCACGCAACCTCGATCTCGTCCTCACTCCGCTCGTTGCGTTCGATTCGCGCGGCACGCGCATCGGCGTGGGACGAGGCTATTACGATCGGGCATTCCGCTTCCTGCGCCACCGCGGCGGCTGGCAGCGGCCCAAATTGCTCGGCGTCGCCTACGAGCTCCAGCACGTGCCAAAGCTCGAGTTCCGGGCTTGGGACGTGCCGCTTTGGGGTGCGGTCACCGAGACGCGAATGCGGCGCTTCGGTCCCCCGTGACCGCCATGAGCTACTGGCTGATGAAATCCGAGCCCGAGACCTTCAGCATCGACGACCTGCGCTCGAGCCCGAAGAAGACCACGCACTGGGACGGCGTGCGCAACTACCAAGCGCGAAATTTCATGCGGGACGCCATGCGGCGCGGCGATCAGGCGTTTTTCTACCATTCCAACTGTGAGGAGCCCGGCATCGCGGGAATCGTGACTGTCGTCAAGAACGGCTATCCGGATCACACCGCGTTCGATCCGAGCGACAAGCATTACGACGCCGAAAGTGATCGCGAAACTCCGCGTTGGTACATGGTCGACGTGAAATTCGAGCGCAAATTGCGCCGCGTGATCACGCTTACGGAGCTCAGGAAACATAGCAACGGCGCGCTCGCTAGCCTTGCTTTGCTAAAACGCGGGCAAAGACTTTCGATTACACCGGTGAGTGACGCGCATTGGAAATTCATTCTCTCTCTCGAATGAGCGCGTGTGCGTTTTGCACTTCGTCGTGCGTCGCGATGCAACGCGAGAGCGTGCTGTTAATCACACTCCATCGCTGCATCGTCGCGACAAAGATGCGCAACAATCTCTAACACGCTGGAAATTTTGATTCTTTTATATATACTCAACGCCGTCTAACCGACAACGGAGACTACCCATGGCCTCTATGAAGAAAGTGTCTGTGAAGAAAGCGTCTACCAAGCGCAGGAAATCGCGGCGCAAGGTAGCGAAGAAACCCGCGAAGAAGAAAGCGAAGAAACGCGGTAAGAAACGCCGCGGTGGAAAAAAGCGACGCGGCAAGCGACGCGCTAAACGAAAAGCCCGAAGAAAAGCCCGCCGTGGCAAGCGCAAGGCCCGACGCAAGAAGCGCTAACTGACTTCGAGCGTCACTTGAGCCGGCGTTTGGCTCAATACAAGTGTAGTGCCCGCCTCGTTGCGGGCACTCTCTTTTTCGGAGGACCGGTTTGAGCCAGGACGGCAAACGCAGCGCCGCGCTCGCCGCGCTCGCGTACATCAAGGACGGCATCGTGCTCGGCGTCGGCACCGGGAGCACAGTGGAGTTCTTCATCGACGCCCTTCCCGCGCACGCCGCCCGCTTCACGGCCGTCGTGTCGAGCTCCGAGCGCTCCACGCGCAGGCTCGAGGCGCTAGGGATTCCCGTCACCGAGCTCGGCGACGTCGCGGAAATCGATCTCTACGTGGACGGCGCGGACGAGGCGACGAAACACTTGCATCTGATCAAGGGCGGCGGCGGCGCGCTCACTCGCGAAAAGGTCCTCGCGGGCGCCGCGCGACGCTTCGTCTGCATCGTCGACGAAAGCAAGCTGGTCGCCACCTTGGGGCGGTTCCCGCTGCCGATCGAGGTGATTCCGATGGCTCGAGCGTTCGTCGCGCGGCAGATGATCAAGGCCGGGGGGCAGCCGATCTGGCGCCAGGATTTCATCACCGACAACGGCAATGAGATCATCGACGTCCATGATCTCAAGATCGCGAACCCGCTCGAGGTCGAGACGCGATTCAATCAAATTCCCGGCGTCGTGACGGTGGGATTGTTCGCGCATCGGGGCGCGGACGTGCTGCTCGTCGGCGGCAGCGGCGGCGTGAAAGTCTTGGCGTGAGCGCACAGCCAGAACGGCGGCGGCTAGGCCGGTGAGGTACCCGGCACATAGCTGACACCGGATACCGGAGACATCGTTTACACATTAGCGCATTTGGGGAGGCGCCCAAATGCCGTGGAGAGAGTGTAAACGTATGGACGAACGCCTCCGCTTCGTGGCTCGCCTCCTCGATGGGGAGAAGATGGCTGCGCTGTGCCGAGAGTTCGGCATCTCACGACCGACCGGGTACAAGGTCTTCAACCGCTACAAGGATCTTGGGCTCGAAGGACTACTCGATCGAACCCGGCGACCTTATCGGCACGCCAACCGGTTGCCTTTTCAAGTCGAGCGCACGATCGTCACGCTGCGCCAGGAGCACCCGACCTGGGGTGCGGTGAAGATCCGCGAGAAGCTCATCCGCGACTTCCCGATGGTTCCGACCCCGGCGAAGAGCACCGTGCACGCGGTGCTCGATCGCCACGGCCTGGTCGAACCGCGCAAGCGCCGGCGGTACAAGGCTGAGGGCACGCCGCTGAGCTCGACGAGCTCACCCAACGGTTTGTGGTGCGCCGACTTCAAGGGCGAGTTCATGCTCGGCAACCGCCAGTATTGCTATCCGCTGACGGTGACCGATTACAGCTCTCGGTTTCTGCTCGCCTGTGAGGGGTTAGAGTCGACGCAGTCGACCTTCGCCTTTGCCGTCTTTGAGCGTGTTTTCAAGGAATATGGTCTGCCGCAAGCGATCCGCACCGACAATGGCGTGCCGTTTGCTTCCCCGAATGCGCTGTTCGGTTTGAGTCGGCTCTCGGTCTGGTGGCTACGCTTAGGCATCAACCTCGAGCGCATCAAGCCCGGCCACCCGCAGCAGAACGGCCGTCACGAGCGGCTGCACCTCACACTGAAGAAGGAAGCCACGAAGCCGGCCTCGTACAACTTCCTGCAGCAGCAACGCCGCTTCGATGACTTCCTGGAGGTTTACAACTGCGAGCGCCCGCATCAGGCGCTCAACGGTCGCTATCCCGCGGAGCTCTATACACCTTCGCCGCGCGCGTACCGCGCTCCCGATCCACCCGAGTATCCCTTCCATGACCGCACGGTCCGCGTCACGCAGTGCGGGCGTATCTGCATCGGTAAGCGCAAGATCAACCTCAGCATCGTGTTTGCCGGGCAATTCGTGGGCATTCGCGAGGTCGCCGACAAGATCTGGCTTGTCAGTTTCCTCGACTTCGATCTAGGGTATTTCGATGAGGCCGCTGCACGGGTTGAGCCAGGCGCCAACCCGTTCGCCTCCAAAGTGTTAACGATGTCCCCGGCGGTAGGTGTCAAGAGAGTTGTCGCCTCGTTCGGTCAGCGGAGCCAGCAGATTCCGGCAGCGGATTGAGCTCGACGAGACCTATGGGCATCCAGTCACGGGGCGCACCGCTCCAGCGCTGGGGAGTAGAACTTCGAGCTCGCTGGTACAGATTGCGGCGGCGAGCAAGGATCTCATGCTCGAGACCAAAGTGGCGCTGATCCGGCGTCACGTATTTCAGGGCACTGTGCCGATGCTCGCCGTTGTACCAGTCGACAAAGCGAGCGACCCAACGTTCGGCGCAAGCTATGTCCGTGAACGGCAGACGCGGATAGGCCGGAGTGTGCTTTAGGGTTCGGAACAGTGCTTCGGAGTAAGGATTGTCGTTCGAGACGTGCGGACGGCTAAAGGATGGCACGACGCCGAGCCACTGCAGGGTTGCGATCATCGTGCTACCGCGCATTGGTTTGCCGTTATCGGAGTGGAGCACGAGGCCGCGGGGATTGACGTTACCGTCGTGGCAGATTTGCGCTATGAGCTCGGCTGCGGTGTCAGCGGACTCGTTCGCTGCAATCCGCCATCCGACGACGCGGCGGCTCCAAACGTCCATCACGAGGTACAGGCGCAGGTACGAGCCGCGCACGATGGTCGGCAGCCACGTGATGTCCCAGCTCCAGACTTGGTTCGGTTGCGTCGCCCGGTGGAGCGTACAAGCTCGCGTGACGTGGATTTGGCTTGCGATCTTACGTTTCGCGCGAAGCCCGTAGCGGCGCTGCACGCGATAGATCGTCGACTCGGACGCCAGATACAGCCCCTCGTCAGCCAGCTGAGGCACGAGCTGCTTCGGTGACAGGCCCACGTATCGAGCGCTCATCAGGAGGCTGAGGACTTGAGCTTCCTCAACGGCCGATAGTGCGTTGTGCGGCCGCCGATGAGGACCACAGCGGCGATCGTCGCCCTCCGGCTGGTTCCGCCAGCGCTCCACCGTGCGACTGCAGATGCCAATGACTTTGCATGCCTGCGCTAGACGCGCGCCTCGAGATTGGGCGTCGGTGACCGCCGAGAGGATCAGTTCTCGCTGTTCGCGTCGGTGTCTTCGTCCTCGTCGTCGTGGTAGAGGCTCGCCACCGTTTTTTTTAGAACGAGAAGCGCTGCAGCCTCAGCTAATGCCTTCTCCTTGCGGGCGAGCTCACGCTCCAGCTTTCGGATGCGCTTGTTCGTGGCCACACTCGCTCGACCGCCTTCCTCCAGCGACAGGCGCCAACTCTCAAAGTCAGCAAACGCCACGCCTTCCCGATCCAGATAAGCACTGAGCTCTTCGCCACTGAGCCGTGCCGCGTCAGCCAAAACTCGGGCTTTCCGCTCGACAGTCCACTGCCGATTGACCGGTTTCTTTGTTGCCATCAGCGGCAGGCTACGCGCCTCCTGCAGCCACCGCGAGAGACTCTGCTGTTGAACTCCGGTTTCCTTAGACAGTTGCAGCGCACTCACGGCGCGCTTGCCGGTGAGCCGTTCCACCATCTTCTGCTTGAAGGCCACCGAATACGGTCGGGTCATTTAATCCTCGCGTCTCCGCCCCACAGCTACGAGGGTAGGACGCGACAACTACGCTGACACAGGGGGCCGGTATAACCTGTAAAGGATGTGCCCGGGCAGGACCGCGAAGTTAGCTGGCGCGCCCGGAGGGATTCGAACCCCCGGCCCCTGCCTCCGGAGGGCAGTGCTCTATCCGCTGAGCTACGGGCGCGACGCGGCCAGTATAGCGCGGCCGGCGCTAGCGATCGGGCAGCGCGAACACGTAGAGCCCGTTGCCGTTTGCCGGATGACGGATCTCCGCAGCGATCAACGCCGGCACGTTGCGCGGGCTGCCGCCGCCGACGCCGGTCGATACAGCGATGTATTGGCGGCCGTCGACCGAGAAGGACAACGGGAAGCCTTGCACCGACGTCGCCAAGCGCGTCTCCCAGAGCACCTCGCCGGTGCGCACGTCGACCGCCTTGAACTTGCGGTCGAGGTCGCCGACGAACGCGACGCCACCTGCGGTGGAGAGCACGGCTGTCAGGAACGGCGCGCGCTGTTCGAGCTTCCAGAGCTCTTCGAGCGTGCGCGTGTCGTAGGCCGCGAGCTTGCCGATGTTGCCGTTCGTGCCCGGCATCTCGTAGAACCGGCGGTCGGCGCCCGAGCTGCCGCCGCCCGCGACGAGCTCGACCTCCTGCCCACGGATGTCGATGCAGCTTTGCGACAACGGGATGATCAGGCGATTGGTCGGCGGGTGATAGCTCATCGCCTGCCAGTTGTGGCCGCCTTCGGTGCTCGGGCAACCCTGAACCCACTCGCCCTTCTTGCCCGCGATGATGTCGGCGCGGTAGCGCGGCTCGCCGGTTTCGGGATCGATGCTCTCCCAGACGTTTTGAAACACCGTCTCGTGATGATCGATGAAGCGGCCGGTCTCGCGATTCAGCTTCCAGAGAATGCCCGGCTTGCCGACCGTGAACAGGCTCTTCTCGCCGCCGACGTCGATCAGCACCCGTTCGTAGACCTCATCGAGATCGAGCGCTTCGCCGGGCGCGTGCTGGAAATACCATTTCAAGCTGCCGTCGTCCGGGTCGAGCGCGAGCGTCGTGCTCGTGTACAGCGCGCGGTCGAGCGCCGACATCGCGCGGCTCGCGGGCACCCAAGGTTTGGCCTGCGCGACGCCCCAGTAGGTGACATCGAGCTCGGGGTCGTAGGTGCCCGTGATCCAGGTATCGCCGCCTGCTCGGTAAAGATCGGGCAGGTCGCCCCAGGTGTCACCGCCGCGCTCGAGGCTCGTCGCAACCGTCCGGAACCGCCAGAGCTCGCGGCCGTCGTCGGCGTCGTATGCGCTGATGAAGCACTTCTCGTTGCGGAACAGCGTGCAGCCGCCCATGCCCTGCACGACCTTGCCGCCGATGACGATCGGCCCGCTCGACGCTTGAAAGTCGCCCTCGGTGCGATCACCGATGATCGTCTCCCAGACGATCTGCCCCGTGGCGGCCGCGAGCGCGACGAGCCGCGCGTTACTCGTCGCGAAGAAGATCTTGTCCTCGTAAATCGCCATGCCGCGATTCGCGACGTTCGCGTTGATGACGGGACCGACGCGGTTCTCCCAGATGAGCTCGCCCGTTGCCGCGTCGAGGGCCTGCACGATGTTGCCCTGGTTGTTCAAGTACAAAACGCCGTCGTGCACGAGCGGCGCGGGCTCGTTCCAGCCGCCGTCGGTCATCGACCATGCCCACTGCAAGCGCAGTTCACCGACGTTTGCGGGTGTGATCTCGGTCAGCTCGCTGTAGTTCCACGCGCCGTAGTTGCCGCGGATCATGAGCCAATCGCTCGCAGGCGGGTCGAGCAGCATCGCGTTCGTGACGGGCGCGAAGCCTTCGACTTGCCCAGTCACGCTGAGTCCAGTCGGCAGAGCGGCCGCCGGAGCGCCTTCGGGTGCAGCGCGCGCCAAGAGCGCACGAAACGCATCCGACATTTGACCATTCGCGACGCCGCCAATCCGGACGGCCGTGGCCGCCGTGAGCGCATCGCTTCCGGGAGCGGCGCCGTTCGCCTGCAGCAGGAACGCCGCGAGATTCACGTAGCTCTGCGTGCCCAGGCTGCCCGGCGCGGCGGGCGGAGGAGGCATCGTGACGCCCATGAAGGCGATCAGCTCTTGCGCGGTACGCTCACCCCACGTGCGGAGGAAGTCGGCGCCGACGAGCGGCTTGGCCTCGTTCGACCCACGCAGATCGGGTTGGTGGCAACTCGCGCAATTGACTTGATACGACGTGCGGCCAGCCGCCGCTTGCTGCTCCGTAAACGGCCCCGGCGTTTGCGCCTGCGCGCCCGCCGCGAAGAGGGCGCCGACGAGCCACATACGCGCCTGCGCGTTCATAGCGCGAGCCAGCCCCAGAGGTTGCCGTCGGGCGCGCTTTCGCTGTGGATCTGGATGTAGAGCCGTCCTGCGCGCAGGCTCTCGAGCTGCAGCGCAGTCAGAGTGATGTCGAAAGAAAACGACCCGCTCGCCGCGGCCGGCACCTCGATGGCGGCGATTTGCGGACCGCGCACCCCTTTGACGGCGCCTTCGTGCAGGCCCGCGCCGGTCGCGGCCGCGCGCAGCCCGCTGAACGAGCCGGTCACGGCAAGCTTGCGGCCGTCGAGCTCCGCCGCCCCCTCGCCTCGACCCGTGACTTGGCCGCGAGTTTGCGCATCGATTGGCACCGGTGCGAGCCGCACCGCAAATTTTTCGGCCGCACTCAAAGGCGCTGCGGTCATGAGGCAGAGCACGAAGCCGACGATCGCGCCGGCCGCAGAACCGCGTTGCGCCCGTCGCGCGCTGAGCGTAGTCGCCATTGCGTCCCCCCGACTGATTTTGAACCGAATGATGCGCCCGAAAGGGCGCACGGCGAAAGAGGCGGTTACGTTTGCGTGCTACTGGCGCCGGAGTGCCAGAGCGACTCGAACTCGGCCTTGCTCACGTTGCTCGTCAGCATCAGGCGCGACAGCCGCGCCAATCCGAACCAGCCGGGACGACTGTTGCTCGGAATCAGCTGGTGAGTGATCAAGCCGTCTGCGCCGATGCCGAGCTCCCGCTGCACCCAGCCATCCTCGTCGACTTCCGTGTACAGGGCTCCCAGCTGCAACGTGGCAAGCTCGCTCGCAGTCCATTTGAGATAAATCATTCGCGCGCGTCACTCATCGTTAGTGTTGTTGGACATCGGCTTCCCGATTATAGCGGGGCGTTTCGCGCGCGTCCGCCGCACGACATAACCTCGCACTGGCTGGAGTAAAGGTGCGCTGAAGACCGAGGCTCGACCGAAGCCCCGATTCGAAAAGCCGCACCACCACACGGCCCGCCACGGTGCCAAGGCCGTGCGCGAGCGTCGCGTTTAAATCAGCGCCGCTCTCGCGGTCGCGCTTCGTTGATGCGCAGCGCGCGCCCGCCGAGATCCTTGCCGTTGAGTTGCGTGATCGCGGTTTCGGCTTCGCTTTGGTTCGGCATCTCCACGAATCCGAAGCCCCTCGAGCGACCGGTTTCCCGATCGACGAGAATCTTCACGGACGATACCTCCCCAAACGCGCCGAAGGCGTCGCGAAGCTCTCCTTCGCTCATGCTGTACGACAGATTTCCGACGTAGATATTCATTCCAGGCACCCGCGCCGTTGAATAGCCTAGCTAGCAACTCAACCGACGGCGCGAGATCGAGCGCTAGAGTGATGGATCAACTCTAGAATCGTTCGTTGTATCGCTCGCTAATTCCAAGGACCACGCAAAACGGCCTGAGATCCCGACCCATCAGACCACGCGCCCCGGGGGGCGCCGTAAGACTCTACGGCGACCCAAACAGACGGTCAACCTGACTTTTTCGGTGCGCGCCCTGCGCGAAAACGCGCGCGGCGTCAGTCGAGCGGCGCGACGCGCGTGATGCGCAAATCCAACTCGTCGCCGATGAAGTTACGGTCGTAGTCGATGTAAATCTGCGTGGGATAACCGAGTGTGCCGTCGTACTGTGCGCGCACCTGCGCGCCGCGCCCGAGCGCGGACTCGAGCAGAGCGAACAACCCGTCGACGGTCCAATAGAACTGCAGGTTGCGCGCCTCGGCCGCCGTCTCCGCAGAGGAATTCTGTGGCCGGTGCCGCACGGCGACGACCTCGCGTGCGCGCACCGTCACGACGGTTTCGGGCGGCGATTCGGGATGGCACTCGCAGTATTTCTGATAACCGTACTCGTAGTCCGCGAGGCCCGCAGCCCGCCAACGGTCGCGACCGGTCGCAAGCGCTTCCTCCTGCGCCACACACGGCAACGCGATCACGCAGAAGAGCGCGGCCAATAACGATTGCTTTGCTGGAACTGTTGCGCGCATTCGCATCTCTGGGGGCTAGTCACTCGATGATACAGTGCCGCGCGTAGTCGAGCGCCTCGTTGGCGGTCCAATCGCCGCGCGGTTTGTCGCTCATCGCCTCGCACCAGCGGTCCGAACCAACCTCGGGCGCGCACGCGTTCAACGTGAGCACCGCCGCCGCTGCGGCGCCGACAGCGATTCGACGAAGCCTCGCGGCTATCTGCATGTTCATTCCTCCGCTGGTTGCTCGATGCGACTCGCGCAGATTCTACCTGCGCGCGCCCGAGAGCGGCGCGAGCAGAACGGCACCTGCCAGCAATGGCAACCGCCGCCGTGGGTGGTCACGGCCGCTGCGCCGCCGCCGACGATTCGACCTTGCCCGAGCGCTGACCGATCCACATGAGCACGGCCGCAACGAGAAACGCGGCGTCGAGCCGGCCGACCCACTGCAGCCAGTGATCCGCGTTGAACAGCGCGACACCGACCGGAAAGAACGACGCCAGAAACACGAGCGTAACGACGACGAAATGGCCGCGCACGGAAGCGATGGCTGCAAACAGCGCGAGCAACGTCATCAACAGCGCCACTACGAAGCTGATCCCGGTGAGCTCGAGTCCCGCAGTGGGCACCCAGATTGCGACGCACCACGCGACGCTGAGCGCGGCGCCCGCGACGGCGCCGATGAGTCGTCCGCACACGTTCAGCAACTTGAACAGCATGTTGGTGACAGCTCGATCGTTCAGAGCTTGTTCGATGCGACGACGATCGCGGCAGCGAATAGCGTGAGGCCAATCCCAACACCTAATCCCGCGCCGATGGCCGCACCGATTGCGATGTTGCCGAACAGCACGCCCGCGACCACACCGAGCAGCGTTCCCCAAAGAACTGAGGCGGGAATCGCGAGGCTGCCCCAGAGCGGAAATTTCGGCGCCGGCTTTTCGCCTGGCTTCGTCACGTGGGGTCCTCGCCTCGCTGCCGCTCGCGCGAGCTTTGGTCAATCCATCTTGACTTCGCTGATCTGGATGACCGGTTCGATGTCCGTGTAATTCGGGATGTCGCTCATTATCGCGTCAGCGTTCGGATTGAACGCCTTCTCGAAAACCGCGACGGAGTCGAAGCTCAAATGGCACATCGCGACGTAGGCCGGCGGAGTGTTCGGTGCGCCGCCCGCAACACCCTGCTCTACCTCCACGCGCTTCAATGCGGGCTTGAGCTTCTGCTCGACGAGGCGCATGTGCGTGTTGCAGTAATAGCTCATGTCGAACTTCGCGCCCGGCTTGTTCGGATAGAGCACGCTGACCTTGATCACGGTTTTCCGCCCTCGCAAATCGTTGTTCTCGTCATCATCATAGCGCGCTCGATCGATCCGGACCTACGTCGGCATCCGGGCGACTGCGCGAGCGGGACGGTGTAGCGGCCTCGCCGGCCTCAATCAATGCGGCGCGTGACCTCGACCAAGTGGTAGCCGAACTGCGTCTTCACGGGACCTTGCACCGCGCCGACCGGCGCGCTGAAGACGACGGCGTCGAATTCCTTGACCATCTGACCCGGAGCGAACTCGCCGAGATCGCCGCCGCGCCTGGCCGACGGGCACTGCGAGTGCTTGCGGGCGACCTCGGCGAAGTCGGCGCCGCCCTCGATCTCGTCCTTGAGCTTTTGGCACGCGGCCTCGGTGTTCACGAGAATGTGTCTTGCTTGTGCTTTCTTCATTGTCCGCAGCCCTAGAGCCTTTGAATGATCAGTTTACCTTTCGGCGGCTCGCGAAGCTCCTTGTCCTTGTACATCATGCGATCGGCCGCCGTCAGCACGGGCTGTACCGCGTTGCCGTCGTCCGGATAAGTCGCGGCGCCGACGTTCGCCTTGATGCGGACCATCTTCACGTCCACCTCGAGCGTCGTTGCAAAAACGACGTTACGGACGCGCTGCGCGACCTCTTCTGCAGCCGCTTTGTCGGCGTTCGCAAGGTACACGACGAACTCGTCGCCGCCGTAACGCGCCACAAGATCCGTCGAGCGCGTCAAGCGCAGTAACGCGTCAGCCACCAACCGCACAGCACGATTGCCAGCCTCGTGGCCGTACGTATCGTTGATCGTCTTCAGATGCTCGATATCGACCATCAGCAACGAATACTTGCGCTCGGAACGCACGGTGATCTCGTGCTCGCGCTCCGCGAGCCCCGTGAACGCGCGCATGTTGTACAACCCCGTGAGCTCGTCGCGATCCGATAGCGCGCGGATTCTCTCCTTCGCCGTGTGGATGTTTTCCGCAAGGAGCGTCGTCGAGAACGCCACAAGAATGAACGGCGCAAGCACGCCCATTGCGACGATGGCGAGATCCGGCGTCAGCGCGATCGAGCCTCCCGTCATCGTCGCGAGCAACGGGTAGCACAAGCAGACGACGGCCACGACCAACGCCGTCGCGCGCTTGCCGAGGGCGAGCGCCGCGGTCACGATCGGAAGCAGGTATAGATTCAACAGCGGGCTCTTCTCGCCTCCCGCGACCACGAGCACCGCGGTCAAGAACACGAGCATCGCTAGGATCTCGATCGTGATCTTCGTGCGCGTGCGTTTCCGGAGCGGCCGTGCATAGCGAAACACGAGCACGAACGCGGCAAAGCCGCCGAGCACGCCTAGCACCTCGACGTTGCGCGCGAGCTCGGGGCTCACGACGAACAAATACAACACGACGAGCACCAACAGCAGCCACTCGACTTCGGCGACGCTGCGCGCGAACCCGCGCAACTGCGCCTGCTCGATCTCGAGCGTTTTTTCCAAGGGATCGCGGCTCATGCGGCGATGGTTCGCTCAGGGTAGCCTTTTGTCCACCGTTGGCACGCAGCAATGAGGCAAGCGTCACGAGTTGGCGCTGCTCGCGGGTGATTCTTCACGATCGGCCGCGCTTCGGGAGCGGCCTAGGGGGACTTCGACGGGCGGCTCAGGGCACCGCGGTCGACGCGGTCGAGACGATCGCGTCGTAGCTGATGAGCCTTAAAGCTTCGAGAAGCTGGGGGTCGTCTTTGCGCTCTGTCGGGCCTGAGTCGCCGCGGTACTGCTGGTCCGCCCGCGCGTGCACGACGACGTCCGGGTCGATGCCGGTGCCGTTGATCGAGCGGCCGGACGGCGTGAGGTATCGCGACGTCGTCAGCTTGATCGCACTGCCCTTTCCGAGCGGCACCACCGTTTGCACGGAGCCCTTGCCGTACGTGCGCTCACCGACGATGCGCGCGCGGTGATGATCTTGCAGCGCACCGGCGACAATCTCGGAGGCGGACGCGGAGCTCCCGTTCACGAGCACGATCATCGGCACGCTCTCGAGCGCGTCCCCGGCGTGCGCATATTGCTCGAACCGCGCTTGGCGGACCCTGCCGCTACCGCTCACGATCAAGCCGTCGCTCAAGAAAGCGTCCGCAACGTCGATGGCGGCTTCAAGCACGCCGCCCGGATTGCTGCGCAGGTCGAGGACGAGACCGGTGAGCGCTCCGCCGGCCTCTCGTTGCAGCGCATCCGCCGCGTTCCGCAAATCGCTCGAGGTGTGCTCTGAGAACGAGGTCATGCGCACGTAGCCGACGCGTCCGCCGAGATATTCTTCCTGCACCGTGTCGACTTGGACCTCGGCGCGCGTGAGCGCGAAATGCAGCGGCTCCTCGGCACCTTGCCGCACGACGTCGAGCGTGACTTCCGTGCCCAAGTCGCCGCGCATCCGATTGACGGCGTCTTCGACGTTGTCATGGTCGACGGGCACATCGTCGACGGAGACGACGACGTCGCCCGGCAGAATCCCGGCGCGAGCCGCCGGTGCACCGTCGAGTGGGGCGACGACGGTGACTTTGCCGTCGTCGATGCTGACGTCGAGGCCAACGCCCGTGTAGTTCCCCGACGTGCTGATCCGAATCTCTTCGTATTGCGTCGCGCTCAGGTAGCTCGAATGCTGGTCGAGCTCTTCGATGATCCCGCGGATGCGCGCCGTCGACGAGGCGCTGGTCATCGATTCTGTCGACGTACTCACGCCGTACGCGCTCGATGACTTCGTAGAGGAGGTCGATGGAATCCGCTGCTCGCGCCTCGTCCGGCGCAACTTCGCGCTCGGCACGCAACGCGGTGATGAAACCGCCTTTGACGGCCGCCGCGAACCCCACCACCACGCCGATGGCGAGCATGAGCCCGCCGCGAACCTGCAATGACATTTGTTTTTATTGTCTCCCTTGCCCCGCGATCACCTTAGCACACGCCGTTTGGAGCGTGAACCGCGTGCCGTTATGTCACGCAGTGCCGCAGCGCTCAACGGGCGCCGGGTTTTTGCCGCATCCATTGGTGCGGATTCACGGGCTGACCGTTTACGCGAATTTCGAAATACAGCGATGGCCGCGCTTGACCGCCCGTGTCGCCGACTTCCGCGATCACCTCTCCGGGCTCGACCCAATCGCCCGACTCTTTGAGAAGCGCGGCATTATGGCCATACAGGCTCATGTAGCCGTCGCCGTGATCGACGATCATGAGCAGCCCCAGGCCCGGCAACCAATCCGCGAACGCGACGCGGCCGTGATAGACCGCGTGCACCGCGCTGCCTTGCGCGGCCTCGAGCACCACGCCGTTCCAGAGCAGTGGCCCGCCCTCGCGCGGCCGGCCGTAGTCCGCCGCGATCTTCCCCTGAACGGGCCAGGTGAGCTGCCCCTTGAGACGGGCGAACGGCTCGTCCACGCCGACGGCAACGCCCGCCATGATCTCGCCTAGCTCCTTCACGAGCTTTTCGAGCCGCTGCTGCTCGGCGGTCAGCCGCTTGATCTCGTTGTTGGCGTCCACGATTTCGTCATCGAGCGTTGCGAGCAGCGCGCGACGTTCGTCGCGCGAACGCTCTAGAGCGGCGACTTCATTGCGCTGCGCTTCCTCGAGCGCGGTAAGGTTCCGGCCAACCTCGACCCCTTCTTGGTCGAGGCGCTGCAGCGTTTGTATTTTTTCGCTCACTACGCCGATCCGCTCGGTGCGCGCGCGGTTGAAGTAGTCGTAGTACACGAGCATGCGCCCGAGGCTCGCGGAATTCTCCTGACTCAAGAGAAGCTTGAACACTTCCTCGCGGCCGGTCATGTAGCTCATTCGCACCTGGCGTGCGAGCGCGTCGCGCTCGGCGCCGAGCGCTTGCTTCGCGCGCCGCGCCTCTTGCGCGACGGCACTCTGGCGCGCTTGTTGCTCGCGAAAATCGCCCCGCACTGCGTCTAGCGTGCGCCCGCTCGCGGCGATCGTGAGCTCGATATCGCGCAGCGCCTGCGCATTCGTGTTGCGCGCGGTTGACTGACGGGTGAGACGGCTTTGCAGCGACTGGATCTCCTTGCGCACGTCCGCGAGCTCCGCGTCCTCATCGGCGCCCCGCGCCGGTTGGGCGCTCGACGGAAGCGGTGTGCACAGCCCGGCGACCGCGACCGCGACCGGCCAAACCCGGACCAAGCTTCTGATTAGATCGAGCGCGCTTCTCATCTGGCCTGCGCAGTCTATTCGGATTCGCCGCCGAATATCAGCCGCCGCCGCGTGTCGAAACCTCGCGCGGAAGGGGCGCTGCTATACTGGCGTGTCTTGCTGCGGAGCGTTTCATGGGTCAGGTCGTCGAATTTGCGACGAATCATCCGCTTGCTGATCGCGGGCCTCATCGTCGCGTGGGCGGCGGTGATGTTCTACGAGTTGCGGTTGCAAAGCCGAGGCACCACACATGTCTCAGCAACCGACGCCGTGCGCCTAATCAACAAAGGCGCGATCGTCATCGACGTGCGCAAACCCGAGGAGTACCAAGCCGGCCACATCGTCAACTCGCGCAATGTCGAGCTCGACAAGATCGAGCGCGACGACGACGCCGTCAACAAACAGAAGAATAAGGTGTTTCTCACCGTCTGCGCCAACGGCGCGACCTCCGGCAAAGCGGCGACGCTATTGCGCAAGGCGGGCTACCCGACGGTGTTCAGTCTGAAAGGCGGACTCTCCGGGTGGCGCTCCGAGAATCTGCCGTTGGTGAAGTAGCGATGGGCGCGGCTACGATCGTCGTCTACTCATCGCCGTTCTGCGGCTACTGCGGCGCGGCGAAACGGCTGCTCAAGAAGAAGGGCGTCGAGTTCGACGGAGGTCGACGTGCTGTTCGATCCTGAGCGCAAGCGCGAGATGATCGAGCGCAGCGGCCGCCAAACGGTGCCGCAAATTTTCATCGGCGATCGCCACATTGGCGGCTACGACGAACTGTCCGCGCTCGACGCGCGCGGCGAGCTCGAGCCGCTGCTGACGACGATCGGCGCAACGCAAAGCTAAGGTCCCATTCACCCTAACCTGGTATTCATACAATGGCAGAAGAACAACCCCGACCCGAAGCGGCAAAACAGCTGGTGCATGCAGAAGATCTACGTGAAGGACTTGTCGTTCGAGTCGCCGAAAGCACCGAACGTGTTCACGACGAGCGTTTCGCCGCAGACGCAGCTCAACATTCGCTCCAGCGCGCAAGATCTCGCGCCCAACACGCACGAGGTCACGTTGACGCTCACCGTGGAGGCGAAAGACAAGGACGCGACGCTGTTCTTGATCGAGATCGCGCAAGCGGGGATTTTTTTCATCCAGGGCTACACGCCCGAGGAGCGCGCGGTACTGACGGGCAGCTTCTGCCCGAACACGCTGTACCCGTTCGCGCGCGAGGCGATCGCCGATATCGTCGGGAAGGGCGGTTTCCCGCAGTTGCTGCTGCAGCCGATCAATTTCGACGCGCTGTATGCGCAAGCCCTACGCGAGCGCAATGGCGGGAAGCAGCCGCAAGCGCAGCCGCAGCCGGTTGGCGAGGGCCCGCATTAAGGCTGCGAGCCGGTTCGCCGTTCTCGGCGCGGGCTCCTGGGGCACGGCGCTCGCGGTACAGCTCGTGCGCGGCGGCCACCCCGCTGTGCTCTGGGGGCGGGATGGCGCGCACGTAGAGACGATGGCGCGCGCCCGGCGCAACGACCGCTACCTGCCTGACGTCGCCTTCCCGGACGAGCTCACCGTTACTGCGGACCTCGAGCACGCCGTCACGGAATCCGACGATGCGCTGATCGTCGTCCCGAGTCAGGCGTTGCGCGTTCTGCTCGAGGCGCTCGCGCAGCTACCGGTAAAGCGGCTCGCGTGGGCCACGAAAGGGTTCGAGCTGCAGACCGGCCTCCTACCGTATCAGGTCGTCGCCGACGTGCTCTCGACGTCCCTACCTACAGCGGTGCTTTCGGGGCCGACGTTCGCCCGCGAGGTCGGCGCGGGCCTTCCGAGCGCAATGACGATCGCATCGAGCAACGAGCAATACGCGCAGCGGCTCGCGGCGTCCATCAGCACTGACACGTTTCGAGCGTACACGTCCTCGGACGTTGCCGGAGTCGAGGTCGGCGGGGCGACAAAGAACGTTTTCGCGATCGGCGCCGGCATCTCCGACGGCCTGGGTTACGGCGCGAACACGCGGATCGCCCTGATTGCGCGCGGGCTCGCGGAGATGACGCGGCTCGGGCTTGCGCTCGGCGGGCGCAAGGAGACGTTCATGGGGCTCGCCGGCATGGGCGATCTCGTGCTCTCGTGCACGGACGATCAGTCGCGCAATCGTCGCTTTGGCCTCGCGCTCGCGCGCGGCGCAAGCGTCGAAGCGGCGCGGCGGCAGATCGGTCAAGTGGTCGAAGGCGTGAACGCTGCGCGCGCCGTGCACGACGTTGCGACGAAGCTCAACGTACCGATGCCGATCATCGACCAGATCTACCGCGTCGTGCATGAAGGCGTGAACGCGCGGGAAGCCGTCGCGGCGTTGATGCGCAGGCCGATTGCTCCCGAGCTCGACTGACGGCCATGGATGGCCGGCGTGCCGCAATTGCAGGAGCGAATTGCGGCCTAGTCAAGCGCCGCCGCGGAAGTCGAGCTGCCGCCAGGCCTCGTACAAGGTCACGGCCGCGGCGTTCGACAGGTTCAAGCTGCGATTACCCGAGCGCAGCGGAATACGCAATCGCCGCTCCGCCGGAAACGACTCGAGCACCTCCGCGGGTAGGCCGCGCGTCTCGGGGCCGAACAGAAATGCGTCGCCGGGCGCGAACTGCACCGCGTACAAAGAGCGCGCAGCGCGCGTCGTCATCGCGAATAGCCGCGCATCCCCGAGGACCGTGCGACAGGCCGGCAGATCGGCGTGCTCCTTCACGTTCGCGAGCTCGTGATAATCGAGGCCCGCGCGGCGCAAGCGCGGCTCGTCCATGCTGAAGCCGAGCGGATGCACGAGATGCAGCGTCGCGCCGACGTTCGCGCAGAGGCGGATCACGTTGCCCGTGTTCGGTGGAATCTCCGGCTGGTAGAGCACCAGGTGGAACATGCGGTCCGATCATAGGGCCGGCGACGGTGCCGGCGTAGTATCATGGCGTCTCGCAGATGGTCGCCGCACCGCAAGTCGTCCCCTATCCATGAGCCGCCTCGCGCTCGAATTCTGCGGTTTGAAGCTCGCTTCGCCGATCGTGCTGTTGTCGGGCTGCGTCGGCTTCGGCGAGGAGTACACACGCATCGAGGGCTTCTCGAACGCGGCGGTCGGCGCGATCGTCCTCAAGGGCACCACGCTCAAGCCGCGCCTCGGCAACGCGCCGCATCGCATCTGGGAGACGCCGGCCGGCATGTTGAACGCGATCGGGCTGCAGAATCCCGGTGTGGACCACGTCGTTCGCAAGATCTTGCCGGCCCTGGACTTCAGCGAGACGCGTTTCATCGCCAACGTCTGCGGCTCCACGATCGAGGAGTATGCCGAGGTAACGCGCCGCTTCGACGATTCGCCGATCGACGCGATGGAGATCAACATCTCCTGCCCGAACGTGAAGGAAGGCGGCGTTGCGTTCGGCAACTATCCGGACATGTCGGCGCGCGTCGTAGCCGCGTGCCGTAAGGTCACCAAGAAGCCGCTCATCACGAAGCTGTCGCCGAACCAGACCGACATCGCGGCGAACGCGCGCGCCTGCATCGAGGCGGGCACCGACGCGCTCGCCGTGATCAATACGCTGATGGGCATGGCGATCGACGTGGAGCGGCGCCAGCCGATCATCGGCAACATTCAGGGCGGCTTGTCGGGGCCTGCGATCCGGCCGATCGCGCTCTTGAAAGTCCACCAGGTCTACAAGGAGTGTCGCGCGCGCGGCATTCCGATCATCGGCCAAGGCGGCATCGAGACGGCGCACGATGCGCTCGAGTTCGTGCTGGCGGGAGCGACGACGATCGGCCTCGGCACCGCGCTCTTCTACGATCCGCTCGCGCCGCAAAAGGTGAATGCAGGCCTCGACGAATACCTGCAAACGCACGGCTGTGCGTCGATCCTAGACCTCGTGGGCGCGGTGCACCCAGGCGACGCAGTCAACGTCGCGGCAAGCGGCTAGCGCATGTGCAGCTCGATCACGTCGCGGTCCGCGACGACGTGCTCGGGTCCCACCTGTTGACCGTCGAACACGCCGCTGCCCCAGGCGCGCGCAAACTTGAGGCCGCTCGCAAGGTCCTTGTGCACGAGCCGGGCGACGTCGTGCACCGTGGCGCCGCGCCGCAGCGTGAACGGCCGGTCCTGCTCCGCGGGCTTGCCCGGTGTCTTCGTGTAGATGCGCACGACCTCCAGCTCCGTGAACAAAAAGCGCCCGATCGCATCGAGGCCCTCGCCGCGCTCGGCAGACGCCACGAGCGCCGGAAACTCGATGCCCGTGAGCTCGTTGAGCACCTGCACGTCCTCGAGCGACGTGCCGAGATCCGACTTGTTCGCGATCAACAGCGTCGGCAGGTAAAGCCGAAACGGATCCGGGAGCGCATCGGGATCCATGTCGTCGGCATCCGGGCCTCGTTTCAACGCGCCCCCGCGCGGCCAGTGCGGAGTCAGACGTGATGCGTTTGCCGTCGAAGTGGCGCAGGATCGCCGCGACGTCGTCGGCGCAGCTCGGATCTGCAAGATCGACGACGAGCAGCGCGCCAGCGGCACGTTGCACCGTGTTCGCGAGCCAGCTCTCGAAGTAGTCCACCGACACGGGCGGCAGATCGACGAGCTGAAAGTGGATGTCCTCGAACGGCAGCATCCCGGGCAGCGGCTCATGGGTCGTATGCGGGTAAGGTCCGACCGCGGCGCGCGAGTGCGTGAGCTTCACGTGCAAGCTCGACTTGCCGGCGTTCGGCGGACCGAGGAGCGCGATTTGTGCGGCCCCTTCCGGACGCACGGTGTGCACGGGCCCAACGCGCACGGCGCCTTTCTTCGGGCCGGTGAGCTCGTCCGAAAGCTCCTTGATCCGGCTCTTGATGTCGGCCTGCATGTTTTCCGTGCCCTTGTGCTTCGGAATCGTCCGGAGCATTTCCTTCAGGCAGTCCAGGCGCTCGCGATCGTCGCGCGCCGCGCGATAGGCTTGATCGGCTTTCTTGTAGTCGGGGCTTAGGTTGGCAGGCATCGTGCATCGCTTCACTTAGCGCGCTCTACGATTATGCATCTGGAGCCCTTGGCGCGCGCACCGCGCTTGCCCTCCCGCTGCGCTCTGGTGTATCAGGGGCGAGGGCTAGCGACTCTCGAGGAAACAGACGCTTGTGAGCATTCACCCGAGCGCAACCGTCGGCGCGCAGGCAAGCGTTTCGCCTGACGCTGAAATCGGGCCGTACTGCGTGATCGAGGGCGAGGTTGCGATCGGCGCGCACACGTTCATCGAATCGCATGCGCGCATCGGGAGCCGCTTCGGCCGAGTCACGATCGGCGAGCACAATCACATCCAGCACGGCGCTGTGCTCGGCGGGCCGCCGCAGGACTTGAGCTATCGCGGCGGCTATACCGAGCTTCAGATCGGCCACCACAATCGAATCGGCGAGTTCGTGAGCATCAACCTGGGCTCGCAGAAAGGCGGCGGCATCACGCGCGTCGGCGATCACAACTTCATCATGGCGTACGTGCACATCGGTCACGACTGCCGGCTCGAGGACCACATCATCCTGACGAACGGGGCGCAGTTTGCGGGGCACATCGTGATCGAGCACCACGCGGTGGTCAGCGGCCTGACCGGCGCGACGCAATTCTGCCGGCTCGGCGCCTACTCGTTTCTCGTCGCCGGCGCGCTCGCGAACAAGGACATCCCGCCCTACACGATCGCTGAAGGCCATTGGGCGACGCCGCGCGCGACGAATCGAGTCGGCTTGAGGCGTGCGGGGTTCGACGACGCGGAGCGGCGCAACATCGATCGCGCCGTGCGCTTGCTCCTGGACCGCACGCTCACGGTAGCCGAGGTTGCCGAGGCGATCGAACGGCAGTGCACGCAGAGCCCGCAGATCGAGCATTTCATCGATTTTCTGAAGACTTCAGAACGAGGCGTCGCGAGAGGGTGAGCAAGCTGCGCGTTGCCGTCGTCGGCGTCGGCTATCTCGGGCGTTTTCACGCACAGAAATACCGGGCGCTCGACTCCGTGGAGCTCGTCGGCGTCTGCGACGTCGATTCGGCGGCGGGCCAAGCCGTGGCGGGCGAACTCGGCACGCAATACTTCGCCGACCATCGCGCACTGGCCGGCAAGGTCGATGCCGTGACGATCGCCGCGAGCACGTCCGCGCACTTTCCGCTCGCCCGCTTTTTTCTCGAGCAGGGCGTGCACGTCCTCGTCGAGAAACCGATGACGCGCACGAGCGCGGACGGCGCCGTTCTCACGGATCTTGCGGAAGCCCGTGGGCTCAAGCTCCAAGTTGGCCACGTAGAGCGCTTCAATCCCGCCCTCGTGTCGGCGCGGCAAACGCTCACGACGGTGCGGTTCATCGAATGCCATCGTCTCGCGCCGTTCAAGGCGCGCGGCGTCGACGTCAACGTGATTCTCGATCTCATGATCCACGATCTCGACGTGATTCTGTCGCTCGTCGCCGCCGAGCCCGTCGCGGTATCGGCCGTCGGCATCCCGGTGCTCACCGACGACTTCGATATCGCCAACGCGCGCATCGAGTTCGCGAACGGCGCGGTTGCGAACGTGACGGCTTCGCGCGCCTCGACCTCCGCGCAACGCCGGTTTCGCGTCTTTCAGCCGAACCAATACGTGTCGATCGACTTCGGCACCGGCGAGGTGCGGCGCGTGAGCAAGGAGTCCGGGCGCGGCGAAGGCGAGTCTCCGCTGCGCGAGGAAAGCTGGAACCTCGAGAAAGGCGACGCGCTGCTCGCGGAGACGAAGGCGTTCGTGACCGCGATCCGCGACGACACGCGCTGCGAGGTTTCCGGCGCCGACGGCGTTGCCGCCTTGAAGCTCGCCGAGATGATCAACGAGGAAATCCTCCGAACGTCTCGGTAGCCCGGGCCAGAAGCCGCCGCGTGTCGTTTTTCGGAGTCTTTCAAAACTTCCACTCGCGATTACAATTGGCGGCGTCTCGGAAAGAGCCAATCAAGACTCGACAGAAAAGGCGCTCCATGAACATCAAAACCTTGCCCTCCGTCACGCTGGGCTTGAGCATATTCGCGATCGCCGTGCCGGCGCTCGCACACCATGCTTTCTCGGCAGAATTCGACGCCGACAAGCCGCTCACGATGACTGGCACCGTCACGAAGCTCGAGTGGCAGAACCCGCACACGTGGTTCTACATCGACGTCAAAGACGAAAGCGGCAACATCTCGAATTGGGGCCTCGAGATGGCGAGCCCGAACTTGCTCATGCGCAACGGCTGGAACCGCTCGTCGATGAAGATCGGCGATGTCGTGACCGTCGAGGCGTTTCATGCCAAGGACGGCAGCAACAACGCAAACGCGAAGACGGTGACGTTGACTGCCACGGGCCAGACGCTGTTGACCGGCTCGAGCAGCGGGAGATCGCGATGAAACCTGCGATCGTGGGGTAGCGTGTTGTTCGCGTCGCGATGTAGCGGCAAGCGATGGACAATGGGCGAAGGTTCCCGACCCCGCTGTTCCGTTAGCGCGCGACGGCAGCTCCCGACCTATCGGCGCCTGCACCGAAGCGCGACGGCCGGCCGGACCTAACGGGCGTTTGGCTCGCCGACATCGATCCGACGATGACTTTCCCGACGATCGAGGATATGCAGTTCGCAAAGCACTTCGTCAACATTACTGCGGACATGAACCAGGAGACCGTGCCGTTCCAGCCGTGGGCGGCCGAGCTGTTCCAGCAGCGGTTGCAGGAAGGCGGCACGAATGCGCCGATAGCGCACTGCAAGCCGACCGGCGTGCCGGGGCTCGAATGTCACCCCAATTCCGTTGAAAATCGTGCAGACGCCTGAGCTGATCCTGATCCTCTACGAGGAGAACACGGTGTTCCGCCAGATCTTTCTCGACGGGCGCAAGCCGGTAGAAGATGCCGTGCCGCGTTAGATGGGTTACTCGACCGGCCGCTGGGAGGGAGACACGCTCGTCGTCGAGACCGTGGGGTTCACCGACCGGCAATGGCTCGACGGGATGGGTCACCCGCAGCAGCGAAAGATGCACCTGACCGAACGGTTTCGGCGCACCGATGCCGGGCACATGCAAATTCAGATCACGGTCGATGATCCGGGCGCGTACACGGCGCCGATCACCTACACGCCGAACTTCACGCTGTTTCCGGACGAGGATCTGCTCGAGTATTTCTGCACGGAGAACGAGAAGGACGCCGAGCGCTACCGCTAGATGGACGAAGAGCGGCGACGTGAGGTTAGACGCGACCTTCGAGCCCGAGCTCCTTGATCTTGCGGGTCAGCGTGTTGCGGCCCCAGCCGAGCAGCTTCGCGGCCTCGAGGCGCTTGCCGCGCGCCCGTTCGCAATGCCGTGACGATCAGCGTGCGCTCGAACGCGGGTAGCGCTTCCGTCAAGAGCGGCGGCGCCGCCGTGCTCGCGAGCTGCCCTTCGGCCCATTGCGCAAGGCCCATCGTCCAATCGGCTGATGCTTGCGCGGCGAAACCGCCGAGCTCGGAGGGCAAATCCGAAAGCGCGATCTCGCGCCCGGCGGCAGTACCGTCAGACGCCGGCAGACGTTGACGAGCTCCCGCACGTTGCCCGGCCAGTCGTACCTCTGGAGCACGTCGGCGGCCTCGCCGCTCAAGGCCTTCGGCGCAACGCCGAGCTCGCTCGCCGCTTGCTCGAGATAAAACCGCGTGAGCTCGCGGATGTCCTCGCGCCGTTGCCGCAAAGGGGGCACTTCGATCCGCATGACGTTCAGGCGGTGGTAGAGATCCTCGCGAAAGCGTCCGGTCGCAGCTCCCTGGGCAAGGTCCTGGTGCGTCGCCGCGATCACCCGCACGTCGACTCGAATCGCCGTCTGGCCGCCGACGCGGAAGAATTCGCTTTCGGCGAGCACCCGCAGCAACCGCGTCTGCAACGCGAGCGACATGTCGCCGATCTCGTCGAGGAACAATGTACCGCCGTTCGCCTGCTCGAAGCGCCCGATGCGCCGCTCGGTTGCGCCCGTGAAGGCGCCCTTCTCGTGGCCGAAGAGCTCCGATTCGAGCAGCTCGCTCGCGATCGCCGAGGTGTTGAGCGCGACGAACGGCGCGGTCGAGCGCGGCGAGTTGTCGTGCAGCGCCCGCGCGACGAGCTCCTTGCCGGTTCCGGACTCGCCCGTGATCAGAACGGTCATGCTCGAGCGCGATAGCCGCCCGATCGCCTTGAACACTTCCTGCATCGCCGGGGCCTGGCCAATGATGCGCGGCGCCGGCTTGCCGCTCGCGGCTTCCGCGGCTGCGCGGCCGCGTTGCCGCGCGGCGCGCGAGACGAGCTCCATCGCTTCGTCGATGTCGAACGGTTTCGGCAGATATTCGAACGCGCCGCCCTGGTAGGCGGACACCGCGCTGTCGAGATCCGAGTGCGCCGTGATCACGATGACGGGGATGTCGGGATCGGTTCGCCCCAACCGCTCCATGAGCTCGAGCCCGCTCATGTCGGGCATCCGAATGTCGGTCACGATCACGTCGGGGCGGTCGCGCTCGAGTGCCGTGAAGAACGTGCGGCCGGACTCGAAGCAGCGCGGGATCATGTGCTCCTGCTTCAGCGCCTGCTCGAGCACCCAACGCACAGACTCGTCGTCGTCCACGACCCACACGCTCAAGCCCGGCGTTGCCATCAGCCCCGGCCTCCGCGCGGTTCGTGGCCGGTCACGACCGGCAGCCGCAGCTGAAACACCGTGCGGCCGGGGTGGCTCGTGAACTCGATGAGCCCGCCGTTGCGGCTCACGAGATCCTGCGCGATCGTGAGCCCGAGCCCCGTGCCGGTGGACCGGCCCGTCACGAGTGGATAGAAGATCGTATCCTTGAGCTCTTCCGGGATGCCGGGGCCGTTGTCCTCGACCTCCGCCGATAGCACCAAGCGATGCTTTTCGCCGCCGAGCGTGAAATTCGACAGCGCGCGCGTGCGGAACACCAGCCGTCCCTGCTCGCCGACCGCTTGCATCGCGTTGCGCGCGAGATTCAAGAAGCGCTTGAATCATTTGATTGCGATCGACGTGGATCGGGCGGCAAGCTCGGGTCGTAGTCGCGAACGAGGTCGACGCGCGGCGGCTTCTCGGCGTCGATGAGCTGCGCGACATGCTCCGTGATGCGATGCAGGTTCACCTCTTCGAGTCTCGGAGAGCCTCCGGCACGCAAGATTCCGTCGACCAGCGCGGCGAGGCGATCCGCCTCTTCGATGATGACGCGCGTGTATGCTTTTTGCTCGGCGTCGGGCAGCTGCCGCTCCAGCAATTGCGCGGCGCCCCGTAAGCCGCCGAGCGGGTTTTTCACCTCGTGAGCAAGCTGCCGGATGATTCGGCGCGAGAGCTGCTGCTGCGCAACGAGGTCAGCTTCTCGCCGCACCTTGCGGTCGCGTTCCGTGTCGTTGAGCTCGAGCAACAGGAAGCGATCGTTCTCGAGCGGCGCTGCGCGGCAGTCGAGCGTAACCTCGCGCTCGCCGACCCGCGCTGTCAGCTCACGCAAGCCGAACGTGAGCCCGGTCGTCAGCGCCCTCCTACACAGAGCGACGAGCTCGCGCGACGGATGCACGAACTCCTCGATGGATCTGCCGACGACTCGGCGCTCGCTGATGCCGAGCAGGCTTTCGGCTGCGGTGTTCAGATACGCGATCGCAAGCTGCTCGTCGAGGACGACGATCGCGGTCGTGAGTCCCTGTAGAACGTTGCTCGGATCGGGCGCCCGGCGCGCCTTGCGGCCCGCCGCGAGCGACGAAAGCGGCTGGCTTAGTTGCCGCCCTGGGGTGTGGGGCGGGGGGGGCCGGGGCGGGGGCCGTTGTTGTTGTTCTGCCCTGGTATCGAGTTCGGGTTTTGCGTGCTGGTCTGCTGCACGACGAAAGGCACGGCGGGGGATTGCTGGACGATCTCGCCGTTCTGATCGAGCACCAATGCCTGCAGCGTGTGAACGCCGCGAAACACGTTCGAGAGCGTGAACTGCAGGCGCGTCGAGTTCAGGTTCGCGCGCTGCCCATCCAGCACGACGTCGACCCTGTGCCCGGGCCGCAGGCCCGGCGCAAGCTCCAGCAGCACGTTCACGTTCGTGCCGATGTTCCACAGGGTTTCCTGCGGCGCAGGGCTCACGATATTGAACGTTTCGTAGACCTGCCCTCCCGGCTCCTCCGAGCCACGCGCCGTGCGAGTCGCACTTCGCGAAGACGCGGGAAAGCCTTGCGCTCCCGGTAGGTCGATTTGGCGCGCGCCCGGCACGGGCCGATCCGAGTAATGCACTTGACCCTCGGCGTCCACCCAAGTCCAAGCGGGCGCTCCGCTCGCGCTTTGGACGGCCAACGCGGACAGTAGGATCAGCCACTTACGCATGCTCCAAGCTTACGCCGACCCTGCCTTTGCTGCCAACCAAGCGAGCGGGGTTCTGAGAACCCCGCCACGTTTTCGATTTGACCTAAGATGGGTCGGCCAGCCTGTCCTACAGGCTGTAGTACATGTCGAACTCGACCGGGTGCGGCGTCATCGCAACGCGCGTGATCTCCTGCTCCTTGAGTGCGATGTAGGCGTCGATCAACGAGTCGCTGAATACGTCGCCGGCAGTCAGGAACGCGCGATCCTTGTCGAGCGCCTGCAGCGACTGCTCGAGGGAGAAGGAGACGGTCGGGATCGCCTTCTCCTCCTCGGGCGGCAGATCGTAGAGGTCCTTGTCGATCGGCTGACCCGGGTTGATCTTGTTTTGGATGCCGTCGAGGCCCGCCATCATCATCGCCGTGAACGCGAAATAGGGGTTCGCCGCACCGTCCGGGAACCTGACCTCGACACGGCGCCCCTTCGGGTTCTGAACGTGCGGGATTCGCATCGACGCGGAGCGGTTGCGTGCGGAGTACGCGAGCAGCGTCGGTGCTTCGAACCCTTTCACGAGCCGCTTGTAGCTGTTCGTGGTCGGATTCGTGAACGCGTTGAGCGCGTGAGCGTGCTTCAGGATGCCGCCGATGTAGTGCAACCCGAGCTGTGACAAGCCGCCGTACATGTCGCCCATGAACAAGTTCTTGCCGCCCTTCGCCAGCGACTGGTGAACGTGCATGCCGCTGCCGTTGTCGCCGACGAGCGGCTTCGGCATGAACGTGACCGTCTTGCCGTAGCTGTGCGCGACGTTCATCAGCACGTACTTGAGCGTTTGAACGTCGTCGGCCTTCTGGACGAGGCCGCCGAATTTCACACCGATCTCGCACTGTCCGGCCTGCGCGACCTCGTGGTGATGCACTTCGACGACGAGGCCCATCTCCTCGAGCGCGAGACACATCGCCGAACGAATGTCCTGTAAGGAGTCGACGGGCGGAACCGGGAAGTAGCCGCCCTTGATACCCGGGCGGTGGCCCATGTTGCCTTCCTCGCGCTCTTTCCCGGACTGCCAAAAGCCCTCAATGGAGTCGATCGAATAGAACGCCCCGCGCATCTCGGCCGCCCAACGCACGTCGTCGAAAATGAAGAACTCGTTTTCGGGTCCGAAGAATGCCTCGTCGGCGATGCCGGTCGAGCGCATATAGGCTTCTGCGCGTTTTGCCGCAGAGCGCGGATCGCGCTCGTAACCTTGCATCGTCAACGGCTCGACCACGTCGCAGCGGATGTTGACCGTTGGCTCTTCGGTAAAAACGTCCAGCACTGCCGTTTCCGGGTCTGGCATCAGGATCATGTCCGACTCACTGATGCCCTTCCATCCGGCGATCGAAGAGCCGTCGAACATCTTGCCGTCGTCGAAGAACGCGCTGTCCACGACATGGGACGGTACCGTCACGTGCTGCTCTTTGCCCCGCGTGTCCGTCAACCTCAAGTCGACGAACTTCACCCCTTTTTCCTTGATTAGCTTGAGAACGTCGGCAGCCGACATGTCTGTTCCTCCAATGGTGTCGTTATCTTTTATCGCTGCCGTGGCATTTGCGCTCTCGGCAGTTGCCCTGTAATAGAGCCGGTCACTGTGCACTTCTTGTGCCAGCGCGAAGACCGGCACTAGGTCGTTGTTTTTGCTAGTACATCCTTCGTATTCCGGATGGACGACGCCCTACGTTAGTGCGCATCGCCGCGCATAATGCATTATCGCGGTGCGGTTGCGGAAGCCCTCGGTTGTTGTCAGGTGCAGTGAAGCGGGTCATCACCGCTCGGCGGGGCTGGGCGCGGCTGCCGCTATACTTGCGCGCTCGACGCGGCGCCTAGAGATCTGAAAATCATGGATTCGATGGATAAAGTCGTTTCGCTGTGCAAACGCAGGGGCTTCATTTTTCCGTCGAGCGAAATCTATGGCGGGCTCAACGGTTGTTGGGACTACGGCCCCCTCGGCGTCGAGCTCAAGCGCAACGTCAAAGAGGCGTGGTGGGCCGACATGCTCGAGCGGCACGACGAGACAGCGGTGGCGCCGGGTGCGCCGTCCGGGTACGGGATGGTGGGCCTCGATTGCTCGTTGTTGATGAATCCGCGGGTGTGGGAGGCCAGCGGCCACGTCGGCGGTTTCAGCGACCCGATGGTCGATGACCGCGAGACGCGCCATCGCTACCGCGCCGATCAACTGGTTGTGTTTGCCTTGGACTTCGCCGCCGGGGGCAACACACGCTCCGACTCGACTGACGTGCTTTTCGCGTCTCCCGGCGAGGCCGGCAAGAGCGAGCAAGAAGCGCTGATCGAGCCGCATCGCAAACGCATCGCCGGCTTGCAAAAGGCGCACGGTGGGCAAGCGCCCACCTTGCGGATCGTACCGAACGCGCTTTACGACGAAGCGCTCAGAGCGAAAACCTGGGCACCGGGTGCGGCCGCGGCGGGCACGCTGACCGCGCCGCGGGCGTTCAATCTGATGTTCAAGACCCATGTCGGCGCGCTCGAGGACAACTCGAGCGTGGCCTATTTGCGGCCGGAGACGGCGCAAGGAATCTTCGTAAACTTCAAGAACGTCTGCGATACCGCGCGAGTGCGCGTGCCGTTCGGGATCGCTCAAGTCGGCAAGGCGTTTCGCAACGAGATCAACCCGCGCAACTTCACGTTCCGCAGCCGCGAGTTCGAGCAGATGGAGATCGAGTTCTTCTGCAAGCCCGACGAGGCCTCGGCGTGGTACGCGTATTGGCGCGATCGCCGCTTTCGCTGGTACATCGACCTCGGCTTGAGCAGCAAGAACCTGCATTTGCGCGAGCACGAGCCGCAGCGAGCTCGCTCACTACGCCGCCGGTTGCGCCGACGTGGAGTACGACTTCCCGTTTGGCCGCAGCGAGCTCGAGGGCATCGCGAATCGCACGGACTTCGATCTCAAGCAACACATGGAGTTCAGCGGCAAGGATCTGCGCTATTTCGACGACCAGGAAAGCGATCCCGACAAGCGGCGGTTCTTGCCGCACGTCATCGAGCCCTCGGCCGGCGCAGATCGCGCGACGCTCGCGTTCCTGTGCGACGCTTACGCCGAGGACGAGATCGGCGGCGAGCCGCGGACGCTTCTGAAGCTGCACCCACGCCTCGCGCCGATCAAAGCGGCGGTTTTTCCGCTGGTCAAGAAAGACGGCATGCCGGACGTTGCGCTGCGCATCTATCGCTCACTGCGCAACCGGTTCAATGTTTTCTACGACGAGAAGGGCGCGATCGGGCGCCGCTACCGGCGCCAAGACGAGGCCGGAACGCCCTATTGCATCACGGTGGACGGCGAGACGCTCACCGGCGGAACCGTCACCGTCAGAGAGCGCGACTCGTGCGCCCAGACGCGCGTGCACGCGGACGAGCTCGCCGCGTTTCTAGCCGAGCGAATCGAGGGCTGAGGTTGGCTGCAGCGCCCGCAAGGCTCGTCCTGCTCGACCGCGACGGCGTGATCAACGAGGACTCCGGAGAGTTCATCAAGTCCGTGACCGAGTGGCGGCCGATCCCCGGCAGCCTCGACGCCATCGCAGCGTTGCATCGGGCGGGTTTCAAAGTCGTCGTCGTGACGAATCAGTCGGGCGTCGGTCGCGGCCTGCTCACCGAAGCCGTGCTGCTCGACATACACCGGCACATGCGCGCGGCGGTCGAGCAAGCCGGGGGCGCGCTCGCAGGCATCTACTATTGCCCGCATACGCCGGATGCGGGCTGCGATTGCCGGAAGCCGCGCGTCGGATTGCTGCGTCGAGTGGAGCGTGAGCTTCAGTGCTCCCTCGAGCGCGTGCCGTTCATCGGCGACCGCTCGAGCGACGTGGATGCGGCGGACGTCGTCGGAGCTCGGCCGATATTGGTCCTCACCGGCACGGGAGCGGCGACGGCACAGACGTTGCGCGCGCGTGCGATCGAAGTGTTCGACGACTTGCGCGCCGCCGCGGGAGCGCTCATCGCGGAAGGTCCATGCTGAGCGCAGCGCGGCAATGGCTCGGGTCGATCGCCTTCACGCTGTACCTGTTCGTATCGGTGCCGTTCTACGCCGCGATCGCGCTTGCCACTGCCCCCCTGCCCCACGGCGCCACTTACCGCGTGGCGCAAGCCTGGGTAACGTCGGTGTTGTTCATGCTCAAGTGGCTGTGCCGGTTGACCTACGTCGTCGAGGGCGCAGAGCACCTGCCGGCGCAAAACACGGTGCTGTTGATCAAGCACTCTTCGGCATGGGAGACGCTTGCGCAGCTCAAAATCTTTCGGACGCAGACATGGGTCATCAAGCGTGAGCTCATGTGGGTGCCGTTCTTCGGCTGGGTGTTGATGTTGTTGAAACCGATCGCGATCGATCGGCGCGGCGGCAGCAGCGCCGTTCAGCAGGTTCTCGAGCAGGGCACGCGCCACCTCAACGACGGTCTGTGGATAGCGATCTTTCCGGAAGGCACGCGGGTGCCGGCCGGCGAATCGCGCCGCTATGGCTTGAGCGGCGCGCTGCTTGCCAGCGCGGCCGGCCGCGCAGTAGTGCCAGTCGCGCACAACGCGGGGGACTACTGGCCGCGTCGCGGCTGGCTCAAGCGACCCGGCACCGTGCGCGTCGTCATCGGTCCGCCAATTGCGACGGCGGGCCGCGAGCCGCGCGACATCAACGATGAGGCGCAGCGTTGGATCGAGGGGACGGTCGCGAAGATCCGCCCCGCTGGCCGTCTAGACGTCTAAGTTCGCGACGGCGAGCGCGTTGCGCTCGATGAAGTCGCGGCGCGGCTCGACTTGATCGCCCATCAGCGTCGTGAAGATTTCATCGGCGGCAACCGCGTCCTCGATCCGCACTTGCATGAGGCGCCGCGTGTCGGGATTCACCGTCGTGTCCCAGAGCTGCTCCGGGTTCATCTCGCCGAGGCCTTTGTAGCGCTGGATCGTCTGCCCCTGCTTCGCTTGCGCCATGAGCCAATCGATGGCCTCGGGGAACGTCGCGACCTCTTTGCGCTCCTTGCCCCGCTCCACGCTCGCCCCGGGGCCGAGGAGATCCTTCAGCTCGCCGCCCAGGGCCGCGATGCGTTGATACTCCGGAGAACGAAAGAACCCTTGATGGATCGTCTTCGTGCTCACGATGCCGTGGTACTCGCGCGTCACGGAAACGCTTGGATCCAGGCCATCGGCGCTCGCTTGCGGCTGCACCTGATAGCGGGGGCCGGCACCGTTCAGGGCCTTCAGCTGTTGCTCGAGCTCGCGGCTCCAGCGTTGCCGAAACTCGAAGCTCGCAAAGTCGGTCGCCTTGATTTGCGGCAGCGACATCATCGCGCGCAGCACGTTCGCGTCGTAGCGTTTGCCCCAGCGCTGGATGATCGCATCGATCTCCATGTACCGGAGCGCGAGCCGCTCGAGCTCCTTGCCTTGAATGACGCTGGCTCCGGGGCGCGGAGTCAGCACGGCATCGTCCGTAGCGCTCGTGAGCAATAGCGAGTTGAGCTCCGCGTCGTCTTTCACGTAGTGCTCTTGCTTGCCGCGCTTGAGCTTGTACAGCGGCGGTTGCGCAATGTAGACGTGGCCGCGCTCGATGAGCTCCGGCATCTGCCGATAGAAGAACGTGAGCAACAGGGTGCGGATGTGGGAGCCGTCGACGTCCGCGTCCGTCATGATGATGATGCGGTGGTAGCGCAGATTGTTCGCGTCGAATTCGGCGCGCCCGATGCCGCAGCCAAGAGCGGTGATCAGCGTTCCGACCTCGCGCCGACTGCAACATTTTGTCAAATCGGGCCTTTTCCACGTTGAGGATCTTGCCCTTCAAGCGGCAGCACGGCCTGCGTGCGGCGATCACGGCCTTGCTTCGCCGAGCCGCCGGCCGAATCGCCCTCGACGAGGAAAATCTCCGACAGCGCCGGATCCTTCTCCTGGCAATCCGCAAGCTTCCCGGTAGTCCCGCCACATCGAGGGCGCCCTTGCGCCGTGTCATCTCGCGGGCCTTGCGGGCCGCCTCGCGGGCGCGCGCAGCCTCGATGATCTTGCCGACGATCGTTTTGGCTTCCGCGGGATGCTCGAGCAAGAAGTCCTCGAGGTGTTCGGCGACGACGGACTCCGCCGCGGCTTTGACCTCCGAGGAAACGAGTTTGTCCTTGGTTTGCGAGGAGAATTTCGGGATCTGGCAGCTTCACGGACAGCACCGCCGTGAGCCCCTCCCTCGCGTCATCGCCGGACGTGCTGATCTTCTCGCGTTTGCCGACGCCTTCCTTCTCGATGTACGTATTCAACGTTCGTGTCAGCGCCGCGCGGAATCCCGCGAGGTGCGTGCCGCCGTCCCGCTGCGGGATGTTGTTCGTGTAGCAGAACATGCCTTCTTGGTATCCGTCGTTCCACTGCAGCGCGGCTTCGATCTGGATGTTGCCTTGCGTCTTTTGGAAGTAGATGACGGTCGGATGGATCGGGGTCTTGTTGCGGTTCAGGTGCTTGACGAAGGCCTCGATGCCGCCTTCGAACTGAAACACGTCTTGGCGCTCGTCGCGCTCATCGTGCAACGTGATTCGGACACCGGAGTTCAGGAACGACAACTCGCGTAGCCGCTTAGCGAGCGTGTCGTAGTCGAACTCGATGTTCGTAAAAATCGTCGAGCTCGGCTTGAAGTGGACCGTCGTGCCGGTCCGGTTCGTCTGGCCGGTCGGTTTGAGCGGCGCGACAGGCTCGCCCATCCGGTAGGTTTGCTCGTGGATCCGTCCGCCGCGGTGGATGCTGAGCTGTAGCACCTCCGACAGGGCGTTGACCACAGATACGCCAACTCCGTGCAAACCTCCCGCGACTTTGTAGCTATCGTCGTCGAACTTGCCGCCAGCGTGCAGGACCGTCATGATCACTTCGGCCGCGGAAACGCCCTCCTCGGGATGGATATCGACCGGAATTCCACGACCGTCGTCCGTCACCGTGATCGATTCATCGGCATGAATCGTGACGTTGATTTCCTTGCAGAAACCCGCGAGAGCCTCGTCGACGGAGTTGTCGACGACCTCGAAAACCATGTGGTGGAGCCCGGTACCGTCATCGGTGTCGCCGATGTACATTCCGGGCCGTTTCCGAACGGCCTCAAGGCCCTTTAAGACCTTGATATTCTTAGAAGTATACTCGTTTTGGCTCATCCTGAACCTGCTCCCAATTAAACCTGAACATTATAGCGCCGTGGACGTTTCCGCGTTCCACGTGAAACACGGGAAAACCGGGCCGGGGCGGGAGTTGCGCTGCCGACAACCCCGTGATGATCAGCTGCGCCGGAATTTCATCGAGCGTCTCGAGCAACCGTGCTTGCGCCGGTTGATCAAGCTCCGCGCCAGGATCATCCACGAGCAACACTCCGGGCGTCCTGCGCGTCTCGTGATGGACCCGCACTTGGCCGAGCACAAGCGCTGCCGCCACGAGTTTTTGCTGGCCCCGAGAAGCCTCGTCCCGGACGCCGCGTTGCTCGAGCATGACTTCGAGGTCGGCGCGGTGTGGGCCCACGCGCGTGGTGCCTTGCGCCCTATCCACCCCTTCGGCGTCGGTCAGCGCCTCGGCGAAGCTGAGGCCGTCAGCCCACCCCGCACGGTAGTCCACGCGCACGGCCGACCCCAGAAGCCGCGTGCCGATCTCCGCCGCGGCTGGAGCCAGTCTCTCGACGTACGTCTGGCGGTGCTCGTGCACTCTGTCACCGGCTTCTACGAGAGCACGCGTCCAGCCCTGGAGCTCCGCGCCGCGAAGCGCTCTTGAGGGCGGCGTTACGCTGCCCGAGGACTCGGCGATACTGCCGCCAAGCTTCGAGATAAATGTGTTCCACGTGGAACACACCCCAATCCAGGAATCGGCGGCGTTCGCCGGGACCTCCTTCGATCAGCTGATGCATACCCGGCTCGACCACGTGAACAGGCAGTGCCGCAGCAAGCGCCGCAGCACCGGCCGTCGGATCGCCATCCAGTTTCTTCTGCAGCCTTCCGCCCTCGAATGCCACGCCCGCGCGCGCCACGCGCTCGCCCGCCCGAACCTCACCGAACACGCTGAATCGGTCGCTCCCCCATTGGACGAGTTTGCGGATTTGTCGCGTGCGGAACGAGCGGCCGCGTCCGAGCAGGTAGACGCTCTCCAAGACGCTCGTCTTGCCGGCGCCGTTCGGGCCGAATAGATAATTGCGCTCGGGATCCAGCCCGATTTCGACATGGGCAAGACAGCGAACCGCCGTGATTCGGAGATGGCTCAGCGGCAAAGCCAGCCTCGATGGGGCCTCTCAGAGGCGCATCGGCATCACGACGAATTTCGGGCCGATGCCGCCTGGTTCGCGGATCAGGCAACTCGAATTCGCGTCCGTGACACCGAACTTCCACTTGCTCGCTGTCAACAGCCCCGAGAGCATCGAGCAAGTAATTCACATTGAAACCAATTTCCATGCTCTCGCCCGAGTACTCGATCTCGAGCGTCTCAACGGCCTCTTCTTGCTCCGGGTTGTTGGCCTGGAGGACGACGTTGTTCTCGCTGAGCTCGAGCCGAACGCCGCGATACTTCTCATTCGAGAGTATCGCCGTGCGCTGCAGCGCGTGACGCAGAAGGCTGCGATCTGCCTTGATCACGTTGCGCGGGTCGTTCGGAATTACGCGCGAGTACTCCGGGAAACGTCCATCGATCAGCTTCGAAGTGAGGCGAACTCCGTCTAAATTGACCCGAATGTGATTCGTCCCGAGCGATAGCTCGACGTCACCCTCGCCGTCGAGCAATCGGTTGAGCTCGAGCACGCCTTTGCGCGGCACGATGATTTGCTCGTCGCGCAACGCATTCCCGCCGAGCTCTATCTCCGACAGCGCTAGGCGATGCCCATCCGTCGCGACCGCCCGCAGCTTCTTGCGTTCCGTCTCGAGCAGCAAGCCATTCAGGTAATAGCGAACGTCTTGCTGCGCCATTGAGAAATGGGTTTTGTCGACCAACCGCCGCAGGTCCTTCTTGCTGACGGTAAGCGTCTGTTTTGCGGCAATCTCTTCAACCGTCGGAAAATCCGTTGCTCGAAGTGTCGACA
Source organism: uncultured Gammaproteobacteria bacterium (assembly GCA_963744305.1). GTDB lineage: Bacteria > Pseudomonadota > Gammaproteobacteria > Steroidobacterales > Rariloculaceae > FEN-1219. The sequence continues at coordinate 300,989 of CAVUTF010000004.1, forward strand.
ACGTGAAGCGGCTTCGGCCGGCCTTCAGTGTGAGGCGCTCACCGTTCAACGCGACTTCGACCTTGGCCGAATCCGGCAGCGCTCGGCAAATTTCATGGAGCTTGCGTCCCGGTACTGTGATCTCGCCGTCGGTTTGGCTGTCGATCTCCGCTTCAGCGACCATCTCAACTTCAAGGTCCGTGGCCGTCACGCTGAGCTTTCCACCGCGCGCTACGAGCAACACGTTGCTCAAAATCGGCATCGTTTGCCGCCGCTCCACAACTCCAACCACCGTCTGGAGTGCTTCCAGGATCGCTTCACGCGCTGCGCTGAACTTCATTATAGCTACCTATATATATTTGTAGGCTGTAGTTATTAGTCGTCACCGAAACGCTGGATAAGCTGTTTTTTCTTTTATATTCAGTGCCTTAAAGACAAACGAAACAGTGGGCTGATGCCCTCGTGACTGTGCCCTACCTGTGGAGCCTTTTCGCTGCACATCTTCTCCACAGCCGTTCCGCATCAAGCCGTCAGGGTTCTCAAGAGGTTGTTGTAATCCTCGGCAACCCTGGTTTCCGTATCACGCAGCGATTTCACGCGCCGGCACGCATGCAGGACTGTCGTATGGTCGCGGCCACCAAAGCCGTCCCCGATCTCGGGCAAGCTGTGCGTCGTGAGTTCTTTCGCGAGCGCCATCGCGATCTGGCGCGGTCGCGCGATCGAACGATTGCGGCGTTTCGACAAGTAGATCCGCGACGCGAATCTTGAAGTACTCGGCAACCGTTTTCTGGATGTTCTCTACGGTCACGAGCTTGTTCTGCAACGCCAGCACGTCGCGCAATGCCTCCTTGGCAAACTCGAGCGTAATCGGTTGACCCGTGAAGCGCGCATTAGCGAGCACGCGGCGAAGCGCGCCCTCGAGCTCACGAACGTTCGAGCGGATACGCTGGGCGATGAAGAACGCGACCTCCTCGGGCAAAAGCTCCTGCTCGGCAGCAGCCTTGCTCATCAAGATCGCGACGCTGGTTTCTAGCTCGGGTGGCTCGATCGCTACGGTAAGACCCCAGCCGAACCGCGATTTGAGCCGCTCCTCGAGGCCGGAGACTTCTTTGGGGTAGCGGTCGCACGTGAGAATGATCTGCCGCTGCCCCTCTAGTAACGCATTGAAAGTATGGAAGAATTCCTCCTGGGACCGCTCCTTCCCAGCGAAAAACTGGATGTCGTCGATCAACAAGGCGTCGAGAGAGCGGTAAGCGCGTTTGAACTCGGCGATCGTGTTGTGCTGCAGGCCTTTCACCATGTCGCCCACGAAGCGCTCGGAGTGCACGTAAGCGACTTTCGCACTAGCGTTGCGTTTTACGATCAGAGCGCCGACCGCGTGCATCAAATGCGTCTTGCCGAGCCCGACGCCGCCATAGATGAACAACGGGTTGTAGGCGCTGCCGGGATTTTCCCCAACCTGCATCGCTGCCGCGCGCGCGAGCTGATTGCTCTTGCCCTCGACGAAGTTCTCAAACGTGAACGCTGCGTTCAGACGGCTGCCGAGTGGCGGCGTGCTCGAGCGAACATCGGGTTCGAGGGTTGCCAGCGCAACATCGCGGCGAGCGGCCGCGCGGCTGCCGACCTCGACGACGACCTCGCCTCCCCCCGGGGTTGATTCCGCCACCACGAACGGATTTGGCTCAGGCAATGCGGCCTGCACCCAATCGACCACGAACCGATTCGGGGCGAGCAGCTTCAGTATCTGGCCATCCTCGACGGGCTGCAGAGGACGGATCCAAGTGTTGAATTGCTGCTCGGAAAACTCCGCCTCTAGCGAGCGGATGCATTGACTCCACAGGGACGAGTAGACCGCCGAGTTCTCTGGCACGGTGCTTCTTCGAATGTTTTAGAAGGATGTTGGGAGCGGACCAAGGGAATGATCGTGAGTCTAATATGCCAGCGCGCGGTTATCCACAGCTTTGAAGCGCAGCGACAACGCCTTCCACGCGGACCCGCCGCGGGCGCTCGAGTATTGACAGTCCTTGGAGTGCCGCGTACAGTTCGCCGCTCTCCGTCGAGTCACATCCTTTTGTTTTCTCTCGTACTTTTGTTCCCGCCGGGGTCGACGCCGCCATGAAACGAACCTTTCAGCCCAGTAATTTGCATCGCAAGCGAACCCACGGTTTTCGTTCTCGTATGGCGACCCGCGGCGGCCGCAAGGTGTTGGCGAGTCGCCGCCGGAAAGGGCGCGCTCGGCTGACTCCGTAGCGAGCCTCAAGTTTGGCGCTCCTTTGCTGGCTACCCGCGCAGGGTTCTCGCGGCTTCAACGGCTACACACTTCGGCGGAGTTCGGACGAGTCTTCGCCGACGCCGCGCGTTCCACGGATCGGTTCTTCACCGTGCTCGCGCGCGCGAACACGCGTAAGGTTTCTCGATTGGGTTTGACGATGTCGCGGCGCGCCGCGAAAAGAGCCGTGGATAGAAATCGCCTAAAACGAATCGCCCGAGAAATTTTCCGGACGCAGGAAAGACCTACCGCACTGGGATTTCGTCGTGATGGCGAAACCGCTGGCAGCGACCACACCCTCGGCCGCGCTGCGTGAAAGCTTGACCGAGCACTTCGAACGTCTCCGTCAGAAAGCGGTCCTAGCCGGCGATGGATAACCTACGCCTGTTCTTGTGGCTCACGTTCTTCGCGATGCTGTGGCTCACCTACAGCACGTGGGTTACCGATTACTCGACCTCCGCCAGCGCTAACGTGCCGGCGCCGTCGCAGAGCGCACCCGCCCCGAGCGTCCCAGAGGATCTGCCCGACCTCAACAGCGCCGAGAGCCCAGGAGGAGCGTCGGAGGTGCGGCCGCCGCAGGTTGCGCAAACCGCGCCGACCTCGTCCGTTCGCGTGCGGACCGACGTGCTCGACGTTCTGATCGACCTACACGGTGGGGATCTCGTTCGCGCCGACTTGCCCACCTTTCCGGTCGAGAAGCACCAGCCGGATGTCGTCGTGCGCTTGCTCGACTACACGCCCGAAAACCGCTGGGTGTTTCAGACCGGCGTGCGCTCGGCCAGTGACGGTGCAGAGCCGAATCATCTCGCAAACTACCGCAGCGCGAGCACCGACTACGTGCTCGCGCCCGGTCAAGACGACCTCGTCGTTGCACTGGATTGGGTGAGCGACGGGGCGCTGATGGCGCGAAAGATCTACACGTTCCATCGCGGCAGCTTCACGGTGGACCTCGACTTGAGCCTCACGAATTCGACCGGCGCGCCGTGGCGCGGCGCGCCGTATGCGCAGATGGTCCGCTTGCATCGGCCAGTCGAACGCTCGTACACGTCGGTGGATTCGTACTCGTTCACGGGGCCCGTCCTCTATGACGGCGACCAGTACAAGAAGCTCAACTTCGAGGACCTCGCCGAGGAACCGGTCAGTCAGACCCTGAAGAACGGGTGGCTAGCGGGCATCCAACATCACTTCCTCGCTGCGGCGGTGCCTCCGCCCGGCGACGAAGTCCGCTACCAGGCCAGCGCACGCGGCCAAGAGTTCGTGCTGAGCGCGCTCGGCATGGTTCAAGACGTGGCTCCCGGCGCAACGTTCGACTATCGCGTGAAGCTCTTCGTCGGCCCGAAGGTGCAGGAACAGCTCAAGGCGACGGCCGATGGGCTCGACCGGGCTGTCGACTACGGCGTCTTCACCGTGCTCGCGCAGCCACTGTTCTGGGTGCTCGGGAAGATCGAAACGTGGGTCGGCAATTGGGGTTGGGCGATCATCATCTTCACGATTTTGATCAAGGCCGTGTTCTACAAGCTCACGGAAACGAGCGGCCGCTCGATGGCGAAGATGCGCAAGCTCGCGCCGCGGATGAAGGCGCTGCAGGAGCGGTTCAAGGACGATCGCCAAGCGCTGAGCCAGGCGATGATGGATCTCTACAAGCGCGAGAAGGTGAATCCGGCCGCGGGCTGTCTGCCGATCTTGATACAAATGCCGTTCTTCCTCGCGTTCTACTGGGTGCTCGTCGAAAGCGTCGAGATGCGCCAAGCGCCGTTCATGCTCTGGATCGACGATTTGTCGGCGCGGGATCCGTACTTCGTGCTGCCGCTACTGATGGGCGCCGCGATGTTCTTCCAGACGTACTTGAACCCAGCGCCGCCGGATCCCGTGCAAGCGCGCGTGATGCAGATCATGCCGCTGATCTTCACGGTGTTCTTCGCGTTCTTCCCGTCGGGCCTCGTGCTGTACTGGCTCACGAACACAGCGCTCTCGATTCTGCAGCAGTGGCGAATCAACAAGGTCGTGGCTAGAGAAGCGACCTGACGAGCGGTGTGAGAGGCGGCGCTTGGAGTACCGGCGCGACGACACGATTGCCGCACAGGCCACGCCGCCCGGCAGCGGCGCGATTGCGGTGGTGCGGGTGTCGGGGCCGAGCGCGGGAGCGATCGGCCGCGCATTGACCGGCGTGGACCCGCGGCCGCGTTACGCCGAGCTCTGCACATTCCGGGGCGCCGACGGCGCGAGCATCGATCAGGGTCTACTGCTGTTCTTTCCTGCGCCGCGCTCCTACACGGGCGAGGACGTGCTAGAGCTGCACGGGCACGGCGGCCGAGTCGTGAGCGATCGTTTGCTCGCGCGCGTGCTAGTGCTCGGCGCGCGCCTTGCTGAGCCGGGCGAGTTCACGCTGCGAGCGTTCTTGAACGACAAGCTGGATCTGTTACAGGCGGAAGCCGTCGCGGACCTGATCGGCAGCGGCTCGCAGCTCGCCGCGCACGCGGCGTTGCGCTCGCTCGACGGCGAGTTCTCCGTGCGCGTCGCGGGCATTCAAAAAGAGCTCACCGAGCTGCGCGTCCGCATCGAGGCATGGCTCGACTTTCCGGACGAGGAGCTTCCGTTCGACGCCGGCGCGACGCTCGCGCGGCAGATCGACGCACTCGTGGAAAGTCTCGCGGCGCTTGCGGCCGCCGCGCAGCACGGCGCGGTACTGCGCGACGGACTCGCGATCGTGATTGCCGGCCCACCGAACGCCGGCAAATCGAGCCTCCTGAATCGCCTGGCCGGCTACGAGGCCGCGATCGTCACGGACATTCCCGGGACCACGCGGGATCCGCTGCGCGAGCACCTCGTGCTCGACGGCCTGCCGATCAGCATCATCGATACGGCGGGCTTGCGCGAGTCCACCGATCCGATCGAGCGGGAAGGCCTGCGCCGCGCCGCGACGGAACGCAGCCGCGCCGATCGCGTGCTCTGGGTCGTCGATGTGCGCGAGCCGCTCGAGCCGGCGATCGCCGCCGCGCGCGCGGCGCTCGGCGCGGACGCGGCGTTCACGTTGATCCGCAACAAAGTCGATCTCACCGACGGCCGCGCGGCCGTCGCCGAGCTCAACAATGTGACCGCGCTTACGCTGTCCGTGTTGAGCGGCGTCGGCCTCGATCTGCTCAAGACGCACTTGCACGCGCTCGCGGGCTGGAACGCGGGCATTACCGGCACCTTCAGCGCGCGCCGCCGGCATCTCGCGGCGCTCGCGCGCGCTCAGCAGCACTTGGGCGTAGCGCGAGCAGAGCTAGACAGCGCGCTCGAGCTTGCGGCCGAGGAGCTGCGCGGCGCGCAAGCGGCGCTTTCCGAGCTCACGGGCGAGCTCACGAGCGACGACCTTCTGGGCGAGATCTTCGCGACGTTCTGCATCGGAAAGTAGGTGGACCGTCGCCGATCAGTCGGGATGCCTATGGAATCGGACCTCGTCTCGCGCCTCGAGGAGTTCGGCGCGCGCCTGCTCTTCCGTTTGAAACTCCGCATCGCTCGCTATTGGGTGCGCATCGATGCGTGCGGCTATCACCTGAGCCGCAGATTCATCGCGTTCAATGCGGCCTCATAGCGCGCGAGCGCCGCTTCCACGTCCCGTCTGGGCCGCCATCTTGTCGGCCTCGATCGATTCAGCGGCCGTTCACGCCGTTCGGGTTAGCGTGCGGGCAACGTGGCAACAAGGGTTTCCGGAGAACGCCCGATGAACCGCAAAGTGCTCGCAGTGCTCGCCGGCAGCGTGCTGGCCGCGGCGCCGCTGGCCGCCCATCATTCGTTCACGGCGACTTACGACGAGACGAAAGAGATCGAGCTCGAAGGTACGCTCGTCGCTTTCATGTTCCGCAACCCGCACTCGTTCGTGCATCTGATGGCGCCCGACAAGGACGGCGAGATGCACCGCTGGGCGATCGAGTGGGGTGCCGCCGGCGTCCTGGATCGGCAGGGCGTGAGCCGCGACAGCTTGCGCGTCGGCGATCACGTCGTGATCACGGGTAACCCCGGGCGCAACGCGATCCGACCACCGCCTACGCATGCAGACCCTCCTGCGTCCCATGGACGGTTTCGGCTGGGGTAAGAACGGCGAAACGTTCGAGTAGGGGAATGCGCTCCAACGGCCCAGCAGCGACACGCTTGCGCTATTCGCGAATCCTGCGAGCCTTCGCGCGGGTCGGCCGCGATTCGGGCGACACCGAGACTTCGACTCGGTCCCGGCCGAACTGCTTCGCGACGTGCAGCGCTTTCTCGGTGCGCGCGAGCAGCGCATCGACGGACTCGCCGATCCGGTAGATCGCGATCGCGATCGATACCGTGATGCTCACGCCGTCGTGCACCGGGGATTTCGCAACGTGAAACCGCAGCGCCTCCGCGAGGGTCTCGCCCTGGCGCGCGTTGCAGGGCCGCGCAAGCACGATCAGCGCATCGCCGTCATAGCGCGCGAGCGTGTGCTCCATCGCGTGCCACCCGGGTTGCTCGAGCGTAGCGCGGAGGCGGTCCGCGAGCGCTGCTAGCACCTCGTCGCCGGTTCCGAGGCCGAGCTCGTCGTTCACGTTCTTAAGCCGGTCGACATCGACGAGGCACACACCAAACGTCTCGCCGCTTTCGTCAGCCTGTCGCGCGTGGCCGAGCAGCACGGACAGAAAGCTCGGTCTGGTCAGCGCTCGAGTGAGCGGGTCGTATGACGGGAATGTCTGCTCGGGCATCCTTGCGGCGGTAGATTCTGTAATCTTCGCGCAAGCTTGCCAGGCGCCCTTCACCGGCTGCGTGACCCCGTTCCCAGAAGCCGAAGTTTACATAACGCTGGAAACGCTCAGCCGAGGATCCCCTCGCGACGGTACAGCCGCGTCGCGATGAAGCCGACGACCGCGCCGATCAGCAGAGTGCTCACGCTGGACAACGCGACGAACGAGGGGTCGAGCGGCTCCTGCTTTATCAGGCTCGTGATCAGCAGGTGCTGGCTCAAGGATGGGATCCACATGAGCGTCGGCTTCGGCTCGACGTTGAGCATCGTGGCGAACATCACGGGGAGCGTCGGGACGAGCAGCACGAACGTGAGGTACGTCTGGGCCTCGCGGTAGGTCTTCGTGAACGATGCCACCGTCGTCATTAGGGCCGCGCCGAGCGGCGCGAACGGCAGCAGCACGGCGAACACCGCGAGCGCCGTCGGGAGATCGAAGCTCGAGCTCATGCCGAGCTGCTCGAGCGGCATGTACGCGAGTGCGATCGTGAATGCGGCGAGCGTGAGCGCGAGCGACAGCAGCATGTAGAGCACCGTCGCCGCCATCTTGCCGACGATGAGGCTCGTGCGGCCTACGGGTGTGGTCAGGAGCGGCTCCAGCGACTTGCGCTCGCGCTCGCCGGCCGTCGTGTCGATCGCAAGGTGCAGCCCGCCCGTGAGCGTCGCGAACAGCAGGAAGTAGGTCAGCACCCCGAGCATGAGCACGGAGCGGCCGGCCGGCGTGGAGACGTCGAACTCGTCGACGATCAGCGGCCGCAGCAGCGCCGGGTCCACGCCGTCCGCGACGAGACGCAGCACGCCGATCTGTTGACCATAGCCGTCCAGCGCCGAGCGCACTCGGTCGACGCGGCTGCCGACCCGCGAGTTCGAGCCGTCGAAAATCAGCGTGATGCGCGCGCCGCGATCGGTGCCGAAGTCCACGGCGAATTGCTCGTCGAGCACGATCACGAGGTCGTGCGCGCGGGCGGTGACGGCCGCGGCCGCGTCGTCGATGCTCTTCAGGCCGTGATCCGCCAGGGGGCTTATGCCGCGCGCCTTCAGGAACGCCATCAGGTTCGGCGCATCGCCGCCGCCTGCGATCGGGATCGTGAGCGGCTGCTCGACCGAGGAGATGTTCTGCGAGACCACCACGTTGATCAGCACGACGAACAGCAGCGGCCCGAGCAGCGGCCCGAGCAGGAGCGAGAACAGCGTGCGTCTGTCGCGCGCGGTCTCGAGCACCTCCTTCCGGCACACGACTGCTACGGCGCTGCTCATGCGCGCGCCGCCCCGAGCGCAACCGCCGCGACGAAGATCTCCTCGAGATTCTTGCCGGGGAAACGCGTCGCAAGCTCCGCGGGCGTCCCGCGCAACGTCACGTGCCCCGCGGCGATGATCACGAGGTCGTCGACGAGCGCTTCCACCTCCTGCATTACGTGGCTCGACAAGAGCACGCAGCGCCCTTCGGCTTTGAGCTCGCGCAGCCACTCGCGCAGGTGGCGCGTCGCCATCACGTCGAGGCCGTTCGTCGGCTCGTCGAGCAAGAGATGCTGCGGCTCGTGCACCATCGCGCGCGCAAGCGCGACCTTCGTACGCTCCCCCTGCGAGAACCCCTTGGCTTTGCGATCCGCGATCGCGGCGAGCTCGAGACGCTCGAGCAGGCCGTCGACACTCGCGGCGAGCTCGCGCTCGGCCAAGCCCTGGAGGCGCCCGTAGTACTCGATGTTCTCCCGCGCCGTGAGCTGCGGATACAAGCCGGAAGAGTGCGGCAGCACACCGAGCTGCCGGCGCGCCGCGAGCGAGCCCTCAACGACGTCCGTGCCGCCGATCTGCGCTGTGCCTCGATCGGGCTTGAGCACCGTGGACAGGATTCGCAGGCACGTGGATTTGCCAGCGCCGTTCGGTCCGAGCAGACCGGTGATGCGGCCGTCCGCCGCGCTGAAGCTCACATCGTCGAGCGCGCGCACGGCGCCGAACTGCTTCGTCAAGCCGCGGGCCTCGATCACGGCGCCGGCCCCTTCGCGCTCAGGAAGAACGGCGTTGGAGGCTCGATCGCAAGGCACGCGGCGTCGAGCGCTTGCGGCGTCGGCGTCTCGAGAAAGGCGCGCATGATTCGCCGGTACGCAGCCGACGCCCGCGAGGCCGTGGCCCTGACCGGCCGCCACGAGATGCACGCTGTTCGCGACGCCGCCCGCGATCACGCGCTCGGCGTATTCCGGCGGAGTGATCGGATCGGTGTCGCCGGACAAGAGCAGCGTGGGCCGGTCCGTCGCGAGCGCCATCTTGAAGTCGGCGTCGATCGAGCCCGCAGGCCAACGCGCGCAGATCCGCTTGAGCGCGTCGACGATTGCCGTGCCGAGGTACGTTTCGCTCAAGCCCACGATCGATTCCGGCATGAACGGCGCATCCTCGGTGCAGATGATCGAGTTGCTCATCGGGAAGCTCAGAGCCTCGGGAAGCCCGCGCAGGATGGTATTCGTTTGGCCCACCAGCGGTGCATAGTTGCCCTCGTACGCTTCGGTGAACAGCAGCGGCAGCAATGCGGCCGTTTGGGCGTTGTAGCTCATGAAGCGCGCGAGCGCTTGAGCATGCGCGGCGCCGAACGTCGGGATCGAAGAAGTGTCCCCATCGCTCGGCGTCGGCATTGCCACGGGCGTGCTCTCGAGCCGCGCGAGCACCTCGCGGAAACGCTCCGGTAGGTCCGTGAAGCGCGCGCCGCAATGCGGATCCTCGGTGCAGCGCTCGAAAATGCGGTCGAGCGCATGCTGCGCGTACACGGCAACTTCCGGTCCCAGCGCGACCTCGGCCGGGACCACGCCGTCCAGGATCACGGCGCGAGTGGATTCCGGGAAGCGGCGCACGTAGTGCTGCGCCACGCGCGTGCCGTACGAAACGCCGTAGACGTTCCACTGCGGGAAATCGAGCGCCGTGCGCAGCCGCTCCAGATCCTGCACGGCGACGGACGTCGTATAGAAGCGCGGATCGTGTTCGAGCGCCGCGAGGCACTCCTCGACGAAGCGCTCGAGCTCATCTTCGCCGGCGGTCTCGAGCGCGAGGTCGTCGGGAACGTCGCAAGTAAACCCGGTCGCGCTGCGACCCGTTCCGCGCTGATCGACGAGGATCAAATCGCGATCGCGACGCACCTGCTCGAAGGCGGCGCGCGCCTGGAGGTAGAAGTCCACCGCGCTTTGCCCGGGCCCGCCCGTGATGATCAATAGGGGATCGGGCCTTGGCGCGCTCGAAAGCGCCGCGATCCGCGCGACGAAAAGATCGATCGTGGGCCCGTCCGGGCGCGCGGGATCCTCCGGCACACGCAACTGCGCGCAGCGCGCGAACTCCGCGGGCAAAGAGTCGAACATGAGCCGGCAGGACTGCTCGTCGAGCCCAACTCCCTGCGTGCGGCCCGGCGACGCGAGGCTCAGCACGGCGGCCGCGACAGCGGCCGCCCACAGCCCTTTGCTTTGACGCATAGCGGCGCATGTTCGCTTGGCATGCCGCGATTTCCAAGAGCGTCGCCCAAGTGAGCGATCGCCGCTGGTCAGCGCCCGCGGGCAGCCCTAGAATCGCGCCGGAATCCAGTCCGCAATGCGCACGTCCAGGGCCGCGATGAAATACCCGCACACGTTTGGCTGCATCGTCGTCGGCGGCGGCCACGCCGGCACCGAGGCCGCGCTCGCGGCCGCACGCTCGGGCGTGCGCACGCTGCTGCTCACACAGAGCCTTGAGACTCTCGGCCAGATGAGCTGCAACCCCGCCATCGGCGGGATCGGCAAGGGGCACCTCACGAAGGAGATCGACGCGCTCGGCGGCGCGATGGCGACGGCGATCGATCGCGCGGGCATCCATTTTCGGATCTTGAACGCGAGCAAAGGCCCGGCCGTGCGCGCGACCCGCGCGCAGGCGGATCGGCTGCTCTACAAGCGCGCGATTCGCGAGCTCCTAGACGCCGAGCAGAATCTCGCCTTGCTACAGCAGACGGTCGACGGGTTGCTGCTCGACGGCGACCGGGTACGCGGTGTCGTCACGCAAGCCGGCATGCGCATCGAGGCCGCCACCGTCGTGCTCACCGTCGGCACGTTTCTCGACGGCAAGATTCACGTCGGGCAGGTGAACTACGCGGGCGGCCGGGCCGGCGATCCGGCGTCCGTAGGCCTCGCGCGCACCCTGCGCGAGCTCGGGCTCAACGTGGGGCGTCTGAAGACGGGCACGCCGCCGCGCATCGACGGCCGCACGGTGGATTACTCCGGGCTTCCGACACAGCCCGGCGACGAGCCCGTGCCCGTGTTCTCGTTCCTCGGGCGGCGCCAGGAACATCCGCGGCAAGTGGTTTGCCACATCACGCACACCACCGAGGCGACGCACGCGATCATCCGCCGCGGGCTAAATCGCTCGCCGCTCTACACGGGCGCGATCGAAGGCGTCGGCCCGCGCTACTGCCCGTCGATCGAGGACAAGGTCGTGCGATTCGCGGACCGCACGCGGCATCAGATCTTCATCGAGCCCGAGGGGCTCACGACGCACGAGATCTACCCGAACGGTATTTCGACGTCGTTGCCGTTCGACGTGCAACTCGATCTCGTGCACTCGATCCCGGGCTTCGAGCGTGCGCACGTGACTCGCCCCGGCTACGCGATCGAATACGACTTCTTCGATCCTCGCGATTTGAAGGCCACGTTGGAAACGAAGGCCGTCGAGGGGCTGTACTTCGCGGGGCAGATCAACGGCACGACGGGCTACGAGGAGGCCGCTGCGCAAGGCATCGTCGCGGGCATCAACGCGGGCCGCGCCGCACGCGGGCTTGCACCGTGGGCGCCGAGCCGTGACGAGGCCTACATCGGCGTGCTGATCGACGACCTCATCACGCGCGGCACGACCGAGCCGTATCGGATGTTCACGAGCCGCGCGGAGTACCGGCTGACCTTGCGCGAAGACAACGCGGATCTGCGTTTGACGCCGGTTGGGCGGGATCTCGGCGTCGTCGCCGATGCGCGCTGGCAGGCCTTCGAGACCCGGCGCGAGCGCCTCGCGCGCGAGACGCAGCGCTTGCGCGACGTCGTCGTGCGCCCCGCCGACGTGCCCGACACTCATCCGCTCGCACCGCTCACACGCGACTCCTCGGCGCACGGTCTCCTGAAGCGGCCGGATGCGAAGTACGCCGACGTCACCGCGCTCGCGCGGGTCGGCGAATCGGCTGGCGTCGCAGAGCTGCTGCCGGAGCTCAAGGAGCAGCTCGTGGGCAGCCTCACGATCGAGGCGCGGTACGCGGGCTACATCGGCCGGCAGAACGAGGAGATCGAGCGGCAAAAGCGGCAGGCCGCAACGCGCTTGCCGGATGAATTCGATTACGGGGAGGTACGGGGACTCTCGACCGAGGTCCGCGAGAAGCTGGAGCGGATTCGGCCGCAGGACCTCGGCCAGGCCGCACGCATCTCGGGTGTGACGCCGGCCGCGGTGTCGCTGTTGCTGGTTCACCTGAAGAAACAGCGGCGCAGAATCGCCTGACGTTGGTAGCGCATTGGCGGAGCCAACACCTTGTATATTGGCGCGCTTTGAATTCGCTACCATAGCCGCGTGCGACTCCAACTCGTCTTGATTACGGCGGCGCTCTGCGTCGCGAGCCTGCCCTCGGCCGCGCAGAATGTGGCGCCGCCGCTGTTGGCGCTGACCCTAGCGGGTGATAGCGCACGCGGAGCGGTGCTTGCCGAAACCTGCGCCGGTTGTCACGGCGTGCCGGGCTATCGCAACGCCTACCCGTCCTATCACGTGCCGAAGCTCGGCGGGCAGAACGCCGACTACATCGAGATCGCACTCCAGGGCTACCGGCGCGGCACGCGCGCGCATCCGACCATGCAGGCGCAGGCGTCCAGCTTGAGCGACCAGGACATCGTGGATCTTGCAGCCTATCTGTCGACGCGCGAGGGGGAGCCTTCGGTCGGCAAGTCCGGCGCCGGTACGCTCGCGGTGGAAGAAGGGCGGCGCAAGGCAGTGGCGTGCCAGCAATGCCACGGGGAGAGCGGCGTCGCCCAGACCACGCAGTGGCCCCATCTCGCTGGCCAGCACGAGTCGTACCTGAAACAGGCGCTCAAGGAGTACAAGGACGGCGAGCGAGCGGACCTCTTGATGGGGCCGCTCATCGCGCCGCTCGACGATGCAACGCTCGACGAGCTCGCCGCTTATTTTGCGGCGCAGCCGTGGTTGCACGGCACCGAGCGGTAGTCGGCGCCGACGACGGGCGAGCATGCCGCGCCGTGAACGCAAGCCCCGCTGAAGTTGCGCGCCGGCTCGAGACGGCGGGCATCTCGCTCTCGCCGCCCGAGGTCGCCGCGCTCGACCACTTCCTTGCGCTTCTCGCCCGCTGGAACCGTGTCTACAACCTCACGGGTATCCGCAACCGCCGCGAGCTCATCGAGCGCCACCTGGTCGAGAGCCTCGCGCTGCGGCCGCTCTTGCGTGGCGATCGCATTGCGGACGTCGGCACGGGCGCGGGCCTACCCGGCGTGCCGCTCGCGATCGTCGAGCGCGAGCGCGCCTTCACGCTGATCGAGAGCCGCGCGAAACGGGTGCGCTTCTTGCGGCACGTCGTCGGCGAGCTTGGGCTTGCCAATGTAGAGGTCGCTCATAGCCGCGCCGAGCACTTAACGTGCGATCGCCCGTTTGCTACGGTGCTCGCGCGGGCGGTTGCGCCGCCGCCGGAGCTGCTTACGATTTGTCGACACCTCACGGCGCCGGGTAGCATCCTGCTGCTCTTGACCGCGACGCATCTGCAAGACGCGTTTCGCGATCTCGCTCCGGACTTCGCGGTGCGGAGCGTCGGTGGGCCGCGCGGGCCCAAGCTGAAAGCGTCGATCGTGTTATTGGAGCGGATAGGGGACTGACCACGGCATGGCCTCGGTGATCGCGGTCGCAAACCAGAAGGGCGGAGTCGGCAAGACCACGACCTGCGTGAATCTTGCGGCCTCGCTAGCGGCCACGCAGCGGCGCGTGCTCTTGATCGACCTCGATCCGCAGAGCAACGCAACGATGGGCTCCGGCGTCGACAAGCGCGCGCTCGAGCTTTCGGTCTGCGACGTGCTCCTCGACGAGCTGCCGATGCGAAACGCGCTCGTGCTGCCCTCCGAGGGCGGCTTCACGCTGCTGCCGAGCAATCAGGAGCTCACGGCCGCCGAGGTCGAGCTCATTCAGAAGCCCGAGCGCGAGTATCGGCTGCAGAGGGCGCTGCAACCGCTGCTCACCGATTTCGACTACGTGCTGATCGACTGCCCGCCCGCGCTGAACATGCTCACCGTGAACGCGCTGACGGCGGCCGAGCACGTGCTGATCCCGATGCAGTGCGAGTACTTCGCGCTCGAGGGCCTCTCCGCGCTCGTGCAGACGATCGACCGGATTCGCGCGAGCGCGAACCCGCGCTCGAGCATTCACGGCATCTTGCGCACGATGTTCGATCCGCGGAACAACCTCGCGAACGAGGTGTCGTCCCAGCTGCTGAGCCACTTCGGCGACCGTGTCTACCGAACGGTGATTCCGCGCAACGTTCGGCTCGCCGAGGCGCCGAGCTTCGGCCGCCCGGTGCTGTTCCACGACAAGTACTCGCGCGGCGCGCTCGCGTATCTCGCGCTCGCCGGCGAGGTCAACCGCCGCTCGGCCGCCGCGTCGCCCCCGCGCAGCGACCCGTGACGGCGTCGGGCTGCTACAATCCGGCCGTACTTTTCGCTTTCGAGCGCGAGCGATGATGAAGAGAAAGAGCCTCGGGCGCGGTCTGGAGGCGCTGCTGAGCAGCGCGGGCGCTAGCCCCGGTTCGACTCCCGCGGCGTCGACGGCCGAGACCGGGCTGCGCGAGGTTCCGATCGACCTCTTGTCACGGGGCCGCTTCCAGCCGCGCGTCGACATGCGCGAGGAGACGCTCGCGGAGCTCGCCGAGTCGATCCGCGCCCAAGGCATCGTGCAGCCGATCGTCGTGCGGCCGCTCGCCACCAATGGCGCGGACGGGGAAACGCGCTACGAGATCGTCGCCGGCGAGCGGCGCTGGCGGGCCGCGCAGATGGCGGGCCTTCACACGGTGCCCGCGGTCGTCAAGGACATCCCCGACGAGGCGGCCGTGGCCGTTGCGCTGATCGAGAACATTCAGCGCGAGAACCTGAACGCGCTGGAAGAGGCGCGCTCGCTGCAGCGGCTCGTCGACGAGTTCGGGCTCACGCATGCGGAAGCCGCCGAGGCCGTCGGGCGCTCGCGTGCTGCCGTGACCAATTTGCTGCGGTTGCTCGAGCTGCCGCGCGTGGTGCGCGAGCTGCTCGAGAGGCGCGAGATCGACATGGGGCACGCGCGCGCGCTGCTCGGGCTCACGGAGCCTGAGCGCGCAGATCGAGATCGCCCAGCGCATCGCCAAGACGGGAATGAGCGTCCGCGAGGCCGAAAGCGCCGTGCGGCGCGCGGCGGGCGACACGAGCGGCCGGCAGCGCCCGCACGCCAAGGAGTCCGACCCGAACGTCCGGCGACTCGAGCTCGAGCTTGCGGAGACCTTGGGGGCGACCGTCAGCATCGAGCACGGTGCGAAAGGCGGCCGGGTCGTGATCCGCTACAACGGGCTCGAGGAGCTCGAAGGAATCCTCGAGCACATCAAGTAGACGCCCTCTTGGTGAGCGTCGCGCGAGGCGTTGAATCGCGTCCGGCGACTGCTTACAATGCCGCGGCCGAACAAGGCCACGAGCGTCGTGGCTTTTTTTTGTCGGCCGTTATTCGCAAGCTCGCAGACGCTGGCGCATTGGGGAGGCCCCGTGTGACTTCCGACCAGCGCATCGTGCCGCTAACCTTGCTCGCTCAGGCGGGCGTCAGTGTGGGTTTAGCAGTCCTGCTGTGGTGGTGGCACGGGAGCGTGGCCGCCACGTCTGCACTGCTGGGTGGTATGGTCGCGGTAATCCCGAACGGGTTCTTGGCGGCGCGGCTGCTGACGCCGCGTGCGAACGACGCTGCCGCGTTGCTGCGCTCGGCTTGGATCGGCGAGTTCGGCAAGGCGGTCATCACCGCCCTGTTGTTCGGCGTGATCTTCGGACTCGTCCGGCCGATCGCGCCGCTCGCGGTGTTCGGCGGGTTCATCGCGGCGCAACTCGTGGTGTTCGGCGCGTTGCTGGTCCCCACGGCGAACGAAGCAAAGAAGCGTGAAGTGAGCTAGCGAATGGACGAAGAGGGACACGGCGAAACGGCTACCGAGTACATCGGTCACCACCTCACGAACCTCGAGGTTTGCCGAGTCGACGGAGCCTGGGTGTGGAACGACGAAGGTTGCGTGGGCAACTTCGTCGCTTTGCATGTCGACTCGATGTTCTTC
Organism: uncultured Gammaproteobacteria bacterium; assembly: GCA_963744305.1. Taxonomy (GTDB): domain Bacteria; phylum Pseudomonadota; class Gammaproteobacteria; order Steroidobacterales; family Rariloculaceae; genus FEN-1219. The sequence goes on from CAVUTF010000004.1 coordinate 317,276, forward strand.
GCCCTGCTGCTCGGACTCGTGTTCGTGTTTCTCTTCCGCAGGGTCGCGAAAAACGCGACGGTCGGACGTCCCGGGAAGCTGCAAACCGCGATCGAGATGATCGTGCAATTCGTCGATACGTGCGTGCGCGACGCGTTTCGCGGCCACAACAAGTTGATTGCGCCTCTGTCCCTGACGATCTTCGTCTGGGTCTTTCTCATGAATCTCATGGACCTGATCCCGGTCGACTGGCTGCCGGGGGCTGCGGGCTCGCCCACGTGCCGTACCTGAAGGTGGTGCCGACGACGGACGTCAACGTGACGTTCGCGATGTCGATCTCCGTGTTCATCCTGACGATCTACTACTCGATCAAGATGAAAGGCGCGATCGGCTTCGCCAAAGAATTCACGATGCATCCGATCGCGCCGCCGACGAGGGGCATCGGGTTGTTGGCGGCGCCGCTCGTCATCGCGTTCAACCTCGTGCTCGAGCTCGTGTCGTTTCTTGCGCGGCCCGTGTCTTTGTCGCTGCGGCTGTTCGGCAACATGTATGCCGGCGAGCTCATATTCATCTTGATCGCACTGATCGGCGTGTGGCAGCTGCCGCTGCATTTCCTCTGGGCGGTCTTCCACATACTTGTGATTACGCTGCAAGCCTTCATCTTCATGATGCTCACGATCGTGTATCTGAGCAGCGCGCATGAGGTGGCGGATCACTGAGGATCACTGCAAGCAGCTGGTTTTCTGCACGACGATTTTCGACTGGAGACACTCATGGAAATTGTGGTTGGTTTGACGGCGGTTTCGGTTGCAATTCTGATCGGCCTCGGCGCCCTCGGCGTCGGCATCGGCATGGGCATCCTCGGCGGCCGCTTCCTCGAAGGCGCGGCGCGGCAGCCCGAGCTCGCCCCGATGCTGCGCACGCAAATGTTCCTCGTCGTCGCGTTGCTCGACGCGATCGCGATGATCGGCGTCGGTATCGCGTTGTTCTTCGCTTTCGCAAATCCGTTCCCCGGGCAGCTCGCCGCCGCGTTGGCGGGCGGCTGACGCCCCGCGCGAACGGCGGTGAGTGCGTAAGGAGAACGCGTCGTGGAGTTCAATCTCACACTGATAGGCCAGTCGGTCGCGATGATCGTGTTCGTCTGGTTCTGCATGAAGTACATCTGGCCGGTGATCACGGGAGCGATCGAGGCGCGCCAGACAGAGATCGCGGAAGGACTCGCGGCCGGCGGAACGCGGCCAGCACGATCTCACGCAAGCGCGCTCCGAAGCCGACAAGATCGTCAGCGGGCGCGCGCGAAGCGCGCGCGAGGATCGTAGACCAAGCGCAAACGCGCGCGAACGGCATCGTCGACCAAGCGAAGACCGACGGCGAAGCCGAGCGGCGCGCGGCAGCTCGAAGGCGCGCGGGCCGAGATCGACGTGGCGATGAATCGCGCGCGCGAGGAGCTGCGCGGCCAGGTCGCGAAGATCGCAATCGCGGGCGCGGAGAAAGTGCTCGGCCGCGAGATCGACGCGAAGGCCCACAGCGATCTGCTCGGGCGGCTTGCAAGCGAGCTATAGGTGAGCGATGGCTGATTTCGGCACCGTTGCCCGTCCGTATGCGCGCGCGCTGTTCGAGCTCGCAAACGCCAACGGCGAGCTCGACAAATGGTCGAGCGCGCTTACGGCCGCTACCGCGATCGTGAACGATCCGCTCGCGAAGCGGTCGCTTGCGCGCCCCGACTTGGCGCGAGCGGCAGCGCATCGATCTCCTGCAGGGCGTATGCCAGGATCTTCCGGGCGGGAAGGCTTGGGCCTCGCCGGAGGGGCGCAATCTGCTTGCGCATTCTCATCGAGAACGGTCGCCTCGGCGGCGGTGCCCGAAATCGCGGCGCAGTTCGACGAGCTCAAGGCCGCGGCCGAGAACAAGGTGAAAGCCACGCTCGTCTCGGCCGTGGAGGTCGGACAAAGCGATCGCCGACAAGGTCGCGAAAGCATTGCAGAAGAAGCTCGGGCGCACCGTCGAGCTGAAGCTCGAGGTGGATCCCGACGATTCTCGGCGGGGCGATCATCCGCGCCGAGGACATGGTCATCGACGGCTCGGTGCGCACGCGCTTGGAGCGGCTCGCCGAGACGCCTGATTAGCTAGATGCGCAGCGGTTAATACGTAAGGACGACGAACATGGCAATCAAAGCTTCCGAGATCAGCGAGCTCATCAGGCAACGCATTCAGAATTTCGAAGCGAAGGCCGAAGCGCGCGACGTCGGCACGATCATCGCGCTGACCGATGGCATCTGCCGGATTCACGGGCTCGCCGACGTGCAGTACGGCGAGATGATCGAGTTCCCGGGCGGGAGCTTCGGCTTGGCGCTGAACCTCCAGCAGGATTCCGTCGGCGCGGTGGTGCTCGGCGAGTACAAGCACATCTCCGAGGGCGACACCGTGAAGACGACGGGCCGCATTCTCGAGGTGCCCGTCGGCGAGGGCGCTGCTCGGCCGTGTCGTCGACGCGCTCGGTAAGCCGATCGACGGCAAAGGGCCGATCAAGGCATCCGGCTCCTCGCCGATCGAGAAGGTCGCACCCGGCGTCATCGATCGCGCAGTCGGTGAGCCAGGCCGTGCAGACGGGATTGAAGTCGATCGACTCGATGGTGCCGATCGGCCGCGGCCAGCGCGAGCTCATCATCGGCGACCGCCAGACCGGCAAAGTCCGCCGTCGCGATCGACGCGATCCTCAATCAGAAAGGCGGCGATCTCAAGTGCATCTACGTCGCGATCGGCCAGAAGAACTCCACCGTCGCGAACGTCGTGCGCCGGCTCGAGGAGCACGGCGCGATGGAGCACACGATCGTCGTCGCCGCCACGGCGTCCGAATCGGCCGCGATGCAATACATCGCGCCCTATGCGGGCTGCGCGATGGGCGAATACTTCCGCGACAAAGGCGAGGACGCGCTGATCATTTATGACGATCTCACGAAGCAGGCCTGGGCGTATCGCCAAGTGTCGCTGCTGCTGCGCCGACCGCCGGGACGCGAGGCGTATCCCGGGGACGTGTTCTACCTGCACTCGCGCCTGCTCGAGCGCGCCGCGCGCGTGAACGCGGCCTACGTCGAGCGCGTGACGAACGGCAAGGTGAAAGGCAAGACGGGTTCGCTGACCGCGTTGCCGGTGATCGAGACGCAAGCGGGCGACGTGTCGGCGTTCGTGCCGACGAACGTGATCTCGATCACCGACGGCCAGATCTATCTGGAGACCGACCTGTTCAACGCCGGCATCCGGCCCGCGATCAACGCGGGACTCTCCGTGTCGCGCGTCGGCGGCGCCGCGCAGACGAAGATCATCCGCAAGCTCGGCGGCGGCGTGCGCCTCGCGCTCGCGCAGTACCGCGAGCTCGCGGCGTTCGCGCAGTTCGCATCCGACTTGGACGCCGCGACGCGCAAACAGCTCGAGCGCGGCCGCCGCGTGACCGAGCTCATGAAGCAGAAGCAATATCAGCCGCTCTCGGTCGCCGAGATGGCCATCTCGTTGTACGCGGTGAACGAAGGGTACCTCGACGAGGTGCCGGTCAACAAAGTCGTGGACTTCGAGGCGGCGCTGCACGCGTTCGCGCGCAGCAACTTCAAGCCGTTTCTCGACAAGATCAACGCGAAGGGCGAGTACGACGACGCGACCGTCGCGGAGCTCAAGAAGCTCCTCGAAGCGTTCAAGACCACGGGGACTTTCTAAAAACATGGCGAGCGGCAAAGAAATCCGGACGAAGATCGCGAGCGTCAAGAGCACGCAGAAGATCACGAAGGCGATGGAGATGGTCGCGGCGTCGAAGCTGCGCCGCACTCAGCAGAAAATGGCCGCCTCGAGGCCGTACGCCGAGCGGATCAGGACCGTGATCGGACACCTGTCGGAAGCCAATCCCGACTACCGGCATCCGTACCTGCAGGCACGTGAAATAAAACGCATCGGTTACATCGTGATCAGCACCGATCGCGGGCTCTGCGGCTCGGTCAACGTCAACACCTTCCGCGAGGTCGTGCGCGATCTGCGCAAGTGGCAGCAGAAAGGTGTGGAGGCGGATCTGTGCCTCGTCGGCGCGAAGGGCATCGCATACTTCCGGCGCTTGAACGTCAACGTCGTCGCCGCGGCGAGCCATCTCGGTGAGGCGCCGAAGGTTCGAGACTTGGTCGGCGCGATTGCCGCGATGACCGACTCATACCGCAAGGGCGCGATCGACCGCTTGTACCTCGTGCACAGCGTGTACGTGAACACGATGAGCCAGCAGCCGACGATCGCGCAGCTGCTGCCGGTGGAGGCGATCGACAAAGAGGCGCTGCAGACTCACTGGGACTATATCTACGAGCCCGATGCCTCGGGCCTGCTCGACGGCGTGCTCGATCGCTACATCGAGTCGCAGGTCTATCGCGGCGCGGTCGAGAACGTGGCCTGCGAGATGGCGTCGAAGATGGTGGCGATGAAAGCCGCGACCGACAACGCAGGCAAGTTCATCGAAGGCCTGCAGCGGCAGTACAACAAGGCGCGGCAAGCGGCGATCACGCGCGAGATCGCGGAGATCGTGGGCGGCGCGGCGGCCGTATAGCTCGAGACATTTAGAGAGATAGAGAAGGTAAGACGCATGACCACCGGCACGATAGTTCAAGTCATCGGCGCGGTCGTCGACGTGGAGTTTCCACGCGACGCGATTCCGAAGGTGTACGACGCGCTCAAGCTCGAGGACCGCAAGACTGACGCTCGAGGTGCAGCAGCAGCTCGGCGACGGCGTCGTGCGCACGATCGCGATGGGCTCCTCGGAGGGACTGCGGCGCGGCCTCTCCGTCGCGAACACGGGCGCGCCGATCTCGGTGCCGGTGGGTCCGAAAACGCTCGGCCGCATCATGAACGTGCTCGGCGATCCGATCGACGACGCGGGCGAAATCAAAGCGGACGAGAGCTGGCCGATCCACCGCGAAGCGCCGGCGTACGAGGACCAGGCCGCCTCGACCGAGCTCCTCGAGACCGGCATCAAGGTCATCGACCTGATCATGCCGATCGCAAAGGGCGGCAAGGTCGGACTGTTCGGCGGCGCGGGCGTCGGCAAGACGGTGACGTTGCTCGAGCTCATCAACAACATCGCGAAGGCGCACGGCGGCACCTCCGTGTTCGCGGGCGTCGGCGAGCGCACGCGCGAAGGCAACGACTTCTACAACGACATGAAGGACGCGGGCGTGCTCGACAAGGTGGCGCTCGTGTTCGGCCAGATGAACGAGCCGCCGGGCAACAGACTGCGCGTCGCGCTCACGGGCCTCACGATGGCGGAGTACTTCCGCGACGAGGGCCGCGACGTGCTGATGTTCATCGACAACATCTATCGCTACACGCTCGCGGGCACCGAGGTGTCGGCGCTGCTCGGCCGCATGCCGTCCGCGGTGGGCTATCAGCCGACGCTCGCGGAGGAGATGGGCGTGCTGCAGGAGCGCATCACGTCGACGAAGACGGGCTCGATCACGTCGTTCCAGGCGATCTACGTGCCGGCCGACGACTTGACCGACCCCTCGCCCGCGACGACCTTCGCGCATTTGGACGCAACGCTCGTGCTGTCGCGCAAGATTTCGGAGCTCGGCATCTACCCGGCCGTGGATCCGCTCGACTCCACGAGCCGCTTGCTCGACCCGAACGTGGTCGGTCAAGAGCACTACGACACCGCGCGCGGCACGCAAGCCACGCTGCAGCGCTTCAAGGAGCTGCAGGACATCATCGCCATTCTTGGCATGGACGAGCTCTCCGAGGACGACAAGCTCACTGTGCAGCGCGCGCGCAAGATTCGAAACTTCTTGTCGCAGCCATTCTCGGTTGCGCAGGCTTTCACGAACGTCGAAGGTAAGTACGTGCCGCTCAAAGAGACGATCAAGAGCTTCAAGGCGATCGTGAACGGCGAGTACGATCATTTGCCCGAGCAGGCGTTCTTCATGGTCGGCGCGGTCGAAGAGGCCGAAGCGAAGGCGAAGACGCTGCAATAACGCGGCGGCGCCGAACACCATGACCATCCACATCGACATCGTGAGCGCCGAGGGCGCGATCTTCTCCGGCGACGCCGACATGGTGTTCGCGCCGGCGAAGATGGGCGAGGTCGGCATCGCGCCGCGGCATGCGCCGCTGCTCACGGAGCTGAAGCCGGGCGCGGTGCGCGTGCAGACCGGCGACGGCGAGAAGCTGTTCTACGTGACCGGCGGCGTGCTCGAGGTGCAGCCGCATCTCGTGACGGTGCTCGCCGACAGTGCGTTGCACGCGCATCAGCTCGACGAATCCGAGGCGCTCGCGGCCCGTGAGCGCGCCCGTGAGGTGCTCGAAGGCAAGCACGGCACGGTCGATCTGGCCCGTGCGCAGTCCGAGCTCGTCGAGGCCGAGGCCCGCTATCGCGCGGCCCAGCAGCTCAAGGGCCACAGCGGCTAGCCTGAGGCGCCCCGCACGCCCTTACCGCACCGTGACGCGGTGGGCAAGCGTTCGCCGTCCGGTGCGCTATGATTCCCGCCTCATGTCTGAAAGCGTCGAGGATTGACCCGTGCCGGTGACTGTCGTCGTGCTCGCCGCCGGCCAGGGCAAGCGGATGAATTCGGACCTACCGAAGGTCCTACAGCCGCTCGCGGGCAAGCCCCTTCTCGCCCACGTACTCGAGGCGGCGCGAGTGCTCGGGCCGGCCGCGATCCACGTGGTCTACGGGCATGGCGGCGACCTCGTCCGCGCCGCGTTCCCTGACTCCGATCTCAAGTGGACGCTGCAATCCGAGCAGCTAGGCACCGGTCACGCCGTGGCGCAAGCGCTGCCGAGCATTCCCGACGACCATGATGTCCTCGTGCTGTTCGGGGACGTGCCGCTCGTCGAAACGCGCACTCTGCAGCGGCTCGTCGCCGATTCGACGAGCTATGGCTTGGCGCTCTTGACGGCGTTCCTAGACGATCCTTCAGGCTACGGCCGCGTCGTGCGCAACGAGCACGGCGAGGTGGAGCGCGTCGTCGAGGACAAGGACGCGACGACCGACGAGCGGCGCATCAACGAGATCAACACCGGATTGATGGCGCTGCCCGCGAAGCTACTGCGCAGCTGCCTCGTCAAGCTCACGAACGACAACGCTCAGGGCGAGTACTACCTGACGGACGTGATCGAGCTTTCGTTCAAGCAAGGCGTGAAGATCGAAGGCATCGCGGTGGACTCGCCGACCGAGGTGCTCGGCATCAACGATCGCGCGCAGCTCGCCGTGGCCGAGCGCACGCTGCAACGGCAGATCGCGCACGACGTGATGCGCCGCGGCGTCACGCTCGCCGATCCCGAGCGGTTCGACGTGCGCGGTCAGCTCCTCGTCGGGAAAGACGTGTTCATCGACGTGGGCGCCGTGTTCGAAGGCAAGGTAGAGCTCGGCAATCGCGTGCGCATCGGCGCGCATGCGGTCATCGTCGACAGCATCCTCGATGACGACTGCATCGTGCATCCGCACACCGTGATGCAGGGCGTGCGCGCGGGCCCGCGCTGCGAGATCGGCCCGTTCGCCCGCTTACGCCCCGGCGTGGAGCTCGCAACGCACGTGAAGATCGGCAACTTCGTCGAAATCAAGAAGAGCCAACTAGCCGACAACACGAAGGTCAATCATTTGACCTACGTCGGCGACACCACGGTAGGCAAGGACAGCAACATCGGCGCCGGCACGATCACCTGCAACTACGACGGCGCGAACAAGCATCGCACCGTCATCGGCGAGCGTGCGTTCATCGGCTCGGGCGTCATGCTCGTCGCGCCGGTCTCGGTTGGCGACGACGCCACGATCGGCGCGGGCTCCACGATCACGAAGGACGCGCCGCCGGGCCAGCTCACGATAGAGCGGTCCCGGCAGACGAGCATCGAAGGCTGGGAGCGGCCGCGCAAGACGGGTGGGCACGATGCGCCCTCCGGCAAGTCGCCGCGCAAACCCGCGAAGTAGCGGAACGAGAATGCTATGTGCGGAATCGTAGGAGCCATCGCCGAGCGCAACATCGTGCCCGTGCTGGTGGAGGGTTTGCGCCGGCTCGAGTATCGCGGCTACGACTCCGCCGGCGTGGCCGTCGTGCAGCCGAACCACAAGCTCGGTCTGTGCCGCACCGTCGGTAAGGTCGCGCAGCTCGAGGAGAAGCTCGCGCAGTTTCCGTTGTCTGGAAGGCTCGGCGTCGCGCACACGCGCTGGGCCACGCACGGCGGCGTGACCGAGGCGAACGCGCATCCGCATCTATCCGGCAACCGCGTCGCCGTCATTCACAACGGCATCATCGAGAACTACCAGCCCATCAAGGACGAGCTCATCGCGAAGGGCTACGAGTTTCTGTCGGAAACGGATACCGAAGTCGCCGCGCACTTGGTGCACGATCACCTGAAGGATGGCCACGACCTCGTCGAGGCCGTGCGGCTGTCGGTGAGCCGTTTCGTCGGCGCCTACGCGCTGCTCGTGTTCGACGCGGACAATCCCGATTGCATCGTCGTCACGCGGATCGCGAGCCCGCTCGTGATCGGCTTGGGGATAGGCGAGAACTTCGTCGCGAGCGGCGTGCCCGCGCTCCTGCCCGTGACGCAGCGATTCATCTACTTGGAGCAAGGCGATCTCGCCGAGATCACGCGCGACAGCGTCAACATCTTCGACGCGCAAGGCCAGCCCGTCACGCGGCCCGTGCACGAGACGCAGTGGACCACCGAGGCCGCGGAAAAAGGCCCGTACCGGCACTTCATGCTCAAGGAGATCTTCGAGCAACCGAGCGCGCTCGCCGACACCCTTTACGGCCGCGTCGCGAACAACCGCGTCCAGCCGGAATCGCTCGGGCCCCGTGCGGCCGAGCTCCTGCCGCTCGTGCAGCAGGTGCACATCGTCGCGTGCGGCACGAGCTATCACTCGGGCGGCGTCGGCAGGTACTGGCTCGAGGCGCTGGCCGGCCTGCCCTGCCAGCGTGGAGATCGCGAGCGAATACCGCTACCGCAACGTCGTCGTGCCGCAGGGCACGCTGTTCGTCACGCTATCCCAGTCCGGCGAAACGGCGGACACGCTCGAGGCGTTGCGGAATGGCGAAGAAGGCCGGCTACGTCGGCTCGCTCACGATCTGCAACAGCCCGCACAGCTCGATGGTGCGCGAGTCCGATCTCGTCATGATGACGCAGGCGGGCCCGAGGTCGGCGTCGCTAGCACGAAGGCGTTCACGACGCAGCTCTTGTCGCTGCTCATGGTGACGCTGATGCTCGCGCGCCAGCGCGGCATGACAGCGAAGCGCGAAGCCGAGCTCGTGCCGCATCTGTATCACGCGGCTGCCGCCGTCGAGCAGGCACTGCAGATGAACGACACGCTGCGGCTCCTCGCCGAGGACTTTGCAGAGAAGCAGCACGCGCTGTTCCTCGGCCGCGGCCCGATGTGGCCCGTCGCAATGGAAGGCGCGCTCAAGCTCAAGGAAATTTCCTACATCCACGCCGAAGCGTACGCGGCCGGCGAGCTCAAGCACGGGCCGCTCGCGCTCATCGACGAGGAGATGCCCGTCATCGTCGTTGCGCCGAACAATGAGCTCCTCGACAAGCTCAAGTCGAACATGCAAGTCGTGCGCGCGCGCGGCGGTAAGCTCTACGTATTCGCCGATCGCGAGACGCACCTCGAGTCGGAGCCCGGCGTGAAGGTCATCTCCATGCCGCATGCGGATCGGTTGATCGCGCCGATCGTCTACACGGTGCCGCTGCAGCTCCTCGCGTATCACGTTGCGGTGCTCAAGGGCACGGACATCGACCAGCCGCGCAACCTCGCGAAGTCGGTCACCGTCGAGTAAAACGCACGTTCGTCGCTTGCGACCTGGTTAGTCGGTTGCCGAGCGGCTTCTCGCCCATCCCTCGTTCGTATCTAGCGGGCTCAGCGTGCCCGTTGCGCCTAGTCCCGCAACGTGCGTGTAAATCATCGTCGTGCTCACGTCCTTGTGTCCGAGCAGCTCCTGGATCGTACGAATGTCTTGGCCGCGCTGCAGCAGATGTGTGGCGAAGCTGTGGCGAAAGGTGTGACAACTCGCCGGTTTCGTCAGTCCGGCCTTGCGGACGGCCACTCGTACTGCGTACTGCACCGATTTCTGGTGCAAGTGCCAGCGCACGGAGCGCTGTGAGTGCGGCAGGTATGTATCCCTCTTGGCAGCAAACACGAACTGCCATCCCCATTCGCGAGCCGCATTCGGATACTTGCGCATGAGCGCGCTCGGCAAGTAAGTCTCGCCGGCGCCGCGGTGGAGGTCGCGAGTGTGGAGCTCGCGCCAGCGCGCGAGGTGCACTTGCAGCGGCCGTACGCACCTCTCGGCCAACACCGTCACGCGATCCTTATCGCCTTTGCCGCTGCGAACGACGATGTGCTTCGTCCTGAAGTCGACGTCCTTCACGCGCAACCGTAGACACTCCATCAACCGGAGGCCCGAGCCATATAACAGACTTGCGACTAGCCAGTAGGCACCGTGCAACTCCGCTAGCACAGCGCGAACTTCGTCCGCCGACAGGACAACGGGCAATCGCGCCGGCTTCCGCGCCCTAACGACGTCCTCGAACCACGGGAGGTCCAGCTTGAGCACCTTGCGGTACAGGAACAAGAGAGCGCTCAGCGCCTGCGTCTGCGTGGAGGAGGAAACCTTGCCGTTCACCGCGAGGTCGGTTAGGAACTCTCGAACTTCATCCGCGCCCATGTCGACGGGATGGCGCTTCCCGTGAAAAAGAATGAAACGGCGAATCCAACCGATGTAGGCACGCTCGGTAAGATGGCTGTAGTGGCCTGTTCGCAGCGCTTCACTAACCCGTTGTATCAGCCGCGGTTGATCCGGCTCGTCCATTTAGCCACTCGTCTTTGCTAGCATCCGAATTATGCGAAATCCGGCACTGGCCACATCGCGTTTTCAATCCGACTACGGGAATATGGCTACGAGATGCGCCGTTTGTAACGGCCAATATCTGGGCGAGACTTAAAGTTAGCCCGACATCAAGCGGAGCCGCTCATGACTGACGTCATCGGAATCGACCATATCTATTTGACGGTGTCGGATCTTGAGGCATCAGAGCAGTTCTACGACCGTGTGTTGATCGAGACCCTTGGCTTCCGCAAGAACAAATTCAGCATCTCGGGCGACTTGCACATTCAGTATTTCAATCGCCACTTCGGGCTCGTGCTGAGGCCGTCCCGCGTATCGGCGAGGCATGAACCCTATTCGCCGGGCCTTCATCACTTTTGTCTGCGTGTGGATTCCGAAGCTGATGTTCATTCTGTGGCGAGTCAGCTTCGCGCGCTCGGAGTTGGCGCCACAGAGGCAAGGCGGTATCCGGAGTACGCGGAGGACTACACCGCGACATTCTTCGAGAGCCCGGACGGTATTCGCCTTGAGGTTACAAACTACCGGGAAGAGCGCCGGGACCGCCATGATCGCTGGCATCATGGTGTCGGCTAACAAGCAGTTGCAGCGGACGGTGATACGGCGTCGCGTGCGCGCCGCAAGTGCGTCATTTCATTATGCGCACGCGGCGCGCTGGACAGCGCAGCGCGCCGCCGCTGAACTGCGGCTCTAAGGACTTCCCGCTCCAGTCAACTTTCTTCAGCGCATCGATCGCGCGCAAGAAGGACAGACTGCAAGTCTCTAATCGGTCTTTGTTGAGCGTCATGAGCTCGGACCCGGATGTAAGCCGCACGCTCGCTCCTCGATCGTTAGTCGGCGTTTGCCGCACAGCAGTTCAACAGGGTTTGCGAGCGTCGGTCTGACCTGTGTTGCACGGAGTCGCAGTCACTGAAGAGTCTCCTCTGATTCGAACGTCGTGCACGATCAAGCGCACGCGTGCTGATTGAGCATCGCCCACACGACACGCGCGTTCTTGGCGGCCACGGCGATGCAAGCGCGGTGGTAGCCGCGGCGCACACGCACAGCGAGCGCCCAGCGTGAGAGCGGATCGGTTTGGCCACTGGCTCGCTGCAAGCACGCTGCGGGCGCCCATGACGAGCAGCGTTCGTAGGTACGGATCGCCGCGACCCGTGATGTGTCCGAGGCGCTGCTTGCCGCCGGTGGAGTGCTGCCGAGGAACGAGTCCGAGCCACGCCGAGAACTGGCGGCCGTTCTTGAACTCGCGCACATCGCCGACACTGGCGACGATCGCCGAGGCGGTCATCGGGCCGATACCCAGACGCTGTTGTGCGAGCTTCGCGCCTCGTGATGCTCGCGGGCGTGAGCTTCGATCGAGCGCTCGTAGTCCTTCACCCGCGCATCCAGTGACACGAAGGTGCTCGCGCAGATCGCGGAGAGCGCAGGCCGCGTGCGGCGGCAAATGCTCGAGCCACTCCAGCGCGCGCTGCGGCGCACCTCGGCTGCTCTTGCGGCAGCACGAAGCCGAACTCCGCCAGCAGTCCGCGCAGCCGATTGATCGTCGCCGTGCGTTCCTCGATGAACCCCTGGCGCACGCGGTGCAAACACAGCACCGCTTGCTGCTCGAGCGTCTTGATCGGCACGAAGCGCATGCTCGGTCGACTCACCGCTTCGCAGATCGCTTCGGCGTCGTTGCCGTCGTTCTTGCCGTTCTTGCGGTACGGCGCGACAAACCGCGGCGCCATCAACTTCACCGTGTGCCCCAGCGCCTGAAAGCGCCGCGCCCACTCGTGCGCTCCCGAGCACGCCTCCAGCCCGATCAGACAGCCGGCTGCTGCGCGACGACAGCTCCATCAGCCGAGCTCGCGACACCGTCTTACGTAACACCACGGCGCCGCTCGCGTCGACGCCGTGCAGCGAAAAGACGTTCTTTGCCAAGTCGATCCCGACGGTAGTAACGTTGCCCATGACTTCCCCTTTTCGAGTTGGTTGACTGAACACACACTTCAATCTTCGCACTCGCGTGCCTCGGGACGGGGAAGTCCCTTACATTCGTTAGGCGCCACTTGCAGTCATGTCGCGGCACTGCCTGAGTCAGATTGGAAGCTCTTTCGCAAAATTCGCGCATTTCGCGCTGGATCGATTCTGCGGACGCACGTTGGCCGGAATCGTGACGACGGCGTCGTCCGACCTTCGAACCGCGCACGACCGATACGTTGCCATCTATGAGCTGCTGCAAAGTCGCGACAAAGAGTTGGCGCGGGCCTTTGACGACTTGAGGCGCTCTCAGGCGATACCCCATGGTCGCGGTCATGTGCTCGCTCGGGCTCGTGACACAGGTCGAACTGCAGCAATTCAGTGAGGAGACGCAGGCCGCGGTAGGTTACATTGCGGAAGGGACCACCAAGCGTGACGCCAGCGCCTAACTAGCAGTTGCAGCGGACCGTGATACGGCGTCGCGGGCGCGGCGCAAGCGCGTCATTTCATTGTGCGCTCGCGCCGCGCTGGTCAGCGCAGCGCGCGGCCGCTGAACTGCGGCGTTGAGACTGTAGAAAAACTCCCGCAGACGCATAGAATCCGCGAAGCGACGACGGTTGTTGTCGGCGATTGACCGCTAGTCTGAAAGAGGGGTATGCGAGTTGGCCCGCTACAAGGACTACAGCTACGCGCAGAGCAAGCTTCTTCCGATTTCCTACGAGCAGCAGATTCTTCCCGGCACATTCGAGTACACGCTGAGTCATCTCATCGATGAGGAGATGGATCTTTCGGCGTTCGATGAGTGCTATCGGAACGATGAGAGCGGTGCTCCGGCGTACGATCCGCGGATTCTGCTGAAGGTTGTGTTGTTGGCGTATTCGCGTGGGATCTTCAGCAGCCGGCGGATTGAGCGAGCGTGCCGGGAGAACGTGGTGTTCATGGCGTTGTCGGCGGATGCGCAGCCGCACTGGACGACGCTGGCGCAGTTCATCAGCGGGCGGCAGGAAGCGATTGTGGCGCTGTTTCGCGAGGTGCTGCTGGTGTGCGAGACGCTCGGGCTGCTGGGGAAGGAGCTATTTGCGATCGATGGCTTAAAGCTGCCGAGCAATGCTTCAAAGGAATGGAGCGGGACGCACGAGGATCTGCGCAAGAAGCAGAAGAAGTTGGAACGTGCGATCAGGGTGATGATGAAGCGGCACCGCGAGGCGGATGAGCAGGAGCTGGAGCCGGAGGTGCGCGAAGATGAAGAGCAGTATTTAGAGACGCTGCGCCGGCGGGTGCGCAAGCTGAAGGGTTTTTTGACGACGGCGCCGGAGAACCGAGGCGCGAAAGGCACGCTGCGGCAGAGCAACGTGACGGATCGTGAGAGCGCGAAGATGAAGACGAGCCACGGCGTGGTGCAAGGCTACACGGGTGTGGCGGCGGTGGATGAGAAGCATCAAGTGATCGTGCGGGCGGAGGCGTATGGAGAAGGCCAGGAGCACGGTTTGCTGAAGCCGATGGTTGAAGGAGTCCGGGAAGCGTTCCAGGAGCTGGGTGCGGAGCAAGACATCTTTGCGAGCGCCAAGCTCACGGCGGATGCGGGCTACCACACCGAGGAGAACATGAAGTACGTGTTCGATGAGGGGATCGATGCGTACATTGCCGATCGGCAGATGCGCGGCCGCGACCCGCGGTTTGCGGAGGTGGATCGTCACAAAGAGCGCCACCGAGAAGAACGCCGACAGCGCATCGGCAAGCCGACTTTGTTCAAACCCAAGGACTTTGATTACGACGAGCAGAAGCGCACTTGCATTTGTCCGGCCGGGAAATCTCTGTATCGCAATGGCTCGAACATCACGGTGCGGGGGTTTGTCGGAGTGAAGTTCACAGCGCCGCAGTCAGCCTGTTCTGGATGCGCTCTGAGGGCTCAGTGCCTGCGTCATCCGCAGCGCACGAAAGTGCGTCAGGTGGTGTTTTTCAAAGGCCGTGCAGCCGGCGTGCCAGAGACGTTCACGGCGAAGATGAAGCGGCGGATCGACTCCGCCAAGGGCAAGCTCATTTATCGTCTGCGGTTGGCGACTGCAGAACCGCCGTTTGCCGACATTCGGCATGCGAAGGGGCTGAATCGCTTCACGTTGAGAGGGCGCAAGAAAGTGAACGGGCAGTGGCAGCTGTATTGCATCGTGCACAATCTGGGCAAGGTGCATCGCTACGCCCCGGCGTGACGCGTTTAGAGTCCGAGAACTCTCGATCGCCACAAAACACGCGGCTCTACCGACTTCCGAATCGACCGAGACACTGGGGATGATGCCTTTGCGTAACAGGTTTTTTCTACAGTCTCGTTAGGCGCCCAAAATGTTCTCGTCTCCGATTCTCGCGTTAGTGCTTGCCAGTCTGACGGCCGCGAGTGCTGCGGTCGTTCCAGTGTACTTCGGCCGTCGAAAACCCGGCTACAGTCACTTGCGCGACACCATTAGCGAGCTCGGGGAAACGGGGTCGCCTGTGGGCGGGCTCGTGTCCTATGTTGGGTTCGTTGCGACCGGTGTTTTGCTTTGGCTCTTCTTGGTCGTTGCCGCAGGAGCATCGCCAAACGGATCGACGGAAGCGTTTTGGTGGCTGTCGCTAGTTGGGGCGGGGTATTTTGGTGGCGCAATTTTTCGGTGCGATCCCGGCGCGCCGCTTCTCGGTTCATGGCATAACAATCTCCATAACGTTTTCGGCGTGGCCGAGTACGTCGGTGCCGCCGTTGCTTTCTCGATGTTCAAATTCGATGCTTATTGGTCGCCCCTCTCTGATGTATTGGAGTACGCGGGCGGTCTCGTGGCCGTTTGTCTTTTGGGCATGAGTTTTCCTCATGGATTTCGAGGCCTCATTCAACGTGTTGCCGAAACGACGATCTTTGCTGGTGTTCTCCTTATCGCCCTTTGGGTCTATCGGCACGGCGCCTGACAACCGGTTGCAGCGAACGGTCGTATGACATCGCTTCAAACGGCATCGCGCCGCCGCTGAACCGGGACGTTCGGCGGTGCAACCGACGAAGAGGAGCCAATCATGACCGTAACGGAGATCCGTAAGCCTGGCCTTGTTGGTGCGTTTGGCTTTCCGGACGGAGCTGCTCGGGCGCGCTCGGTGCTTGCTCTCGGCGGCTCCGAAGGAGGCATCCCCGACTACCTCATGCGGCTCCTTGTGGCTGAAGGATTCGCCTGCCTGGCGTTGGCTTACTTCAATACACCGGACACCCAACCAGCCTTGACCGAAGTTCCGCTTGAAAGAATAGAGAAGGGGCTCCGGTGGCTCCGCGATAATCCTAAGGCTGAGGTCGCGGGTGGTCGGATTTCGATCTTAGGCGTGTCGAAGGGTGGAGAGCTCGCTTTGCTGGCGGCTGCCGTGTTTCCAGAGTTGGTCGGACCGGTGGTCGCCTACACGCCGAGCAGTGTTGTCTGGGAGGGAATCGATTTCGGGTCGCCTCGGCCTCCGGGCCGGTCAAGCTGGAGCCTTGATGGACAACCGCTACCCTTCGTTCCGTATCCGGCCAATATCCGACCTTCCTCGAGCGAACGTGGCACAAGCTTCCTGCCAATCTACGAGGCCGGCTTGAACAACAGATCGGCTGTAGCCGAAGCAGAAATTCCGGTAGAGCGGGCGACTGGGCCGATATTGCTCGTATCTGGCGGTGACGATCGTATGTGG
>CAVUTF010000005.1:0-199473 GCA_963744305.1 uncultured Gammaproteobacteria bacterium
GGGCCTCCAGATGCGGCATCTCCTGACGGCACGGACCGCACCAGGTCGCCCAAAAATTGATCATCACGACCTGCCCTTTGAGATCGGACAGCTCAACCGTGTCGCCGTCGCGCGACTGGAGGGAGAACTGCGGCGCGGGACCGGAAAGAGAGCCCGCGAAGGCGAGGCAAGTCACCAGGCCGCCGACCAGAACCACCAAGAGCGAGCGCAACATTGACTACCTCCATGTACCGTCAACGCTAGAAGAAAAACGTCACCCCGAGATGCGCCTCGAGGTTGTGGGCCGTCTTCTCGTGACCCAATAAGTCGATGTCGAACACGTGATCGCGGATATCGGCGTGCACGGCGAGCCAGTCCATCGGCATCAGCCGCATGCCCAATCCGAGATTCACCGTAAACCTGTCGTCGCCGGCGAACGTCGTCTTTCCCACTCCGCCGATCACGTACAGCGACGTGTTAAGGGCTCGACTCTTTCCGATGAAGCTCTCGCCCGGAAAAATGTTGTAGCCCAGCGACAAGTTATAGTAGGTGTACTCGCGCTCGGAATCTGTGAGCAATTGCGCAGCCCCGCTCAAACGCTCGAAGCTCGTTTGCTCCGTGTCCGTCTGCCCGGCCGCAAGCTCCACGAAGAAACCTTCCGTAATGTGGTACGCGAAACGCGCGCCCGCGACTGTGTTGACCCCGAAGTCTTCAACCGACATCTGACCGGCGAACACGCCGACCTCGAAGTCCTCGGTGTCGATCTTCGCGGTATCGATCTCGCGCCGCTCGATGTCCGGCTCGATCACGGGCGGCTGACCGCCGTCCTCGGCTTGCACGAGCTCCCTGCGACCGCAACCGGTGAGGCTCGCGAGGACGAGCACCTGTGTTAGAAGAAGAAGGAGAAACCTGCTTTCCATTCCCTTGTTTCCTCGTTGTCATCGCGGCTGGTGAACACGACATAGCTCTTGTACTCGGCGCGAAAGACGAAGCGCCGCGTCAAATAGGTGCGCACGCCCACCCCGACGTGCGCGAGAGAATCGGTACGATCCGTCGTCGCGACTAAAGTCGCCTTCGGTTCCGTATGGATGGCGCCGGCGCCGAGTGTGAAGAACGGCGACGCGCGCCACTCCGGGTACATCAGGTGCACGATGTTGACGCTCGCCACGGTGCTGTCCGAGAACCGCCCGAGCGCTTGCGACACCCACAGCTCCCCGGACAGATTCGGCGTAAGGTTGAACGCGCCGTACGTGGAGATCACGTTCGCGCCGCCGAAGTCGCCATACAGGGCTCCTACTTCCCAGCGGCGGCCGCTGTAGTCGCCGAATGTGACGCCCGGCGACTCGAATGGCTCACCGTCCGGCAGCAACGTCGTCGTGAGCTGCTCGCGGTGCACCCAACCTTCCTCGCCGCGCGCGACTTGTACCTTGTACCACTCGGTGCGCCGCTTGATGAGCGCAATGCTCTCGCCTCGTTCCGCGACGTGAAACACCGGGAAACCGCGCCCGGGGCCCGTGTGCAGCTCGATGAATGGATCCGCGATCACCACTTCCTGGTGCTGTTCCTCGCTTCGCGCCGTTGTGGCGACGAATAGCTGGCAAAGCGCAAGAACGAGCACCCAGCATCTCATCAGTTCACCGGCACGTTCGGATCGAATGGGTTGTTGTAGTACTGCGCGCCGATGTCGAGCCACTCCGAGATCAGCCTGAGCTCATCCAACGTGAGGTAGCCCGCGTGCGTGCCGCCCGCATCGAAGCGCGAGAAAAATCTGCCGGAAGCATTCGCGCCGACCGAGCTCATCGACTGCGCGACAGCGACGGTGACGAGGATCGGGTTGCCGTTGGCATCGACCTGACCGCTCGGCACTTGCTCGTCCACGAGTGCGCCGTTCATGACGACTTGCCGGTTGTCACCGAACAGGAGCTCGCGATAGGCGTTCAAGTGATCGGCTTCGTCCGGCGAAGGGCCGTCCGTCAAATCGAGCTGCCCCGCGGGCACTGCGGTCATCGCCATAGCATTCGTCGGCGCGTGACAGCCGGCTTGCGCGCAAGAGACGTTGACGGCATTCGCCATGCGCGGCGCGGCCCATAGGGGATGGATGTGCTCTGGATAGTTGATGACGATCCGGCACCGCGCGCTCCAGTTGGCCGCGCAGTTCACGTCGGCCGGCGGCGTCGTCGTAAGACCCGCGTACTCGAATGTGATCGGCGCGCCCGGCGTGGCAACGAGCGGGTTAGTCCACTCGTCCACATAGAGGACGTTGACGCTGGGCTCGAGCGCGCGCGCAGTCAGTTTGGCAACTCACGCGTGTGCGGGTCTCGGCCATCGTCTCTTGGAAATCCGGTGAGAACGTAGCCACTGAGTTCGGGAACGGTACGCCGGTACCCGCGGCGCCCGCGTACACGCTGTCGAAGCTCTCGCGCCGACCGTGCGACAGCCCGCTCTGCGGTGCGTGGCAGCCGTTGCATGCGAGCTCCTCGCCGGGGACGACTTGCAACCAGTTTTGATGACGCGGCGAGATGCGCCGGCCGTCCGCGTCGAGCACGGTGATCGCGAGAGCGACTTGCGCCGGCACTTTCACGCGAACCGAGCCGTCGGGCTCGATCGGCGCGTAGCCGATGATCTCCCGCATGCCGAGTTGGTTATTCGGACCGAATGCCGTGTCCGCGAGATCGACGAGGTCCTCGTCCGGAATCGACACGGCCTTCTCGATGCGCAAGAAGCGCGCCGGCCGCTGCGCGGGCGGCGTCTGCACCGGGTCCGCGACGGCAGAGATGATCGGAACGGCGGACACGCCGTCGATGTCGTAGACGCTGCGAATGTTGAGGATGCCGGCGTTTTCCGCCACGAGATCGGCGTCAACGTCGACGCCGGCCACCTTGTCGGGGATGTTGATCGGCACGCGCCGCGGCTGCGCCGCGACCACGTCGGCGATCAACACGCCTTCCTCGCCCGTCACGATCGGCAGTTGCGTCTGGTCGGCGGGGTTGTACATCCAGACGCCGTACAACGGCGGCGCGACCTCGACGGTCGGGTTCGCGAGCCGCTCCGGAGTGCACGGCACGATGATCTGCATCAAGGGATTAGCCGGATCGGGTTCGAGGACGCGGCAGATCGACCAGGTCGCGAGCACGCGGCCGGTACCGTCCCACAGCGGGAATGCAGAGCTGAAGCGTCCGCCCTGGGAGGGCGCGAGATCGGTGCGCACTTGATTCGGAGTGGCAGCGACTTGCGCCGGACCGCTCATGCCCACGTTATCCGCAATCGGCTGCGTGTTCTCCACGTAGGTCGGCGTATCGATCACCGTGATCGCTCCGCCGAGCTCGGGGTGGTCGAAGGGCCGCACGATCGCCATCGCGTCGCCGCCGAGCGTTTCCCGCGCGCCGACGAATTGCACTTCCGTGTTGTCGGTGCCCGTGAGATGGCTCTCCGCACCGTAGTACAGCTGCAGATCGCTGCCGTCCGGGTTCATCGTATATAGATGTATGGCGTTGTTCGGGCCCGCATGATCCCAGCGGCTGAATAGCACGCGGCCGTCGGCGAGCAGCGTCGGATCGAGATCGTTGCTCTGGTTGAACGACACTTGGTGCAGATCGCTGCCGTCGGCGTCCATCACGTGCAGCACATACGCCGGATCGTCGCGGTCCTCATCCCTGGCCTCGAACTGCGGCTTGCCCTCGTCGAGAAGGATCGCTTTGCTCTGCCGCTGCCGCGTCGAGGAGAAGATGATCCGGCCGTCGGCCAAGATAGTGCGGCGAGATATCTTGTCCGGCCTCCGCCGTGATATCGGACTGGATTATTCGGCGCAGCGTCTGCGTCGGAAGCTCGTACTCCCAGATGTTCCAGGTCGGCTGATCCTCGTCGTCGAGGTTCGGATCGAACGGGCCGCGCATCGCGAACAGCACCTTGGTGCCGTCCACCGAGATCGTCGACGCCCATGACGTCGCCCTGCCCCTCGGTTTCGCCGAACGTCACGTTGCGCTCCGACGGCCGCCGGCGAGGCACGGTCGCGTATGAATAGGTCCGTGCCCACGTTGAAGCGGTCGAGATCGCGCAGATCCGTAGGCTGTTGCAGCTCCATGTCCTCGTCGAGCAGCGGGCCTTTCGTATACGCAATCGCAAAATCCGGCGCGACCGGGTCGGGCTGTTGGCCGGTGCCCACGCCGACGCTGCCGTCGCTGGCTCCGCAACCCGCGAGCGCCATGCCGGCGACCACGAGCAGCGCCGCCCAAGCGCGCCCGATGAACTGACTCAGCCACATACGACCGACTCGATCGCTCCCTGCGTTCGTGCCCATCGGTAATCCCTCACTCATTTCGTCGTCCAAGAAACCATGGTCGATCTGCAGCTCGACGCGCGCCGTCCACCGCAAGCTACGAACGCGAGTGACGGATAGAGAACGTCGAGGCCTTGCATAATCCCGCGAGGCCTCGAATCTCGATTCGACGTAATCTCGGCGCCCCGTAATCATGAGCATCGCGAATTACCTCTTCCGTTAACGCGATCACAGAACTTGTCCAGGTCAAGCGAGTAAAAAAACTGTGACTGGGTTCTCCGTCCACGATCGAGAACCTCGGCGTCATCGCAATACATTTCACGTAACGATCTTCAGTGCTGTTGGATTGCAGCAATGCTTGCGATGAGTCACGCAATCGAGCTTACACGGCGGCTACGCACGCGTTGAAACCGTCGCTGAATTGAGACGTGTGTGAATTGCCACATTACGCGGCAATTTTTTTTGTGGTGTAGTGCGCCGCCACAAACGACTGTGGTCACTCAACCAACGGGACGATGCAGATGAGTAGCAGGATGCAACGGATGCCGACGTTCGAAACGCTAGCTCGTTTTGTACGACGCGCGTTTCTCGCAGCGATGCTGATCGCAAGCGGTGCATCGATCGCGGATGAGCGCGATCAAGCACAGCGCATTCACGATCGTTTGGCCGGCGTTCCGCCGAGCGCAACAGTGCTCGAGACCATGCGCGCCGAGATCGCAGGCGGCAACGCGATCGGCGCGGCATTGACGGCGACGACCAATCCGAACTTCTACACGGTCACGTTGAAAAACTTCGCGGCGCCGTGGACGAACCGCGACCAATCGGTGTTCGTCCCTTTGAACGACTACACGACTCTCGTGATCGGCATGGTGAAGGACAACGTGCCGTTCGATCAGATTCTCTCGGCCGACATGCTCTACGTGCAGTCAGGCCAGCCGCTGCCGGCGGCGAACAGCAACGCTCATTACGTGGCGCTCGAGAACGCGATGAAGCAGCCCGGCTTCAACCCGGAAACGCAAATCGTGCAGACCGCGCAGTCCACGACTTACGGCATCCCATCCGCCGCAACGGCCGGGGCCATTACCACGCGTGCAGCGTCGGAGGCGTTCTTCATCGCGGGCACCAACCGCGCGATGTTCCGCTTCACGCTGATGAATCACATGTGCATGGACCTCGAGCAGGTGCACGACACGAGCATCGTGCCGGATCGGATCCGTCAGGACGTCTCGCGCAGCCCGGGCGGCGACAGCCGCGTGTTCTTGAACAACTGCATCGGCTGCCACGCGGGCATGGACCCTCTCGCGCAGGCGTTCGCTTACTACGACTTCGATGAGACCGCGCAGCGGCTCATTTACGACTCGACGCAAGTCAACGCGAAGTACTTCAACAACGACGAGACGTTCGCCGACGGCTTCATCACGCCGAACGACACCTGGAACAACTATTGGCGCCAGGGTCAGAACGCGCTGCTCGGCTGGGGCGCTGGTCCGGGCACCGGCACCGGCGCGAAGTCGCTGGGTCAAGAGCTCGCGGGCAGCGACGCGTTCGCCACCTGCCAAGTCGAGAAGGTGTTCCGCGCGGTTTGCTTGCGCAGCCCAGTGGATGCAGCCGATCGCGCACAAGTCGACGCGATGACGCAAGTCTTCCGGAACAACAACTTCAATCTGCGGCGTGTATTTGCCGAGTCCGCAGTGTATTGCATGGGCAATTAGGCAAGGGGTCAGGGAGTCAGGACAATGCAGGACGCAACCTTGGTTGACGGCAAGATTCTCTCTGCGCCCGCGATGCGCCATCGCACGCGCGCTCAGCTCCTCGCGGCCGGACTCGCCACGTTGGCGGCTGCGCTCGCAGGATGCGGCGGCGGCAGCGGGGCGGACGTTCAAGAGAATCCCGCGAGCGGCGGCGGCCCGAATCTCGGCAACTACAACGGCCCGCCCCCGGCCACGGCCGACGTGCAGGCGTTCAAGATCAACTTGTACGACAACATCCGCAGCAACAATCGCTGCGGCTCCTGTCACAGCGTCGATGGCGGTCAAACGCCGATGTTCGCGCGCAGCGACGACGTGAACCTCGCGTATGCCGACGCAAATGGCGTCGTGACGCTCACCTCGCCGCAGGATTCCGAGATGGTCACCAAAGTGGGCGGCGGCCACAACTGCTGGCTCACGAGCGACGCCGCGTGCGGCGACATCTTGACCACCTGGATCACGAACTGGGCCGGCGATCTCGTCAGCGCCAGCGGCCGCAAGATCGAGCTCGAGGCGCCGGCGCTACGCGATCCGGGTCAGAGCCGCCACTTCCCGGCCGATCCCACGCTGTTCGCGACCACGGTGTATCCGGTGCTCGAGCAGTTCTGCTCGAACTGCCATTCGTCGAACTCGAGCGTGCAGCAGTCGCCGTTCTTCGCCGAGGGGCCGCCGTCGGACCAAATGGCCGTCGCGGCCGCGTACGAAGCCGCGAAGTCGAAGATCGATTTGGACGATCCGGCGAACTCGCGTTTCGTATTGCGCTTGCGCAACGAGTTCCACAACTGCTGGACGGCGAGCTGCGCCGACGATGCGGATGACATGCAGGCGGCGATTGCGCAGTTCGCGCAAGCAGTGCCGCTCACGCAGGTAGACCCGAGCCTACTGATCAGCAAGGCGTTGACCTTGTATGAAGGCACGATCGCCTCGGGCGGCAACCGCTACGAAGCGAGCATGGTCGCAATGTACGAGTTCAAGACGGGCCAAGACTGCGGCACGTCGATCGCCGGCGCTTGCGCGACCGCGTTCGACACGAGCGGCGTCGATCCGGCCATGGACCTCACCCTGTCGGGCCCCGTGCAGTGGTTCGGCGGCTGGGGCCTCAACTTCGCGGGCGGCAAGGCGCAAGCCTCGACCGCGTCGAGCGCGAAGCTGCGCACGATGATCAACGCGACGGGCGAATACTCGATCGAAGCGTGGGTCGCGCCGGGCAACGTCGTCCAAGAGGACATGCGCATCGTGAGCTATTCCGCTGGCACGACGCAGCGCAACTTCAATCTCGGCCAGACGATGTACAACTACGACTTCTTCAACCGCGACAGCGACTCGGACGAGAACGGCAATCCGCAGCTCTCGACGCCGGCCGCGGCGCAGGTGCTGCAGGCCACGCTTGCAGCACGTCGTGGCCACGTTCGACCCGATCGAAGGCCGCAAGATCTACGTGAACAACGTGCTCGTCGGCGCAGGACAATTCGCCGGGCGGCTCGCTCGCGGACTGGGACGACACGTTCGCGTTCGTGCTCGGCAACGAGGTCTCGAGCGATCGCGACTGGATGGGCGTGATTCGGCTCGTCGCGGTCTATAACCGCGCGCTGAC
Source organism: uncultured Gammaproteobacteria bacterium (assembly GCA_963744305.1). Taxonomy (GTDB): domain Bacteria; phylum Pseudomonadota; class Gammaproteobacteria; order Steroidobacterales; family Rariloculaceae; genus FEN-1219. The sequence goes on from CAVUTF010000005.1 coordinate 7,598, forward strand.
TCCGGCGCAGATCCAGCAGAACTTCGAGGCCGGCGTGGGCGAGAAATTCTTCCTGCTGTTCAGCGTCTCGCACCTTACGAACGTGCCGCAAAGCTACGTCGTGTTCGAGGCGGCGCAGTACGACAGCTACGCGTATCTGTTCCGCGAGCCGTTCTTCATCAGCCTGGACGGCACGCAAGATCCGAACGGCATCGACCTCGAGGGTCTGCGCGTCGGCTTGAACGGCGCCGAAGCCCCTGTCGGACAGTCGTTCGCGAAGCTCGACACGGCGATCATGAGCGCGATCTATGCGCCGGAAACGGGCCAGCCGCTCGCCAACTTGGGCGCGGTGTTGCCGCTCGAAAAAGGACCGGACGCGGACGAGTTCTTCTTGACGTTCGATCGGCTGGGCACGTTCGCCTTCAACCGGCCCCCGCCGGTCACGCCGCCCGCGCCGACTCCGCAGGACTTGCCGCCCGCGTCGGAAATCGGCGTGCGCACGTTCGACGAGATCAGCGCGACGATGTCCGCGATCACGGGCGTGAGCCAGCTCGAACCCGGCGTGCAAGCCACGTTCGACGAAGTCCGGCAATCGCTGCCGGCTATCGAATCGATCGAGGCGTTCCTGTCGTCGCATCAGGCCGCGATCGGGCAGCTCGCGATCGAGTACTGCCACGCGCTCATCAGCGACCCGGTGCTGCGCTCGGTCCGGTTCCCGGGCTTCCCGTTCGATCAGCCCGTCGCGACAGCGTGGCCGGGCGCCGGCAGCCCACTGAGGACTTGTTCCTCGATCCGTTGCTCGATCGGATCATCGGCACGGCCGGCGCGCCGATCACGACCGCGCCCGACCGCGCCGACGTCAAGGCCGAGCTCGGCACGCTCGTCCACGGCGGCCATGCGCCCCGACTCGGACTAGCGGACGGCGGTGGCGACGCGACTCGCACGCAGACGATCGCCAAGGCCGTGTGCGCGGCTGCGGTCGGCAGCGGCGCCGCATCGGTCCAGTGAACACGTGCGTTCGGTTTCAGCATAGAGGTTAGAGCCATGTTGATCAAAGTGAAGCGCAAGCTCCGACATCCCGACGCGCCGCAACGGCATGACAATCATCGCCGTCCCATGACGCGGCGTGAGCTCATCGCGCAGGGCTTCCTGTCGGGCGGCGCGATGGTGCTGAGCGGCGGCTTGCTCAGCCTCCTCTCGCGCACGGCCGACGCGCAGCTCGCAAACGACTTGCAGGCGCTACGAGCACTGCTGTGCGGGGCCACACCTATCGCCGGCAAGGTTCCGTTCATCTGCTTCGACCTCGCGGGCGGCGCGAACCTGGCCGGCTCGAACGTGCTCGTCGGCAAGCAGCAGGGCCAATTGGACGTCTTGACGACAGCCGGATACAGCAAGCTCGGCTTGCCGGGCGACCAGGTCCCGGGTGTCGCCGAGACGACTCCCACCGCGACGAGCAACGGCGATCACACGGACACGAGCCTGGGGCTTGGGTTCCACAGTGACAGCGCGTTCCTGCGCGGCATGCAGGCAAGCTTCAAGACGCCCGGCATCGGCGCAAACATCAACGGCGCCGTGATCCCGGCGCGCTCCGAGAACGACACGAGCAACAATCCGCACAATCCGCTGTACGGCCTCCAGCGCGCGGGCGCGGACGGCGAGATCCTCACGTTGATCGGCTCGCAGAACTCCGACTCCGGCGGCAACTCGATGGCGCCGGCGATGATGATCAACCCGGAGTTCCGGCCGACGAAGGTCGACCGGCCGAGCGACGTCACCGGCCTCGTCGGCACTAGCGATCGGCCGAAGCGGCTGGTCCACGCGGACGAGGTCGTCGTCATGGAGGCCATCTCTCGGCTCACCGCGGAGAAGCTCAGCAAGGTCACGACCGGCCTGAACTTCCCGGACCCCGACCCGACGAAGGCGCCGCTGACGCGCGACGAAGTCGTCGAGCGACTCGTGCAGTGCGGCTACCTCGACCAGGCCTACGTCACCCAAGTGTTCGGCAATGTGGTGCTGGACCCGGCGAAGGATCCAAACATCGTCGGCGCGGCCGGCATCTTCACGGATGCCGAGTTCAATGCGGCCGGCACGGACGGCAACGAGTTCCGCAAGACGGCTTCCGTCATGAAGATGGTCATCGACGGCTATGCGGGTGCGGGCTGCATCACGATGGGCGGCTACGACTATCACGGCGGCCAGCGCCAAGAGGGCGAGGTCAAGGACTTCCGCGCGGGACGGTGCATGGGCGCGGTCCTCGAGTACGCGGCTCGCAGGGGCAAGCCGCTCATGATGTACGTGTTCAGCGACGGCTCGCTGTCGAGCAACGGCGTCATCGACAACTCGGTGAACGGGCGCGGCAAGGGCGAGTGGGTGAGCGACAACCAGGACACGGCCTCGCCGTTCTTCCTCGTCTACAACCCGACCGGCCGCGCGCAGCTGCTCACGACGGCGGGCCTTACAGCCGCGCAGCATCAGCAGCTCGGCTACTTCTCGCCGGACGGCAACGTGAGCCGCGCGGGCACGCCCGGTGCGAACAACGTGAATCTCCTCGTCGAGATGGTGCTGCTGAACTACATGGCGCTGCACGGCGAGCAAGGCCTGTTTGCGTCGGTGTTCCCGAACCACGGTCTCGGCGACAGCACGAACCTCGACCGGCTGACGGCGTTCGCGCCGATCGCGTAGGGCACGATCTAGTCTCTCAGCTCCTCTAAAAGCGGCTGTAATGACGGTTGCTTGGCCCAGACGGCCAAGTAACCGTCCTTTCTCTTCCTCGATAGCTCGTCCCTCCTTTCACATAACGTGACGAATGCCCTTCTTCCGCGCGGCAGTGAGCGGCGACGATGTCGGCCCATGGACGAGCGCGCGAGCTTTTTTGCCTGTCCTCGCTGCGACACACCGCTCGCGCAGGCGGCGGCGGGGCTGCGCTGCTCCGGTTGTCGCGTGGATTTTCCGCTCGTGGACGAGGTCCCATGGCTGTTCGCCGAGCCCTCGGCGGCGCTCGGAGAATGGCGCGGGCGTCTGCATTTCGCACTGCAGCGCATCGACCGCGATCTGCGCGAAATCGATCGCGCGCTGCAGACGCCCGAGCTGCGGCCGGCAACCCGCGAGCGCCTGACAGTCGTTGCGCGTCGCGACCGACGACCATGCGAGCCGGCTGCGCGCTCTGCTCGCGCCGCTCGAGCTCGATCGCTCGACGGCGGGCCCCGAGACCTATCTCGCGCTGCGGACTCGCCTGCCCTCCGATCAGGGCCTCACGACTTACTACGGCAACATCCATCGCGATTGGTGCTGGGGCGATGCGGAGAACGCAGCCTCGTTGCAGATCATCGCCGCGGCGCTCGGCGGCAACGCGCCCGGCAACGTGCTCGTGCTCGGCGCCGGCGCCGGGCGGCTCGCGTACGACGTGCACATGGAATGCGCGCCCTCGTCCACGATCGCGCTCGACTTCAATCCGCTACTCGTGCTGCTCGCGCACCGCCTCGCGCGCGGCGAGCGCATCGACCTTTACGAATTTCCGATCGCGCCGCGCAGCGTGGCCGATCAGGCGGTGTTGCGATCGCTCGCGGCGCCAAAGCCCGCCCGCGACGGGCTGCAGTTCGTGCTCGGCGATGCCCACCGCCCGCCGTTTCGCGAGGGCGCGTTCGAGACCGTGATCACTCCCTGGCTCGTCGACATCCTGCCGGAGCGCTTCGACGCGCTGTGCGCGCGGATCAATACGTTGCTTGCCCCGAACGGGCGGTGGATCAATTTCGGCTCGTTGAGCTTTCACGACGCGGATCCGAGCTTGCGCTACGGCGTCCCGGAGTGCGTGGCGGCGATGGGAGCCCAAGGCTTCGATCCCGTCACCGTGACGGAGCACGAGATCCCCTACATGTGCTCGCCGGCGAGCCGGCACGGCCGCCGCGAGCGCGTCGTCGCGTGGGCGGCGCAGAAGCAGAGCGCCGTGAAACGACCGCCGCGCCACGAGGCTTTGCCCGAGTGGCTCGTGCGCGGCACCGAGCCCATCCCGCTCAGCGAGGCGTTTCGCACGCAGGTAGTGGCGGCACGCGTGCACGCGTTCCTGATGTCGCTGATCGACGGCCGGCGCTCGGTAAAAGACATCGCGAAGCTCATGACCGAGCAGAATCTCCTCGGCCGCGACGAAGCGGAAGGTACGATTCGCTCGTTCCTCATCAAGATGTTCGAGGACAGCCGCCGCGGAACGACGTACTAGATCGGGGTCAGGCACCGGGTCAGGCACAGTGCCTGACCCCACTCGATCAGCTTGTCCGGATCGTCTCTGCCACGACCCCCGCAAAGGTCGCCTGCAACTCGGCGAGAATCGAGAGCGCGATCGACTCGGGCGAGTCGGCGCCGATGTCGAGCCCAACGGGACCGCGCAAACGCGCATGGAGCGATAAGCCGCTTTCGGCGAGCTCGGCGAGCAATCGCTCGCGCCGCGCGGCCGGACCCAGAATGCCCAAATACTGCGTGCCCACGCGCGCGAGTTGACCCAAGTACTTCCGATCCGTCGTCAAGTGATGGCTCATCACGATGATCGCGTCGAAGTCCTCGAGCTCGACGCTGTCGCGCAGCGCGTCGGGCTCTACCAGTAGCGCTCGCTCGGCGCGCTCGAAGCCGCCGCGCTCCATGTATGCCGGGCGATGATCGGCAACCGTCACGCGCCAACCAAGCTCCGCGGCCATGCTGACCAACGGAATCGCGTCGAGCCCGGCGCCGAGCACCAGCAGTTGCGGCACGGGCTTCAAAGGCGCATAGAGCACGGCCAAGCCGCCCTCGTCGTCGCGATAGCGCGCGCGGCCGTCACGCAATACCTCGCGGCAACTCTCGCCGAGCGTTACAACCATGTCCGGCGCGAGACCGAAGGACCGATGCGTGTCGCGCGTCGCATATCAACGTCGCACCCGGCGGCGAAGACAGCGTCGGGCTCGCAATCACCGTCGCCGTCGCCGCAGCGCGCCGGCCGAGCAGCGCCTGCGCAATCGCGGCGAAGGGCTCGTAGCGCTCGGAGGCGAACAGCGGTTGGAGGAAAACTCGTATGAGGCCGTTGCACCCGACGCCGAGACCCCAAAGGTCGTCGGCTTCGTTGCGCAGATCGTAGGTCACAGCCGCGGGGTTGCGGCTTTCGATCACGTTGCGTGCACGCTCCGCGAGGTCTCCCTCCAAGCATCCGCCGCTCACGAGACCTTGATAATCGCCGTTTGCGCCGATCAAGATTCGGTGGCCCGCTTTGGTGTAAGTGGAGCCGAGCGTGTCGTACACGGTCCCGAGCACGATCGGCACGCCGGCCGCGCGCCACGCATCGAAGGTTTGCAGAATCCGGCGTACGCTCATTCAGCAGTCCACTGCCTCGACGGCTCAATATGCCAGCGGCGTCCGTCGGTTGCACCATCTCCCCAGCGCGCTTTAGACTCCAACGCCTCTTGAGCCAGCGCTTCGGCGCGAATTCTCCCCACACAAACGGAATATCACGTGACCCGACGACGCAACGCCACGAAGTCGAGCCAAGCCAAGCGGCCGACGCGAGAAGAAGCCGAGCAGGCGGTACGAACACTCATCCGCTGGGTCGGCGACGACCCGGACCGTGAAGGCTTGACCGGCACGCCGTCGCGCGTCGTGAAGGCGTACGAAGATTGGTTCAGCGGTTACCGGGACGATCCCGTCGACTTTCTACGCCGCACGTTCTACGAGGTCGACGGCTACGACGAGCTGATCGTGCTGCGCGACATCGGTTTCGAGTCGCATTGCGAGCACCACCTGGCGCCGATCATCGGCAAAATCCACGTCGGCTATCTGCCGGACCGCAATGTCGTGGGCATCAGCAAGCTCGCTCGAGTCGTAGATACGTTCGCTCGGCGCATGCAGGTGCAGGAGTCGCTTACGGCGCAGATCGCGCATTGCATACAAGACGTGCTGAAACCCCGCGGTGTAGGCGTGGTCGTAGAGGGCGTTCATCAGTGCATGACCACGCGCGGGATACGCAAGCACGGCGTGTCGATGGTTACGAGCCAATTGCTCGGCCATTTTCGTTCCGACCCGCGCACGCGCGCCGAGTTTCTCAACATGATCGGCCGCGCGAGTTTCGGCGCGTAACCGGCGATCGCTCGCCACGGCTTATCGCTCGGAACGTCTCGCGGGCTAAACTACGGGGATGACGGCCACCAAGACCCGTACCGTCACCGGCGCCGCGCCTGCCTGGCTGTTCGACGACTTTGACGCGCGCTTGGCTGCGATCGGCGCCGACGTAGACCGCGACTACTCGGCGGACGAAGCCGCCACGATTCGTTTCCTCCTGACTCACGCGAGCTTGCCCACGCCGCAGGCCGCCGCCGTCGCGGCGCGCGCGCGCGAGCTCGCGAGCGCAATTCGCGAGCGGCAACGCCGCGCCGGCGGGCTCGACGCCCTTTTGTCGGAGTACGACCTTTCGTCGAGCGAAGGGATCGTGCTCATGTGCCTCGCCGAAGCGCTGCTGCGAATTCCGGACGCCGCGACGGCGGATCGGCTGATCGCCGACAAGCTCGGCGCCGCCGACTGGCAGGCCCACTTGGGCGAGAGCGAGTCGCTGTTCGTCAACGCGTCCACTTGGGCGCTGCTCCTGACGGGCCGGTTCGTTCGACCGGAGAAGATCGCGCAGCCGCCCGCGGCGTTCCTGCAGCGCTTGATCGAGCGCATCGGCGAAACGGTGGTGCGCTCCGCGCTAAAGCAAGCGATGAAGGTCTTGGGGCAGCAGTTCGTGATGGGCGAGACGATCGAAGACGCGCTGCAGCGCGCGGCGCGCTCGCCCGAGTACAGCTACTCGTTCGACATGCTCGGCGAGGCGGCCCTGACGGCCGCGGATGCCGAGCGTTACCTCGACTCCTACCGCCATGCGATTGCAGCCGTGGGCGCGGCTAAAGGCGCATGGGGCGACGATCTTCAGGATCTGCCGAGCGTCTCCGTGAAGCTGTCGGCGTTGTCGCCGCGCTATGAATTCGCCCAGCACAAGCGCGCGCTGCGCGAGCTCTCGAGCAGGTTGTACGAGCTCGCCGCATCCGCCGCAAGCGCCGGCGTGGCTTTGACGATGGACGCGGAGGAGGCCGATCGACTCGAGTTGTCGCTCGCGATATTCGAGCGCGTGTTTCGCAACGGCAAGCTTGCGCACTACCCCGGCCTCGGCCTCGCGGTGCAGGCTTATCAAAAACGGGCCTGGCGAGTGTTGAGCTGGCTCGAGGATCTCGCGCGGGACGGGCGCAAAGTGATTCCCGTGCGCCTCGTCAAAGGCGCGTATTGGGACAGCGAGATCAAGCGCGCCCAAGAGCAGGGGTTCGAGCGGCTATCCGGTGTTCACGCGCAAGAGCCACACGGATGTCTCCTACCTCGCCTGTGCGAAAGCGCTGCTGCTCGCGAGCCCGCATTTGTTTCCGCAATTCGCGACGCACAATGCGCACACCGTCGCTTGGCTGCTGGAGGTCGGCGCGCGCTGCCGTTTCGAGTTCCAGCGCTTGCACGGCATGGGCGAGGAACTGTACTCCGAGCTCTTGGAAGCACGCGGCATCGAGCGCCGCTGCCGCGTGTATGCGCCGGTCGGCAGTCATGCGCACTTGCTGCCCTACTTGGTCCGCCGACTTCTCGAGAACGGCGCGAACACCTCCTTCGTCAATCGGCTCGTGCAGGCGGACGCGCCGCTCGAGGCGATCGTCACCGATCCTGTCGAAGAGACGGCCGCATCGGAAGGCCGACCGCATCCGCGTATCCCGTTGCCGCGCGACCTGTACGCGCCCGAGCGCACGAACTCGCGCGGTGTGAACCTCGCCGACTGGACTGAGCTCGGCAGCTTGCGCTCGGCTCTCGCGGCGACGCGAGTCGGTGCTTGGCATGCGAGCCCGTGGATCGCGGGCAGAGAGCGCGCGGGCGCGGCGCGGCGAGTGCTCGATCCGCGCGGATCAAAGCCGCGTGGTCGGCTCGGTTGTCGATGCCGACGCGGAGCTCGCGCGAGAGGCGCTCGATGTCGCGTGCGCCTATCAGCCCGCATGGAACGCGGTATCGGCGGTAGAGCGCGCAAATATCTTGCGCCGCGCAGCCGACCTGTTCGAAGCGGACACGGCGGAGCTCGTTGCGCGGTGCGTGCGGGAAACCGGCCGTACCGTCGGCGACAGCTTGTCCGAGGTTCGCGAAGCCGTCGATCTCTTGCGGTACTACGCCGCGCAGGGCGAGCGGATCATGGACGACGCCCAGCCTTTGCCCGGACCCACGGGCGAGCACAACGAGCTCAGGTTGACGGGACGCGGCGTTTTCGTGTGCATCAGCCCGTGGAACTTCCCGCTCGCGATCTTCACCGGGCAGATCGCCGCGGCGCTGGCGGCGGGCAACACCGCTATCGCAAAACCGGCCGAGCAAAGCTCGCTCGTTGGGGCGCACGCCGTGAGTCTTCTTGCGCGTGCAGGCGTACCCGGCGCGGCGCTCCAGTTCTTGCCCGGCGACGGCGAAAAAATCGGCGCCGCACTGCTTGCCGATCGGCGCGTCGCCGGCGTCGCGTTCACCGGCTCCGTCGCGACCGCCCGCGCAATCAATGCAGCGCTCGCGCAGCGCGACGGTGCTCTCGCGACGCTGATAGCCGAAACCGGCGGCATCAACGCGATGATCGTGGACAACTCGGCCCTGCCGGAGCAAGTGGTTCGCGACGCATTGCAGTCGGCGTACAACAGCGCCGGCCAACGTTGCTCCGCGCTGCGTGTGCTCTGCTTGCAGGAGGAGACGGCGGACGAGGTGCTGCGGCTGCTGCTCGGCTACATGGAGGAGCTCGTCATCGGCGATCCTGGGCAGCTGCAAACGGACGTGGGCCCGGTCATCGACACTGCGGCAAAACAGTCCCTCGAAAGCTACGTCGCGAGCCATCGTTTCGCGATCCTTTACCAAAGCCGGCTGCGGAACGCGCTTTCACACGGACTATTCGTCGCGCCGACGGTGCTTGCGATCGATTCCCTGCAGACGCTGACGCGAGGAGGTCTTCGGGCCCGTGCTGCACGTGCTGCGCTACCGCGGCGATCGGATCGACGAGCTCATAGCAAGCATCAACGGCACGGGGTTCGGTTTGACGCTCGGCGTGCACACGCGAATCGATTCGTTTGCGAGGCACGTCGCGCGACGGGCGCGCGTCGGCAACGTCTACGTGAATCGCAACATGATCGGCGCTCAAGTGGGCGTACAACCGTTCGGCGGCATGGGCCTGTCCGGCACCGGCCCAAAGGCGGGCGGCCCGAACTACCTGCCGCGGTTCGCAGCGGAGCAAACGCTCACGATCAACACGGCCGCCGTCGGCGGCAATGCGACGTTGCTCTCCTTGGACGCCGACGATGCAGGTGCATAGCACGCTCACGTACATAACGCCGCTCGTCTTTCGCCTGCTTCAGGGCAGGAACTGACGTCGCACGTCACTGCAACTGAACATAAACTTTGCAAACCACGACGGCGGCGGCAATTAGAGGCCCTGGCATAGCTCTTGCTTTGGGTACTCCAAGGAATTCAAGTCCTTGGAGGGTCCGGCAATGGAAGTTCGGGTTGTGCGTGAACAACCGATGGGCGGCTGTCCTGAGACGGACTACGTGCGCGTCCATACCTATTCCGATCCCTTCGACGACACCATCACGCTGGCGACGATCGAGCGCGTGGTTGAGAAAGCCAACGCGGCGGCCACTCGCGAGCCGGACGCTCCGAAGCGCGTAAAGACTCTGATCACTCGCGCGCCAATGTCGCCGAGCGACGCGCTCGTCTTGGCAACGAGCTACGCCGAGCGCAAGAAGATCCCCGTCGTCTATGCCGACCCGAGCATTCCGGTCGACGCAATGACGGGTGAGTCCGAAAGTTAGAGCATCCCCGCTGAACCTCGAGATCGAGCAGATCACGACTGCAGCGGGCACGTACAGGTGAATTGAGCGAGAAAACGATGTCACAGCTACCGAAACAAGGCGGCTTTACCCTGATAGAGCTCATGATCGTGGTCGCGATCATCGGCATTCTTGCCGCGATTGCGATTCCCGCCTACAACGACTACACGATTCGGGCGCAGGTCGCCGAAGGGTTGCAAATCGCAGGCCACGCAAGAACGCGGGTCGCCGAATCATTCTTGGACGACGGCGAGGCGCCGGCGGATCGGGTCACCGCCGGGATGAGCGCGGCCCCGACTGATACGAGCGGCAAGTACGTGCAACAAGTGGACATTGTCGACGGAGTCATCGTCGTTACATTCGGCCACGAGGTCAGCGCGATCGTCAGCGGCTTGACGTTGACCCTGACGCCATACGAGACGGTCGGCCACGATGTTGTGTGGCGCTGCGGCAATGCCTTGGCACCAGCGGGTGGGCAGCTACTTGGCACGGCAGGCGGCGGCAACATAGCCTCATACCTCGCACCGACTGTGCAAGATCAATACATGCCGGCGGCCTGTCGTAACTAGCGCTACTCCTCGTCGCCCGGAGCGTTCACTCCGGACCAGCGGCGCACGAGCGGCGAGTCGATCGCGAATAGATCCAGGACGCGGCCTACGGTCTGATCCACGAGCGCGTCCAGACTCTCCGGCTTCGCGTAAAACGCCGGCACCGGCGGAAATATGACGCCGCCCATCTCGGTCACTGTGAGCATGTTGCGCAGATGCACGAGGTGCAGCGGCGTTTCGCGCACGAGCAAGACCAGCCGGCGCCGTTCCTTCAGCGTGACGTCCGCGGCCCTCGCTACCAGATTGTCGGTGAGACCGGTCGCGATCGCCGCCAGCGTCTTCATCGAGCACGGCGCGATGATCATCCCATCCGTCTTGAACGAGCCGCTGGCTAGGCTGGCGCCGATGTCGCGGTCGGAGTAGGAGAAGTCGCCGAGCGCCTCGAGCTCATGGCGGCCCAGGCCAAGCTCGGCGGTAGCGCTCAATACTCCGGCTCGCGACACGACGACGTGCGTCTCGAGCGTTTCCGCGCGCCGCATCTCCTGCAGCAGACGAACGCCGTAGATGGATCCGGTTGCGCCGGTAATTGCGAGCACGAGCCGTCGTTTCATTGCAATTCCAGCGCCGCAGTGCACCCGAAAATGAGCGGCGGCCAGAATAGCATGGGCTGCTGCACGAGGCCGGCGCGGATTGACAATCTCCGCGGCAGCGTGGCTACATGGATCGCGCGCGATTGCGGATGAGGCGGATGGCGGAACTCACGCTCGGACCTGTTTGGCTCAGCCTCAAGCTCGCGAGCGTCACGGTCATCGTCCTCTTGATCGTAGCCACACCGCTTGCATGGTGGCTCGCGTTCACGCGTGCGCGGGCGCGCACGCTCGTGGAGGCCGTCGTAGCGCTGCCGTTGGTGCTGCCGCCCACCGTGCTCGGCTTCTATTTGCTGATTCTGCTCGGACCGGCAGGCGCGCTCGGCCGGCTCTGGGTCGAGGTCACAGGCTCCACGCTTACGTTCTCGTTCACCGGCCTCGTGATCGCAAGCGTGCTCTACTCCTTTCCGTTCGCCGTGCAACCGCTGCAGGTGGCGTTCGAGGCGGTCGGCAGAGCGCCGCTCGAAGCCGCCTCCACGCTCGGGGCTAATCCGATCGACGCGTTCTTTCGCGTCGCGTCGCCGCTGTCGATCCGCGGGTATCTATCCGCCATCGTGCTGAGCTTTGCGCATACGCTCGGCGAGTTCGGTGTCGTGCTCATGGTCGGCGGCAACATACCCGGCAGCACGAAGGTGATCTCGATCGCGGTTTACGAGCATGTCGAAACCCTGAACTACGAGCAGGCGCATATTTTGTCCGCGGGGCTGCTCGGGTTCTCGCTCGCCGTGTTGCTCGTAGTGTATGCGCTGAACACGCGTCGGCCGCTCGTGCGCGCGTGATGGGCTCGGGACATTAGACGCATGGGCAACCTCGCACTGGACATAGCGATCGAGCGTCCGGCCTTCGCGCTGACCGTGCGGCACGATATCGCGCTCGAAGGCATAACTGCCGTCTGCGGACCGAGCGGCTCAGGCAAAACGACGCTGCTGCGCATCATTGCGGGCCTCGAGGAACTTGCGCGCGGCAAGGTCGCGTTCGATGCGACGGTGTGGCAAGACGGAAAGCAACGCGTGCCGCCGCATCGCCGCGGTGTGGGTTACGTGTTCCAGGATGGCCGTTTGTTCACGCACCTCACCGCCGAGCAGAATCTGCGCTTCGCGCTCGACCGCGCGCTGCCGAGCGGCCGTCGCCGAATTGGCTTCGACGAAGTCGTAGGCGCGCTCGATCTGCAACCTTTGCTCGCGCGGCGGCCTATTTCGCTGTCGGGCGGAGAGCAGCAGCGAGTCGCGATCGGCAGAGCCTTGCTCGCAAGCCCGCGGCTCATGCTGATGGACGAGCCGCTGTCCTCGCTCGACGTGAATCGCAAGCGCGAAATCATCCCGCACATCGAGCGGCTGCCGAGCACTTTCGGCGTGCCGGTGCTCTACGTCACGCACAACGTCGACGAGGTCGTGCGGCTGGCGGCCGACACGCTGCTGCTCGTCGGCGGCCGCGTCGCCGCACATGGCAAGACGGCTGAAGTGCTCGAGCGCGTCGATCTGTCGGGTGGCGAGGAGCCCGGCGCCGTGCTGCAAACACAGGTCGCGGGGCATCGCGACGGCATCGCTGCATTGAGCCTCGGGACGCAAACCGTGTACGTGCCTATCCGAAAAACGCAGGTCGGAGCGCCGCTGCGCCTGCGCATTCACGCTCGCGACGTGGCAATTGCCACGGTCCGGCCGGAACGGCTCAGCATCCGCAACATTTTGGACGCCAAGATCCTCGAGATCGACCTGGACGCGAGCGTCTACGTAGAATTGCTGCTGGCGGTCGATCAGCAGCATCTGCGCGCACGCATCACGCGCGACGCGTACGACGATCTTGCGCTTTCGCCCGGCCAGCGAGTGTTCGCGCTCATCAAGAGCGTCGCGCTCGAGAGCACGCTGCTCGGCTGAAGGCCTATAGAAAAAGGAGAGACAGGAACCGATGGCTGTTACGAATCTCGACGCGGTCACGTTCGGCGTCACGGATTTCGACGCGTGCCGCCGGTTTTGGACGGATTTCGGCCTGCGCGAGACGCGACCGTCGGCGACCTCGAGCTCGTTCGTGTGCCAGGATGGCTCGAGCGTGGAGCTCAAGCTTGCGGATGATCCGTCGTTGCCGGCCGCGCTCGAGCCCGGCGCCACGTTGCGCGAGGCTACGTTCGGCGTCCGCTCGGCGGCGGATCTGCGCACGATCGGGGCCGAGCTCGCGAAGGACAGAGACGTCGCCGAGGATGCGGACGGCACCCTGCACGCGCGCGATGCGCTTGGCTTTGCGATCGCGTTTCGCGTGGCGCGCCGCAAGCCCGTGCAGGCGCCCTTGGGCAAATACAACACGCCGGGGCGGCCGGACCGCTTGAACACGCGCGGCCAGTTCTTCAACTCCGCCACACCGCTCGAGATGACGCACACGGTGTTCATGATCGACGAGCCGGACAAGGTCGTGCCGTTCTACGTGGACCGCTTGGGCTTCATCGCGAGCGACAGTTATCCCGGACGCGGCTACTTCCTGCGCGGCGGCGCATCCAATCATCACCACAACCTGTTCCTGCTCAACGTCGGCAAGAAACGCGGCTTCCATCACGTCGCGTTCGAGCTCGGCAGCATTCACGAGCTGTTCGGCGGCGGTCTCAACATGACGCGCCGCGGCTGGAGGACCGCGCTCGGTCCGGGCCGCCATCCGATCTCCTCCTGCTACTTTTGGTACTTTCATTCCCCGTGCGGGGGCGCGGCCGAGTACGACTTCGACTCCGATCTCGTCGACGCCAACTGGCAGCCCGGCACATTCGCGCAAACGCCGGAGGCGTTCGCCGAATGGTGCCTCGCGGAAGGCATGGCCGACTCGCTGCTCTATAAAGGCATCCAAACCGCCGACACGATCCAGCGTAAGAGTTGACATGAACGGAGATGAGCAGGTCTCATCACAACCATGAGCAACAAACCCGAAGAATACGAGGAGGTTCCAGAGTACGAGGACATCCCCGGCACTTGGGTATTTGATGCCCAACGCGCTCGCAAGGGCTACCACCTGAACGCCTTCTTCTATTCACTTATGAAGGCAGAGAATCGCGCCGAGTTCTTGGCGGACGAGCGCAAATACTTGCAGAAGTTTCCGATGACCGAGGAGCAGCGCGACGCTGTCGTGAACCGCGACTGGAACAAGCTGCTCGAGCTCGGCGGCGTCTCGTACGCGATCGTCAAGCTCGCGTTCACGGACAAGAAGTCGTATCAGTACATGGCGTCGCAGATGGTCGGCGTGACGGAAAAGGATTACGTCGAGATGATGCAGGCGGGCGGACGCTCCCCGGACGGCTGGCGATCGAAGGCCGAGAGGAAGGATTGATGGCTAGGATATCGCCGGTATCGGCACGTCGCATACGCCCGCGATCGGAGCCGCGGTGGACAATGGCCGCACGGCAGAGCCGTACTGGGTCCCGTTGTTCAAGGGGTATGAGCCGGCGAAGAAGTGGATGGCCGAAACGGCGCCGGACGTCGCAATCGTCGTCTTCAACGATCACGTCAATGCGTTCGACTTCAAAATCATTCCGACCTTCGGGCTCGGCTGCGCGGCGGAGTTCCCGATCGCCGATGAAGGTTGGGGCGCGCGTCCGGTGCCGCCGGTCAAGGGGTATCCGGAGCTCGCCGCGCACATGGTGCAGTCGCTCGTGCTCGACGAGTTCGACATGACGATCGTGAACGAGATGCAGCTCGATCACGGCCTCACCGTGCCGTTGACGCTGCTGTTCGGTCAGCCGAAGGCCTGGCCGGTGCGCGTGATCCCGCTCGCCGTGAACGTGATCCAGTATCCCGCACCGACGGGTAATCGGTGCTACATGCTCGGCAAGGCGATCAAGAAAGCGGTCGAGAGCTGGCACGAAGACCTCAAAGTCGTGATCTTCGGCACCGGCGGCATGTCGCACCAGATTCAGGGTCCGCGCGCAGGCCTCATCAACAAGGAATTCGACATGGCGTTCCTCGACGGTCTCGCGCGCGACCCCGAGCGGCTCGCACGCATTCCGCCGATTCGATTACCTGCGTGACGCCGGCGCCGAGGCCATCGAGCTCGTGATGTGGCTGATCATGCGCGGCGCGCTCGGAGACGCGTGCGCGAGGTCTACCGCTTCTATCACGTGCCGGCGTCGTCGACCGGCGTCGGCAACATCATTCTCGAAGCGGTGTAGCGCCGCCGCAGTCGTCGCCGCGCCGACGAGCAGGAACAGCTTTGTCGTGCTCGACGCGCGCGTTCTGCGCATCGTTGTTCTTCTTCGCGTTCTGATATGCCGCATCAGCGGCCACCCGCTGCGGTACGGTGATGAGCTGGTGGACGCGATCGAGAGCCGGTCGAGCTCGGGCTCCGGCCGGTGGCCGCCGGAGGTCGGCACTGGCTCGATCTCGACCTTCGCGTCCGGCAGCAGGATCTTGACCGCCACCTTCTTTTTTACGTGGTAGCCCTGCATGTCGATCGCGCTCGGGAAGATTCGGCTCTGGGCCGGCAATCGCGCGAAGGCCCACTAGACTTCGGGCGGCGCGGCTCGTATGGTCGCCGTCGTGTTTCCCTGCGAAGGGCGTCGGCATGGCGGATCGAGCGTCTGGCCACACGGACGTTGCGCGCAAAGGCTTCGGTGATCGCCGACGGACGGCCGCGATCTCCCAGGGTCTCGAACAGCTCATTGCCGATGACAAGCTGAGCTTCGACGTCCTCATCGTCGGCAGCGGTTATGGCGGCGCAATCGCGGCCGCCGAGCTCGCCGGCTGCACGCTGCGGAACGGCGACCCGATCAAGATCTGCGTGCTCGAGCGCGGCGCCGAGTATCTGCCCGGCATGTTTCCGTCGCGCGCGGCCGAGCTGCCGAGTCACGTGCGCTTCAGCACGCCGACCTCCCCGCAAGCCAGGGGCACTCGCACGGGTCTGTTCGACCTGCGCCTCGGCAGCGACGTTAACGCCTTGGTCGCGAACGGTCTGGGCGGCGGCTCGCTGATCAACGCGGGCGTCATGGCGACGCCGGCCGATGCTGTCTTCGACGAGCGGTGGCCGAGGCCGCTTCGCAATGCCGACGAGCGCAGGCGCTGGTATGACGAGGCCAAGGAGCTGCTCGGCGCTTGCGGCGCAGACGGCGACAATGTCATCGCGCAGAACGGCGGCCCTCGCCCTGCAAAAATGGAAGTGCTCGAAAAGCTCGCGAGCAGCGGAAAGTGCGAAGCGCGCTTCCGGCCGGCGCCGCTCGCGACGTTCCTCAAAGGGCAGGGACCGAAGCTCGAAGGAGCCTGCAATCGCTGCGGCGACTGCGCGACCGGCTGCAACTACGGCGCGAAGAATTCGCTCGACACGAACCTGCTCGACGTCGCGCAGCGGCGCGGCGCGCGGCTCGTCACGGGCGCGACCGTCCTGCGCGTGCTGCGCCGCGAGCACCCTGCAGCCTGGTCGCTCGAAGTCGTGCATACCGACGCGAAGCTGCGCGCCCGGCAGGGCGCGCCTTTCAAGCTGTTCGCGGACAAGGTGATTCTCGCCGCAGGGACGTTCGGCTCGACGGAGATCCTGCTGCGGTCGAGCAGCTCGGGCCTCGTGTGCTCCCCGCTGCTCGGCCAACACTTTTCGTCAAACGGCGACATGATCGCGGCGCTCTACGACCATTCGCCCAAGGCGAACGCCGTCGCAAACGAAGGCACGGCCGTCAAAGATCGCGCAGTGGGTCCGACGATCACGGGAATGCTGCATGCCCGAAGCGCCAAAGGTACGCCGATCCTCATCGAGGAGCTCGCCATTCCGGGCTCCCTGAGGCGATTGTTCGAGGAGACGATTAGCACGGCGCATCTCCTCCACACACTCGATCGGCGCGACGAGGCTTTGCACGCACCGAGCGATCCGGATCCGTGCGCCGTGGACCGAAAGGCCATCGAACGGACGTCGATCTTCGCGCTGATGGGCGACGACGGCGCACGCGGAGCCATCGAGCTCACAGGTGGCGACACCGAAACGGACGGCGACGGCGCAGTGCGCGTGCGTTGGCCCGAGCTCAGCAACAGCTCGCTATTCGGCGAGCAGCTGCAAGTGCTGCGCGACCTCGCGGACGCCTCCGACCTCCGCGGCACCGTGATTCCGAATCCGCTCTGGCGGTTCGTCCCGGAGAGCATGGCGGATCTCTTCGACAGCAAGCTCGGCCCGCTCTTCACCGTGCATCCGCTCGGCGGTTGCCGGATGGGATCGGATTGGCGCGAGGGCGTGGTGGACCACGTGGGCCGCGTGTTCAAGGCGACCTCGGACATGGAGCGCGCGGAGCAGGTGAATCGTCGCACCGCCACCTGGCCGGATCTCGCCGTCCTCGACGGCTCGATAGTACCGAGCGGGCTCGGCACGAATCCGGCGCTCACGATAGCGGCGCTCGCGCTGCGGGCCGTGGAGCAATTTCGGAAGGACTGGCGGTTGACGAAACCCGCCGCGAAGCTGCCGCCGGCCGAGCCGCGGCGCCCGTTTCGCGAGATCGAGCCGGTCGCGGAGGTCGAGACCGAGTTCCAGCTGATCGAGCGGCTGCGCGGCCCGGCCGAGCTCCCGCTGACGGACGGTTCGCGAGAGCGCTGCATGATCGAGCTCACGCTCCGGTTCCGGCGCTTTCCGCTGTCGCACATCACCGGCCCCGACAAGGAACCGCTCGTGCTCGATCCGGAGCAGAGCAAGCTGCGCATCTATCGCGAGAGGGACTGGGAGCATTCGCGGCGCCTCGCGTGCTCGGACCGCGAGCTCGCCAAGCTCGCACCGGTCACGGCATCGCTGTCTGGCACGCTCACGGTGCTGCGGCGCGAAAAGTCGACGGAGAATGATCGCCGCCGCCGTGCGCTGGCCGCGTGGTTCAAGAACCGCGGCGCACGTGATACATGGCAGTGGTTGTTCCGTGCGAGCAAAGGGCGCGCCGCGAATCCGCCGCCGAGATTGAAGTGCGATCCGCGCTACGGGATCGTGCTGCGAACCCTGTGCAAGCTGTGCGACCTCCTTCCCGGGCTGCGCACGGCGTGGACAAGGTGTCAATGCGGTGGCGCTCGCGTCGCACGCGGGCGAGGTGCGTTTGCTCGAATACGACCTCAAGGTCGACAACGTCGAGCGTACGGATCGCAAGGGCCGCAAGGTTCTCGAGATCAAGGATCTCGCGAAAGGCGCGAAGGTCCGCGGCGAGAAGCGCTTGACCTATGGCAGGCGCTCGAACCCGTGGCGGCAACTGCAGGAACTCAACCTCACGACGTTCCTCCGCGAGGAGTACGAGCAGTCCCCGGTGCTCGAGCTCGACGCGCGCTATCTCGGCGACGAGCAGGTGCCGCTCGTGCGTATCGCGGAGCAAACCGACCAGCCCGCGGCGCTCGCCGACACTATCTCGTTCGTCGCGTACATCTTGAGGCTCATGATCAGCGTTCATGTCTGGAGCTTCCGTCGACCCGACGCGGCGAAGCCGCGGGAGCCACAGCGGCTTCCGGGCATCATCAGCGGCGGCTGGTTCCGCCGGCGGCGCGCGCCCGAGATCACCGAGCTCGAGGTCGACCAGCGCCCGGACGGCACGCCGGTGCGCCTGCGCCTCACGCACTACAGGGCGCCGCGCCGATTGCTGAACCTGATACCGCTCCTGCGTCGGTCGAAACTCCCCGTCGTCATGATCCACGGCTACAGCGCGAGCGGGACGACGTTCGCCCACGACGCCGTTCGGCCGAATCTCGCGGCGTATTTCCTTGCTCGCCACCGCGACGTTTGGATCCTCGATTTGCGCACGAGCAGTGGTATGCCGACCGCGCGCATGCCGTGGCGCTTCGAGGACGCCGCGCTCGTCGACATTCCCGCGGCGCTCGCCCATATTCACCGCGAGACCCGCGGCAAGCTCGACGTCATTGCGCATTGCATGGGCTCCGCGATGTTCAGCATGGCGGTGCTGTCCCCGCCCGCGGCTGGCGTCCCGTTCTCTCGCGAGCGCCAGCAACTGCCGGGTTGGATCAATTGCGCGGTCTCTCGAGATCGGGCCGACCGTGGAATTCAGCCCCGCGAACGTGCTGCGCGGCTACGTGCTGAGCTACATCCGAAACCTGCTGCCGATCGAACGGTACGAGTTTCGCACCGGCCCGGATCCGTCACTCACCGACCAGTTCATCGACCGGCTGCTCGCGACGTTGCCCTATCCCGAAAAAGAGTTCGATATCGAGAACCCGCGTTGGTGGCAGTGTTGGCGGACCACACCATGGGTCGGCACGCGGCACCGCATGGACGCGCTGTATGCGCAGGACTTCGAGTTGGTCAACATCCCGCGCCGAGTGTTGAAGCACATCGACGACTTGTTCGGCCCGCTCAACATCGAGACCGTGTCGCAAGGAATCCACTTCGCGCGGCGCAAAGTCATCACCAACCGCGCCGGCCGGAACGTGTACGTGTCGCCGCGCCAGCTCATCGAACGCTGGACGTTCCCGACACTGAGCGTGCACGGGGCGAAAAACGGCTTGGCGGACGTCGCGACGCTTGGCCACATGCGGCGAACGTTCAAGGAGGCGGGGCTGAATTTGCTCACGACGCTGGCGTTCCCTGGCTTCGGCCACCAGGACTCGTTGATCGGCCGCGGTGCCGGTGAGGTGTTCAGGGCGATCGAGCGCTTCGTGGATCGCGAAACCGAACGAAAGGGGCATGCGGAGGAGGACGACCAGTATTGGCACACGATCAGACCGCGCGTGAAGGCGGGCATTCCATGGATCGGGCCGCATGTCGGGCCGCGGGATCCAAAAGACGATTCGGTCCCGATTCGGGCCGGCACCGATCCGGGACCCGACAGGACCGGGCTCGTCGGCATTCCTGGCGGTGAAGTACGACGAGGAGCGCGATCGTTTCGTGCGCGTCCGGCGTTCCGAGGGCATCTTGTTCGCAGCGCCCGTCGATTCGGACGGTTGGGTTCGGCTCAAGCTCCCGATCGACGAATCGTGGAAGAAGGACGATGTCGCAGGCATCATGATGCTGACCTTGAACGAAGAGCTCGAGCGCGTCGGCATGGAGCTGTTCAAGAAAGAGTTCGCGAAGCTTCGCGGTGCCTTGCGCGGCTCGCAAATCTCGCTGTCGCTCAACCCGGTCACCGACAAGCGGGAGCTCAGCAGGATCTTCGGCAGCACGCTCTCCCCGGACGATGCGGAGAGCGACCGAGAGCTCGACGCAATCAAGGCTTACATCGAGAAGCTCGCGCGGCCGGTCTTCAGGGAGCTGATCGCGACGCTTTGGAGGCCGAGCGGCGAAATCCGCTCTGCGCTGATCGAGCTGCCTCGACTGAAACAAAAGCTCTGCTTCGCGTTCGGCAGCTGTCAGTATCCCGCGGGATTGCTCGACGGCGAGATCGCGGACCGATCCATGCGCCTGCTCGCCAAGCGGCTCGACCAACCTGAGAGGGAGAGGCCGCGACCGGAGTTCTTGCTGTTGCTCGGCGATCAAATCTACGTCGACGCGACTGCGGGTCTTTTCGACCCGACGTCGATGGACGATCGCTTCGTGCGGCCGTACGAGATGTTGTACGACCGCGCGTGGATTCAAGCGGTTTTGCGCCGCATCCCGGCCTATATGATGCTCGATGACCACGAGATCGACGACAACTGGGAGCCCGGCGAGGAGGACATCCGCAACGACACTCGGCTGCTCGAGGCGCGGCGCTCGTATTGGCGCTACCAGCGCTTCGATAATTTCCAAAAGCCGGCCCGCGACCGCCCGCACGAGCTATCGTTCGACTTCGAGCACGCGGGCTGCCCGTTCTACGTTCTCGACACCCGCACGCGACGCTCGGCGCGAACGGCGCGAACGCTCGATGACGCGGGAATCGTTCGAAAGAAGAGCTCGCGGCACTCAAGGACTGGCTATCGAGGCAGCAAGTGGAGCGGCCGGACTCACCGAAGTTATCGCGTCGCCGGCGATGCCGCTGGCGTCACCTGTTCGCGACCGATCCACCACGGCCGCGAGCGCGTTGCGCTCGGACGGCTGGGAAGGCTATCCGCACTCGCTGAACGAGCTGCTCGCGTTCATCGCGGAGCAAAGGATTCGGAACGTCGTGTTTCTCTCGGGCGACGCCCATCTGTCGTGCGTGGCGACCGCCACGTCGCAGGGCGAGGACGGCCCACCGCTCGTCGTGTATTCGATCCACAGCTCGGCGCTCTACGCGCCGTTCCGTTCGCGAATGCGAGTAGCGCCGATTTCCCTGTGACGGATCAGATCGAGTGCGGGATAGACGGCCGCCGCCACGTGTGGAACGTGCAAACCAAGTTCGCGCCTCCCGGCGACGGCTTCACGATCCTCCACAGGGACGCTTACCCGGGCGCGCCGCTTTACTGCGAGTTCGTGCGGCGGAACGTCAGCAAGTCCTGGCGATTGGATATGGCCGTAGGCCAGCAGCACAGGAAGCCGCCGTCCTCGTTGGAGTTGTCCTCGCCGTCGGTGCAGGATGTGCCGAGCCTCAGGCCGCCGATCAGTTAGCGCTGCGGGCCGCTTCCACCGCCGCCTGCAGACCGGGCAACAGCTCCGCGCCGGTACGGCGCAGTCGCTTGGAACCACAGGTTGTTCTGCATCTCAACGCGTTCCTGTATTCGCTGATGAAGGCCAGGAATCGCCAGGAGTTCTTGGCTGACGAGCGCAAATATCTCAAGAAGTTTCCGATGACCGACGCCCAGCGCGAGGCTGTCGTGAACCGAGCATGGAACAGGCTGCTCGAGCTCGGCGGAGTCTCGTACGCGGTTGTGAAGCTCGCGTTTACGGACACCCGAGCGGCTTGCGCAAATTCCGCCGATCGAATACCTGCGCGACGCGGGCGCCGAGGCTATCGAGCTCGTGATGTGGCTGATCATGCGCGGCGCACTAGGCGACCGCGTTCGCGAGGTCCACCGCTTCTATCACGTGCCGGCCTCGTCGACCGCCGTCGGCAACATCATCCTCGAAGCGGTGTAGCACCGCCGCAACACAGCGGAGCCCCAAAGTCCTATTTCCGTGTGCGTCCTCCAGCGCTAGAAACGCTAGAACAAGGAGGTGCGCTATGGATGCGCAAAAAAACAACAATCCCGGCGAGGATCCGTTTCAGTCACGATGGGAGGCTCGCTGCCGTGGCGCAAACCGTGAACTGGCGAAAGCCGCCGACGCGCACTACGGATTTCGCGAGGGATGCTGTGCCGACCGAGCTTGCACGTCGGCTTGGCCAACGACGAGGCAAGCGAGCGGACTCAGATATCGGAGGGCTTGCTAGCCCGTGAACCCGTACAAGCGGTGCGGGTTGTCCACGAGCACTTTGCGCTGCAGCACCGCGTCCGGCATCAAGAGCGGAATCAGGTCGACGAGATCGCCGTCGTTCGGCATGTGCTTCTTGATGTTCGGATGCGGCCAGTCCGTGCCCCATAGAATGCGATCCGGCGCGACCTTCAAGAGTGCGTGCACGAACGGCACAGCAGCGGTAAACGGCGGATCTGAGATTCTTTCTGCCCCGCAGATCTTCACCCAGCAGTTGTCCATGCGCGCGGCGTTCAACAACCGCTTGAACGGCTCCTGATCCAAGCCGTCGCGCGTCGGCACGCGGCCCATGTGATCGATGATGAACGGCACGGGCAATGTGCGCAGCATGTCGTCGAACTCGAGCAGGTCGGCCGCATCGAAGTGCAGCACTACGTGCCAATCGAAATTCGCGGCGCGCGCGACGAGCCGCTGGAACTCGTCCATGTCGGGAGTGCCGCCCAAGTGCTGCACGAAGTTGAAACGGATGCCGCGGATTCCGCCCGCGTGCAACTCGTCGAAATCCCGATCCGTGAACGACTCATCCACGTTCGCGACACCGCGGTATTTACCGTCGCTTTGCGCGATCGCGTCCAGGATCACCGTGTTGTCCGTACCGTGGCAACTCGCGTTCACGAGCACCGCGCGCTCGAGACCCAGCGTCTTGCTGCAATTCTCTGAAGCGTGCCAGCGGCGCGTCAGGCGGCGTATAGCTCCTGTCCGGCGCGTACGGATACTGGTCGCCCGGCCCGAAGATATGACAGTGCGCGTCGCAGGCTTTGGGCGGCGCCTTGTAGCGCGGCGTGCGCGTGTTCGGCTCCGGCGCCATGCAAACTGGAATGCTGTTAGCCGCCAAGGCACTTCTCCAGCCGGTCGAGCACGTCCATCGCGGGCAGCACCTGAGCGACGCTCGACTTCGGCTCGCGCTTCTCGCGGATCGCCGCGACGAACTCCCGGTCCTGAAGCTCGATGCCGTTCATCGACACGGCCACGTCGCTCAAGTCGATCGGCTTCTCCTTGCCGTCGACGAGATCGTCGTAGCGCGCGATGTACGTGCCGTTGTCGCAGATGTAGCGGAAAAACGTGCCCTGCGGCCCGTCATTGTTGAACGACAGCGACAGCGTGCAAACCGCGCCCGACGGCGTGCGCATGACTATTCCTAAATCCATCGCGATCTTGAGCTCGGGGTGCTCCGGCCCCTGCACGGCGTACACGTCGGACGCGATCTCGCCGGTCTGATGGTGGAACAGGTCCACCGTGTGGCACGCGTGGTGCCACAGCAAGTGATCGGTCCAGCTCCGCGGCTTGCCTTCGAGGTTGATGTTCTTGCGCCGAAAGAAAAACGTTTGCACGACGAGCTGCTGGAGCTTGAGCTCGCCGGCCTTGATGCGGTTGTGCACCCATTGGTGCGAAGGATTGAAGCGGCGCGTGTGCCCCGCCATCGCGATCACGCCGGTCGTCTTCTGCGTCGCGGCGATGCGCTTCGCGTCGGCCAACGAATCCGCAATCGGAATCTCGATCTCCACGTGCTTGCCGGCCTTCATGACGGTTTCGGCCTGCGCCGCGTGCACCTGCGTGGGCGAGGTCAAGATCGCGGCCTCGACGCCCGGGCGTTTCAGCGCCTCGCCGAGGTCGTTGGTCCAATGCGGAATGCCGTACTGCTTAGCCACGGCCTCGGTCGACTCGGGATTACCGCCGACGAGGCTCGCGACCTCTACGCCGTCGATGTTCTTCAAGCCGTCGAGGTGCTTCCGTCCGAAAGCGCCTTGGCCGACCATCACGATCTTCATTACTACCTCCGACGATTGCGCGATCCGCCAACGAGCTGACGACCGACTCGGCCCTTTCAGAGCGTGCGCTTCGGTTTGGTTCGACCGTCCGGCGTGGAAGGCCCGTGGTGGGCTCGTTCGTTGTATTATCTGGGCCGCTAAGGTTAACACAGCGACTTCCCACCGCGTATCCGGGAAAGACCCATGGCTAAACGTGCCGAGAGCGTCAAGCTCACCACCGACTTCTCGCTGCTGATCGGCGGTGAGCTCGTTCAAAGCGACGCGCATTTGGACGTCGTCAACCCCGCGCTCGGCCAAGTCTTCGCTCGCTGTCCCGCCGCAGGACGCGCCGAGCTCGACCGCGCGGTCGCCGCCGCGCGCGCGGCGTTCGCATCGTGGCGCAAAGCGTCGTATGCGGAGCGCGCGGCGCAGGTGAAGCGCATGTCGCAGATCTTGCGCGAGCACCAGAACGAGCTTGCGGAGCTCTTGACCCGCGAGCAGGGCAAGCCGCTCGCCCAATCCATTGCCGAGATCGACCGCGGCGCCGCGCAATCCGACGCGATGGTCGGCATTCAAATCCCGGTCGAGACGCTCATCGACGACAAGGAGCGGCTCATCGAGCTGCGTTATCGGCCGCTCGGCGTCGTCGGCATCATCACGCCGTGGAACGCGCCCGTGAATCTTGCGCTCGGGCCGCTCGTCTCGGCGCTGTATACCGGCAACACGGTGGTGCTGAAGCCCTCGCCGTATACGCCGCTATCGACGTTGAAGGTCGGCGAGCTCATCAAGGACGTGTTCCCGGCCGGCGTCGTGAACGTGCTCGCGGGAGGGGACGAGCTCGGCCAATGGCTTACCGAGCATCCGGGGATAGACAAGATCTCTTTCACGGGCTCGGTCGCGACCGGCAAGAAAGTGCTCGCGAGCGCCGCGGGCACGCTGAAGCGCGTGACGCTCGAGCTCGGCGGCAACGATCCCGCGATCATTCTCGACGACGTCGACCCGAAGGCGATCGCGAAGAAGGTGTTCTTCGCGTCGTTCGTCAACAGCGGCCAAGTCTGCATGGCGATCAAGCGCATCTACGCGCACGAGAAGATCTACGACGCGCTCTGCGACGCGCTCGTCGCCGAAGCGAAAAAGACGAAGGTCGGCGACGGCTTGGATCCTGCAACCGAGCTCGGCCCGATTCAGAACAAGATGCAGTACGACAAGGTCGTCGACATCATCAAGGACACGAAGAGAGCGCGGCGCGAAATTCTTGACCGGCGGCGAGATCCCGCAAGGCCCGGGCTATTTCCTGCCGCCGACGCTCGTGACCGACATTCCCGAGGACAGCCGGCTCGTGCGCGAGGAGCAGTTCGGGCCGATCGTGCCGATCTTGAAGTTCTCCGACCTCGAGGACGCGATCGCGCGCGCGAACGACACGCGCTACGGACTCTCCGGCTCGGTATGGACGAACGACGTCGAGCGCGGCAAGGAGATCGCTGCGCGGCTCGAGGTCGGCACCGCGTGGGTGAATCAGCACCGCGCAACGTCGGCGTTCGTGCCGTTCGGCGGCGCGAAGGAGTCCGGCCTCGGGCCGTCAATACTCGTCGCTGGGGCTCAAGAGCTACATGGAGCCCGAGGTCGTCAGCGTCGCGAGGTAGCTCTCGGCGCTCGACCTAGGTTGGACGGCCGCGCAAATCGAGCTGCTGCGCGAGATACGCGAAGCTGCGGCGCTGCTCGCGCGCTAGACCGGCCACTAGCTTGGTTGGCGTCGGACATTCTAGCGGCACCCTGGTGCCGCGTTCTTTAAACCGGCAACCGTTCGGCTACCGTTATTAACGTTGCGCCCGGGCATGCCGAGGCCTACGTTCGTCGATAGACGCCACAGGGCGTTGCGTCGGCGGCTCCACCGCCTCCGCGAATGGGGGAGCGATCATCATGCGAGTGTTGCCAACCAGCAGCGCGTTCATCGCCGCGATTGCCGCATTGGCATGTGCGGCGGCGCACGCGCACCATTCCGGCGCCGCCTACGATGGCGCGAAGACCCTAGAGAATCGAGGGTACCGTCGAAACGTGGCGATTCGGCAATCCGCACAGCAGCTTGCAGATCCGCGCCGCGGACGGCGCCGGCAAACAAATACTCTGGAGCTTCGAGGGTCAGCCGGCAGGCATGCTGACGGCGCAAGGCTTCCGCCGCAATTCGTTCGAGCCGTCCGCGAAGGTGACGGTCATCTACAACCCGATGCGTGATGGCCAGCCGGGTGGCGGGCGGCTCGTCGGCGCGATCTTGGCCGATGGCTCTACTGTAGGCGTCGTCGCGCCGGAGTAGTCTCGGCTGAGGCCACCCGCAGGAGAAGGTTATGCACCCGCTCGCCGTTATTTGGGACTCCGCCAGCGCCGCGCTTTCGACCCGACTGCAGCCGCAGACCGCCGCGCTCGCGGTCATGGCGCTGCTGCTCTCGGAGCTTTCCCCGTCCGCCGCGCTAGCCCAGGAAGCAGCGTGGGAAAATCCGAACGGGCAACTCGGCGCGCTGTCGCGCGCAAATCTCGCCAAGGACCATCCCGCGCATCCGGTGGATCTCACGGGCACCTACACGCCCGAGGGTTTCTGGGAGTTTCAGCCCTTCCCGCCGCTCAAGCCCGCCGCGCAGGCGCTGTTCGACAAGGTGCGAGCGGGGGCGGCGGCAGGACGGACGGTCAACGACGTCACGGGCGACTGTTGGCCGCCCGGCATGCCGATCATCATGACTCGCGTGTGGCCGTTTCACGTCATTCCTTTGAAGACGGCGATCCTGATCGCGTTCAACTTCGAGAATCAGATGCGCTGGATCTACACCGACGGACGCGGAGCATTCGGACCCGAATGTGTACGTGCCGAGCTACAACGGCGAGTCGATCGGTCACTGGGAGGGCGAGACGCTGGTCGTCGACACGCGCAATATGGAAACGCACCAGCACTATATCGACCGGCTCGTGCCGATCAGCGAGCAATTCCGAATCGTCGAGCGGATTAGCAGCATCGACAACGGCGATCGACTGTCGATCGAGTACACGATGACGGACCCCGAGAACTGGGAAGGCGACTGGGTCGTCACGAAAACCTTCCGCCGCCAAGAGCGGATGGATTTTGTCGAGAGCCCCTGCCTACCGAACACCAATGAAGGCCTGCCGGCGATGCAGCAACAGTACACCGAGCGCCTCGGCGACGGCGCTCCTAGTCCATGAAGAGCATCGCCTACCTGGCTGCAGCGTTCATTTCGATCGCCCCCGTCGGCGCCTTCGCCCACCACTCGTTCGCGATCTACGACGAGAAAAAGCCGATGACGCTTGCCGGCGTGGTCACGGAGTTTCGCTGGACCAACCCGCACTCATGGGTGTTCTTGACCGTCACCAACGCGGACGGCAGCACGACGGCGTGGGAGATCGAGCATGGGCCGGTCAACATGCTGTCGCGGCAAGGGTGGACGCGAACCACGCTCGAGCCCGGCGACCGGATCATGGTGCAAATCCATCCGGTGCACGACGGGCGCCCGATCGGCCGATTCATCGACTTCGATTTTGCCGGCGAGGGGCAGCAGCCCGGCGAATCGGGCGACTACTCGAGAGGCACGATTACGCGAGTGCAAAGGCCGGAGCCGGTACCGATGTCCGACGCGGTCGCGCGTAACTTCAACGGTATCTGGGTGAACGCGAATGCCGGGATTCACTTCGAGACCGACGCTCCGTCGCGCAGCGAGCAAAAGCCGCCGCTCAAGCCCGAGTACTTGGCGCGATGGCGGCAGCGCTTCGCGGATGCCGAGCGCGGCTTGTCGACCACCGACCCGACAGCGGCTTGCCTGCCCGCGGGGTTCCCGCGCTTCCTGAACATGGTCTTTCCCGGCGAGATCCTGCAAGCCGAGCACCAACTGAACTGGTACGCCGAATTCGGTGAGGCCACGGTGCGCATCTACCTCGATGGCCGTGCTCCCCCTGCCGATCTTCAGCCGAGCTATTACGGCTACACGCACCGGACGATGGGAAGGGAACACGCTGGTGACCAAGACGATCGGCCTGCGCGGCGACACGCTCGTCGATACGTCGGGCATACCGCATAGCGATCAATTGACGGTGACGATGCGGTTGCAGAAGGTCACTCCGGATTTCCTCGAGGTGGCCGTCACGCTCGAGGATCCGATCGTGTTCGAACGGCCGTGGTCGACCGTCAAGCGCTACGCGCGCGCGCCGGCAGATGACTACGTGCAGGAGTACGCGTGCTTCGAAGGCAATCGCTATCGGATCGGAGCAGACGGCAACGTCGAAATAGTGTCGGAAGAGCCCGCGCGGCGGTGAGCCACGCGGCAACGGCTGCGCGCTGAAAAACCGCAGCAATCAAGAAGGGGGGGAGTTATGAAAAGCATCAATCGTCGCCAGGTGCTCAGCACGGCGATCGCAGCAGTCTTGGCCGGGGCCTCGCAAATCGAGCGTCGCGTCAGAGACTCGACGAGATCATCGTGACGGCCGAGCGCCGCGAAGCGTCGCTGCAAAGAACACCGATCTCCGTCGCCGCGTTCAACGAAGAAACGATGGAGCTGAAAGGCCTGGAAACAATCGAAGACATCGCAACCGTGACGCCGAACTTCGACATCAAAGGCTCCCGCGGCCGCGGTAACATCGATCCCGAGTATCAGGTCCGCGGGCTCGCGGGCGGCGGCGCTCGCGGGGAACGGTCCGTCGCAATGTACATCGACGGCATTTTCATGCCGCGAACCACCGGCCCGTTCCTGAGCGTGCTCGACCTCGAGCGGATCGAGGTGCTGCGAGGGCCGCAGGGCACGCTGTTCGGGCGCAACAGCACGGGCGGCGCGATTCGGGTATTCACGAAGCAACCCGGACCGGAACGTGATGGCTATGTACGTCTTACGGCCGGCGACTTCGACCGCCAAGATATAAGCGCGATGATCAACGTCCCGCTCGGCGACAGCGTGTACTTTCGCGCGCATGGCGGCTCCTTGAGTCAAGACGGTTATGTGACCCGCGGCTCGCAAGAGCTGGGCGGTTCGGAGGACTCGCTCGGACGTCTCCAGCTCGCGATCGAGCCGAGCGATACGTTCAGAGTGACGTTCGGCTTGAGCGCGACGAAGTCTGAATCGGACGGCAACCCGCAAGATCTCGAGACGTTCGACATGAATCCGAGCATCCTGGAAGGCAGTCGGGGGGACTGGGTCTCGGACTTCCTGGCAGCCGCCGGCCAGCCGCGCCTCGCCGTGAACGACGACCCGCGGATCTTGCTCGACGATTTCACGATGCCCGACTGGTGTTTCCTCGACGATACAGATCCGGATTGGGACGCCGCGTGCGAGCAGATCAACGAGTCGGACTACCAGCAGTTCGACGTGAATCTCACCTGGGACCTCAACGATCGGTGGGCCTTCACCTCGATTACCGGCCTCTCGGATTTCGAAAGCCACGGGATCAGCGACTGGGTGATGCTCGGCACCGAACGCCGCCACAATGACTCCGAGTCCGACGTCGTCTATCAAGAACTGCAGCTCAACGCGACGTTCGATCGATTCGATCTCGTGACCGGGTTGTCGTACTTCCAGGAGGACGTGTACGGCAGCCCCGGAACGGGGGGGCCGAACTATGACCGGCGCAGTACGAGCACCTTCGAGCCGCAGGCCGCCAATGGCAACGCCCCCCGCCCCGGCGGCACCGGCCCGAACGGTTTGTTCATCGCGGCCTTCACTGACGGCGCGTTCGATTCTCAGTCGCTCGGTGCGTTTGCGAACGTCACTTGGCACATCACGGACCGGCTGAATCTCACCCCGGGGGTGCGCTACGCGCTCGACGAGAAAGACGTGACGGAAACGCGGTTCCCCGCCTCTGACTTCGTGCCGACGGATGGCTTGCCGAGAACCATCTCGGCCAGCGACGACTGGGACAACACCGACTGGCGGCTCACGCTCGACTACGCGATCAGTCCTGATCACATGCTGTACGTCACCTCATCGGAAGCGTTTCGGTCGGGCGCGTACAGCTACGCCATCGGCACTACGCCGGGCGACACGCAGACGGCCTTGATCGCCGCCGGCACATTGGCCGCGTTCACGCCGCCGGAACGTGTGCAGAACGACGAGATCGGCGCGCGCACGGAATGGCTCGACGGGCGGCTGCGCGTGAACCTCACTTACTTCGACATGGCGTACACGGACAGGCAGGGACCGATACAGGTTCTAGACCCGTCGCTGCCGACGGGATTCCGGATCGAGCTCACCAACACGGGCGACGTGGACTTCAGCGGCTACGAGCTCGAGGGGCAGATCGCGGCAACCGACAACTTCATGATCGACTTTTCCGCGGGGTTCATCGATTACACCCTGGATAATCCGTGCGCGAACAACGGCGACTTCTTGGGCCCAAGCCCCGCCGAGGACAGCTACTCTCTCGGCGGCCGCTGGATGAAGCCGCTAGAGCGCGGCGGCGGCCTCACGTTCGGGCTGAGCTACGCCTATACGGGCCCGCAGCACACGCACAGCGGCGGAACCGCGATCCCGTGCTTCAACGCGAACGGCACTCCGAACACTACCGCGAACATTGGCCTATTCGATTCGCGTTACGAGTTGCCCGACTACGCGCTCTTGAACGGCCGGGTTCGCTACACGAGCGCGAGCGGCAACTGGGACCTCACGGTCTTCGGCAACAATTTGACCGACGAGGTTTACGGGAACTCCGCGTCGCGGTTCGGCGGCGCGTTTTGGGACACACCCACGGGCGTCGGCCCGAACGCGTCGCCTACCCTCGCGCTGCCTGAGCGTTCGGCGCTCGGCATCACGCGCGGTCGGCCACGCGAGTACGGCATGACGTTCCAATACAACTTCGGCGGGGGCGCCGCGGCGCGCTGAACACTGCCGATTCGAAGCATTGGGAGCCCGTCGCATGACCAAGGAAGCTGACCATGGCCGGATCATCAGGAAATCTACGGCGCTGAGCCGCCGAGGCTTCATCAAGAGTGCAGCGGGAGCAGCTGGTGTTGCTACGCTCGCTTCCGATGTCGACGACGCGAACGCACAAGAGAATCGGGACGTCGGCGTTTCCGTACCGACCGAAAGTCAAATACAGCGTGAAGCGGGCGACGCCCGACCGCCGTTGTCGGTTCGTTCGTCCATCGCACCGGGCTCGGATCTCATGGTCGACGTTCTGAGGGGGCTCGGCGTCGAGTACGTCGCATCGAACCCTGGCTCGAGCTTCGAAGGGCTGCAGGAGTCCATCATCAATCATGGGCGTCCGCCGAATAGGATGCCCGAGTTCATCACTGCGCTGCACGAAATGTCCGCCGTGGACATGGCGAGCGGCTATGGCCGGTCCGAAGGCAAACCGATGGCTGCGCTCCTGCACGGCACGCTTGGCGTTCAGAACGCCTCGATGGCGATCTATCAGGCTTTCTCAGGCCGCATACCGGTGTTGTTGCTGGTTGGGCGCGACGACGGTTTCTTTCAGTCGCACACGGCCGACGACATTGCCGGCATCGTTCGCAGCTTCACGAAATGGGATGCCCATCCCGCTACGCTCGAGGATTCGTTAGCGGCGATACAGCATGCTTACAATCTAGCGATGACGCCGCCTTGCGGACCAACGCTCGTTGTGTTGGATACCGAGCGCCAAAAGGAGGAGTCTTCAGGGTTAGCCACGCCTGCGGCGTTGCCGCTCAGTGTGTTAGGAATCACGACGCTGCAGGCGGAGGAAATCGCACGAGGCCTCGTTCGTGCGGCGAACCCGAGGATCGAGGTCGGTCGGTTCAGAACGCCGGAAGGCGTGAAGCTTGCCGTCGAGCTCGCTGAGCTCGTCGGTGCATCGACGAGCACAGCGGCCGCGACCGGCTCGATGAGTTTCCCGCAACGCCACCGGTTGTGCGGGCCTGGCGTTGATACCAACTATGATTACGTGCTCGGGCTCGAAACCCAAGGAGTTCATGCGTCCATCGTCGGTCCTTCATTGAGATCGCTCACGGGGCGGGATACCGCGAAGATCGGTTTCGGCCATCTTCGCAGACCGCGTGGCTCGGTGGCGGACGCTTCACGCTCTGCTGGGCCGGTCGCCAACGACATCATCGCGGACGCCGAGGCAAGCCTGCCGCTGCTCATCGAGGAATGTCGGCGCCTATTGAACGGCGCGCAGCGCCGAACGGTCGAGAGCCGCAGCGCAAGGCACGCCGCGGCAAATCGGGTTGCACGAATGGAAGAATTGCGCGCCGCGACCGACGCGAAACGAGCCGGCTGGAACGCGAGCCCCGTCAGCACCGCGCGGCTCTATGCCGAGTTGTGGCCACTCATCGCCAACGAGGACTGGTGCCTGGCGTCACCCACCAATTTTTCGGGCGCGCATCACCGGGAGCTTTGGGACCTCGACAAACCCTACAGCTGTCTCGGTCTTCAACCGGCCGGCGGCATGGGGTACGGACTCGGCCAGTCGGTGGGGGCGGCGCTCGCGGCTAAGGATCGGGGCCGTTTCGTCATCAATATCCAGTGCGATGGCGATCTCAACTATTGTCCGGGCGCACTATGGACGGCCACTCATCATCGGCTACCGCTGCTCACCATCATGCACAACAACCGCGCATGGCATCAGGAATTCATGTTTGTGCAATACATGACTGGCGTTCGCGGACGCGGCACCGACCGCGGCCACATCGGTACGACGCTCAGAGATCCCCACATCGACTACGCGAAGCTGGCGCAAAGCTACGGTATGGCCGGCGAGGGCCCAATCAGCGAGCCCGGTGAACTGACGGCCGCGTACCGGCGGGGTATCGAAACCGTGAAACGCGGCGAGCCCTACTTGATCGATGTGCTTACTCAGCCGCGCTGACCGTCCGTGAAAATCAAACTCCTGCTTGGCGGCGCCTCGGTGGTCGTCTGCTACTGCAGATTTGTCGTGCTCGCGATGTTGATCGCAGTCGTGCGGACGACGAGCGGGCAGAGTTCGACCGAGACGACAGGCGACGGCAGTGCAGGTCAGCGTCTCTATTTCGAGCATGGATGCTACGGCTGCCATGGGTACGGTGGCGAGACCGGTGAGCGAGTACTCATCGGCAGCGGCTTCTTGTCGAGTCAAACTGCATTCATCAGCTATTTGCGGCTGCGAGCCGAGCAAAATCCGATTCTTCCATCGACACAGATGCCAAATTATCCGGCGGAGAGCCTAAGCGATGAGCAAGCTCGTGCTCTTTACGCTTACATCAGGACGTTCAAGAGCAGTGCCTCGGAGTCGGAGGACATCCCCACGTTAGACGCGATCATTGAGGCGGCGTCGAGACGCTACGATCGTCGGTAAGGCTGGGAGACTCACTCTCGACTTTGCTCCTTCCGGCGTGGCACTTCATGCGGCGACAGTCGGACCCGGTATGCTAACGCTCTTCCGCGGCGCTTGCGGGACTGCTCGAGCGTGCGAGCATCCGTTTGCCGGTCGCGCACCGTGTTGGAAGCTTTACTGTATCGACGGCCGTCCGCGGAGTCATCGCCCAACGGTTGCGCATCAGGCAAGAGGAGTCGCGTGTCGCGCGAATCTACTGATACTGAGGTGAGCCCGAACGCAATGCTCACGGGCCGGGACTACCTCGCGTCACTCGACGACGGCCGCGAGGTCTGGTACGACGGGCAGCGCATCGACAAGGTCTCCGAGCAATTGCGGTTCAGTCTGGGTAGGAGTTGAGTCCGAGATGGAAATGAAGGGAGTGGACACATGAGAACTACGCTTTGGAACGGGTTGGCCGGTTCGACGAGCGTCGCCGCTTGCTTGCTCGCCGGCATCGCCGGCACC
The DNA here is from genome assembly GCA_963744305.1 of uncultured Gammaproteobacteria bacterium. Lineage (GTDB taxonomy): Bacteria > Pseudomonadota > Gammaproteobacteria > Steroidobacterales > Rariloculaceae > FEN-1219. The sequence continues at coordinate 41,386 of CAVUTF010000005.1, forward strand.
GGCGCGTTCGCGCAGAGCGAACGAGACGCGTCGGACGCGGAGTGCGTACCGCTCGCCGAGCAGCATCCGAATCTCGGCACGCCGCAGAGCGTCTCGGCGCGCGGGCTGTTCACGACCGTCTGGGGATCCTTCGAGCTGCCGGGCGGCCCGTGCGGCTACGCCTCGGCTCGAGGCGCATTACAACGCGCTTCTCGAGGACGTCGAAGCGGCGAGGCGGCCCCACGCGCCACACGCAAACGAGCCTGCCCGATTGGAGCGGCCACTGGGGCACCGAGAACAGCACCGGCGAGCTTGCGATCGTCGGGAGGAATTCGACGCCCGAGGGCATGGCCGCGCGCCTCAAGCCGGAAGCGCGCGAGGTGTATCTGCGCGACCAGCGTATGTGGGACGAGGATCATGCGATCGATCCGATCTCGTTCTGCTTGCCGCCGAACTTTCCGCGGTGGGTCACCGAGTACGGGTTCAGGGAGCAGTTCCTGACGCCCGACAAGGTGCTCCTCGGCAGCGAGATGATGAACGAGTTCCGGCGCGTCTTCACCGACGGCCGTGCGCATCCCTCGCCCGAGTGGCTCACTCACGAGTGGCTCGGCTACTCGATCGGCTTCTGGGACGCCGACGTGTTGACGATCTGGACCAAAGGGCTCAAGGAGGGCGTGCTCCAACGCAATATGCCGCGCCAGACGAACCAGATGGAAGTCATCGAGCGCTGGCGCAAGGTCGATCCGGTCGCGGCCGGCGTCGAGATCACGCCGAACACGCTCGGCTCCGAGTTCATCGCGAACGAGCGCATCGAGATCGAGCTCACGATGTACGACCCGACCTTTGTCGAGCCGTGGCACACGGTTGTCGCGTACTACAAGGAGGACGATCGAACGCCCGAAGCCAAGGAACGCATCTGGCCGCACCAATGGGACTGCGTCGAGGGCTCGCAGTGGTACATCACCGAAGAAGGCGTCGTGAGCCAGTACGCGCCCGGCGAGAAGCCCAACATGACCGATCCCGACTTCTGGTTCAAAGAGGAATACGTACACAAATAGCCGCCATGCAGATCAAAGGAAGACTTGCCATGCTCAGGAACGTCATCGTGTCGGGCGCTCTCGTGCTCGCCCTCGTCGTGCTTGCCGCGCCGCCCGCGCGCTCGCACCACTCCGCGGCCATGTTCGACGATCAAGTGGTGCTCACGCTCGAGGGCACCGTTGCGCGTTTCGACTACTTGAATCCCCACTCGTGGCTCTACGTCAAGGTCAAGAACGCCGACGGCAGCGTCACCGAATGGGGCTTCGAGCTCGACGCGCCGCCGCGGTTGCGGCGGATCGGGATCTCACCCACCTTCTGGCAGCCCGGCGACGCGGTCACGGTGAAGACGAATCCGCTGCGCGACGGGCGTCCCGCGGGCCACCTCATCGGTGCTATGACCGCGGGCGGCAAGACGTTCGGCAACGTTGCGGGAATCCCCGGCGTGCAATAAGCGGACGCTTCGCATGGTGGCCGACGGGCACTTCCGGCCGGGTGTCAGCAGTTCGCGTGGGGCGCAGGCAGGGCTTGCGACGAACACACGGATGTCGCGGTCCGTGAGATAGAACGCGATGGTCTCTGGCGCTTTCATTGGCGGATGGCGTCCGAAGTTAGGTCATCGAGACAACGAGCAGTGGCAGAGGTTGCGGGACTTTTGCGGGACACGGTTATGGACCGTCGATGGACCGGCCAGACGTGACGTACCAATACAACTTCGGCGGGCGCCGCGGCACGCTGAACGGGAATGGCAGTGCCAAGGCCGCGGGCTTCGTCGCGCGTCGTGCCCGAGCCCGTTATCTCTCGGCGGCGCTGACAGCCCGAGAGGCGTCGCCGTAGCTGGGCGTCGCCGGCAACGTATCGGTGGTCTGCGGGGTTTCGTGCGCACGAAGCGCATAGGCTCCGACCACTCGGACGTCGAGATCCATTCTGCTGTGACCGTCGGCTTCGACGAGCACCTCGACTCCGTGCGCCACATCGAGCTCGCGATCGCGCAACAGCGCCTCGACTCGCTCGAGCCCGGCGTGGCTCGTGAGCGATCGCACGACCGCAGAAACTCCGACGTCGCCAATCCCGGCGAACACGACGATCTGATTGCCGGCGGGACCGGCGAACCGCGCGAAGACGCCATAGTCACGGTTGTATTGCGGCACCGGTCCGGATCGAGTGAATACTTCGCCGCTCGCCGTGTGAGCGAGGCTCATGAACAGAGGCGCATCGGACGTGAAATTCGACCGCGAGAAATAGTAATCCTTGAGGATCGCCATCGCACGGACGAAACCGACGTAGATCACGTCGTAGTCCCGCAAGTCCGCAGGCGTCAGCTCCGATACCAGCTTCATCGTCACGTTTTTGCTGGCCGCCGCCGCGTGCGGCAAGATCGTTTGCAAGGTGAAGACCGTGCTCTTCGGAAGATAAGAGAGCGTCTCGAACACGAGGCCCGTTTCTGATCCGTATTCCGCGGAATCGCGCAGGTCCTGTAAGGAGTTGATCGCGACGTCGCGAACGCGGACGTGCGACCCGGTCTCGCTGAAAAAGAAGTGGTCGCCGACGACGATCAGTATTGGCCGCGCGCCACCGCCGAGCCCTGACCAAACCGGACCGCTTAGGGCCGCCTCTTCGTCGCGCGCGGAGTAGCCGGCGAGCAAGAGGATGTTAGCGACCAGCGACACGAGCAACAGCCCGACCGCGGCGTAACTCGCCCACCTGCGCTTGCTCGGCGCAGCGTCCACTTTCTCCGCTTTGACCTCCTGGGCGACGGCGAAGAGATGATAAGTGCCCTTCGGAATGTCCAGGCGAAACGGATCGTCCTTACCGGGACCGTTGTAATACGAATCGAGCCTCGCGCGCAGCTTGTAGACATAGACGCGGGTCTGCGCGTCCGGCGAATCGACACTTGCTTTAGCCTTGCCGAAGACGTCGACCGAGATGTCGAATTCCTTCGGCACTTCGCCGCGGATCGCACGCTCGACGAGATAGGTCAGGAGCTTGGTATAGGTCTGGCCTCGGCCCAAAGTGCCGGACTCGATGATCCTGGAGGCGCATCTTCGAATGACCTCGGGATCGGCCGTTCGAGGCTTGTCTACCACGGCTCGATCCTATCACAGGCCCCGCGCGCCCTAGCAGCGGCCCGCGCCCAAGAGGCGGCGCGGCGTAGAAGCGCCAAGTGTAGTTGCTTCACGCAAGTCGGCGAACGAGCTACTTCGCGCCGTCCCAAACGGACGCCGGCACGAGCACCTCGCCCTTCATGATCAGCCGCGCCGTGCGCAAGCAGGCCGGCCTTCACGACGGCGGGATGCTCGCGCGTGCCGCCGACCTCGAGCGTCACGGAGAACTCGCCGGTCGGATGCTCTACGGACATTTGCTTGATCGCGCCGCCGGGCACGGTGGCGATGCCTTCGGTGACGGAGCCCGGCAGGATGCAAGCGGTCGCGACGGACACGGCGCCGAGAACGCCGATCGCGGCGTGGCAGTCGTGCGGGATGAACGTGCGCGTGCAAATGTGTCCGCCGGCGCGCGCTGGCGCGATCAGGCTCATCTTCGGCACGACTTTCTTCGTCACGTCGCCGAGGTTCATCCGCGGTCCGATCTGCAAGCGAATCGATTCGAGGCGGGACTTGAGCGTTTTGTTCGCATCGAGCTCCTTCGGCGTCTCGTAGCCCGTGATGCCGAGATCCTTCGCGCGCAGCACGACCACCGGCATGCCGTTGTCGATGCACGTGATCTCGACATCGTCCACCTCGTCGCGGACGTTGCCGGTCGGAAGCAACGCACCGGTCGCGGAGCCCGCGACGTCGAGATAGTTGCAAACGATCGGGGCGGCGGTGCCGGGCACGCCGTCGATGTGGGCGTCGCCGTCGTAGGTAACCACGCGGTTCGGCGTCGGCACGAGCAGCTCGCAGAGGTTGTCGCTGTTGAGCATCCGCACGCGCACCGAGGTTTCGCGGTCCTGCGCCGGCACGAGCCCGGTCTCGATCGCGAAAGGTCCCACGCCCGCGAGCATGTTGCCGCAGTTCGGCGTCGTGTCGACCCTGCCCTCGCCGACGACGACCTGGACGAAGAGATAGTCCACGTCGGCCTCGCTCGTCGGCGAGCGGCTAACGATCGCGACCTTGCTCGTGAGCGGATGCGCGCCACCCGCCCCGTCGATCTGCCTTGCGTCGGCGCCCATTGCGGCGACCAGCACGCGGTCGCGCAGCGCCTCGTCCGCCGGCAGCGCGTCGCTCTTGAAATACAGGCCTTTGGAGCTTCCGCCGCGCATCAAAAAACAGGGAATTCGCGTTTGCATGGGCGTATGTTAAGGAAATCGGCGCCGCGAAATAATGGGTCCAGGAGGGGGCGCACTGGCGACGATGCGCAGAGCGTTGGGGACAACCGGTATCGAGGTTCACGCAATCGGCCTCGGCGCAATGCCTTTGTCGATCCAAGGGCGGCCGGACGAGCGCGTCGGGCTCGAGGTCATCGCCGCGTTTCTCGACGGCGGCGGCAATTTCATCGACACCGCGATCAGCTACTGCTTGGACAATCGCGACCTCGGCCACAACGAGCGGTTGATCGCGAAAGCGCTGCTCGAGCTCGACCGGCCGGACGTCGTCGTCGCTACCAAGGGCGGGCTCACGCGGCCGAACGGGCGGTGGGACGTGGACGGCGATCCGAAGTGGCTAAGGCGCTGTTGCGAGCAAAGCGTGCAGAACGCCGGAGGCGCGCCGATCCCGCTCTATTATCTGCACGCGGTCGACCACCGCGTGCCGTTTGCCGACTCGCTCGGCACGCTCGTGAAGCTGCGCGACGAGGGCAAGATCGTGCACATCGGCTTGTCGAACGTGAATCAGAAGCAGCTCGACGAAGGCCTGCGCTTCGCGAAGATCGCCGCCGTGCAGAATCGCTGCAACGTCTTCGAGCGCCGCGACTTCGACAGCGGGCTCATCGACCGCTGCCGCCGCGAGCGCATCGCCTATGTCGCCTACTCGCCGGTCGGCGGCCACACGGGGCACCGCCGGCTGCAGAGAGACCCCACGCTGTTACGCATCGCGCGCAAGCACCGCACGTCTCCCTACGTGGTCGCGCTGCGCTGGCTGCTCGACCAGGGCGACCACATCGTGCCGATCCCGGGCGCGAGCAAGGTCGAGAGCACACGCAGCAGCCTCACGGCTGCGAGCATAAAGCTGGACATGAACGATCGCGCGGCGCTCGACGCGTTATGAAGGCGTGGGCTTGATCGGCGTCAGCGTCTCCGCGACCCAATAGATCATGATCAGCGAGCCCGCGAAACCGATGCCGGCCACGGTGAGGCTCGCGGCCGCGAGGCTCACCGCGTCCACGAGCACGCCGCTCAAGAGCGGCGCGATGCTAATCCCCAGATCGCCGATCAGCCGCCAGACGCCCAAGAACTGACCTTGTTGCCCGCTCTGTCTCGCGAGATCCGCGCCGATGATCATGACGACACCCGTGCCCACACCGTTCGCCACGCCGAGCAGCAAGGTCGCGGCGAGCAGCGAATAGAAGCCGCTCGCGAGCGGCAGCGCGAGAAGACCGAGCGCGTACAGCAGCATGCTCGGCACGGCGCTCCACTTGCGGCCCCAGCGGTCGGCGAGCACACCGGACGGATAGAACAGCGCGATGTCGACGACGGTGCCGAGGGAGTACGCCAAGCCGATCGCGGCGACGGGCAGACCGAGAGCTTGGCCGAACAACGGCACGAGCAATTGGCGAGTCGCTCGCATGAGCTGCAGCACGAGCGTGCTCAAGCCCGCGGTCGCTAGCACGCCGCGTTGCGAGGAAAGCACGCGCAGCGTGCCGGCTACGCTATGGTCGCCCGGCTCATGGCTCGCCGGGACGTTGCGCGCGAACGCGAGCACGACGCCGCCCGCGATGACCGCGCTCGCGGCGCCGGCGATGAACGCGATCGGATAACCCGCGAAGCCCGCGATCACGCCGCCCATGGCCGGGCCGATCAGGGCGCCGCCGCGTTGCAGTCCTGCCATCGCAGCGATCGCTCGGCCGAGCTCGTGCGGCACGCAAACGTCCGCGAGATACGATTGGCGCCCGAGCATCCACGCCGCGTGGCCCAAGCCGAGTGCGATCGCTGCGACGGCCAGCGCGAGAGGCTCGGCCGTGACGCCGAGAATCGCGAAGCCGGAGAGGAGCAACGCGAGCCCGCCGAGAAGCACGGGTTTGTCGCCGAAGCGGGCCACGAGCATTCCGGCCGGCACGTCGAACAGCAGTATGCCGATGCCGCGCAAGCCCACGATCAAAGCTGCGAATGCCGCGCTGTGCCCAAGCTCGAGCACGTACAGCGGTAACAAGACGATGAGAGCCTCTTGGCTCACCGCCATCAAGAGTGACGGCGCGTACACGGGAACGAGGAGGCGATCGTACGGCGCGGGCAAACGCATCGCGTTGCATTATAACGACGCGCGCTCGGTTGAAATCTGTTGACGCTCTAGCGATCCTTGACGCATGACATCCGATCAAGAATTCGGGTCGCCGCCGCCGGACGGCGGCGCGCCCGCCAGCGACCCGGAGGCGCACGATGCCGAGCCCGCTGCGGAGCCCGTCGACGAGCCCACCGAGGTATCGGCCGAGGCGCCGGACGCCGCGACGACGTTGAGCCCGTCAGTGCGGCGCTTGGTCCGTCAGTACGATCTCGACGTCACGGGCATCCACGGCACCGGTCCGTCGGGGCGCATTCGAGTCGGCGACGTGATGGCATTGCTCGCCGGACGCAGCGAGTCCGACCAAGATCGCGAGAGCGGCGCCGCGCGCGAGGCTGCGACGGTTGAAGCGTTCGACGAGCCCATGCGCACGCCCTATCGCGCGGAGATGACCGACGTAGCGCCGGCCGTGGCGCCGGTAGGCGCCGTCCCGATAAGCACGGTGTTCGAATGCGATTTGAGCAGAGTGCTGTCGCATCGCAAGCAGCGACGCCAGGAGAATGCCGAAGCGCTGCTCACGAGCTATTACATCGTGGCCTGCGGCGAGGCACTGAAGCTGGTTCCCGAGGCGGTGCCGTCGCAAGCTGGTCCGCGCTTCGGTGTTCTGATCGACTCGCCGGATGGCGTCCGACGGACGGCGCTCGTCGATGGCACGGATGAGCTGCCGCTCGGATCGATCGACGACCGCCTGCAGGCCGTGGATCGCGCGCTGCGCGCCGCCGTCCCGCCGGACTTGGCGAGTGCGACCCTGCTGATACATCAACACGGTGCAAGCGGCAGCCTGATCGCGACGCCCACGCCGATCGGCCACGGGCATTCGGCGAGTCTAGGTCTGGGTCGCGTGCGCCGCGAGATCGTCGTGCGCAACGTCAACGGCGAGGAAGCCCCGCGAGTCGCGGCGCTCTGCTACGTTTCGTTGAGCTTCTATCCGGAGCGGCTCGAGCTGCACCGCGCAAACCGCTTCCTCGCGCAGCTCGTGCGCGTGCTGGAGCAGTGGCCCGATTGAGATCGAGAGCAACCGCAGCGTCACCTAGGAATCGGCGGCTGCGGCAAATCCGTCGAATATTGCGAGCACTGTCTCGTGGTCGATGCGGTCACCTTCGTAAGCACGGGCAAACATCAAACCCGGAACGAGAAGCGAGAAGAGCAGCGCAAACGCACGCGGCGGCATCGGCAATTCTTCCGGGGCGAATAGGCCCAGAAGTTTCTCTTCGATTAGCACCCGCATCTCCAGACCGACCTCCACCCTACGCCGCCGCGCTTCTTCGTCCGTGAGCGCATGCAGCACCAGCTGGGTGCTGGCGGGTGCAAACGCGCTTGATTCTTCCAGGCCGGCTAGGACAGCCGCCCCAGCCGCCGCATGCGCTCCCGGACCGAGCCATGCCTGCCCTGAGGCCAATCCAAACGATCAGGCCGAAGACCAGGCCGCGTCCCGAGGGCCTCCATAATGAGAGCGTATTTGCTGGGGAAGCTCCCGTAGATCGCTCCTTTGGTCATGCCCACGTGGGTCGCGATCATGTCGAGCGACAGCGTGTGGAAGCCGTACTTCGGCAGCAATTCCAAAGCGGCGTCGATCAGTCGTCGGCGAGTCTGCGCCGCCTTCGCCGCCAGCTTCGAGTCCATCGCTCCTTTATCGTTTGCCAACACCGACCTCGTCATACCATCTTATGGAGTCCGGTGTCACGCGAGAACTGCTCGCAGTATCCCTCGCTCGCGGAATGCTTCCGAACGTAGCCGCCAACCGATGCAAGACGCGGGAGCGCAGGAGTAGGTAGATGTACCCATTGGAGATACTTCTCGTCATTGTCTTGCTGGTCCTACTCGTTGCGCAGAACGTGCGAGGGATAAGTCGTAACGTTTCGCTTGCTTGTTTCGCGATTGGGTTGTTCATCATCCTGTTGAGCACCCTACTGGGCCAAGCCAGATGGCAGATGGCGCCTGCGTATTTGCTGTTCGTCATCCTGTCGCTCCTATTGCTCAAGCGTTCCCATTCACACGTCGTCCTTCGATCGATCGGCATCGCTTTTGGAGCGCTATTGCTCGGGATCGGCGTCATGTTGTCTCTGGCGCTGCCGATCGTGACGCTTCCTGCACCGGATGGGCCGCACGTCGTAGGCTCCAGGTCATTCTCGCTAACCGACGAATCGAGGAATGAGGCGTACTTTGGTGCGCCTGATGAACGCAGGGAGCTCTACCTGCAGGTCTGGTATCCCGGGACGATCGATCAGGCGCAGCCCCCACCTTCCGTCAGGACGCTATGGGAAGAGCTGTATCGGGGTCCGCGTGACCCGGTTACGTTTCTGTTTGGGTATTTGCGCGGCATCAAGACGCATACCTACCAAGACATCCCGTTGTCGACAACCGACACCTCCTACCCCGTCATAGTCTTCAGCCACTCTATGGGGTTGAACGCCGAGCAGAACACACCGTTGATGGAGCATCTCGCCAGTCACGGTTATGTCGTCATTGGAATCAGCCATACGCGAATGACTGTGCGCGTCATTTCATCGCAGGGACAACCGGTTTTCCCGGATCCAAACAGGCTTCGCGATGCGTTCACCGAAGGCGCGGCCGACCGAGCACAGGAGTTCGACGTGCGTGCCGCACGCACGAATAGTGCTGAAGAACGGGCGGAGATCGTGTTCGAGTTGGGTGAACGGGCCGTCAGCATGAACGAACAAGTGGCGATTCGAGTCAGCCGACGTGCGGCTCGTGCTGGATGTCATCGACACGCCCACGAAAGGGCCTGCGGAATTGGCAGCGCTCCTCGAGCGAGTCGATTCCAATCGGATCGGTTTGTTGGGGATGTCGCTTGGCGGCGCCACTGTTATCGACGTGTGCAAGGTCGATACACGTTGCCGTGCGGGCGTCAATCTCGATGGCGGATTGTTCGGACAGTATCAACGGCAACCATTGCAAACGCCCTTCCTGAGCATGGTCAGTGCTCCCAACAAGAAATACGGCGAGCACCTGTTAGTGAATAGCACGAGTGACTACTACGAGGTCTTGGTCGAAGGCGCCGGGCATGGGGACTTTTGCGACATGACTTTCGTCATGCCATTCATGAAATGGCTGGGTGCCAACGGACCTATCGACCCCATGCGAGCAGTAGATGTCGTGAACGCGGTGTCTCAGAAGTTCTTCGACGCCTATCTGCGCGAAGGCCCGAAACCGCGTTTCGACGCACAGGAGTTCCCAGAGCTTCGCGTGACAATGAATGACCAGGGCGGTTAATTAATCATCATGCACTACGCCCGGCCGATCGAGTGGGTGCAATTTCAAGATGAGCAGGCCGCGCAGACATCGTAGCCTGACGCCGGTGCCTGACCCTCCTACTCGAGGACTGCGGCGATGGCGTCGGCGACGTACTCGACGTTCGCGTCGTTGATGCCGGCCACGTTGATGCGGCTCGACTCGATCATGTAGACGTGGAACTCCTCGCGCAAACGGACGACCTGCTCTTTCGTGATCCCGAGGAACGAGAACAAGCCGCGTTCCTTCGCGATGAACGAGAAGTCGATCGGCGTCTCGCGTTCCTGAAGCTCGGCCGACGAGCAGCTCGCGCAAGCCGCTCAGCCGCTCACGCATCTGCGCGAGCTCGTCGATCCACAGCGCCCGCAGCTTCGCGTCATGCAGAATCTGCGCCACGATCGCAGCGCCATGATCCGGCGGCATCGAGTAAATCCCGCGCGCGACGTTGGACACGTTCATGAGCGCGAGCTTCGCGCTCTCCACGCTCTCGGACACGAAGGTCGCCGCGCCGACGCGCTCGCGGTAGAGCCCGAGGTTTTTCGAGCACGACGTCACCGCTACCAGCTCCGGCAAACGCCGCGCCATGAGCCGAATGCCGTACGCGTCCTCTTCGAGGCCCTGGGCCAAGCCCTGATACGCGAAGTCGATGAAAGGAACCAGACGCGCGCCGCTCGAACAGATCCGCGAGCGCGTTCCACTGCTCCTTCGATAGATCGGCGCCGCACGGGTTGTGGCAACAGCCGTGAAGCAGCACGAGGTCCCCCGCCGGTATTTGCTCGAGCTTCGCCGTCATCGCCTCAAAGTCCACGCGATGGCGCTTGTAGTCGTAATACGGATAGGTCTCGAGCGTGAGGCCCGAGAGCTTCAGCAGCGGCAGATGATTCGGCCACGACGGATCGCTGATGTGCACGCGCGGCGTTCGGCTTCGCGCGCTGGATCAGGTGCGCGGCGACGCTCAAGCCGCCGCTGCCGCCCGGCGTTTGCACCGTGGTTACCCTGCCCGCCTTCAGCGCGGGATGGTCGGCACCGTATAGGAGCTCCTCCATGCCGCGGTTGAAGCCCGCGTTGCCGGCGATCGCGACGTAGGTTTTCGAATTCTGCGCGTCGATGATCGTGCGCTCGGCGCGCTTCACGCTCGCGAGCACGGGCGTGAGGCCGTTCTCGTCCTGATAGACGCCGACGGAAAGATCGATCTTCTTTGGATGCTGGTCCGCGCGAAACAGCGTCATGATCCCGAGGATCGCGTCCGGCGGCAGCGGCTTCAGTGTCTCGAACACGGCGGTCCCTCTGGCGAAATCCTTCGCAAGTGCCCGTTGCGGGCGGCGGTATAGTATGTAGATCGCTTGACCTCAACAAGCGGCGCGACGAGACCCAGCGTGAAAGCAGTAGTCACCGACGGCTTCGGCGGTCCCGAGGTCCTGAAGATCGGTTCCGCCGAGCCGCCCGCGGTGACGGAAGGCCGCGTGCTGATCCGCGTAGCGGCGACGTCGGTCAATCGCCCTGACGTCGTCCAGCGCCAGGGCAACTATCCGCCGCCGCCTGGCGAGTCGCCGATCTTGGGACTCGAAGCGGCGGGCGTCATCGAAGCCCTCGGCCCGGGTGTCACGGGCTTTGCGCGCGGCGAGCGCGTGTTCGCGCTGCTTGGCGGCGGAGGCTACGCCGAGCTCGCGGCCGCCCACGCGGGCCACGTCATGCGGATCCCCGAGCGCTTGAGCTTCGCGCAGGCGGCTTGCATCTGCGAAACCTATATCACCGCCTACATGAACCTGTTCCTGAACGCGCGGCTCAAGGACGGCGAGACGGTGCTGCTGCACGGCGGCGGTGGCGGCGTCACGACTGCCGCGCAGCAGATCGTGCAAGCGCTCGCGCCCGACGCGCGCGTGCTCGTGACGGCCTCGGCGGCCAAGATCGAGCGCGTCGCCGCGCTCGGCGCCGCGCTCGTCATCGATTACCGCAACCAGGATTTCGCGGAGGCCGTGCTCCGCCACACGGACAAGCGCGGCGTCGACGTGATTCTCGACCACATCGGCGGCCCATATCTCGCGCAGAACGTGAAGTCGCTCGCGATCGGCGGGCGGCTCGCATCCATCGGCGTCATGGGCGGGCGCAAGGCCGAGCTCGACATGGGCCGCGTGCTCGTGCAGCGGCTCACGATTATCGGCTCGGTGTTGCGGCCGCGCAGCGTCGCGGAAAAATCCGCGATCATCCGGCAGTTCGAGCGAGTCGGTCATGCCGTTGTTCGCCTCCGGCGCAATCGCGCCGTTGATCCATCGCGTCTATCCACTCGAGGAGGCCGCCGCTGCGCACCGTGCGATGGAGGCCGGCGAGCATTTCGGCAAGCTCGTCCTCGCCGTAAACGAAGGAGCGCGTTCGTGACGATCTTGCGAAGCCTGCTGTTCGTGCCGGGCAACAAGGCGAACATGCTCGCGAAGGCTCTCGCTCTGCAGCCCGATGCCTTCGTGCCCGACATGGAAGACTCGGTACCGGAGGCCGAGAAGGCGAACGCGCGTGCGACGATCGCCGGCTTCCTGCCGCAGCTCGCGGCGACGGGTATCCCCGTAATCCCGCGTGTGAACGCGCTCGACACTCCTTTCATCGAGGACGATCTCGCCGCCGTCGTGGGCCGCGAGATCCGCGCCGTGTCGATCGGCAAGATCCGCACGGCGGGCGATATCAGCACGATCTCGCAGCTCCTGACGAAGCTCGAAGCGCGCGCCGGCATTGCGGCAGGGAGCGTGCAGCTCGTGCCATGGATCGAGACCGCGGAGGCCATCGTCAATTGCACGGCGATTTGCCGCGCGAGCGGCCGGATCCTCGGTCTCGCCTTCGGCGGCGAGGATTTCACGAACGACATGGGAATCGAGCGCTTGGAAGATGAGTCGCAGGTGGTCTACGCACGTTCGCAGCTCTGCATCGCCGCGCGTGCGGCGCACGTGCTCGCGTTCGATACGCCCTACTTCAAGCTGCGCGATCCGGACGGCCTGCGCGCGAACGCCCTCGCCGCCAAGAGCCTCGGATTCAAGGGGAAGTTCGCGATTCATCCGGAGCAGGTGGAAACGCTCAACGAGTGCTTCTCCCCGTCGGCGCAGGAGGTCGCGCACGCCCGGCGAGTGATCGCGGCGTACGAGGACGCCGAGCTGCGCGGCCGCGCGTCGACGTCCCTCGACGGCTGGGTCATCGATGTGCCCGTCGTAAAACGCGCCCGCGCGCTGCTCGAGCTCGCTGAGCGCGATAGCTAACCGAAACCGGGGTCAGGACCAACCGTCGGCCCTGCAATCTGCTGGACCGGTGGAAGACCTGACCCCGACACGATATGCTGCGCGCGCCGTGAACAGCACGTGCGGCGTCGAATAACCGCGCGCGAGCGCGACGGTTTCCTCGACCGCGAAGCCCGCCGCCGCGAGCGCCGCCGTGAGGGTTGCGCGCGGCGCGAACCCGACCGCCCCGCTCGACTGCGTGCGCCGCAGCAAATGCACCATGAGCTTCTCCTGGAGCAGCGCTTTCGTCACGCGCCACGAGCCGTCGTCCTCGGCCTCCTTCAGCACAAGGCGGCCGCCCGGGCGCAGCAGCCGCCGGGCCGCTTGCAGGAAGGCGGGCCAGGCTTGAGCGGCGAGCAAATACAAGACATCGGCGACGAGCACGGTGTCGAAGGCGGCCGGCCGCGCCACAGCCAGAGCCTCGATCGTGCAGCCGATTAGCTCGACGTTGGGCTCCCGGCCGACTGAGGCTTTCGCCCATGCGATCTTGCGCGCGTCGGGGTCGATGCCCACCACGCGGCGCTCGGGATGGCCCACGGCGAGCAGCGCAACCAGCACGCCGTGCCCGCAGCCTACGTCGAGCAGAGACGCCCCCCGGGCCCGCGCCGCAAGCTCCTCCAGAGGCGCCGAGGACATCCTGCCGCGCACGAATAGCCGCTCCTTCAGGGGCAGCGTTGAGAACACGGCAAGAGGCGGATTCGCCAACTAGCGCCGTCCCCGCTGGCGAGCCCCTTGATAGAACGAGCCGAGCGGAATATGGTCCAACAGCCGCGGGGACATTGGCTTGAAATTTGCCTCTTTTATTGAATGATCTCCATCGTCGTACCAGCGCACAACGAGGAACGCAACATCGGCGTCCTGTACGACCGGCTTCGCGCCGAGCTCGCCGTGCTGTTCGCGGGCTGGGAATCCGCCGACTGGGAGCTCTTGGTCGTCGATGACGGCAGCACTGACGATACCTGGAAAGTCGTCACCGAATTGAACCAGCGCGACGCGCGCGTGCGCGGCGTGCGCCTCGCCCGCAATTTCGGCCACCAGAACGCCCTGCTCGCCGGCCTGTCGGCCGCCCGGGGCAGCGCCGTGATCTCGATGGACGCGGATCTGCAACATCCGATCGAGGTGGTGCCCCAGCTGATCGCCAAGTGGCGCGAAGGCTATCAGATCGTGCACGCGATTCGCCGCGACCCGCAAAGCAGGTCGCGGATCAGGCGCTGGACGTCTCGCCTCTACTATCGGTTGTTCTCGTACCTGAGCGGCGTGCAGATCGAGGCCGGTGCCGCGGATTTCAGGCTGCTCGATCGGCAGGTGCTCGACGAGATTCTGAAATTCAAGGAAGAAGGACTATTCCTCCGCGGCATCGTGCATTGGGTGGGGTACGCCACGGCAAGCGTGTCGTTCGATTGCTGCGAGAGGCATTCGGGCACGAGCTCGTATGACCTGCGCAAAATGCTCACGCTCGCGTGGCACGGCATCAGCTCGTTCTCGCTCGTGCCGTTGCGGATCGCGGTGCTGCTCGGCTTGTTGTCCTCGACGCTCGCTTTCTTGGGCGTCGGCTATGCGATCGTGGGCAAATGGCTCGACCGTGACGCGATTCCGGGATGGGCGTCCTCCGTCGCGATCGTGTCTTTCCTGTTCGGCGTGCTGTTCGTGTTCCTGGCGATCCTCGCGGAATACGTGGGCCGCATCGTCGTCGAAACGCGCGGACGCCCGCGGTTCCTCGTGCGCGAGACCACGCAACCCGCGATCGCCGCGCGCCGGCAACGCATCGAGCGCGTGTTGCCGTCCGATGTGCGCGCCGACGTTTGAACGCGGACGGATGAAACGCACCGATGCCGCTTCATCCAGCGACGAGATTCGCGTTAGTCGGCTGCACCAACTTCGTCGTAAGCTTCACGGCGTTCTATCTCACCTTCAATTACTTGCCCGAGCCGCTGCGCATGCGGCTGCCCGAAGCCGCGGTCGCGAACGTCGCCGCGTACGCCGCGGGCATGATCAACAGCTTCTTGCTGAACCGCTTTTGGACGTTTCGCGCAGGCGGAAATCCGGCGGCTCAAGCGCTGCGCTTCGTGGTGCGTGAATCTTGCGAGCCTCGCGCTCTCCACCGCGACGATGTTCCAGTTCGTCGACGTGCGCGGCTATCCCGAGCTCGCTGTTTGGGTGCCGATGACAATAGTCGTCATGACGTTGAACTACCTGGGCTGCAAGTACTGGGCGTTCGCGCCACAGCCGTGGCCTTCGGGTAATTCCGCATGACGGCCACCGAGAAAGCCAGGCTCATCGTTCACGCCGACGATTTCGGTCTCTCCGAAGCCGTAAACCGCGGAGTCGTCGCCGCGCATCGCGACGGGATCCTCACGTCGGCGTCCTTGATGGTGACCGGCGACGCGTTCGAGCACGCCGCCGCGCTCGCGCGCGAGAACCCCTCGCTCGACGTGGGCGTGCACCTCACCTTGACCGAGCATCGGCCGCTCATGGATGCCGCGGCGGTGCCTACGCTGGTCGGGGCCGATGGCCGTTTCCCGCCGCACGCCATTGCGTTCGGGCGGCGCTATCTCAAGGGCCGGATCGAACTTGCCGAGGTACGCGCCGAGCTCGACGCGCAGATCCGCCGCGCAGCAGGCGCCGGGCTGCCGATCAGCCACTTGGACGGTCACCAGCACGTGCACATGCTGCCCGGCGTCGCGCATGTGGTGGCGGAGCTTGCAGAACGGCACGGCATCCGCGCGGTGCGCCATCCCGCGGAGCGGCTTCGCGCGTATATGTTGCGGGACTTGCGCGGCATTCGGCGGGTGGCGGAGAAGTCGCTCGTGGAGTTGCTCTGCGCGCTGTCGCCGCTGCGTGCGCTGAAACGCACGGACGACTTCGTGGGCTTCTACTTCGGAGGCCGGCTCACGGAGCAAAATCTCGTCACCGTACTCGAGCGCGTGGGCACGACGGGAACCACGGAGCTCATGTGCCATCCCGGCGAGAATGATCCGGCGAGCCCGTATCGCCATTGGGGGTATGCTTGGGCCGCAGAAGTTGCGGCGCTCTCGAGCGCGCGCGTCAAAGATTTGCTGCGCGCGCGGGGCCTCACGTTGATCTCCTATCGTGACGTTTAGCTCGAGAGCGCGATGGACGAAGCGGAATTCGACAAGTTCGCGGCGGAGTACCGCACCCTCCACGCGGCGAACATCAAGATCACGGGCGAGGAGCCCGAGTACTTCGCGGAGTACAAGGTCATCGACATCGCCGCGGCCCTCGAGCGGGAGCGCGCTGCAGCAACACGCCCTGCCGTGCTGGACTTCGGCGCAGGCGTCGGCTACTCGGTGCCGTTTTTCCGCCGCCACCTGCCGACGGCAAGCGTTACTTGCATCGACGTATCGAAGAAGAGCTTGGCGCTCGGCGCGGCCCAGCATGGGACGGCGGCCAGGTTCGAGCATTTCGATGGCGCTTCGATTCCGTTTGCAGCCGAGACGTTCGACGTCGGCCTCGCGTCCTGCGTGTTCCACCATATTCCGCACCACGAGCACGTCGCTCTGCTCGGCGAGCTCTACCGCGTGCTCAAGCGCGACGGATTTCTTTTTATCTTCGAGCACAATCCGCTCAACCCGCTCACGCGGCATGCGGTGAATACTTGTCCGTTCGACGTTAACGCGCGCCTGATCCTGGCTGGAACCATGCGCAGCCGCGTGCACCAAGCCGGGTTCGCCGCCCCGCGCATCAAGTACCGGATATTCTTCCCGCATCAGCTGCGCGGCCTTCGGCCATTCGAGCAGCGGCTCACGTGGCTCCCTCTCGGCGCGCAGTACTGCGTGGTCGCTCGGAAGTAGACGCACTTGGCGCGTCGCAATCTCATCTGCCTGGCGCTCCTATGCGTAATCCCGCTCGCGGTCTATTACCAGACTGTCTTTCACGAGCACGGCTTTCGCGACGACTACGCGTATCTGCGCGAGGTGCGCGACGTTCCGCTGAACGTCATGCGTTTCACCGCGACGTACGGCCGGCCCGTGTACGGGCCGCTGCTCGTCGCCTCAGTGCAGCAGGTGGACAACGTTCCGGAGCTTGCGTGGCTGCGGTTCACTGCCCTAGGACTGCTGACGGTGGTCGCCGTGCTCGTGTACCAACTGCTGCACCGAGCCGGTTGGTCGCCATTGGAGGCCGCTGCCGTCGGGCTGGCGATCACGTTCTTGCCCTCGTCGCAGGTCATCGTCGGCTGGTCGATCGCGTGGCCGCTCGCGTTGTCGCTGGTCTTTGCGCTCTTGGGCTTTCGGGCGACCGAAGCGGCGCTCGGCCGCGCCGGAATCGAGCGGTACGCGTCTTGGACGGCCGGCGTCTCGTTCTATTTGCTCGCCGGTCTGATTTATCAATCGAACGTAGCGTTTGCGGTCGTGCCGCTCGCGGGGCTTCTGCTCGTGCGCAGCGACGACCTCGCGCCGCGCATGCGCTGGACGGCCGCGCATCTCGCAACGATGATCGGCGGCCTCGGCCTCGCGCTGCTCGCGATGGAGCTCCTATTCGCGCTCGGGATCCTGCCGCCCTCCCCGGCGATCGAGTTCGAGCCGGACCCGATCGGAAAGATCTGGTGGTTCATTTATGACCCGCTGGCAAACGCGCTTGCGCTCTTTGCGCTGCGCGACCGCTTCGACACGCCGCTCACGTTTTGGGCGGCGGCGGCGTTCGTTGCAATGCTGATTGCGCTCGGCTACCGCTTCGTAGGCCGCGACCGCACAACGCACGCGACTTGGTTATTCTGCGCCCTCGGACTGCCGCTCGTGGCGCACGGCGTAAGCTTGGCGGCCTCGAGCCGCACGGAGGGCTACCGCACGCTGTTCGCACTAGCCGGCCTGGTCGTCGTGCTCGTCGTCTATGCGATCCGCTCGCTGCGCGAAGCCGGCAAACTGCACCCGGCCGCGCCTGCCCTCGCGCTCGTGCTGCTCGTGGGTGCCGGCGCCGTACTCGCGAACCGACATTCGTATTTGTTGATCGCGCAGCCGCAGGGCCGCGAATGGGCGATCGTCCGCGATGCCGTTATGCACATGCCGTTGCACGGGCGGCGGCCCACCGACGTCTATGTCCTCCGGCCGACCATCGAGGATCGCTCCACGCGCCAAATCTTCGCCGACGAGTTCGGCTCGCTGTCGTCGAACTCGGACTGGGCCACCGTGGAGATGTTCAAGACGGCACTGCGCGCGCGCTTTCCGCAAGGACTGCCGGAGGGCGCGAGCTATACGTTCGCGTCGGGGCTCTACGTGCCGCACCCGGAGGTTTATGACTTCGTCATCGATATGCGCAGGCTCAGAGAGCACCGAATCGACTGAGCGCCATACTCGTCTCCTGAAGCATCGACGACGGGCGGCGCGTTTCGATGCACTCTGCCGACGTTCACGCTTCGTTTCGCCGCAGATCGAGGTGTTAGTGTCGATCCCACCTCCTGCGAAGAAAAGATTCTCGATTGCCGCCCGCCGCAAATCCGCTATTCCGCCCGGAAGCCGTGCGGGCACAGAGCATCACGCCGTTCGGCACGATCGTGCTCGTGAGCCCGGTATCGTATCGCCTGCTGAGCTTTGCAGCCTTTCTGATCGGCGCTGCGCTCGCGAGCTTCGGCTATTGGGGCCAATACACGCGCCACACGACGCTCAAGGGACGCCTCTCGCCTGATCGCGGTGTCATCGCAATCCCGGCTCCGCAGTTCGGAACGATAGTCGCGAAGAACGTGGACGAAGGGGCCGCGGTCGAAGCCGGCGACGTGGTGTATCTCGTCGCGAGCGAGAGATTCAGCAGCACGAGCGAGGAAGCTCACGACTTCGCGGCCCGCCAGCTCGCCGCGCAGGAACGCAGCTTGCACGAGCAGATCGAGACGCTCACAACGCTGGAGCTCACCGAACGCTCGGCTCTCGAGCGGATGACGGTTGACCTCGAGGCGGAAATCTCGAGCCTCCGCGCGACGGTGCGGACGCAGCGAGAGCGCGCTGCGCTGGCCGAGGAAACCGCGCTGCGTTACGAACGTATCGAGGAAAGCGGCTTCGCTTCGGCCGAGCAGCTTGCCGCCAAGAAAGCGGACGTGCTCGAGCAGCGATCGCGCCTGAACGCGCTCGAGCGTGAGGAGCGGGATAGCGCCCGGCAACTCACAGATCTCGCGGCGCGACGCGCAGCGTCGCCCCTCGAGCATCAAAATCGAATCGCAGAGCTCGAGCGCGCCATTTCGGAGCTTCGCCGCGAGCGCGGTGAAACGGAAACGCGGCGTCTGATCGCGGTGAAAGCGCCCGAGCGCGGCATCGCGACGTTGATCGGCGTCGAAGTCGGCCAGGCCGTCGACGTCGGTCAACGACTATTGTCGATCATGCCGGCAAGCTCGACGTTGCAGGCCCAGCTCGATGCCCCGAGCCGGGCCGCCGGATTCATTGCAGCGGGGGATCGTGTGCTGCTGCGCTTCGAAGCGTACCCCTATCAGAGATTCGGCCACATGTCGGGCATCGTGCGCTCGGTCTCGCGCGCAGCTGCGACGCCTGCCGACCTCGGCGTCGGTCCGCCGAGCGGAGAGCTCCTATATCGGGTGACGGTCGAGCTCGCCTCTCAGACTGTCGGCGCGTACGGCGAAAGCCACGCACTCCAGGCCGGGATGGCGGTGGAGGCGGACGTGCTCCAGGAGACTCGACGCCTGTATGAGTGGGTGCTCGAGCCGCTCTACACACTGACCGGAAAGATCCACGACTAGCTCACGTGCTCGCCGCGAGCAGGTTCGTGATACCTGCCGTGAGCTCCTGGAGCGTCGCCGGCGTAACTCTGTCGCGCGGCACGATCAGGTGTACCGCCTTCGCACGGATGCGCACGCGCAGCACCGGCGCGCCGGCGGCGTTCTTGACGATCTGGTCGCGTGGACGGGCAGCGATGATTCGCAGCGGGCCCTCGTTGACGAGCGCCTCGTAGATCTGCTGGGTGCCGGGCCGCGGCGTGAGCGCTGCGCAACTGCGCGCGCGGCGAACGAGCGACTCGCGAGCCGCCGAGTCTCTGCACCGCTTCGCCAGCACAACGGCCCATTCCTCGCGTATGTCGCGCGGCGACTCGAATGCGGCCACAACGCGCAGCCGGCAGCTCGGAAAATCGCAACAGCCGCGAGATCTGCGCCTCGGACACGCCGAGGCTCTTGGCGATCTCGATCTGGCTCGCGAAATGCCCTTCGCGAAGCCAGCGTTTGTAGCTCACCCCACGCTCGTATGGACTGATGTCCATGCGCACTCGATTCTCGATGTCCATCTCGATCAACGCGGCGCGGTCGTCGATCTGTCGAAGCTCGACGAGCAGCTGCACGCCGAGGTGCCGGGCGGCGAACAAGCGGCGCGCACCGTAAATGAGCTCGTACTCGTGATCGCCGTCGCGCGGGAGGCGGCGCGCGAGCGCCGGTTGCTTCTGACCATGCTTGTTCATGCTCTCGATCAGTGATGCGCAGGACGCCGGCGTCACCTCCTCGCCGAGCCTGTCGTGCATGTCCCACATGCGGCACTTGAACGGACTCACGAACTGCTTGTTCCCCACGATTGGGATAGTAGGTCCGCGTGCGCGCCGTCCGCTGCACCCATTTCCCGGGAGGGTTTGCAAAAAAGACCACCGCCTCGCGGCCGCGCTTGCTGGCCTCGCGGCATGCACGGCTAGCGATGAGCCGTCGGCGGACTAAGCGATCTGCAGCCCCGCCAGGCGCAAGCCGTCGAGCAGCGTCGTGAGCAGCGCGGCGTCCATGTGCCACTTGCCGAGTTGCTCGCGGCCGGTGCGCTCGAAGTCGGGATACAGCTCGAGCAGGCGCCGCACTTCGCGTTCGGCGATATCCTCCCGCCCTGCGAGCGCGGCCGAGGCAGCTACCGTCATCGAGGTGACGAACCAGTCAGGCGCATCGCTGCGCAGCGACCAATCGAGCGCTTGTTCGTAGTCCTGCGTCTGCAAATAGCGGAACGCGTACGCGACGTTCGCCCAGCCTGGAACGTTTGGAGTCAGCGGAAGAGCATCGTCGAGCAACGGTACGCCGCGCTGCCAATCGCCGGCCACGGTGAGCAAATAGCCGGTCAACATGCTCAACGCGGGATGCTTCGGGGAGATCGCGAGCGCCCGCTCGGCGGCCTCGTGAAACTCGGCGTCGTCGCCGCGCACGAGCCAAATGCCCGCCAGCGCGACGGCTGCAACACGGCCGGAGCCGTCGATGTCGAGCGACGTGCGCACGGCCTCCAGCGCGCGCGTGAGCGCGGGCTCGCGGTCCGGCTGCGGGTCGTAGCCGAACATCTGCTCATGCAAGTAGACCACCGCGAGCGCGGACCACGCGGGTGCGAAGCGCGGATCGCTCAAGACGGCGCGCTCGAGGCAATTCCTGCTCTGCGTGTGGCGAGCCGGATCGAAGTACCGGGCATATTCGTAGAATCGCAACAGGCATCCGTACGGATCGAGGTCCGCGGTGGACCGTGCCGCCATGCCGCCGATTTCGTTTGCGTAGACGGGACCGAAGGGTGAAGACAGGGCGCTCGCCAAGGTCTCGCCGATGTGCTCCTGCAACAGCACCGCGTTTCCAGGCTGCACGACTTCGTCGAACGTCTGCGTCCACAGCTGTGTGCCGACCTCGGTGTCCATCAAGCGAACAGTCACACGCAAACGATCCTCGGCGGACCTGACGCTGCCGGCGAGCACGTAGCCCACGTGGAAATCGTTCCGGAGCTTGCTGAGCTCGGCCGATTCGAGCGCGCCGCCAAACGTGCTCGCGGTGGCAAAGATGTTGTAGCTCACGAGCGCCCGAATCGTCTCCTCGGTGGTGCCGCCCGCGACGGCAGTCCAATCCGGGATCACCGCTCAGATTGGCGAACGGCAGCACGAGCATCCGCGGTCCCAACGCGGCGACGGGGCCGCTGCGCGCCGTGACGTCGGCACGGGCCACCTCCGGTGGTGCGGACGTCGTCGAGGCTCGATCCCACATCGCCCACGTCGCGACGGCGACGATCGCGACGAGCGCGCCGCCGAGGACGCCGCGCCAAACGAGCGGATGGCGCGACCGCGCGGGTGCAACGGCTACTGGTGCGGCTCCCGGAACGCTCGCAAACGCCGGTGCGTAGCTGCCGCTCGCAAGCGTGATGCGCACGGGATTGTCCCGGCCTGCGCGGTAGTAATACTCGGTGAGGCGCCGCCGCAGCCGGCCCGCCTCGACGCGGACGAGCGGGTCGGCTTGCGCATCGAAGTCGTGCGGACGGCCGAAGACCTCGACCCCAATCGTATAACCCTTCAAGCGTTCGGCACGGCCGGCGAGCGTCTCTTCGACGACGAACCGCAAGAAGTCCCGCGAGCGACCGGCACGCCCGAAAAGCGGGCTAGCGAGCACGCGCTCGAGCTCCTCCCTGACGCTCGGCAACCGTCGGCTGCTGCCCGGTTGCGGAGCGATCCGGCTCGCGGTTTGCCATCGAAGCGCCGCCGCCGTTGTTGGTTTAATGGCTACGCCGTATTCACTTGCAGCGGCTGATGCGACTGCGAGCGCTTCGCGAGCGCGTTCACGATTTGATCAGGCGTGACCGGCACGCGGTTGAAGTAGTGGCCGCCCATCGCATCCGAGATCGCGCAGAGCAGCGCCGAAGCGCCGGCGCCCATCACGGGCTCGCCGATGCCCTTCGTGCCGAGCGGGCTCTGCGGATCGGGCAGATCCACCGCGTCGGTCGTCATCGTCGACGGCACGTCGAGGTAGGTGGCCGGTTTCGCTTGATACAAGCCCACTGTGCCGGGCAAGCCGTTCTGCGGATCGTAGATGTGCCGCTCGAGCGTGGCCAAGCCGAAGCCCATGACGGCGCCGCCCTTGATCTGCGTGGCCAAGCCCTGCGGATGGATCACGGTGCCGCAGTCCGCAACCGCGACGTAATCGACGATGTCGTAGCGGCCGGTCTCGAGATCGAGCTCGATCTGCATGAAGCTCGCGACGAACGCGGCGGGCTGCGCCGTGATCGGATGATTGTCCTTCGCGACGCCGATCAAGCCGGTTCCCGCGAGCGACGCTGCGGCGCCCGCCGTCATCGGATTGATGTCGGTCGGGTTCTCGTGGCCGTCGAACTTGCCGCCGAGCGCTATCGCACGCTGCGCGGCTTGCGCATACGTCAGGCTCTTCGACGCATCGGCTTTCGAGAAGACCTTCTCGCCGCCGATGTCGTAGTCCGCAGGCGAGCCGCCGAGATCCATCGCGGCGATTTCCTTGAGCTTCGCGACGGCGTCGGTGGCCGCGGCGAAGTTCGTGCGCGCCATCGTGAACGACGTGTTGCTGCCGAACTGGCCGATGTTCCAAGGCAAGCCTTTACGCGTGTCGCCGCGCTCGACGATGCAGTTGTCCCAATTCGCTTTGAGCACCTCGGCCGCCACTCTCGACGTGCCCGTGTGCGAGTAGGTTCCGAGATTCCCGACGCCCGTGTGAATGTGCGTCTTGCCGTCGGGCGTGATGCGCACCAGCCCGTCGAATCCCGCGAAACCCGCCGGATGGAAGGCTTGGCCGATGCCGATCCCGGTAACCTTCGAGCCGTTGCGCTGGCCGCTCAGGGCTTTCTTCTGCTCGTAGTTGAACAGCATCGCGGCCTTGTCGCGCGCCTCCTCGAGATAACAGCTCGTGACCGGCGCGCGATTCTCGCCGACCACCGCACCCTGTTTCGGGCCGTTGATGCGCCGAATCTCGTAGCGGTCGATGCCCAGTTGCTTGGCCGCTTTGTCGATCAGCGGCTCGACGGCGGCGACGGTCTGATTGTGGCCGGGGCCGCGCTGCGCCGAGCGCGGCGGCGTGTTCGTCATCACCGCGATGCCGCGAAAGCGCATCGCGGGCGGCTGGTACAGAATCGATACGGTCTCGCCCGAGGACGGCCAATCCGGGAAGCCCGTGGTCGGACCGTTCTCCTGCACGATGTAGAGATCCGCGGCCGTCACGCGGCCGGTCGCGTCGAAGCCCATCCGGATGCGCCCTTGGAAACCCGTGCGCGCGGCGCCCAGGAAATACTCCTCGGCGCGGCTGATCCGCATCATCACGGGCCGGTTGATCTTCTTCGCCATGTACGCGGGCACGGCCATGATCGGATACGCGGCGCCCTTCGAGCCGAAGCCGCCGCCGCAGGTCTCGGCCACGTAGACGAGATCGGCGGGGCTGATGCCGAGATAGCCCGCGAGGCCCGGCACGACGAAGCTCTGGCTTTGAGTCGAGCCGTAGAGGAAGCACTTGCCGTTCTCCCAATACGCCATCGCGGAGCGCGGCTCCATCGAGTGATGCGACATGCCCGCAGTCACGAAGCTTTCGTCGAGAACTAGCTTCGCTTTTGCAAAGCCCGCCTCGATGTCGCCGTACGACCATTCGAGCACGGGCTCGCCGGTAGGCAGTTGCCCTTCGGCCGCGCGCGCGAAATCGCCCGCAGACCACTTCGCGTTTTTCAACTGCGGCGGGCCCGTCAAGCGGTTGTCGATCACGTTGCCGTCCATGCGCGCGTCTTTTCCGCCCGGATAAAGGCTGACTAGCGGATCGACGCAGAACGGCAGTTCCTCGTAGTCGATCTTGATGAGATCGATCGCGTCTTGCGCCGTCTGCTCATCGACAGCTGCGACGGCGAGAATCGGTTGACCGACGAACATCGGCTCGTTCGTCAGGATCGGATCGCTCGGCGGCGGCTGCGCG
This sequence comes from uncultured Gammaproteobacteria bacterium, assembly GCA_963744305.1. Taxonomy (GTDB): domain Bacteria; phylum Pseudomonadota; class Gammaproteobacteria; order Steroidobacterales; family Rariloculaceae; genus FEN-1219. Next base: position 65,979 of record CAVUTF010000005.1, read on the forward strand.
GGCACTTCGTCGGCCGTGAGAATACCGAGCACGCCGGGCAGCGCGAGCGCTTCCTTGGAATCGATGTTGCGCACGCGCGCGTGCGGCATCGGACTCGTGAGGAGTCGGCAGAACACCATGCCTTCTGCGCGGAAATCTTCGGCGTATTTCGCTTTGCCAGTGACTTTGCCGTGGACGTCGGGCGGGACGAAGTTCTTACCCAACAGGTCGTATGCCATGAACGAGACCTCCGCGAGACCGCTGAATCGGTCGAACTTTGTAACCTCAAACTATAGCGCTATAGCGTACAACTCGCGCGGCCGACTTGCGATCGTCGACGTCACCGCCCCGCAGGCCGCGGGAACACGAGCACGGGTTGATCCCGGTAGATGCCGGCGAATAGCTGCTCGAGGTTTCTGACTTTCGGCAGGTCGTTGATGACGATGTAGGGATAGCGCGGATTGCGCACCAGGAAATCTTGGTGATACGTCTCCGCGGGGTAAAACGTCTTGCCTTCCTCGAGCGTCGTCACGATCGGCGCGTGAAACACGCGCGCCGCGCCGAGCTGTGCGATGTACTTCTCGGCAATCTCCCGCTGCTGCGCGTCGACCGGGAAAATCGTCGACCGGTACTGCGGCCCGTGGTCCGGCCCCTGCCTGTTGAGCTGCGTGGGGTCGTGCACCACCGAGAAGTAGATCTGCAACAGCTTCCCGTAAGTGACCTTGCTGGGATCATAGGTGACTTGCACGGTTTCGGCATGGCCGGTATTGCCTTCGATGACGGCCTCGTAGCTGGCGGACGCCTTGGGGCCGCCCGCGTATCCCGACACGGCCTTCAGCACGCCCTCCACGTGCTGGTACACGCCCTGCACTCCCCAGAAGCAGCCGCCGGCGAGCACCGCAACCGCCGTTGCCGCGCTCGAGGGCGTTTCGTCGACGGCCGGCGGCGGAATGACGACCGCTTCCTCGGCTGCCTGCACGCAGCCGATGAGCAGGCACGCGGTCAACGTGCTCGTGGTTCGCAGAATGGCTCGTGCGATGTCATGTCGATGACTCCTCTTCTCTAGCCTCGAGGTGCCGATGGTCAACCGAAGGTGAAGGCGTACGCGGTTACGCCGGGACTCAAGAATTCGATCTCGAACGTCCGATCGCGCACCTCGTCCGATTGGCGGATCAGTTGATAGAGCCGGTATTCGGCGACCGTTCCCTCGCCCGATTCGTCGACGTCGATGCCGCGATCGGCGCCCGGCGCCGCGCCGTCCACACGCACGCGGAAACGCACGGGCTCGCCGTCTTGCGCCGGCCCGAGCACGAGATGCAGGTCGCGCGCTTGAAACCGAAACACGATGCGGCCGCTCGCGCCGTTCAGGACTGCGTCCTCGTTTCGGACGGTCCAGTTGCCGTCGAGCGCCCAGTCGTTGAGCCCGAGGCGTGCCGGCACCGTGTAATCGCGCGGCGCGTCGTGCGCCTGTCCACCGTCCGACGCGAAATGCTCGGCGCGGTCATAGCCGACGTACGTTTCCGGACTGAGCACCTGCAGCTGATCCGATGCGAGCGCGGCGCCGTCGGCCACGGCCGTCACGAGGCCGGTTGCGGCATCCGTGCGTCCAGCCTCGATCAACAACTGCTGGATCACGCGCTCCGAAACGTCGTACTCGCCTTCGCCGAAATGCGTGTGCCGAATGTTGCCCGCCGCGTCGACGAAATAGTGCGCGGGCCAATACTGATTCTCGAACGCGCGCCAGAGCGCATAGTCGTTGTCGACCGCAACCGGATAGGTGACACCGAGATCGCGAACCTCGCGGCGCACGTTGCCGAGATTCTTCTCGAACGCGAATTCCGGCGAATGGATGCCGATCACGACGAGCCCCTGGTCGCGATACTTGTCGTACCACGCTTTGACATACGGGAGTGCGCGAATGCAGTTGATGCACGAGTAGGTCCAGAAATCGATCACGACGACCTTGCCTTGCAGGTCCTGCGCGGTCAGCGGCTCCGAGTTCAGCCACTGCGTGGCGCCGTCGAGCGGCGGCATCGCGCCTTCGATCGGGAGACTCGCGCGCGCCGCGCGCGGACATCATCGCGCCGCCGCCGGTCATCGCCGCGCCGCCCGTCATCGCAGGATTCCCCGACATCATGGCCGGGTTCCCGGACATCATCGCCGAATTGCCCGCCATCGCCGGGCCCGGCAGCAGCAGATCCGCGTCTTGGGAGCGATCGCGATCGGGCATGAGCTTCGCGAACAGCCACTCCTCGAGCTTCGTGGTGCTCGCGGTAGAGACGCGCGCAAGCACGCCGGTATCGAGGCCGAACGCAATCGCGAGCGCGCCCACGACCACCGCACCGCCGAGCGCGCGGCGAATCCACTCCTCGGCGCCGAGCGAGCGCTTCATCGCGGCAAACACTTTGCCGCCGAGCAGCAGCGCGGCACCGAGCGACACCGCAGTACCCAACGCGTATGCGAGCAGCAGCAGCGACGTCTCGACGTTTGCGCCGCGCAGCGCGGCGCCGGTCAGGATCAAGCCGAGAATCGGCCCCGCGCAGGGCGCCCAAAGCATGCCGGTCGCAGCACCGAGCAAAAGCGACGAGCCCGGGCTGCCGTCCACACGCGCAGAGGAGCTCAGCTTGTTGCCGAGCGCGACAACGGGTCGAGTCATGCGATTCGCAAGACCCGGCAGCAGCAGCGCCAGACCGAACACGAGCACGAGCGCGAGCGCGATCCAGCGGCCCCACTGATTCGCCTGCACGACCCAGCCGCCGCCCACTGCCGCGAGCGTTGCAACCGCCGCGAACGTGATGGCCATCCCGACGAGCAGCGGTAAGCCGGTGCGCACGAACGGCTGTCCCGTGCGCGTGAACACGAACGGCAGCACCGGCAAGATGCACGGGCTCAGGATCGTGAGCACACCACCGAGAAACGCGACGACGAGCAGCAGCATCGCGAATCAGGCCTCGGCCGGAACGAACTCCATCGCGAGTCCGTTCATGCAATAGCGCAGCCCCGTCGGCTTCGGGCCGTCGTCGAACACGTGTCCGAGATGGCCACCGCAGCGACGGCAGTGCACCGACGTGCGAACCATCCCGAAGGTCGTGTCGCGCTTCGTGCCGACCGCGTTCTCCAAAGGCTGCCAGAAGCTCGGCCAACCCGTGCCGCTGTCGAATTTCGTGGCCGACGAGAAGAGCTCGAGCTGACAACCGGCGCAGCGAAACACGCCGCTGCGATGCTCATCGTTGAGCGGGCTGCTGAACGGCCGCTCGGTCGCTTCGCGCCGCAGCACTTGATACTGATTCGCCGTGAGCCGCTTGCGCCATTCTTCGTCGGTATACGTGATCTCGAACGTCTCTGCGTCGTCGGCGCTGCCGCGCCGTACCACCACCGATAACAGCCCCACCGCACCGAGCGCGGCGCCGACGCCGCCGATTCCTAGAATGTCCCGCCTGGTCATGTCCATCGAGGCCTCCGTTAGCCGCGCAGCGAATCGTTGCGCCGCAACCACTCCTTGCTAGACTGGCACCCGCTTCGATTGCGGGGCTAGAGCCCGCCTGATACCAAAGGCCATAGCGTACATCAGACTTGCGATCGGGACCCTGGTCCGGGGGCGGACCGGTCTGCCGATCAGCCTACAAGTGAAGGAGACTTCGACAATGGCTCGTAAGAAGGACCCCTGGGGGAAGACCGTGCTCGTGGACTTCGAGGACGGCATCGCGTGGGTGACGCTGAATCGCCCGGACAAGCGCAACGCGATGAGCCCCCAGTTGAACGAGGAGATGGCGCGCACGGTAAGCGCCCTCGCAACCGACGATCGTTGCGGCATCTTCGTGCTGACGGGCGCGGGGGACTCGTTCGCGGCCGGCATGGATTTGAAGGAATATTTCCGCGCAACCGACGGCGAGCCGGACACGGTGGTCCTGAGCGTGCGGCGCGTCGCCGAGGAATGGCAGTGGCGGCGCCTGCGCGACTATCCGAAGCCCACGATCGCGATGGTGAACGGCTGGTGCTTCGGCGGTGCATTCACGCCGGTAGTCGCGTGCGATCTCGCGATCGCGGCCGACGAGGCGACCTTCGGCTTGTCCGAGGTCAACTGGGGCATCCTCCCGGCCGGCAACGTTACGAAAGCGACCGCCGAGACGATCGGCTACCGTAAGGCGCTCTACTACGCGATGACGGGCGAGTCGTTCAACGGCAAGCAGGCGGCCGAGATGGGTCTCGTCAACGAATCGGTGCCGCGCAAGAAGTTGCGCGCGCACACGCGCAAGCTCGCAAAGACCTTGCTCGACAAGAATCAAACGGTGCTGCGCGGTATCAAGATCGCGGTGAAGCGCGTGAAGTACATGGATTGGGAAGTCTCGGCCGATTACTTGTACGCGAAAATGGGCGAGGCGTTGAACTTCGGCGCCGGCAAGAACCGCGCAGGACGCGATGAAGGCGTTCCTCGACGACAAGAAGTTCAAGCCGGGGCTGCAGCACTACAAAGGCACGAAATAGATCGGTGTCAGGCACGGGGTCAGGCACCGTGCCTGACACCGATTTCAGGAAGGGGGCACTTGATGAGCTGGGGTTCGAAGTTCTGCAGCGCCGCGGCGCTCGCGTGCGCGTTGGTTTCTTCGGCGGCACGGCGCAAACGATTCGCAGCGCACCGGCGTTCGCGCGCGACGCGCTCGTCGCGCCGCCGACCGCGGGCTGGCCGACGAACGGCGGCAATTGGTACAACCAGCGCTATTCCCCGCTCACAGCGATCAACCGCGACAACGTCGCGACGCTCAAGGGCGTGTGGCGCGCGCGGCTGAAGGGCTCGGGCGTCGGCACGAAATACTCGGGCGAGGCGCAGCCGATCGTCTACGACGGCGTCGCCTACATCGTGACTGGCGCCGACGACGTATTCGCGCTGTCGGTCGACAGCGGCGAGATCCTCTGGAGCTATGAGGCAAACCTCGATCCCGCGAACGACATCGTGTGCTGCGGCTGGACCAGCCGAGGCGTCGGTTTAGGTGACGGCAAGGTCTACGTCGGCCAGCTCGACGGCAAGCTCGTCGCGCTCGACCAGCGCACCGGCAAAGTGGCGTGGTCGACGCAGGCCGAGCGTTGGCAGGACGGCTTCAGCATCACGGGCGCGCCGCTCTATTACGACGGCCTCGTGATCACGGGCTTTGCGGGCGCCGAGTACGGCATCCGCGGCCGCGTGAAGGCGTTCGATGCGAAGAACGGGAAGCCCGCGTGGACGTTCTACACGATTCCGGGTCCCGGCGAAGTCGGTCACGACTCTTGGCCGCAGGACAACGACATCTGGATGCATGGCGGCGCGTCGGTGTGGCAAACGCCGGCGGTCGATCCCGAGCTCGGGCTCATCTTCTTCTCCACGGGCAATCCTGGACCGGACTACAACGGCTCGGTACGCAAGGGCGACAACCTGTTTTCGGCATCGATCGTCGCGGTGGACGCGAAGAGCGGCACTTACCGCTGGCACTTCCAGCAAGTGCATCACGACATCTGGGATTACGACGGACCGAGTCCGGTCGTGCTGTTCGATCTGCAGCTCGACGGCGCGATGCGCAAGGGCATCGCGCAACCGAGCAAGACAGGATGGGTATACATCCTCGACCGAACGAACGGCCAACCGTTGGTCGGCATCGACGAGCGGCCGGTTCCGCAGGAGCCGCGGCAAGCGACCGCAGCAACGCAACCGTATCCGCGCGGCGACTCTTTCGTGCCGCAATCGATCTCGATCGCGCCGGAGGGCTTCGAGCTCGTGAACGACGGCAAGATCTTCACGCCGTTCTGGACCGACGAGCGTCGGATCATGAAGCCCGCGATCAGCGGCGGCGTGAACTGGCCGCCCTCCTCTTACGATCCCGTGGCCGGCCATCTGTTCGTCTGCGCGCAGGATCGCATCGGTCAATTCCTGGCCGAAGAAATCGACGATTCCCGGCCGCCTGCGGGCGAGCGGTACGCCGCTGGCATCTTCGGCGGCTCGCCGCTCCCGAGCTTGGGCGTGTTCGCAGCGCTCGACATGCGCACGAACAAGCTCGCGTGGCAGCAGCATTGGCCCGAGCCCTGCTACAGCGGCTCGGTCGCGACGGCGGGCGGTCTCGTGTTCGTCGGCCGCAACGACGGCCGGCTCACGGCGCTCGACACGCGCGACGGGAAGAAGCTTTGGGAGTTTCAGACGGGTGCGGGCATGAACGCGCCCGCGAGCGTGTTCGAGCACGCCGGCAAGCAGTACGTCCTTGCTTACTCGGCCGGCAATCTGTTTGCGGGCTCCGCGAAAGGCGACAACGTTTGGCTGTTCGCGCTCGACGGCACGCTCGACCCCGTGCCGCCCGCGAGCTCGGTGATGACGTTCACGAGCAACGTCGGCGGCACACCGGATCCGGCCGCCGGCAAGCTCGTTTACGACACGGCCTGCACGTTTTGTCACGGCGAGGCGGGCGAAGGCGGCCACGGCGGCGGCAAGGCGCTCGTCGACGCGCGCAACTCGGACGTCGTGCTCCAAGTCGTGAGCGAGGGACGCAACAACATGCCGCCTTTCAGCGCGGTGTTGACGCCGGAGCAGATCCGCGACGTGAGCGCCTACGTCGCCACGATGTTGCCGCACCCGTAAATCGGTGCCATGCGAGGGCGCGCGGATGCGTAGGAGAAATCGGTGCCTGACACCGATTCTCGCGTGCGTTGCGCTGAACGCTGCAGGCCAATCGCACGACAACGCTGCGCTCGTCGCGCCGCCCGTCGGCTCGTGGCCCACGAACGGCGGCAATTGGTACAACCAACGCTACTCGCCGCTGACCGCGATCAACCGCGACAACGTCGCGGGCTTGAAGGGCGTCTGGCGAGCCAGGCTCGAGGGTTCCGGTGTTGGCGCCGCAATACTCCGGTGAGGCGCAGCCGCTCGTCGTCGACGGGGTCGTATACGTATCGACCGGCGCGAACGACGTGTTTGCGATCGACGTCGCGACCGGCGCGATTCTCTGGAGCTACAAAGCGAACCTCGATCCCGCCAACAAGTCCGTGTGCTGCAGTTGGACGAATCGCGGAGTGGCTGTGGGCGCAGGCTACGTCTTCGCGGGGCAGCTCGACGGCAAGCTCGTTGCGCTAGATCAGGCGACGGGCGTCGTCGCGTGGTCGATTCAAGCGGAGCGGTGGCAAGAAGGCTTGACGATCACGAGTGCGCCGCTTTTCTACGACGGCCTCGTGATCACGGGATTCGCGGGCGCGGAGCTCGGCGTGCGCGGGCGCGTCAAAGCGTATGACGCGCGCGACGGTAAGCTCGTGTGGACCTTCTACACGATTCCGGGTCCAGGCGAGCGCGGCCACGAGACCTGGCCGCAGGACAATGAGATCTGGCGGCACGGCGGCGGCACGGTGTGGCAAACGCCGGCGGTCGATCCGGAGCTTTCGCTGCTTTTTTTCTCCACGGGCAATCCGGGGCCCGACTTCAACGGCGGCGTGCGCGCGGGCGACAACTTGTTCACGTCGTCGATCGTGGCGCTCGACGCAAAGACGGGCGCCTACCGGTGGCACTACCAGCAGGTCCATCACGATATCTGGGACTTCGACAGCGCGAACCCCGTCGTGCTCTTCGATCTCGCGATCGATGGCGTGCCGCGCAAGGGGCTCGCGCAAGCAAGCAAGACCGGCTGGGTCTACATACTCGACCGCACGAACGGCGAGCCGCTCGTCGGCATCGACGAGCGGCCCGTGCCGCAGGAGCCGCGGCAGCTAACCGCGCCGACGCAACCGCATCCGCGCGGCGACGCGTTCGTGCCGCAGAGCGTCGCGATCGCGCCGGAAAGCTACACGCTCGTGAACGGCGGCCGCATCTTCACGCCGTTCTGGACCGACTACGTCGTCGCGAAGCCCGGCATCGGCGGCGGAGCGAACTGGCCGCCGTCGTCCTACGATCCCGCGACGGGGTTCATGTACGTCTGCGCCGCGGATCGCGCGAGCTCCTATCGCGCTTGGGAGATCGGCGCTGAACGACCGCCCGACGGCGAGCTGTACATCGGCGGCAACTTCGGCAGCATTGCGATTCCCGGCATGGGCACGTTCTCCGCGCTCGACTTGCACACGAACAAGCTCGTCTGGCAGCAGCACTGGGCGGAAGCATGCTACAGCGGCTCCGTCGCAACCGCGGGCGGACTCGTGTTCGTCGGGCGCAACGACGGCCGGCTGACCGCACTCGACGCGCGCGACGGCAAACGACTGTGGCAATTTCAAACTGGCGCCGGAATGAATTCCACGCCGAGCGTCTTCGAGCACGACGGCAAGCAGTACGTCGTCGCCTACTCCGCCGGCAGTCTGTTCGCGGGCTCCGTGAAAGGCGATAGCGTCTGGCTGTTCGCGCTCGACGGAACGTTGGAGCCGGAAAAATGACAGGGGTGAAAAATGACAGGGGTCAGGCACCGGGTCAGGCACCGTGCCTGACCCCGATTTGGGTTTTCGCGCTGTGCGCTCTTGCGCTGCCGGCGGCAGGTCAGCCGATTCGGCGCGCGCCGCCGTTCGCTGAAGCCGACCTCGTCGCACCACCCGCCGCCGATTGGCCGACGAACGGCGGGGATTGGTACAACCGTCGCTACTCTCCGTTGAGCGAGATCAATCGCGGCAACGTGGCGAGCCTTAAAGGCGTCTGGCGCACGCACTTGCGCGGCTCGGGCTTGGGCCCACAGTACTCGGGCGAGGCGCAGCCGATCGTGTACCGTGGAGTCGCGTACGTCGTGACCGGCGCGGACGATGTGTTCGCGCTCTCCGTCGACAGCGGCGAGATCCTCTGGGAGTACCGCGCGAATCTCGATCCAAAGAACAATGCCGTTTGTTGCGGCTGGACGAGCCGCGGCGTCGGACTCGGCGACGGCAAGATCTTCGTCGGTCAGCTCGACGCGAAGCTCGTCGCACTCGACCAGCGCACCGGCAAGGTCGTCTGGTCGACGCAGGCCGAACGCTGGCAGGAGGGTTACTCGATCACGACCGCGCCGCTCTACTACGACGGCCTCGTCTACACCGGGTTTGCCGGCGGCGAGCGCGGCATCCGCGGCCGGGTGAAGGCGTTCAGCGCCGAGGACGGCGCACACGTCTGGACGTTCTACACGATTCCGGGGCCCGGCGAAGTCGGTCACGAAACTTGGCCGCAGGACAACGAGATTTGGATGGACGGCGGCGCGCCCGTGTGGAACACGCCGGCCGTCGATCCCGAGCTTGGGCTTATCTACTTTGCGACCGGCAATCCGGGCCCCGACTACAACGGGTCCATTCGCCGCGGCGACAACTTGTTCTCGACGTCGATCGTCGCCGTCGATGCGAAAACGGGCGTGTATCGCTGGCACTACCAGCAGGTGCATCACGACATCTGGGATTACGACGCGGCTTCGCCCGTGACGCTGTTCGATCTTTCGATTGGCGGCGTCGAGCGAAAAGGTCTTGCGCAAGCGAGCAAGACGGGCTGGGTGTATATCCTCGACCGCGCGACCGGCGAGCCTTTGATCGGCATCGACGAGAAACCCGTGCCGCAGGAGCCGCGCCAGGCGACCGCGCCGACGCAGCCGTATCCGCGAGGCGATGCGTTCATCCCGCAAGAGATTCCGATCGCGCCCGAAGGCACGACGCTCGTGAATCAGGGCCGGATCTTCACGCCGTTTTGGACCGCGCCGACGCTCGTGAAGCCCGGCCCACCGGGCGGCGTGAACTGGCCGCCGAGCTCGTACGATCCCGCAGCGGTCATCTCTTCGTCTGCGCGGCGGATCGAATTTGGTCGTTCTTCGCGCAGGAGGTCACGGCCGAACGGCCCGTGGAAGGCGCGGGCTACATCGCGGGCGGCATCGGCGGCTTTCACGGCCGCGCGCTCGGCGTCTTCGCGGCGCTCGATATGCGCACGAACGAGCTCGTCTGGCAGCAGCACTGGGGCGAGCCGTGCTACAGCGGCTCGGTGGCAACGGGCGGCGGCCTCGTGTTCGTCGGCCGCAGCGACGGACGCCTGACGGCGCTCGACTCTTCGAACGGCATGAAGCTTTGGGAGTTTCAAACCGGCGCCGGCATGAACGCTCCGGTCACGGTGTTCGAGCACGACGGCGAGAGCACGTGATCGCGTACTCCGCGGGCAACTTTTTCGCGGGCTCCGCGCGCGGCGACAGCGTCTGGCTGTTCTCGCTCGACGGCGAGCTCGAGCCGGCGCAGCCGGGCGGCACGCTGCTAACTTTCGCGCCCGGCGCGGGCGGCACGGGCAACGCCGACGACGGCAAGATGGTGTACGACACGGCGTGCATGTTCTGCCATGGCGAGCAGGGCGAAGGCGGCCACGGCGGCGGCCCGAGCTTGGCCGCGGCGACGAACGTCAACGCCGTGCTGCAGATCGTCAGCGAAGGCCGCAACGACATGCCGGCGTTCGGCACGGGCGCGTTGACGAACCAGCAGATCCGCGACGTCGCGGCGTACGTAGCGCAGACGCTCGCGGGCGCAGCGGAGCGCGCCACCGGCCCCGGCCCTGATCCTTGAAGGTCCCTCCGCATCGGGTAGGCGGATTTGAGACACGCGTTTATCACGCACCAGAAAAAACCGAGAGAAAAATCGTCTTCTCCTCAGGACACGAGAGCGCTCCCGCGCGAGGCTCGCTCAGTCGTCCAACGCTCGGGAGATTACCGATGTACACGAAGCATTGTGCGGTCGCTGCGCTTGTGGCGCTCGTCGCAGCCTGCGGCGGCGGAAGCGGAGGCGAGCCGCGCGCGGGAGGGGGTGGCGGGGTCGCCGGTGGCGCGGGCGGCCGCGGTCAGCGGCCGGGTCAGGAGTTTTATCCGTCGCCGGTGCGGGTCAGCGATACGCTGAAATTCACGGCCATCGGCGCGGGCTACCATCACGTCTGCGCGATCGAAGTCCGTGGCGATACCTACTGCTGGGGTTACAACGAGTTCGGCCAACTCGGCAGCGCCGCACCCATGGAAACGTGCGTCGACGGTATGTTTGCATGCAGCTCCGTGCCCGTTCGCGTCGAGGGCACTCTCAAGCTGGTCGCGCTTGCAGCATCCATTCGGCACACGTGCGGTCTCGACGCCGCAGGCGCGGCCCACTGCTGGGGCTTCGGCCTCGGCGGCCAGCTCGGCGACGGCTCACGTACGAACAGCATCGCCCCCGTCGCCGTCGCCGGTGGCCATACGTTCTCGACGTTGACGGCGAGCGCCGCTAGCGGCTCGACCTGCGGGCTAACGTCCGCCGGCGAGGCGTGGTGCTGGGGCATCAACGTCGGCGGCGAGCTTGGCAACGGCACGAAGTCGCAACTTTCCGCGATACCGGGCCCGGTCGCGACCAGCCAGAAATTCAAGTCCATCAGCATCGGCGATCAGCACGCGTGCGCCGTCGACATTGCGAGCAGTGCGGCCTGCTGGGGCAACAATTGGTTCGGGCAGCTAGGCGTGGGCTCGGCGGGTGGCGGCGGGGGCATCGCCGAGAGCTTCACGCCGACCGCGGTGCTCGGCCCTGAGAGGTTCGACGTGATCGTCGCGGCGGGAACGCACACCTGCGGCTTGCAAAGCACGGGCGCTGCCTACTGCTGGGGTGCAAGCGGTCAGCTCGGCGCGGCAAACGCGACCGGCTACGTGGCGCTTCCTCTGCCGGTCGTCACTGCGGGCTCGAAGTGGATCACGCTAGGCCGCGGCTACGGACAGACTTGTGCGCTCACGGAGGACGGCGAGCTGTACTGCTGGGGACACCGAACTGCGATCGAACCACTCGACATCGCCGAGCTTCCAACGCGCATCGCGAGCAATCAGGCGTTCACCGCTTTTTCGGCCGGCGGCACGTTCGCCTGCGGTATTGGCGCCGACGGTTTCGCCTACTGCTGGGGTTCAAACTTCTGGGGACAAGTGGGACGGCCGCCGAGTGATCCTTGACGCACAGGCTCCGATGATGTGCGAGCTGTGGTGTCCTCTTGAGTAGCGCACAAGCGCACCGGCACGCCCGCTCCGGCCGGCACTGCGAGCGATTATCGATGCGATCGCCCCGAGCAAGCTGAAGGTGCCGAGCAGCGCCACCCACGGATACGCGATCGCGTACACGAGCGGGGTGAGTGCGAAGCGCGTCGCGAGCCGCAACGAGTCGTGACGCGCGATGACGGCGGCTGCCGGAGGCGACACGCGATAATACCAAGCGACGAACGCGCGGCCGGGCGCGTTCGTGAGCAGATGCGTCGTCGCGAAACGCCCGCAGAGTCGCCACGCGCGGATGCAAATACGAGCCGTACGCCGCCGTCGCCACGAAGCAGGAGCCGCCAGAGTCAAAGACACTCATACCCGCGAAAGGATTTTCGTCATCGCCCACCCTGACGTCGACAGAGCTTGCGTCACCCGCAATCGTGGCGCCTGCGCTCGGATTCGCCAATACGACGCGAAACTCGCCGGCCTCGAGAAAATTCGTCAGCTGATCGTCGAGAAGCCGGACTTGGAAACGTTGCTCGGCGACGCCGTCCGGGAAGCTCAGCGTTGCCGTGACGGGCACATAGTCGTCGTCTTCCGGGACTTGCGAGCTCGGGCCGCGGTTTCCCGGTACCGTAACGTAGTCGACGCTAGCGAGGCCGCTCAGGCCGCGCGCGCGGCGCACGACGAACGACACCGAACCGGCGTTCTCTGTTGGCATGAGCAATCCCGGCCCGGAAGCGCCCTCGATCCGAAACTCGCCGGCGTGTCCCGGCTCGTCATCTTCGACTACGACGCTGGTCACCAGCCCGCGCACGACGTTGCCTTGCGGCGACGGCCGGCTCAAAAAAAGCTCAATCGTCTCGTCGCCTTCGTTGAGCGCATCTTCGATCGTCAATAGCGGCACTGTTTGTTGCTGCACACCCGCAGGGAAATCCACGGTCGCTCGAGGATCCGTGTAGTCGATGCCAAGCGTCCCAGTTCCAAAAACCGCCGAGACTTCGACGGTGCCCGCTTCAGATGTCGAATGTGAAAGCGAGACCGTCACGGCATCGCCCTCGGCCACGCGCAAGTTTCCGTCGCCGAAGCTGAAGCTAGACGCGTTGACCGCGTCGTCGTCAGTGATATCGAGCCGAATCCTGCTCGCCCCTAGTGATGCGCCGGTGACTGCAGTCAGGACGAGCTCCGCGTACTCGGTCCCCTCGACGGCGTTGTCGGAAATACCGAGGACTTCGATCACCTTGACCATCTCGCCAGCCTGGAAGGTAAGCATCGCCGGTAATGTCAACCTGAAATCGACATTCGGCACCGCCGTGCCGACCGTGCCGTCGCTTTCCATCACTACGGTCGCCGGCCCCGAGAGGTCGCGCGTGCGAATCACCGCGAATCGCCGTCGAAAACCATCCTCGGAGAACTCGAGCGAGCGATCGCTGAATTGAATCGTGCCGTCGGCGTTTGCGGCAGCCATCGCGAGAATCGCGAGCAGCTGAGCGCTCCCATGACGTCGGATTGCAGTGCTCATTCATCCTCCTCGATTCGTGCTCGAGTGGCTGGAGCTCAAACGCAGCCGCCCCGGGCGCGCACAAGCACAGGGCAGAGTTCTCGCGCCCCGCCGGCGGGCGCCTCTACCAGTAGCCGATCATCGTCCCGCGGCTACCGCAGTGAGCCAGCAAAGGAGCGACACGCCGCCCGCGACCGCGAGCTGCATGTGTTCGCGCGCACATCGGGTCGCTCGCGCGCGCCCGCGCCACGCGGGCAGGAAATGCAGTAGCGCCGACATTGAGCAAGCCAAGCGCGATCGCGGGAAACTTGATCAGCAGAAACGGATTGCCGAGGTATTCGGTCGCGTTCGTGGAGATGAGAGCACGCGCCCGACACAGCGGCGACTGTGAAACCGATCATCGCGAGCGGAACAGCGGGAGCGGCGACCGCGGCTAGCGGTGCGCTTCGCCACAAGCCGAGCAAGCGCAAATCGAGAGCGAGAATGGAACCGAACAGCGTCGCGACGCCGAAGATGTGCGTGAGATTGACGACGCCGTAAGCCCAGACGCCGGACGCGCGCATGGCCTGGCCCAAGGCGGACGCCTCGAGCCAGGCCAACAATCCTTCCAAACGGCGCCCGCGGGCTAGGCGTTACAGACGATCGGGATAGACGTCGTAGTTCTTGCCGTCGTAGGTGACGCGCTCGGTCTTGACCTCGAAGCGGCCCTTGTCGCTGGTGCGATGACCGCTGATCGTGACCTCGGCGCCCATCGGAATGACGCCCGGCTTCAACCCGGCGCGCTCCGTGCGGGCCGCTGGGGCCAACGTGAGATCCCAGGTTTGGCCTTTGTCGTCGACGATCTGCATCGTCCCGTGCGCTCCCGCGAGGCTCACGTCCGTCTTCACCTTGCCGGTGAGCTCGAACTGTGCTTCCTCCTGCCCCGCCCAGCCGTGGTGTGCGGAAGCTTGGAACGCTGCAAGAGAAAACGCGGCGGCGCCGGCCGCGAGCGTCAAATAAGGTCGTAATCGCATGGCTGACTCCTTATCGCTCGAGACTGAGTCTAGGGTCGAACAATAGCACACGCGGCCGCTACCGGCCTGTGTGTGCGGCTATTTTACTCGTGAACCGCGTCCGCGGTGACGTGTCCTACGGTGTCTTCACGGCTGTAACAGCAGGCGGGAAGCCGCTAACAAGACCTGGGTACCTATTTACTGACACGAAGGAAGCGGGGGAATTCCCGCGTGAAGGTGATACCTTGCGGGGCGGGGCCTTGCGCAGCCACCCGAGGGACAACGTTGTGAATCGGCTCGTCGCCGCCGATTGGCTCGTCATCGCGGCGTACTTCGTCGCCGCTGTACGCCGTCGTGTTCCGTCACGGCGCGACGAACCGCGCGAATCCCGACCGAGTTCTTCCTCGCCGGCCGCAATGCGGGTTGGTTCATCGTCGGCGCTTCGATCTTCGCGACGAACATCGGCTCCGAGCACCTCGTGGGGCTCGCCGGCAGCGGCGCGTCGGGCGCGTTCCCCGCGGCGCAGTTCGAGCTCATCGCGGGATTCGCTCTGCTTCTGCTCGGCTGGCTGTTCGTGCCGTTCTACCTGCGCTCCGGCGTGTTCACGATGCCCGAGTTCCTCGAAGCGCGTTACTCGTCCGGCGTGCGCTTCTATCTCGCCGCGATCTCGATCGTCGGCTACGTGCTGACGAAGATCTCCGTGACGATCGCGGCCGGCGGCATCGTCTTCGAGGCGCTGATGGGCATCGACTTCTGGACGGGCGCCGTCATCGTCGTGCTCGCGACGGGCGTCTACACCGTCATCGGCGGCATGCGCGCCGTGCTCGTACTCCGACATGTTCCAAATGTTCGTGATGATCGGCGGCGCCGTCGTCGTCACGATCGTCGGCCTCGAACGCTGTCGGCGGCTGGAGCGAGCTGCGCGCGGCCGCGCCGCCGGAGTTCTTGAGCCTGTGGCGCGCGACGTCGGATCCCGATTTCCCGTGGACCGGCATCCTGTTCGGCGCGCCGATACTCGCCGTTTGGTACTGGTGCACGGATCAGTACATCGTCCAGCGCACGCTCTCGGCCGAAGTCGATCCGCGAGGCGCGGCGCGCGACGCTGTTCGCCGCCTTCTTGAAGCAGCTGCCGCTCTTCATCTTCGTCGTGCCCGGCGTCATCGCATACGTGCTCGCGCAGCGCGGCGCGCTCGCTCTCGCCGACCCGGACAGCGCGCTGCCGGCGTTGATCGGCTCGCTGCTGCCCGCGGGCTTGCGCGGCCTCGTCGTCGCGGGGCTGCTCGCGGCGCTCATGAGCTCGCTGTCGTCGGTGTTCAACTCCTGCGCGACGCTCGTGACGATGGACGTCTACAAGCGGCTCGCGCCGCACCACTCCGAGCGGCGGCTCGTGCTCGTCGGCCAAGCGGCGACCGTCTTGATGGTGCTGTTCGGCCTCGCCTGGATCCCGCTGATGGACGTGATCTCGGGGCAGCTCTACGTCTATCTGCAAAGCGTGCAGGCCTACATCTCGCCGCCGATCGCGGCCGTCTTCCTGATCGGCGTGCTGTGGCCGCGCGCGAACGCGCGCGGCGCGCTCGCGGCGCTTTTCACGGGGCTCGTGCTGGGCGTCGGCCGGCTCGTGCTCGAGCTGAACCGCGCGTCGCTTTCGGGGTGGGCCGAGTGGCTCGCGTCGATCAACTTCCTGCACTTCGCGATCTTGCTGTTCGTGCTGTGCTCGGCGCGTGCTCGTGCTCGTGAGCCTCTGGACGCGAGCCGCCGGACGCCGCCCGCGTCGCGCCGCTGACCGATCCACCGCCACCGGCTGCCGGCGCACGCAGAGCCGTCGCGGACCGGCGACGTCGCGTTCAGCGCCGTGATCGTCGGCCTCGTCGCGGCCGCGTGGCTTTATTTCTCCTGAACGCTCGAGCGGCGACGAGTTACGGCGTTCCGCGCCGCTGCCGAAACTGCTCGCGCACCTCCGCGACGCCTTCGTCCATCTCGGCGCGCGTGATGCTGCCGTCGCCGTTGCCGTCGAACCGCTGCAGCAGCGGATCTTTGGCGGCGACGAATTCCGCTTCGGCGATGCGGCCATCGCCGTCCGTATCGAGGCGCTTGACGCGGTCCGCCACCGCTTCGCGCGCTCCCTCCGGGGCCTCTCGCTGGCGCATTCTCTGGCCGCGAGCTTCCGAGAATTCCTCGCGCAGAGCCTCGATCTCCTTGCCGGTCACGTAGTCGTCGTTGTCCGCGTCGGCGCGGTCGAACATGGCGCGGCGCGCGGCCTCGATCTCCTGCTTCTCGATGACATCGTCGCGATCGGTGTCGAGCCGCTCGAACACGCGCCCGCCGGCTTGAGCGAGCGCGACGGCGCTGACCAGCGTTAAGCCCACGGTCGCGAGGCCGCTTGCGACCAACCCAACCTTGCCAGTGGGCAATCGTTCGACAGTCATCCTCGGACGCTCCTGTGAGTGCTTGATCCGAGCATCAACGTCCCAGCTTGTCGACGGTTGACATCGGCGCTGAGATCTACCGCGGCAGCGCAAACACGTTGATCGAGTTGCCGCGATTCTCGGGCGGCTCGACGCCGCCCGCGATCGCGGCGAGTCGCGGCGCGCCGAGCAGCGACTCGGCGTTGATCACCGCGACATACTGCTTGCCGTCGACAGCGTAGGTGATCGTGCTCGTCTGGATCGTCGCGCCGAGCGGCTCGGATTGCCAAAGGATCTTGCCGTCTCGGCGTCGAACGCGCGCAGCACTTGGCCGATGTCGCCCCAGAACAAGAGGTCGCCCGCCGTCGCGAGCATCGCGCCGTTGCCGGCCGCGCGCGCTTCGTAGATGCGGCGGATCTCGCCCGTGCGCATGTCGATCTTCGCGATGCCGGCGAGACTTCGCGTGGTCGGCGCCGGGCCGGCAGCCCGCTCGTGCGCCGCTCGCCGTCGCCGCCGGGCACGGCGCGCGTCATGCTCGAGCAGTGATCGATGGAAGGGCACGTACAGCGAGTTCGGCTGCGGCGGATACGCCGTCGGCCAGAAGCTGCGCGTGTTCCAGTAGCAGACGAGCTTGGTCGTGCCGGGCTCATCCAGCAGCACCTCTGAGTTGATGTGCGCGACGCCGGTCGCGACGTCGATATCGGACGAGAATGAAATTCGGCGTGTCGTACGGGAACGGCATCGCCCAGAGGAACTCGCCCGTCGCGCGGTCGTTGACCCAGATGCCGCCGCCCTCGCCGACCGTGATCGCGACGTCGCGCGCGACGCCTTTCGGCACGTTCGGATTGATCCACTTCACGTGCCGCGGATCGGGATCGATGACGGTGCGGATCAGCGGCTTCTCCTCGATTGATGTCCATGTCCCAGTCGTCGCCGGGCAGATGCTGGTAGTGCCAGACGAGCTCGCCCGTGTCGGGGTTGAGCGCGACGGTCGAGTTGCTGTAGAGATCGGCCGGCGCATGGCGGCGGGATCGCGTCGGCGTTGCCGCCGTGCCGGTCGCGCGCGCGTGTTCGGCATCGGGTTGGCAGATGCCCCAGTAGACGAGTCGCCGCACGGGGTCGTAGGTGCCGGGCAGGCCCCAGGCGGCGGCGCGCCGCCGTCGACGGCGCTGCCGGCCCAGGACTCGTCGCCGGGCTCGCCGGCGTCCGGGGCTCGTGTAGAAGCGCCACGCTTCTTTACCGGTGCGCGCGTCGTGCGCCGCGATGTAGCAGTTCTCGCGCGCCGTGTTGCACGCGCGGCCCGAGATCACTTTGCCCTCGACGACGATCGCGCCCGGCCGTGTGCGTCTCGACCGATGACCGGTGTTTGCCAGCGCACCGCGCCCGTCGCGGCATCGAGCGCGATGACGGGGTTCGGCTCGCCGCTCGGCGCCGGCGCCGTGTAGTAGATCATGTCGCCGTAGATCCGAGCGCCTTGATGCGCGACGCCGCCTGCTTGGGCGGCGCGTACTCCCACGACGTCTCGCCGGTCGCCGCGTTCAGTGCGCCACACGCGGCTGCCGCCGTCGCGGCTGCCGGGCGTCGTGAGATACATGACGCCGCGATAGACGAGCGGAATGATCTCGAGCGGCCGGCCGCCAGCGGCTTCGACCACGCGCGCTCGAGCGAGCCGACGTTGTCGCGATCGATCTCGATCGAGCGGGCTGTAACGATGCGCGTCGTAGGTGCGGCTGTACATGAGCCAGTCGGCGGCGTTGGGATTCTTCAGCACCTCGTCGGTGACGGGAAAGGCGCGTAGGTCTTTCGCTAGATCGGGGGCTGCGGCGAGCAGCTGTGCCGACGCATCGCAAGCGAGCGCCATCAGAGCGCACAGGCCGAACGATACGGATTTGCGACTGGTCATCACGTGCCCCTCCCGTCAATCTCGCGCGCCACGCTCGATTCTAGTCGTACCGCCGCTGGCTAGCGCTAGCCTATTTCGTCGCCTACCGTCCGTCAGCGGCCGCCACCACCGCCGGTGTCTGTTGAACAACAGAAGCCGAGGGCGACGGCACTAACTTCCGCCGGAACTCCCCGCGCAGCAGCCAATAGCTCACCGCCGCCTGCAGCCAAACCGTGGCGACGGACAGCTGCCACACGCTCTCGAGCTGGAAGCCCGGGCGCAGCGACAGCCAGATCGCGAGCGGCACGAAGATCGAGAGCCGCACCGCCGAGCTCAGCATCGCGGGCCGCGTGTTGCCTAGGCCTTGGAATACTCCCGAGCACGTAAAGACCACGCCCTGCGCGAGGAACGTCCACGAGATCATGCGCAGAAACCCGGCGCCGACGTCTTGGACCTCGGGCTCCGCCGAGAAAAAGCCGACCAGCACTTCCGGCCGCCACTGCAACAGCACGGTGACGGCGATCATCACGACGCTGTTCAGCATCACGGCTTTTGCGAACGTCTCGCGCACGCGCGCCGCCTGACCGGCGCCGAAGTTCTGACCCGCGATCGGACCCGCCGCGAACGCAATCGCCATCGCCGGCATGAAGATCGACTGCATGATCCGCGAGCCGATGCCGAAGCCCGCCTGCGCGGCGGAGCCGAAATCGCGGATGACCCAGTAGATCACGCCCATGTAGATGAACATCAAGCCGAACTCGCCGCCCGCCGGAAGACCGACGTCGAGCATCCTTTTCCAAACAGCGATCCGCGGCCGCCAGAGCTCGCGGTGAAAGCCCACGTACTTTTCGAGCTTCCAGAAATACGCGCCGAGCATCAGCACACCGACCGCGATCGACACGGTGCTCGCGAGTCCAGCGCCCGCAACGCCCATCGCGTAGCCCGTGCCCCAGCCCGCGATCAGCACCGGGGCGAGAACCGTATTCAGAAGGACGGTGAAGGCTTGCACGGCCATCGTCGGCTTCACGATGCCGGTGCCGCGCAGCGCCGAGCCCATCACCACCTGCGCGAAGCCGAGCGCCAAGCCGGGCAAGAACCAATAGAGATACGTCGCACCGGCTTGTTGCGTCGCGGCGTCGGCAGCTATCGATCGAACATAGCCGTCGGTGAGCACGTAGCCGCCGAGCAAAGTCACGCCCGCGCACACGAACGCGAACAGCAGCGACTGATTGAACACGAGATTCGCGTCCGCCTGATCCTTGCGCCCGACGGCCTGCGCAATCAGCGCGACCGCGCCGACGCCGAGCACCTGTGTCAGCGCCATGATGACGAACATCAACGTACCGGCTGCCCCCACGCCCGCGACGGCGGCGTCGCCGAGACCCGCGACGAAGTACAGATCGACGAGGAAATACAGGGTTTGGAATACCATCCCGGCCGCGATCGGCGCCGCCATCGCGACGATGTTGCGGACGATGGAATCCTGGGTGAGATCTTTCATAGGGCCTCGCGAAAGGGGCGCCAAGAATACCCGCTCGATCCATGGAACGCGACGCCGGTGGGGCAGTCCTAGAGGATTGTCCAGACTGTGCGACATAGCCCGTGGACGGGCTGCCCGAAAGTTTGCGAGACTCGCACCCCGATGGACTCATTACGTCAACCGAAAACCCGCCCGCGGCCAGGCCCCGCAAGGCCTCGCTCGTGGCGCGGCCTCGCCGCCGCGCTCGCGGGCATAGCCCTGATCGGTATCGCGCTCGCCGACCCGCTGCCGTTTCGGGAATACGACGGCCTCGAGTATTTCCGCGGCATGATCCCGCTCCCCCATGACCACTTGACCCCGTCCGAGTGGACGCTGGGACGGCTCATGTATCCGACGAGCCGTTACTCGCAGGCGTACGGCGGGGACTGGGAAAACGGCCGCACGAGCTGGACGATCGACTATCCGCGCGCCGATCGCCACATCGCGGAGATGGTGCGCCGGCTCACAGTGATCGACGCTCGTTCGGTCGAGCAGCCGGTCAATCTCGACAATGACGACGACGTGTTCAACTGGCCGTGGTTGTACGCGGTGGAAGTCGGCACGTGGGATCTCTCGGAGGCACAGGCGGATAAGCTTCGTGAGTACCTGTTGCGCGGCGGATTCCTAATGGTCGACGACTTCCACGGCTCGGTCGAGTGGCAGATCTTCCAAGAAAGCATTCAACGCGTATTCCCCGATCGCCCGATCGTCGATATCCCGGAGGACGACTCGATCTTCCACACGTTCTATGACGTCGAGGACTTCTCGCAGATCCCTGGACTGCAATTCCTGTACAGCGGCGACACCGCCGAGGACAAATACGGGATGCGAGACGGGCGGCCGGCTCATTGGCGCGGGATCTACGACGACGAAGGCCGTGTCATGGTCGCCATCTGCCACAATATGGACTTAGGCGACGCCGTCGAGCACTCCGACACGGTGGGATATCCGGAGCCCTACTCGGCGCGCGCAATGCGCACCTTCATCAACTACATCATCTACGCGATGTCGCACTGAGTGCGGAAGCGGAAATCGGTGTCAGGCACCGATTCGTCGCGAGCATAGCAATCTATCAACGGCACCGGATGAAGGTGCCTGACACCCATTGCCCCACTCAACGAGAATCGGTACCTGACACGATTTCGTGTCGACCCGTGCTCACGGTGAGCACGTGAAGTTCGCTGCGTCGTTCGTGTCGCCGCTGCCGTCGTACTTCGCCGTTTGCGGATAGGGGCAGAGCGGCCGCGTGCGCGTCGTGTTGCCGTTCTCGATGCGGCTGCCCAAGATGCTTGCCGGGGCTTGATCGCGCTCGACCCACGCCTCGATCGCGGCTTGCGCGTCGAACCTATCGGTGCCCGTGCCGCCGCGGCAATGCGTCATGCCTGGAACCATGAACAGCCGATAGAAGTCCTGGACTCCGGCAACGCCTTTTCCGGGCGCGAGCTTGTCCGCGACGCTTTGCTGATAATTGATGCTGCCCTGCGGAAAGATCACTTGGTCGTTCCAGCCGTGATAGTGGATCAGCTTACCGCCCTGAGACTTGAAGCGGATCAAATCCGGATTGATCGCATCGAGCACCTCGCCGGTCTTCTGCGTTGCAACTGTCACGTCTTTATCGAAGTCGAACCTGCGCCAATCCCAGGTCGGAGTGCCGAGCACCGCGCGGCCGAAATAGTCGTACGGAATCGGCACGAGCCCCGGGGTATTCACGAGCTGCCAGGTCGGCTCGCCGCCGCGCACGAGACTCGGATGCATCACGGCACCGGTACGCGGATGCTTTGGCCCCTCGTAGATCTTGCGTAGCGCCGAAACCTGCTCTGGCGCGAGGCATTGGCCCGCGCTGCCGCCGCTCTCCGAGCATGCAAGCTTGCGCGGATCGAATTTGCAGGTGCGCGGATCCTCGAGCACGCCGTCCTGGACGCCGTCGTTGCCGTCGCACTGCGCGATCGCCTCACGATTCACGAACGCGAGATCCGCTTCCGCCAGCACGCCCGCGTCGTCTTTCTCGTGCGCGGCAAGGGCTACCCAGAGCTGCGTGTAGTGCGTCGCGACGAAGTAGTTCACCGGCGCGCCGCTCACGATGCCGTCGAAGTCGTCGGGGAAACGCTGCGCCTCCATGAGGCCCTGGCGGCCGCCGGTGGAGCAGCCGTTGAAGTAGTTGTAGTCGGCCGGCTTGTCGTAGTACGCGTCGAGGATTTCTTTGGACTTCACGGTCATCTCGTGGATCGCGCGGTAACCATAGTCGCGCAGCAAACCGGGATCCCCGAGCCATTCGACCGACGGTGCGACGTGACCCGTATCGGTCGAGGACGTCACATAGCCCGCCTGGATCGCAGACACCATGGCGCTATAGCTGATCACGCCGGCGAATCCGCCGCCGCCGACGGCTTGGTAGCGGCCATTCCAGCTGCTCCTCTCGGGCAGCCAAACCTCGAAGCGAATGGCGGGCTCGACGACGCCGCTGACGCGGCAAAACGGCACATTCACCGGCTGCGGCGGCGGCGTTCCGGGCGGCCCACCCGGGGGCGGCGTGAACTCGCCGGCCGGCACGACCGTCGCCGTGAGAGTCGTGTCAGTCAGCGATAGTCCGGCGAGGGCAGCGCAGGCGTCCTGCGCGCTCGCGGTGGTCGTGTGGGCGATGCCGAGCGCTGCGGCCAGCGCGGTCAATGAAAGCGCGGTCCTCATTCGATCCCCCCGGGTTCTTTTTCGCGTGCGTTGTAGGGAGTGTAGGCCGCGCACCGAGTCAGATCCAGACTTCCCAAGCATTCGTCGCTGGTCAATGCCGCGCCGCGCCTTTTATGCTGCGCCGTGATGACCATCGAGTTTCACCGGCGGATGCTCGCCGACCGCGTCCGCAACGACGCGTTCCGCGCGGCCCTCTCCCGTCTGATCCGCGCGGATCACACCACGGTCGCCGACATCGGCGCCGGCACCGGTATTCTTGCGTTCCTCGCACGGCAGCTCGGCGCGCGCGAAGTGTGGCTCTACGATTCGGGCCCGGTTCTCGGCCTTGCGGAGGCCATCGCCGCGCGCAACGGCATCGACAAGCTCCACTTTGTGCCCGAACGCTCGCTCGATGTCGCCGATCCGCCGCAGGTGGATGTCGTCGTTGCCGAAGTGCTCGGCAACTTCGCGTACGAGGAAGGTGTGCTCGAAACGCTGCGTGACGCGCGACGGTTTCTCGCGCCCGGCGGCACGTTGGTGCCGCACTCGCTCGTGCAGTGGGCAACGCCCATCGTCTCCGACCGCTTCGATCGCGAGCTGTCGAGCTGGCGCAACGTCGGCTTCGGTCTCGATTGGTCGGACGCCGAGCGGATCACGCGCAACAACATGTACGTATTCGCGATCGAGCCGGGTGATCTGCTCGAGGATGCGAAGGTCTGGGACGTGCTCGCCTTCGCCGACGACATCGCCAGCCACCGCGAGGGCCGCGTCGCGTGGCCGCTCGCAGTGAATACGAAGATCTTCGGCTTCGCGCTCTGGTGGGAGTGCACGCTCGTGCCGGGCATCGTTCTATCGACCAGCCCATTCGCGCCGCGCACGCACTGGGACCAGATCTATCTGCCTCTGCTCGAGCCCATCGCGGCGCGCGCCGGCGACGAGCTCGAGGTAACGATCGCGAGCGAGACCGGCGGCGATGAAAGCGGAATCGCCGTGCGCTGGACGGCCGAGCATCACCGCGCAGGGGAAGTGCTCGCCCGCCAGATGCTCGGGATCGGCGCAGGCCATCTCGGTTGAGCGTGCGCCCCAGGGCGCGGATCCGGCGTCAGCCCGCGGATCAACCGCACGCGACGAGGCCGACCATCAACGGCGTGCTTTGCTCGGCCTGCGTGCATCCGGGGCGCGGATTGCCGGGAGCCGTGATCGCGATGTCGCTGCAACGGCGCCGGGTCACATTGCCGCCGACCTCGCGCGTCTCGAGCACGGTGGAATTCGCGGTGCAGATCGAAGGCACGCGGTCCGGGCAGCTCACGTCCGGAAGCAGCGCACACGCAAAGAAGAATACGTCACGGCCGTCCGCAAGCTCGTAGCCCCAAAACACGAGCTCGTTGCCGACGCGGCCATTCTCGCCGGTCGGCTTCGCCCCGGCGAGCGACGGGAGGATCTGCTCGACCGGCTCGTCGAACACGCGCTCGGGACCCTGCGTCACGTTCATTTGCCGCTCGGGCGGCGACTGAGCACCGGCCGCGGCGCCGACGGATAGCAGGATTATCAAGAGGTTTGTCTTTTGCATCACCCACACGGACCGCGCGGTCCGCTCTCCTACACAAATGACCCGGTCGCGGATTGCTAGGTTCCTCCCGCGCTCACGCTCGCGACGAATTCGCGAACGGGATTCGACAGCGAGCGATCGGCCGTGCCCACGGCGAAGGTCTCCGAGATATGCGAATGCCCCTTCAAGTGCACGCGCTGCACCGGCTTGCCGATCTTCTCGCGCTCAGCGGCGAGCAGGTTCGCTTGCGTTTGAAACATCTCCGGATCGAGCTCGGCGTCGGTGACGAGCAGCGGCGTCGTGCGTTTTCAGCAAGCCCGGCAGCGAGGAACGCTCGGCGTATGTGCGAACATCCTCGCCGTAGTAGGCCTTCCACACCGAGACTTCCTTGCCGAGATCGTAGAAGCCCGACGTGAGGATGGCGCCGGCCGCCGCCGGCATCGCGCCCGGTGCGTTGCCGCGCGTCGCGACGTAGTCGGCGACGTGCGCGGCGCCGGCGGAATGTCCCCAGAGCAAAATCTTGCTCGGATCGCCGCCGATAGCGCGCGACGTTGGCCTTGAGCCAAGTCGACGGCTTGGCCGTCAGATCCTCGATGCCGGACGGCCACATGCTGCTCGGGCGCCAGCCGATAGTTGAGTGTTGACGCCGACGATGTCGCGCCCACCGCCCAGAGCACACGTTGTCGTAGAACGGCGAGCCTTCCGCAGTACGCTTGGCGCCGCGCGCGAAGCCGCCGCCGTGCACGAACACGACCACGGGCTTGCCGGCTGCCGGGGTCGGGCGTCGTGAACACATCGAGCACGTTGCGCTCGTGCGCGCCGTACTGCACGTCGCGCGTGACGCTGAGCCACGCATACGGTTCCTTCGGCTGCAGCGGCGCATAGAGCTCGGCGGTTCGTTGCGCCTCGATGCGCGCGCCGATCGAGCGAGCTCGCGCTGCGATCTCCGGCGGCATGCCGCGCTCGACGGCGCCTCGAGACCGCCGGTTGCTGGCCGTGCGGCCGGATTCGGCAGCGCGCGTACCCGTCGCCGGCCCGTCACCGGATGCGGATAGTGGAACGGGATCTCGATAGACCGTCGGGAACATCTGAAACATGAACGTCGGCGGCGTGTCGGGCGGGATACGTCTTGCTCGGGCCCGGCACGCCGCGGCCGGGGCTCGCGCCCAGCCGCCGTCGTAGCCGGCCGTCCACGTGTTGAACGTGTGGATCGATGCGGAATTTCCAGACGCCGTCCTCCTTGACGAACTCGTTCTCGTACGAGCGACGCGCCCATCGACGGCGCGCGGGCCGAACGTTCAGCTGCTGCATCATGCGCGAGCGGACTCTTCGCCGATTCGCCGTCGGTCGGCGACGTGGATCACCGGCTGCCACTGGATGTGATTGCCGAGCCGGTCCTTCGGTCGGGCCTTCCTTGCCGAACACGTTGAACAGGAATCGCGCGCACGCGCTCGCGGCCGATGTAGATGCCGCGCTGCGCGAGCTCGATCGAGCCGTTCGCGGCGAACAAGTTCGCGAGATCGTTCCAGAGATTCTTGTCGAGGTAGTAGCCGTACGCGCTCTCAGGTTGTCGATCTCGTGGAAATCCTTGACGCGCGCGACTTGTCGCTCGGCATCGTGCCAACAAGCGCTTCGACGTCGCGCGCCTGCGAGCGCCGGCCGCGCGCCGCTGCCTGCGGCGCTCACGGGCGCGCGCACCGCGGCGATCGCCGCATCGCTCGGCTCGGCCGCGGCCCGCGGATAGCGCGGCTCTGCGCCCGTCGCGGGGTTGTCGTAGTGAACGGCGGGATGTGCGCCTTCGGATAGATCTCGTAGACGCTCGTCGGCGGGCGGTCGGGCGGCAGCTCAGTGCTCGCCGTCGGCACGGGCTTCGCGTCCTGCGCCCAACCCTTGTCGTAGTCGGAGATGAACGTCGGGAAGTAGCGCAGATCCTTGATCTTCCAGACGCCGTTGTCCTTCACGAACGTGTTCTCGTAGATGCCTTCGCTCCACTCGCCGTGGCTGCTCGAACACGCCAGTCATGTTGAGCTCGCGGCTGCGCGCCTTCGCGCTGCGGCCGTCGGGCGCGACGTGCGACGACGACCTGCAGCTGCACGTGGTCGTTGAGCTCGCCGTCCTTCGATGCCTACGGGGCCGAGCAGGTTCAGGAACTCGCGCACGCGCGGCTTGCCGACGTAGACGCCGCGCTGAGCCATCTCGATCGTGCCGTCGTCGGCGAAGAGATCCGCGACCTCGTCCCACATGCGCCGGTCGAAGTAGTAGCCGTAGATCTTCTGCAGATTCTCGACTGCCTGCTCGTCGCGCAAGCCGCTGCGCGCGCGCGGCGAGATCCGGCCGCACGATCGCGCGCGGCGCGGCGGCGGCCTGCGCGCGGCGGCAGCGTCACGGTCGTCCACACGTGCCCGCGCCTCCGGTGACGCCGGGATTCGCGTAGTGGAACGGCGCCGACGCAGGCCGCAGGGAAGCCCCC
This sequence comes from uncultured Gammaproteobacteria bacterium, assembly GCA_963744305.1. Lineage (GTDB taxonomy): Bacteria > Pseudomonadota > Gammaproteobacteria > Steroidobacterales > Rariloculaceae > FEN-1219. Next base: position 92,828 of record CAVUTF010000005.1, read on the forward strand.
GCACGGCTTCGTTGCGCGGCCGGTCGGCCGGATGCGGCAGATTGCGCGGACCACGGCCGCCGGCCGCTCCGGCGGCCGCGGCTCGGGCGGCACCCAACCCGTCGCGTACGGCGCGCCGAAACCGGAGTGGTAGTCGAGATTGCTGATCTTCCAGACGCCGCCGACCTTCGCGTACGTCATCTCGTAGACGCCTTCGGCCCAGGTCGCGCCGCCGCCGAAACGTGCCGAAGAACGCGAACGCGCGCCAGCGGCCTTTCGCAGTCTGCCCGCCGGGCTCCAAATGCACGACGGGCTGGATGTTCATGTGGTTGTAGATGCGGTTGTCGGGCAGTCCGTTGTCGCCGACCTGTCCGCCGCCGACGTTCATGTACAGGTGCTTGCGGATGCTCTCGTGGCCGACGTACACGCCGGCCGGATAGTTCGCGACGGCGTCGTCGGTGTAGAGATCGGCGAGGTCCTCCCACATGCCTTTGTCGACGTAGTAGCCGTACTGCGCTGCAGGCGCTTGATCGCAGCTCACGTCCTCGGCCGCAACGACTTGCGCCTCGAGCGCGTCGAGCCGCGCGTCGAGTGCCGCAGGCTCCTGAGCCCGAACATGCGAACACGTGACGGCGCAAGCGAGCGCTGCAAGTGGAGCAACGGCGAGTCGATACGACATAGCGAATCCCCTTCGATGCGTTGTCAAAGTCTGCCCGAAATCAGGGTCAGACTGGAAATCCGGGTCGGCTCCGGGTTTCCTGCCCGCGGAGCTCATGGCGATCTTCTACGAGGGTGAGCCCACGAGGTTGAAAACCCGCTCGGCATTGGTTTGGAAGAACTGCTTCTTGTCGTCGTACGAGATCGGCAGCGCATCCATCGCGTGGACCTCCTCGATGTCGTATTGGTACGGGTAGTCCATCGCGTACAGGACCTGGTCGACGCCGAGAACCTGTTGCGCGAACGTGACCATCGGCGCCCACGCCACGCCGCTGTTCGTGATGAATACGTTCTTCTTCATGTAGTAGCTCGGCACGTTCTTCGCGCGTTGATCCTGACGGCGCACGAAGTGCGTGCGGTCGATGCGATACAAGTTGTAGGGGATACCCTCGCCGCCATGACCGATCACGAGCTTGAGGTCAGGGAAGCGGTCGAACACGCCCGCGTTGATGATCGCCTGCGTATGGAACGCGACCTCGACTCCGAAGCCGAGGTCGCCGCGCAAAAGATCGTAGTCGATGAACGGCTGCACCATCTGCGGCGACGGCTCGCGCGGATGGATGTAGATCGGCGCATCGTGCGCCTGTGCGGCCTCGAAGATTTCCCAGTACTTCTGGTCCGCGAGGTACTCGCCCTTCGTGTGCGAGTTCACGATGATGCCTTTCATGCCGAGCTTCGTCGCGCCGCGCTCGATCTCTAGGGCTGCGCGATGCGGGTCCTGCGGGGCGATCGCCGTCATGCCGGCGTAGCGCGTCGGGTGGTTGCGAACGGCCTCCGCGAGCTGATCGTTCGAGTCGGCCGCGATCGCAGTGCCGGTATCCGGATCGAGCACCTGCACGCCCGGCGCCGTGAGCGCGAGGATCTGCATGTCGATCCCCGCGGCGTCCATCGCGGCCAAACGATTTGCGCCAAGATCCATGAGCCGGGCGGTGAATCCCGTGTTGCCGGTCGGATCGAGGTTGCGCCAGAGCGCGAGGAAACCAATCTCGTCGGCAGGCTTCGCGTCGAGGACCTTCTTCCATTCGCGGAAGAGCTCGGCGGTGCCCCAGGCCTCCTCGGTCGCTATACGCTTGTAGCCCGCGGGACCGACCCGCGGCATCGGCCGCTCGGCCGCCTGCTGCGCGCCGGCGCGGCCGGCCGCGAGCGCTGCACCCGCTGCGGTGGCGATCTTCAGAAACGTGCGTCGGTTGGTCGTCATGTTGGTCACTCCCCTGTAATTGGGACAGGCGCGCGGGGCAAATCGCGATCGGAGACACCACCAGCCCACCGAGAACATTACTCCTCGGTGGGCGCAGGTGTGAGACTCAGTTGAGGCCGAACGACTTCTCGATCGTCAGCGCCCATTCGCGCGGCGGGCTCGCAACGCCTGTGCGGCCGAACGGCGCAGGGTTAGTGATCGCGCCGGTCGTGGCGTTGACCGTGATCTCCGCCGAATACTGCTGCCAGTAGAACTCGTCGGTCACGTTCGTCCCGGCGAGCGACAACCGCCAGTCGTTGTTCGGCGGCACGTACGTCAACCGTGCATTGAAGATCGTGTACGCCGGAATGCACTGCCGCGGGCAGGTGTTGGCCGTGACCCCTTGAGCTGCTTCCCGCGCGTTGGCCGGACCCGTGTGGCGCTCGGACTGGTAGAACGCGTCGATGCGCGGCGTCAGAGTGCCGCCGCCGCCGAGCTGGAAGTCGTACTGGAAACCTACGCTCCCGTTGTACTCGGGTTGGAACAGGTATCCCGGCGCGATGTACGTGAAGTTGTTCGGCCCCGGATCGTTGTTGGTGTTCTCGTATTCGTTCTGACCGAACGAGAAGTTGATCAGCATGTTGTCGGTGGGGCTTGCGGTCAGCTCGACCTCGAAACCATTGAGCTCGCCCGGCGAGTTGTCGTAGAAGAACCAGGGCAAGCCCGTCGAGCCCGCGAAGAACGTGCCGGCCGGGCAGTTGCCGCCCTGCAGGCGGTACGGAATCGGATTCAGGCTCGTCGGCGCGTCGCACTGATTCACGCCGCCCGTTTGCCGGATGCGCGGATCGTAGTCGCTCGTGAACACCGCGGCGTTCAACCTGAGCCGATCATCGAGAAACTCGAGCTTCGCGCCGATCTCCTGGCTCAAGAGCTCCTCGCCGGCCAGCGCCATGAGCTGGCCAACCGTGAAGATGCGCGGCGTTGCACTTTCGGAGCTGAAGCCCGTGGCCGCTTGCGCGTACAGGAACATGTTGTCGGTCAGCGAAAAATCGATGCTGAGCTTCCAGTCCGTGCGGGAGTCGCCGAAGATCAGCGGGACGTCGGACCGGTTCAGCGCCGGGCCGTGATCGAACGTGTTGGACTTCGACTCGTCGGTGTAGCGCGCGCCGCCCGATACGCGCAGCCGTTCCGTGAAGTCGTAGGTCACGTGCACGAATGCCGACTTGTTCTCGGTTGTATAGCCATCGTTCGCAACGAAGTTCAATAGACCGCCGGTGTAGTTGAACGCTTCGAATTCGGTGGTGTTGTACGCCCGGCTCTCCGAGTCGAAGTAGAACAACCCGGTCGTCCAACCGAGCCGCTGGTTCGAGCCCGCCACGCCGTTGAATTGCAGCTCGGCCTGCTGCTCGTCGTGGTTCTGAATGTAGTGCGTTTGCGTCAACCCGAACGGGGTGCGGTCGCTGTCGTTGGTCCACTCGTTGTCGTAGCCGCGGTCGGCCAGAATGAGCTTGGCGCCAATGTTGTCGGTGAGGTCATACGCGACTACCAAAGAGACTCCGCCGGCGTCCATCCTCGCCTCGCGCGGGTACGTTTGACCGTTCACGACGTCGGAGAACGTCGCGTAGTTCGTATACGGGTCGCCGGTGAGGAAACGGTCGTCCGCCGTGTAGCGGATGCCGTAGCTAGGGAATACGACGCCGATGTCGTAGTCGTTGTCGGTCTGATTGTTGATCCGCGAGAGCTGCGTATCGACGTTCGGATCGTCGAGGCTATTCATCATGTCGATCGACAGATTGATGTCGAGCCGATCGGACGGGAGGAATCGCAGCATGAAACGGCCCGCGTCCGACGACGTTCCGCCGAGCTCGCCGAGCTCGCAGGTGCCGTCCTGCGTTATGTTTCTCGCAGCGGGGAGTGAGAACGCGTTGTCGGCGGCGCTCCCGACGGGGACCGGGATCGGCGGCAACAGATCCGGCAGGGTATCGAAGTCAGGCCGCGGAAGCGATCCCGGAGCCGGAAGAGGAGGAAGAAGAACGCTGTTGTCGGGACCGACGCCGCCGGAACCGAGACCGTCGCCGATGCCCGCGAGCTGCGGCGTGCCCCGCCGGATCATCTCGCAGGTGAAGTCGAGCGACGCACCGTAGCCTTCCTGCTCCTTGAGCACACCCACCACGCGTAGGAACAGCTTTTCGGGGACGAGCGCGAAGTCGCCGATGCCTTTCAGATCGAGGCGGTCGTAGTCGCCGACTACGACTTGCACCGTCCCGGTGTCGTCGCCTTGCGGCGCTTTCGAGATCAGCCGAATCGCGCCGCCGAGGCTGTTCTTGCCGAACAGCGTGCCCTGCGGCCCGCGCAGCACCTCGACGCGCTCGAGGTCGACAAGGTCCATGTCGGAGCCCGTGATCGTGCTGTGGTAGACGTCGTCGATATAGACGCCGACCGTGGGCTCGAACGCGTAGCTGAAGTCCACCTGATTCAGGCCGCGCAAGCCGATCGTATTGTTGGGCCCGAAGTTGCTCGCGTTTCTGCGGAAATAGGCGTTGGGAACCACGAGGCCGATGTCCTCGACGCTCTCGATGCTGCGTACATCGAGATCTTCAGCGCTGAACGCCGAGATCGAGATCGGCGTCGTCTGAATGTTCTCCTCGCGATACCGCGAGGTGACGATGATCTCCTCGAGGCCGGCGTCTTGCGCGAGCACAACGGCGCCCGTACCGATGGATGCCGCGACGGCCAGCGCGAGCGGCGAAAGGTGCAGTATCGACGACTGCACGGTGGATAGACTGGTGGTAGATCGAAACGACATGGAAGGCTCCCCCTCTGAAACCTTTCTTTTAATTGGATGGGAAGCGATCCAGACCCTGACGCTTTCCATCCCCCCTTCGAAAGCGCAAGTCGCTGAAGACTGCGTTTTCGAGTCTGCCTCAACCACCGAATAGCCACAAGGCGAACCGGGCGGTTCTTGGGTGTGTCGTTCGAGCGCCACAATTCTTGCAACTCGAGTCGAGCCGATCGCGATCGCCTGGACGGACCGCGCGCGAGCCCGTAATGTCTGAACGGGTCGCCGGGCTTCGAGCCTCCGACACACGAAAACCGAAGGGGAACTGCAATGCGTTCATGGCTCACGCCTACGCGCTTGGCGGGCGCCGTCATCGCAGTCGCGGTGCTCGAGCTCGCGCGCGGCGTCGGCGGCGTACACGAATGCGGCCGCGCAAGACGCGGTGACGAGCTCGCTGCCGAGCGGACAACGCTCGACCGCCCGCTCGCCCGCGTTTCGCGCACGCGATCTCACGGAGCTGCCGCGCGCGGGCTGGTACACGAACGGCGGCAACCTCTACAACCAGCGCTACTCTCCGCTGACTTCAATCAATCGCGACAACGTTGCGAACCTGCGTGCGGAATGGCGCGCGTCGCTCGGCGGTTCCGGCATGGGACCGCGCAGCGCGAATCAAGCGCAGCCGCTCGTATACGACGGCGTCGTCTACATCGTCACGGGCGACAACGACGCGTTCGCGATCTCGCTCGACAGCGGCGCAGTGCTCTGGAAATACACGGCGAACATCGATCCGAACGTCGCGCGGCCATGCTGCGGCTGGGCGGCGCGCGGACTCGGCATGGGAGACGGCAAGATCTTCGTCGGCCAGCTCGACGCGAAGGTCGTCGCCCTCGATCAGCGCACCGGCAAAGTTGTGTGGTCGATCCAAGCCGAAGACCCGAAAACCGGCTTCAGCATCACGAGCGCGCCGCTCTACTACGACGGCATGGTGATCACGGGCTTCGCCGGCGGAGATCTGGGCACGCGGGGCCGCGTGAAAGCGTTCGACGCCAAAGACGGCTCGTTGCGCTGGACGTTCTACACGGTGCCCGGCCCCGGAGAGGTCGGCCACGAGACGTGGCCGCAGGACAGCGACGTCTGGAAATACGGGGGCGCGAGCGTATGGCAGACGCCCGCCGTGGATCCGGAGCTCGGGCTCATCTACTTTTCGACGAGCAATCCCGGCCCGGTGCTGAACGGAAACTTGAGGCCCGGCGACAATCTGTTCAGCGTGTCGATCGTCGCGATCGAGGCGAAGACCGGCACCTACCGCTGGCACTACCAGCAGGTGCATCACGACATCTGGGACTACGACTCGCCGAATCCGATCATTTTGTTCGACGCACCTTACGCCGGGACGATGCGCAAAGGGCTCGCGCAGGCGGCTAAGACCGGTTGGGTTTACCTGCTCGATCGGGAAACCGGCGAGCCGCTGATCGGGATCGAGGAGCGGCCCGTCATGCAGGAGCCGCAGCAGCACACCTCGCCGACGCAGCCGTTCCCGATCGGCGACGCGCTCGTGCCGCAGTTCATCGACATTCCGCTAGAGGGATTCGAGCTCGTGAACGAAGGCCGCATCTTCACGCCGTTCAAGGACGACAAGCCGATTCTTTGGAAGCCGCTCGCGGCCGTTAACTGGCCGCCGAGCTCGTACGACCCCGCGACGCAGACGATGTACATCTGCGCGACCGATTCGCTCTGGGGGGCCGAGGGCGGCGATCCGGACTATCCGGTCGAGCCCGGAGCGCTGTATTCGGGAAGCATCGTGGCGCGCGTCTCGGCGCCGCGGCGCGGCATCTTCGCGGCGCTCGACGTCAAGACCAATCGCATCGTCTGGCGTCAGCAGTGGACCGACACGTGCTACAGCGGCTCCATCACGACGGCCGGCGGTCTGGTCTTCGTCGGCCGCAACGACGGCCGTATCACCGCGCTCGACACATCGGACGGCAAACGCCTTTGGGAGTTTCAAACGGACGGCGGAGTGAACGCGCCCTCATCCACGTTCGAGCGGGACGGCAAGCAGTACTTGGTCGTGTACGCGGCTGGCACGAGCTTGGCGGGAAGCAAACGGTCCGACGGCGTCTGGCTGTTCTCGCTCGACGGCACGCTCCAGTCGCTGCCGCGCGGCTCCGCGGAGCCTCTCGGCCGTGGCGGCGCGGGACCGCCGATCACCGTGCCCGAAGATCGCAGCGCGGATGTTCCGCACGGCCGAGAGATCTACTTGCAGAACTGCATCACCTGTCACGGTGAAGACGGTCAGGGTGGGCAGCACGGCGAAGCGACGCGGCTGACGACCGCGCTGTCGGTACAAGACATCATGACGATCGTCGGCAATGGCCGTGACGCGATGCCGGCGTGGGGCCGAGCATTGCGTCGCGAGGACATTCACGACGTCGCGACATTCATCCGCGAGGAGCTGCTCGCGGAATAGCGCCGACCTGCATTGCCCGTTGATCCAATACCGTCCACGCAGCCGGTGGAGGTAAAACAATCCTTGCAATCCACAGCGCAAATACAAGGAGGGATCATGGGCTTTTTCAGCAATATCTTGGACAAACTAGGTTTCGATCGTGCCGACCCCAAGCCGGCGGCGGTCGCTCAGGCTACTCCAGTCGCACAAACCGGAACGTACGGACAGGCGGCTCCCTCTGCTGGACAGGCGGCTTCCGCTCCGAAGACGGCGCCTCCGCCCCAGCAGACGGTGACTCCCGCACCGACTGTCCCCCAAGCCCCGAAGGCGATAACGGTGGTCGATGTCGTAGGCAAGCTGGAAACCCTCGCGGCTTCCAGCGCCCAAAAGCTCAATTGGAAAGAATCGATTGTGGACCTGCTGAAGCTCCTGGGCCTCGATAGCAGCTTCGCGGCGCGCAAGGCACTTGCGACCGAGCTCGGATGTCCGGCCGACAAGATGGGCGACTCGGCGCAAATGAACGTGTGGCTGCACAAGGCGGTGTTGCGGAAACTCGCCGAAAGCGGCGGCAACGTTCCGAAGGACCTTCTGAGCTAGCAGAACGCCGCGCGGACGGAGCCCTCGCGCCGCGAGAGCGGCTACAGGTTGTCGACGCCTCCGTGCACGATCCGTCCGTCGACGACGGTGAGCACGGAGGCGATTCGTTTGATGTCCTCGTCGGAGACCGCGTCGGCGTCGAAATAGTCGGCGGAAAGCACCGCGAGATCCGCGTACTTGCCGACCTCGATGCTGCCGAGCTGGTCCTCCTCGTTCAAGAACCAGCCGTTCGCGGCGGTGTAGAGGCGCAGCGCTGCGTCGCGCTCGAGCGTCTGACCCGCGTTGATGAGCTCGCCGCGCGCATTCTTCCCGGTCACGACATAGTAAAGGCCGATCCACGGGTTTAGCGGCGAGATCTGCATGCCGTCGGAGCTCATGCCGAGCGGTATGCCGCTGTCGAGCAGCATGCGAAACGGGGGGCCGTTCGCTGTCGCGGTGCCGGAGATCCAGCGCCAGCCGCCGAGCACGCTGACACCCGCGCCGAGCGCCTTGAGCTTGTCGATGTACTCCTGCGTGATGAACGGCGCGTGCGCAAGCACCCAGCGTTGCTCCGTGATGCCGGGCGCCGGCAACGCCGCGTTGATCTTCTCCCAGCCGTCGACGATCGTTTTGAAATCGGCCGGAGTCAGCGAGTGATTCTCGTTGCGCCAGCCGGCCTCGGCGACCAAGCGCGTACCGTTCTCCCATTCGGGTGTGGGCGCCGCGATGATCGGGCTTGCGCCGGCCGTGAACTCGCCTATGCCGACGATCTTCAACAAGTCGCCGCCGAAGTCGGGAAATACGTTGGCAAGGCGAGCTCGCAGATGCGGCGTTTGCGGATCGGCTTCCATGTGCAGGAAGTTCAACCGGATGCGGTTGATGAGCTCGCCTTGGCGATGTAGCGCGAGCAGCGCGTCGTAGGCGCGATATTCGTCGAAGTGCGCGGCCGCGTCGGCGTCGGTGCCTGCCGCCGGAAACCCGCCCTGGTCGAGATGCGTCGTGATTCCCAAGCTCGCCGCATAGCGCAACGCGTCTAGCGTGCCGCGCTTCTGATCGTCAAGCGTCTGCAATTGGCGCAGCGCGTGCAGCGCGCGCGTAGCAGCGTTCGGCAGAGGGAATCCGCCCGCGATCGCACCGTCGGCGCCGACCTCCACGCCGCGGCTCTCGAAGAAACTCTTGCCGCGGCTGTTCGTGACCGACGGCCCCGCGAACGACAGCTGAACGTAGACGGGATGGTTCGGCGTGACGGTGTCGAGCTCGCTGAGCGTCGGGAATCGCGGCGGCGCAGGCGGTGCGACGAACTGATTGATGTCGAAGCCGCCGATCGAAGTGATCCATTCGCCGTCGGGAAGCGTCGCGGCCTTCGCCGCGAGGGTTTCCAGCGCGGCCGCTATTGAATGCGCGTTCTCGAGCCGAGTGTCGTGGCCGGGGCGAAGTCCCAGCAACACGATGTGATTGTGGTTGTCGATGATGCCGGGGATCACGGTGCGGCCCTGCAGATCGACTCGCTGCGTGCAAGGTGTCGAACGCGGCCGGCCACCGACCGCCGCAAAACGGTTGCCGACGATCTGAACGGTGCTCACGATCGTGTCGCGCGCGTCCATCGTATGGATGCGGCCGTTCACTAGCAGCAGGTCCGCACCGAGCGGGCAGCCGTCGTTGTCCTGAGCGAGCGCTGCGCCGGACGACGCGAGCAAGCCGCCGACGAGGAAAGCGCTGCTGTGCGGCCGCCAGCGTGCGGGCTACGCCGCGGGATATCGATGTCGCCATTGAGCGCCCCCGAGCTGTTTGTTTTTGTCGGGAAGCGATTGTACTCGCCGGACGACGAGCGTGGGCGACGCGTCGCGGCTACGGGGCGGATGAAGAAGCCGCTCCGGCGCACGAGGCGCCGGAGCGGCGAACGGCTGACGACCACGGATGGCCGGCATGCCGCAATTGCAGGAGCAAATTGCGGCTAGAGTCCGAAATTATGCTTGAACGTCACCGCCCACTCGCGCGGCCGGCCCGGCTGCGCTTCGTACGTGCCGATGTCGAAGGCGCGCAGGTCGAAGTTCGTGATGTGGTAGAACTCGTCCGCGGCGTTGGTCAGTGCGAACGACAACGACCAGTCCTGGTTGGGCGTCTCGTAAGGTGACCCGCGCGTTCGTCAGGAAGTAGTCCCCGATCGTCGCGCCCGGCTGCAGGCTCGTGATCGTGTCGGTCCAGAAGAAGTCGATGCGCGGCGTGATGGTTCCGCCGTTCCCGAGCTGCGCGAAGAACGACGCGCCGCCGGTCGCGTTCCGTTGCGGTTGGCCCGGAGGCGCCCCACCGTCCTGCTCGGGTTGGCAAAACGCGAAGCCGCATGGCGTATTGGGGTTCGGCAAGCCGGCCGCGATTGCGTCGGCAGAGTAGTCGAGATAGCCGAACGCGGCGTTCACGGCCCAGAATTCGCCGATATTCGCGGAGACCTCGAACTCGATTCCGTCGATGATCGCGGGGCCGGTCACCGCAACCGTGCTCGGCAGCCCGTTCTGGTCGAGCGTTTGTGCTACGCCGGCCACGCGCTCTTTGTAATCGCTATGGAACACGGTCGCGTTGAAGCGCACCGCATCGAAATCGGTCTTATAACCCACTTCGTAGGAGACCAGCTCTTCAGCCGGCTGCGCGATCAACTGTTCAGGCGTGAACGGCCGGCCGTTGAACGTGCTCGCCGTGTACCCTGACGCGCTCGAGAAGTAGACCATCGCCGTATCGCTGAGCTGATAGTCGAGCCCGAGCTTCCAGTCGTCCGACTCGCCGCCCCCGGGCACGGTCGCGTCGAAGAAGTGGCTGAACGTGAAGATCTTGTCGTCGTCCGACGTGCGCAGTCCGGCCGTCAACGACAACCGATCGGTCAAGCCCGTGATCGAATGGAAGTAGATACCTTTGTTCTCGGCGTCGTTCGTGTCCTCGGTATCGAAGATGAGGAACGGAAGCCCGTAGTACGGCAGCGAGACGCGCCCGCCGTTGGTTTGAAACGCTTCCCAGTAGAACGCACCGACGGTCCAATCGAAGCGATCGTTGAACGCGGTTCCCGAAAGCCGAGTCTCGATGCTCGACTCGTCGCTCACGACCGGCCCCCAGACGTTGAACAACGGCAGCGGCGACTCGTCCTGATCGTGCGAGTACTGACCGGATATCTCGTGCTCCGCCACGATGACCTTGAGTCCGAGGCTCTCGGCGATACTCCAATCGAACGTGGTCGACCAGCCTTGGTTCTTGGCCGTGCTGACCGGCGGATATTGCTCGTTGCGGATCGGATCGTCGTAGGTTGCATACGTGCTAAATGGATCTCGCGGAATGAACCGTGAGTCGTAAGCGATGCCCCACGTCGGTCCTATCGTCGAATTGTTGTATGCGACCACGCCGGCCGGCAGGCCGGTTGTGGTGCCAGGCACCGTGTTCGAGACGCCGGCGGCGTTGCCGACGCCCGCGAGGTACATCGCTTGCACACTCGAATCATCGTTCGAGTAGTGGGCCGTGAGGCTCGCTTCGAAGCGATCGCTCGGAACCCAGCGCAACATCGCGCGCCCGGCCTGCACGTCCTCGCCGCCGAGATCGGCAACCTTGCAGTCTTGCTCGATCGCCCCGCCGCCCGGCCGCACCGACGGGAATGAGAAGGCATTGTCGGCGGCGCTGTTCGGAGTCCCCATGATCGGGCCAACGCCGGCGGTCCAACCGACGACGCCGTCGCCGAGACCAGCCAGCTGCGGAGTGCCCTGCGCGATCATCGCGCAGGTGAAGTCCAACTGCTGCTGATAGCCGTCGCGATGCTTCGAGACGCCGGACACGCGCAGAAAGAGCTTGTCCTCGACGAGCGTTTGGTCGAACGAGCCGCGCAGATCGACGCGGTCGAGGTCGCCGAACGTGGCTTCGAGCGAGCCGACGCCGCCGCCTTCGGGCTTCTTCGAGACGATGCGAATCGCGCCGCCCATCGCGTTACGGCCGAAGAGCGTGCCCTGCGGGCCGCGCAGCACTTCGACCTGTTGCAGATCCAGCAAGTCGAACACGGAGCCGAAGACCGACGCGTAGTAGACGTCGTCGATGTAAGTCGCCGTGCGCGGCTCTTGCGTGAACTGGAAGTCCGCTTGCCCGACGCCGCGGATGAAGACCTGATTCGAGCGGCCCCAGGGGCTCGCGCCTTGGCGGAAATATGCGTTCGGCACCGCGCGGCCCATCTCGGACATGTTCGTGAAGCCCATCGCGGTGAGCTCCTCGCCGAGCACCGCGGTGATCGCGACGGGCGTCCGCTGGAGGTTCTCCTCGCGGAACCGGGCCGTGACGATGATCTCTTCGAGGCCCACGCGCACTTCATCTTGCTCGTCCTGCGCGAGCGTCGGCGGCGATGTGGACAGTGACAATGCGGCTAATACAGCCCCTGACAGCGGAGCGAGCGTGAGAATCGATCGCGACATGGAACTACCCCCATAGAAGATCAGTAAACGCTGAGCCACGGTTGCCATGAAGCAACCACTTGGCCGACTAGGAGAAGCGTCGGAACGACTTTGAGCGTGCTCTGGCTGCCCCTCCCCCAAGGGCGCCGAGCCATTGAAACGGTGACAGACCGCACCGTTAGGCCCGCATCCTAATGTAAGTGATCAGCCAGTAGCAAACGGCCGGCGCCGCGATGTAAGGGCAATCGACTGTTGGTTTGTTGCTACAGCGAGCACTTGCCAAGCAGCTGCGGGGGCGTAGCGTCGGCGAGACGTGGCCGCTACGGCGGTTAGCGCGGCGTGGGGCCGCCTGCCAGCTCGCGGATCAGCGCGGCCGTGTCTTCGTGCACCTCGCCGATCGCGTTACGACCGCCGCGCCCGCGCAGCTTACCGAGCGCAGCGTCCAGCACACTGACGCCGTCACCGTCGACAGCGGTCAGATCCGCACCTTGTGCGGCGAAGAAGCTCACGAGATCGGTGTTGCCCTGCGCAGCGGCCGCGTGCAGCGCCGTGCGGCCGCGCTCGTCGCGCGCGTCGATGTCGGCGCCCGCATCGAGCAGCGCGTCGGCCGTCTCGAGCGATTGAGCCTGGGTCTTGAATTGCCCGCGCGTGTCGATCTGGCTTGCGCCCGGCCCGAGGCGACCATCAGCGGCGTCATGCCGCTCGCTTGCGGCAGGTCGAGCGAGCGCGCCGCGCGCGATCAGCATGCGCATCGCGGCGACGTCGCGCCGCTCGCGCGGCGCGCAGCAGCGGCGTCGTGCCGATGTCGAGGATCGTGTCGCGCGCCGCGGTCCATGCGCAGGCTGCGATACGGCGGAAACAGCTTCAGCTGCGCGTTCGGATTCGCGCCGGCCTGTCGAGCAGGATGTCGGTCATCTGCGAGCGGTCGTCGTGTCGTCGAGCGACGGCCGATCCGGCCGGCCGCCGTGCGGCAGCGTGTTGTAGTCGACGGCCGCGTACAGAGCGGCGTGCGGCCCCACAAATCCCACTTGTTCGACGTTCGCGCCGGCTTCGAGCAAGTACTTCGCGGTATCGAAGTGCGCGTTCAACAGCGCGCTCAACAGCGGACGTGACGCCGTCCGGGATCCGTGAGGTCGACGTCGGCGCCGGCCGCGACGAGCGACTTCGCGCAATCGAGGCAACCTTGGCGCGCGGCGTACAGCAGCGGCGTGAAACCGCCCGACGTCAGATGTCTTCTGGCGCGGCTCGGCCGTGACCATGCGCTCCCACTCGTTGACCGTCGAGCGCGCATCGACCTCGGCGCCGCTGCGCGAGCAGCAGCTCGACCATCGCGGGCTGGCTTTGCGCGGCGGCCCACATCAGCGCGGTCTGGCCCTTGCGCTGCTTCGCGCGCGTTGACGTCCGCGCCGCGCTCGAGGAGCAGCTTGCGCCGCCGTCGACGTTGCCGCTGCGCGCGACGACCATCAGCGCCGTCTGGCCGTCGGCGTTCGGCGAGTCGACGTCGGCGCCGGCGTCGAGCAAGCGCCTCGAAGCACCGCCGCATTGCGCCGCGACGGCGGCTTCCGACATCGGCGTCGCGCCGTAGTCGTTCGCGGCCGACGACGTCGGCGCCGGCGTCGAGCAGCCGCTGCGACGAGCTCCGCGTCGTCGTGGTGGACGGCCCAATGCAGCGGCGTGGTGCCGTCGGGCTCGGCTGACGTTCGGATCGGCGCGCTCGCGCGAGTCAGGGCCAGCGCGGCGGCCGAGTCAGTCGCCGTTGCGCGGCCGCGTCGAGGAGCGTCGTCTGCGCAGCTGCCGCACCGATCGCGGCGAACGACGAGCCGGCGCAGAGCCGAGAGCGCGCGCGCATCATCTAGACCTCCGCGAACTGGCCCGTGCTGTCGCCGAGCGACTCGATGGGCACGCCGGCGCGATTGCAGCACGGTCAGCATCAGGTTCGACACCGGCGTGCGGTCCGGATAGCGCAGATGCTGGCCGCCCTTGACCTTGCCGCAGCCGCCGCCGAACGAGCGCCATCGGCAGCGGGAAGTGATCGTGCGCGTTGCTGTTGCTCATGTTGCTGCCGTACACGAGCAGCGAGTGGTCGAGCATCGAGCCGTCGCCGTCCGGCGTGTCGGCTTGAGCTTCTGCACGAACCTCGCGAACGCGCGTGTGATACATCTGCACGCGCTGCAAGTCGCTCGAGCTTCGCGGCGTTGTTCTGGTGATGCGACAGCGCATGGAACGCGTCGCGGCACCTCGACGTGGTTGTAGGTCATGTTGCTGACCTCGGCCGCCATCATGAACGACGTGATGCGCGTGAGGTTCGCCTGCCACGCGAGCGCGACCGTGTCGAACATCAGGTTCATCTGCTCGTCGAAGCTCGTCGGAATGCCGACGGGCGCATCCGGCAACGCGATGTGCGAGAGGTCGTTCTCCTCCATCTTCTGCACGCGGCGCTCGATCTCGCGCACGCTCTCGAGATAGTCGTCGAGCATCTGCCGGTCGGACGGGCCCGACGACCTTCTGCAACGCCGCGGCCTTGTCGGCGACGACGTCGAGAATGCTCGCGTACTGCGCCGCGAGCAGCTCGCGCTCCTCGGGCGTATCGCCCTGGCCGAACAGCCGCTGGAACAGCTTGCGCGGATTGAACTCCATCGGCAGCGGCGTCGACGGCGTGCGGAACGAGATCGTCGCGCCGTAGCTGCAGCCGTAGTTGCGGTCGCAGGCGCCGCCGCCGACGGCCTCCTCGGTGGCGACCTCGAGCGACGGCAGCGGCGTGTCCTGGCCGATGTGCTGCGCCGCGATCTGGTCGGCCGTCACGCCGCCGTACGGATCGTGGCTGATGCGCGGGCTGACGCCCGACAGCCACGTGCCCGGCGTGATCGCGTGCGTCGGGCCCGACGGCGTGCTTGTTCTCGAGACCGCTGACGATCGTGAGCTGGCTCTTGAACGGCGCGAGCGGCTCGAGCAGCGGCGGCAGCTCGAAGTTCTTGCCTTCGGCCGCCGGCGTCCACTTGCTCCATGATCGCGCCGTGCGGGAAGTAGATGAAGCCGAGCTTCGGCGTCGGCGCGGCGGCCGTGTGCGCGAGCGCCGTGCGCGCCGGAATCATCGCATCGAGCAGCGGCAGCGCGACGGTGGCGCCCATGCCGCGCAGCACCGTGCGGCGCGACAGATGTTTCTTCGTGACGAACATCGGCGGCTCTCCTTCCGTTACTGCACCGGCGCCTGCGGCCGTGACGCTCGCCCTCGGCGCGCTCTGGCGTCGTGCTGAATCTGGAACGGCTCGCTCTGCGCGATCCCGGCGAGGATCGCCGAGAACCGGTAGTTCTCGCGCTCGGCGTCGCGCACGATGCTGCCGCACGGCCGGCATGTCGTAATACTCGACGCTGCGGCCGAGCGCATAGATCATGAGCTTCTCGGTCAACGTTTGCACGAACTGGTCGGGCTCCGCGAGCAGCGCTTCACGCAAGTCGACGGGCCCGTTGACGACCGTGCCGTCGGCGAGCTGGCCCGACGAATCGATCGGCGGCGCGCGCCTCGCGGTCCTTCGACGCGCCACGCGCCGATCGCGTCGAAGTTCTCGAGCGCGAAGCCGAGCGGGTCCATGACGCCGTGGCAAGCCGTTGCACGTCGGATTCGAGCGATGCGCCTCGAGCCGCTCGCGCACGGTCTTCGGCTGCTCGCCTTCCTGCGTTCTCGGGGAACGCCTCGACGTTCGGCGGCGGCGACGCGGGCGGCGTGCCCGTGATGGCTTCGAGGATCCACGCGCCGCGCAGCACGGGCGCCGTGCGGTTCGGGTACGACGTCGCCATCAAGATGCCGCCCTTGCCGAACAAGCCCCAGCGGTTCTCGTCGGCGAGCTCGACGCGGCGGAAGTTGTCGCCGCGCACGCGCCGGCACGCCGTAGTGCAGCGCGAGCCGCTCGTTCACGAACGTGTGCTTGGCGCTCGAGCAGCTCGAGCACGCTGCGATCCTCGAGCAGCACGCTCTTCGAGGAACAGCTCGAGCTCGCGCGCGAACGCGTTGCCCAAGATCCGGGTTGTACTCGGGGAACAGCACGGGATCGGGCACGATGTCGCGCGACGCCGCGGATGTCGAGCCACTGCTGCGCGAAGTTCGTCACGAGCGCTGCCGCGCGCGGATCCGCGAGCATGCGCTCGACTTGGGCTTCGAGATCACGCGCGGGTCGTCGAGCTCGCCGCGCTCGGCGAGCGCGAGCAGCTCCTCGTCGGGCAGGCGGCTCCAGAGGAAGAACGACAGCCGCGACGCGAGCCCGTACTGGTCGACGGCGTAGATCGAGCCCGGCGCCGAATCGTCCGGCGGCGCCGTGAAGCGATACAGGAACTCCGGGCTCGCGAGCACGATCATCAGCGCGTTGCGCATGCCGGCCTCGAAGTCGCCGTCGGCGCGCCCGTGCTCGTAGAACTGCGAGCGGAATCGCGAGATCCGCGTCGGTCACGGGCCGGCGGAACGCCTGGCGCGTGAAGCGCGCGCAGGATCTCGCGCGCGCACGACGCCTGCTCCTCGGCTGCCGCGTCTGCGGGCCGGCAGCACGAAGATGCGTTCTGCCGGCTCGGCGTGTCGCTCGATGCCGGCGGCTGTCGAACGGCCCGTTGATCTCGAGCCGCTGGATCTTCAGCGGGCTCTCCTCGCCCTCGATGATGCCGACCTCGCCGCCGCCCGGGATGAACGGCTGCAGCACGGCGTCGGATTCCGACATCGTGCGCGCGACGAACGTGGCGGCGACTCTTGTGCGGCCCCGCCGTCATCGGCACGCGGATGTTCTCGAAGCGCCGTTGATCTCGGCGACGGCCGCGGCCTGGCGCAAATCGACGGCGCTCGACGTCCTCGGGCCCGCCGATCTCGTCCTCGAACACCTTCTTGCCGTCGATCGCGAGAATCAGCCGGTGCCGGTACTCGAGCCCCTCGACGTAGCGCGCGCGCGCGAGGCCGCCGAGTCGAGAACTCGTAGTCGCCGTCGGCCGGGAAGAAATGCTCGACGAGCATTCCGCCGCGCGTGCCAAGCGGCATGCCCGTCGACGTGATAGTTCTGGTTGATGCCGGCTGCGCGTAGTAGACGCGGCTGTCACGCTTCGTCGTTCGGATCGCCGACGGCCGTCTCGCTGATGACGCGCGCGGCGGAGATGTACTGCTCGAGGAACGACGGCGACACCTTGAGCACGTTCGCGACGTTGTCGAAACCGTCGCTCTCGTCGTCCTTCGGCAGCAGCGCCTCGACGTCGACCTCGAGCGCGAGCAGGTCTTCGATCGCGTTCGCGTACTCGGTGCGATTCAAGCGGTGCAGCGCGACTGCGCCCGGGATTCGGCTGCGCAGCGGCGGCCGCATCGAGCGCGCTCTCGAGCCAGCGCGATCCAGGACGCGGCGCGTCTGCTTGTCCGGCTGCGGTGCGCCGGGCGGCGGCATCTGCTCGCCGCGCAACTTGCGCACGGCGGCCTCGAAAATCTCGGGCTCGTGCGCGATCGATTCGGCGGACAGCGATCGAACGCGATGTCGGCCGTGAAGTCGTCGCGGTTGTGGCACTCCGTGCAGTATTCGCCGAACATCGCCCAGCTCTGTTCCGGCGTCGGTGCCGCGGCGCGCGCGCGAGCCACACGTAGCCGCCGCGCGACCGCGAGCCGCGACCGCGACGACGATGGCGGACGGCTGCGCTCACGGCACGCGGCATCCTAGATCACTCCGCCGAGCTCGCGCATGTGCGCCAACGCGCCTTTGTAGACGAGCCGCAAGAAACTGCGCGGATCGCCCCGCTCGGCGTCGAACTCCGCGTCGGCTTCGCTCGCGACGAAGTCTTCGAAGCTCATGCCGACGCGAAAAGCCTCCGCTCACGCGCTCGCGCACCGCCGTGCAAAGCGCGAGTTGCGACTGCGAGCGCTGCGCGGCCGTTGCACCGGACCGACGGCCGGCACGATCCGCGTTGCGGCATCGGTCGACTCGAGCAGCTTGCTCGTCGCCTGCTCGAGCCCGCCGATCCAGCCGCCCGTCGCGTAGTCGAGGAACGGGATACCGGCCGACGGCGAGCAAATCGCTCGCGACGAGCACGTTCGCGTCGCGGAAACAGCACGTCAACATCGCCGTCGGTGTGCGCGCGCGGCAGGTGCCAGTACTCGACTTCGTCGGCCGCCGAAATGCGATTTGCCCGACGTGTAGAACGTCTCGTTCGGCAGCATCTCCGGCGGACGCGGCTTGTAATGCGCGGTCCTCCCAGTCCACGAAGAAATCGCCGCCGAGCCAAAGCTTCGTGTTCTCGTGGGCAATGATGCGGGCGCCGGCTGCGCGCAGCGCGGCGTTCGCGCCGATGTGCTCTTCGCGCCAGTTCGTGTTGAATATCGTGCGGATCGTCTCGCCCGAGTACCGGTCGCCCAACAGCGAAAGAAGCGCGGGCGAACGCTCTTTCAGCCCGCCGTCGATGAGGAGCAAGCCCTCGGCCGAGGATGCGGCGACGACGTTTGCCCCGGCACCCGTGATGAGCGCGAGGTTCTCGGTGAGCGGCTCGACCGTGAGAGCCCGGTCCGCGGTTTGACCGAAGATCCCGCGCGGCAGTGCGCTCGCGGCGATTCCAGCGGCAGCCCCAGCCACGAGATCGCGGCGGCGGATCGCGGGGCGCTTGAGATCGGCGACGGACATAGCCCACCAATATAGACAAGTCGGTGCCGACATGCCTGCGGGGCGCGCCAACGCTAAGGAATCTTTAGAGGAGTCAGTGGGCGACCGGGTGTCGAGAGCACCAGGATCGATCGCGAGGCAAACTCTGCCGCGTCGACTCAGGGCGGCTCAGGCATCGGCCCAAGTGCGCAGCAGGTTGTGATACACGCCGGCGAGGTCGACGACCGCCGGATGATCGGGGACCGAAGCAGCGATCCGCTGAATCGCATTGTCGAGCTCGAACAGGATCGTCCTGCGCGAATCTTCGCGCACGTGGCTCTGGATCCAAAAGAATGCGGCGAGCCGAACGCCGCGCGTGACGGGTTCCACGCGATGCACGCTCGTGCCCGGATACAGCACCAGGTCGCCGGCCGGCAGCTTGATGCGCCGCGCACCGAACGTGTCCTCCACGACGAGCTCGCCGCCGTCGTAGTCCTCCGCCGGCGTCAGAAACAGCGTTGCCGCGAGGTCCGTCCGAATGCGGTGCGCAGATCCTGCGATTTGCCGAATCGCGCCGTCGATGTGCCGGCCGTACGACTGCTCCTGCGTGTAACGGTTGAACAGCGGCGGCACCACCTTGAACGGCAGCGACGCGGACGTGAACAACGCGTTGCCGTCTAGCGCCCGCAGCACCATCTCGCCGAGCTTGCGCGCCGCCGGATTGCTCTCCGGCAGTTGAGTGTTGTCCTTCACAGCCGCGGACAAATACCCCGCGCTCGCGCGGCCGTCGGACCAGTCGGCGCGTTCGAGCTCCCCCCGGCATTCCGCGAGCTGGGCGGCGTTCAACACGTGTGCGATCTGCAGCAGCATGCGTTTGCCCGACCTCAGTAGACGACGTTGACGGCAAGGATCGTCGTGAAGCCCGGACCGGGAACGACGTGAAACGGATGCAGCTGATCCAGATAAAACTCGTCGGTGAAGTTCGTGAGATTGAGCTTCAAGGTCAGCGTATCGGAGACGTGGTACTTGCCCATCGCGTCGAACGTCCAATACTCCTCGACGGCTTTCACCGGCGGCACGTTTTGCGCGAGCTGATCGTCGACGTAGCGCGCGCCGGCGCCCACCTCGAAGCGGTTCGAGATCGTGTACGCGGCCCAAGCCGAGAACGTGTTCTCCGGCGCGCCCGCCAAGGGACTCCCAACGGCTGCGGCGCCCGTCGCCGATTCGACGACCTGCGAGTCGAGATACGTGTAGCCCGCCGACAATTGCCAGCTCTGACCGATGCGGCCCACGGCCGTGAGTGCGACGCCGTCGACGCGGTGCTCGCCCGCGAGCATGTTGAAGCCGACGTTGTTCGGATCGGGAACGCGCGCGTTCGTTTTCGTGATCCGGAACACCGCCGCGTTGAGCGTGAGCGTCTCGCTCTTGAGATCCCACTTGGTGCCGATCTCGATGCTTTCGTTCTCTTCGGGCGCGAGAAACGCGTTGTTTATCCCGAATGCGCGGGCGTTCGTGACGAACGTCAACGTCTCCGCGGACGGATTGAACGACGTACCCCATCCCAGATAAACGCTCGCGGTTTCGCGCGGCTTGTACACGACGGCCGCACGATAGCTCCACTGATCGTCGACGCGCTCGATCGTTTCGGTGCCCGTGAACGTGCCGTCGGCCGCGAAGCGCGTCGCTGCGTAGTCGACCTCGAATCGATCCCAGCGCAGCCCGACGATCGCCTGCCACGCGTCGGAGAGCTTCAGCGTGTCGAGCGCGTACGCCGCGCGGCTGTCGCCTGTCGTGTCGGCGATCAACCGCTGCACCGTGCCCGTCGAGGAGAACGGCGCTTGCGGGTTCGGCGCTAGCAGGCTCGCTTGCGGAACGCCAAGCGCGAAACCGAACAACGGAGCGGAGGTCTCGTGCGACAGCTCAAAACCGGTCACGAGCGCGTGCTCGATGCTGCCGCTCGCGAAGCGCAGCGTTGCATCCCCTTGCGCCTGCGCCATCGTCTCTTCGCTTTGGCCGGTGAACACGTTGCGGTTCACGGAAATCTGCTCGAGCGGCAAATTGACGGATCCGGCCGGAATCAGCGGCTCGGTGAGCCGGCTCTTGCGTTCGTAGCGCGCATCGCGCAATTGCCCGTGCAGCGTGAGCCGATCGCTCGCGGCGTGGTTGACGTCCGCCGAGAGAATGTCCGCGTCCGTCTCGAGGTAATCGCTCTCGAAGCCGTAGAAATTGTGCCGCGGCACGGGGGCCGGCACGCTGCCGAGCCACGGCAGCCCGTAGTCCGGCCGGTCGTCGGTGCTCTGATGCAAATAGCTCAATGTGAGGCGCGTCGGGCCGTCGAGACCGAGGGCCAGGCTCGGCGCCACGCCGTAGCGGCTGCTCTCGGCCCCGTCGCGTCCCGCGACCTCCCCCTCGTGCGCCATCGCGTTCACGCGCACCGCGGCGCCCGAGCCCAAGGCCGGCAACGGCCGGGAGATATCGGCGGCGGCGCGCAGCGTATGGTCGTTGCCGCCGTTGAAGCTCAAGCTCGTGAGCGGCTCGAGCATGAGGCCGCTTCGTGACTTGGTTGATCACGCCGCCGGTCGACCCGCGGCCGAACAGCATCGAGGACGGACCCTGCAGCACCTCGATCGTCTCCAGATTGAACGGATCGCGCGGGTAGCTGCCGAAGTCGCGCATGCCGTCCAGGAACATGTCGTTGCGAGAGTTGAACCCGCGGATGTTCGGGTTGTTGCCCTGCCAGCTGAACTCGCCGGCGCCGAGCGTGATGCCGGGCACCGTGCTCAGTGCTTCGTTCAACGTCGTGATGCCGCGGTCCTCGAGCAGCTTGCGCGGCACGGTCACGATCGACTGCGGGACATCGCGCAGCGGCTCGGTGAGCTTCGTGAGCGAGCTGTCGTCGACCCGATAGAGACCGTCGTCCGCCGAGTCCTCCACGATGATCTCTTCGATTTCGGACTCGCGGTCGGCGTTGCGCGGCGGATCGGCCGGCGCTTGAGCAAGCACCGGAACGACCAGGCCCAAATTGACGCTGGTCCCGAGGCAGGCTCGTGCGACTGCGCTGGCGAGCAGCGCTCTCTTTTGCGGTGGACCGCGCATGGGCACTCGATGATACGCGAGGGCTGCCTGACTGAAGAAACGCGCCAGACCTCCCGCGAGCGAGAAGCGATCGTCCAGTTGTGAACGACAGTCAAGAAAATGCGGTCGGCATGCGACCGCGCGGCGTGCGCGGCTCTATTCGGTAGACGCCTGCCACTTCGCGCACTTCCGCGGAGTGACCGCGCTCCGCGGTTGCTCGCCGTCCCTCCATGGAGGGATTTTCCGTACCCTCCGCGAAGTCGTCGAGCATGTCTTCCAACCGATAGCCGCAGCGCGGAACGACGCGCCCGTCCGGCCGCACGAAGTAAGCGCCGTCGTCCCGATCGCGTCGAATCGTGAAACCGCCCTCGTGCACGAGCCGATGATGGTGGGAGCAGACGAGCATGAGATTCACAAGGCTCGTGTCGCCCCCGTTTGCCCAATGACGAACGTGGTGCGCGTCGACGTAGCGTGTATTGCGGCAACCCGGGAAAGTGCAGCCTCTGTCGCGCGACCACAGCGCGCGCTTCAGCGGCGTCGACACCGTGCGCTGCTTGCGGCCGACGTCGAGCGGCGTGCCGCGCTCGTCCTCGACGATCGTGACGATGCTGCCGTCGCATGTGAGGCGCTTGATGGTGTCGATCGGCAGATCGGAGCGACCGATCCCTCCATGGAGGGCTGAAGCGTCGATGTGCACGACGATCTGATGGTGATCCGCAGCCGAGGTCGATGCCGCTTCCGCGTGTGACGCGTCGGACGTTTGCGTCGCGCTACCCGAAAAGCCCCCGGCCAACGACGCCTTCGCGATCGCGAGCAGCGCATCGGCCTGCTGCGCGCGCCAACCGTTTGGCAGTGTCTCTGCGGACTCGCGAACCCCCGCCGTTTTGCGAGCGGCCGCGAACTCGAGGCCGGTGGCCGCATCACCCGCGTCGGCGACGCACTCGATGGCCTTGGCGATCACTTCGCCGTCCTCGATCGGCACCTCGACAGAGATCCTCAACGTGCCGCGCGCGGGATCGCGCGAGATGACGAGCGAGCGGTGCTCCCATGCACGCCAGGCGGTGCCAATCGATTCCGGCGCCGCGTTGCGGATCTCGCGGCAGCGCTCTTCGAGCTGCGGTGCGGTTACTCGCAGCGCGTAGTCGAGCAACGCCTCTGCATCGTGGTACTCGGCGACGCGGGTCAGCGCGCGTGCTTTGGAGTACGACAAGCGCCCGTCCTCGAACGCCGCCGAGATCGTGGGCATCTCGCGCAACGCCTGCGCCGTGCGCACTTTTTCGCGCGCCGTCGACAGCGTTAGATCGCAACGCCACGCGAGCCATTCGGCGCAGCTGCGGAAGCCCCACTTCTGCCAACCGCACCGGTCGTCGAATTCGCGGACGAGCATCAGCATGCGATACGTCGCGGTGGTCATCTCGCGCGCAAGCGTGCGGATCGCAACGTCGAGCTCGTCGATGGACCGTGGCTCCTCCGCGGAAGACGGCGCGGCGGAGCCCCAACAGGCTGGGTTTGCGCTCATGGATACGCTCCAGATATGGACGATTGTACAGTGGTGTTATTGTATACAGTTTCTCGGCTGTTTTCTAATAACTATTAGTGAGTTAGGCGGAGTTTCAGGTGCTGCCGCGGGGGTATAGATAACTCCCGCGGAAATTCCACCGTTCGCGCACACACAAACACACGCACATACATACGTACCGACATACGCACACATAGCTCGATCGGGGTGGCCGGTCAGGCGGGCGGCATCGAGTGAGCAATTGCGGCGTAGAGGCAGTGTCGGGGTAGCCGAGTCGTTACTCATCGGAGACTCACGCGTAACAAGAACGCTTTCCCGACGCACTCGGCATCTGCCCCTTGGCGGGAGCATTGGTGGCCTCAGTTGACCACTGCCGGAAAGGAGGCTCATTCTTTGTTCTGTTTCTCCCTCGCACGTGCAAGTACAAGGGTCGCTAACGATGAAACTACGCCGTTTTGCGCTATACGGACTGGTCGTACAAATCCTTTTGGCGTCGGGCGCTTTGGCCGCCGAACGCCCCGCGCATCCGCCTTATACAATCAGGAATTCAGAGCTGCGGGATTTTCCGCCCAACGCAGCGGGCCGCCATTACCAACTGTCCATCGGATTGCCCCCAAGCTACCAAAGCGAGCCAACACGACGTTATCCAGTCGTGTTCGTCACCGATGGTTACTGGGACTTTCAAAAACTCGACTCGGTACGTAATCAACTCATGTTCGATCGGGTCGTGCCCGAGTTCTTGATCGTTGGCCTCGGATACGCTGGCGAAAATTTGAACTACCCGCGCCTCCGGCAGTGGGAACTCTTGCCTGTGCAACTCGGCGACAATGCAGACTCAGGGCACGCCTCCGAGTTCCTAGGGACGATTGAAACCGAGATCATTCCGTTTGTTGACCGCGAATATCGCACGGATGCTTCCCAACGGGTGCTCGCGGGTGCCTCTGCCGGTGGGTTGTTCACGCTCTATGCGATGTATTCGAAGCCCGAACTCTTCCACGCCTATGTCGCGGCCACACCTGTTGTGATTGTCGGCGATGATTGGCTCCTCCGGTATGAAGAGGAATTCGTGAAATCTGGCCGGCCACTCAACGCTCGTTTGCACGTCAGCATGGGCGAGAATGAGGGGCCCGGTTTTCTTGCGGGCATTCTTCGCTACAACGCGCGGGTGACGTCGCGAAACCTCCCAGGGTTGACCTACGAGTTCCGCATCATCGACGGCGAGCGGCATGCCGGGATGCAGCTCGAAGCCTACACGCGAGGGCTTCGCTTCGTATTTGCTCCGCTTGCCCCTGAGCGCGGGCCTTCCACCTTTCCGCCGGCTACATTGCGCTAAGAACGGGTCGTTGAAGGATCTTCACCGTTCCCTGTTGCAGTGACGGCGAGAACGTTTGCCAATTTACTTTTTCGTACGGATTGCCTAGCTGTATCTGCGCAGCCGCATCGGATGAGCAGCCGATGCACGCTGCCGCCAGTGCGAGCGTGCCGAGTGAAACGCGAAGATCGATGTGCATCGCAGGTCTGCTTCGGGAGCTGCTACACAGTTTAGTGTCAAGTCCACGCCGCAAAGGTGATTAGTCTCCGGCAACCCCGGAATATTAACGTCTGCCGTTAGATTTCCGGGGTCGAATGCTGGCACAGCAAACCAGCCTTGCTCGCGAATGAGCGCGTTCTCCCAGGTTTATCGACGTGCGCGGAGATGGCGCCGTGGAGGACTATAATTCTCCCCATGATCGCTCGAGCTGAACTCGTGGATCGCGACGACGAGCCTCGCGAAGACCACTTCGTGCACCTCCATGGAGTGAGCTGGGCCGACTATTTGAGGCTGCTCGAGATACGCGGTGACCGCTCCGCTCCACGGATCACGTACGTCGAAGGGACGCTCGAGATCATGAGCCCTTCGCTCACGCACGAGCAGATCAAGTCGTACATCGGCTGCCTCGTCGAAGCGTGGTGCTTGGAGCGCGGTGTCGAGTTCACGCCGTTCGGCTCGTGGACGTTGAAGAGCAAGCGAGAGGAGCGGGGCGTCGAAGCCGACGAATGCTACGTGTTCGGCATTCAGCCACGACGGAAACGGCGGCCGGATCTCGCAATAGAGGTCACTTGGACTTCCGGCGGCATCGACAAGCTCGACGCTTATCGCAAGCTCGGCGTTCGCGAGGTGTGGTATTGGGAGAAGGGGCGCATTCAGATCTATTTGCGGCGCCGCGCAACGTTCGAGGCCGTGGCCGCGAGCCAAGCGTTACCGGGCATCGATCTCGAGCAACTCACGAGCTTTCTCGACCGGCCGACGGCAAGTCAGGCCATTCGCGACTACAGAACGGCCCTTCGAGCGCAATAGACTCTTGCCGCTCTCAGGCCATCAGACCCGCCACCACCGGATCGGGCGCCGCGCGCAACTCGCCGTCCTCGCGCGGCCGCCCGTAGCCGATCGGCTCTGACGGGCGCGGGTAGACGCCCCACATGTCGTCGATCGTCCAATCGTCGAGCAGCACCGCCGCGGCGCCGGCGGCGGGCAGGCTCGCGGCGTGCGCCACCGCTGCGATCGGCGCGTACGCAACTGCGATCGCGCCCGGCAGCGACGATGAACTCGCGCCGATCCAAAGTCACGCCATCGTGTTTCGC
Source organism: uncultured Gammaproteobacteria bacterium (assembly GCA_963744305.1). GTDB lineage: Bacteria > Pseudomonadota > Gammaproteobacteria > Steroidobacterales > Rariloculaceae > FEN-1219. The sequence continues at coordinate 118,717 of CAVUTF010000005.1, forward strand.
GCGTCATACCGACTCCGCCTCCTGCTCGGCGAGCTCGGCTGCCGAGAACCAATTCACGTGCGTGCCGCCGCGCAACCGGAACGGCAGCTTCACGACGGCGACCGCGCCCTCTTCCATGCGCTGCGCGTCGACGATGTGCAGCTCGGATTGCATTTCGGCGTAGTTGCTCGCGACGCCCATGAGATAGCCCTCGCCTTCCTCGCTGCTGCCTTTGCGCGGCACGAAGCCGCACTCCTGCAAGCTCTGCGTCTGACCGACGAAGAAGTTGCTGTCGGGACCGCCGCGCGATGTCGACTCGACGATAGCTGGTTCGTGACTCGCCCTTGGCGGTTGCCGCCGGTCGCCGTGTCGTAGGGCAGGCTCGGATCGTTGTTGCCGACATAGCCGTAACGGTACGGCAGGGACAAATAACGATCGTCCATGCGCGCAAGCACGCCGTTCGAAGTCGACACGACCTCTTCCTCGAACGCGTCGCTCTTGCTGTTCAAGTTGAACGTCCAGCGCTTGATCTGCGACGGCGTGCGCTCGCCGTCCGACACCGGCAACTCCATCGTGATCTTGTTGTCGCCGTCGCTCGCGTTCAAGAAATGCAGCGTATTGCGCGATGGTCCCTTGAACCACCGCACGTCCTTCGCATCGCCGTCGCGCGGCAGCACGCCGATCATCGTCGGCAAATCGCCGTTCCACTCCCACATCGGCTCGCCGGTCTTCAAGCGCTCGAGGCTCGTCGTGCGCGCGATCACGGGAATCAAAATGTGCTTCTGCGTGAGAGCGATGTCGTGAATGATTCCGAGGTACGGCGACTTCAGCCACACCTCGTTGACGATGTGCCCGGCCGGGTTCACCGTGTACACGGCGATGTCGTCCGACAGATCGCCCTTTGCCTGATAGCCGTACGCGATCATCTCGACCGGTCAACGGATCGATCTTCGGATGCGCGGACATCGAGGTTGCGGTCCACTTGCCGTGGAAGTCCCAGCGGCCGAGCGTCTCGAGCGAATGCGGATCGATGTAGTACGGGAGGGCGTCCTCCTTGAGCACGAGCATCTTGCCGCCGTGCCAATAGATGTGCGTGTTCGCGGCGCCTCGGTCGACGTTCGCGACCGACGGATCGTCGGTGAGGTGATTGCGATAAACGCCCCAGAGGCGCTTGCGCGCGCGGCGCTCGGCCATCAGCCGCTCGGTCTTCACGTAACGCGACTTGAAATCGACGGAGCCGTTCGCGAAGCGAAACGCGCGTGACGTGGCCATCGCCGTTGAAACCCGTGGGCCACTCGTTCTCGGGCGGCCGGTATTGGAAATCGCACTGCCACGCGGTAGAACGTGCCTTCGATGTCCGTCGGGATTTGTCCCCAGACTTCACAGTCGTAGATGTCCGCCTCGAAGCGAGTCGGGCTGTTGAAGCCCGGCGCAAACATCGGATGACCTCTAAAATCGACCGCCATACTGCACCTTCCTTATTACGCCCCGTTGAGGGAATCGGCGTGCGGATAGCCGATTTCATTCTACCGCCAAGACGTCGACGACGTAGGTTGCGACGTCGCGCATGTCGGCCTCGGAGTACACGCGCCCGAACGCTGGCATCGTGTTCCTGCCGGCGCCCGCGACGGCCGCGATTGCCTCTGCGGTCAAGCCCGCAACGAGCGTCGGACCGCCGCCGTGGCCACCGTCGCCCGCTTCGCCGTGGCACGCGACGCACGCCTCTGCGTAGATCTGCCGGCCGCGCTCGACGTCGACGGGGCGGCTCTCCGGCGGCGCCTGCGGAGGTCTCCCAAAACCGCCGCCCGGTCCGGCTCCGCCGCCGCCGAAACCCGCGCCGGCCGCGGGCAACGACTTCATCGTTCCGGACAAGCCGAACATCCAGATGCCGTCGCCGCGCGCGGCGCCCGCGAACACGCCGCCGCCCGCGTGCACGACCACGCGCTGCTCGCCGTTGTGCTCGAACGTCGTCACCGTCGTGTTGACGCCGGCGTCCGTCATGAATTCCCAGAGCAGCTTGCCGTTGCTCTTGTCGAGCGCCGTGAGCCGTCCGTCGTTGCGGCCGACGAACAGCAACCCGCCGGCCGTCGATAATCGAGCCGCTGTAGCAGATCTCGCGCCACTGTTGGCGCCATGCAAGCTTGTTCGTCGTGACGTCGAGCGCCGCGAGAATGCCGCGATCGTCGGCCTGCGCCTGCGTGAACCGGCCGCCCATGTACACCTGGTTCGCGACGGGCGCCTCGAGATCCGCGTCGCACGGAAAACGAATTGATGCGATCGCTCGCGCAAACGTACAGCAGATGCGTCTCGGGGTCGTACGAGCTCGGCGGCCAATTCGCGCCGCCCATCGTGCCGGGCTTCATCGCGATCGGGTCGGTCCAGAACGGCGTGAAGATCTTGCCGTCGTTGATGACCGCCGCACCGCTCGGCATCACGCTCGAGCCTTCGGGCGGAATGTCGATCGACTGCGGCACGATCGCGTCGCCGATCGGATACGGCTGCGTCGCGGCCGTCGCCTGCCGCGGCTCCTGCATCACGGCGCCGCTCCTCGATGCCGATCAACGGCTCGCCGGTTTCGCGATCGAGAATATAAGCCCAGCCCGTCTTCGACACCTGCACGAGGCCTTTGCGCATGCGCCCGTCCGACCTCGGCGTCGAACAAGCACGACGGGGTTCGGCGAGTCGTAATCCCAGATGTCGTGATGCACCTGCTGGAAGTGCCAGCGATATTCGCCGCTGTGCGCGTCGACGGCGACGATCGAGACGCTGAACAGGTTGTCGCCGGGCCGCACACCGCCATGCAGGTCGGGCCCGGGATTGCCCGTGGAGAAATAGACGAGGTCGAGCTCGGGATCGACAGCCGGCGTCTGCCACACAGGCGCGCCACCGAACTGCCACGCGTCGCTATCTTGCGGCCAAGTGTCGTGGCCGAATTCGCCCGGGCCCGGGCACGGTGTTGAACTGCCACGCGAGACTGCCGTCTCTCGCGCTGAAAAGCCTTCACGCGGCCGCGGCTCGCCATCTCGCCGCCCGAGAAGCCGGCGATGACGAGGCCGTCGTAGTACAGCGGCGCGCTCGTCATGCTGAAACCGTTCTGCCAGCGCTCGGCGTCGACCGACCAGACGACCTCGCCCGTGCGTTGATCGAGCGCGACGAGCCTCGCATCGATCTGCGCGACGAAGATCTTGCCCTCGCCCATCGCGACGCCGCGGCTCGACCGGCCCATCGGCACGCCGCTTCGCGGATCCGGATTGCCGCGGTACGTCCAGAGAATCTCGCCCGTGTCGACGTCCATCGCGAACACGTCGTTCGCGCCGTTGATGACGAATAGCACGCCTTCGTACACCAAGATCTGCGCTTGCCCCGAGTTGTTCGGGTTGGCGCCCGAGCCCATGCCCGTGCGCCAGAGCGCCCGAAGGTCGGCTACGTTGTCGCGGTTGAGCAAGGTCAGCGGCGAATAGCGTTGATTGAAAACGTTGCCGCCGTTCGTGATCCAGTTGGATGCGGCGGCGCGGTCAGTTGCCGCGCGCTGAACGCCGGCGCATGCGCGATCTTCCTCTCCTGGGCGCTCGTGTACGTGCCGGCGATGCCGACTGTGAGCAAAGCGAGCGCCGTGAGCGCACAGCCGCTGATTGATGAGCGCATTCCGAGCGTCCCCCTTGTCAAGCGAGCGTAGCTTATGGACGAAAGGTCGGGCAACCGGAAGCGGTACACCGCGACCCGCGCAACGGCACGAGCCCGAGTAGAATCGACGGTCGCCGGGGGAGGGCTGTGCGAACGCTTTCGTTCTTCAAGGAAGTCAGGCAGCGCGTGAGGGAAGCGCGCCGCTTTCAGCGGCGGTTGTTCACCGCGCAGGCGCTCGGCACCGCCCCGCGCCTTCTGCGCCGCTTCTTCTGGGCGAGCGCCGTCTTTCTCGCCGTGCTCACCGTGTTGTGGCTCGATCGGCTTGGCCTGAAGGACGCGCACGACGGCGAGATATCGTTTCTCGACGTCGTATACTTCACGTTCGTCACGATCACCACGGTCGGTTACGGCGACATCGTCCCGTTCACCGATCGCGCGCGGCTCATCGACGCGGTTCTCGTGACGCCGGCGCGGCTGATCTTCATCATGATCTTCGTCGGCACAGCCTACGAGATAGTGTTGCAGCACTGGGTGGAGAGTTTCCGGATGGAGCGACTGCAAGCGCGCTTGCGCGATCACATCGTCATCTGCGGATTCGGCGCCGTGGGGCAAATGGCGACACGCGAGATTCTCGCGCGTGGCGTACCGCCCGCGCAGGTCGTCGTCATCGACCTCGCAGATGAGGCTCTCGAGGACGCCGCGCAACTCGGCCTCACCGGCTTGCGCGGCGATGCCGTGCGCGCCGACGTGCTCGCGGATGCCGCCGTCGAGCGGGCGCGCGCCGTGATCGTCTGCGCGGGGACCGACCCGCGAAACGCCTTGATCAGCCTGGCGGTACGCAGGGCGTCGCGTGCGCGGCTCGTCGTTGCGGCGGAGGGCTTGGATACGCGGCCGCTCATGCAACAGAGCGGCGCCGACGCCGTGGTCTCACCACCGATGCTCGGCGGCTGTGTGCTCGCCGGCGCGCTCGAGAGCCCACCTGTTGCCGATCTGCTCGTCGACATCTTGAGCGCCGCCGGAGAGGCCGAATGGCGCGAGGTCGAGGTCGAGGAAGCTCGTATCGGCGCGCCACCGCATTTGCCGAACTCCGTCGTGATCGCGGTTCGCCGGGGCGCGAGGCTGCTCTGGCCGTGGCAACCCGCGGCGCAGCGTCTCGAGCGCGGCGACCGGCTCGTCGTCGTGCGCGCTACGACACCGACGCCGGGCGCGTCCGCTCGCGCCTGAGAGTACTCAAATTTCGATCATGCTCGCGGCCACGCCCGCGAGCACCGCGCCGACGATAGGTCCGATGACCGGGATCGGGGCGTAGTCCCAGCCGGAAGCGCCCTTGCCCGCGATCGGCAGCAGCGCGTGCGCGATCCGCGGGCCCAAGTCGCGCGCCGGATTGATCGCGTAGCCGGTCGGGCCGCCGAGCGACAGGCCGATGCCCCAGACGAGGAGTCCGACCAAGAACGGCCCGAAACCCGGCGCGAGGCCGTTCGGCGACAGATTGTCGGAAGAGATCGCCGCGGCAACAAACACGAGCACGAACGTGCCGATCATCTCGCTGAGCAGGTTCGACGGAATATGCCGCACGGCGGGCGAAGTGCAGAAGCACGCGCGCTTGCCGGCCGGGTTCTCGGTCCGACCCCAGTGCTGCAGGTAATGGAGCCAAACCAGCACGGCGCCGAGCATGCGCGCCGAGCAATTGCCCGAGCACGTACACGCCGACGTTGCTCCAGTCGCCGCTGTAGATGCTGACGCCGATCGTGACGGCCGGATTCAGATGCGCGTTGCTGCCGACGGCAAGCGCGACGAGCACCGCGCAGATCACGGCGAGCCCCCAGCCGGTGGTGATCACGATCCAGCCGGAGTTTTCTCCGTACGAGCCCTTGAGCGACACGCAGGCGACGACGCCGTTGCCGAGCAAGATCAGCGTCATCGTCCCGAGCAGCTCCCCCCAAAATGCGTCGGCCATGCTCACTCCCCTAGTTCTAGTTGTTGTTCAGCTCTGCAGAGCCGCTCTCTCGATCCAATCGAACGACCGCGAACCGCTTTTTGCCACGATCGGTAGAGCCGCATGCTCTCGACGCCGTCCATTTTCGGATTCCAGCGCCGGTCCACCGCCCAATTTCGCACGAGCTCTTCGCGTCCCGACCAATAGCCCACCGCAAGACCGGCCGCATAGGCCGCGCCTTGCGCCGTGGTCTCGGTGATCGCAAGGCCGCACGACCGGCACGCCGAGCATGTCGGCTTGGAATTGCATCAAGAGCTCGTTGCCGACCATGCCGCCGTCGACGCGCAGCTCCTTGATCGGGATATGCGAGTCGTGCTCCATCGCTTCGAGCACTTCGCGCGTTTGATACGCCGTCGGCCTCGAGCGCTGCGCGCGCGAGGTGGCCGCGATTCGCGTAGCGCGTAAGCCCGACGATCGCGCCGCGCGCCGTCTCGCGCCAGTGCGGCGCGAACAGGCCCGAGAACGCCGGCACGAAATACACGTCGCCGTTGTCCTCGACTTCGCGCGCGAGCGCTCTCGATGTCGGCGCTCTTCGCGATCAACCCCAGGTTGTCGCGCAGCCACTGGACCAGCGCGCCGGCGATCGCGATCGAGCCCTTCGAGCGCGTAGTGCGGCGGCTCGTCGCCGAATTGGTACGCGACCGTCGTGATCAGGCCGGCCGTCGAGGGCACGATCTGCGCGCCCGTGTTCATCAACATGAAGCAACCGGTGCCGTAGGTGTTCTTCGCCTCGCCCGGCGCGAAGCAGGTCTGGCCGACGAGCGCGGCTTGCTGATCGCCCAGGATGCCTGCGATCGGCACGCCGCGCAGCGCGGCGATCTGCGCGTCGCCGTAGCCGCGCTCGACGCGACAATGCGCGGCAGCACCGCGCGCGGGATGTCGAACGCCTCGAGCAACTCGTCGTCCCAATCGAGCGTGGCGAGATCGACGAGCTGCGTGCGGCTCGCGTTCGTGACGTCGGTGAGGTGCAAGCCGCCCGCAGGGCCGCCCGTGAGATTCCAGAGGATCCAGGAGTCGATCGTGCCGAACAGCGCGTCGCCGTTCGCCGCTTTCTCGCGGGCACCGGGCACGTTGTCGAGCAGCCACTTGAGCTTTAGCCCGCTGAAGTACGTCGCGAGCGGCAGGCCGGTGCTTTGCGCGGAAACGGTCCTGCCCGCCGTCGAGTGCGAAGGCGGCGACGAGGTCGCCGACTCGCGTGTCCTGCCAGACGAGCGCGTTGTGCAGGGGCTCGCCCGTCGTTGCGGTCCCAAAGGACGGTCGTCTCGCGCTGATTCGTGATGCCCACGGCCGCGATGTCGGCCACATCCAGCCCCTCGCGCGCAAGCGCGCTCGCCGATCACCTCCTGCGTGTTGCGCCAAATCTCGAGCGGCGTCGTGCTCGACCCAGCCCGGCTTCGGGTAAATCTGCTCGTGCTCGCTTCTGCGCGACGGCGACCACGCTTCCGGCTTGGTCGAAAACCATGAAGCGGCTGCTCGTGGTGCCCTGATCGATCGCGCCGATGTAACGACTCATTGTCATACCTCCGCCCGTATCTTAAGGATACGCGGGGTTCGGCGTCATCGCAGGAAGGCGACTCCGAAAAGTCGAGACTCAGTCGAGCTCGGCGACGCGCTGCGCGAGGCGCGCGAAGAAGGGTTCCGCGTTCAACCGCTGGCCCGTGGCGGCTTCGATGAGATCCTCGGCGTCGAGCACGGCGCCGTGCGCGTAGACCGTGCGCGCGAGCCAGTCGCGCAGCGAGCTCAGATTGCCAGTCTCGAGCTCCGCGGCGAGATCCGCTTCGCGCCCATAGGCCTCGATCAGTTGCGCGGCATACAGGTTGCCGATCGTGTAGGTGGGGAAATAGCCGAACTCGCCGAGCGCCCAATGCACGTCCTGCAGGCATCCCTCCCGGGCACTGCGCGGCGTGACGCCGAGATAGTGTCCATAGCGCTCGTCCCATGCGGACGGGAGGTCTGCGACATTGAGATCGCCCGCGAGCAGCGCGAGCTCGAGCTCGTAGCGCACGAGGATGTGCAAATCATACGTGGCCTCGTCAGCGGCGACCCGATTCTCGCTCGGCGAGATGACGTTGATGCCGCGGTGCATCCCACGCGCATCGGTGCCGGCCAAAGCTTGCGGAAACAGCGCCCGAAGCTTGGGGAAATAGTGCGCCCAAAACGCGCGGCTGCGGCCGACGTGGTTTTCCCATAGCCGTGCTTGCGATTCGTGCAAGCCGATGCTCGGGACGTCGGCGAGCAGTGTGCCGTGCAGCTCGCGCGGCAGCCCTTGCTCGTACAGCGCATGACCGGCCTCGTGGAGGGTCGCGAGGATCGCGCTCGTCGGCTCGTGCGGGAACGTCCTGATCGTCATTCGGACGTCGTTCTCGCCGGCCATCATCGTGAAGGGATGCGTAGAGCGGTCAACCCGGCCGCGGGTCCAATCGAATCCCATATCGGCCAAGAGTGCATTGCAGAACGTGAGCTGCGCGTTTTCGGCGAAGTCGCCGCGCGGAGCGAGAGCCGCGTTCGCGTCGCGTGCGCTCGGTCCACTCGGGCACGAGCGTCCGGAGCCGATCGCCGGTAGTGCGCAGTAACGGATCCAGGCGCTCGCGGCGCATGCCGGGTTCGTGCTCGTCGAGCAGCGCATCGTAGAGGTCGTCGCCGAGCTTGAGCGCCTCGGCCCGCTCGCGGATGAGCTTCAGCAGCAAAGCGAAAGGTTTCGCGAACGCCGCGAAGTCGTTCGCGGCGCGCGCGTGCTCCCACGCGGCGAGGCAATGCGAGCGACTTTCCGCAAATGCGGCGACGAGACTCGCGGGCAACGCGACTGCCGTTCTGCGCAGCCGCGCGAGACGGTGCAGCTCCGCGCGCTGGCGAGCGCCGCGCTTGCCGCGCGCCGTTACCGAGTCCATGAGATCGCCGAGCCGAGCGTCCGCGAGCAGCTCGTGCCGCACACTCTCGACGACGCCGAGCTGCGAGGCGCGTGAATCGGCCGCGCCGGCGGGCCGGTAGGTCTCCTCGTCCCACTCGAGAAGCCGAATCACGGCGTCCAGATCGCGGAGCTTGCGAATCGACGCGGAGAGCTCCTGCTGCGCGCGGTCCGGGCGCACCGGAGTGCGCGTGGAGCTGCGCAGCTCGTCCGGCTTGTGGCCGACCAAGACGGGCGCGAGCCCGCCGTGCTGCGCAACATTGACGACCTCTTTTTGCGAGACTCGGCAGACGATGCCCAGCCCGTTGTCGGTGGGCGCAAAGCCCATCACGGCGTAGAACGGCTCGTCGTGGCTGCTGCCGCTCTCGGTGACTACCGGAAACAGATGCACCGGCATCGTCGCCGCGGATTGCACGACCCACGACTCGTACGGGTCGTGCTGGCTCGCGATCGCGCGGTCGAGCAACTGCTCCCATTCAGCTTGCGTCACCGATGCGCCGAGCTGCACGCCCGTGCCGCCGTACGAACGGTTCGGCTTCAGCACGAGCTCTTCGCGATGAGCGCGAATGAATTCCGGCAGGTCGTCCCGGCCATCCGGCGTCGACGTCTCGCGCTCGCTGACGACGCGCGTCCACAGCACGTGCCTGCGGAACAGCTGTCGCTCCGCGACGCTGAACGTGCGCGCCGTGATTTCTTCGTCCGTCAGGACCTCGAAGCAGCTCTTGTGATCCAGATCGCCGGCAATCGAGGACACCATTCGGTTTTGGCGAAACAGCGCGCGGATCGCGTCGAGCGGGCGCCCCTGGTCGCGCTCGAGCGCTAGCAGATCGCGGATCTCGTAGTCCCGATACGCGACGTCGACCCGCATGTCCTCGTAGTAGACCTCGTCGCCGACGAGCTTGAGCTCGCGCGGATCCGCGTGGTTGAGCTTGATGCCGCGGCGGCCGCGGTAGTACTCGACGAGGTGCGACTGCTCGTTCGGCCCTTCCGCCACGTACTTGGGCTCGATCAAGCAGATGTTCTTGCCGCGCCGCCCGATAGCGCGAGCGTGGTCGAGCAGCACTTGCAGAAACAAGTCGCGCTGGTCGCGCGGCAATTCGAGCGTCAGGCTCGGGTCGTAGGAGAGGAGCGTCGGCACCACGTCGCGCATCACGAGCGTCTCGGACAGTGGACCGAGATGAATGCCGCCGACGCCCGAAAGATTCGGCTCCATGAAGCGCAGCGAATCCTGCCAGCGCGCGCTCGTGAAATCGCAGGTGGCGTCGAGCCGCCCATACAGTGGATTCGTCCCCTGCTGCAGGTGCGACCAGGTCTCCTCGAACCAAGCCATCTCGTCGGGTGCGAGCGGCAGGATCTTGCGTATGCGCGGATCCTTCACGAACAGCTCGGGGATCCGGGACAGCGCGTTCATGACCTGCGTGCAGACGTGGTGCAGATAGCTCATCTGCTCCGGCATGATCAGAAGCGGCCGCAGCATGATTCTGACGATCTCGGTGACCCCGTTGCGCTCGTAGATGATCTCGTTCACGCGCGCGTCTTCGGCGAGCCGTCGCGCCACCTGCGCGAGCGTCAGATCCGGAATATGGTTCACCGCGCGGCGCACCCGCGCGTCGAGGATCGCGCCGGACAAGCCGAGGGCTTCGGCGGGGGTCAGCATGTCAGGAAGACGCTAACGGGGGCACTAGACCGCGGTGAAAGAGATACGCCACCGCGTACGCGATCGGGACAACCACGACGGCGAGCGCGAGCGCGTACAGGAGCGCGAGCCGCCCCATGCCTTTCAGCTTCGAAAAGTCGGTCATCACCCCCATCGCGACGAACGTCAACATGAACATCATGTGGCGCATCGGGCTTTGCAGCGCGCTCGTGCCGGCGGCGAGGACTTCGCCCGCCTCGGGGAGCTGCGCCACGATCGCGATGTACGACAACCACGCGACGAAGTAGCCGATCACGAACTTCGGGAATCGAAACCAGATCTCCGATGGCCCGACGGTTACCTGCCCCGCGCGTTTTTCCACTTTGTATACCCAGATCAGCGCGAGCAAGAATGCCCAGATGCCGATGAACACGTCGATCCAGATCTTCGTGAGCACCGAGGATGCGAGGATCCAACCCGTTTGCCACTGCTCTCCCGTCGCTTGCAGATGACGCGCGATCATGAGCTCGTCCAGTAGTGCGCCGGCGGCTGCGTCGGCGCCGTCGGTCTTCACGGTCATGCCCATCGCCGCGCCGTTCACGATTGGTTGGTCGGGGAAAACGGCCGTATAGAGCCCGGGCAGGATGATCAGCTCGAACATCGCGAAGATCACGACGAGCATCGACACCGTGACCGGTATCACGGGCTTCGCTCTGATCGCGCCGCCCGTTGCGATCGCGGCCGAAGCGCCGCAGACCGAGATCCCGGACGCGAGCACGGCGGAGACGTCGCGCTGCAATTTGAACGAGCGGCGCGCGAGCGTGTATACGATCGGCCAGAAGAATAGGTAAGCAACGAACGTTGCAGCCGCACCTGCGAGGATCAACTCGAACGCGAAACCCGTCGCCTGTATCGTCATCGCGCCGAGGTTCACGCCGAGAAAGACAATTGCCGTCTTGATGAACCACTCGGGCTTCGCAGCGTCCTTGAGTCGCGCCGCAAGACCCTTCGCGAAATTGCCGATCGCAAGCCCGGCGATCAATGCGAGCAAGTACGGCGCGCCTTCGCCGAGCTGCAGACCCCAGCTCAAGCCGGCTTCTCGATATCGGTTGCGGCCGTCGACGGCCGCATCGACTTGCGTCAGATGCATCTCGTTGCCGACGATCCAGCAGAGCCAAGTGATCGTGAAGATCACCGTGAAGCCGACTACAAAGCGCTTGACGTCGACGCGCTGACAAAACGCGCCGAGCGTGAGCAACGCCGTGAAGATCGCATAAGTGACCAGCCACGCCGCGAGCGCGTGCCAATCGGCGTACGCAGCCCCCGATGCACCGATGAGCTTGCCCCAAGCAAACTCGGACGTTGCGTCGGTCCACTCCCAGACGCGCGGCCGCGCCATCCAGCCGACGAGATCCACGCCGTGGATCGACAGCAGGCTTGCCCCGTACAAACCGAGGCCGAGCCAGACGGCCCACCAGTCCTCGGTGCTGAGCATGCCGCTCGACCAGCGCCGGTTCGTCGTCATGCGTGCTCGCTCTGCCGCGCGACGCGCAGCACGTAGTTGCAGTAGTGCGCTTGATATTGCCGCAGCCAAGTCGGCAGCCCCGCGAAGTCGAAGCGCACGTGCACGCACACCGGAGCTCGCTCGGCGAAAGCGCGTGCGATCAACGCGTCCAGATTCGGAAGGTCGGCATGCGCGAGATCGACGCCGTCGCCGCGCGCGCGCCAGCGATCGTCCGCGTAGCTCAAGACGACTTCGGGCTCGGTCACGGCAAGATGAAACGATCGACGAGCCAACCGAGCACGGCGAGGCCCACGATGCCGAGCACGAGGCTGCCAACGACGAGCTTCGTCTCCCAGGATTCCCACGGCTCCGGTGGGCCGATGAGCGCGTCTTCGCGGGGTACGGTCTCGTGCGATTCTTCGTTTGCCATTTTGTCCGCCGTTTGCACCGCCATCCGGGTGAGCGCAAGTATAAGCGCGCGCCCTCGAAAACAGCCTACCATGACGCATGGGCGCTGCTTGGATCAGAAACCTCGAGGCCGGCGAGACGCTCGTGATCGACGGCGGCACCGGCAGCGAGCTCGAGCGCCGCGGCATGCCGCTGCGGCGTCAGACGTCTGGAGCGGGCTCGCCTCGGTCACGCATTCGACGTGCTGCGCCAGATCCATCGCGACTACATCGACGCCGGCGCGCGCGTGATCACGACCAACACGTTCGGGACGAGCCGCTTCGTGCTCGAAGCCGCGGGATTCGGCGACGTTCGCGCAGATCAACGCCCTAGCCGTCGAAGCCGCGCGCGAGGCGCGCGATGCGAGCGGCGCGGACGTCGCGATCGCTGGCTCGATCTCGTGTTTGCCGCCGCATTTCGACGTGCGCGCATATCCGGAGAGCCGCGACCGAGAGAAGCCGCGTACCGCGAGCTCGCCGAGACGCTGATCGAAGCACGGAGCCGACTTCATCGCGCTCGAGATGCTGCAAGACGTCGAGCACGCGGCGCTCGCGTGCGAAGCGGTCGCCGCTATCGGACTTCCGTTTTGGCTAGGCTGAGCTGCCGGCGCGCGCCGGGAGGAGGCCCGCTCGTGGGCTACGACTTTCCGCGAAACGCGTTTCGAAGACGTGCTCGAGGCATTGCTGCCGTACGCGCCCACGGTCGTCTGCACAATGCACAGTCCGCCCGACGCGATCACGCCGGCGATCCAAGCAATCAACACGCGACGCCGCGGCGGATTCGTCGGAGCGTATCCCGAGATGGCGACGCACGCCGAACGCGTCTCAGTCCGACACCGCGAGCACGCTCGCGGACTGTGGCGCGCTGTGGCGGAAGCTCGGTGCGCAGATCCTCGGCGGCTGCTGCGGCACGACGCCTTCCCAAATTCGCGAGCTCGCCACGGCGCTCGATACGGCTTAACTCTGGGGTATCGGAATCGGACTCACGCGCTTCGGCACGTGATAGCCGCGCTGCACCGCCGGCCGCGCGGCGATCGCGCAGATACCAACGCTTGAGATTCGGGTACGGCTCCCAGTCGATGCCCTGCCATTCGTACCGCGAAATCCACGGCCAGGTCGCGATGTCGGCGATCGAATAGTCGCCCGCGAGGTATTCCGCGTCGCCGAGCCGTTTGTTCAGCACGCCGTAGATACGCCTCGCCTCGTCGCCGTAGCGTTTCTCAGCGTACTCGGATTTGCCCTTGTTGAATTTCAGGAAATGATGCGCTTGGCCGAGCATCGGCCCGACGCTTCCCATCTGCATCATCAGCCACTCGAGCGGCTTGCCACTTCGCGGCCCCGCGCTGCGCCAGCAACTGCCCGCTTCTTGTCCGCGAGATAGAGAAGGATCGCGCCCGATTCCATCATGCGCGACGCCGTTGTCGCGATCGACGATCGCGGGGATCTTGTTGTTCGGGCTGATCGTCGAGGAACTCGGGCTTGAACTGCTCGTTCCGCGTTGATGTCGACGGCGATCGCGTCGGTAGGGCAAGCCGATCTCCTCGAGCATGATCGAGACCTTGCGGCCGTTCGGCGTCGTCCAGGTGTACAGATCGATCATCGGTGCGCCGTCCATTCGCTGCGGGAGCCGCATTCTAATGTTTGCGGGCGTTGCCTAGAATGCCGCGCATGAGCTTCGATATCGTCCGTGACCTGCAGCGAGCCGTGGGCCCCGATGCCGTCTTGACCGGCGAGCAGATCGGCGAGCGTTATCGCGTCGACTTCAGTCACGAGAACGCCTGTGCTCCGCTTTGCGTAGTGCGGCCCTCATCCACCGCCGACGTGGCCGCGATTCTCAAAGCGTGCTCGGCCGCGGGCGCAGCCGTCTGCGTGCAGGGCGGCATGACGGGTCTCTCGGGCGGCGCAACGCCGCAAGAGGGCGAGGTCGCGATCTCGATGGAACGGATGTCGGGTATCGAGGAAATCGACACTGCATCGTCCACTGCGACGGTGCTTGCCGGCACGCCCCTGCAAGTTGTGCAGCAGGCCGCCGCCGACGCGGGCTACCTGTTTCCGCTGGATTTGGGCGCGCGCGGCTCGTGCACGATCGGCGGCAACATCGCGACCAATGCGGGTGGCAACCAAGTGATCCGCTTCGGGATGATGCGCAATCTCGTGCTCGGCCTCGAGGCGGTGCTCGCGGACGGCACGGTCGTGAGCTCGCTCAACAAGATGCTGAAGAACAATGCGGGCTACGACTTGAAGCAGCTCTTCATCGGCACGGAGGGGACGCTCGGCATCGTGACGCGCGCGGTGCTCCGGCTGTTTCCGAAGCTGCCGAGCAAGACTACGGCGCTCTGTGCTTTGCGCGGCTTCGAGGACGCCGTCGCGCTGCTGCATGCGCTACAGGCGCGGCTCGCGGGATCGCTGTCCGCGTTCGAGGCGATGTGGGCGTCGTATTTCCATTTCGTCGTCGAACGGCTCGCCGGCGCTCGCTCGCCGTTCGGCGACGCGCATGCGTTATATGTGTTGATCGAGCTCGAAGGCACGGACCAGGCGGTCGATCGCGAGGTTCTCACGACGGCGCTGGAAACCGCGCTGACGTCAGGGCTCATCGTCGACGCGGCCGTCGCGCAATCCGAACGCGAAGCGCGCGCCTTCTGGGCGATTCGCGACGGCATCGGCGACGTGACGCCGATGCTGCAGCCGCTCTGCGCTTTCGACGTGAGCATGCCGATCGGCGAGATGCGAAGCTTTCTCTCAGAGGTCGATCGCGAGCTCGCGCGGCGTTTCGGCGGCGACGTGACGAATCTGATCTTCGGTCACATCGGCGACAACAATCTGCATCTAGCGGTCACGACGCGTCGCGCCGAGGACGTCGAGGCGCTTTGTGACATCGTATACACGGCCACCGGCGCGCACTCGGGCTCCGTGTCGGCAGAGCACGGCGTCGGAACACTGCGGCGGGAGTACCTGCATCATTCGCGTACGCCAGCCGAGCTCGCGCTCATGAAGAAGCTGAAAGCCGCGCTCGATCCGCACGGAATCCTGAATCGTAATCGAGTGCTGCCGGACGTCGTTGCCTGAGACCTCTATTGGGCGCCGGGCGCCGTCAGAGATCCTCCTTCGCTCCCGCATTTTGCGCTTCGCCACCGCCTGCCGCAGCACGTACTCGATCTGCGCGTTCACGCTGCGCAGCTCGTCCGCCGCCCATTTCTCCAGGTCCTTCCAGAGATCGGGCGGCAGACGCAGCAGGAATGCCTTGCGCTCCTCAGCCACGATCAGGTGTAGAGCGTTCCCGTGTTGATCACGGGCGAGGTCTCCGACGTGCCGCAGAGCACGACTAGCAAGTTGCTGACCATCGCCGCCTTGCGCTCATCGTCGAGCTTCACGACGTCTTTTTCCGTGAGCTCGCGCAGCGCCATTTCCACCATGCTCACGGCGCCGAGCACGATCTTCTCGCGCGCCGCGATGACGGCTTCGGCCTGCTGCCGTGCGGAGCATCGCGTGCGCGATCTCCGGCGCGTACGCGAGGTGCGTGAGACGCGCTTCCTCGACCGCGACGCCGGCTTTCGCGAGCCGCACCTGGAGCTCCTTCTTGAGCTCGTGCGCAACCTCCTCGCCGCCGCCGCGCAAGGTGACCTCGTGCTGCTCGCCCTCCTCGTACGCGTACAGGCTCGCGATGCTGCGGATCGCGGCTTCGCTCTGCACCTGCACGTAGCTTTCGTAGTCTTCGACGTCGAACGCGGCCTGCGCCGTGTCCTCGACTCTCCAGACGACGACGGCCGCGATCTCGACGGGGTTGCCGCGCTTGTCGTTGACCTTCAATGTCTCGCTGTTGAAGTTGTGCGCGCGCAGCGACAACTTCGCGCTCAACGGCTGCGTGGTCGGGGTCGCGGATCCGATCGTCGCGGACCCAATCTTCAGCCGCATCCCGCCGTCCGCCCGTCCGGGCGGCAGCGCCTCTTTACCGCGATTCCGCGAATAGAGCGGATTCGCCCAGAAGAAGCCGCTCCGGCGAACCGTGCCCTTGTAGGCACCGAACAGGATCAGCACGCGCGCCTCGTTTGGCTGCAGCGTGAAGTAGCCGAAACACATGAACACGGCGAAGGCCGAGCAGCAAGATACCGCCCCAGACCCGATAGCCGACCTCGGCCGGGGTGAGCTGTGCGTCCCCCACCGCCCCCGCCGGCCCGGAAATGACGACGCCGATCGCGATCACGAACAGCGCCAAGTTCACTGCGAACATGAGCCAGCCGTTCCACGCTCGGATTTCTTTTTCTCGGGTCGCCGCTTGCGAAGACATGGGTTGCCTCCCTTTCATTGTGATATTCGAGTGATATCATAATGACATCGCGGACGGAGTCAACAGGCACATCGCGGCGGGCTGCGTTATGTCGAACGCTGCCGGTTTTGGCGAGGAGCCGCGGGCGCGTCAGGAGAGCAGAAGCAGGCTGATCTGCGGAAACGCCATCAGCAGCAGCGTCACGGCGAGCGTGATCAGCACGAACGGGAACGCGCCGCGGAAAATCGTGCCCGAGCTCATCGCGCGGGTCGTCCATGCTCGCCTTGATCACGTAGACGCTCAGGCCGAACGGCGGCGTCAGCAACCCGATCTCGATCGCGATCGTCGTCACGACGCCGAACCAAACGAGGTTTGCGCCGAGCGCCGTCGCGACGGGCAGCGCGAGCGGCAGCATGATCAGCATGATCGAAGTCGAGTCGAGCAGCATGCCGAGCAGAATCAGGAGCAGCAGATAAGCCGCGAGGAAGCCCGGCAAGCCGAGCCCCGTGCTGCCGAGAAACGCCGCCATGTCTTGCGGCAGCTCGGTCAGCGTCAGCATGCGGCTGAACATGCTCGCCGCGATGATCAGGAACAGGATCGAGACGGAGACCTGACCCGTCTCGCTCATGACTTCCCAGAGCTTCGCCCACGTCAGCCGTCGGCGCTTCACGAGCGCGATGCACCATCGCACCGAGCGCGCCGGCCGCGCCGGCTTCCGTCGGCGTGAACACGCCGCCGTAGATGCCGCCGAGCACGAGCACGATCAGCGCACCACGGGCACGATGCCCGAGCAGCACGTTGCCGCGCGCCGCTGCTCGTCGCGCGCGCCGCGGCGCCCGCGTCTGCACGTGTGCCGACGAAGCTCGGCCACAGCCAGGCCATCAAGCACGACGCCGACGGCAAACGCGACCGCGAGCAGGATGCCGGGCAGCACGGCCGCGAGAAACAGCGCGCCGATCGACACCTCGGCGAGCACGCCGTAGATGATCAGCAGCAGGCTCGGCGGAATCAGCATGCCGAGCAGCGACGACCCGGCCGTGAGCCCGACGGCGAACTTCGGCGTGTAGCCCTGCCGCACCATCTCCGGCACGGCGATCTTCGTGAAGATCGCGGCGGCCGCGATCGAGATGCCCGTGATCGCCGCGAACACGGCGTTCGCCGCAACCGTCGCGACGCCGAGCCCGCCGTAGATGCCGCCGAAGATGCGCTGCGCCGCGCGGAACGCGTCGCGGCCGATCGTCCGAGACGTTGACGAACAGGCCCATCAGCACGAACAGCGGCACGCGTCGCGAACACGTATTCGGAGATCGTGCCTTCCGCGGCGAGCGCGAGCGTCTCGCGTCGCGATGCCGAAGTCGTGCTTGAGGAGCGCGAGGCCGAGAAAGCCCGTTAGCAACAGCGCGAACGCGATCGGCAAGCCGAGCACGATCAGCACGACGACGAGCACGATCATCGCAATGCCGACGGTGCGCGGCTCGACGTCGCCGCCCCAGAGCAAGCCGAGAAGCGCCGCGAGCAGCAGCAGCGGCAACGGGCGTCAACCAGCGCGCGCGATCGTTTGCGCCGCGCAGCGCAAGCCGCGCGTGCAGCGAGCCAGCTGCCGCAGCAAGCTCGGCGCCGGCCGCCACGACCCCCGCGACGACCACGAGCTTGATCGGCCAGACCGGCATCTTGAAGATGCCCTTCGACGCCCGCGAACTCCTCGTGCGCCACGCGCGCACGAGGTCGGGCGCACTCGCCGATCGCGATCAACGCGAAGAGCACGGCACCGATTGCACGTCAGAACAAGTTGCCAATCCCTCGCGAGCGCCGGACGGTTGCATCTCGAGCGGGCCGAGGAACATCTCGACGCGCATCAGCCGCGCTTGGTAGCACCGCGTAGCGGGAGCTGCAGGAACACGCACGCGACGAGCGACAGCGAGACGATCTCGGTGACGCCGCGAATCGGGTCGTCGAACACCGTGCGCGCGGTGATATCGGCGCAGATCAGAAACATCAGCGCGAAGATCCCGATCACGCCGGCGCCGTTCATCCAAAGGATCAGCTTCGCGAACAACTGTCGGTTGGCCGGTGCTAGTTCGGGCGATCCCAGTCCCGCAACGGCTTGCCGCCCCGCTCCCTGACGGCGTTCATGTACGCGCGCACGACGTCGCCGGCGGGGATAGCCGCGCGCTTCGGTCGCTTCGGCCCAGCGCAGCGCGATGTTCGGCATCCCGGCTATCCACTTGCGCTTTTCGGCTAGCGGGCAACTCGGTAATCGTTGCGCCTTCTTTCCGCATGCGCCGCGATCCCGCGCTCGTAGCGCGCGTCGAGATCGTCCGCGACGCCGCGGCTGTACTCGGGTCCGAGATCGGCGAGCACTTGCTGCACGTCGTCCGGCAAGCGGTTCCACGTGTCGAGATTGATCGCGAGCGAGCCGCGTAACCTGGCTGCCCAGGCCGACGAGCGTGATGTACGGCGCGACCTCGTGCATGCGATACGGCGCGGCGCCCGTCAGGATCGTGAGGACGCCGTCGGCGACGCCGGTTTGGATTTGCTGTAGTACGTCGTCAAGCTGCCGTCGACCGCCACGGCGCCGGTGCCTTCGAGCCAGGCCGCGGCCGGCCCCGGTGCTAGGATCTTGCGGCCGCGCAGATCGTCGACGCTGTCGCACCGGAAAGTTGGTCAGCAAGTGGTAGCTATCGAGCGCGCTCGCGCCGAGGAACTTTTGGTTCTGCGCGGTCCAGGCGTCGGCCATCGCCGGCATGGTGCGATGCAGCTCGTTCATGATCTCGACGATCAAGTGATAGTCGTCGTCGTGAACGGCACGTAGTACGTCACGTTCTGCAGCGGCAGCTTCGACAGCTCCCAGAGCGTGCCGACCCAGCCCATGTCGGTGAGTCCGATCTCGATCGCCTCGAGCGTGTCGCCGTATTTATAGAGTGAGCCGCCGTACGCTTCGGTCCAGCGGATGCGATACGGGCTGCCGCATCGCTGCGAGGCGGCGGTTGCTCTCGGGAACGACGAGCGTGTGCATCGCGCCGACCCAAGCGAGCCTCGTCGAATGACTCGACGCGACCGTGAGCTTGATGACGTTGCCGTCGTCCGCGGCGCGTGCGCCGAGCGAGCGCCGCGAGCACAGCCGCCAGCAGGCATCCGAGCGAACCGGAACTCGCCATCGATCGCGCACCGCGGTCCTCATGGAATTGCGGTACGGTATCATGGGTCTACACGAGGAGGTAGCGCGATGGGAATGCTCGTCGACGGCCAGTGGCACGACGTTTGGTACGACACGAAGGCGATCGAAGGGCCGCTTCGTCCGCAGCGAAGCGCAGTTCCGCAATTGGGTCACGGCCGACGGCAGTCCCGGCCCTTCCGGCCGCGGCGGCTTCCGCGCCGAGCCGAACCGCTATCACCTATATGTCGCGTTCGCGTGCCCGTGGGCGCACCGCACGCTGATCTATCGCAAGTTGAAGGGGCTCGAGACGCTGATCGCCATCTCGGCCGTCAACAGCTACATGGGCAAGCGAAGGCTGGACGTTCGACGCCGGGCCCGGACATGATTCCCGACTCCGTCAACCGCGTCGAGCGACTCTACGAGCTCTACACGCTCGCCGATCCGACCTACTCGGGCCGCGCGACGATTCCGATGCTGTGGGACAAGCACGAGCGGACGATCGTGTCGAACGAGTCGTCCGAGATCATCCGCATGTTCAACAGCGCGTTCGACGCGTGGGCGCGAATCGCAGAGCGACTACTATCCGGAGGCGCTGCGCGGCGAGATCGACGAGATCAACGCGTTCATCTATCCGAACGTCAACAACGGCGTGTACCGCGCCGGCTTCGCAACGACGCAGGAAGCGTACGAGGAAGCGGTCGACGCGTTGTTCGCCGCGCTCGGACGAGCTCGAAGGGCGGCTCGCGACTCGCCGCTATCTAACCGGCGATCGAGTCACCGAAGCGGACATGCGTCTGTTCACGACGCTGATGCGCTTCGATCCCGTCTACTACGGCCACTTCAAGTGCAACCGGCGGCGCATCGTCGACTATCCGAACCTCTGGGGCTTCGTGCGCGACGTCTATCAGATGCCCGGCATCGCGGAGACCGTGCACATCGACTTCATCAAGCGGCATTACTACGGCAGCCACGCGAACATTGAACCCGATCGCGCATCGTGCCGATCGGCCCCGACATCGACTTCGAAGGCGCACGGCCGCGAGCGGCTCGCCGCTGAGCAAGCTTGCCGGCCGCTTGATAGTCGGCGAACGCCTGGTGGATCTCTGTCGGCCGTGTTCATCACGAACGGGCCGTAACGCGCGACCGGCTCGTTGAGCGGCCGGCCGCCACGACGATCAGCCGCGCGCCCTCCGCGCCCGCGGTCACGGGCAAGCTCGCGCCGTGACTCGTCAGCGCGAGCTCGCCGCGCTCGATCGCCGTCGCCGCGGCGCCGATCTGCGCGTCGCCCTGATACACATAGGCGAACACGTTGTGGCCTTCCGGAAGCTGCGGCCGCATAGCTCGCGCGCGGCGTCCAAATGCAGATCGAAGATACACGGGCTCGGTCGCGACGCGCGTCACGGGCCCGTCGACGCCGTCGATGCTGCCGGCGAGCACGCGCGACGCGCGCGCCCGGCCCGACGGGACTTCCGGAATTCGTCGCCTGGATGTCTTGATAGCGCGGCGCCGTCATCTTGTCGCGCGCGCGGCAAATTCACCCAGAGCTGAAAGCCCCACATGAGGCCCTTCCTGCTTGCTCCGGGAATTCCGAGTGGACGATGCCGCGGCCCGGCGGTCATCCACTGCACGCTGCCGGGGCCGAGCAGGCCCGTGTTGCCCTGATTGTCGCCGTGCCGCATGCGGCCCGCGAGCATGTAGGTGACGGTCTCGAAGCCGCGATGCGGATGGTCCGGGAAGCCCGCGAGGTAGTCGTTGGGATCGTCGGAGCGGAACTCGTCGAGCAGCAGGAACGGATCGAACGAATCGAGACCTCCGTGCCGATCACGCGCGTCATGCTCACGCCCGCGCCGTCGCTCGTCGCTTGCCCGCGAACGCGCCGCACCACTTCGCGAGCTGCCGTATCCGGTGTTTTCACTGTCGCCATTGCTCCGCTCCTTGCTCGGGACCGCCGTCGGCGTGGAAAGGCCTACTTTAGCGCATCATTGCGGCGGTTCGGGCGGGCGTGCTGGAACCGCCGGCGGCCGCGGCGATATCATGCCGAGCGGATTCTCGTTCACGATTCACTTGGGGAGTTTCAGCGTGAAAACGACAAGCTTCGGAGTCTGCAGCTAGGCGCGTGCGTGCTGCTGGCCGTGCCCGCTTTGGCGCAGGAACAGGATTTCTCCGCTGCCACGATCGAGACGCAGGAGCTCGGCGACGGCTTGTACATGCTGATGCTCGTCGGCGCGGGAGCCGGCAACATCGCGCTGTCGACCGGCGACGACGGCTCCGTGATCGTCGACACGCAGTTCGCGCCCTTGAACGCGAAGATTCTCGCCGCGATCCGCCGAGCGGGCGGCGGACGACGTGAAGTTCGTCATCAACACGCACTGGCACGGCGATCACTCCGGCGGCAACGAGAATTTCGGCAAAGCCGGCGCCGTGATCATCGCCCACAACAACGTGCGCACGCGCATGAGCACCGAGCAGGTCATGGCCGCGTTCAATCAGACCGTGCCGCCCTCTCCGGCCGCCGCGCTGCCCGTGCTCACGTTCCCGACGCGCGCCACGTTTCACTGGAACGGCAACACCGTCAACGTCGTAGCACGTCCAGAACGCGCACACCGACGGCGACTCGATCATGCACTTCACGAACGTGAACGTCTTTCACATGGGCGACACGTTCATGAACGGACGGCTATCCGTTCATCGACATCGGCAGCAACGGCTCGATCAACGGCTTCATCGCGGCGGCGGAAACCGTGCTCGCGCGCTCCGACGCGAACACGAAGATCATCCCGGGCCACGGCGCGCTCGCAACACCAGACGACTTGCGCGCGTTCTTGAACGTCGTGAAAACGACTCGCGACCGCGTGCAAGCGCTGATCAGCCAAGGCCGCACCGAGCAGCAGGTCATCGACGCGAAACCCACCGCCGAGTGGGATGCGACCTACGGCGCGGGCTTCATGAACGGCGAGACGTTCACTCGCTTTACGTTCCAAGACCTCAGCGAATAGCCCGAAATCGGGGTCGGGTACTAATTTCCTCTACGGCCGTCGGGAAACGACCGTCGCGGCGGAAATTCGTACCCGACCCCGATTTCAACCGGTCCGCGCGGCGACTTCTCCCCAGCCCAGCCATTCCGGCAGCGCGAGCGACACGGCCGGCACGTACGTCACGACGAACGAGCATGGCGAACAGCACGACGAGCCACGGCGCAGCGGCGCGGACCACCTCCGTGATCGACATCTTCGCGATGCCGGCCGTGACGAACAGGTTCAACCCGACCGGCGGCGTGATCATGCCGATCTCCAGGTTGACCGTCATGATGATGCCCAAGTGAACCGGGTCGATGCCGAGCTGCAGTCGCGATCGGAAACAAGATCGGCACGAAAATCAGGATCACCGACGTCGCGTCCATGAACGCGCCCGCCACGAGCAGGATCAAGTTCAGCACGATCAGGAATGCCCAGGGCGGCAGTCCGAGGCCGTTGATCCAGGCCGAAACCACCTGCGGAATCTGCTCCGTCGTGAGCACGAATGCGAATACGAACGCGTTCGCGATGATGAACATCAGCATCGCGGTCACTTTCGCGCTTTCGATCAGCACGCGTCGGGATGTCGGCCAGCCGAAGGTCGCGATAAACGAATAGCGCGATCACGAACGCGTACACGGCCGAGACGGCGGCCGCTTCGGTCGGCGTGAAAACTCCGACGTAGATGCCGCCCATGATGATCACGATCAGGAGCAGGCCCCAGAACGCCTCGCGCCCCGTTTTGAGAACGGTCGCGATCGTCGCCCGCGGCTGGCGAGGCAAATTGCGGCGCCGCGCGATCACTGCGACCGCCGCCATCAGCGCAGCGGTCAAGCAGGATTCCGGGCAGCGACGCCGGCCATGAATAGATGACCGATGGAAGTCTCCGTCACCGCACCGTAGACGACCATCACGATCGACGGCGGAATCAGGATGCCGAGCGTGCCCGCGTTGCAAATCAGTCCGGCGGCGAATTCCTTCGAGTAGCCCGACGCCGCCATGCCGGCGATCATGATGCTGCCCACGGCGACGACGGTCGCCGGCGAAGACCCCGAGACCGCCGCGAAGAACGCGCACGCGAGAAGCGCGGCGAGAGCGAGCCCGCCGCGGAAATGCCCGACGAGCGCGTTTGCGAACGCGATCATGCGGCGCGCGACCCCGCCCGTCGTGAGGAACGTGCCCGCGAGAATGAAGAACGGGATCGCAAGCAGCGGATACACCTGCATCGCGCTGAAGAAACGCTGCGCGAGCACGACGAGCGTCTGGTCCGAGAACAGGAGGATCGTGCCGATGCTTGCCAACCCAAGCGCGATCGCGATCGGCACGCCCGCGAGGAGGCAGACGAGCAGCACCGCGAACAAGAACAGCGCGCTCATACAGGCGGCGGTTCTTTGTCGCGCGCCGCCACGTGTGTGCCCCATGCCGCTTGCAGCAAGCGCACCGCGAGCAGCGCGAACGCGACAGGCATGATTCCGGTCAACAGCCAGCGCGGCAGAGGAATGTCGCGAGCGTAATTACCGAGCGCGAACGACCGCTCGACGAAAGCCGCGCTGCCGACGACCATGAGCACGCAGTATCCGAGGCTCGCCGCCAGCGCGCCGAAAGCCACGGCGCGCGCGGCTCGCCGCGACAGCCTGCTCGTCACGAGATCGACGACGATGTGCGCCTGCGTGCGAATGCCGTACGACATGCCGATCAGCACGAGCCACGCGAAGGTGTACACCGTCGCCTCGAGCGCCCACACGAACCCCGTGCCGAAGAGATAGCGCAGCACCACCTGCACGAACGTCGCGATCGTCATGAACGCGAGGGCGAGCGCCATGAAGCCTTCTTCGAGGCGGTCGACGATCGCCCATATGCGCGCGCGATTGCTGCGCGCACGATCTCTATTGACCGGTGCGCTTACGCTGCGCTCGGCAGCTTCGATGAGGTCCGCGCCGATCTCGTCGCGGAACTCGCTCCCACACGGGTCGCATGACCGCGCGCCACTCGGCGATCTCGGCGGGAGTGAGCTCGATGACCTCCGTGCGGCCCGAGTCGATGACCTTTTGCCGGTCCTCGCGCTGGAATTCGGCGGAGCGCGCGTTAACCCACGCGGTGATCTCGGCGATGATTTCCTCGAGGCCGTGCGCGGATGTCCGTCGGGAAGCGACTCCCAGAAGTCGCGATTCACGGCCACGAAGTAGCCGATGTAGCCGTGATTCGTGTCCATCGCGTACGGCTGCACCTCGTAGAGCTTCGACGCGTAGGTGTTCGACCAGCTGTTCTCCTGCGCGTCGACAGTGCCCGTTTGCAGCGCCTGATAGACCTCGCTGAACGCCATCTTTTGCGGGCTGCCGCCGAATGCGATCACTTGGGCTTGGAGCACATCCGATTCCATGATCGCGGAACTTGACCCCGGCCGCGTCGGACGGCACGCGCAGCGGCTTGCGTGCCGTGAAGTGCTTCATGCCGTTGTGCCACCACGCTAACCCAAGCATGCCTTGATCCGTCAGCGTCGTGAGCAGCGTCTGCCCGAGCGGGCTCTGCTGAAAGCGCTCGACGGATGGAAGATCGGGAAACAAGAACGGCAGATCGAACAGCTGAAACTTCGGCGTCAGTCGATCGAACAGCGATGCCGCGGGCGCAATCATCTGGATCTCGCCGAACGCGAGCGCCTCGAGCGCGTCGCTGTCGTCCATGAGTTGCGCCGAAGGATAGATCTCGATCTGTACGCGGCCCGGAAAACGCGCCTCGGCGAGCTCTTTGAAGCGCTCGGCTGCCTGACCTTTCGGCGTGGACGGAGCGACGACGTGCGGAAACTTGATGACGTACGTCTTGCTCTCGGACTGTCCAGGTTCGCCTCCGCGCCGCACGCGACGAGGCCGGCGCAAACGATGGCGACGGCCGCGCGCCGCGTCATCCGCAATCGACCTGACATGTGATCCCCTTCGAGCACGGCACGCTCAGTACGGATTCGCGATCGGCAGCTCCTCCGCAGGGAACAGCGTGATGATCTTCGCGCCGGTCGGCGTGAGCACGACCTCTTCCTCGATGCGCGCCGCCGATATCCCGTCGGTTGCCGGGCAGTAAGTCTCGACGGCGAACACCATCCCGACCTTGAGCTCGATCGGCTCGCGGAACGACGTGACGCGCGAAATCAGCGGCCGCTCGTGCAGCCCCAAGCCCAGACCGTGGCAGAAGTTCAGGCCGAACGCGTCGATTTCGCTCGGGAAACCGATCTCGTCGGCGAGTCGGGAGCGCGTGCGCGACCTCGTCGGTGCCCATGCCGGGCTTCAAGAGCTCGATCGTGCGGTCCATCCACTCGCGCGCCTTGCGGTACGCCGTGCGTTGCGGCGCGGTGGCTCGCCCGACCGCGAACGTCCGGTAGTAGCACGTGCGATAGCCGATGAACGACTGGATCACGTCGAAGAACGCCTGATCGCCCGGCCGGATCAGGCGGTCCGTGAAGTTGTGCGGATGCGGCGAGCAGCGCTCGCCCGAGATCGAGTTGATCGCCTCGACGCAGTCGGAGCCCATCTCGTACAACCGGCTCGCTGCGAGCGCCACGATCTGCGATTCCTTCACGCCGGGCTTCAGCGCCTCGGAGATGTCCTGATAGACGCCGTCGACCATCGCCGCCGCCATGTTGAGCAGCGTGATCTCGTCGTGGCTCTTGACCTCGCGCGCGAGCAGCATCGTCTGCTGGCCGTCGCGCACCTCGATGCCGGCCTTCTGCAGCTCGAACAGCATCGGCGGCTCGATGACGTCGACGCCGAGCGGCATGTGGCCGACGCCCTCCTCGTCCAAGATCGCCTTGATCTCGCGCGCCGCGTCACGGAACAACGTGAGATCGCCGCCGACCGCCCCGCGCATGCCGAGCATGCCCGCCCGACAGTGTTTTTCGTGCAGCCACGGCGCGTAAAGCCTGTGGTGCTTCGCCGCCGAGCCGAAGTCCCAGATGTACGGGTCGCCGTTGCCGGTGATCAACGAGTAACGCAACAGCTTGTCGCGCGCCCACTCGCCGATGACCGTGCTCGTCGTGTAACGGATGTTGTGCTGATCGAACGACAGCAGGCCGCCGAGACCGGAGCCCGCGAGCGCTTCGCGCACGCGCCCGACGCGGTAATTGTGCAACCGGCGGAAATTGACGCGCTCCTCGAAGTCGACCTGCGTGTGGCCGGGCGCCTGCAGCGGGCGTTTCCACTGATGATGCGGATCGATGTCGTCGTCCAGCACGACCTGCGGCTCGACGCGCTCGGACTTCCCACTTTTCCTGATCTTCGAGGCCGTCGCCGCCTTCGCTATCGATTTCTTCGGCGTGCCCGCCTTCGCCTTGACCCGCTTCTTAGCCATGCTGTCCCCTAGTTATTGAGCGCTTCTTTTCGACCGCGCCGCCGGTCACGACTCCGGCAGACGAACGCGCGATTGTACGCGCCGGCGATCGGCGCAGAACAGCCCGGCGGACCGGCCGCGGGTGCGTGATCGGCTAGGGGCCGGAGCCCACCCTGTTCGCGAGCGCTGGGTGTGGGCCGTGACGCGAGTCGCCGCCGCGGCGCCGGGTGCGGTATCATTCGCCACTGGTTAGGATCCGCCGCAGCTTGAGCTGCGGCGAGATCACGATGTTCCCGGCCGAGCGCCGCCGTCGCAAACCCGCGCCGGTCGGTCGGCCCACCGAAACCGAAGATAAAGGTAAGACGAAGTGGATTCATTATCGATGGCGTCGGCGCCGCTGACGCGGGGAGCGCTTGGCTCGATTGCTCCCGAGACGCGGCTCAAGCTCTACCGCTCGATGCTCGAGTGCCGTTACCTCGAGAAGCGCGCGTACGACTTGTTCATGCAGAACCTCATCAAGGGCACGAGCCATCTCGCGCTCGGCCAGGAAGCCATCGCGGCCGGCGTTCGGACTCGCGATGCGGCCGGACGATTACACGTTCTGCACCTACCGCGGCCACAACCACACGCTCGTCCGCGGCGTCGTCGATGACGGAGATCTTGGGCGAGCTCATGGGCAACTCGTCCGGGCTCATGCGCGGCAAGGGCGGCTCGATGCACTTGACGAGCGTCAAGCACGGCGTGCATGGGCTCGTACGCGATCGTCGGCGCGCATCTCACGATCGCGAACGGCGCGGCGTGGTCCGCGCAGTATCGCGGCACCGAGCAGGTTGCCGTGTGCTTCTTCGGCGACGGCACCACGAACATCGGCGCGTTCCACGAGGCCCTGAACTTCGCCGTGATCTGGAAGCTGCCGGTCGTGTTCGTCTGCGAGAACAACCTCTACATGGAGTACACGTCGATCCACGACGTGACGGCCGTCGAGCATCCTGCCGCGGATCGCGCGAGCGCCTACGGGCTCGAGCCCGTGCTCATCGACGGCAACGACGTCGACGTCGTGTACCGCACGGCCGCAGCGCGCGCTCGACCTCGCGCGCAACGGCGGCGGCCCGAGCCTGATCGAAGCCGAGACGTATCGGCACGGCGGCCACTCGCGCGCCGACCCGGGCAAGTACCGGCCCGACGACGAGGTCAAAGCCTGGCTCGCGAAGGATCCGCTGCCGCGCTATCGCGGGCGCCTGCTGCGAGCTCGGCATCAGCGAGGGCGAGATCGAGAAGATCGAGACCGAGACGCAACGCCGCGATCGATCGAGGCGACGGAGGTCGCGCGCAACGCGCCGCCGCCGCCGCTCGAGCTCGCGATAAGCGACGTCTGGGCTGATGGAGGCTCGGCATGGCGCAACTAACTTATCGCGACGCGGTCGCCGCCGGCATCGCGCAGGAAATGCGCCGCGACCCGAACGTCGTGCTGCTCGGCGAGGACGTCGCCGCGGCCGGCGGCGTGTTCAAGGCCACGGTCGGGCTGCTCGACGAGTTCGGCGCGAAGCGCGTCAAGCGACACGCCGATCTCGGAGCAAGCGATCGTCGGCGCCGCGATGGGCGCCGCGATGACGGGGCTGACGCCCGATCGTCGGACATGATGTTCTCCGACTTCTTCGCCGTCATGCTGGGACATCGTCGCGAATCAGATCGCGAAGACCGCTACATGACGGACGGCCAGATCAGCTGCCGCTCGTGATCCGCTCGGCGAACGGCGGCGGGCTCGCGCTTCGGCGCGCAGCACTCTCAAAGCGTCGAGAACTGGGCGATGATGATTCCGGGCCTGAAGATCGTCGCGCCGGCGTTCCCCGGCGACGTGAAGGGGATGCTCGCCGCGGCCATCCGCAGCGACGATCCCGTGCTGTTCTTCGAGCAGAAGTCGCTGTACGCCACGAAGGGTGAAGTGCCCGACGGCGAGCACGTCATCGCGCTCGGCAAGGCGAACGTGCTTGCGCGACGGCAAGGACGTCACGATCGTCGCGCTCGCAGCTCATGGTGCCGCGCGCGCTGAAGGCCGCGGAGATGCTGCAAGGAGCAGCACGGTATCGAGGCGACGGTCATCGACCTGCGCTCGCTCGTGCCGCTCGACACGCAGACGATCCTGCGCGAAGTCGGCAAAGACCGGCCGGCTCGTGACCGTCGAGGAGAATCCGCGGCTCTGCGGCTGGGGCGCAGAGATCGCCTCGATCGTCGCCGAGGAGCTGTTCTGGGATCTCGACGGCCCGATCGTGCGCATCACGACGCCGCACATTCCGCTCGCGGCCGCGAATAACCTCGAGGACGCGCAGCTGCCGACGCCCGAGCGATCGTCGCCGAGCGATTCGCCAGCTCGTCGACTAAGCGAACGTGAGAGGGAGCGATGAACGTATTGATGCCGCAGCTCGGCGAAACCGTCGCCGAGGGCACTGTCGCCAATTGGCACAAGAAGGTCGGCGACAAGGTAGCCGCCGATGAGATCGTCCTCGACATCGAGACCGACAAAGTCTCGATGGAGATGCCGGCGCCAACGGCCGGTGTCATCACGCAGATCCTCGTGCCGGAAGGCACACGGTCGCCGTCGGCACGGTGCTCGCCGTAATCGAAACCGGCGACGGCGCGAAGGCGCACGGTCGCGACCGCCAGGGGTCAGGCTCCGATTTCCGGCTCAGCCGACCAGCCGTCGCCGACCTCGAGGAAATCGGTGCCTGACCCCGATGTTTCCTCGGCGCCGGAGGCGGCGCCGCCGTCGTGGTATGCCGCGATGCCGCCTGCGATCTTGGGCGAGGAAGCCCCGCAGCCTGCCTCCGCCGAGAAACCGGTCGCGCGCCTTGCCTCGACGAACGGCAGCAGCGAATCCGCCGAACGCCGCGGAGCGCAAAGATCATCAACGTTTGTCGCCCGCCGTGCGCCGGCTCGCGGCCGAGTACCGGCTCGATCTCGCAACGCCGT
The DNA here is from genome assembly GCA_963744305.1 of uncultured Gammaproteobacteria bacterium. GTDB lineage: Bacteria > Pseudomonadota > Gammaproteobacteria > Steroidobacterales > Rariloculaceae > FEN-1219. Next base: position 148,523 of record CAVUTF010000005.1, read on the forward strand.
CGCGGCTCCGGCCGCAACGGCCGCATCACGCGGCGCAACGTCTCGATTTCATCGCCGTGCGCGAATCGCAGCCGCAGCTGCGGCGCCGGCGCCGAGCGCACCGGCGCCAGAGCCCGTGCCGGCAGCCGGTGCCGGAGCCCGTGCCGGCGTCCGCAGCGGCACCGGCACCGCGTCCCCGAGCAACCCGCGGCCGCGCCGCCGGCCGGCGCCAAGACGCTGCCGTTCACGCGCATTCGCAAGCTCACGGCCGAGCACATGGTTCGCTCGAAGGCCACGAGCCCGCACGTGCTGCAAGCCGTCGAGGTCGACTTCCACCGCGTCGATCAGCGTGCGCAAGTCCGTGCGCGAAGCGTGGAAGGCGAAGCACGGCTTCTCGCTGACGTATTTGCCGTTCATCGCGCAACGCGGTTTGCCGCGCGCTCGAGGAATTCCCGAACTCGAACGCGAGCGTGCAAGGCGACGGCCTCGTGCTGCACCGAGGAAGTGAATCTCGGCATCGCGGTCGATCTCGGCGCCGAAGGCCTCGTCGCCCCGGTCATCAAATGCGCGCAGACCAGCATGAGTCGTCGCGCAGCTCGCCGATCGCGATCGCCGAGATCGCGCAACGCGCGCGCGCGGACAAGCTCAAGCCCGACGACTTCGCGGGCGGCACGTACACGCTGTCGAATCCGGCACGTTCGGCACGCTGATCACGGCGCCGATCATCAATCAGCCGCAGGTCGCGATCCTCTCGACCGACGGCGTGCGCAAGAAGCCGGTCGTCATCGAGACGTCCGGAAGGCGACTTCGATCGCGATTCGGCCCGTCGGCGTTCTCGCGCAGTCGTTCGACCACCGTGCCGTCGACGGCGCGTACTCCGCCGCGTTCCTCGACCGCGTGCGCAAGCTCCTCGAGAACGAGCGACTGGGCAGTCGAGGTCTGAGCATGACCTGGCAAGAAACACACGCTCGGGTGGGTCGGCGCCGGCGGACGCATGGGCTTCGCGATGGCGAAACGGCTGCTCGCGGCGGGCCACGAGGTTAGCGTTTACAACCGCACGCGCAGCAAGGTCGAGCCGCTAGCCGAGCTCGGCGCGAAGATCGTCGACTCGCCGCGCGAGCTGCGCGGCCACGACATCGTGTTCACGACGGTGTCCGCCTCGGACGACTTGGTCGCCGTGTGCACGGGCGCCGACGGCGTGCTCGGCAAGGACAAGAGCTCCCGAAGCTCATCATCGACTGCTCGAGCGTCTCCGAAGAGGCGTCTGCGCAGAGTCGCGCCGCGGCCGCGAGAAGCTCGGCACCGACGATGCTCGCGGCGCCCGTCAGCGGCAACGCGAAAGTCGTCGCGGCGGGCAAGCTCACGATCGTCGCGTCCGGCCCCGCGCAAGTCGTTCGACATGGCGGAGCCGTACCTGCAAGCGCTCGGCGTCGGCGTCACGTACGTCGGCGAAGGCGAGCTCGCGCGCATGGTCAAGATCTGCCACAACCTGCTGCTCGGCGTCGATCGCGCAATCGCTGGCGGAGATCACCGTGCTCGCCGAGAAAGGCGGCGTCAAGCGCAGCGCGTTTCTCGAGTTCATCAACAACAGCGTCATGGGCTCGCAGTTCTCGCGCTACAAGACGCCGGCGTTCGTGAATCTCGACTGGACGCCGACGTTCACGCCCGTGCTGCTGCGCAAGGATCTCGATCTCGGGCTCAAAGCGGCCAAAGAGCTCGGCGTCTCGCTGCCGCTCACGAAGGTCACGCGCGAGCTCGTGAACCGCGCGTCGAAGCCGGCCACACGGACTGCGATTTCGCGGTCCTGCTAGAGCTCCAGGCCAAGGCGTCGGGCCTTAAGCTGAAGCCCGAGAACGTCGCCATCGACGACGGCTTGAAGAAGCGCAGCGCCTAGTCCTACTGCGTCCGCCGCTTTTTACCCCGGTCGATTCCGCTTGTGTAACCTCATGCGGGTTCGTACGTCTACGTGGGAATATAAGAACGCGGAGTCGCGGCAAATGGTTCGACCCATGCGCTCGATCGCCCTCGTCCCGGTGTTTCTCTTACTTTCGGCTTGCGGCCTAACCGGCAACTTGCGCGGCGATTTGGGGTATGCCGACTTCGGCTCGCTCGGCCGGCGAGACGCGGATCGCACCTTCGCGCTCTCGCTGGGTCCGATACCGCTGCGGCTCGCGGCGCGTTTTGCCCTCGACGATCCCGAGGAGAAAGCGATTCTCGAGGGCCTCGACGCCGTTCGCGTGTATCTGTACGAGATCGACGGCAGCACGGAGCAGGTGGTGCGCCGCATGGATTCGGTGGTCAACGCGCTCGCGCGCGACGGTTGGTTCCCGCTCGTTACGGTGGCAGACGACGGCGAATACGTGTCGTTGTCCACGCGGCGCGACAGCGCTCAGAAGCTCTGCGGGCTCGTCGTGATGGTGCAAGACGGCACCGAGCTCACGCTCGTCAACCTGATCGGCGATGAGATCCGGCTCGAGATGGCCGGGGTCTACTTCGCAGGCCTCGACATCGACGTGCCCGCCGCCGCGGTCGCAGAGCTGTCGGCCCGCGCGGCCGCAGACTGACGGACAGCGGCACGCGCCGCGACGCTCGCGATGAACGCCGTGACGAGCGGATGGGGCCGATCGGCCCGTGAGCGCACCTGGGGCACGAACAGCGTGCCGATGAAGAACGGATGATCCGGCAGCTCGATCACGCGCACCTCGCCTTCCTGATCGGAGCCCGAAACCCTCAACGCGCCGCTCTTGAGCAGTCCCACCTTCTGCGGATTCACGCCGAAGTTGCAATAGTAAGGCTCGGTCGCGGTTTGCGCGCGATAGCATTCGGCAACCCGAGAGTCGGGAACGAAGGTCAGCGTCATCTCGCGACCGACGAGCGAGCACGTCAACGCCGAGATGAACAGGTCGGACGCGTACGGGTCGTACTCCGCGTGTTGCGCGTCGGCGAAGCCGAGCGCGTTGCGTGCGTATTCGATAATCATGTGCTGGAATCCGCCGCATGTTCCGAAAGTGGGCACGGAATGCTCGCGCGCATGGCGGATTGCGTCCAGCGTTCTGCTCATGTCCTCGTACGGACTCCCAGGCGCGACCCAGATCGCGTCGTAACGCGCGAACAAAGTGTCGTCGATGAGTGACGTCGGCACCCACTGTGCTTCGGTGCTCACCCCGAGCGCGTCGCTGGAATGGCGAATGGCGGCATCGGTTGCGGCATGCGTCTCGTTCGTCGCAACGCGCTCTCCGAGCACAGCAATCCTGTTCAAAGCGCTTCGCATCTCGACCTCGCGGCCCGTGAAACGCCGTCGGCGTCCCATCGGGAACAGCCACCGGCTCGGGATACTAGCAAAAGCGCTCGCCGAGTTTGGAATCGGCCTTTTGCGAAAACGCTGGAACGGAAGTTGCAGCCATACGTGACGACTGACCGCCGACGAATAGCAATGAAGAAAGCAGCCCGCCAAAAACGGTCCCGCAAGCTCGCGACTTACCGCCGCAAGCGAGACTTCGCGCGGACTCCGGAGCCGCGCGGCTCGCGGCCGAAGGCGCGCGAACGCCTGCAATACGTCGTGCAAAAGCACGACGCGAGGCGCTTGCACTACGACTTTCGGCTCGAGCACCGCGGCGTTCTCAAGAGCTGGGCCGTGCCGAAGGAGCCGAGCGTGAATCCCAAGGATCGCCGGCTCGCGGTTCAGACCGAGGACCATCCGCTCGAGTACGGCGGCTTCGAGGGCGAGATCCCGAAAGGCGAATACGGCGCGGGTAGCGTGCTGATCTGGGACCAAGGCTACTGGACTCCGCTCGGCGACGCGGAACAGGGACTCAAGGACGGCAAGCTCGACTTCGAGCTCCACGGCCGTAGGCTCAAGGGGCGCTGGACGCTCGTGCGCATGGCGGAGCGCAACAAGCGCAAGCGCGCGGAGAATTGGCTGCTGATGAAGCGCAGCGATCGCAGCACGAAGACGGCCGCGCCGACGCACGACTCCCGCCAAGCGCAAACGCCGCGCACCGCTGGACCTCAGTCAGATCCCGGGTGCTCGCCGCGGCGCGCTGCCGAAGTCGCCGTCGCCGCAGCTCGCAACGCCGGTCACGCAGCCGCCCGAAGGCGCGGGTTGGCTCTACGAGCCGAAGCTCGACGGCTATCGCGTCCTCTGCCGAATCGAGAACGGCAGCGCGAAGCTGCTTACGCGCCGCGGCAACGACTGGACCGATCGCTTCGGCGCGATCGCGCAGGCCGCACAAGCCTTGCCTTGTCAGACGGCAATACTCGACGGCGAAGCCGTCGTGTTCGACGCGCGCGGGCTCACGAGCTTTCAGCGTTTGCAGAATGCGCTCGCGGACAGCGGCGCGCCGATCGTGCTCGTCGCGTTCGATATGCTGTATCTCGACGGGTGGGACTTGCACGGCGTCGCGTTGCGCGAGCGTAAGGAATTGCTGCGCGACTTGCTCGACGCGGCCCCAGAAGCGATTCGCTATGGCGAGCACGTCGAAGAAGGTGGAGTCGCGTTTTTCCAAGAGGCGTGCCGCCTCGGGCTCGAGGGCATCGTCGCGAAGCGCGCTTCAGATCCGTATCGCGAGGAGCGCACGAAGAGCTGGCTCAAGGTGAAATGTCTGCAGCGTCAGGAGTTCGTCATCGTCGGTTTTACCGATCCGAGCGGCTCGCGGACGGGCTTGGGCGCGCTGTTGCTCGGCATGCGCAAGAGCCCGGACGAGCCGTTGCGCTATGCCGGCAAGGTCGGAACGGGCTTCGACGAGCGCTCGCTCAAGATGCTGCGGACACGACTCGAGCCGCTGCAACGGTCCACGCCGCCGGTCGAGCCGCCGTCCGCACGCGGCGTAGCGCGCGGCGTGCACTGGGTCGAGCCCAAGCTCGTGGCGGAAATCGCCTACACCGAATGGACCTCGGACGGCCGCCTGAGGCATCCGGTCTTTCGCGGGTTGCGCGAGGACAAGCCGGCCGCCGAGATCGTCGAGGAGCGGCCGCTGCCGGCGCCGACGCAGCGTCCCGCAAAAAACCGCGTGAAGCTCTCGAATCCCGACAAGGTGCTGTTTCCCGATCCCGGCATCACGAAGCGGCAGCTCGCGGATTACTGGGAGGCAGTCGCCGACGTCGCGCTGCCGCTGCTCGCGCATCGCCCGCTCACGCTGTACCGCTGCCCCGAGGGCTACGCACAGCACTGCTTCTATCAGAAACATATCGGCGTGGGCGTCCCGGAGGCGGTGCCCCGCGTCGTGATTCAGCAAGGCGAGGATCCGTACGCGATGCTCGACGACCTCGCTTCCCTGCAAGCGCTCGCACAGATAGGCGTGCTCGAGCTGCACGTCTGGGGCTCGCGGGCGGAGCATCTCGATCAGCCCGACATTGTCGTCTTCGATTTGGATCCGGCCGAAGACGTGCCATGGAGCGAGGTCGTAAGCGCGGGCGTATCCGTCAAGGAACGACTCGAGGCGCTCGGGTTGAACGCGTTCGCGCGGCTCACGGGCGGCAAGGGCCTGCACGTCGTCGTCCCGGTGAATCCGGGGCCCGCCTGGCCCGCGGTCAAGCGCTTCGCGCGCGCGGTCGTGAACGAGATGGTGCGCGAGGAGCCGCGCCGATTCATTGCGTCGATGTCCAAGGCAAAGCGCGTGGGCAAGATCTTCATCGACTATTTGCGCAACGACCGCGAAGCGACCGCGATCGGCTCGTACTCGCCGCGCGCACGCGCCGGCGCGCCCGTCGCGTTGCCGATCGAGTGGGACGAGCTGCAACCGAAGGCGCGCACGGCGCCGCGCTTGGGAATGCTCGAGGTGCCGAAGCTGATACGCCGCCGCAAGCGCGATCCGTGGGAGTCGTTCGAATCGGCGCGCCGCTCGCTCGTCGACTGATCAGCCTGCCGCGCGTATCGCCTCGATGAGCTCCTCGCGGGACATCGCGCTTCGTCCGGGAAGGTCGAGCTGCTTCGCCCGCTCGTAGAGCTCCTTCTTGCTCTTGTCGCCGAGCGCCTCTTTCGCCGGGCTCGCCCGCGCGCTTCCGGGAGCGCGTGCGGGTCCGCGCGCCGCGCCCATGCGCCGCTTGAGCACGCTCATGATGTCGATGACATCCGCCGTGTCTTCGTCGTCCTCGGGCGGCGGAGTTTCTTCGATCTCGACGACGTCGCGCGACGCCGCGCGTTTTTTCTCAGCGAGCTCGAGCAGCTTCATCGTGTACTCGTCGTGCAAGAGCTCGGGGTCGAGCTTCTCTTCATCGAGCTCGGCGACGGCACGCTCGATCTCGCGGCGCTGCGCATCCGAGGTCTTCGTAACCGGCGGCAAACCGACGTCGCGCGGCGTGCGCAGCTCGTCGGCAAAACGCATCGTCACGGCGCGCAACGTGCCGGCCTCCGCGAAGATCGCCGCAAGGTACTCCTTGCCGCGCATCACGAACGTTGCGATGCCGGCGCGGCCGGTGCGCTCCATCGTTTCCGCGAGCAGGTGATACGCCTTTGTCGACTCGCCGGCCGGCGCCAAGATGTACGGGCGCTCGAGAAGCTGGCGCGGGATCTCGCTGCGCTGCACGAAGCGCTTGAGATCGATGTCGCGCGACTTGCGCGGCGCGAGCGCCTCGAGCTCCTCGTCGGTAACGACGATGAACGCGCCGTCGTCGCGCTCATAGCCGCGCACGATGTCGTCGTTCGTGAGCACCTTCGCGTCCACCGGGCAATAGTACCGGCGCTGCAACGGCTGGCCGTCCGGTCCAAGCGTGCGCAGCGGCGCACGCCGCGAGCGCACGGCGGGAAAGAGATCGACTGGCACGCTGACGAGACCGAACGTGATCGTGCCGCTCCAAAACGCGCGCGCGTCGGAGCCCTTGTCGAGCTCAGCGGCCACCGGCAGCCCTCTTCCGACCGGCTTTGAGGCTCGCCTGCAGGCTCTCGACGAGGGAACCCGAGTCCTTGCGTTGCGCCGCCTTCGGGAAACGCACGACTTTGCCTTTCGCTTTGGCTTCGAGCAGCGCCATGACTTGGTCGCGATACTCGTCGCAAAAATCCTTCGGATCGAAGTGGTCCTCGAGCGTGGCGATCAGTTGCTCGGCAAGCGCGAGCTCGCGCTTGTCGGGTGCGCGATCCGAGCGCGGCCGCACGGATTCGATTTCCACCATGTCCTCTGCATAACGCAAAGTCTCGAGCAGCAGGTAACCGCCGCTCGCGTGTAGCGCCCCGACGTAGCGTTTGTTGCGCAGAACCCAGTGCGCGATGCCGACTTCATTTCGCTTCGCGAGCACCTCGGCGAGCGCGAAGTAGCCTTCCCGGTCGCCGTCCGGGCCAAGGTAATACGGACGGTCGAACCAACGCTCGTCGACCTCGGCAGCGTCGACCACCTGCTCGACGCTGATCTGCCGCGACGGTTTTGGCTGTAGCGCGGCTACCTCCTCGTTCGTGAGCAGCACGAAAGTGCCGCGGTCGACCTCGACGGCTTTCTTGATCTGCGTGGGTGCCACCGGCTCCCCCGTTTCGGGATCGACCATCTGCTGCTTTACGGGCGTGTTGTCGGCGGCGTGCAGCAGCCGGAAGTGGACCTTCGTGTCTTGCACGGCGGCGTAGAGCTTCGTCGGTATCTTCGTCTCGCCGAGCGTGAGCTCGGCTTTCCACATCGCGCGTGCAGGCATCTCACGTTTCCTTGCGCGAGCGGCCCGCTAGCCGCTCCCAGCCCGAAGAGTCTCCGTTTGGGCGTGCAAATTCCGTACCGCATCGACTCGTCCGCTGGCTATTCGGCGGTAGAGAACGAAGCTTCTACGAATACGACATTGCCGTTTTCGTGGACGGTCGCCACGCCGATCTGATAATCGCTCGCAGGCACGATCAAGGCCTCGGGCACCAAAAAGCTCGTGACGCCCGCCGGGAGATTGACCGAAAACGACTGCTCGGGGTCCGCTGATTCGTTCTCGACCTCTACGATGTACTGGGCGGCGTCCGCAACTGCGGCCCACCGAATCGTGAGCGATCCGGCTGAAACCTGCTGGTCCGCCGCCGGCGCGAGAATGATTGTCGCGCCTGGCAGTTGGTGCGCGAGCTCGGCCGCGCCGTAGAACGCCGTGCCGTTGGTGGCGACTCCGAAGTACAAGTAATCGCCCTCGGGATAGCTGCCCAATATTCGCGCATCGCTGGGTTCCGGCGATTCGAACAAGAACTCTCGGAGACCTCGTGATCGCGGCGGCGCGTCGACCTCGAGCACTTTGCGCCAATGCGGCGAGACGATGCTCAGCTGCTTGAGGCCGAGATCGGTCAGCGGCTTCGCTGTGATCACGATTTCGGTGTCTCCGTCGGTTGCGTTTTGCTCGACGCGAATAGATGCGTCCTCGAACTCGCCCACTTGCTTCCAAGGCTCTGCGCCGTGCGAGGTCGAGACGAGCGCAGTAGCGGCCAACGTGGCGTTGCGGGCGGCAGCGATTCCGAGACGATGCTGTATCATTGCGGACTCCTAGCGGGTTGAATGGCGCGGATTAGACGCAGGCGACGCCTCAAACTCGTCGGTGCATCGATCGCGTCCTGGCCCGTTGACATAACTGCGTCTTGCCGCGACCAAGAACGATCGCTGCGAACGTCTAAGGTGCATGACGGTGAAGGCGGCGCAGGTCATCTACGCGGACGACAAGCTCCAGGTGCAGCGCTTGCTCGCGGGGGACGAGCGCGAGTTCCGCAGATTCTTCGATGATCACTACCATCGCCTCTATCGCTTCGCTTTCGCCCGGGTTGGGCAAGACGCCGCAACGGCGGAAGACGTAGCGCAGCTCACGCTGTCCAAGGCGCTGCGCAAGCTCCAGACCTACCGCGGCGAGTCGCAGCTATTCACGTGGCTCTGCGCGATTTGCAGGACCGAGATCGCCGAATGGGCGCGGCAGCGCGGCCGAGACGCGCGGCGCGTGATCCTCACGGAGGACTATCCGGAGGTTCAGGCGGCCGTCGACTCCATGGCAGCGCCGGATGCAAATCCGGAGCGCGAGGCGCAGCGCACCGAGGCCGTTAGGCTCATCCAGGTGGCGCTCGATCGCTTGCCACCTCGTTACGGCGACGCGCTCGAGTGGAAGTACATCGAAGGCTATTCGGCGCAGGAGATCGCGCGGCGGCTCAACGTCGGAGTCGATGCGGCGAATTCGCTGCTCGCGCGAGCAAAACGCGCATTCCGGGAAGTGTACGGGACATTGGATGCCGGACGTGGCTCGTCGGCAGCCGAAGAAACAACATGAGCGATCACCGAGACAAAGCATCCGAAGACGGCGACCCTGAGCTCGGACAGCTGTTCGGCCATGCGACGCCGCGGATGAAGCCGCGTCCCGCCGCGGAAAAAGCGGCGTACGACGCGTTGCAGGCGGAGTGGCGAGAGCTCGCACGGCGCGGTCGCCGGCGGAGAAACCTCGCGGGAATCGGCGTCGCTGCAGCGCTGCTCGCGGCCGTCGCAATCGGCTTCGCCACACTGCGAAATCTCGACGGTGTGGCCGCGTGCCGTCGCGACGATCGCGCGGGTGGAGGGGCCGCAGGTGACTTTGCGAGACGAGAACTCGCCCGGCCAGCGCATCGCGCAGGACGATGCTGCCTTGTTCGTCGGCCAACGGCTGTCGACCGGCGCCGACTCGCGGGTCGCGCTCGCGTGGCACAGCGGTGGATCGCTGCGCGTCAACGAGCACACTCGCGTGGAGCTAGTATCGCAGCGCTCCGTGCGGCTCGTCGCGGGCAGCTTGTACTTCGACTCGGCGGCGTCGGCCGGTGCGGCCGGTGCTCTGTCGATTCAGACGCCGGCAGGCGAGGTGCTGCATACAGGCACGCAATTCATGCTCGACGTACGCGGCGACGGGCTCGTCTTGAGCGTGCGCGAAGGTCAGGTCAAGGTCACCGGTGACGACTTCGAGCTCACCGTGGATGCAGGCGAGCAGCTCGACATCGATATCGCGGGCCTCACCGCTCGGCGGTCGATAGAAAGCTACGCAGACGCGTGGAAGTGGGCCGAAGATCTTGCCCCACGCGCGGCGATGGACGGGCGAACGGCGCGGGAGATTCTCGCGTGGATCGCGCGCGAAACGGGCAGACGAATCGTCTACGACTCGGCAGCAACGGAAACCGCGACGCACGCGGCCGTCGTCCGGGGACTGAACGATCGCTCGCCGGACGACTCACTCGCGGTCTTGCCGCTCTTGACAGATCTCGATTTCGAAATTCGCGAGGGGACTATTGTCGTATCGTCGCAGTGAGCGCCCGCGTCGGAGCTACACTGCCGCGATGACGCTTCGACGCGCCACCCGGTCGTCGCTCATCGGTGTTCTGCTGGCCTGCGCCGGCGGCCTCGAGGCGCAAGAACCTGCCGCACCGCCTAGCATGATCGGCCGCCAAATTAGCGCGATCATCGACGAGCTGCGGCAGAACGGATTGCCGTTCGCGTACAGCACGTCCGTGCTGCGGCCGGATCTCGTTGTCGAGCGCGAGCCGCGCTCCACTGATCCGCTCGACATCGTGCGGGAGATCTTGGAACCACACGGTCTCACATTGCGCTGGAACGCGGGTCTTTACCTCGTGATCCGCGCGGACCCGCCTGAGCCTGCAACGGCAACGGGCCAAGCGATCGTGACGGTTCGGGACGCAACGAGCGGCGCCATCGTGCACGCGCCAGTCCCCGAGAATCCGTCCACGGGCTTGAGCGTCGAGCAGCTCGCGGACGGCCGGCTCCTGCTCTCCGGTGAGGCCGACCGCCGCTATGGCGTCACGCTGTCCGCGCCGGGATTCGCGGCGGTGCGGCATTCGTTGTCGCTGTCAGCAGATCGATCCGACGTCACGGTTGAGCTCACGCCATCTGCGGCGCCACAGGAGCTCGTTGTCACGGCGAGTCGCTACGAAATCTTGCGTGAGCTGTTGGACTCACCGCTGTTCATCGATCAACGCACGCTTCAGCAGCAGCCGGACCTCGGCGACGACCCGCTGCGCGCGCTGCATCGGCTGCCCGGCACGGCAGCCGGCGGCGCATCGGCGAAGGCGCACATTCGCGGCGGTGAAGAAGACGAAACCGCGATCGTGTTGAACGGCCAACGGCTGCTCGACCCATTCCACATTCGCGACTACCAAAGCATGTTCAGCGCGATAGACGCGCGAGCGATCGAGGGCATCGAGGTGTACACAGGCAGCTTTCCCGTCCGCTACGGCGACCGGATCGGCGGCCTCGTGCTGATCGATGCATTGAGTCCCGATCAGCCCCGGCACACGGAGATCGGCGTGAGTGTGCTGAACACTTCCGTGCTCTCCGCCGGCACGATCGGCGACGGCACGGGCGATTGGCTCGTGTCCGCGCGGCGTGGCAATCTCGACCGCGCGGTCACGGACGAGCTCGGCGAGCCGAGCTATTACGACTTCTTTGGTGAGATCGGCGTCAACTTCTCGCCGCGCAACCGAGTGACCGTGAACGCGCTGACGGCGCAGGACAGCGTGCTGCTGGTCACCGAAAGCGATCCGGCGGAGCGCGAGCAATCAACGAACGATACGCGCAACACCCATCTGTGGGTTCATTGGGAGCAGGAGTGGTCGAACGCCCTATCGAGCTCGACCGGATTCACGACGAGCCGATTCGCGAGCCGCCGCGTGGGCTCGATCAGACGATCCCGAGAAGATCGTCGCAGCTGTCGACGACCGGCGCGACGTCGCGATCGACGGCGTGCGCCAAGACTGGAGTCTGTCGCTCGGCGAGCGGCACGTGCTCTCGTGGGGCGGCGAATACCAGCGCTTGGCTGCCGACTATGACTACTCCGGCGCGGCGAATTATTACGGCTTCTATTCGATGTTCGTCGGCGTCCCGACCGCGATTCGCCGGCGCTCCGATGTCCACGCCGACGGCGAGCTGTTCGGCGTTTACTTTTCCGATCGCTGGGAGATGTCGTCCGCGACGTCGGCGGAGCTCGGTTGGCGGTGGGACAAACAGGGCTATACCGACACGCCGAACGAACGCCAATTCAGTCCGCGCTTCAGCCTGATGCACGAGCTTGGGCGGGCTACCGATCTGCGTTTCAGTCTCGGGCGCTACTATCAGGCGCAAGGAATTCATGAGCTGCAGGTCGAAGACGGGATCACGGAATTCTTTCCGGCTCAGCGCTCCGATCAGGCCGTCATCGGTGTTCAGCACGTTTTCGCCGACCGCTATTCGGCACGTATTGAGGCGTATTGGAAGTCGCTGCGGCAGCTGCGGCCACGCTACGAGAATCTATTCGATCCGCTCGCCCTGATTCCGGAGCTCGAGCCGGACCGCGTGCGCGTGGCGCCGGAGCGGGGTTTCGCGCGCGGGCTCGAGCTGTCCCTGACGTATTCGGGAACGGACGAGCTCAGCTGGTGGGCGAGCTATGTGCTCGCGCGCGTGGCGGACCGCATCGATGGCGCCGACGTGGCGCGCAACTGGGATCAACGGCATGCCATGCAGATCGGCGTTGCATGGAACGGCCCGCGCTGGGACCTTGGCGCCGCGCTGAACGTGCACACCGGTTGGCCGACGACCGGCCTCACCTCGACGCAGACGGATCCGGCCCAACCGATGGCGATACTCGGCGAGCGCAACACGTTGCGCTTCGGCGACTTCGCGACCTTAGATTTTCGCGCGAGCCGCACGCTGCCCCTGCGTGTCGGCGCGCTCGAAGTGTTCGTCGAAGTATCGAATGCGACGAACCGCGAGAATCCCTGCTGCGGCGAATTCGGCCTCGAAGAGGACGATGCCGGCGCGCTGTTTCTCGAGCAAGACACGGACAATTGGCTCCCTCGCCTTGCGTCGTTCGGCGTGCTCTGGAAGTTCTGACTCCAGCCAAGCTTCGCGCGACCAGCTTTGCCGTTTCGTCACGTCCAAGAAGCGGAAATCACGCCGCTGCCCGAGGAACGCCAATGATGTCTCGTGCTTGGACCGCTCGTGCGCTGCTCTGCCTGGCCCCGCTCGTCTGGGACTCGGGCGATGCACAAGACGCAGCGCCGCGCTTCGACGTAGGCCTACGCGGCGTCATCCTGCTGAGCAAGGGCGAACCGGCGAACGACATGATGGGCGAAGGCCTACTCTTTCGCTGGCGAGCCCGAAGTGCGTGGCACATCGGCATCGCGCTCGATACGGTGACGTTCGACTACGAAACGCCGAACAAGGCGCTCGGCATCGTCTCGGCGACGGTCGTCGACGGAACGAACGACATATCGCGCGCGAGCCTGCTGGTGGAGCGCCGCTACGACAGCGACCGGAGCTGGGACTGGTACTGGCTCGTAGGCGTCGGCGCCGCATCGGTCGACGCCCCGAACGTCGTTGGGGTGCGTGCGGACGGCAGTACGTTCGACATCGCGACGGAGGCCGACGACGAGATACATGTGTTTGCCGGCGGCGGTCTGCGCCGGGCGCTCGGCGCTCGCTGGGCGTTCGAGACGACGTTCACTGTCGAACACCACACGACAGACTATGAGCTCGTGGATCGAATATCCGGTGCGCGCGGAACCATTGAAGCTCAGTCACCGTACGGCATCGCGATCGGCGTGAGCTACAGGTTCTAGCGAAGCCTCGCCGCCGTGTCACTCGCGCTCGATCACGGCTGCATAAACCGGCCGCGATCCGGGGGAATCATAGTATCTCGTGACTCTCCAGCCGGTACCTACGAGCAGTTTCTGCATCTCGTCTTGCGAGACCATGAGGTAGTCGAACCAAGGCGTAACGAAACGCTTGTAGCGGCACCGAATGCGGATCTGGCCGCTCATCCGGCCTTTCCTGCGGTTCTGCGCGAGATAAGAGAGATGGTCCGGGTCGCGGGTTCGATAGACGTCCAGACTTTCGACGATGATCTTCGATCCGGAATGCGTGAAGCTCTTGAATCGGCGCAGAAGCCAACGCGCTCGACGTTCGCTTCCGAGCAGCCCGAAGTTGTTGCCGAGCATCAGAACCGTGTCGAACGTGCCGAGTCGGCTCGACAGTTGCGCGATGCCCAGAGTACGGACGTGCCGGACGCCGCGACGCTTCGCCGTCTTGATCGCGAGCGGTGAGACGTCGACTCCCAAAACGTCGCAGCCGCGGTTCTGCAGGTACAACGCGTGCCGACCGGCGTTGCAGCCTATGTCGAGAACCCGGCCGGACGCTTGTTCGATCGCCGCCTTCTCATGCGCCGGCCACGCGGAGTAGTCCGACAGGTACATCGCGGGGCCGCTCGAGATAGCGAAGTGCCCGTCCGAGCGCTCGATGATTTCGTAGCCCGCACTGCCGTTGAAGTGATCCCAAACGGCGTGCCCGAAAGCGTCTTGCCGAGTCGTGAGTGTCATGAGAAACCGGCACGCGAATATGCCGCGGCTATTTCATGCCGAACGCGCGTTTCCGTCCAGTGTCTACGCGGCCGCTCGCTGGGCCCGGCGAAGACGTGCCCTTACGGGATGGGAGGATGCCGCGAGCTCGGCACCGGCGTAAGCGGCGGCGTGATTCGCTTCGGTCGAGGTAACGCTCGCGCGGCGCCCATCTGGAAAGTGCGCAGCATCGCGGAGTCGGCCGACCGCGCTCGGCCGCCGGCTAGCGCGGCGCGCGCGGCAGCGAGGCGCGCGACCGGCACGCGAAACGGCGAGCACGAAACGTAATCGAGGCCGAGTTTCTCGCATTTCGTGATCGAGTCGGGGTCGCCGCCGTGCTCGCCGCAGATGCCGATCTCGAGCGCAGCGTTCGCCGCGCGGCCCTTTTCGACCGCGATGCGCATGAGCGAGGCGACGCCGTCGTCGAGCGTCTGAAAAGGATTCGCGGCCAAGATGCCGTCCTCGACGTACTTCATCAGGAACCCGCTTTCGGCGGCGTCGCGGCAGTAGCCGAACGTCATCTGCGTGAGATCGTTGGTGCCGAAGCTGAAGAAGTCCGCTTCGCGCGCGATCTCATCGGCGGTCAGCGCGCCGCGCGGCACCTCGATCATCGTGCCGAACTGGTAGTCGACGCTGACACCCGCTCGTTTCCTGTGCGCGCTTCGCTTCCGCATCGAGCAGGCGCGCGTGCGCGCGAGCTCGTTCACGTGGCCTACGAGCGGGATCATGATCTTGGCGTTCGCCTTGCCGCCGGCCTTCTTGACGGCGATCTGCGCGCTCATGATCGCGCGCGTCTGCATTTTCACGAAGTCCGGCACCATGAGGCCGAGGCGGCAGCCGCGCAGCCCCAGCATCGGGTTTGTCTCGTGCATCGCTTGCATCGCCGCGAGCAGCTTCCGGTCCTCGTCGGCCGCGCCCGCCGAGCGCTTCGGCACGCGTCACTTTCGCGAGCTGCTCTTCGAGATTCGGCAAGAATTCGTGCAGCGGCGGATCGATGAGGCGGACGACGACGGGCAACCCGTCCATGGCGCGGAAGATGCCTTCGAAATCGTCGCGCTGCAGCTGCTCGAGTTCGTCATCGCGGCGTCGAAGGCTTCGATTGCCGCGGCACTCGTCCGCGTCGAGCTGATCGCCGGCGGCCCGCTTCGACTTGGCGCGCGTCGCATCGTGCGCGACCAGAATCGCGGCGCGCACGATCTCAAGCCGGTCACCTTCGCGGAACATGTGCTCGGTGCGGCACAGGCCGATGCCCTGCGCACCGTAGCGCCGCGCCTGCGCGGCTTCCTCGGGCTTGTCCGCGTTGGTCCAAACCTGCATGCGACGGAGCTCGTCCGCCCAGCCGAGAATCTTCGCAAGCTCGGGCTGGTCCTCGAAGCGGGCCGGCGCTGTCGCGAGCGCGCCCATGAAGACTTCGCCCGTCGTGCCGTCGAGGCTGAGCCAATCGCCCTCACGAACGATGAACGCGCGCGGTCGACGGTGCGGGCGCTCTTCGCGGCCGGGTCGACGACGAGGACGCGCAGCCCGCGACGCAGGGCTTGCCGATTTGCCGCGCCACTACGGCCGCATGGGACGTCGCACCGCCGCGCGCGGTCACGATGCCTTCGCGCCACCGCCATGCCGTGAAAATCGTCGGGCGACGTCTCGACGCGAACGAGAATGACGCGCTCGCCGCGCTTGCTCCACGCAACGGCTTCGTCGGCATCGAACACGGCGCGGCCGGCCGCGGCCCCCGGCGAGGCATTCAATCCTTTCGCGAGCCGCTGCGCGCCCGCGCGCGCGTTCTCGTCGAACTGATCGCGCAGGAGCTGCTCGACATGCGCCGGTTCGACACGAAGGAGCGCTTCGTCCTTGCTGATCAACCCGTCCTCGACCATGTCCACGGCGATCTTCACGGCGGCCGCGGCCGTGCGCTTCGCCGAGCGCGTCTGCAGCATGAACAGCCGGCCTCGTTCGATCGTGAACTCGAGGTCCTGCACATCGCGATAGTGACGCTCGAGCTTGCGGCCGATTCGCTTGAGCTCCGCGTAGACCTCCGGCATCTCGGTTTGCAGCTGGGCGATCTTCGGGGCGGTGCGGATGCCCGCGACGACATCTTCGCCTTGAGCGTTCGTCGAGATATTCGCCGAACAGCTCTTTCTCGCCGGTGTTCGGATCGCGCGTGAATGCCACGCCGGTGCCGGAATCCGCACCCATGTTGCCGAACACCATCGTGACGACGTTCACGGCCGTGCCCAAATCGTCGGGAATCTTGTGGAACTTGCGGTAGTCCGCGCGCGCGCTGCCCGAACCAGCTTCGAAACACGGCGCGAATCGCGAGCTCGAGCTGCTCGAACGGGCTGGCGGGAAATGGCCGGCCGGCGGTGTTGTGCACGAGCTCGTGGAATTCGTGCCACGAGCTCTCGCAGCGCAGCCGCAGGAAGATCAGCGTCGTGCTCGACGCCGACCTGTGCTTTTTTCGCGGCGAGCGCGTGCTCGAACCGCTCGCCCGGCGACATCCATGACGATCCGGCCGAACATCTGCACGAAGCGCCGGTGCGCATCCCAAGCGAAACGCTCGTTGCCAGTGAGCGCCGCCAAGCCGTCGCGCGTGGCGTCGTTCAAGCCCAAGTTCAGGACCGTGTCCATCATCCCGGGCATCGAAAACTTCGCGCCGGAGCGTACGCTCACGAGCAGCGGATTCTCGGGAGACCCGAAGGTTTTGCCGGTGGATTGCTCGAGGGCGGCGATCGCCGCCACGACGTTTTCCCACAATCCGTCGGGCAATTCCTCGCGGTTTGCGAAAAAGTCGTTGCAGGCTTCGGTCGTGATTGTAAAGCCGGCCGGCACAGGCAGGCCGGCATAGGTCATCTCGGCGAGACCCGCTCCTTTGCCGCCGAGAAGATCGCGCATCGATCCGTCGCCGTCGGCGCGACCGTCACCCCACGCATAGATATAGCGCTTGAGGCCGCGCCGAATGCGGCTCCGAGGCCGGCCGCCGATGTCGTCCATCAGTCGACTCCTCTCCCTGGAGGGGTGCAAGAAACGAGCTTCGTCGTGCTGGGCACGTTATTCGCTGGCGAAAGACGATGCACAAATCGTGCCCGGTATACGGCTAGGAGCGCGTCGCGCGCAGCGCCTCGTAGGCTTTCAACGCCGCGGGACGCGAGCCGACGAGCTCACGATCGGTGCGCGATAACCATGCACGCGGCCGCTTCGCCATGGTGCATGCACGGCAGGAAGTACGGCGCGGCGTCCGCCCCCGATCCGACGACCCTTCAGGTCGAACGTCGCATCGAACGCCGGATCAATAGCACTCCAACGATCAGCACGACCGCGGCCAACACCACCCAGCCGATCGTCGATAGCGAGCTCGTCGGCGGGGGCGGCGCGGGCGCCTGGACGGGCGCGGGTGTAGGACGAGGGCGCCGGCGCGGGCGCTGCCTGCGGCGCCGGCGCTGCTGCCTGCGCGGGCTCCGGCAGCGGTGCCGGAATCTCCTCGATCGGGAGCTCCTGCAAGGCGGCGGTCGCCGCGTCGCCATCGAAGAGGTCGACCGCGAGGCGGTCCTGAGGTATGTAGAAGCTCAGCTGGTCTCCGCGCTGCAGGTCGCGTACGCGGGTCCGCCTGTCGTTGATCGATACGTTCATGTTCTCCGGCGGACTCACCGTGAAGACGCCGCCGCCTTTGAAGTCGATGGTCAATTGCCGACCACCGTCTACGACGCGCACGACCTCGCCCGTGAATTTGACGTAGGACTTGCCGTCGCGCTGCAAGACGTCCTGGCAGGCCGAGGCGATCGTTGGATACTTCTGTAACGCGTCCTGGGACCAAGTCACCGAGCTGCAAGTCGTGCCGGTCGCGGTGAACGGCGGATTGGCTCCACCCTGTCCAAACGCCGGCAGACAAAAGGCAAGTGCAATGGAACCGAGACCGCCAATTTTGCTAAGTTTCATAACGTTGCTCCCCATCGTTGTTGTTTCGGTCAGTTCGAGGCGGATGCACCGAGTGCGCCGGCGTCCGCGAGCGCCTTCCCGCACGCGTCACCTTCCGCCGTCGCGCGGTCGGCCATCCCGCGGAGCAGCGACATGCCACCCTGTCGGCAGGCCAAACGGAGCCGATCACTAGACGCCGCTTTTCGCCATGTCGGATAAGGCGCAGCCACGACGATGAGCAGCAAAATGAGCGTAGCCCGCTCAATCACGAACAGACGTCGGCCGACTCGTCTAGCGCTAAGTTCCGGCGCGGAGGATCTTTCGCTCAGGGCTCTAGGCGCTACGCGTGCAGCCGCGGATCGGCGTCGATCTTGTGATCCTTCGTCTCGCGGATGAAGAGACCGCCGACGAGCAACGTGATCACGCACACCGCGATCGGGTAGATGAGCCCCGTATAGATCGCGCCGCTGCCGAACGTGCCTTGCGCCCACGACGAGGCCGTGACGGCGGTCGCGATCAGCGGCAAGAAACCGCCGAACCAGCCGTTGCCCAGGTGATACGGCAGGGACATCGACGTGTAGCGGATCTTCGTCGGGAACAGCTCGACGAGAAACGCCGCGATCGGCCCATAGACCATGCAAACGTAGACCATTTGCACGCTCAGAAGCAGGATCATCGCGGGCCAGTTGATCGGGCTCGAGAAATACCGCATCGCGATGTAGATCGGCACGTAGGTCAGCGCCGCGAGCGCACAGCCCGTCAACATGACTTTCTTGCGGCCGATGCGGTCCGAGAGCGCGCCGAACACGATGAACAACGGCGTCGTGAGCAGCAGCGCGCACGACATCATGATGTAGGCGTTCTGCCAGGCTATGCCCAGCGCGCTCTGCAGGAACGTGAGCGCGTAGAACTGGCCCGTGTACCAGACCACGCCCTGCCCCGCCGCCGCACCGAACAGCGCGAGCAACACGTACTTGAGGTTCACCGGATTCGTGAAGCTTTCTTTCAGCGGGTTGACCGACGTGCGTCCGCTGTCCTTGAGCTTTTTGAATAGCGGCGACTCCTTCATCCTCAGGCGGATATACAGCGACACGCCGAGCAGGATGAACGAGAGCAGGAACGGGATACGCCAGCCGTACTCACGGAACGCGTCCTCGCCGAGCCACACGCGCGTGGCGCCGATCACGCCCATGCTCAAGAAGAACCCGAGCGTCGCTGTGGTCTGGATGAAGCTCGTGTAATAGCCGCGCTTGCGATCCGGCACGTGCTCCGCGATGTAGGTCGCCGCGCCGCCGTACTCGCCGCCGAGCGCAAGCCCCTGCAACAGCCGCAACGTGACGAGCAGGAACGTGGCCGCGAGCCCCGCGGTCGCATACGTCGGCAGCAGGCCGACGAGCGCAGTCGCGAGCCCCATCGTCGCCATCGTGATCAAGAAGGTGTATTTGCGCCCGACGAGATCACCGACGTGGCCGAACACCACCGCGCCGAGCGGCCGCACGCCGAAGCCTGCTCCGAACGTCGCGAGGCTCGCGAGCAGTTGCGCCGTTTCGTTGCCGCTCGGAAAGAACAACTGGCCGAAGAAGATCGCAAGGCTGCCGTAGAGATAAAAGTCGTACCACTCGAACAGCGTGCCGATCGACGCCGCCACGATCACGCGACGCAGCGTCGCGCGCTCGGTCGCCGTTGGAATCGCATCGGCCTCTTCGGCCACTCGAATCTCGACCGCCATGCTCGCGCTCGAGAGTTACGCGGCCGCCGGCCGCGGCAGCATCTGCGCGTCCCAGGCGCGCTGTTGCCGGCGGACGCGCTCCAGAACGTCGGAATTACGCGTCCGCAAATCCACCTTCTCCCCGAGATCCATGCCCAAGTCGTACAAATGCTCCTCGCTACCGGCCCTGACGTACTTCCAGTTGCCGACGCGCGCCGCGGCCTGCGTGCCCGCACGCCAGAACAGGGTGCGCTCGTACGACCCGCGCTCCGCGGTGCAGACCGGCAACAAATCCTCGCCGTCGAACGGATGGTCCGGTGCGGGCTTCGCTCCCGCGGCGGCAAGAATCGTCGCGCTCCAGTCCATCGTGATCGCGGCTTGGTCGGTGGTGCGATTCGCCGGCACGACGCCGGGCCAGCGCACGATCGCCGGAACGCGAATGCCACCTTCCCAAAGAGACCCCTTGTTGAAAGAGAACGGCCAGTTGAATGAAAAGCGCTCGCCGCCGTTGTCGCTCGTGAAAATCACGAGCGTGTCGCGAGCGACGCGGCCACGCCGGGCGCGTTGCAGCGCTTCGAGCACCCGGCCGATGCCTTCGTCCATGCTGCGCATCATCGTTGCGAACGTGGTGAGCGAGCCGCCGTCGGTCATCGGTCCAACGCCGTGCTCGTCGTGCGCAACCCCGGAATCGCCCGGCCCTTCCCACGGCGAGTGCGGTGCGGTGTAGTGCAGGCTCAAATAGAACGGCTTCTCGCGCGCACGCGAGACGTACTCGACTGCGCGGTCGGTGAAAACGTCGGTGAGATATCCCTCGCGATCGACGCGCTCCGTGTTTTCCCAAAGGTCCGAAGGAGCTTTCTCTCCGGCCGCGGCAGCATCGGGCGCGAAGTGGGTGAAATAATCGAGCGCGCCGCTCAAGCTGCCGAAGAACTCGTCGTAACCGTGCCGATTCGGATGAAATTCGGGACGCCAACCGAGATGCCACTTGCCGATGAGCGCCGTTTCGTAGCCAGCGTCGCGCATCAGTGCGGGCACTGTCGGGTGGCCGGCAGGAATACCGACGGGCGGTGAGCGCACCGTGAGCGGCTCCTGGAGCCCCACCTCGAGACGCTGTGGATAGCGTCCGGTGATGAGCGCGCAGCGCGTCGGCGTGCACACGGCCCCAGCCGAATAGGCGCTCGTGAACCGCATGCCTTGCGACGCGAGCCGGTCGAGCACGGGCGTCTCGTAATCGGGCCGGCCGTAGCAAGACAGGTCGCCATAGCCCAAATCGTCCGCGAGGATGAAGAGCACGTTCGGCCGCTCCTGCGCACCGAGTTTCGGCGCAGCGGCTAGCGCGCCGAGCGCCGCGGTCGTTCCCACGGCCCCTCGCAAGAACTGCCGGCGGGTGACGGGTCTGATCATTCTTCCCCCTCGAGCTCTTGGCCTAGCGGCTCGCGAGCGCGAGTCGCGCCCCTGCCGCCACGAGCAGTCCGCCCGCTATTCGGCGCACGGCCGCGGCCCAGCGGCCGCTGGCGTAAGCGCGCGCGCTACTCACGAGCCATACGTACGAAGCGAGCACTCCCATCTCGATCACGACCGAAGTGGCTCCGAGAATGAACACCTGATACAGGACGGAGACTTGCGGATTCACGAACTGCGGCAGCAGTGCAACAAAGAACGCAAGCGCTTTCGGATTCGCCGCCTGCACGGCGAAGCCGCGCAGGAACGACACCGACAGTGCCGGCGGCGCAGCGCCTTGCGCATCGACGGACCCTTCCCTCTCTCGTGACCACAGCATACGTATCCCGAGCCAGACGAGATAGGCGGCGCCGCCCCACTTCAAGATCGTGAACAAGAAGTTCGACGCGAGAATGATCGCGGCTACGCCGAGCGCCGACAACGCGAAGTAGACCGTGTTCGCGGCGACGATTCCGGCCGCCCCTGACAACGCAGCGCGCGGCCCCCGCGACATCGTCGTCGAGACGACGAACAGCACGGCCGGCCCGGGCGTTATGCACAACACTGTTTCGAGCACACAGAAAGCGATCCAGGTTTCCCACGTCATCGTGAGTCGCTGCCTTTGAGTTTCGTCGTGGCGAATTCTTTCTCGGCGAACTCTTTGAACCGGTGCATCGACTGCAACGTTTGTCGCTTGAATAGCTTCGGGAACAGCACCGCGGTCAGCCTCATGAGGCCTTTGCAGCGGAACTCCGACTCGACGGACCAACGAGTTTCGCTCGGCCCGATCTCTTCGAAGCGATTCTCGACTCGCGACCAGGCGCCCGGCATCTCGTAAGTCACCGTGAGCTCATGCGGCGGTGCGTGCTTCGTAACCGTCTCGATGATCGAGATCTCCCGCTTGCCGGCACGTTGGCGAAGGCGCCAGCGGGCCCCGTCGCGCGCGTGCGGTGCGCTCAGGGGCTCGCAGGAAAGCAGGCTCGGCTGCCACTGACGCCTATAGCTCCGGTTCTCGAAAAGCTTGACGGCGACGGAGCGCGGCAGCTTCAAGTCGATTTGCAGACGGTAGCTCAGAGGCTTCGCCCGTCGAAGGGGACACGGGTCAGCGTCGAAAGCTCGATCCCTTCCAGGCAGCGCACGTTGATCGCGGCCGTGGGCGTTCCGTCCGGTCCGGTGCCGAAGCCGAACGGAGCGCAGGCGCAGTGCAGACAAAAATGGTGCTGAATCACGTGCTTGTTGAATGTGTACACGCCGAGATGCGACTCCGGCGTCATCAAGCGAAAGCCGTCGCGCGGAACGAACCAGAGCAAATAGCCCTTGCGGCTACAGTGCGAGCAGTTGCATTCGATGGCCTGAGTGAGCTCGCCTTCCACCTCGAACAAGTTGCGAGCGCAATGGCAGCTGCCTTCGTAGATCATCGATTTCCTCGGCCCTCGACGCTATCCATAGTGTGCCTGATTTGGGACAGACGCTTAAGCCTACGTCTTTGCTTTTCTTCGGTGTTCGACCGATGAACACGACTTGGCGTTCGGCCATAATGCGGGTTCAGCCATTCTTTCCTGGGGGACAAGAAAATGATGAAGAACTGGACCGCCGCCGTTGCTTTGGCGGCCACCGGACTGATATCGGCGGAAGGATTCGCACAGAGCGCGTCTACCGTCGTGAGCGCTGCGTCCGAGGCCATGGGCGTGGATGACCTCAACTCCATCACGTACTACGGGTCGGGCGCGAACTACAACTTGGGTCAGAACAACAACGCGAACTACCCGTGGCCCAGAGTGAACGTCAACGACTATCGCCGCACCATCGACTTCACTCAACCCGCGTCGCTCGCAACCGGCGTCACGGTCGCCGCGCCGGTGACCGGCGGACCCGCGGCGCAGAACCCGTTCGCGCAGAACATCCGGCCCGCGAATGCGCCGAACATGCCGCCGGCGAATGCCACGTGGGCGCAACAGCTCGAGATCTGGATCACGCCGTGGGGCTTTCTGAAAGGCGCGGCCGCGAACAACGCGACGGCACGCCCCGGCGCCATATTCGGCGGCCGCGCACAGGTCGTGACCTGGAACTCGCCGATGAGGTCGCCGTCGCGGGCAGGCCTACAGCCTTGTCGGCTACATCGACGCAGACAACCTCGTGCGCAGAGTCGAGACCTCGGTCGAGAACCCGGTCTTCGGCGACATGCTCGTGCAGGTCGACTACAACGACTATCGCGACAACATGGGCCTGAAGTACCCGGCGCAAATCGTGCAGACGGCGCGGCGGCCATCCGACGTTCGACGCGCAGATCTTGGGCGCGCACGCGAACCCGCAGAACCTGCAGGCGCTGATGACTCCGCCTCCTCCGCCGCCGCCGCCTCCCGGCGCACCCGCCCCGGGCGGAGCACCGCCTGCTCCTCCCGCGACCGCATCGGAACGGCTCGCGGACGGCGTCTACCGCATCACGGGCGGCTACGTCGCGCTCGCGGTGGAGTTCCGCGATCACATCTTGGTGTTCGAACCGGCCGGCCAGAACGAGGCGCGCGCGCAGGCGATCATCGACGAGGTCAAGCGCGTGATTCCCGAACAAGCCGATTCGCTACGGCGTGCTTTCGCATCATCACTTCGATCACACGAGCGGCTTACCGGCGCCGTGGTCGCCGAAGGCATCACGATCGTGACGCACGAGGCGAACAAGGCGTTCCTCGAGAACGTACTGTCGGCGCCGCGCACGCTCGCGCCGGATTCGATGGCGCGCTCGGGAAAGAAAGCCGTGATCGAGACCGTCGGCGACAAGCGCGTGTTTACGGACGGCCGGCGCACGGTGGAGATCCACAACATCAAGGGTCTGCCGCATGCGGACGGCATGCTGATCGCGTACTTGCCGCGCGAGAAGCATCGTCGCCTATGCCGACATGTTCAACCTCGTGGCGCCGGGACAGCCGCCCGTACCGAATCCGCCGGTGGTCGGCACGCAGGTATTCGTCGCGAATCTCGAGCGCCTCGGCCTCGACTGGGAGAACGTCATCTCGGTGCACGCGCCGAACCCTGATCGGCCGATCAAGCGCGCCGACATCCTCGCGACGCTCGGCCGCACCAACTAACGGGGTCGGGTACCGATTAGCTTTCGCGACAGTCACCGACAACGGGGTCAGGCACCGGTGCCTGACCCCGGACGTTTCAATGCGGTGCACAAGTGGGAAGCTAGCTGCGGTTTTCGCGCCGGATCACGAGCTTCAAACCTGACCAGACGTCGTCCACCGCGCAGCTTCTTTGCGAGCGGCGTCCCCGAGTAGCCTGCCAACGTCGGTACTAGCGGCTCGCGACCAACGGCGTGATCGAGAAACCGAACGTATTGCCCGAGGCGGAAGCCACCTCGATCCGCGCGGTGCCGTCGCCGGGAGTGGCGAACGTCGGCTCCGACACGAGCACGTACTCGCCGCCGGCGTATTCGTACATCGCGGCCCAGAGGACTACACCGCGTGCC
Source organism: uncultured Gammaproteobacteria bacterium (assembly GCA_963744305.1). Classification (GTDB taxonomy): domain Bacteria; phylum Pseudomonadota; class Gammaproteobacteria; order Steroidobacterales; family Rariloculaceae; genus FEN-1219. The sequence goes on from CAVUTF010000005.1 coordinate 173,291, forward strand.
TCGTCCAAGGTCGGTACGATGACGAGCTTCATCACGTCGTCCATGCGAATCTCGGCAGCTTTGCCTTCCTCGGCGACCATCCGGCTGACCCTTACGCGCTCGTGACTATTCAGCGCAATGCCGACGTCGAGTGTGACCTGCTCGACGAGCAGAGTGGGCTCGGTGAGCTCATGCACCTGGTTGAAATCGGCGAGTAGCTGATCGCACTCGCTCTGCTCCACTTGGCAGAGCGCGGCGAGATCGATGTAGCTCGTACCGTTCACCTCGAGGACGGTGCGCTTGACCACGGCCGGATGCGCCGGATGGCCTTCCGGCGTGAAGAACCATTGCACGGCGCGGCCGCTCTCACTGGCGGCGACAATCGTCCAACCGGCTTGATTCTCGAACTTCGAGCTCGGATCGGCCCGCAAGGCTGCGAGCACGGCGTCGACACGCGCATAGCCGATCGGCGCAACCTCGTCGGCGAGCGCGCCTGTCGCACACGCGATCAAAACCGCAAGGCATCGTGGCGCGAGCTTCACGTTGACCCCCTCCTCGCTTCGCGGCGGGCGGCGAGCTGCCCCGGCCGCAGCTCTAAGCACTATAGCCGGCCGCAAGCCTTTGGCAACAACAGCCGCATCACGCGGTGCGGGTCATTCGCGCGACACGGCTGGGAACGACAAGCGGAATTCCGCTCCGGGCTCGCAGTTGCGCACGTCGACGCGGCCGCTCATCGCCGTCGTGAGCTCGCGCACCAGCGCAAGCCCGATACCGGTCCCGACGGTTTCGCGCGTGAGCTCATTCTGCGGCCGATAGAACAGCTCGAAGATCTTCTTCATTTGCCCCTTCGGGATGCCGGGGCCGAAATCGCGCACCGTGAAGAGCAGCCGACCGTCGCTCTCGCGCCGGCACGAGATCTCCACGACCTTGCGCTCGGCGCTCGCGGAAAACTTCAGCGCGTTGTCCACGAGATTGATGACGATCTGCGCGAAGCAGTCCGAATCCATGAGCACTTCGGCGTCGGCCGGCGCGGTGTTCGTCGTCGTCAGCGTGAATCCCGCGCGCTCGACTTGCGTGCTCACCTTCGAGCGGACCATGTCCATGAGCTCGGCAACCGACACGCGCTTCGTGTCGAAGTGCTGCGAGCTGCGCGTGAGGCGCGCGAGCTGCAGCACGTTGTCGATCAGGCGCGACAGGCGCTCGCTCTCGCTGTGGATGTAGTCGTAGTACGTGCGCTTCTTCGCTTCGTCTGCCCAACCGGCCTTGAGCATCTCGCCGTACATGCGTATCGAAGTGAGAGGGGTCTTGAGCTCGTGGCTCACCGCGGAGACGAAGTCCTGCTGCTGCCGTGCGAGCCGAATCTGGCCTATCGCGAAGCGGTACATCAGAAAGAACCCGCCCGTGAGCACCGCAGCGAGGACCACCGACACCCAGCCGAGCACCCAGAAGCCCGCGGCGCGCGGCAGCTGCCGCACGCTGAACACGAGCTCGAGATCGCCGAACGGCGGCGAGAGCCGCGCGCGGTGCAGCAGCGAGCCCGCGAGCTCTGCGGACGAATAGGAGCGGCCCACGGCGTCCGCCCGGACGACGGTCAGCGGAGCGCCTTGATACGCGATGCCAATGTCGCTGATGCCGGCGAGGCTGCTCGCGCGAAACGAACGCTCGATCGCGCCGGCGACGAACCGCTCGCGATCGAGCAGCGCGCCCTGCACGTAGCGGCGGCCGTCGCGCCAGACGTTGCGGAACATCACCAAGTGTCCGGTGTCGAGCGCGCCGACGGTAAACGGATCGAGCTCGCTCGCGAACGTGCGCACGGTGAGCTCCGCGCGCGCGCCGCGTGACGCGTGATTTCCGCGACGGCCGGGTCGGACGCAGGCTCGGGCACGAGGCTTTGCTCGGTACGCTTCTGCCGGTCGTCGGGCGTTGCCGGTGGCTGCGTCTGGACACGGTCGCTCAAGTCCTGGTCGAGCGACTCGAGCTTGAATTCGAGGATCTCGCTGTCGGCCTCGCGCTCGGCGATTTCATTGGCGCGTAGTCGCGGGGCCGATTGCGCGTTCGCGGCGATCCGGTCGAACCCGGCCTGCGCTTGCTCGACAGCGGCGGCCGGCGCAACGGTGGATGGGACCGGGGCCGCCGCGTCGCGCGCGGCATCCGTGCGCGCGGCCGGCGCGGGAGCCTCCTGCGCTTCGGCGGAGACACCGGCGCGTCCGAGCTCTCCGATCGCAGCTGCAGCCGCAACGCCCGCGCGCGCGCGTTCCTCGAACACGGGCTCGGACAAGGCACCTACCTTGGCTGTCTCATCGCTCGGCGCCGCTGCCGAGGGCGCGGGGCGCGGCACCAACCGGTTCGCGGCGAGCAACTCGCCGATCTGCGCGGCGAGCGCGCGCCGCTCCTGTTGCTGGTCCGGAGCGATGCCGTAGCCGCCGGGATCTACGCCCTCCGCCGGCAACAGCGGCGTCGTGAGCGTGCCCGCCTCGTCCACTTGAAAGTAGCCGATCACGCCGGGAACCGCGCTCTCGACGGGAAATGCAGATAACGGCGAGCGCTGCACGAAGTTCGCCGCCGCGTCGCCTTCGACGACGAGAAAGGCATAGTCGCCGAACGAGCGCGCGTCCTCGGCCGCGACGGCCGCGCGCAGATCGGCGTCGATGCGCGCAGCAAGATCCTCGGCCAGCACCTGCGTGCTGCGAAACGCCTCCCACTTGAGCTGGCTCGCAGCTTGCGCGATCAAGAGCACAGCGGGCACAGCGAGCGCGAGGAAGAACGCCGCGAGCAGCAACCTTACTCGCCGCTCGTCGAGGTTGCCGAACAGTCTCGCGCGCAACATTCTAGGATCCCGCCAGCAAGCGATAGCCCGCGCCGCGCACCGTGATCAAGTTGCGCGGCTCCTTCGCATCGACCTCGATCTTGCGCCTGAGCTTCGCGATATGGATGTCGACGGTGCGCGTCTCGATGTCCGCCGTGCGATCGTAACCCCAAACACGCGTGAGCAGCTCCGCGCGCGACACGGGCCGCTCGGCATTGGTGAGCAGGTATTGCAAGATCTCGATCTCGCGGCGCGTGAACGTCAGGTCGACGCCGCCGCGCCGGCCGCTCAAGTTTTGCGTATCGATCTCGACGTCGCCCGCGAGCCGAATCTGCGTCGCGAGCTCGATGCCGATGCGCGAGCGCCGCAGCACCGCTTTCACGCGCAGCACGAGCTGCGCGATGGAGAATGGCTTCGCGACGTAGTCGTCCGCGCCGAGCGTGAGCCCGTTGACGATGTCCTCGTCGCTCGTCTTCGCGGTGAGCATGATGATCGGTTGCGCGCGGTCGGCCTTGCGGATCTCGTCGCAGATCGAGAAGCCGTCGCGGCCCGGCAGCATGACGTCGAGCAGGATCAAGTCGTAGCGGCCGCTCAACGCCTTCCTGAGCCCGTCCTTGCCGTCGGCGACGGCATCGACGTCGAAGCCGTGATAGACGAGCACGTCCGTGAGGCCGTCGCGGATTGCGGCTTCGTCCTCGACGATGAGAATCTGCGGCTTCGGCTGTTCCATGGTTGCACCGCTCGCCGCAAAGGCTAGCAGGTCGTGCGCCGCGGCCGTGTAAATACTTTGTAAATCCGCCGTTCGATCTTTTGCCTTTTCGTGTCTGGAGCGCGCGCCGCACCGACTCTAACCTGCCGCCACTCGCTCATTGAGGCACAAACCAGTTAGGGAGGTGACGGACATGGCTCTCATTAATCGGATGTCGAGGCTGCTCACCGCGGACATGCACGCGGTGCTCGATCGCATGGAGGAACCCGACGTGCTGCTGCGGCAAGCCGTTCGCGAGATGGAAGAGGAGCTCGTGCGCTCCGAGCAGCGCGTGAAGCTGCTCGAGCACGAGCGCGATCGGCTGGCCGACCGCAACGGCAAAGTGGCAGCGGCACTTACGGAGCTCGAGGAGCAAGTCGGCGTCGCGTTCGACTCCGGCAACGAGGAGCTCGCGCGCAAGCTCGTCAAGCGCAAGCTAGAGACGGCGCGGCTCGCGAAGCACGTTACCGAGCGGCGCTCGGGTATCGCCAAGTCGCTCGCCGAGCGCCGGCGCGATGCTCGCAGAGCAACGCGAGCGTCTCGACGTGATGCGGCAGAAGGCGGAGCTGCTCGTCGAATCGGCCCACGTCGCGACCGGCGACGAATGGGGCAAGACGGAATTTGCCGTCGCAGAGGACGAGGTCGAAGTCGCGTTCCTGCGCGAGAAGCAGCGGAGGGCCAAGGTATGAGCGGCCGCAAACCGACCTCGTTCGCGCACGGCGTCGTCGCGGCCGCGGTGTTGAGCGTCAGCGGCGCGGCCGTGCTCGCCGCGCTCACGCCGTTCCTCGGTGCAGGCACCGCGCTGCGCGCCGTGATCGCGCTGCTCGGCTTCGCCTACGTGTTGTACGTGCAGAGCGTGAGCGGCGAGCGCGTGGGGAGAGTCACGACGATCGTGCTGTGGCTGCTGGCAGCAACCGCAACGTGGGTCGTGGGCGTGCCGTTCGTCGGCTACGTGCTGATTCACGCCGGTCTGCTCTGGCTCGTGCGCTCCTTGTATTTCTACTCGGGCGTGCTGCCCGCGCTGCTCGACCTAGGGTTGAGCGCGCTCGGGCTCGCATTCGCGGTGTGGGCGGCCGGGCGCTCGGGCAGCCCTTGCTCGCCCTCTGGTGTTTCTTCCTCGTGCAAGCGCTGCACGTTTGCATCCCCGCGGCGATCGCAGGCGGCGTGGCGGCGCGTGTCAACGACGAGGAGCAAGCGTTCAACCGCGCCCACCAAGCGGCCGAGGCGGCCGTGCGCCGGATGTCCGCGATGCGGTAGTCCGCGGCTCGCAATTCCATCATTCATAACGGAGACAAAGTCATGAAAGCCAAGATACTGGTCCTAGGTCTGGTGCTCGCGACCGTTGCGACGGTCGTCATCTATCCATCGCTGCGCAGCGACGCGACGAGTGTCGCGGTACAGCCGCCGCCGCGCTTGACGCCGATCGGCACGAACAAGGTCGAAGTCGTGTTCGTGCTCGACACGACGGGCAGCATGGGCGGCCTCATCGAGGCTGCGAAGGAGAAGATCTGGTCGATCGCAACGACGTTGGCGCAGGCGGATCCTGCGCCCGAGATTTCGATGGGTCTCGTCGCTTATCGCGATCGCGGCGACGCCTACGTCACGCAGAGTCGTCGATCTGTCCAAGGATCTCGACTCGATGTACGCGACGCTGATGCAGTTCGCCGCCGACGGCGGCGGCGACGGTCCCGAGGACGTCAACCAGGCGCTCCATGACGCCATTCAGAAGGTGTCCTGGAGCACCGACCAGAGCGCCTACAAAGTCGTGTTCCTGGTCGGCGATGCGCCGCCGCACATGGACTATCAGGACGACGTGAAGTACCCCGAGATCGTCGCGGCGGCCGCCGCAAAAGGCATCGTCGTCAACACGATCCAATGCGGCGGCTGCAAGCGAGACCGTCGCGCCGTGGCAGCACATCGCGGCGCTCGGCCACGGCCGATACTTCACGGTCGAGCAAGCCGGCAGCGCCGTCGCGATCGCGACGCCGTTCGATGCGGAGATCGCGACGCTGGCCGCGCAGCTCGACGAGACGCGCCTGTACTACGGCTCCGGCGAGGAGCGCGAGCGCATGAACGCGAAGGTCGCGGCGACCGCGCGAGCTGCACGAAGAGCTGTCCGTCGACCGCGCAGGCCCGCCGCGGCGTGTTCAACGCCACGCGCCAGCGGCGCTGCGAACCTCGTCGGCGAGCAGGAGCTCGTGCACGACGTCACGAGCGGCCGCGTCGATCTCGCCGCCGTGCCGCCGGCCGCGCTGCCGGAGCCGCTCGTCGGCCTGTCGCGCGACGAGCAAGAGAAGGTGCATCGCGGAAACCGCAAAGCGCCGCGAGGAGCTGCAGCAGCAGATCAGCGCGCTCGCGGGCGAGCGCGATGCGTTCATCGAGGGCAAGCTCGAGGAGCTCGGCGGTGACAAGGACTCGCTCGACCGGCAGGTCTACGACGCGGTGCGCGAGCAGGCGGCGTCGAGAAGGGGTGATCTACGAGAGCGGTCCGAAGTTCTGAAGCGGTGTTCAGTGCGGACGGCGGCGTGCGGCGCCCCGAACTCTTCGGGGCGCCGCTCGTCGTTTACCGGGCAGGGCAGACGGGCAGGCCCGTCAGTACAGCGGCGTGTTCGGCGGCAGGCCGCACAGGACTCGGCCATACAGCTCGATCGTGGTCTGCGGATGCATGATCGCGTGATTCGAGAGCGCTTGGATGTCGCGCTGGAAGCGCTGGATAGGAACGTGCGACTGGATCGCCGAGGCGCCGCTCGAATAGAACAGCACGTCCACCGCTTCGCGCGCAAGGCCGGTTGCTGCGCTCACGTGTGCGCGCGCTTTCACGCGCCCGCGCACGGACAACTTTTCGCCCGCATGGGCATCGAGCTCGCGGCAGGCAAGCCGCATGTGAGCGTCGGCCGAGTCGATCTTGAGCGCAGCCTCGCCCACTTGCAGGTGCGTAACGGGCGCCTCCGACTTGTTCTCGTACGTCGTGTACGTGATGCCCCGCCCCGGGAGACGCTCGTGAAACGCCTCCAGCGCGCCGCGGGCGATGCCGACGGGCGTGCCCGCAGCGTTGACGGTGAGCACGGCTGCGAGTGGGAAGTTGAAGTACGGATTGTCGGCATTGTGACGTGGAACGTAATTCGCTTCGAGCATATCGGGCAGCGGCTGCGCACGATGCGCAGGAACGAACACGTCGTCCGCGATGATCGTGCTGCTGCCGGTGGCGGCCATTCCGCTCGCATGCCAGTCATCCAGACGCTCGAGCTCGCGTGCGCGCAGCAGCACGCACATCGGAACGCCCGGTCCCTCCCCGCTTGCCCGAACGGCGTTGACAACGTTCCATTCAGAGCCATGCCCGCCGGTGTTGAACCCCCAGCGTCCGCGGAGGACGTAGCCGCCGTTCTTGGGTGTCAGGCTGCCGGTCGGCGAAAAAACGCCGCTGATCCGCGGATCGTTGCCGTCGAATATCTCCTCCTGAGTCTCGTCGGGAAACGTCGCCACGAGCCACGACATCGCGCTCAGGATCGTGGCGACCCATGACGCGGACGGACAACCGCGCGCGATCTCCGCGAGCACTTCGCACTGCGTCTCGAAGTCGGCTTCGTGTCCGCCGAAGCGTTTCGGCGCGGTCATGCGGAACACGTCGGCTTCGCTCAACGCATCGAAGGTCTCTTGCGGGAGACGGCGCGCAGACTCTGCCGCAGCGGCCCCTTCACGCAGCAGCGGCACGAGCGCAGCGGCGCGCTCCACGAGCGCACCGGCAGCGGTCTGACTCATCGCGACACCCCGGGAGAAACGTTGGAGCCGCATTGTGGCGCCGCCGGCGCGCAGCAGTCCACTCGCGTCCGCGCGAACCGATCAGACTTTGGGTCGAATATCGATCTCGCGAATTTTGTCGTCGTAGAACGCAAGCCGTTCCTTCAAGCCGCTGTGCTCGTCGTACGGATCTTCGTACGACCATACCGCGTCGTCGAACCGCTTGCCCGCGGCGTTCACGCTGAAATAGTGAGCAGTGCCCTTGAACGGGCACTCCGTGGTCGTCGTCGACCGCTCGAGCTTGTGCATTAGTACATCGGTTCGTGGAAAGTAGTAGCGCGGTGGACAGTCGTCTTCCTCCACCTTCACGACTTCGTCGGACTCGGCAACGACCTCACCGGCGATGGCCGCTTGCATCCGTTGCCTCAGCGGAACCTCGCGGACCTGATGGTTCGGCCATTTCTCGTGACCTGGGGATTTGCTCATGACTCACCTCGGTTGTGTTTCACGGCGTCGAGCGCCCATGGAAGGGTGACAACGCTGCGGCACTCAGGTTCCGCGCGGTGCTAACATCGACCTGCTTGGAGCGATAGCAATCTGAATGTCGCCGACGCTGGTCTCAACGATGCCGAAAGCGCTCGCTGCAACGCTTATTGCGTGCGGGCCGCAACTCGCGGCTGCGCAGGAAGACGCCGCGAGCGCACCGCGCGACCACGTCGCGGAAGTGCTCGAAGCGCTCAAAACGTCTTACGCTTGCGAGATCACCGTGCACGGCGAGCCGCGTCTCGATGAGCCCTCGCGCACGTGGCTCGTCGCGTATTCCGCAGCCGGCGACGACTGCGACGCGGCGGCGCAAGCCTTGCAACGTCGAGGCACTCCGCTTGGGCTGACATTCTTTCGGCGTCCGACGCTGGGACAAGCGAGGGCCTTGATCGCCGAGATGCGGCGATCCGCCGAAGCCGCATTCGGCTGCCGAATCACGTTACGCGGCGATCCCCAGTTCAACGAGCTCACGACACAGTGGACGGTTGCCTACCTTGCCGCCGGGAGCGGTTGTGAAGAGGCCGCTGAGGAGCTGCGCCGCGAGGGGGCGGAGCTGCAGATTTTCTTCATGCAGGCGCCGAGCCGGCAAGAACTTATCCGCTGAAAGCGACCGCCGCCGGTGTTTCTTGTCGTCTCCTTTCTCACGTTCGCGCTAAGATGATATTAGTTCATCGCCGACGCGTTCTAACCGAGGTATCGAGTCATGAAAACAACATTGAAGCGACGTTTGGGGATCATGTGTGCGGCTGCGGCGCTTGGCTTTAGCAGCATTACTCTCGCACAACCGCCCGGCCCGCCCGGCGAGAAATTCAAGGTCGTCACCGTCGTCGAAGGATTGAAGAATCCCTGGAGCATGGCCTGGCTGCCGAACGGCGACATGCTCGTGACCGAACGCGGCGGCACCTTGCGGATCGTGCGAGGCGGCAAGCTGCTACCGACTCCGGTGCCCGGCGTCCCGGCCGTGCGAGCCATGGGGCAAGGCGGCCTCCAAGAAGTCGCGGTGCACCCCAATTTCGCGACCAACCAATTCATCTATTTGAGCTATGCCAAACCGCATCCAGACGGCAAGCAGGGTACCACCGGGCTGTCGCGCGCGCGGCTCGAGAACGATCGCCTGGTCGACGTGAAGGAGATCTTCGAAGCCGCCGCGTGGAATGACCGACCCGGCCACTTCGGCGCGCGCATCGCGTTCGATCGCAACGGCTATCTGTTCATGTCGGTCGGCGATCGGATGGAAGGCCTGACCCAGCAGGGCATGGACCCGGACCTCGAAGGTCATTCCTCGCAAGATTTGTCGAACCATCAAGGCAAGATCATCCGCTTGCACGACGACGGCCGCGTGCCGACGGACAATCCGTTCGTCGGGCAGGCCGGGAAGCGCCCCGAGATCTGGAGCTGGGGGCACCGCAATCCGCAAGGTCTCGCGGTCCATCCCGAGACGGGCGAGCTCTGGGCGACCGAGCATGGCCCGCAGGGCGGCGACGAGCTCAACTGGATCCGCCGCGGCGCGAATTACGGTTGGCCGGTGATCGGCTACGGCGCGAACTACGTCATCGGCACCGAGATCCACAAGGATCGGTATAAAGCGGGCATGGAGCAGCCGCAGGCCTTCTGGGTGCCGTCAATCGGCATCTCGGGCTTGGCCTTCTACACGGGAGACAAATTCCCGAACTGGAAGGGCAACGCGTTCGTCGGCGGAATGTCGGGCAATTTCCAGCAGCTCGTGCGCGTGTCGTTGAATGGGCCGACGGTGGTCAACCGCGAGCCGCTGCTCGTCGGCCAATATCGCATTCGCGACGTGCGTCAAGGGCCCGACGGCTTCGTCTATCTCGCGATCGACAACATCTTCAGTCAGCCGACGCCGATCCTGCGGCTGGAGCCGGAGGGGAGCTAGCCGCTCGGTCAGTCGCGATCGGGAGCACCTAAAGGGAACCACGATCGATACGGGCGGCCCTCGTCCACGGCGCGCGCGAACGAGGGCCGCTCGAGCAGGCGTCGGCGATAGGCGCGCAGATGCGGGAACGACTCGTCGATGCGGTGAACCCAGTCGGCATAGAACAATGACGGCGCGGCCGCGCAGTCCGCGAGACTGAACGTGCCGCCGGCCGCCCATTCGCGACCGGCAATTGTGTCATCGAGCCAACGATACGCCGTGTCGAGCAACGCCCGCGCTTCGGCGACGCCGTACGCGTCGCGGCTCTCGGCCGGCCGGATGCTGTCGAACACGATCTTCTGCATCGGCGTCATCACATAGTTGTCGAAGAAGCGATCCAGCATTCGCACGTCGAGAGCCGCGCGTGCATCGTCCGGGATGAGCCGTACGGGCCCTGGATGATGCAGGCCGAGATGCTCGACGATGATGCTGGCCTCGACCACGGTCCGACCCTCGTCGACGAGGACCGGCATCCGCTTCAGCGGCCACAGCGCCGCGTGCTCGGCCAGAGTCTCCTCGTCATCTTGCGTCAGCAGCTGAAGCTCGAATGGTGTGCCGTTCTCGTAAAGCGCGATCAGCACTTTCTGGCAATAGGAAGAGAATGGGTGCGCGTAAAGTTTCATTGCGGATCCTTAGGCTCCGGGTCGTACAACCCTAGTCGCCGCGGAAGCGCAAGAATCGACATTCGAGGAAACGCGAAGTAGGTCAAAGCTTCAGCGCGTTGCGAATATCCTCGAAATCCGTCGGCCGCTCGCGTGGCGGAATGAAGTCGCGCGGGAACCAGATCAGCGACAAGCGCATCAGGCGTGTCGTCGGGTCGCACGCCGGCGGCGTGCACGGCTCGCGGCTCGGCTCGATCTGGCGCAGATAGATTCCGAATCGATTGCCGCTGCGCAGGAGCGTGTTGTCCGAGAACGGCATCGCGTACGGCGACAACGTGAACTCGACGAACTCCGGGATCGTGGGATCCGGCGCGGCGCCGCCCGCAGCAGGGGCGAGTCGTGCTCGGCGTGCTCGTCGCGAGCACGCGCACGGTGTTGTTTACCCAATTCAGATCCGCGAGCAGGATCGTCAAGCGATCCTGGCAATCGAGCGACGACACGGTGAACGGCTGGAACACGGCCGATTCCTGCTCGGCGCTCATGCTGCTGCACACGAAGTACGCGCTCTTGCCGTCGCCTTGCGGCAGGATCTCGCACGTTTGCGGCTCGTCGGCGGGCTCCGTCGCATCGGCCGTGAGCCAAATATCGACGTCCGTGCGCTCGTTAGCGCACTGCTCGTCTTTGCGCACATCGGCAGGCGGGCCCAGCACGGCGAGCTGCCGCGAGATCACACGGCGCGAGATCGAGCGCAAGCGACTGCGGTTGGCGGGTGTCTGGTCGGGCAGCTCGTCGACGTAGAGCATCAAGGGGCCGAGGTCGAAGTGCTCGTGGAAGTTCAGCGCGAGCAGCTCGGCAAGCAGCGCCAACCGGCCAGGGCGGTTCGCATCGCCCAGCATGCCGCTGTCGGAGACCACGGGGCTCACGAGCTCGCGGAACATCGACGTGCGCAGCGCCGACTCGGCCTGCTCGCGCTGGTTGATCGTGTCGCGCAGGTTGTTCTGCTCGTTGATCGTCGTCGTCAGGTACGTGCCCGCGAGCGCGACGATCGCCGTCACGAGCGGCAGCGCAAACTTGCTGCCGGCGTCCAACCAAAAGGCATGACGATCTTCCTCGGGCTTCTCGGCCACGATCCCTCCGTGCGGGCCTTCGCCCTATGAACAGTCGATGTTGAGTGTGGTCGGCTGCGCCAAGCTGAAAAACGTGATGCTCTTCTGCGTGGGGGCGGTGCACTCCGCCGTGAAGCGCCCCGCCGGCAGCCGGAGCTGGAATGCGCCGCCGCCGAGCTCGTTCACCTGCTCGCCGGCCGCATTCTTGATGACCACCTTTGCGTTCGCGGGCGACACAGCGCCTTGGACGACGTCGGCGACTGACGGGTGGGCGAGCATCATGGCGAACAGCGCCACGCATGCTGGACCGCTGCGCGTGCGCAGGCATCGAAGAATCGAAATGTTCTCGGTCATCCCACTGTCTCCGTGACCACGATATCCAGCCTCATGAAGTCCTAAGCTTATCATCGCAACGCTCTTACGAAACTGCGGCGACCCTACCGAGTTCATGTCGAAAAGCTGCTGCGGTTTGTCAGACCAAGGTCCGATAGCTGCTTGGCGTAGCGACGCCAAGTATGTCGCTTCGGGCGAGGTGAAGCCCGCAATGGAGGCACACGCACTAATCATAACGAGGGACCAACAATGAATACCGACATCATCAGTTCGATAAATTCGATGTTTGGTGGACAGGCTACACAAGGAATCAGCAATCTCCTCGGTGAATCCGAGGACGCTACGCGCGCCGGACTGCGCACGGCGATCCCAACTTTGCTCGCAGGTCTCATGCAAAAAACTTCGGATGCCGGTGGCGCGGCACAACTGTACCGCACGGTCACCAGCGATGCCGTTGATTCCGGAATTGCCGGCAAGGTCGCGTCGCTTTTTGGCAGTCAGCGTAGTCTCGATTCGGTCGTCGCGGGGGGTGAGTCGTTGCTCGGGTCGCTACTCGGCAGTCGAACGGGCGCCGTAGCGCACGCTGTGTCGCAGGTCTCGGGTGTGAAGCCCTCGTCGGCCTCGGCGCTGCTTGCGGTGGGCGCGCCGGTCTTGATGGGACTGTTGAAGAAGCAGGTCACGCAAGGCGGGCTCGACGGCGGCGGACTCGCGTCGATGCTGCTCGGGCAGCGTCAGTCGCTGCAAGCGAACGGCCTCGACGATCGGATCCTTGGGGCGCTCGGCGTCGGCAGCATGCAGAATTTCATCGGGTCGTTTGCCGAACCCGCCACCGAGCAGATTACGAGGGATCGCGTCACGGAGGGTCCCACGTACGCGCGGACCGGCGCGGAGGTGCCTGCTCCACCTCGCGAGCGCAGCAACTGGTTGGCGACCGCAGCGATCCTGGCGCTTGCGGCCGTCGCTATTGGCTTGTTGTTCAACTGGCTTGGCCGAGACCGCGACGTCGACACGGCAGCCGACACGCTGGATGCTTCCGCGCTGCGCGTTGCCTCCCTGCCGGCCCAAGTCTATTTCGCCCAGGGCCAAGCGACGGTCGACGCGGCCAACCGCCGAGCCATTGTGGCGATAGCGCCCACGGCGCAAGCGAGCGGCCAGCCGGTGACGCTGACAAGCTACGCGGAGAGGACCGAGAACGCCGCGCAGGACTTGACGTTGGCCAACGACCGCGCCGCGGCGGTGCGTGACGTGCTCGTATCCGCCGGTATTCCAAATGACAAGATCGTGGTGCGGCCGCCCGAGGTGACGGGCAGTGCCGCCGACACAGAGGCACAGCGCGTAGAAATTGCGCTAGCGCAGTAGGGAGTCCGCTCGGGGCCGGCAATGCGCGATCCGCGCCGCGCCGGCCCCCGCTTCTCGAGGCAACAGTGTCACGAGGCGATCTTCAAGAGCCTCACCAAATTGCCGCCGAGAATGGCCGCCTTGTCCGCGTCGCTCAAGAACGGCGCCTCGACGATCAAGTCGATCGTGTCCGGCCAAACGTACGGAATGTCCGAACCGTACACGATCTGGCTCACGCCGGTCTCCGCAACGAGGTGCCTCAAGCCTTCGGAGGAGAACACCATCGAGTCCACCATGATCTGATCCTTCAGGTACTCGCTCGGCTTCTTTTTGTTCGCGCAGTTCGCATCGGTGCGCACCGTGCAAGCGGCTTCCGTGCGGCCGAGATACGACGGCAAGTAACCGCCGCCGTGCGCCGCGACAACCTTGAGCTGCGGAAACCGGTCGAGCGTTCCGTCGAAGATCATCCGGCTCAGGAACACGGTGGTCTCGAGCGGATTGCCGACGATGTTGCCTAAGCCCCCGCGCCCGTCGAGCGCACCTTCGCGCGCGATGTTCGTCGCGTTGTTCGGGTGCATGAAGACCGGCACACCGAGCTCTTCGGCCTTCGCCCAGAACGCGTCGTATTTTTCCGCCGACGGCGATTCGCCGTTCACATGGCCGCCGATCGACGCACCCCGCAGCCCGAGCTCCTTGACCGCGTACTCGAGCTGCTCGGCGGCGAGATCGGGATGCTGGAGAGCCACCGAGGTCAGCGCGACGAAGCGGTCGGGATGCTGCTTGCACCACGCGGACAGACCCTCGTCGTGCTTGCGCACGATCTGCCGCGCGAGCTCGCGCTCGCGCGCGTACCACCAGTAGAAGTTGATGCTGAGCACCTGCATGTCGATGCCGCGCTCGTCCTGCGCGGCGAGCCAATGCGGGCCCAACACGAGTGTCGGCACGGCCGCGCGCGGCATGTTCGCGTTCGGCAGGTCGTTGACCTCCGGGAAAACGCAATGCGCGTGGATGTCGATGATTCGCGCATCGCGGCCGCCGACGCGAACGTCCTTGCGCGTCTGCGCCCGTGCGTCGAACGCGCCCGCAAGCGCCATCAGGCCGGCGGCGCCGCCAAGCTTCAGGAAGTTTCTGCGATTGCCCATGACCGTTTTTCCCCCTCGACGTGTTCTTCTTAGTCCGCGGCCGAAACCTCGTGCCGCAAGCCGCTCGATGAATGGTTCGCCGCGCCGCGCAAGCTTCTCTTCGAGCCGCTTCGTGCAGTCGCAGGTCTCGCACGCCCAGGGCTCCGAGCCGCCGGCGTCACGACATTTCTGGCGGTGATGCGCGTCCTGCACGCGCGTGAGCTCGAAATACTTCTCCCAGTACGGCCGCTCCTCGTTTAGCGGCGTCGAGCAGAAGCAGACCTCGACCCACTTCACGACGCCATCGTCGTCGATGCGCGCATCGCGCATGTTGCGCAGGTACTCGCCCTCGGCGACGGAGCCGCGGCCCAGCACGCGGCGCTCGATCGCACGCAACAGGGCCTGGTTCCGCCCCGGCTTCACCCTGGCCCGTACGAGGTAGCGCATAGATCCGTTCTACCGGTAACAGAGGCTTCTCGCAACAGTCCCTGAGCATGTCGCACCCGCGGGCCGTTCGGCACACCTCATTTCGGCTCCGACGCGCCGGAAGACGGCGCCTTCACGGCGCCACGGCGAGAGTGCAAGATGCCAAGCAAGAACGATGGAGAACTGCATGCGTCGTCCTGTGATCGCAGCGTCCCTGGCACCTCTGGCCGTGTTCCTGCTCGCTCCCTCTGCGAAGGCGCATCACTCGTTCGCCGCCACTTTCGACGTCGCGCAAACGATCGAGATCGAGGGCCGCATCACCGACGTGCGCTGGCAAAACCCGCACGTGCTGATGACGCTGGAAGCGGCCGGGGGCGCGCAATGGACCGTCGAATCCCAAGCAAAGAACTTGCTCGAGCGCACTGAGGTGCGACCCGCGATGTTTCCGATCGGCGCAGCGGTCTCGCTCGCGGGGTACCCCGCGCGCAAGGGCAACGGCATCTTCGCGCTCAACGCGTTGCTGCCCGATGGCCGCGAAGTGATCTTGCGCGCCGGGATCGCGCCGCGCTGGAACACGACCCGCGCGAACCGACCGGAAAACATTCTGCAAACCGGCGTCGCGGACGCGAATGCGAACGGCCTGTTCCGCGTCTGGAGCATGCAGTTCGCCGGCGAAGGCCGGTGGCGTTGGCCCGCCACGTTCCCGCTCACCCCTGCGGCCGCCGCTGCGTTGGCCGCATTCGACCCGATCGAGGACGACGTGCTGCGCGGCTGCGCGAAGAAAGGGATGCCCTGGATCATGGAGCAGCCGTTCCCGATGGAGATCGCGCGACAGGGCAGCGACATCGTGCTGCGGCTCGAGGAGAACGACGTCGTCCGGACCGTTCACATGACGGAAACGCCGGACACCGACCCACAACCGAGCGCGCTCGGCTACTCGGTCGGGAGTTGGGAGAACGGCGACCTCGTCGTTCGGACGAGCGCGATCGACTTTCCGTACCTGAACGCAACCGGCGTTCCGCAGAGCGGCGCGATCGCGCTGGCTGAGCGGTTCTCCCTCGCCGCGGATGGCAGTCGCCTGAACTACACGCTGACGATCACGGATCCCGCCACGTTTACGGAAGCCGTGACGCTCTCGAAATACTGGGTGTGGACACCGGGCGTCGCCTTACAGCCGTACGAATGCGTGGACGAATAGCGGTGCCCGCGACGGAAGGGCCATGAAGTCGCAAAGCATCACGCGGATTTTCCCCGTCATCCGCTATCGCGA
The DNA here is from genome assembly GCA_963744305.1 of uncultured Gammaproteobacteria bacterium. Taxonomy (GTDB): domain Bacteria; phylum Pseudomonadota; class Gammaproteobacteria; order Steroidobacterales; family Rariloculaceae; genus FEN-1219. The sequence continues at coordinate 189,234 of CAVUTF010000005.1, forward strand.
TGCACGCGCGTCGATCGACTGGCTCGTGCGCGCATTCGGTTTCGAGAAGCAAGCGGAATTCGAGGGCCCGAACGGCACGATAAGGCACGCGGAGATCGTTTGCGGAGCGGGCGCGCTCAGCATCAGCTCTATCGCGGCTCCTGATCCCGAGAACCCGTGGTCAAGCGTGACGCAAGGCATCTACGTCCGCGTCGACGACCCCGACGCGCACCACAACCGCGCTCAGGCCGCGGGCGCAGAGATCGCCCTGCCCCTCGAGGATCAGCATTACGGTTCGCGCGACTACTCGGCGCGTGACCTCGATGATCACCTGTGGGGGTTCGGCACGTACGCGATGGGCGATCGGCGCGGCGACGTTGTATTCGTTCCGGAGATTCGTTGCCGCGACGTGGCCGCTGCGGTGAAGTGGCTCGCGAGCGCCTTCGGGTTCACGCCGACGTTCGAAGTGCACGCCCCAAATGGCGCGCTGGTGCACGCGGAGCTCAAGTTCGGCGACAGCGCCGTCTACGTCGGTCCGCTGCCTGCGACCGGCGACACCGAGGTGCGGCAGTTCGTGAACGTCGTCGTCGCGGATCCCGATGCGCATCACGCGCGCGCGAAGGCGGCTGGCGCGACGATCGTGATCGGCCCGCAGGACTCTCCGTTCGGCGCACGGTTCTATGGCGCGCGCGATCCCGAAGGGTTTCTCTGGTGGCTCAGCACGTATCGACCCGCGGAAGGTCCGTGATCTAGGCGCGCCTCTGCCCTTGGCACGGTTCCTGCTGCGCTCTTCCGTCGTTGCCTTTCGACGGAGCACCCATGCCCAGAGAGTACAGCGAGAAGGCTGTCTAAGAAGGTCGCGCGCGCGATGCGCGAGCGCAAGCGCGGCACGCTGCGCAGCGGCCGCTCCGGGAAACGGGTGAGGAGCCGCAAGCAAGCCATCGCGATCGGGCTGTCGGAAGCGCGCAAGGAAGGGGCGAAGGTTCCAAGAAGCCTACGGGACGCAAGAAAGGCCGGAAGAAGAAGGCGAAACGGAAACGCAGGAGGAAGTAGGCGTAGCCGCCCAGCGGCGCGGCGCGTCCACACCGTCGAAGCTCAAGTCTTCGACGTAGAACGCCGGTCGACCAAAGGATGGATGGTCACCTGTCTGCCCGCGAACCGCGCCTGCAGCAACTTCTTGCCCGCCTCTACAGCCTCTCGAGCGCACGTGGCGTGCACATAGAGCATTTGCAGCCGTTCCACGACAACGCCAAGCTCCACTACCTCTAAGGTCAGATCGCAGTCAGTGCTTTCCGCGGTGATCGGCTGTCGGCATCGCGAACATCTCAAGGTGTCTGCGCTCCCTGCGAAGAATGTTGGCTAACTCTGCGACTCGCTCTGATTGATTTTAAGCTCGCGTCGCTGCCTGCGGCAGCCGGCGATGCGTGTTGAAATTGGCGCGCCCGGAGAGATTCGAACTCCCGACTTCCGGCTTCGTAGGCCGGCGTTCTATCCAGCTGAACTACGGGCGCGTGCTTTGAAATCAGCGACTTGAGAGCGCGCTTCTTAGCGGGTTTGTCTAATGGATCGGCTCCCGGGCCGGTATTCTACCGTAACGCCGGCGTTTTGCGGGCCGCGTTTCTAGCCCGAGGTTCTCAATGATATCGACGTGCCGCCGTGCGCGGAAACCGCTCGGCGATCCGCGCGACCTCGGCGCTCTGAGCATGCGCAAGCCGGTCGCTGACTGCGATGCCGACGTTGTACGACTCTACGGAGTGGAGCTCGTTGCGCTCGCAGAAGACCGCGAACGGATTGCGTTGAAAAGGTCGCTGCAGGCTCAATACCGCACGCACATCGTGCGATGAAAGCACGCCGGCTGGGCCCAAGTGTGGAAACGCAGTTTCGTACTCCCACATCATGTGCTCAGGGGTGTGCAGGCTATCGTGATGGAAGAGATCGATTCGGCCCAGCCGCGCGAGCAGACGCGGCAATTCTTGCTTAGAGTCGCCGACAACCAAGTGCCACCGATCCCTGAGTCTCGGCGGAATGAAGAAATCACTCGGGGGCTCGTCGGGATTGTTGCCGAGATCGATGCTATAGAGCGCGCCGCGGCGATTCTCCTTCAAAGCCTCTAGAATGTAGGCGCTCGATGCGCCGTAGCACACGCCCGTTTCGACTACAACGTTCGGTTTCAGCGCGCGTACGAGGAAATAGATCGTTTCGCAATCGAATGCCGGCGTGGAGCCGAGTCTGTAAGGACCCGGAAACGCGCGCAACTGAGCGTGCCGATGCTCCATCCAGCGCACGAAATCCCGAACGTTCGTATTTTTCCAGGATCACGCGAGTATCGGCGTGGAAAACATCCGCGAGAAATCGCAGGAGGAGATCGCGCTCGTTAGCCTCGTTCAGTCGCGACAGCCGCGCGTTCTCGAGCAGCCAAATGATTGCGCGCAGGGGGTGCCGAATGGCCTTCTTGAGCTTGGTGGTCGCGGGGATTGCATCGATCATCGCCTTTCCTTGGTCGGTCTGTGTGAGAGATGCTCGTCCGTGAGCGGCCTGTCGATCTGCATGCGCGTGCAAGGGCCGTGCCGCCGCATGGGTCGGGGCGAGCCCGTCGATGCCGACCTCGACCGGCCATTCCCGGCCTTCAAGTCGGGACCGCCGCGGGCCGCGGCCGACAATTCCTCAATCGGTCCTTGCGAAATTTGGAAATTGCGAAAGGCTCAACAAGGGCGCGGCGTACAGCCGCGCGGAAAAACTTGGGGGCCTGTTTCAGAACAATGACAAATGCGCGTGCTTACGCAGGTAGTCGGCGACGTGCTCGCGGTAGTAACCCGCAACGCGCCGTGTGATCGGCCCGCCGCCCTCCGGGAAACGCAGGACGGCGCCGTCGAGCGTGCGCAGCGACAGAATCGGCATCACCTCGCGCGTCGCGCTCGTCAAGAAGCACTCGGTAGCGTGGCGCAGCTCCTCGGCGTGAATATCGCGCTCGATGCTCGGAAGTCCTCGGGCCTCGCATGCGGAGTGCACGGCGGCTTTCGTGAGGCCCCGCAAATTCGCGGCAGTTTGCGCCGGCGTCACGAGCTCGCCGCGAATCACGAAGAAGACGTTGCTGTTCGACGCCTCGGTCACGAGCTCCGCCTCATTCAGCATCAAGCAATCGTCGGCGCCGTGGGTGCGCGCGTCCATCACCCCCAGCACATTGTTCAGGTAATTGCCGCCCTTGATGTTCGGATCGAGCGCGTTGCCCGGATTGCGGCGAGTGCTCGCGATTGCCGCCTTTACGCCGTGCGAATAGAAGACAGGGATTCCACTTCGGCACCTCGCGCACGACGACGACGTAGCGTGATCGAAGCCCGGGCGCCGGGAAAAGATCCACGGGTCCCTCGCCGCGCGTGACCATGTAGCGCACATAGACGTCGAGCCCTAGCTCGGGCGCGCCGGTGGTTTCGATCGTCGCGCGGATCTCCTCCGTGAGCTGGTCGAGCGTGAGGCCGATGTTCATGCGGATCAACGCCGCCGAGTTCTGGAAGCGCGCCCAATGCTCGCTGTAGAACAACGGCACGCCGTCGTAGGTGCGGAACACCTCATAGATCGAGTCGCCGTAGAGAAACCCACGGTCGAGCACGGGTACGCGAGCGTCGGCCGTCTTCGTGACGACGCCGTCCACGTTCGTCATGCTTTGGAATTCGCCGCCTGCTGACATGTTCCGATCCTCAGCCCCGGTACTCACGGTGCAACCGCGGCCCCAGTCTCGTCAATATTTCGTAGCTGATCGTGCCGGCGGCCTCCGCCACCTCGTCGAGCGTCACCGTCGGGCCGATGAGCTCCACCCAATCCCCGGTACGTACCTCGCTTGCGGGCAGCGCGGACACGTCGATGCAGGTCAAGTCCATCGAGACCCGCCCGACCACCGGCACACGCGTGCCCTGCACGGCAGCCGTGCCGACGTTGCTCAGCGCGCGCGGATAGCCGTCCGCAGTAGCCGACACCGACCACTGCGAGACGGGCCGGCGGCACCGCGCCGTAGGTGGCGCCGTAGCCGACCGTCAACGCTTCGTCGACGTCGCGGATCTGCAGAATCCGCGCCTTCAGCGTGACGACCGCCTCGAGCGGATTCGGGCGATCGCTGAACGGATTGCCGCCGTACAGCGCAATGCCGGGCCGCACGAGGTCGCCCCGATGCCGCTCGTCGCCGAAGATTGCGGCCGAATTGCCGATCGAAGTTCTGCACGGCGGAAGCTGCGCGCGCAGCGCGTCGAAACGGCGCAGCTGTTCGTCGTTCAAGCGGTGCTCGGGCTCGTCGGCGCACGCAAAATGCGTGAGGACGTAGCGCACGTCCAAGCGCTCGAGCAGCTGCACGCGCGCGGCGAGCGCTGCCACCTCGAGCGCCGTCATACCGAGCCGCGAGATGCCCGTGTCGACGTGCAACGCGGCCGCACGGTGCGGCGCCTCCTTGGCCCAACGCTCGACTTGCGCGAGCGAATTCAACACGGGCGTGAGCGCGTTTTCGACGAGGTCCGCGACGCGGCCGTCGAGCACTCCTTCGAAGACGTAAATGGCCGCTTCGGGTGCCAGCGTGCGCAGCTCCCGCCCTTCGGCGAGCGTGGCGACGAAAAAGCTGCGACAGCCTTCGCGCAGCAACCGCCGCGTCACAGGCGCGACGCCGAGCCCGTACGCATTCGCTTTCACGACAGCCGCGCACTCGGCGGACGCCGCCGCTGCGCGGACCGCGCGGAAGTTGCGCGCGAGCGCGTCGAGGTCGACGAGCAGCGCGCCTGTGGCCGTAGGCTCAGAATGCATACGGCAAGCTTACTTTCAGCAGGTTCGCGTCCGCGGTGTCCGCGGTCACGCGATAGGCGCCGACAGCGGCCGGCACGAGCGCCGATTCACCGCGCGACAGCTCGCCGAGCACGTCGCCGGCCACGGAGCGCACGCTGACCGTGCCGCCGAGCGCATGCAGGCTGTGCGGCTGCTCGGCCGGAACGTCGATCGCGCGGCCTCGCGCTGGCGCGAGATGCTCGAGCCGAAAGTACTCCGAGTCGACCGAAACCATGCAACCGGGGCGGCCCGCGATCGACCGCGGCTCGACGATGAAGTCATCTGGCACCGTGCGCCGCAGGTTGAGCGCGGCGATCGCGCCCGCGATGTCGATGTCACGCAAGGGAAAGCGCACGTTGTCCCAAGCGCGAAACGTCGGGCCCGGCCGTCGGATCTCGAGCGCGAGAATCTCGCGCCCTTCCGGATTGCCTAAAGCGTGCACCTCGGCCGATGCCCTTCGACCGCTCGCCGCGACGATCCGCTGCGGATTCGCGTTGTGGATCACTTGCCCCGGCGCAACCGGAATCTCGTTCAACGAATCGAGAACCTCCCAGTAGAGCGCGTGCAGCGCGCTCAATCGCCCGGCCGCGGCTCCCCAGGCCCCGTCGCGCAGCAGCGGCCGTAACGCGCCCTCGATCGCCGCCGTCGAGGCGTTGCGTTGCGCGAGCCACGGCTTCAGGAGCCGGTGCAAGTCTTGCTGATCGACGCCGGCAACGAGGAGCTCGAGCAACCGTTGCTGTTCCTGTCGCCCCGCGCCGAGCCGTTCGTCGAGCTCGCGCGGATCGACATCGGCGTTGAATCCCAGGCGAATTGTCGCGCCCGCATCGCACGCGATGATCACGTATACCTCGGTGTTGCCCTCGGGGTGAGCTTGCACGGAAAGCAGCTCAGCGATGTCGAGGGTCTTCGGCAGCAGCGGGAAGCAAGCGCCGTAGCGCTGCACGAATTTGGGGCCGAGCAGCGCATCGGCGTGCAGCTCGAGCACGCGCGGCAACGCGAGCTCCGAGCCGTCCGTGAAGCGCATACGGCTCGGGTATTGCCGGGCCTCGGCGTCGCGATCGTCCGCGGAGATTTCGAACGCCTCCCCGATACCGCAGCCCAGGGGCACGCGCGCGGTGGGCAAGCCCTTGTGCTCCAGCATTCGACTGCCGCCCCAAGGCCGCTCGACGAAATTGTTGCTCAGTGGTTTGAGCAGTTTCGATGCGAGACGATCAACCGCCGCGGGGTTACCTTCGAGCAAAGCTCTCGCTTCGGTCCCCGCTGTCGGCAAAGGTAGTTCCCCCTGAATAATCATGGCAGTATGCCATGTCGTTTATGTCAAAACGTGACTGAATACCGCGTCATTCCGAGGCAAGCAAGCTAGGCTTCCGTGCAGTTCAGTAGCGCGTAAGTCGACCCAACCCACGATGGCTAACCCCCGGGACTTAGCCGAACAGGCCTTCGCTCTGTTGCAAAACGCGCTGCGTCAATCGGAAGCGCGTGCGGAGGATTTGAACGAGCAACTCGAGCGCAAGAAGGCGCCGAAAAACAAGCTCGAAGAGCAGCTCGACGTTCTGTCGCATCGCCTCGAAAGCGCGGAAACGGAGCGCTCCCGATGGCAGCGGGAAGCTGGTCATCTCGAGGAAATCGTCGAAGCGGAGCGCGCCAAGGTCGAGCAGCTCAAAAAGAAGCTCGAGGTCGCGGAAGGCGGTCCGGAGAAGCTCACAAAGAAGGAAGTCAACTTCTGGCGCGCTAAAGCCGAAGACATGGACACCGAGACGCGGGACTACAAGACCCGCCTCGCGAACCTACGCAAGGAACTGCTCGAGCGCGATGCGATCATCGAGCGTCTCAAGACCGACGGGCAAATCGCAGCCCCCGCTGACGTACCGGTGCCCGGCCCGGGCCACCAGCTACTCGAGTCAACGGATACGGCCACCAGTCGCGTCGAAACGCAGCCCGACGACGCCGTCGACGCCGCCGAGCTCGCCGAGCTGAAGCAGCAGCTCAACCGCCGCGAGCGTGAGCTCGCCACCATCAAGGCCGATCTAAGCAAGACGCAAGAAGAGCTCGCGGAGCAGTTGCGCGTCGTGCGCGAGGCGCAAGCGACCAGCGAGCGTACAAAACAGATCCTGAGCGAGCGCGAGCATCGGCTCATCGAGGTTTCAGCGGAGCTCGGGCAGACGCGCGCCGAGGTAGCGCAGAATCGCGAACGCGAGAGCACGCTGCGCGATTCCGTTACCGAGCTCAGCGAGCGAATCGCTGCGCTCACCCGCGATCTCGAGAACGCGCGCCATCACGACCAGCAGCGCCGGAACCAGTTGCAGCAGGCCGAAGTCGATCGCGACCAGGCACGCGCGCAATGGCAGGAATCGCAGCGCGCCGCGCAACGCCTATCGGTGGAGCTCGAGGAGCTACGGACGAGCGTCGCGCAGCGGGACCAGCAGGAGCACGAGAATCGGACCGCGAGCGAGAGCCTGCACGCGACGGTCGCCGACCGCGACCGCGAGCTCGCGGAGCGCGGCCGGGAGATCATCGCGCGCGACGAGCAAATCACCGACCATCAACGCGAGCTAGACGAGCACAAGCGTGAGCTCGAGGAGCATGCACGGGCACTCGCAGAGCGCGACGAACGGCTCGCCGAGCTGCGCCGGCAGGTGGCCGAGCGCGACCAGCGGGTCGCCGAGCAGCGCGCGGAATTAGACGATCGTGAGCGCGCGGTTGCGTCGTTCACCTCCGAGCTCGAGCAGGCACACGCCGCGATCCAGGCTCACAACCGCGAGCTCACCGGCTTGCGTGACACGCTGCTTGCGTCGAATCGCGACCTCGAACTGCTCCGCGTCCACAAGCACCGTCTCGAGGCCGAGCTCTCGGAAATGCTGACGCGCCTCGAGGAGGGTGAGTCGCAGAAGGGCGAGGTTCGCGAACAGATTGCCGGCCTCGAGGCCGAGCTCAAGGAAGAGAAAGACGCCACGGAAAACTTGAGCGAGCTCGCCAACGAGCGCCGCGAGCAGATCACGAAACTCACCGAGCAGGTCGAGGAAGCGAACGAGCGCTACGAGGAAGCGAAGTGGCGGCTCGGCAAGACGGCGCATTTCGAGCGGCTCGTCAGGCGGCGCAAGGGCCTGATCACCGCACTGCTCGAGGCATTGCGGGCGAAGAGCAAAGCCAACACGGCTTTGAAGGCCGGCCTCGACGGGCTCCGTACCCACAAAGCCACCGCCGAGGCCAATCAGCAGAAGCTATTGGCGCGCGTCGACAGCTTGAAGGCCGAGCTCGAGGAAGCCGAGGAAACGATCGCGGGGTATCAGGGCTCAACGCTCGGGAAGGAGCAGATCGCCACTTCCGGGACGCGCGCTGGCGAGCTCGAGTTGCGACTCAACACGCAGGCCGAGCTGATTCGAGTCCCTCGAAGCGGATTTGAAGACCGCGAAAGCGATGAGCAAGTCCGGCGACGAGAGGCACGAGATCGCGCGGCTGCACGAAGAGCTCGCGGCCAAGGACAAAGACTTGAAGACGAAGCTCGGGGTCATCACGCAGCTGCAGAGCGATGTGGACGAGCAGCAACGCAAGCTCGCGAAGCTGCGCGGCAGCGAGTCGGAGACCCTGCGGCTGAAGGCGATCTCGGATAGAGACCGCAGCTCGATCGACGCGCTCGAGCGCGAAATTGCGCAGCTGCGCGAAGCCCTGACGCGTCAAAGCGCGAGCGGAAACGCCGCGGCGCCGAACCACGGCTCCGCGGAGCTCGAAGCAAAGCTGAAAGAGCGCGAGAACTCGGTCACGCGGCTCATGGGCACCGTCAAAGAGCATGAAGCCACGATCAAGAAGCTGAGCGAAGCCGTAGATAGCTGGAAGCGCAAGTATCAGTTCCTGTCGGCCGACGCTCCCGACGCCTACAAAGCCGCCGGCGAGAAATAAGCCGGACGCCCCGCCATGGACTCGCTGTCCTTCAGCGCGTTTGATTTCACGGTTGGTTTGCGGAGCCGGGGCATCGATCTCGCGACGCTCGGCGCGGCGTATCTCGCGCTCCTCATCGGCCTCATCGGCGCTGGCGCGGCGTTCGTCGCGGCCCGCAGTTACCTCGTGGTCTCGCCGAATCGTGCGACGCGGGACTACGGCATCTACGTGAGCGTCGTTCTTTCGGTGTTCTTGATCGCTACGGTGCTCGAGAACGAGCTATTACCGGGCGCGTCGACCACGCTTCAGTACGTCGCCGTTCCGCAGCTGTTGATGCTGCTGACCGTGCATCTGTGCATCTACCATCGTCAAGAGCCGTGGCTCATCGCGCTCGGCGGTGCAGCGGTGGTGGGCTGCGTAATTAGCGTGCTCGCCGTCGGTCTGGCGAGCAACGAGTTGCGCATCGCTCACGTGCTCGCGATCGCACTCCTAGGCGGGCTCCTCGTGTTCCTGTGGCTCAAAGCGGTGTCGACGAAACGGGGTTTTCTGACGGCAAGCACCATTTACCTCGCCTCGAAAGAGAATCCCGTCGCCCGCAAGCTCCCGCAGAAACCATGGCTCGGATGGCCGCAGTGGGTGGCGCTGATCGGGGCGAGCGTGCTGCTCGCAGTCGTGAACGCGCTGCTACGCGGCAGCGCGATCGCGCAGATACCGGCGATTCAGGTGATGATCGAGTCCGCCCTCGTGATCACAGTCACGGCCACGGTCTGCGCGGTGCCCGCAACGACCTACTGGCTCGCACGCAAGAGCTGGATGCCCGAGCTCACGCGCTTCGTGTGGCTCGTCTGGATCGTCGTCGGCTTCGCGTTCACCTACGGCAACTACCTCACGACGCTCGATCGCATCTGAGCCCCCACGCGGGCGAGGAGGTGCGGCGTGAGGTCGGCACGAAAGCGCGGCAAGTCGTCCACCTCGCAGAGATCCGCGAGCTGTGTGACCTGCAGATCCGCGAAGCCGCAGGGATTGATCCGCGAGTACGGCGCAAGATCCATCTTCACGTTCACCGCGAGACCGTGGTACGAGCAGTTACGGCGCACCCGCAGGCCTATCGCGCCGAGCTTTCGACCGTTGACATAGACCCCAGGCGCATCACGGCGCGGCGCCGCAGTGACACCGTAGGCAGCGACGGTGTCGACCACCGCAGACTCGAGCGCTTGCACGAGGCGACGGACGTTGAGCCCGAGCCGCTGTAGATCGAGCAGCACGTAAACGACGAGTTGACCCGGCCCGTGATAGGTCACCTGTCCGCCGCGATCGATCTGCACGACCGGGATATCGCCGGGCGCGAGGAGATGGGCCCGGTCCGCGCGCATTCCGAGCGTGAAGACGGGCGGATGCTCGACGAACCAAATCTCATCGGGTGTGTCGGCGCCGCGCGCGAGCGTGAAGCTCTGCATCTCGCTCCACACGTCCGGCAGCGGCCGGAAACCGAGATTGCGTACGACGGGGTGGTTGCGGGGGTCGCTCACTGCACCATCAATATTTCGTCACCTTTGGGCGAGTGCATGATAAGCGGAAGGTCGTT
>CAVUTF010000006.1:0-176292 GCA_963744305.1 uncultured Gammaproteobacteria bacterium
CCGCATCAACGGCCTCAACATCGGCTGGACCGAAAGCGAAGGCGAAACACAGACCCAGCGAAGCTTCCACCACGCCGACGACGACTGGGCCACCGCGGCCGCCAAGAAGGTGCCGATGGGCAAACTCGGCCAACCCGATGAGATCGCCGAGATCGTCGTGCTGCTGCTCTCGCCGCGCAGCGGGGTGGTCACGGGATCGGTCATCGACTGGGACCAGATTGTGATCGGAGGGCACGACTGATGGGGGCCACGCTTGCCGTCATCGGCCTGGGCCGCATCGGCGCCTTCCACGCGGAAACCCTCAGCGGGCTCGCCGGCGTGGACGAACTCGTCGTCACCGACGAACGACCCGAGTCACGGCCGATGTGGCCGAACGGCTCGGCGCCCGAGCGGTGCCCGACGCGCAGGCGGCGCTGGCCGCCGGGGTCGACGGCGTGGTGATCGCCGCCGCCACACCCGCCCACGCGCGGCTGATCGTGGCCGCGGTCGACGCCGGAACACCGGTGTTCTGCGAGAAGCCGATCGCGTCCACTGTCGCCGAGAGCCGCGATATCGTGTCCAGGCTGACCGACTCCATCGTGCCGGTGCAGATCGGCTACAACAGGCGGTTCGACCCCGCCTACGTCGCCGCCTACGAGGCGGTGCGCGCCGGCGAGCTGGGCCGGCTGACCACCGTGCGCTCCACGACGATGGACCCCGCGCCCCCGCCGCCGGCCTATGTGGCCGTGTCGGGCGGGATCTTCCGGGACTGCAGTGTGCACGACTTCGACATCGTGCGCTGGATCGTCGGGCGCGACGTGGTCGAGGTGTATGCCACCGGAACCGACCACGGCGAGGCGATGTTCGCCGAGGCCGGCGACGTCGCGACCGCCCAGACACTGCTGACGTTCGACGACGGCACGCTGGGGGTGGTGTCGAACACCCGCTACAACGGGCGCGGCCACGACTGCCGACTGGAATTGCACGGCAGCACCGACACCGTCGTCGCCGGCTGGGACTCGAGTGTGCCGGTACGCAACCTCGCACCCGGCGAAACTTTTCCGCCCGGTGCCCCGCACCAGTTCTTCATGGACCGCTTCGCTGAAGCCTATCGCGCGGAACTCGGCGCGTTCCTCGACGTCGCGATGGGTCGCCGGGCTTCGCCCTGCCCACCCGAGGAGGCGCTCGAAGTCGCGTGGATCGCCGAGGCCGCCACACTGTCCCTGCACCAACACCGACCGATCAGAATGGACGAGGTACGATCATGAATCGCATTGCCGGAGCACCGATTTCGTGGGGCGTGTGCGAGGTCCCCGGCTGGGGGTTCCAGCTCGGGTCGCAGCAGGTTCTCACCGAGATGCGCGAAGTCGGCCTGACCGCAACCGAACTCGGACCCGACGGGTTCCTGCCCGCCGACCCCGCGGAGCTGGCCGCCACCCTTGACGAGTACGGCTTGCAGGCCGTCGGTGGATTCACTCCCGTCCTGGTGCACGAACCCGGCCATGATCCGGTGCCCGACATCGCCGGGCTGCTCGACGCCTACACCGCCGCTCGCGCCGAGGTTTTGGTGTTGGCCGCGGTCACCGGCTCTGACGGCTACGACTCACGCCCGCAACTCGACCAGGACGGCTGGAAGACGTTGCTGCACAATCTCGATCGCCTCCACGAGACCGCCGGGGCCCGCGGGATCCGCGCGGTGCTGCACCCACACGTCGGCACAATGATCGAAAAGGGTGACGAGGTCGCCCGGGTGCTCGACGGGTCGACGATCCCGCTGTGCCTGGACACCGGTCACCTACTCATCGGCGGTACCGATCCGCTGGAGCTGGCTCGCACCGCCGCCAACCGCATCACCCACGCCCACCTCAAAGACGTGCACGCCGACTACGCCGAGCGGGTGCAGTCCGGTGAACTCACCTACGCCCAGGCCGTCGCCCAGGGCATGTACACCGCGCTCGGCACCGGCGATGTCGACATCGCCGGCGTGGTCACTCACCTTCTCGACCACGGCTTCGACGGCTGGTTCACCCTCGAACAGGACACCATCCTCGACGGTGAGCCCGAAGGCGAGGGACCGGTCGCCGACGTGCGCAGCAGCGTCGCGTACCTGCGAAGCCTCATCCCATGAGCGGGCTGCGGATCGGTGTGCTGGGCGCCTCGCGCATCGCCGAGCTGGCGATCATCTCCCCCGCCGCGACGCTCGGGCACCGCGTCGTCGCCGTGGCCGCTCGTGACCGTGGCCGTGCGGAGACGTTCGCCCGCAGCTACGGGGTGGAGCGGGTGGTGGACACCTACGCCGACCTGGTCGCCGACCCCGAGGTTGACGTCGTCTACAACCCGCTGGCCAACGCGTTCCATGCGCCGTGGAATCTGGCCGCGATCCAGGCCGGTAAGGCGGTACTGACCGAGAAGCCGTTCGCGCGCAACGCCGCCGAAGCCGAGGTGGTGCGCGAGGCGGCGCGCACCCGCGGCACGGTGGTCATGGAGGGATTCCACTACCTGTTCCACCCGATCATCCAGCGCATGTTCGGCCTGCTCGCTGACGGCACCCTCGGCACGCTTCAGCACGTCGAGGTGGTGATGAAAATGCCCGAACCCAAGCCCGATGATGCACGCTGGAAACTTCAACTCGCGGGTGGTTGCGTGATGGACCTCGGGTGCTACGGGTTGCATGTGACCCGCCAACTGGCCCGCTTCGCCGGCGGTGACCCCACCATCGTGAGTGCCCGCGGCACCGAACGCTCACCCGGTGTGGACGCATCGTTCGACATCGACTTGGCGTTCCCGACCGGAGCGAGCGGTTCGATCATCAGCTCGATGGCCGCCGACCACTACGAGATGACGCTGCGGCTCAACGGCGATAAAAGCGAAGCGTTCGCCCACGACTACATGCTCCAGTACGGCGACGACCGCATCGAGATCACGACCGACGCCGGCACCACGGTCGAGCACCTCGGAACCCGCTCCACGTACACCTACCAACTGCAGGCCTTCGCCGACCACGTCCAGCACGGCACGCCGCTGCCACTCGACGTCGACGACGCCGTCACGAACATGCAATACATCGACACCGCCTACACCGCGGCCGGCATGTCCCCACGCTGACCGCAACCCGCAGACAGTCTCCATCGACGTGGCTGATATTTCGGTCGGCCACACCTTACTTCCCTCCTCCATCGAAAGACAAGGAACGCAATGAAATACACAAACTGGCGACCAGATTCGTCCACTCGTCGTCGCCCACGCGGTGCTGCCACCGTCGCTGCCGCCGCCGCAGTGATCAGCTTGCTCGCGTCGTGTTCCAGCACTGGGGGGAAGCCTGAGGAGTCGGGTGGTGGTATGGGTGGCGGGTACCGCCGATACGCCGCGGGTGACGATCGCGATGATCACCCATGAGGTGCCGGGCGACTCGTTTTGGGATTGATCCGCAAGGGCGCGCAGGCCGCGGCCGAATAAGGACAACATCGAGTTGCGCTATTCCAACGATCCGGAGGCCCCTAACCAGGCGAACCTGGTGCAAAGTGCCGATCGATAGCAAGGTCAATGGAATCGCCGTGACGTTGGCCAAGCCGGACGCGATGAGCGCCAGCGGTGCAAGGCCGCCTGAGGCAAGGGTATTCCGGTTGTCGCGTTCAACGCGGGCTTTGACAACTTGCAGGCGATGGGCGTGCAGGAGTACTTCGGTCAAGACGAGAAGCTGGCCGGGGTCGGCGGCGGGTGAAGCGCCTGACAAGCGGACGGGGCCAAGAAGGTGGTATGCGTGATCCAGGAGCAGGGTCAGGTCGACGCTGGAAGCCCGATGCGCGGGGGTTACCAGGGATTCAAGGGGCAGACCGAGATGCTGAACGTCAACAGCAAGGATATGCCGTCGGTGGAGTCGACGATCACCGCCAAGCTGCAGCAGGATCCGACCGTCGATCATGTGGTGGCGCTGGGCGCGCCGATTGCGTTGGCCGCGGTGCAGTCTGTCGAGCAATGCGGGTAGCTCGGCGCAGGTGGTCACCTTTGATACCAAGCGGCGCTCGGTTGATGCGATCAAGGCCGGCGAGGTGCAGTGGGCGGTGGATCAGCAGCCGTTCCTGCAGGGCTATTTGGCGATCGACGCACTGTGGCTGTATATCAACAACGAGCAACGTGATCGGTGGCGGGCAAGCCGACGCTGACCGGTCCGTCGTTCATCGACGAGTCGAACATCGAGGCTGTTGCTGAGTAGGCAAGAACGGAACCCGTAGCCGCCGCGAGGAGAGAGCGAATGATGACTACACAAACTGAGCGACGTGCCAGCATAAGGTTGTTCGCGACGAGCGGGTCAAGGAACGCAATCGTGTGCAGCGCCTGTTTATTCGCCCTGAGATGGGGGCGTTGATCGGTGCGGTGGCGATCTTCATTTTCTTCTTGATCGTTGCCCGCCGTTCCGCAGCCGGAGGCGTTGGCCACGGTGCTTATGCCAGTTCGACGATCGGGATCATGGCGTGTGCGGTGGCGTTGTTGATGATCGGCGGGGAGTTCGACCTGTCGTCGGGGGTGGCGGTGACCACGAGTTCGCTGGCCGCGTCGATGCTGGCGTATAACCTGCATCTGAATCTGTGGGCCGGGGCGGGGTTGGCTCTGCTGGTCGCGCTGGGTGTCGGGTTTTTCAATGGGTATCTGGTGATGAAGACCAAGATCCCGAGCTTTTTGATCACGTTGGGCACCCTGTTGATGCTGACCGGCATCAATCTGGCGGTGACCAAACTCATTTCGGGTCAGGTCGCGACGCCCAGCGTGAACGACATGGCCGGCTGGGGGTCGGCGCAGACGGTGTTCTCGTCGTCGTTCACCATCGCCGGTGTCGGCATCCGTATCACGGTGTTCTGGTGGTTGTTGTTCACCGCGGTGGCGACCTATGTGCTGTTCAAGACCCGGATCGGGAACTGGATATTCGCCGTGGGCGGGGATCAGGAAAGTGCCCGCGCGGTCGGTGTGCCGGTGACCGCGGTGAAGGTCGGGCTGTTCATGTTTGTCGGCTTTTGCGCCTGGTTCGCCGGCATGCATCTGCTGTTCGCGTTCAATACCGTGCAGTCGGGTCAGGGTGTGGGCAATGAATTCATTACATCATCGCCGCGGTGATCGGCGGCTGCCTGCTGACCGGCGGGTATGGCACCGCGATCGGCGCGGCGATCGGCGCGTTCATTTTCGGCATGGGCGCAGGGCATCGTGTATGCCGGCTGGAACCCCGACTGGTTCAAGTTCTTCATGGGCGTGATGCTGCTGTTCGCGGTGATCGCCAACAACGCATTCCGCAACTACGCCGCGAAGAGGTGACCGAGTGACCGCAACTGTTGATCGTCCGTGGAAGAGGCCCCGTCGGGCGGCAAGGTGCCGCTGGTCGAGTTGAAGAACGTCGGGAAGTCCTATGGCAACATCACTGCGCTGAAAGATATTTCGCTGCGGGTGCATGCCGGTGAGGTGACCGGCATCCTGGGTGACAACGGTGCCGGCAAGTCCACCCTGATCAAGATCATCTCCGGTCTGCATCAGCAGAGCGATGGTGAGCTGCTCGTCGATGGTGAGCCGACGAAGTTCAACTCGCCCGAAGAGGCGCTGGGCAAGGGCATTGCGACGGTGTATCAGAACCTGGCGGTGGTGCCGCTGATGCCGGTGTGGCGCAACTTTTTCCTGGGTCAGGAGATCCGCAAGAAGTCCTTCCCGTTCTCGTTGGACGCCAACGCGATGCGGGCCACCACGCTCTCGGAGCTGCACAAGATGGGCATCGACCTGCCCGACGTCGACGTGGCGATCGGTTCGCTCTCGGGTGGTCAGCGCCAGTGCGTGGCGATCGCGCGGGCGGTGTTCTTCGGGGCGCGGGTGCTGATCCTCGACGAGCCGACCGCCGCGCTGGGCGTCAAACAATCCGGGCGTGGTGCTCAAGTACATCACCGCGGCCAAGGAGGCCGGCTTCGGTGTGGTGTTCATCACCCACAACCCGCATCACGCGCACATGGTCGGCGATCACTTGTGCTGCTCAACCGCGGTAAGCAGAAGCTGGACTGCACTTACGACGAGATCGACCTCGAACACCTGACCCAGGAGATGGCCGGCGGCGACGAGTTGGAGGCGCTGTCGCACGAACTGCGAGGAAAAGGCTCGTAGGTGCTGGTCGCGGAAAAGTTGGGTGGCCGTCGGACCGAATGGGTGACCCGCCTCACGCGCCCGTCAATTCACCTGGTCGACACGCGTTCGAGTGGTGCGTCACCGTGCGAAGTTGCGACGGGTCTGCACAATAGAGCCATGGACGTTGATCCCGAACGGTCTCATATGCCGGCTTGGCGTGACCCACTGTCGGTGGGGTTTCGGGCGCACCGTCAGCTGTTGCTGCTGCGGTTGCGGTGGCACCAACGCCGCCAGATAGTCAGCAGCGGCCGTCGCCCACGCAGCCAGGGCCGTCAGCCCAAGCCAGCGGCCATAGCCACGTCAACATAGGCAATAGCGCACGTGCGATTCACCGCGAGCGTGCGCAAAGCGTCACCGTTTTGCGGCGTGTCGGCCGACAGAACGCACGCTCGCGGCAAGAGGTGTGGTTAACGCGGGGCCATGCCCGCGGCCCGGTACGCGGCGTCGACGTAGGCCATGTTCTCCACCGCATCGGCACAATCCAGAGGCAGCGGCACGCAGTGCTGCACATGCGCGGCGAACGCCTCCAACTGATAGCTGTAGGACGGGCGGGTGCCGAGGCGTTCCACGGTGGTGCCCGCCGGGGTGCGGATCGTCAGCCGGTCGTCGTCGTGGGGCTTGATGAAGTTGTGCACCAGGACATCTCCCTTGGTCCCGACGATGCGCAGGGTGAACGAACGGTCGTGGGCGTCCATGGTGTTGGCGCTCAAGCCGGTCGCATCCGACGGGAAACGCAGCTCGACATCGCACCATTCGTCCACGCCCGGAGTGCGCTCAGATGCGTGGGCACTGACGATCGACGGGTGGCCGCCGAGTAGGGCGCCGAGACGGCGCATGACGTGCAGGCCGTAGCAACCCAGATCCATCAACGCACCACCGGCGAGCTCCAGCGACCATCGCGGGTCGTGTGCATCCGGTGCGGGCATGGCCATCCGCACCTCGACGTGGTGGACCTCGCCGAGGCTGCCATCGGCGGCCAGATCGAACGCCCGGCGGGTCACCGGGTGAAACAGGTAGTGAAAGCCCTCCATCACCGTGATCCCCGTAGCATCGGCGGCCTCGGCAACCCGCTGGGCCTCGGCCCGGTTGCGGGCGAACGGCTTTTCGGTGAGAACCGGCTTGCCCGCCGCGATCGCCGCCAGATTCCACGGGGCGTGCAGGACATTGGCCAGCGGGTTGTACACGACGTCGACCTCGGCATCGTTGACAACGTCGGCGTAACTCGCCAAAACACGTTCCACACCGTGCTTTTCGGCGAACGCCTGCGCGCGCTCGGGATCGCGCGCTGCAACCGCAACGAGCCGGTGACCAAGCTCGTGGGCGGGCCCGACGATGGCCAGCTCGGCGATCCGGGATGCGCCCAGCACCCCGATCCGCAGGGTCATGCGCGAAGCACATCCCGCAGGTACGCGACGCTAGCCCGCACGTCGCGGACCGGTCCCTCCCCGGCCGGCTCGTCGTCGAGGATGGTGTCCTGTTCGAGCACGAACCAGCCGTCGAAGCCGTTGTCGCGCAACACCGCTACGATGCCCGCGACGTCGACGTCACCGGTGCCCAGCGGGGTGTACATCCGCTTGGCGACCGCTTCGGTATAGGTCAGCTCGCCGGACCGCACGCTGGCGGCCAGTTCCGCGTCGACATCCTTGAGGTGGACATGGGCGACGCGGTCGGGCACCGTGCGCGCCAGTTCGACCGGGTCGGTTCCGCCGATCAGCAGATGGCCGGTGTCCAGACACAGCGGGATGACGGAACCGGCGAGCACGCGGTCCACGTCGGCTCGGGTCTCGACCATCGTGCCCACATGCGGGTGCAGGACGGCGGTGACGCCGCGTTGCGCGGCGGCGGCCGCGACCCGGTCCAGGTTGGCAAGCAGCGTATTCCATTGGCCGCCGTCGAGCTGTGGCCGGGAGTCATAGCTCTCGGATCCAGTTGCCGCGGCCAGCACCAGGATTCGCGCCCCGGCGGCGACCAGGGCTTCCAACGCAGCGCTCACGTCGGGCACCGGGTCGTGGTCGGCGTCGTGCAGAAGCACGGGCGCGAAGGTGCCGACGCAGCGCAGACCGTATTCACCAAGCAGTGCGGTCAGCGCGCCCGGGTCTGCGGGCAGGAAGCCTTCGGGGCCAAGCTCGGTGGCCGGCGAGTCCGGCGTGGCGCATCTCGGCGAGCACGCGCTCGGGCGAGAGCTGATAGCCCCAGCCGGGCACTTCGCATACGCCCCACGAGATGGGCGCTCCGGCAATCTTCGCCGCTGTCACGACATCACCTCCTCAATGCGCACCGGCGCACGCCGGCGCAGGGATTCGGTCGCCGCCTCGGCCAGCCATGCAACCTCGACCGCGTCGGCAACCGTGCACGCCGGGGCGGCCGTGCCGTTGACCACGTCGACAAAGGCGGTCAGCTCGGCGCGGAATGCGTCGGCGAAGCGGTCCATGAAGAAGTGGTGATAGGGACCGGCAGGAAAATCGTTGTGCGGGTCCATGTTTCGCATCGGAGCGCCGTGGTCCCAGCCGGCGACCACGGTGTCGTGGAAGCCGTGCACCTCAAGCCGGCAGTCGTAACCACGGCCGTTGTAGCGTGCCGCGGATACCACGCCAAGCGTGCCCTGCTCGAAGGTGACCAGCACCGCGGCGGTATCCACGTCGCCGAGATCGGCGAAACGCGGATCGCCCTGCACAGTGCCGGTGGCATACACCTCGACGGCGCGCTGACCGGTGATCCACCGCAGCACGTCGAAGTCGTGCACGGCGCAATCCCGGAAAATGCCGCCGAGCCCGCGATGTAGTCCATCGGCGGTGGCGCCGGGTCCATCGTCGTGCTGCGCACGGTATGCAGCGGGCCGAGCGAGCCGTCATCAACCGCGCGTTTGGCGGCTGCAAACGCGGCATCGAACCGCCTCTGATAGCCAACCTGCACCGCCACCCCCGAGCGGGCGATCACCTCGGCGACCCGGGCGCTCTCGGCGGCGGTCGCGGCGATGGGCTTCTCGCAGAAGGTCGGCAGTCCCCGGTGCACAGCGGCCAGGGTCAGTTCCGCATGGGCTGGGGTGGCGGCCGACACGACGACGCCGTGGGCAATCCCCGGTGTACGGCGGCCAGGGTCAACTCAGCATGCGCGGGCGTCGCGGCGGCGACCACGACACCGTCGACGCAGGCGGAGCGTTGGCAGGACGGCTTGCCGATCACGGGGGCGCCGCTGTATTACAACGGGCTCGTAATCGCGGGGTTTGCGGGTGGGGATCGCGCGACTCGCGGGCGCTTGAAAGCGTTCGACGCGAAGAGCGGTCACCTTGAGTGGACGTTCTACACGGTGCCGGGTCCCGGCGAGTTCGGCCATGAAACATGGCCGCAGGACACGATGCGTGGAAGCGGTGGCGCGTAGATCTGGCAGACACCTGCGGTCGATCCTGCACTGGGCCTGATCTATTTCTCGACGAGCAACCCCGGGCCTGACCTCAACGGAAGCGTGCGCGAGGGCGACAATCTTTTTGCCTTCGATCGTGGCGATCGAAGCGGAGACGGGACAGTACCGCTGGCATTTCCAGGAGGTGCATCACGACATCTGGGATTACGACTCGCCGAATCCCGTGATGCTCTTCGACGCCCCGTCGCCGGGCAGATGCGCAAGGGGCTGGCCCAAGTGGGCAAGACGGGCTGGGCCTATATCCTCGATCGGGAAACCGGAAAGCCACTGATCGGATCGAGGAGCGGGCCGTACCGCAGGAACCCCGCCAGAAAACCGCGGCGACACAGCCATATCCGATGGGCGACGCGATCGTCCCGCAGGAGATCGACATCGTCCCGGAGGGCTTCGAGCACGTGAACTGCGGGCGGATCTTCACGCCCTTCTGGAATGAGCCGATCTCGTGAAGCCCAGGCAATGGGCGGCGCGAACTGGCCGCCGAGCTCGTATGACCCGAAGACGCCTGCTGTACGTCTGTGCTCCCGACGGATCAGCGCATTCAGCTGCGACTGCCAAACGACTCATGGACCGACGCCCGGAACGCGCTACACGGGCGGCAGGTTCCGCCGCGCCGGCGTGCGCTCCGGCGTGTTCGCGGCGGTGGACGTCGCACCAATCGCCTGGTTTGGCGACAGGAGTGGCGGGAGATGTGCTACAGCGGGTCCATGGTAACTGGGGGCGGACTGGTATTCGTCGGCCGCAAGGACGGGCGCTCACGGCGCTCGACAAGCGCAATGGCGCGAAACTGTGGGAATACAGACCGATGCTGGCGTCAACACAACCGTGAGCACCTTTGAGCACAAGGCGAACAGTACGTCGTCGTCCTTGCGGCGGGCGCGTTCGCCCGGGACAAGCGCGGCGATAGCATCTGGATGTTTTCGCTCGAGGGCGGTTTGAACGTGGTGACGTCGGGAGTTGCCGCTGCTGCGGTTTCCCCGGACTAGCGGACTTCACTCGGACGGTGCGGCCGGTGCGAGCGCCGGGGATTCTGCCTACGGCCTTCATCCATTCATAGAGATAATCGCCCGCCTCCTTCTCGACGGCCGCGTAGTCTTGCAGGTATCGCGTCGCGAAACCCGACACCCCCCAGTCGGAATACTGAATGACGTGCCTGAGCTCGTGACCTAGAGCGTACGATCGTTCGCGTCTGTATCGCTTCGAAAGATCACCACGTAGTCGAGCGTGACGGCGGGCGTGGCACCGAATCGAAACAGATTCTCCTGCAGCGAGATGTCGCCGGCGCCGCCTATTTGCCAGCGCACGCGGTCGAGACGTCCTGCGGAACGTAGCCCTCGATGTCCGCCCGGATAGCCGCGGATATGGGCTCGACCCCCTTGGCCAAGGCGGCGTCGCGGGACTGGATGATCCATTCGGCGAGCAGAGGTACGAGCGCTTGCGCAACGAGCGGGCTGAGTGCGTCGCCGGGCGGCGGCACGCTCGGAGGCGGCTCGTCGCCCCTCGCCCACGCAGCCAACGCTGCGCCGGCTAGGGCCGCGAGCGCGGCGCGGCGTCGGGTACGCGTTAGCACATCGTCGACCAGTTCCGGGTTTCGAATGATCGTCAATGAAGCGTCGGTGAGCACGGCACGAGTGCCAGCAATTGCTTCAGAGAGGGCTCGGCGTCTTCACTGTGGAGCCACGCGGCGACCTGCAGCTTCCAGGACGCCATGTTGAGCTCGATGAGGCGCAAGTAGGCGTTGATTGCCGCGTCCGGCAGGTCGACTCCGTCCGGTAAGTCAGTGGTGTCCATCATGTTCTCCTGATCGAGCCCTGGATGCTTTGACCGGCAGAGGGCTCGGAATGCTCCCCGACCTGGGGGCTCGGCCTCGCGGATCAAGCCCGGCGTACGGGCTATGCCTCGGCGATGGAAGCATCGGCTTCGATCTCGACCAATATTTCCGGGGAAATCAACCGGCTGACCTCGACCATTGACGTCGCCGGGCGAATGATCGCGAAGAACTCCCCGTGGACCGCCCCGATACGCTGCCAATCATCGATGTTGACCACATACATGCGCGTACGAACCACGTCGCCGAGCTTCGCACCTGCGCGCGCGAGCGCGGTTTCGATGTTGCGGAGGCATTGACGCGTCTGCGTGGCCGCGTCGCCGACACCCACGATTTGGCCGTCTGGCCCGGTCGCCGTCGTGCCGGACACGTGCACGTGCTGGCCCACCCGCACGGCGCGTGGATGGCGGACGATCGGCTCCCACGGTGTCCCTGTCACGCGAGGTTCAGGCGTCCCACGCGGCGCATTCTATACGTGCCGGGCCGCCTGCTGCACGAGACCGATGGCTTTCGCGATCGGGGGGCAGGGGGGGCGGTCCGGATGAGCCTGCCTCGCGAGGCTCAGTTCGCGAGCAGCGTCAGGGCGCCGACCACCATCGCCTCGGTTCCGGGCTTGATCGCGGGCTCCGGCTCGATCTTGAACAGCGGCGAGTGGTGCGACGGCGCCTTGCGATTCTCCCGGCGTGCCGCCGACCACGAGAATACGCGCCTTTGACCCCGTGCTCCGGCGCGACGAAGTAGGCGAAGTCTTCGGCGCCCATACCCTCGCGCCGGCTGATCGATCACGATCGCCTCGCCGAAATGGCTCCCGGAACGCCTGCTTGGATGCGTTGCGCCGTCGGCTCGTCATTGATCGTCGGCGGCGTCGTCTCGGTCTTCGAGCGGATCACCTCGGGCAGCTTGTCCTCGGGCACGCCGAGCGACCGCGCAACGCCGTCCGCGACCCGATCGATGCTATCGAGCAGCAGCCGGCGCGTCGCGATCTGTTCGGAGCGCACGGTCAATTGCAGATCGACGCGATCGCTGATGATGTTGTGCTTGGTGCCGCCGTGAATCGAGCCGACGGTGATGACGCCGGGCTCAAGCGGGTCGATGGTGCGGCTCACGAGCTGACTGCAGCGTGACGACGATCTGCGAAGCGACGAGCACGGGATCGATGCCGCGGTGCGGCGAAGCGCCATGCGTGCCGACGCCGTGCACGACGATGTCGACGCTATCGGCGCTCGACGACGCGATGATCAGCGGCACCATGATCGTGCCGGCCGCGGCCGTCGCGCAGACGTGAAAGGCGAGCGCGTAGTCGGGCTTCGGGAAACGCGTGTACAGCCCGTCGGCGAGCATGGCGCGTGCGCCGCGCGACGCGTTCTTCGGCGGGTTGGCCGATCAGGACCAGCGTGCCCGACCAAGCGCTCTTGCGCGCGGCAAGCTGCCTCGCCGCGCCGACGAGCGCGGTCATGTGCACGTCGTGACCGCAAGCGTGCATGACGGGCTGCTTCGCACCGGTGATGTCTGACTTGCCGCACGGTTGACGCGTAGGGCAAGCCCTCTGCTCGGCAACGGGCAAGCCGTCCATGTCGGCGCGCAGCATCACCGTTCGACCAGTGCCGTTCCGCAAGAACTGCGACGACGCCGGTCCGCCGACCTGTCGGTGACCTCGTAGCCGAGAGCGCGCAACTCTGCGGCCAGCACGCGCCGCTGTGGCGAACTCGCGGTGAGAGAGCTCAGGGTTGCGTGGAAGTGTTCGAACATGGCCGGAGCTTTGTGGAGTAGTCCGTCGCGATCGCTGCGCGCAGTGCCGCCACCTCGGCGGCGTTGCCCGTACCATTCCACGCGATGAACATTGCGCCCATCGTCGCGAGGATTAACTGCGCATTGCTGCTCTGTCCCTTTGCTTGTTCATTGTTTCGTCGTTCTCGCCGAGTGGCGGCGCCGCGGTTCGGCAACGAGGGCGTAGAGCGAGTCGATCTCCACGCGCTCCAGTAGGCGGTGGTCGCCACGGTGCAGGTCGCCGAGCTTTATCGGACCGTAGCGGACGCGAATGATACGACTCACGGCAAGACCGACGGCATCGAATAACTCCCGCAGCTCGCCGGCTTCCTCCCTCGCGCAGGACGCAGTGGTACCAGACATTGGTGCCAGCGCCGCCCCGCGGCCTTCACCAGCTCGACGTTTCGAAACCCGCTATCGAGCTCGATGCCCTCGCTGAGCTGCCGCAGCTGTCCTGGCGTGGGATCGCCCAGCAGTCGCGCGGCGTATTCCCGCTCGATCCGCGATCCGGAACGCATGAGCCGATGGGCGAGGCCCCCGTCGGTCATGAGCAACACCAGTCCCGCGGCATGAGTATCGAGCGCGGCCACATTGATCCAACGCCCATGCTTCGGCGGCGGAAGGTCGCCGCGCCGGTGCTCATCGGCCTGGCGCAGCGCGGGCTCGCCGCTCGGCTTGTAATAAATGAGGAAACTGTGCCGCGCGTGGCTTCGCCGCTGCGGGACCCTGATCGCGTGGCCGTCCACGCAAACGCGCTCACGGCCGCTCAACTGATCGCCCGGTTTCGCGCGGCGCCCGTCGATCGTGATCCGGCCCTCGACGACCCAGCGATCTATCTGGCGCCTTGACCCTAGACCAAAATCGGCCAAGACTTTTTGGATGCGCTCGGCCAGAGGCGCGCCCTCGAGCTACTCGACGGCGTCGCCGCGTTGCGCCGCCCGCAAGGGAATCACGGAACCGCGCTCGGCGTCCGAGTCGCCATCAGCGTCTGAGTCTGCGCTGGCCTCTGCATCAGCGTCGTCGAATTCGGCGAGCGGCGCCACGTTCGTCAGGGCGTTGCCGCCATCGTCATCGATGCCCCCTTCGAACAGCCGCGCGTCCGCCTCGAGCGACTCGATGAGATCCGTTTGCGGGCTCAGCTCCGGCAGGCCGTCCTTGATCTCGGCGAGCGTCGGCAGCTCGTCGAGCTTCTTCAGGCCGAAGTAGTCGAGGAACTCCTTGGTCGTGCCGAACATCGCCGGCTTGCCGGGCACATCGCGGTGTCCGACGACGCGAATCCAGTTGCGCTCGAGCAAGGTGCGAACGATGTTCGTGCTGACGACGACGCCGCGCACCTCTTCGATTTCGGCGCGCGTGATCGGTTGGCGATAGGCCACGAGCGCGAGCGTCTCGAGCAGCGCGCGCGTATAGCGCGGCGCGCGTTCTTCCCACAGCGGCTGCAGCCAGTCGGTCATCGCGCCCTTGACCTGCACGCGATAGCCCGTCGCGACTTCCTTGAGCTCGATGCCGCGGCCCTGATAGTCGCCGGCGAGCGTGTCGAGATGCGCTTCAGCGTCGCGCGATCGGGGCCGCCGCCTTTCGCCGCGAACAGCTCTCCGAGCCGCTCGAGCGTCAACGGCCGGCCGGCCGCGAGCAGCGCCGCTTCCACTACATGCTTGATCTCGGTTTCATCCATTGTATTGATCGTCCGTGCCGCATGTTCTGAACGCGATCTTCGCTGACTTCGCCGGGCCCGGGCCGGTTTGCGCGGCGCGGACATGGATCGGCCCGAACGGCTCGGTTTGCACGACGTCGATGAGCGATTCCTTGATGAGCTCGAGGATCGCGAGGAACGTCACCGTGACGCCGATCCGCCCTTCGAGCGGATCGAACAAGCGCTGGAAGTCGACATAGCGCTCGGTCTGCAGCGTCACCAGGATATTCGACATGCGCTCGCGCACCGACAACGGCTCGCGGCGCACGTGGTGGTGCGCGAACATCGTCGAGCGATCGAGCGCCTCTTTGAAAACGAGCAGCAGCTCTTTCAGCGTGATGTCGGGCAGCTTCGTCACGACGGGCCGTTCGGTGATCTCGGCGCTCGCCTGCAGCACGTCGCGCTCGAGCCGCTCGAGAGCGTCGATGTCGCCGGCGGCCTTCTTGAACCGCTCGTATTCCTGGAGGCGGCGCACGAGCTCCGCGCGCGGATCGTCTTCGTCCTCCTCGCCCTCCGCCGGACCGCGGCAGCAGCATGCGCGACTTGATCTCGGCCAGCGTCGCGGCCATGACGAGATACTCGCCGGCGAGCTCGAACTGCATCTCCGTCATGAGCTCGATGTACGTGCACGTACTGGCGCGAGATCTCGGCGATCGGGATGTCGAGGATGTCGAGGTTCTGCCGGCGGATGAGGTAGAGCAGCAGGTCGAGCGGGCCTTCGAACGCCTCGAGGAACACCTCGAGCGCGTACGGCGGAATGTAGAGGTCGCGCGGCAGCTCCGTGACCGGCTCGCCTTCGACGACGGCGAACGGCATCTCGCCCTGCGTCGGCCCGCCGCTCGTCCGCGATGACCGGCGGCGGCAGCGCGGCACCAAACGCAGTTCGGCTTGGCCGGTTTAGCGGCTTGTTCGGTCAATTAAGCAATCCTGCGGCTGAGTAGAAGAAATCGAGAAAGAAACGGCGGAAGGGCTCCATGAGCGTTCCAGAGCACGGGAACGGGGCCGAGCACGAGCAACAGGACGATGATAAAGCCAAAGGGCTCGATGCGGGCCAAGAAAGTCGGCGCCGCTGCTGCGGCAGCAGCCCGGCGAGCACGCGACCGCCGTCGAGCGGCGGAATCGGAAGCAAGATTAAAAACCATCAGTAACACATTGAACTATATCCCAGCGCGCACACCAAGATCAGCCAGCCCGCCGAGCAACGTGCCGCGACGCCGAGACCGAACACCAGCATGGCCAACAGCGCCCAGAACGTCGCCATCACGAGGTTCGCGCCGGGGCCTGCCGCCGCCACCAGGATCATGTCGCGCTTCGGGTTGCGCAGGTTGCCGAAAACGACCGGGACCGGCTTCGCCCAGCCGAACATCGTAGCGCCGCCGCTCGTGAGCAGCGCGAGGCCGATCGGCACGATCACCGTGCCGAGCGGATCGACGTGCCTGATTGGGTTCGACGGAGAGCCTGCCGAGCCTGAAAGCCGTCGGGTCGCCGAGCTGCTTCGCGGCCCAGCCGTGCGCGACCTCGTGCATCGTGATCGCGAAGATGACGGGAATCGCGCCGTACGAGAGACGTGACAGAAGCTCGACGGGGTCCATTCCGAACATCGGCGGCATTATACGTAGTCGGCGCCGCGGTCAGCCTCCGAATGCGGAGACGTCGCCTTTGCCTTTGCGCACGACCGGTCACGTCGCCGCCGCTCAAGATCGAGCACCGACGTCGGCTCGATGCCGCAGGCGCCGCCGTCGATGATCGCGTCGACTGGCGCTCGAGCCGATCGCGGATGTCCTCGGGCTCCGTCAGCGGCAACGGATCGTTCGGCAGCAGCAGCGTCGAGCTCATGAGCGGCTCGCCGAGCGCGCCGAGCAGCGCCTGCGCGATCGTGTGATCGGGCACGCGAATGCCGATCGAGCGCCGTTTCGGGTCTTGCAGGCGCTTCGGCAACTGCGTGCGTCGCGCGCAGCACGAACGTGTACGGGCCCGGCGTCAGGGCTTTCAGCAGGCGATACGCCCAGTTCTCGACGCGAGCGTAGGTGGCGATATCCGAGAGGTCGCGGCACGCGAGCGTGAAATCGTGATCGCGCTCGATGCCGCGCAGATCCTGCGCACGCGCTCGAGCGCCGCTTTGTCGCCGAGTGCCAGCCGAAAGCGTAGCTCGAGTCGGTGGGATACACGATGAGCCCGCCCGCGCGCACGATCTCGGCCGCGCGGTTGCAGCAACCGCAGCTGCGGATTGATCGGATGCACTTTGAAGTACTGGCCCACGACCGTCATTCTAGGCCGCTTTGGGCGCCAACTAAGGGCGCTAAGATGCGCCGTGTATAGGAGGACCCCCGCTCATGCAGCTGCTGTTCGATTTCTTGCCGCTGATCGCGTTCTTCGTCGCGTACATGGCGTCTACGACCTGTACGTCGCGACGGCGACGATCATGGTCGCCATGGCGCTGCAGATCGCCTACCAGTGGTTCCGGCACCGTAAGGTCAACAAGATGCTGCTGATCTCCGGCGCGCTCGTGGCGGTGTTCGGCGGCATCACGCTGGCGCTGCGCGACCCGGTCTGTTCATCCAATGGAAGGTAACGGTCGTCAACTGGCTGTTCGCAGCGGCGTTTCTCGGCAGCCAGCTCTTCGGCGCAAGACCTTCACCGAGCGGCTGATGGGCCACGCCGTCGAGCTCGAGCCCGGCTGTGGCGGCAGCTCAACATGCTGTGGGTCGTCAATTTCGCCGTGCTCGGTGCGCTGAATCTCTACGTCATGTACAACTTCGACGAACAGACGTGGGTCAATTTCAAACTCTTTGGGATGTTTGGCCTCACGATTCTCACCGCTGTCGGCCAGGCATTGTGGATAGCATCACGCGCGCCCCAACAAGGGCAAAACGAAAACTAGACCACATGCTTTGCTCGATCTTGGCGCGCGATGTTCATCGCGACATCGACAAGCGACGTGCGCTGGCGTGACTATTTCAAAGGCTTCGCCTTCCGATCTTTCAATGAGCAACGATCGCGTGAGTAAGATCAGAATCAGGTTGGAGGCCGCGTTTGCTCCGCAAGCCCTCGAGATCATCGACGATAGTCATAAGCATGCAGGGCACGCCGGAGCGGCTGACGGCAGAGGTCACTTCAAGGTTCGCATCGTGTCCGAACAGTTCCACAGACTCGATCGCTTGCAACGACATCGCAAGGTCTATGAGGCGCTCGGCCATTTGATGAAGACGGACATTCACGCGGTCCAGGTGACGGCGCTAACCCCCGATCAAACAGAGGCGAAGTGGCAGAGGTGAAGATCATGACGACGTTCCGCAGCGCCTGTTTGCCTCTCTTTCTTGTGGCCCTCTTGAGCGGCTGTAGCCAAGGACAATCCCCAGCAACCAGCACAGCTCTTGGTCCCGGACAAGTAGCAACTGTCAACGGTGAACCGATCGCAGAGTCACTATTCCGTTTGTATGCGATGAACGCATCAAAGAAGAACCCAGACGAGCTGACAGCCGAGCAACGCGATGCGGTGATCGAAGATCTGGTCCGACTGAAGCTGCTGGCGGGCGCTGCAGAAGAGCGAGAGTTACCCAATGAGCGCACAATCGCAGCTGAACTCGAGCTGCAGCGATTGCAGCTCATCGCCCGTTCGATGGCTTTGCGCTATCTCGAAGAGAACCCGGCCACCGATGCGGAAATCCAGAAGATGTATGACGACAACCTCCCCCGGCTTGCCGGGACCGAATACAAGGCGCGGCACATATTGGTCGAGTCGTCGGAGGAGGCAACAGCAGTCATCGAGCAGTTACGGCAAGGCAAAGAGTTTACTGCGTTAGCCCAGGAACGCTCCGGTGGCCCTACTGGTCCCAACGGCGGTGACCTTGGCTGGTTCTCGGCCGAGTCCATGGTGCAACCGGTATCGCAGGCAGTTCAGGCGATGCAAGTCGGATCCTACTCGACGGAGCCGGTGCAAACGGACTTCGGGTTTCACGTCCTCCTGCTGGAAGACACGCGTACGCGCGAGGCGCCCTCACTCGACACCGTTCGCGAGGAACTCAAAAACGCAGTCGATCGCGACAAACTCCAGCAGCTAGTCACGTCGTTGCGCGACGCGGCGGAAGTGACGGTGAACCAATAAATCGATGAGGGGATTACGAACCAACTAGTCTGGCTCGTACTTCCCCACAAAATGGTAAATGCCGACGCCGGTATGAACTTTCCTAGCATTCTTGTTGATCGCTGGAGAAGTTGACTCCTGCGCGGAAATCCAATTGTCCAGCTCTATAAGGAGTGTCTGACCCTTCGACCTCAGGAGCGTTTCGAAGGCCGGAAGCAGATCCTCCCGAAGGCCATCGTCGGCATACACTTTTCTCTCGAAACGTCCGGGCGTAACTCCTTTCTTTTCCATGTTGAATTCAACGGTGGCTATGAAATCGCGAACGACCTCGCCGAAGCGTTGCAACGCGTCGGGATGGAGTGGTTCTGGAGTGTAGACGCGCATAAGGACCTTGAAGGCGCCTGTACTCAGTCTTTCAACTGCCTTAACACGCAGCAACTCGTCGAGCATCGCGCGAGGAGCCATATCTCCACTGTGTCTCCGAACCAAATCGGTGAAACTACGCGCGACTGATGATTCGAAGGGTAGTTCAAGGGGCATTCCATATGGTCCAGTAAAGTCTGGATCGGTATGCCATCCGACGAGCACGCGGGTAACTCGATTCAAGTTGGTTACTACGTTCCAGTCGCCCCCGCTGTCGAGGATTGCTTTTTGCTTGGCGACTTCCTTGCGCGTGAGCCCGGTTAGGATGGCGACTCTTGATTGCGAAGTCCTCCTTCCTGGCACGTCGAAATCGCGTTCCGCAACTTCAACAAATACATTCTTTAGCACCTCGCCAAGTTCGCCGAAGGAGACACCGTTGCGAACCAGAATCCGCACCAGTGGTTGCATGAGCTTTCGATAAGCTGAAAGGAGTCCTAGGCGAACGGGGTCGGTCATGACTCAGGGATACTTCAGGCTACCTTGTCAGCGCGGGAGGAGGCGATGAGCCCACAAAGTCGCACACAACAACAAGCCGGACAAGGCCTTTCGTGACGTTGGCCAACGGCAAAAAAGTGTGGGCTTCCGGCGTGCAATGGCCGGGAAACAACAAAATGCGCCGCTTGACTACACGAAACAGCAGCGTAGACGGATATTGGCCGGTCGTTCTATGGACCGATCACTATGGTCCCACCGGGTACCGGTTGAGTCCCGCGAGCTTCAATAATTGCGCCTGAGACTGGAGCAAAGCTCGGGTCTACCGCTAGATGTGCTGAGTAGTCGAGAACAGCTGTGCCGACGGACAAACGTGCTCTCGACGCATCTGCCGACTGAATCTGACCCATAACCATCACGGGCGACGCCCCCGGAACGTAGCCGACTCCTGCGGAATAGAGAACGCCAACTTTGCCTTCGGCATCCGCGGCGACAACAACATAGTCACCCACGGAATACGAGCTAGCAACCTTGGCACTGGTCTTGTACCCCTGGCCCACGATGCTCAATTCGGCTACTTCGCCGTCGATCGTGATGATGTCTATTGGACCCATCGCTGCTCTTTGGAAACTAAGAGCGGTCGGATCTGCTGTTCGCAGGCTAGCAGTGTGAGCTCTCCGGACCCCGTTTGAACTCACCCCGCGAACTCTGCTCGCGTTGATTCCTCCGCGCGCCCCGTTGGCATTGATCCGGCGTTCACCGCTGGCGTTGATGCCGCGTTCGCCGCTGGCGTTGATGCCACGCTCACCGCTGGCGTTGATGCCACGCTCACCGCTGGCGTTGATGCCACGCTCACCGCTGGCGTTGATGCCACGCTCACCGCTGGCGTTGATGCCACGCTCACCGCTGGCGTTGATGCCACGCTCACCGCTGGCGTTGATGCCACGCTCGCCGCTGGCGTTGATGCCGCGTTCGCCGCTGGCGTTGATGCCACGCTCACCGCTGGCGTTGATGCCACGTTCGCCGCTGGCGTTGATGCCACGTTCGCCGCTGGCGTTGATGCCACGCTCGCCGCTGGCGTTGATGCCACGCTCGCCACTGGCGTTGATGCCACGCTCGCCGCTGGCGTTGATGCCGCGCTCGCCGCTGGCGTTGATGCCACGCTCGCCGCTGGCGTTGATGCCACGCTCACCGCTGGCGTTGATGCCGCGCTCGCCACTGGCGTTGATGCCACGGATGCCGCTGGCGTTGATGCCACGCTCGCCGCTGGCGTTGATGCCACGCTCGCCGCTGGCGTTGATGCCGCGCTCGCCGCTGGCGTTGATGCCGCGCTCGCCACTGGCGTTGATGCCACGATGCCGCTGGCGTTGATGCCGCGCTCGCCGCTGGCGTTGATGCCACGCTCACCGCTGGCGTTGATGCCGCGCTCGCCGCTGGCGTTGATGCCACGCTCGCCGCTGGCGTTGATGCCACGGATGCCGCTGGCGTTGATGCCACGCTCGCCGCTGGCGTTGATGCCGCGATCGCCGCTGGCGTTGATGCCGCGCTCGCCGCTGGCGTTGATGCCACGCTCGCCGCTGGCGTTGATGCCGCGCTCGCCGCTGGCGTTGATGCCACGCTCACCGCTGGCGTTGATGCCGCGCTCGCCGCTGGCGTTGATGCCGCGTTCGCCGCTGGCGTTGATGCCGCGTTCGCCGCTGGCGTTGATGCCGCGTTCGCCGCTGGCGTTGATGCCACGCTCATTCTGCTCAGTGGTATCGCTCGCTGCTGGCTGGCAGGCGACGAAAAGTGCAATCGAAACGGCCGCCACTACGCGGCTGTGCATAGACGACGGTTCTCGGCTCAAGACCAAGCGCCAAGAAGCGGGTCTTGACTTCCCGAGGTAATCTTCTCCCAGAGCGTTTCCGAGGAAAATCTTGTTATTCAAGTACTTGGTCTCAGCCCCGACCCCAATGACCAGTGAAATCGCGCGTGGAATTGAACAGAATGCTTGCTGCTCTACATAATTTTTGTTGCTGGGGATTCTGTTCCCAAATCCGTATTACGTCAAGTAGAACACATAGTTAGGCAGGGAATTGCAGAAGCAGGTATAGGGGTTACACCTACAATTGACGCGGTATCAGCCCTTGCCCGCGCCATCCTCACCGCGGCTACGTACCGTGGCTCAAGAGGGTTTTGAGGCGGGCGATGACTCTACGTGCCTTAGGGGTGGGGAACTTGGGAGGCGCCTGGGATGGGGAGGCTTTTCAGGGTTCTTCTTCGAAAAAGTAGACGCCCACGCCCACCGATCGGCTATCGCTACTCCACTCGCCTCTAGGTATCTCGTTCTCACCGATCCAGCCGTCGGCTCTGTCGATCAACAAAGTGCCCTCACGCCGCACCCATGCCTTGAATTCCTGTGTTGTTGGGGCGGTGAAATGCTCGGTCCAGGCGTAGCGCTCGAACCGACCAATCTTGTGCGAGAGTTCGTGGGAAAAGTCAGGTCGCTTCAACAGTTCTGCGTTGTAGACGATCGTTGCCGCCAAGTGGTGCAGGGAAAAAGCAAAGCGATGAACAAAGTCTTCGTCAAAATGTGCCGGCCGAAACCAGCGTTCGAGCACAGCAAGCCGGCCTTCCTCTACTTCTCTTGCCGTTCCGCGCCGACATAGTTCAGTGCGCATTGCGCCAGCCGGGATGTCTCCGGCGTAACGCCTAACAAGAGTGGTAAAACTGTCTGGCCCGTCGAACGGCAAGATCCGAGGTATTCCGTTTCCTTCCACGAACGCTGGATCATAATGCCAATAATGAAGGACTGTGCTCGCCGGGCTACTCTCCTTGTCCGGCGTCCATCTGGCGGGAAATCCTTCACGTCTAAGTCTGCTCACTTCCTTTCGCGAAATCCCAGTCATGGCAGAGATTCGGGACATGTTGGTTGGGCGTCCTCGTAACCCGTAGTCTTCTGCGGCGACATGAACGAATACGGACTTAGCGACTTCGATGAACTCCGAGTAACCGAGCCCGCTCTGGAGAATTAGCTTCGCGATCGGTTTGAGGATTGAAGCGAGAGCTACGCGCATCGCACTCTGAATCGGCGATTTCATGACGTGGATTTCAGAAGCTCTAGAAAGTCCGTCTCATTGCAAATGCGTATGCCGAGCTGCGCGGCAACCTCGAGTTTCGATTCGGGATTGCTCCCCGCAAACACAGCGTCAATTTTCTTTGAGACGCTACTGGTGACCCTCGCTCCTAGCTCGATCAGTCTTCTTTTCGCTCTATCGCGAGACATCGTTTCCAACGTGCCGGTTAGTGTCACAATTTTTCCCTGAAGCAGCCGTTGATTCATAGGACGCGACGGAGCGCTTCCCCAACGAATCCCGCGGGCTTGCTTCCGCTGCGCGAGCACACGAGCCCGCCTATGCACCGTGCTACCGCTTCGCCCTCGATGCGCTCTACGTCCGAGCCGCAAACCGGGCAGCGACGCGGAAGGTGAACAACGCGCGCGTCTTTGGGTCGCTTTTCTTGGACTACCTTGACGATCGCTGGGATCACATCACCAGCGCGGCGAACGATGACCGTGTCGCCGACGCGGACGTCTTTGCGCTCCAGCTCGTCCATGTTGTGCGACGTCGAATTGCTCACCGTGACACCACCGACGAAAACGGGTTCGAGCCGCGCGACGGCTGTCAGAGCTCCAGTACGGCCCACTTGAAATTCGATGCCCTTGACGATCGTCATCTCTTCTTGCGCCGGAAACTTGTGCGCAAGGGCCCATCGCGGCGCGCGTGAGACAAATTCAAGTCGTTCTTGCCACTCGAGGTTATCGACTTTGTACACTACCCCATCGATCTCATAGGGTAATTCCGGTCGCTGCTTCCCGATATTCGAGTAATAGCCCAAACAACCTGGAATTCCGACTACCAATTCGGCGGCCGGACAGGTTTTGAGTCCATTGGCCTGAAGCGCCTCGAGAATTGCGCTGTGCATTGTCGGGTTTCCCCAATCGGCTGAGGCTTCGCCGATCCGATCGGATCGTCGCGGACGAAATAGGCGTAGTTGTAATCTTCAATAATAGTGCGGCGCAGCCGCTCTATCTCGCCCTGGATCGATTCGGTTGCTGCGCGGCACGTTCTTGCTCAACGGCGCTCGAGCTGGTGCCGATACTCGATGATCTCTTCACGCACGTAGCGTTCGCGCTGGACGCTCCACGAGCTTCCAGCCTCGTCGTGCAGCTCCGCATCGAGCTCAACGGCGAGCGCACGCGCCGTTTCGATCATCGTGTCGAACCGCTGCACGGGATCGCCGTCTCCGGGCAGCACAATGAAGAAACTCAGCCCCGCGATCGTGGTTTCGCCGAGGTTGGCCAGATTGAACGACCCGGGTTCCGTAAGGCTCGCGACGCTGAACAGCTCTTCGTCGACACTATCCGCGGCATGGCGGTGAAAGATTCCATAGCGACCATGTTTTAGCCGGGCACCGCGCAGGGCGAGCACGGCTCGCTCGGAGCTTAGCTCTCCACTTCGGGGGATGAGGCGCAGAGTGATGATTCTGTCGGGCCCATGGCGAACAGGCTTGCGATGCGGCGGTGGCATCTCGGCCGGCGCGTCGGCGCCGGCGACGGCTGCAGGCTCGACGTTCGCTTGCTCCAGAGTAGGCTCGGATCGCTGCGGTCGCGTGACGGAGCTCGTTCTCCGCCTGAACAGCCATTTGCTCCAGAGGTAGACCCCAACGACTACGAGGGCACCCAGCCCCAAAAGTACCCAGCGCAAGTCCCACATCGTGGCAGGTCTCTACATCGCGGCGAGTCTCACCGCTTCGTCAATGTCGACGGCCACCATGCGCGACACTCCGGGCTCCTGCATCGTGACGCCGGTGAGCTGATGCATGGCTTCCATCGTCGTCTTGTTGTGCGTGATGATCACAAACTGTACATGCTCGGACATCTCCCTGACGATCTCGGAGAAGCGGCCGACGTTGGCGTCGTCGAGCGGCGCGTCCACCTCGTCGAGCAGGCAGAACGGCGCTGGGTTGAGCTCGAAAATCGAGAACACGAGCGCCACTGCCGTCAGCGCCTTCTCGCCGCCGGACAGCAAGTGAATGGTGCTGATCTTCTTGCCCGGAGGGCGCGCCATGATCGTGACGCCGGACGCGAGCAAGTCTTCGCCGTCCATCTCGAGATACGCGTGGCCGCCGCCGAATAAGCCGCGGAAACAGCCGGCCAAGCCCCTGGTTTGCCTTGTCGAACGTTTCTTTGAAGCGAGCCCGCGTCTCACGATCGATCTTGCGAATCGCGTTCTCGAGCGTCTCGAGCGCCTCGGTGAGATCCGTGAACTGGGCGTCGAGGTACTTCTTGCGCTCCGATTGCTCCTGGAACTCGTCGATCGCCGCGAGATTGATCGCGCCGAGCCGCTGGATCCTGCGCTCGAGCTGCTCGAACTGTCTCGTCCATACGGTCGCCGTGGCGTCCGGCGGCAGCTCCGCGAGTGACCTTCGTCAAGAACGAAGCCCGTTTCCGCGAATTGTTCGGTGACGGTCTCGGCGCGAACTTGAGATTCGCGAACCGCGAGCCGCGACGTTGTCCGCGAGCTCGCGAATCTCGTTGACCGCGCTGCTGCTTCTGGTTGCGTTGCGTGCTCGGTCTCGCGTAGCTGCGTGTCGATCTCGTCCATCGCCTGGTACGGGCCTTGGCGAGATCCGCCTCGACGAGCAAGCGTTCATCGAGACTTCGTGACCAGCGATTGCTCTTCCGCGCGCAACGAGGGCGCGGCCGTTTGCTATCTCGGCTTGCAGCTCGTGCTGCCGCTTCGAGAGGTGGGCGAGTTGGCTCTGCACTCGTAGCAAGGCCGCGCTCGCAGACTCCTTCGAGCTACGTCGGGACTCCACCTTGATCGCGATCGCTTGTGCCGAACCTCGCGGTGCTCTTCGGCCTGTGTCCGAGCTCCCGTCAGCCGCTCGTGCAAGCTCCTTGCGTTCTTCCTCGAGGCTTTCGCGCTGCGTCAGCAGTCGGCGCTGCGCCTCGACTGCCTCGTCGCGCCGCGTGAGGCTCTCGCTCGTGGAGACCGCTAGCGACTCGCAGCGCAGCCGCGAGCTCGGCAATGGTCTGATCGAGCGCGGCTGCACGGTTGCCGTGACTGCTCGAGCTCCGCCCGACAGGTCAGCAGCTGCGCTTTCGTCTGCGCGGCCAGCTGTTGGCGCCGGCCCGCCACGCCTGCCCCTCGCGCGCGCATCTTCGAGGCGCTCGAGCTGGTACCGCGTGTCTGCAAGCGCTTTCGCGACTTCCTCCACGGCGCGCCGCCGTTACTGCGCGCCGATTCGCGGAGCCGCTTGATCTCTTCGCCGCGCGTGATGCACACCCACCTGCGGATCGTCGTTGCGATTCATGCGCAGCCAGCAGCGCCCAACCCAGAAGCCTTCGCGCGTGACGAATGGATTCGTTATCCGCCAATTTCGTCGCCGCAAGGAGAAGGCTTCCTGCAGGGACCCCGCCACGCGCACTCCGCCAAGAGCGAGGCGACGGCTGCAGGCGCCTGCGAACGTGCGCGAGCAAGGAACCTCCGCCCGCTCGCGCCCTGCCCGCCTTCAGCCCGGTTTTCGAGGAGCGTCAGCCCGCCTGCCGGCAAGGCCCGGCAAGTCGAGCCGCGACTCCATCAATGCTGTCGACGCTGACGCTTGCAGATAAGCGCCGAGCACGGTCTCGACGGCCCGCTCCCAACCGGGCTCGACGACGAGCTCTTGTGCCAAACGCTCCGCTCGCTCGAGCGTCATGCGCATCCAGCCACTCGTTCACTTGGGCGGATGGCTTTCCGAGCGCTGCTTCCTGCAACGCTTCGAGCGATGCGAGGCGCCCGCGATCGTTTTGCAGGCTCTCGCGCAACTGATCTAGATGCAGGGAGACATTGTTATCCTGCTCGCTCAGTTTCTGAATTTGCTCCCAAACGGAGTTCAACGCTCGAGTGGCGTTCTCGCAGGCCGCCGTCGCGCGTTCATCGTTGGCCGCGAGCGTCTCGAGCCGCTGCTCGACGCTCGACGAAGGTTAGCGTGGCGCGCTCCTGCGCCTGTTTGTCGCTGTTCCTTCTCGAGCCGTTGGCGTTGCGCAGCGAGCTCCTCGAGCCTCGTCGTCCTCGACATGCGTCGATCGCTCCGCTGTGGCGAGCTCCTCGGCAACTTGCTCCCAGCGCGTGCGCCCTGCTCCATCGCGCGTTCGGCGTCCTCGAGCGTCATGCTGCGACTCGCGTTGCAGCGCGTGCGCTTGCTTCGAGGCCCGGACCGAGCTCGCTCAACACGATGGTCGATCTGCTCGAGCTCGACCTGATCGCTCGCGATGTGCGAGCGTTGATCTCGGCGATCTGCTGTTCGGTGCGCTCGCAAGTCCTCGCTCTGCCGCTGGATCAGATCCTTACGATGCTGAAGCGATTGCTCGAGCCGAGCGATCTCGGCGCCGATCCTGTAGTAGCTGCCTTGAACCGCGTTGAATGCGCTCGTTGCGGTCGGCTAGCTCGACGCGCAGCTTCTCGATGCGATGTCTCCGTTGAGCGTTGCGCCGCTATGGCGGCTTCGAGCGCCATCTGCTTCTCCTTGAACGACCGCTCCTGCTCGCCCACTTCGGCGCGCAAGCGCATTCAAACGAAGGGCAAGCAGCTCGGCACTGACCTTGCGTTGCTCGGCTTTGAGGATCTTGTAGCGTTCTGCGTCCTTCGGCTTGCTTCTGCAGATGCGTGAGCTGCTTTTCGATCTCGTCCCGAAGATCGTGCAGGCGCTCGAGATTCTCGCGTGTGTGCAGGATGCGTTGCTCCGTTTCCCGGCGACGCTCCTTGTATTTGGAGATGCCGGCCGCCTCCTCGAGAAACGCGCGCAGCTCCTCGGGCTTGGCTTCGACGAGCCGCGAGATCATGCCCTGCTCGATGATCGAATAGCCGTGCGAGCCCAACGCCCGTGCCGAGCAGGATGTGGGTGATGTCTTTGCGGCGGCAGCGGCGCGTTGTTCAGGTAGTACTGCGACGTGCCGTCTCGCGAAACGACGCGGCGTACGGCCAACCTCGTTATAGCCCGCGAAGGCCCCGTGATCGTCCCGTCGTAGTTGTCGAACGTGAGCTCGATGCTGGCGAGCCCACGGGCTTGCGGCTCGAGGAGCCATTGAAGATGACGTCGACCATCGAATCGCCGCGCAGGTTTTTCGCGGACCCTTCGCCGAGCACCCAGCGAATGGCATCGATGATGTTGGATTTGCCGCAGCCGTTCGGCCCGACGATGCCCATCAGGTTGCTGGGGAATTTGATCGTGGTCGAATCGACGAACGACTTGAAGCCCGAAAGCTTGATCTTACTCAGGCGCATAGAGCATAGGCGTAAACCCCGTAATGGTGGTCGAGTGTAAGCCAGTGCCGCAAATGGCCGCTTCGACGGCGGTAGTGTAGAGTAAAAACAATCCAAGAGTGACGGCCGCGCCGTTCGCTTCGGACGCTCGAATCCTGGAACACGCAAACCTTGGCGACTAAGCCCGCGGCGCGACCGTCCAAAAAAGTCTCTGAGACGTTTCCGAACCCGCAGCGCGATCGCGACTACACGATCCGGATGCGAATTCCGGAGTTCACCTGTCTTGTGCCCGAAGACAGGCCAACCGGATTTCGCGACGCTGCTCCTCGAGTACGTTCCGGATGCAGCGTGCGTCGAGCTGAAGTCGCTGAAGCTCTACATCTGGTCTTTCCGCAACGAAGGTGCCTTCCACGAAGCGGTGACGAATCGGATCCTCGACGACCTCGCGCAGCTGCTTGAAGCCGCGTTTCATTCGTCTGACGGCCGAATTCAACGTCCGCGGGTGGCATCTACACGACGATCGTTGCTGAGCACCGGCAGCCGGGCTGGCTCCCGCCGACGCCGACTCGGTTGCCGCCTGCCGCCGACTGACGAGACCTGTGCCACCTTCCGCTGCCTCGATGCGTCTGTATAATCGCCGGTTTCGTTTGAACGGTCTTGGAGGCCAAGGCCATGCCTGCGAAAAAAGCCGCTGCCAAGAAAAGAGC
This sequence comes from uncultured Gammaproteobacteria bacterium, assembly GCA_963744305.1. Classification (GTDB taxonomy): domain Bacteria; phylum Pseudomonadota; class Gammaproteobacteria; order Steroidobacterales; family Rariloculaceae; genus FEN-1219. The sequence continues at coordinate 28,772 of CAVUTF010000006.1, forward strand.
CCGCGGTAGCGTCAAGAAGGTCGTAAAGAAGTCAGGTGCAAAGTCGGCATCCGGTCGCTCGCGCACGACGTCCGCGCGCAAGGTGCCAAGGAAGCCATCGGCGAAAAAGACAGTGAAGTCAGCCCAACATTCGAGCAAGAAGAAAGTAACGAAGCAGAAGGCCGCTCCTCAGAGGGGCGCGCGCAAAGTGCACGCGCAGCCGACGAAGGCGCCTCCAAAGAAGATGAATGCAGTCAGAGCGACGCCCGTGAGCACGAGGCCGCTGGCGGCTCCCCGTCCGCGCTCCGTCCGGGAGCCTGCTCACGGGTCCTGTGCGTAGGGTTCACGCCCTACCAGCCGAGACGCGGTGAGGACTACATGAACAAGGACCCAGCTCGAGCACTTCCGCCAGATCCTGCTGGCGTGGAAGCGCGAGCTCATGGAGGAAGTCGATCGGACGATGCTGCACATGAAGGACGATGCGGCCAATTTTCCGGATCCCAATGATCGCGCGACTCAGGAGTCGGAGTTTGGCCTCGAGCTGCGCACTCGCGATCGAGAGCGCAAGCTGTTGAAGAAAATCGATTCGGCTCTGTCGCGGATCGACGACGGTAGCTACGGGTATTGCGAGGAGACCGGCGACCAGATCGGTCTGCGCCGGCTGGAAGCTCGTCCCGTCGCCACGCTCTGCGTCGAAGCTCAGGAACGGCGCGAGCTTGCCGAGCGGCAATTCCGCGACCGCGAGGACCAGTATCGCTAGCGGCGAGCCTACGCCCGAGCGCTATGTCGGCCGATTCGCCCCGTCGCCGACCGGCCCACTCCACATCGGCTCGCTTGACCACCGCGGTCGCGAGCTTCGTCCACGCGAGGCAGCGCGGCGGCGAGTGGCTCGTCCGGATCGAGGACATCGATCCGCCTCGCGAGATGCCGGGCGCGGCCGACAGTATCCTCCGAACGCTCGAAGCCTTCGAACTGCCGTGGGACGGCGCAGTGCTCTATCAGAGCTCGCGCCTCGCCGCATACACGAAGGCCGCGGAGAAGCTGCTGCGCACCGGTCGCGCGTTTCGCTGCAGCTGCACGCGCAGCGACTTGCGCTCGGCGAGCAAGTCCGGCGCCGCCCGCTACCCCGGTACCTGTCGTTCGCGCTCAGACCACGCACGCGCGACGGCTATCCGTGCGCGCGTCGAAGCCGGCGAGCTGAACGTTCGTCGACGGGCTGCAGGGTGCTCGGACGGTGGACCTCGACGCGACCGTGGGAGACTACGTCATCGTCCGTCGAGACGGCCTCACCGCCTATCACCTTGCCGTCGTCGTCGACGATGCGGCCCAGGACATCACGACGATCGTGCGCGGCGTCGATCTGCTGGACTCCACCCCGGTCCATTTGCACCTCCAACGCGCGCTCGGGCTCCCGGCGCCGAAGTACTTCCATCTCCCGGTGGTTACCAACGCCGCAGGCCAAAAGCTCTCGAAGCAAACCCACGCGCCTGAGGTCGACAGCATGGACCCGCGCAGTGCAGCTGCGCAGGTGCTCGAGTATCTCGGCTTGCTCGTTCCCGAGGAAGTGCGCGGCGCGGCACCAGGCGAGCTGTGGGCGTGGGCCATCGCAAACTGGGCAATCGAGTCGCTTGCTGGAAGCACGGCGTTGCGAAGCGAGTTGGTCGAGCCGCCGAAAGTAGACTAAAGTACTCCAGGAGGCGGGATGTACCTATCGGCTACATGAGAACCATCAGAAAATATCCGAATCGGCGCCTCTACGATACGACTGAAAGCCGTTACATCACGCTACACGACATTCGCCAACTCGTCTTGAACGACGAGCCGTTCGAAGTCATCGACAAGAAGACCGACGGCAAGATCACCCGTTCGATTCTGTTGCAGGTCATCGCCGAGCAAGAGCAGAACGGTCCGTCGGTAATGAGCGAGGATTTCTTGGCGCAGATCATCCGCTCGTATCGGGGCCCCGTCCCACAAAGAGTGAGCGGCTTCCTCGAAGAAAGCCTGACGATGTTTTTGAAGGAGCAGAAGTTCGGCGAGCCGCTGCGCGGCTCTACCGAATCTACCCAGGAGACTTGAAGCGGCCGCGCCGGAGCGCGAAGCGGCCCGCGCGGCGTCAAGCGGCCGACACGTCCCGCATGCTGAGCCGAATCCGGCCCTGGCGATCGACCTCCAGAACCTTGACCTTCACCACGTCGCCTTCCTTCAGTTTGTCGCTCACGCGCTCCACGCGCTCGTTGGAGATCTGCGAGATGTGCACCAGGCCGTCGCGCCCGGGCAGAATCGTCACGAACGCGCCGAAGTCCATGAGCCGAGCGACTTTGCCCTGATAAATACGCCCGACCTCGACGTCGGCGGTGATGAGCTCGATGCGCTCGCGCGCGGCGCGCCCCGAAGCCGCCATCGACCGACGCGATCTTGACGGTGCCGTCGTTCTCGATGTCGACGGTGGCGCCTGTCTCTTCCGTGATTGCGCGGATCACCGCGCCGCCTTTGCCGATGACGTCGCGGATCTTCTCGGGATCGATCTTGATCGTGATGATCGTCGGCGCCCAATCCGACATCTTCTCGCGCGGCGCCTTCAGGACTTTGTTCATCTCGGCCAGGATGTGCAGCCGGCCTTCGCGCGCTTGCTCCAGCGCGCGGCCATGATCTCTTTGCGTGATGCCGAAGATCTTGATGTCCATCTGCAGGGCCGTCACGCCATCCGCCGTGCCGGCCACCTTGAAATCCATGTCGCCGAAATGGTCCTCGTCGCCCAAGGATGTCGGTGAGCACCTGATAGCCGCTGTCCTCTTTGATCAGGCCCATCGCGACACCGGCGACAGGGGCTTTGGTCGGCACACCGGCGTCCATCAGCGACAAGCTCGTGCCGCAGACCGTGGCCATCGAGCTCGAGCCGTTCGACTCGGTGATCTCGGATACCACGCGAATCACGTACGGAAACGTCGTCATGTCAGGCATCACCGCTTCGACGCCGCGACGGGCGAGCCGGCCATGGCCGATTTCGCGCCGCTTCGGCGAGCCGATGAAGCCTGTCTCGCCGACGCTGTACGGCGGGAAGTTGTAATGCAGCATGAACGGGTCGCGCCGCTCGCCTTCGAGCGCATCGATGATCTGCGCGTCGCGGCCGGTGCCGAGCGTGGTTACGACGAGCGCTTGCGTCTCGCCGCGCGTGAACACGGCAGAGCCGTGCGTTCGCGGCAACACGCCCACTTGAACGTCGATCGTGCGCACGGTGTGCGTGTCGCGACCGTCGATGCGCGGCTTGCCCGCGATGAATGCGGCCGCGCACGATTTTCTTCTCGGCGTTCTTGAACTCGCCCTCCACCTGCGCAGGCGTCCAAACGGCGTCCGGCGTGCCGGCGAGCGCGGTGACGCACTGCTTGCTTGAGCTGGCCGATGCGTGTGTAGCGGACCTGTTTCTCGGCGATGCCATAGGCTTCGCTGAGCTTCGCGGCGACGAACTTGCTCGACGGCCTTCGCCAGCGCCTCGTTGTCGGACCGGCGCCGTCCAGGTGATCGGCGGGCGGCCAGCTTCCTTCGCGAGCGACTCGATCGCCGCAATGGCCGACTTGCATTTGCTCGTGGCCGAAGACCACGGCACCGAGCATGACTTCCTCGGACAGCATGGCGGCGCTGCGACTCGACCATGAGAACGGCGTCTTTCGTGCCGGCGACGACGAGGTCGAGCCGCGATTGCTGCAACTCGGTGAGCGTCGGATTCAACAGATACTTGACCGTCTTTGTAGCCGACGCGGGCGCCGCCGATCGGGCCCAGAAACGGCAGGCCCGACAGCGCGAGCGCCGCCGACGCGCCGAGCAGCGACGGAACGTCGGGATCGATCTCGGGGTTCATGGACAGCACGGTCGCGATGACCTGCACTTCGCGTTGGAAACCGTCCGGGAACAACGGGCGGATCGGCCGGTCGATGAGCCGAGACGTCAACGTTTCTTTCTCGCTCGGCCGGCCTTCGCGCTTGAAGAAGCCGCCCGGAATGCGCCCGGCCGCGTAGGTCTTTTCCTGATAGTTGACGGTCAGCGGGAAGAAGTCGCGGGCCTGCGACGTCCTTCTTCTCACCCACGGCCGTCACGAGGACGACGGTGTCCGCCATGTTGACGACGACGGCGCCGTCGGCTTGGCGCGCGATGGCGCCGGTTTCGATGGTGACGTCGTGGGCACCGTACTTGAATGTTCTGATGACTTTCACGGTTACTGTTCCTTGACAAAACGGCGTACGCGCCGCCGGGATCGGGAGCGCGTCGTGCCTTCTAGTGAGTCCAAAACGGCTCAGAGCCGGGTGAGCCGGCTCTGAAAGGAACAAAACTTGGATCAACGTCTCAATCCGAGACGGCCGATCAGATCCTGATAGCGGCCTTGGTCGACTCGTTTGAGATAGTCCAGCAACTTGCGCCGCTGGTTTACCATCTTCAGTAAACCGCGGCGCGAATGATGATCTTTTTCGTGGCCGCCGAAGTGCTCGGAAAGCTGGGTGATCCGTGCGGATAGCAATGCGACTTGGACTTCGGGGGAACCGGTGTCGGCGGGATCGCGGCGATACTCGCTGATGATTGCGGATTTCTTGTCCGACTTTAGGAGCCATTCTGATCTCCCGGCCGCCCTAACCAGCGACCGCGTCTTCGTAACTTGCTCCTCGAAGCCGGGCATTTTAACCAGAATTTGCAGGTTCGCTCCAAGCCATTAGCGAAGAAAAACCCGGCGCGGGCATGAGTTGCCGATCGGCGGTCACGTCGGCGAGCGCGAGAAACTGCAGCGAGCGCCGCGTAAACGCGACGTGCGCCCGCCGGCCCAATCAGGATCCGCGGCCACGCTTTGCCCGTGCAGCAGCCGCTCCGCACGCTCGTCGTCGAGCATGATCCGCGGCCAACCCGGCAGAGCGCTGTCGACGGGCTTGAGCTCCCGATCCAAGCGCCTCGAGGCCGCCTTCCGCGAGCCGGCTCTCGAGCTGCTCGAACGTTCGCAGCTCCTCTTCGGCATACGGCTCGACACTTAACCTGCGCAGCTCGCGCACGTGGCCGACTGTGGCTAGCGCCGCCGCGAGATCCTCGACGAGCGTCCGGACGTAAGTGCCCTTCGAGCAAATCACGCGCAAGCGCAAGCTCCGGCCAGCGGTAACGACACGAGGTCGAGAGCGTACACGTTGATTCGCCGCGGCTCGCGGTGCACTTCGATACCGCGCCGTGCGAGTCGATACAGCGGCACGCCGCTACGTTTGAGCGCCGAATACATCGGCGGTACTTGCTCGCGTCTCGCCGCGGAACTGCGCCAGCGCCGCGACGACATCGGCTTCCGTCGGCCGCGTGCCCGCAGGCTGATCGACGACGTCGCCTTCCGCGTCGCCGGTGGTCGTCGCCAGCGCCGAGCTCGGCCGTCACCGTATACGTCTTGCGGGCATCGAGCAGATATCCGCACGACCCTCGTGGCGGCGCCGAGGCAGACCGGCAGCATGCCGGTCGCTAGCGGATCCAAGCTGCCCGCGTGCCCGGCCTTCGCGGCCTGCAAACAGCCGTTTGGCGTGCTGCAGCGCGTGATTGGACGTGAAGCCCGCGCGGCTTGTCGAGCAGCAGGAGCCCCTGAACAGTCCCGGCCTCGTGACCTTGGTGCGCGGCACCGTGCCTTCGCCGCCTCAGTCGAGCGTTATCGTCGCGGCTTCGGAGCGGCGCGGCGTTCGTCGATGAGGCGGCTCAGCTCGACGGCGCGGCGGGCGCTCGTGTCGTGGCGAAAGCGAAGCTCCGGCGCGCGCCGCAAGCTGCAGCGCTTGGCCGACGCGCGAGCGGAAGAAGCCGCGCGCCTTCTCGAAGCCTCCTTGATCGGCAGCGGATCGTCGTCGAGGCCGAGCGTATTGAAGAACACCGTGGCGAGGCTCAGATCGCCGCTGACCTCGACTTCGCTGCACGCGCGCCCGCTCGAGGCGCGGATCCTTGACCTCCGTCAGCAGCAGCTCGTTCAGCAGCCGCTGGATCTCGGCGGCGACTCTGATGCTTTCTGGTACGTTCGCGCGGCATTGGTCAGGCCAGGGTTACGCGCTATCTCCGTGCGTTCGTAGCACTCGATCTGGTCGCCAGCCTTGACGTCGTTGTAGTTGCGCACGCCGATGCCGCACTCCGTGCCGGCGCGAACCTCGCTACGTCGTCCTTGAAACGGCGCAGCGACTCGAGCTGCCCCTCGTAGATCACGACGTTGTCGCGCAGCACGCGAATCGGATTGCTGCGCCGAACGTAGCCATCGACCACCATGCAACCCGCGACGTTGCCGAACTTCGGCGAGCGGAACACCTCGCGCACTTCCGCGAGACCGACGATCTGCTCGCGGACTTCGGGCGCCAGCAATCCGCTCGACGGCGGCTTTGATGTCGTCGATCGCCTCGTAAATGATGCTGTAGTAGCGGATATCGACGCCGCTTTCCTTGATGGCGCCTCGCGCCGCCGCGTCGGCGCGTACGTTGAACGCCGATGATGATCGCCTTCGACGTCGCCGCGAGCTGCACGTCGGATTCGGTGATGCCGCCGACGGCCGCGCCGACGACCGTGACCTTGACGTCGTCGGACGAGATCTTCTCGAGCGCGTCGCGCAGTGCCTCGGCGCTGCCATGCACGTCCGCCTTGATCAGCAGCTGGACGCTCGGCATGCCGCCCGTCGCCCATCTGGCTGAAGACGTTCTCGAGCTTCGCCGCCTGCTGATGCGCGAGCTTCGACTCGCGCTCGCGGCTATGGCGGAACTGCGCGACGTCGCGCGCCTGGCGCTCGTCCGCGACGACCTGCACGTCGTCGCCGGCCATCGGCGTTCCCGGAGAGGCCGAGCACGACGACGGGCGATCGACGGGCCCGCGCGAGTGGATCGCTGCACCTGCCTCGTTGAACATCGCGCGGATCCGGCCGTACTCCTGCCCGGCGAGCAGGATGTCGCCGACCTTGCAGCTTGCCCTTGCTGATCAGCACCGTAGCGACGGCGCCGCGGCCGCGCTCGAGGCTCGCTTCGAGCACGACGCCGGCGGCCGGACCCGTGTCGGGCGCTTTGAGATCGAGCAGCTCGGCTTGCAGCAGCAGCGAGTCGAGCAGCTTGTCGACGCCTTCACCGGTCTGCGCAGAGACGTTGACGAACAGCGTCTCGCCGCCCCACTCCTCGGAGATCACGCTCGTAATTCGACGAGCTCCTGGCGAACGCGATCGGGATCGCGCGCCGGGCTGGTCGATCTTGTTGACCGCGACGACGATCGGCACCTCCGCCGCTTTGCGCGTGCTGGATCGGCCTCGATCGTCTGCGGCATGACGCCGTCGTCGGCCGCGACGACGAGCACGACGATGTCCGTGACCTTGGCGCCGCGCGCGCGCATGGCGGTGAAGGCCGCGTGGCCCGGCGTATCGAGGAACGTGATCGCGCCCTTCGGCGTCTCGACGTTGTAGGCGCCGATGTGCTGCGTGATGCCGCCCGCTTCGCCCGCGGCAACGCGCGTGCGGCGGATGTAGTCGAGCAGCGACGTCTTGCCGTGGTCGACGTGGCCCATGATCGTGACGACCGGGCGCGCGATGTACTTCCTCGACGAGCCCGCGGCCTCCTCGACCGACTGCGATGAGCTGATCCTCGATCGGCCGTTTCCTTGAGCGCGCTTCGCGCGTGTGGCCCATCTCCTCGACGACGAGCGATCGCCGTGTCCTGATCGAGGACCTGGTTGATCGTGACCATCATGCCCATCTTCATGAGGGCCTTGATGACCTCGTTGGCCTTGATGGCCATCCGCTGCGCGAGCTCGCTGACCGTGATCGTGTCGCCGATCTCGACCTCGCGGACGACGGGCGCGGTCGGCTTCTCGAACGCGTGCTGCGGATCGACGGTGACGGGCACGCTGCGGCGGCGCTGCTTCTTCTTCTTGCGCCGTCGCCCGCCATGCCGTCCGCGACGTGCAGCGTGTGGTCGCCGTCGAGCGGCTCCTCGACCATCCGTTCTTTCTTGGCTTTCTGCCGCGCGCGCTCGGCCTCGGCGCGCTGCTGCGCCTCTTTCTCGTCTTGCGCTGGCCTTGCGGCGCTCCTCCTCGGCGCGGTGTCTCGCGCTTCCTCGTCGGCCGCGGCCGCGCGGCGTCTGCTCTTCTTCGAGCCGCTTGCTCTCCTCGGCCTCGCGCTGCTCGGCCGCGAGCCGCTCGCGCTCCGCGGCCTCGCGCGTCTCGCTGCGCCTCGCGGAGACGCTCCACGGCCGTGCGCGCTTCTTCCTCGGCGCGGCGCGCGCGAGTCGAGCTCCTCTTGCTGCTTGCGCGCCTGCTCTTCGAGCACGTCGCGCTTGATGTAGGTGCGCTTCTGGCGCACCTCGACGTTGATCGTTCGCGCCCGGCCCTGGCCGCTCGCAAGCTTGAGCTCGCTCTGCGACTTGCGGTTCAACGTGATGCGGCGCGGCGCGGAATCGCGCGGCGTCCTTGCGGCCGTGGTTCTTCTTCAGGTGCGTCAGCAGCTCGAGCTTCGCGTCCTCGCTGATGACGTCGTTCGGCGCCGCCGACCTTGATGCCGGCCTCGTCGAGCTGCTCGATGAGCCGATCGACGGGGACCTTCAGTACCTTCGCGAAACTCCGCGACCGTGACTTCCGCCATGCCTTCTCCTCAGCCGTTCTTCGCTTGCTGCTCTTGCTCGAACCAATGCGCGCGCGCGGCCATGATCAGCTTCGCCGCGCGCTCGGCATCGAGCCCGAGCGATCTCGGCCAGATCGTCGACGGCCTGCTCGGCGAGATCCTCGCGCGTCACGACGCCGCGGCTCGCCAGCTCGAGCGCGAGCGTCTTGTCCATGCCTTCGAGGCTCAGCAGATCCTCGGCCGGCTCCGCCTGATCGATGACTTCCTCGCTCACGATGCGCTTGCGTGATCAGCACGTCGCGCGCGCGCGAGCGCAGCTCGTTGACGATCTCGCGGGTCGAACTCCTCGATGCCGTTGAGCTCGCTCGCCGGCACGTAGGCGATCTCCTCGAGCGAGGAGAAGCCTTCCTGGACGAGGATGTTCGCGACGTCCTCGTCGACGTCGAGCTCCTTCATGAAGTTCTCGACGAGCGAGCGCGCTTCCTGTGTCGCTCTTCTCCTCGGCTGCCGACTCGGTCATCACGTTCAGCTGCCAGCCCGTGAGCTCGCTCGCGAGGCGAATGTTCTGCCCGCCGCGGCCGATGGCCTGCGAGAGCTTCTCCTCGTCGACGGCGAGATCCATCGTGTGCGTGTCCTCGTCGACGACGATCGAGCAGCACCTCGGCCGGCGACATCGCGTTGATGACGAACTGCGCTGGGTTCTCGTCGTACAGGATGATGTCGACACGCTCGCCGGCGAGCTCGTTCGACACGGCCTGCACGCGCGAGCCGCGCATGCCGACGCAAGCGCCGACGGGATCGATGCGCTTGTCGTGGCTGCGCACGGCGATCTTGGCGCGCAGGCCCGCGTCGCGCGCGGCGCCGAGAATCTCGATGAGGCCCTGGCCGACCTCCGGCACCTCGATCTTGAAGAGCTCGATCAAGAACTTCGGCGACGTGCGCGTGAGGAACAGCTGCGGGCCGCGCGGCTCCGGGCGAACCTCGCGCAGCAGGCTCTTGATGCGGTCCTGCGGCTTGATCGGCTCGCGCGGAATCAGATCCTCGCGCGGGATGAAGCCTTCGGCGTTGCTGCCGAGGTCGACGTAGGCGCCGTTGCGGTCGACGCGCTTGACGATGCCGCTCACGAGCTCGCCCGCGCGGTTCTTGTACTCCTCGACGACCTGCTCGCGCTCGGCCTCGCGCACCTTTTGCACGATGACTTGCTTCGCGGTTTGCGCCGCGATGCGGCCGAACTCCACGGACTCCATGGGTTGCTCGACGAAGCCGCCGATCTCGCGCTTTCGGGTCGACGTCGACGGCGTCATCAGCCGCAGCTCGCGCGCCGGCTCCTCGAGCTCCTTCGAGTCGTCGGCGAACACCTTCCAGCGGCGGAACGTCTCGTAGCTGCCGGTCGTGCGATTGATCGCGACGCGCACCTCGATGTCGTCGCCGTAGCGCTTCCTCGTGGCCGACGCGAGCGCCGCCTCGATGGCTTCGAAAATGACCGACTTCTTCGACGCCCTTCTCGTTCGAGACGGCGTCGACGACCAACAGAATTTCTTTACTCATAGTTCGTCACCGACCTTGCATCACGATGGCGCCAATCGCGCCACTGCGATATCGCCAAACGGCACACGCGTTAGTTCGCCATCAACGTCGAGCAGCACTCGCTGCCCGTCCACGCCTACGAGCCGACCCGTCAATCGCCGCCGCCCGTCCCGCGCATCCTTCAGCTCGACCTTCGCGTTCGCGCCGCTGAAACGCTCGAAAGTGCGCGAGCGTGCGCAACCGCCGATCGAACCCCGGCGACGACACCTCGAGCACGTAGCTGCCCGGCAGCGGATCCTCGACGTCGAGCAACGCTCCGATCTGCTCGCTGACGCGCTGGCAGTCGTCGACCGTCACGCCAGCCCTCGCGGTCGATGAACAACCGCAGCAGGCCGCGCCGCCCGCGATGCGCATCGAGATCGGCCAGCTCGAACCCCATCGCCGCCACGGCCGGCTCGAGCAGCTCGATCAATCGCTCTTTGTCGACCGCCTGGCCATAGCTCGTCGTCGTTCTACCCGACCCGCGAAGCACCAGGCGCCACCAACAAAAAATGGGCCCTACGGCCCATTACTCACTGCGTTCTCGCTCTCCTCGGTCGCCCTCATTCGCGGGCGATGAAGCGGACCAAACAAAAAGCCCCATACGGGGCTTCGTGCCTTCAGAGCCGTTGCTCCAGAAACCGAGAGCATCCTAGCAGAAAAGGCCGGCGGGGCGGTAGGCGATTCGGTTATCAGCTCAAGTTGATCGTCGTGAGGGCCAGCCAGGCTCCGATCAACAGCATGAGCCCGATCAGCACGAACCAAACGCGGGTGCCGAGGGACAGCCGGTCCTCCTTGAGGGCGCAGCAGTGCTTGTATTTCTTGCCGCTGCCGCACGGGACAAGGATCGTTACGCCCCGACCGGTCGCTCACACCTCCGTTACTGGCCCCGAGCCGGATCAGCGAGAACGGGTCGACGCGGGCGTCGAGAGCCGCGACACCCCAATGCAGGTGGGCCCCGGTGACGCGGCCCGTCGCGCCCGCCAGGCCGAGCTGCTGGCCGCGCTCGACCATGTCGCCGACGGCGCACGTCGATCTCGGACAGGTGCAGGTAGGTCGTATAGAGGCCGTAGCCATGGTCGATGAAGACCGCGTTGCCGCTGAAGAACAGGTCCTTCGCAAGGACGACGCGGCCGCGGTTCGCCGCGTAGATCGGCGTGCCCGTCGTGGCCCGCAGATCGGCGCCCGAATGCGGCGCTCGCGGCTGGCCGTTGAACACGCGGCGATGGCCGAAGTTGCGCCCGTCCTTCGCGCCGCGTACCGGCACGCGAACGGCTCGGTCCAATAGCGTCTCCGGGGTGAACGTGTCGTAGATCGGCGCTCGTCTCGGCGGCCTCGCGGTCCGCGCGTGCTTGATCCTCGGGGCTGAGCTCGACGTAGCGCTCCTCGACGGTGCAGCTCCGTCGTGGGGTACTGCCCCGCGTTGACCATCACGGGCTCGCGCACGACGCGCGTGCGGCCGTCGGCGTAGCGGAACGTGACGTCGACGGCGTGCTCGCCCGGCCGCGAGTCGAGGTCGACGCCGACCGTCGCGAGCCAGCGGTCGCCGCGCCGAACGAACGGCACGGCATGGCCGCTCCAATTCACCGCGTCACGCCCGTCAGGCCGGGCTCGGCCGCGTAGCTCATCTGCAGGGCCTGACCTTGGCCGGCCACCCAGGCCGCGACGCGACCAGCGACAACATGGTCCGTCTACTCCGCGCTGCGCGTGCGACATGCGGTAGTGCTCGCCGAGCAAGCTGCATGCCGAAGTCCTCGGACTTGCTGCGCCACACCGAGTGCACGTGGTTGCCGTTGTCCTGCACGTTGTCGTACTCGAACACGAAGTCTGCGCCTTGCAGCCGGAAGTAATGCGGCGCGCCGCGCTCCGTCGCGCCCATCCAGGCGAAGCTCAAGCGTCTTGGGATCGATCGCGCGCAAGAAGTCCGCCGAGAGCTCCGGCCGGTAGACGCCGACGACCTCGTCGAGTATGCGGCGAACCCAGTGCTGCTGCACCTCGTTGAGCTCGGCGACGGGGATGCCTTCCGGCTGCAACGTCGCGCGCCAGGCTTCCCACTGCTCGGCGGGCTTGTTGATGTTGCCCGCGAAGATGTCGCGCGGCGCCTCGGCCGAAACGACGGCTTTGCTGCGTTGCGCGGCCGTCAGCGAAGTGACGAGATCGCGCGCGAGATCCTCCTCGGCGCCGAGCACGCGGAAGCCCGTCAGCGGGCCGCTGCGCACTTCGGCCGGATTCGAGCCGAAGAACGACGGCGTCACGCTGAAATGCCGGCCGGCGCGACGGCGACGTTCAATGAGACGTGGTGGCCTTCGAAGCGCCACGACCAGGCTTCCGTCCGTCGACGGCGTGCCGAACAGCACGACCTCGTAGTGGCCGACGCCGCGCGGCAATCCCGCCGTGTCGAGCATGCCCAGGATCTGCTCGAGCTGCATGATTTGGACGACCTTCAGGTAGCCGCGTGCGCTCAGGAGCGACGTCAGAGAGCGTGCGTCGAGCGGCGTTGCTCGCGCCGTCATGAGGTCGAGCGGCACGCCGACGCGCTCGGTCGGCCAGTAGGCCCAGTCGTCGCGCGCCTCGTCAGCCGAGAGCGAGCGCGAGGTTCTTGCGCTTCGTCGAAGCCGAGCAACGTCTCCGTCGCCGCCTGGGCCGCCCGCGACGGTTGCGAGCAACGCGCTCGCCGCCTCGACCATTTCTTCGTTCGCCTCGAGGGTTACGGACTGCTGTGCAGCGACGCCCGAGGATAGGACCATGAGAGCAACGACGGTGAGGTTCGAGGGCGCATGTGTTCCCCCTTAGAGAACGAGCGGCCGGGCCGCTATCGATCATGCGGCGGCTGCGGATGTGGTCAAGCAACTGCCGCCCGGGCAGGCTCCGTCGACGAGCGTGGCTAGCTCGTCTCGCGGTTACTTGGTCGCGATGATGGTCACGAGTCCGCTCGCGGTGCTCGCGTCCACGTCGGCGAACCCCGCGTCGCGCAGCGTCGACGAGCCACGTCTGTCGAGGCGCAGCTTGCGGTAGAAGCTCTTCGCGAAGACCCAGCCGGAATTCTGTCTTCGATAAACTAGATCGTGCACCTTGACGGTGTCGGGCTCGAACTCGAGGAAGCACGTGAAGATCGTGTCGGCGTCGCTGCGCACCGGAATGAAGCGGTCGAGCTCCTCGAGCTCTATCGAGAAGTCGCGGAACGTCGCGATGAACTTGCCGCCGGCCTCCAGCGCCGCGTGCACTTTCGCGAGCAGCGTCACTACCGCGTCTTGCGACGGCAGGTGCAGCAGCGTGTCGACCATGCAGACGACGAGCTCGATTTTCTCCGTCGCGTACTTGGCGAAAGTCGCGAGATCGCCCGGATCGTGTCGATCTCGAGATCCTCGGCGTGCTCGATGAGCTCGTCGAGCAACTTGCGGTCGAGGTCGATCGCGGTGACGGAGAAACCGAGCCGCGCAAGAGGAATGGACTGAAACCCGCAGCCGGCGCCGAGGTCGACGGCGACGGCCGATTTTCTCGGCGCGATGCCGTGCGCGGCGAAGAACTCGATGTTGCGCGCGAGCGCCGCCTCCCATCCTCCCGACATCCAGGAGTAGACGTCGGCGAACACCTGATCGTAATGCTCCTCGACGCTTGCCATGGCAAGGCTTATAGCAGCCCCGGCGGCGCGGCCTCAATATCCGCGAAGACGACGGCGCCTGCCCGCCGGACGCGGCTCGCGACGATCGTGGGTTCCGCGCGCCGCAGCCGCGCGAGCGCTTCCCGCTTGCCGCGTCCCGTCACGAGCCACACGATGCTGCGCGCGCGATTGATCGCCGGCATCGTCAACGTCATCCGGCGCCGACCGCCCTCTAACGCCGTGACCGCGACGTCGCCAGTACCGCCAAGCTCCGATGCGCCGGGAAAAATCGACGCCGTATGACCGTCGTCGCCGAGCCCCAGATGAACGATGTCGAGCTCGGGCGGCGTGCCTGCCACGGCGCCAAGAGCGCGCGCGTAGTCGCGTGCGCCGGCCGCAAGGTCGGGAGCCTCGACAGGCATCCAGTGAAAGTGCTCGGGATGAGCGGCAAGAGGTGCTGCGAAAGCGGCACGCGCGTCTTCCGCATTGCGGTCAGGATGCCCGGCCGAAGCCACACGCTCGTCGACCTGAAAGACGTGCACGCGCTCCCACGGCAGCGGCTCGGCCGCGAGCAACCGCAGCATCTGCGCCGGGGAACGGCCACCACTGATAGCCAACGATGCGGTATCGCGCGCGGACGCTGCAATACGCAAACGCTCTGCAATGAAGGCAGCCGCCTCCCGCGCAGCGGCCGCCGCATCCGCGAAGACGCGCACGTCAATCGCAGGCGGCGTCATCGGAGAGCGGCGCGTGCCAGCGGTCGCCGCGGACCACGCGATCGGCTTCCTTCGGGCCCCAGCTGCCCTTCTCATAGACGTGCACGGGCCCCGCGGCCGGCAGCACGGCGTCGACGATTCGCCAGGCCTCGAGAACGCCGTCCTCGCGTGCGAACAGCGACGCATCGCTGTCCATCGCGGCGCCGATCAGCCGCTCGTAGCCGCCAATCTCGTCGGCGCTGGAGTTGCAGACGGATAGCTCCACAGGCCGCGCGAGCATCTCCGTGCCCCCCTTCTTCGCCAGCGCCCCGATAGCGATCGAGACGCGATCCGGCCCGAGCCGGAAGCGGAAATAATTGGCGCTCGGGATCGCCTGCTCGCCGAACACGAGCTGCGGCGGACGCTTGAGCTCGACGAATACTTCGGTTGCCGTGATCGCAAGGTGCTTCCCCGCGCGCACGATAGAACGGCACGTCCGCCCAGCGCCACGAGTCGACGTACAGCCGCAGCGCCGCGTAGGTTTCCACGTTCGAGCTGCGCGCGACGCCCTGCTCCTCCGTGTAACCGCGGTATTGCCCGCGCACGAGGTCATCCTCGGCCAGCGTTCGAATCGCGCGGAATACCTTGATCTTCTCGTCACGCAGCGCTTCGTGGCCTTCGCCGACCGGCGGTTCCATCGCGAGATGCGCGAGCACCTGCAGCAGGTGGTTCTGGACCACGTCGCGCAGCGCGCCGACCTCCTCGTAGAAACGGCCGCGTCCCTCGACGCCGAAGTGCTCGGCCATGGTTATCTGCACGTTGTCGATGTAGTTGCGGTTCCAGATCGGCTCCAGGAACGAGTTCGCGAAGCGGAAGAACAATAGGTTCTGGACGGACTCCTTGCCGAGGTAGTGGTCGATGCGATAGACGTCGCGCTCGGCGAACGTCCGGTGCAGCGCATCGTTCAACGCCACCGCGGAAGCCAGGTCCCGGCCGAACGGTTTCTCGACGACGACGCGCGCGCCATCGGCCGCGCCCGAGCTGCGCAGGTTTTCGGCGACGGTCGCGAACAAGCTCGGCGGCACGGCGAGGTAATGCAGCGGATGGTTCGCGTCGCCTAGCTCCTCGCGCAAACGCGCGAACGTTTGCGGCTCGACGTAATCGCCGTCTACGTAGCGCAACAGATCCTCAAGCTTGCGGAAGGCGGCGGCGTCGAGGCCGTCGCTCGAGCGCTCCAAACTGTCCTTGATCCGCGCGAGCAGGCGCGCGCGGTTCCAACCCGAGCGAGCGACGCCGACCACGGGGACGTCGAGCCGGCCGCGCCTGATCAAGCCCTGCAAGGCCGGGATAGATCTTGCGGTGAGCGAGATCGCCCGTCGCCCCGAACAGCACAAGCGCATCGACGCGCGGCGCGTTCACCGTTTCACCGTTGGCTGCGGCCTGCGGCCGTTCCGCGTGGCCGCCGAACTCGTAACGCATCGCGGACAGCACTCGGTTCGCGAAGTCCTCGGCGCCGCGGGAGCTGAAGCGCGCGAACAGCGCGGTTGCGAGCACCGGCACCGGCACGCCGGCCTCGACGGCCGCATTCACGGTCCAGCGCCCCTCGCCCGAATCGGCCACCTCGCCCGCGAACGCAGCGAGATTCGGATCGCGCGCGAGGGCCGCCCCGGTGAGATCGAGAAGCCACGAGCGGATCACGCTGCCGTGACGCCAGAGCTCGGCGATTTGCGCGAGGTCGAATTCGTACGCGAAGTGCTCCGGCGTTTTCAGCGGCGCGATCTCCGCGTCTGCGACGGCGGCGTGGGCGCCGGTGCCCACGTTGGCATGGCGCAGTAGATTCATGCCCTCCGCATAAGCGGCCATGAGGCCGTATTCGATGCCGTTGTGCACCATTTTGACGAAGTGGCCGGCTCCGGTCGGACCGCAATGCAGATAGCCTTGCAGCGCGGTCGCGTCGGCGTCATCGCCGACCGAGTTCGCGCCGGGCGCGAGCGCGGCAAAAATCGGTCGTAAGCGTGCGACCACCGCGTCGTCGCCCCCGATCATTTGGCAGAAGCCGTTCTCGAGACCCCAAACACCGCCGCTGACGCCGACGTCGACGTAGGCAATGCCCACGGCGCCGAGCTGCGCCGCGCGTCGCAAGTCATCCGCGTAATGCGAGTTGCCGCCGTCGACGATGACGTCGCCCGCCTCGAGCAACGGCGCAAGATCGGCGATCGCGCGGTCCACGGCCGCCGCGGGAATCATGAGCCAGACGACGCGCGGCTTCTCGAGCGCGGCGACCAGAGTCGAGAGCGACGTCGCACCTGTCGTGTGCGCCGAGACGACCGACGAAACGGCGGCGGGATTGCGGTCGAAGACAACGCAGTCGTGCCCGGCAGTGGCGAGGCGCTTGACCATGTTCGAGCCCATTCGTCCGAGTCCGAGCATCCCTATCTGCATCGCGGATTTCCGTGCTGTATCTTCCGGGCATATTGCCCGACGCGGTTCGATGCCCTAAACGCGGGCCCGAAGCCTCTCGACACCTTCTATATTCCGACATCGCAGGCCTGGCTGGCACGAATCGTGAAAGCCAGGTCCCATGCGCAGCGAGCTCCGGGGCCATCGGCCGCACCGTATCCGCCGGAACGGCGGTCGCTAATCGCCGCGCGACGTGCCGCGGCGGACTGCAAGGGCTGCCCGCTTTGACAAAATGCGACGCAGACGGTCTTCGGCATCGGCTCACCGTAGGCCCAATTGATGCTGTCGGCGAGCAGCCGGGAGCCCAGGAGGATCTGTCGGGCGAACCATTCGTCGGCCCGGCCTTCCTCACTCGTCATGGGGACGATTCACCCATCTGCGCTGCTGCGTCTTCGTGCCGCTGCCGAGCGCGAGGCCGAGTTCTAGCGGCTCGCCGCTGATCTTTCTCTGGTCAAGCAGACGGTCGGCCAACCCTTAAAGCAAGGTGCGTGCCAATCCATCGAGTGTGATCCCGTTCTGTCGCAACTGCCGGCGAACTGTGTAACCATTTGTAACCGTTGCCGACCCGACGTGGGGAAGTCATGGACCGACGCGATCTTTTGAGGACGGCGGCGCTATTGGTCGGCGCCTCCGTATCGAACTCCTGCAGCCGCGCGCTACTTTCGGGCGCTGCGCTCGACACCGCACCCGCTACGGCTGCGCTCGACGAGGAGCAGCTGCGGACGGTGGCGGTGATCTGCGAGCACATCATCCCGCAGACCGATACATGCGGCGCTATCGAGGCCGGCGTGCCCACCTTCGTTCACCGCATCTTCGCCGAGTGGTACACGCCGGCCGAGCGCGACGTTTTCTTGAGGGGCCTGAGCGTAGTCGATGACGTAAGCCGCGCGGAGTTCGGGGCCGCGTTCCTCTCGCTCACGCACCAGCAGCAGATTCGGATGCTCAAGGCGTTCGAAACCGGGAGCGCCGGCGTTCGAGGCATCGGCGCGGCCAGTCCTTTCTTCGCCAAGATCAAGGAGCTCACCGTGCTCGGGTACTACACTTCCGAGCTCGGGAGCCGCCAGGAGCTCGTATACCGCCCGGTGCCGGGCGCGTATCACGGCAGCGCGCATTTCGACGCTTCGACTCGGCAATGGACGCAATGAGGATGGTGGCTTCATACGACTTTGACGCGATCGTCGTCGGCTCCGGAGTGAGCGGCGGCTGGGCCGCGAAGGAATTGACGGAGAAAGGTCTGAAGACGCTCGTTCTCGAGCGCGGGCGACCGCTAGTGCACGGCGCCGGCTATATCGGCGAGCACGTACCCGCCTGGAAATTGCCGTATCGCGGGTTGCCGCTGCGCGAGCTCTACCAGCGCGAATACCCGGTGCAAAGCAAGAGCTACGCGTTCGACGAGACGACGCGGCATTTTTTCAACAACGACAAGGACAATCCCTACGTCCAGGAGCCCGGGCGGCGCTTCGATTGGATCCGCGCGGATGTCGTCGGCGGCAGGTCGCTGCTGTGGGGGCGGCAGGTCTATCGCTGGAGCGACCTCGATTTTGCCGCCAACAAGAACGATGGCCACGGAGTCGACTGGCCGATCCGGTACGCCGACATCGCGCCCTGGTACAGCTACGTCGAGAAGTTCATCGGCGTTTCCGGCGCCAAGCTCGGCTTGCCTCACGCGCCCGACGGCGAGTTTCAGCGGCCGATGGAATTGAACGTGGTAGAGCAAGCCGTCGCGAAGCACATCGCGGGTCGGTTTCCGGGCCGGGTCATGACGATCGGCCGCGTCGCCGTGCTGACCGAGCTGCTGCCGCACTCGAATCGGGGCGTGTGTCATTACTGCGGGCCGTGCCAGCGCGGTTGCTCCGTCGGAGCGTACTTCTCGAGCTTGAGCTCGACCCTGCCGGCCGCTGAGAACACGGGCAATCTCACACTGCGCGCGAATAGCGTCGTCGATAGGTTGGAGCTCGACGAAACCGGCACCCGCGTCGCGGCCGTGCGCGTCATCGACGCCGAGACGAAGCAGCGCATGAAGTTCACGGCGCGTCTCGTGTTCCTCTGCGGATCGACAGTCGGCAGCACGCAAGTGCTGCTGAATTCGCGCTCCGAACGCTTTCCGAACGGCCTTGCGAACGACAGCGGCGCGCTCGGCAAGTACCTCATGGATCACACGTCGATGACCAATATCTCGGGCACGTTCGATGGCTACGAGGAATACATGCCGACCGGCGATCGCCCGAATGGCATCTACATCCCGCGCTTTCGCAACGTTGCCGCCGACGAGGGGTTGCCGTTCGTACGAGGCTACGGCTTCCAGGGCGCGGCCTCGCGAGACACCTGGCGGCAAGTTGCCGCGGGCACGCCCGGGTTCGGGGCGGATTTCAAGAACGCACTGCGGCAGCCCGGCCGGTGGTCGTTCAATCTCTACGGCTTCGGCGAGTGCCTGCCGTCGGCGAGCAATTACATGGAGCTTCATCCGACGGCCGTCGACCGCTTCGGTATCCCGCAGGTGCGATTCACCTTCGCGTGGAGTCAAAACGAGCTCGAGCAGCGTCGCGACATGCTCGAGCAAGGTCGTGCGATGCTCGAGTCGGCCGGGGCGAGGAACGTGGCCGCGTGGGATCTCGACGAGCCCGGCGGCGCCTCAATTCACGAGATGGGCACGGCACGCATGGGCAACGATCCGGCGGAAGCCGTGCTGAACAACTTCAACCAGGCACACGCGGTGCCAAACTTGTTCGTAACGGATGGTTCTTGCATGGCGTCCTCGTCATGCGTGAATCCATCGATCACGTACATGGCGCTGACGGCCCGCGCGGCGGACTACGCGGTGCGCGAGCTTGCGGACGGGCGAATATAGCGGAGTCAGCAGGCGCCGAAGCTTTGCAGATGGCGGTGACCTCGCTCCACCGCACCGAGCGGATCGTCCGAGATGTCAATCTCGATGAAACCGTGCGCGACGCCGGTCTCGTTCATCGTCTCGAGCACGGAGGCGAAGTCGATCGTCCCCGCGCCGGGCTCGACCAGGCTGCGGTGTATCGGGTCGACGGATGCGTCGCCAGTGTAGTCCTTCAGGTGACACGCCAGAACGCGGCCCGCATAGCGCGTCAGGTATTCGTTCAAGTCCACGCCGGCGACAGCCAACCAACCGAGATCGAGCTCGATCTTCACGAGATCCGGATCGGTATTGGCCATTAGATAATTGAACGGGATCTTGTCCTCCACCGGCATGAACTCGACATGGTGATTGTGATAGCCGAACGTGATGCCCCGTTCGCGAAGCTCCCGCCCCGTTCGGTTCAGCCTCTCCGCGAGCCGATCCAGCTGCTCGATGCTCTGCGCCGCGACCATCGTGAAAACGGCCGTCGCGGTTCGTCGAGAACTCGGTTGGCAATGCGACGAATAGAGTCTTGATGCCGAGCGCTTCGGCCGCCGTCGCGCTCGCCGCGTTCGCCGTCAGCGCGCCGCCGACGTGCGAGCTCGGTAGCGACAAGCCGTTCTGCTGGACCGCACTTCTGAAATCGGCAAGGGGCAAACCGAAAAGCCGACCGTCGGTTACGGCATCGACTCCGTACAGCTCTAGCTCGCGCAGCCCGAGCGTGCCCAAAGCGGCCAGCGTGCCGCGCGGATCGCGCTGCAGGGCATCGCGCAGCGTGTACAGCTGTACACCGGGCAAGCGTTGCGAGCATTCGGCCGAAAACGTTGGCGCCGCGCGGCAGCAACGTTCCGCCGACCAGCACCCCCGCGGTCGTGCTGCTGATGAACGTTCTGCGGCTCAAGCTCGCTCGCCTCATGCCGGCTCCCTTCCGCTGGTGCGGCGAGCACGCTGCGACGTGTCCGACGATCGTTCCACCAAATCAGCCCGAAGATCGGCAGCAGCAGTAGCGGGATCACCGCGGTCGCGCGGAACGACTCCGCGGACGCGATCCGCACGACCTGCGCGAGCTCTACGCCGCTCAGGCGCTCGAGCTGCTCGACGCCGCCCGCGGCCGCGATGCGTGCTCGATCGAAGATGCCGCCCATGATCGGCAGAACGATCTGATTCGCAAGGCCGGCGGCGAATCCCATGATGCCCATGATGAAGGCGCCGCCGCGCGGATAACGCTCCGACACCGACGCAACCATCGTCGGATACATGTAGCAGACGCCGACGCCCCAGACCGTAGCTGCCACGAACACGAGACCGGCCGACTCCACGACGCTCAACCAGTAAAGACCCACCGCCGCGATCAGGCTGCTCAACCAGAGCAAGCCGACCGGCGCGATGTGCTGCACGATTCGGCCCGCGAAATGCCGCAGCACGAACATCAACGCGCTCACGTAGACCAGCACGAGAATGCCCGGCAGCCCGACGAGATTCGTGAGCGCCACGTTGACCCATTGCCCGGGAGCAAGCTCGGTGGTTGCGGTCAACATCATGCAGCCGAACCACACGAAGCAACCGGGCGAGCGAAGCACCTCGCGGTACATGTCCGAGTGGCTGATTCCCGCCGCGACCCGCTCGGTCACCGGGAATGCCGCGCGCCACGCCAAGGCGGCGAGCACGAGGCCGGGCAGAGCGAGAATCAGGAGATTCCAGCGCCACGGTATGCCGACCGCACCGAGGGCCAAGCCGAGCAGCCCGCCGACGACGATGCCGGCCGGCCACCACGCGTGCAGGATGTTCAGCCGATGTGTCTTCTCTTCGGGATATACCGCCGTGACCATCGGATTGCTCGCGGCCTCGACGGCGCCCCAACCCAAGCCCGTGAGCAAGAAGCCGCCGTAGATCGCCCAGTATGTGCCGTCGCCGATCGGGAGTAGCGACGCCGCGACGACGATCACACTGCCGACGACGTAGCCGAACGCCGAGAACAAGAGCATGCGCTTCATGCCGAGCTGATCGACGAGCGCGCTGCCGAACAGCAGGGTCAAAGCAAAACCGGTGAACGTCGCGCCGAGCACCTGGCCGATCATCGTGCCGGAGCGGGCCAGATCGATCTGATTGAAGATCTCTGTTTGGATGTTGCCGGCGATGTTCGCGCGGACCGCGAACCCCAACCCGATCATGAAGATCGAGAGGTTGCCGATCAGGAACAGCCGTCGTCGATCCAGCCCTGCGGAGCGCGAGTGTGCGGCGTGAGCGTCAGTCATCGGTGAGCCCCAGGATCTTGCTGTTGAGCGCCTCGTCGGCGCCCGACGCGGCAAAGTCGTCGAACTGCCGATCCGCAACGCGAATCATGTGCGCCCTGATGAACGGCGCGCCCTCGCGCGCCCCGTCCTCCGGGTGCTTCAGGCAACACTCCCACTCGAGCACGGCCCAGCCGCCGTAGCCGTACTGCGCGAGCTTGCTGAAGATTCTCTTGAAATCGATCTGGCCGTCGCCGACGGAGCGGAAACGGCCCGGCCGATCGAGCCATCCCTGGTACCCGCCGTAGACACCGGACCTACCGTTCGGTCGGAACTCGGCGTCCTTCACGTGAAACGCCTTGATCCGTTCGTGATACAAGTCGATGAACGCCGCGTAGTCGAGCTGCTGGAGCAGCAAGTGGCTCGGGTCGAAAAGAATGCTCGCGCGCGGATGATCGCGGACGGCGTCGAGAAAACGCTCGAACGTTGCGCCGTCGTGCAGATCCTCGCCGGGATGGATCTCGAAACAGACGTCCACGCCGGCGGCATCGAACGCGTCCAAGATCGGGAGCCAGCGAGCGGCAAGCTCCTCGAATCCCTGATCGACGAGGCCGGCGGGCCGTTGCGGCCACGGATACACCGTGTGCCAAAGCAGCGCACCGGAAAAAGTCGCATGCGCCTTCAAGTGAAGCCGCTCGCTCGCGGCAGCCGCCAGTCGCAACTGCCGCGTGGCCCAGGCGGGCCAAGCAGCCGGATCGTTCCGTATTGAGGGGTCGGCGAAGGCCGCAAACTGGGGCGCATACGCGGGATGCGCGGCCACGAGCTGTCCTTGCAAATGCGTCGACAGCTCGCTGATCGCGAGGCCGGCGTCCTTGAGGCGCCCAACGACTTCGTCGCAATACGCCTGACTTTCCGCCGCGAGCGGCAGATCGAAGAGCCGCCGATCCCACGTCGGAATCTGCACGCCCGTATAGCCTAGCGCGGCTGCCCAGCGGGCTATGCGCTCGAGATTGTCGAACGGCGGACTATCCGCGGCAAATTGCGCCAAGAAGATTCCCGGGCCCTGCATTCGTCTATCTCGATGCCTCGATACGAGGCTAGCTCAACTCCGGAAAGGGATGCCACTTGCGATCCGACGCGCTCGCTGCGACGGCCGTCTCGATGAATGCCATGCCGCGAAGCGCATCGGCGATTCCCGGCACGAAAGCGAACGAGCCGCGGTTCGCGGAGCCCGCGGAGAAGCCGCGCACCTGTGCGGCGAAGTTCCGGTACAAGTTCGCGAACGCATCGAGGTAGCCCTCCGGATGCCCCGCCGGCAGCCTCGAGTAATAGCGTGCGGCCGTCGAGAGGTGCGTCGTGCCGTTGCGCAGGAGCTCGGCGGGTTTGTTCGGATGCTTGATCCAGAGGGAGTTCGGCTCCTGCTGACGCCAGGCCAAGCTCGCGGCATCGCCGTAGACGCGCAACGTCAAGTCGTTTTCCTCGCCGATGCAGATCTGGCTTGCAACCAACACGCCATACGCGCCGTTGTTGAAGCGCAAGAGCACGGTACCGTCGTCGTCGAGTGAACGGCCCGGCACCACGCGGTTCAAATCCGCGCAGAGCTCGGTGACGTTGAGGCCGGTCACGAACTCGACGAGATTGAACGCGTGCACGCCGATGTCACCGATGCAGCAGCTCGGGCCCGCTTTCCTCGGATCGAGACGCCACTTTGCCTGCGCATTGCCCGCACGCTCGATCGAGTCGGCGAGCCAGCCTTGCGTGTATTCGACGATGATCTTGCGGATCGTCCCTAGCTGCGCCGCCGCCGTGCGCTCGCGGGCCTCGATCACCATCGGATAGGACGTGTACGGATGCGTGAGGCCGTAGAGGCGGCCGCTCGCGGCGACTTGCCGCGCGAGCTCGCGGCATTCCTCGAGGCTGATCGTGGCCGGTTTGTCCGACAGCACGTGAAAGCCGTTCAAAAGGGCCGCTGTGGCGATCGGAAAGTGCAGGTGGTTCGGCGTGACGATCGCCACGAACTCCATCCGCTCCTCCGCGGCGAGCGCCGCTTCGGCGGCAAACATCGTGCGATAGTCCGCGTAGTTGCGGGCCGGCGGTAGTCCGAGGATCTCGCGCAGTGCGAGCGCCGCGCTCCGGCACGCTGGAGAACGTGCCGCAGACCAGCTCGAGCTGATTGTCGAGGCGCGCGGCCGCGCGATGGACCGCTCCGATGAACGCCCCCTCGCCGCCCCCGACCATGCCGAATCTAATTTTTCGTTGCACCGGCTCGCACTCGGCAGACGTGCTGCCGCTCGGGGATTCTACCCCAGCGGCCGGCCGGCGCTAGCGGCTCGGCGAGACTACGTCGTTCTCGATAAGTTGCTCGAAACGCAGCAAGTCCTCGTTGCTCTCGATGCACTCGTACTCGCGAAGCCGCTCGTTCGGCCGCAGGCGCAACGTCTCGTACATGTGCCAGGGCTTCGTCAGCACTTCAGGGTCTTCGATCGTGACTTCGTAGCGGATCGTGTCGTGCGTGTCGCGAGTGAATCGCTCCGTTACCTTGAGGCTCTCGCTGTGGACCGTACCCACGCCGGCGAGCCAACTGTTGGTGTTGAAGCCGATGACCTCGACGACGAACGTATCGCCGTCCCATCGGCCGATGGAATCACCGAGATAGGTCGGCTCCATGTCCTCCGGATGCCCTCGCCCATCGGTCGGGATGATGCGAAACGCATGATGGATCTCGTACAACATGATCGTGCGATCCGGCAGTTGGACGATCTCGAACGGCAGCGGCCTGAACGTGATGCGGGGCACGCCCGTGAGCAGGCACCGCGCCATCGGATCATCGACGCCCTGGCGCCCCAGGTAATACTGGCGGCGACCTTCCGCTTCCTTCGTATACGGTGGTTGCTCCGGCGGCGGCAACGGCGCCCGTCCCAACGCAGCGTCTTGCGCACGCGCGGCTTGCAGGGCTTCCTCGCCCTCCATCAGGAGCAAAGCTCCG
The DNA here is from genome assembly GCA_963744305.1 of uncultured Gammaproteobacteria bacterium. GTDB lineage: Bacteria > Pseudomonadota > Gammaproteobacteria > Steroidobacterales > Rariloculaceae > FEN-1219. The sequence goes on from CAVUTF010000006.1 coordinate 53,731, forward strand.
GTCGCAATCCAGATTCCCGAGAGGTCCGGCTTGCCATTCGCGGCGTGCGGCACGGGTTTGGCCTCGGCTGCCGCGGGTCCGGGCTGCGCATTGGCGGCGCCGCAGCTGATAAGGAGCGCAGCCGCTAGGATCGGGGCTCGCCGTAGAACGCGCCCGCGCATGCAACTGTTGCCGACCATCAGCGACCTCCTGTGCCCGCCGGCGGTCCTGCGGCTAGCTTACGTCCGTCGGCGAAGGTCACATGCCGCGCAGCGGCGAGGTTGGGCTCTGACCGTGCCGCCCAGCCGAACACCGTGACGGTGTCGCCGGGCTTCATCGTCTCATCGCGTCGCCAGCCCTGACGCACGAGCATGTTCGGCGGATAACCTTCGAAACGCCATTGCGTCACGGCGCCGCCTTCGCCCGGGACGTCGATGGAAAAATGAAAGTGCGGGTTCGTCCACTCGACCTTTGCGACCGTGCCGGTCAAGGTGACTTGTTTCTCACCATCGTAACCCGCGGCAAAGGAGTGATGAGCCTGCGCGGGCGATGTGACCCACGAGACCAAAACGAACGCGGCCGCTAGACTCAAGCGCAGCATAACTTCCCCTCCCTTCCGTGCACGCATCCGACCCTCCTGCTTTGCGCGATTATCGGTGCCCGTATCGACGGACGACAAGCGCGATGCGGTTATGGGCCTATTCCACCACAGTTATACGAACATCCCGACTAGCGAGTTCAGCATCTGCAAGCCGGCCGCGGTCGGCTGCAGGGCGTCCGCGCGGTCCGCGACCCAGCGGCGGGCGAGCGCGCTGCGCAGCGGCGCCTCGATCGTCTTGCGAGTCTGTCCGGTCCGCTCCTCGAAGTGCTCGAAGGGCACGCCCTCCGGCAACCGCAACGCGTTCATCAGGAACTCGACGACGATCTGCTGCGGCGAGTCGATTCGCTCGACCGCTGTGGCGTCCGGTGTTCCGACGGTATCCATATAAGTCCGCGGACTACGACGTTTGACGCGCCGCTCGATCGCCCCGCTTTCCGGCAGCGTGACCTTGCCGTGAGCGCCCGCGCCTAGACCTAAGTAATCGCCGAACTGCCAATAGTTCAGGTTGTGCCGGCATCCGCGTCCCGGTTGGCAGTAGGCCGACACTTCGTAGCGGTCGTAGCCGTGCCGCGCCAGCAACGCCCTGCCGGAAGCCTCGATCTCGAGCGTGAGCTCCTCGGGCGGCAGCGGCGGCGGTCGCCGCTCGAAGGCAGTATTGGGTTCTAACGTGAGCTGATACCAGGAAATATGCTCGGGCGCGAACTCGATTGCGTGCTCGAGATCGTGCGTTGCGCCCACGAGGTCGTCGCCGGGCAACGCGTACATCAGATCGAGATTGACGTTGTCGAATCCGGCGCGCCGCGCCACTTCGATCGCGCGCGCGGCCTCTTCCGCGTCGTGAACGCGGCCGAGCTTGGCGAGTTGCGCGTCGCGAAAGCTCTGCACGCCTATCGACAGCCTATTGACGCCCGCCTCGCGAAACTCCTCGAAGCGCGCGGCTTCCACGGCGCCGGGATTGGCCTCGAGCGATACCTCCACGTCGGAGGCGAGAGTCAAGCGGTCGCGAATCCCGGCGAGGAGCCGCCGGATCGCGGCTCCTGAGAACAGGCTCGGCGTTCCGCCGCCGATGAACACACTCAGGAGCGGGCGCCCCCGAACGAGGGGGAGCTCCGAATCGAGATCGCGGAGCAGCGCGTCTACGTACGCATGATCGGGCAGATCGCCCTTACGCTCGTAGGAGTTGAAGTCGCAGTAGGGGCACTTGCGGACACACCAAGGAAGGTGCACGTATAGGGCCAGCGGCACAGTTGCGTCGCTTCGGGCATCGGCCCCCATTGGCATTCGCGGCCTAGTCGCCGTTGTTCTGCTGCCGAGCGCGCCGCCGTTCGACCTCGCGTTGCATGCGCTCGCGCGCTTTAGCCTCGCGCTCGAGCTTTTCCTCCTCACTGACCTGCTCGGGTTCCGGTTGCTTGCAGTCGAGGATTGCCCAGTCGATGTCACGCTGCTGATCGAGGTACTGCATGTACTCGGCGGCCGTGCGCACGAACTCGAAGGCCTGGCGAAGCTGCATTTCAGCGTCGCGCACGTCCGAGATCGACATCGTGCTGCTCGGGTGTAGCTTCGCGGTAAGGTCGCATTCGAATCCCTGGTCATGGCCGTTCAGGTTGAAATCCGGGTTGCCGCGCGCCCGCTCTTCGGCGTCGGCCGTGCCCCAGGTCCACGTGAAATTATTGCTCGGCAACATCCAACCAAATTGCGCACGCACCGCGCCCGGAGCCAACGCGAGCAACGCGCATGCGCCGAAGCCGAGCGTCAGAGCTTTGGAAGGCTTCATAGGTGTCCTGCACTGCCAAAGGCCGCCGCTAGAATAACTCCCGCGCGTCGGATCTGTCCCGACAGCCTCCTGACATAAGCCGATTCATAGGCTTTGCCGGCAGCCGAGCCGGCCTGGGGGCGATTGGCGAGGCCTAACCCCACACTTCGGTCGCTACCTCGACGATCCGCGCGAGCTTCGCCCATTGCTCGTCCTCGGTGAGCAGGTTGCCCTCCTCGGTCGATGCGAACCCGCATTGGGGTGCGAGGCAAAGATTGTCGAGATCGGTGAATGCTGCTGCGGCAGCGATGCGCCGCTTGAGCTCGTCCTTGCTCTCGAGCTTTCCGCGCTTCGTGGTCACGATCCCGAGCGCGACGATCTTGCTCTTCGGCAGCAGCTTGAGCGGCTCGAAGCCTCCCGATCGCTCGTCGTCATACTCCATGAAATAGCCGTGCACGTTCACCTTGTTGAACAGCACGTCCTGAATGGCCTCGTAGCCGCCGGCGCCCATGAACGTCGACTGAAAGTTGCCGCGGCACAGGTGCATTGTCACGGTCATCTCGGCCGGCGCATCGGCGATCGCGACGTTGATGAGATCGCCGTAGATCTCAGCGAGCTTTTGTGGATCGTCGCCGCGGTCGCGCATCTGTTGCCGGTATTTCGGGTCGCAGAGCATTGCGAGAAAAACTTCGTCGAGCTGCAGGTAGCGGCAGCCCGCATCTGCGAACGCTCGCACGGCCTTGCGATAGGCCTCGCCAAGATCGGCGAAGAACTCTTCGAGCCTCGGGTAAACGCGGGCGTCGATCGGCGTACGCGCGGGCCGGCCGTAGATCGCGGAGGGCGACGGTATCGTCATTTTCGCAGCGCACCGCGTGCGCGCCTGTAAGAAGCGGAAATGCTCGAGCATCGGATGGTTGGAAAACCCGAGCTTGCCGTCGACGCGAACGCCTTCCGTGCGCGTGCGAATGCCCGAGAAAACCACGCCGCTGTCGAGCGTGTGCTTCGCGACGCCGTCTAGCGCCCAGAGAAAGTCGAGGTGCCACCACGAGCGCCGGAGCTCGCCATCGGTGACGGTGGCAAGACCGATGCTTTCCTGTTTCTTGATGACGCGCTCGATTTCACGGTCTTCGACGGCGCGCAGCGCCGCGGCGTCGATCTCGCCTCTTGCGTGCTGCTCACGCGCGACTTTGATAGCAGTGGGACGCAGCAGGCTGCCGACGTGATCGGCACGGAATGGTGGACGATCCCTGCGGGGCATCCCGTTCGACTACGCGACGAACCGGCTGATTCGCGCGCCGAGATTCTCCGCATCGTCCCAGAGAAACAAGTGCCCGCCTCGTTCAACGATCTGCAGCTGTGCGCGTGGAATGCGCTGCGCGAGGAAACGCGCATTCGCCACGGGCACCAACGGGTCGTCGTCGCCGCTGATGACGAGCGTCTCGTGCGGAATGTCGGCGAGATAAGGCCAGCTCGACCAGACGGCGCCGCCGAGCAGCTGCATCGCGTAGCCGTACGAGGAAGGCGGGCACCGGCTGCGGGCCGCCATTCCGAGCCGGCGCTTCGCGGCGTCGCGTGCCGTGACGCCGCCGTAGACGGTCGGCGCCACGCGCTCGAAGTACGTAGGGGAGTAAAAGCGCAGCGGCGTCGCGAGAACGGCCATCGCTTCGAGCGAGCCGGGGATCGCGCCCAGCCCGCAGGTTGTGGCGGCGAGCACGAGCCGCCGTATCCGCTCGGGATGATCGAGCGCAAGCTGCTGTGCGACGGCCCCGCCGTACGAGAAACCGATCACGTCGGCTGCCCCGATGTTGCGATCATCGAGCACAGCGGCCGCTAGGTCGGCGAGCGCCGCGACGGACACCGGATAAAGCGGTGTGCTCGAGCGCCCCGTTCCGGGCGCGTCGAAACTGATGCTGCGGCGTCCCGGGAACTGCTCCATGAACGGGGCCCACATATCGGCGTTGCAGCCTAGACCCGGCACCAACAGGAGAGCCTCGCCCGCCCCGGCTTCTGTCACGCAAACTCGGTGACCGCGCCAAACCAGAAAGTCACGAACCAGCACCGCGTGCCCCCCCCGAGGCGAGAAATTCGACCGTCCGCTTCCACAGCGTCGCCGCAGAGCGGCCGGCGACGATGCCGACATGCCCGCCGGGCAACCGGAGAACCTCCGCGTGCGGCACGATGGAGCGAATTGCATCCACTCCCTCGGGCGGCGCAATCGTGTCCTTCTCGGCCGACACGGCGAGCACCGGCATCGATACCGCGTCGAACTCTATCACCCGTTCCCCGACGGTCGCTGTGCCCGCCATCAAACCGTTGCGGCCGGGACCGAACTGTCGATAGAGCTCGGCGAGCAGCCGACCGGGCGCCGGCACCACGTCGTCGACCCAAGTAGCCATCGTGCGCACGTCGCGCAGCCGCTCGGGCGTATCGTCGAGCCGGTCCCATAGGTCGCTCACGCGGCCGACGAGACTGTTCGAGCCCGGTGCCAACATCTCGAACCACGTCTTGACCTCGACGGCCGGGACGAGGCGCGGTTCGTCGTAGCTCTCACCCGCGAGACCCATGCGGTGAGCAACCCAGGCGATCCCGCCCTCCACGTCCCCGTCGACGGTCGTCGTAAGAAGAACGAGACGGGCGACCGTGTCCGGATAGAGCGCCGCGTAGAGCAGCGACAACGTGCCGCCGAGGCAATAGCCGACGACGTTTGTCTTGGCTGCGCCGGTCAGCGCGAGCACTCTCCGGACGCAGCGCCGGACCAGGCCGTCCACGTAGTAGGCGAGATCGGCGAAGCGATCTTCGCGCGTAGGCGTGCCGAAATCCGCGATGTAGACATCGAAGCCGGCGGCCGCGACGTAGCCCGCGAACGAACGACCCGGAAGCAGATCGATGATGAAGTAGCGGCTTACCGGCGCAGGGACGAAAAGCACCGGCGGACCGCTGCGCGGCTTGCCCGTCTCGTCGAGGATCCGGAGAAGCCGCAGCTTGTTTTCCCGATAGACGACGGTGGTGGGGGTGGCCCCGCGGCCGAAATGGCCGGGCGTTGTCAGCACTTCGTGCAGCCGCTCGAGCTTGGCGCGGCCGCGCCGCGAGAGCTCGAGCAGCGCCTGGAGCTCGCGTTCCCGCTCGGAATCCTCCTCGCTCACTCCTTGACCTTGTGTTTGCGGCTCTTGGTCCTTGCGTGAGCGTTTCTTCTTGCCGTCACGCAATTCATCGAGGGTCATCCGCAGATCTTGAATCTGTCCCTCGATTTGGCGGAGCGCAAAAAGCACTTGATCGATGCGGTCGTCGGCTTGTGTCTCAGGCACGCCCTCGCTCGGGGCGCCAGCGGTCGGATAGGGCTTGCCGGCGAGCAGCGAGCCGCGCATCGCGTTGCCGAGATGAACGAGGAAATCGTCGTTCTTGACCAGCGAATCCAGGTAAGTCTGGACCGTGCGCTGCCACTGCTGCTGCTCATCAAGCCAACGCTCGACGAGCGTGGGTTCTTTTTCCGCCCTCTCTTCAGCCACGAGTTTTCGGTTTAGCGCAATGGCTTCTTCTTAGAGACCGCCGCAGCGACGGGCAACGTATGGTAGCGAGTCGTCACCGCGGCGAACAGGCGCGGCGACCGCGGGAGGGGGGAGGAAATCCGCGATCGCCACGCCGTTCAAGACTTGCTCAGCGGGTTGCAGGGGTCCCGGTTGCGAGCAGTTTCTCCGTGAAGTCCTTCTGCACTTTCAAAAGCTTCTGCGCGAAAGCGAAAGTAGCTTCCGTGATCTCCGCAGGCGTCGGCAGAGCTGCCACGAACGCGGGAGTTGGCGCGGCAGGCAGGGTGGCTGCCGGGGCGCTGAACGCCGCGATGGACTTCAGGAAGTTCTCCTGGGCTTCGGCCAAGGCGGTCAAGTATTGATCGCCGGCATTGGCCGCGAACTTGACATAAGTGGACATCGGTTTTGATCCTTTCTTCATGGGGGTTGGGTTTCCGTTGAGCGGTGCGTAGTATGCTACGCACGTGCCGGATAAGTCAAGCGTGGACGAAGTCGAGGCCGTCACAGTCTCAAAACCTCGTCAGGCGACGTTCTGGGTCGGCGTGCCGCCTACCTCGCGGCTCGTGGCTTCGTTGAGGAACCGCGCGAGTGCGGACCGCACGCGGTTGGCGTGCTCCGTGATCGCCGCGCTCGTGGCATCCGCACTGCCACTGCGCAGGGCGTTCGTTAGGCCTTTGTGATCGTCGAACACCTCGCGGATCGACGGGGGTGCCACGACGAGGACGCGGCGCATGAGCTCCGGCAGAATCCATCGCGTTGTAGATCTCGAACAGGCAAGGATTGCGCAGTAGGCTCAAGAAAATCCGATGAAACGCATCATCGGCGCGAATGTATCGCGCGACATGCGCGGGCGACGCGCCACGCACGAGCGGCGTGAACGCGCGTAGCCGGGCCACGAGCGCGTCGCGCTCGGCTTCGATCGACAGCGCTTTGCCGAGCGATTGTGTGATACCGATCTCGAGCGCGGCACGCGCGTCGAGCCCAAGAACCAGCGCATCGACGTCGCCGGCGAGGCTGTCCTGCTCCTTCGCGACTGCGAGCGACAGGTCCTCGACGACGCCACCGGGCCGAAGCTCGTCGCGCAGCGTGGTCGCGTCGCCGTCAGCTCCGAGCGCGCGCCGCACACCCGCGGTGGAGTGCTTGCTCCACGACAAAATGGCCTTGAGCGCGCCGGCCGCGTCGCCCGCGGCGAGCGAATCCGTCAAATACTCGTGGAAATACACGACGTTCGGGACGGCGACGGTGACATCCTTCAGCGCCACGGCATAGAGCTCGCGCAGCCGCAAGCGGCGGAACCCGAGCGACAGATACTCGTTCTCGGCGAGATCGATGACCGCCGCGTGGTACGCCTCGTTGGCCTCGAGCATCTTCGGGCGGTCGAGGATGAGGCCGCCCGGACCGATCTGGGCGAGCATGAGGCGCAAGCGTTCGTAAAGCGCGGCCGAAGTCGACAGCGGAATCGTTCCCCGGCTCAAGCGCAGCCACGTGGCACCCGCCTCGAGGACGGCGCGCGCCTCGACCGCCGCGCGCAGCTGCGGATACGAGACATCGCCGAGCTCGGCATCCACGGGCACGGCCGCGACGCGCGTCGTGGGCTGGAGCAAGCGCCGCATGATCTTGCCGCTCGTGGTTTTCGGCAGCTCGTCGATAATTTCGACGACCCGAGGGTACTTGTAGGCAGCCATGCGCTCGCGCGCGAACGCACGAATCTCGTCCTCGGTCGCCGTCTGGCCCGGCTTGAGGCTGATCACGGCTTTGATTGTCTCGCCGCGGTACGGATCGGGGATTCCGACGACCGCTGCCTCCCGAACCGCCGGATGCTGGTACAGCACCTCCTCCACTTCGCGCGGCCACACTTTGAAACCGGACGCGACGATCATGTCCTTCGAACGATCGACGAGGTAAAACCAACCGTGCTCGTCCATGAATCCGACGTCGCCGGTGCGCAGCCCGTCCTGGCCCAACGCCTTCGCCGTCTCGGCCGGCTTTTGCCAATATCCCGGAACGATTTGCGGACCAGCGATCACGAACTCGCCGATCTCGCGCGGGGCCGCCTCGTGACCGGCGTCGGTGACGACTTTCACGTGCGTGTTGAAGACCGGGATGCCGACCGACATCGCGCCCGTGTGCGGATCGACCGGCGGAATGCTGCCGTGGGGCGTCATGTGCGTGGGTGACGTCGCTTCGGTGAGGCCATACATCGGCTGAATCCGCACACCCGTCCGCCCATGCCAGTCGTCTAAGACCGTCGGCGGCGTCGGCGCGCCGCCCGTGTACACCTTCGTGAGCGACGACAGATCGTGGTTGCCCATGGCCTCGCTGTTGAGCAACGCGATGAAGGCGGTTACAGCCGACACCGTGAACGTGGCGCGATGCGCCGCTGTCAACCGGCAGGCCTCGTCGACGTCGAAACGGTAGAAGAGCACGAGCGGACTGCCGGTCAGCATCGCGAGCGTTACGTGCCCGATGAGGCCCGTCACGTGAAACAAGGGAGCCAGCCCAAGGATCGTGTCATCGCGAGTGAGTCCGATCCAGCGCTCGTACACGGAAGTTGCGAACACGACGTTCCGATGCGTATTCATCGCGCCTTTCGGATCGCCCGTCGTGCCAGACGTATAAACCATGAATGCGACATCGTCGCCCGTGAGCTCCACCGGTGCAGGCGACTCGCCGGCATGGCGCTCCACGAGCTCGAACAGATCCGCCGCTTGCTCGTCGCGCGATCGCGTGATGCCGGCGAGGACCTTGGGCAACGCTGCAGCCGGGTCCAAGAACTCCAGCGGCGACGTCGTGATCGCGTGCTGCACCGCCGTCGAGGGCAACGCGGCCCGCGCGACGTCCGCGTACAAATCTTCCTGACACAACAGCACGCGGCATCCGGAGCCCGAGAGCACCTTGACGAGCTCCCGCTCACGTAGCATCGGATTGCACGGTACTACCACGGCGCCGCACTTCCACGCGGCCAACACCGAGATCAAGACCTGCGGGACGTTTTGCATGTAGACCGCGATGCGATCGCCGGACTCGACGCCGCGCTTCTGCAGCGCTACAGCGAGCGCGTCGGACATGATGTCGCATTGGTCGACCGTGATAGGTCGATCGAAATACCGAACCAGCACTGTGTCGCGCCCGCCGACGGCAGTGGCGCGGAACATCTCGAGAGCGGTCCTGCTGCGCGGCTCGATCGCGGCCGGGACGTCGCGATAAAGCTCGAGCCACGGACGGCCGGGGTTCTGCACGCTCGAGCTCTTCAGCCCTTCTTCTGGGGCGCTGCGATCGCCTTGCTCAACTCTTCCATGAAGCGGCTCTGGTCGGCGAGCAACTTCGCGGCGAATGCGTAATATGCCTCCGCCACTTCGCTCGCTTGCGGCAGCGTGTCGGCAGGCGCGCTGGTGGGCCACGGCGGCGGTTGCGCGCCCTTGGCCAGACCCTCGCGCCACGTTTTCACCGCAGAAAGATACGCTTCCTGCTGCGCGCGCAGGACCTCCCGCGCCTGCTTCTGAAACTCGGCTATCTTGTCGCTCGCATTCGTCTTGTCGTTAGCCATGCGTAGCCATCCGGAAGGTCGTGCACTCCTCGCGCCGCGCGGCGTGAGATCAAAGGGATGGTCGCGCAGCGAACTGGCCGTGTCAAACGAGCGCGCGAGCGCCGCCGCGCGCTCCCGAACGTTCAGCCTTGGCCGATGAACGAGCGGTAGATTCGAATCAGCGCGTCCTTCTGCGCCGCCTCCAAGCGCTGATCGAGCTGAATGGCCTGCTCGACGTTCGGCGCCGCACTGCTCTCGTCCTCGTCCATGAATCCGAGCATCATGTATAGCTGCTTCGGCTCGAGGCCGAATGCCTGCGCAAGCGCTTTGACCACCTGCGGCGACGGGCGATAGTTGCCGCGCTCGATTTGGCTCAAATATGAGTCGGATACGCCGGACATCCGTGCGAGATGCCGCTGCGAAACCTGAGCGAGTCGCCGTTGCGCGCGCACGAACTCGCCGAATGCGACCAGCACCTGATCATCGTTGTGATTCATGGCGTTTGCATCGTCGTACCGCAGCAGAATTACAACCACTGCGGGAGGCCGTCAAGCTCAATCGCACGCGCAGTCTCGCCCGGTCGTCTCGCGACTGGCTACAGGCAATCGATTTCGGCAAGATGAACAGCAGACCCGAACGATGCCGGGCTCGAAACCAACAACTATAACGGAGCGCGCAATGGCGGCACCACGAAAAGTACTCAAAGACGGGTGTGTGCTCTCGATGGACCGCAAGATCGGCAATTTCCGCCGCGCGGACGTGCTGATCGACGGCAGCAAGATCGCAGCGGTCGGACCGAATCTGGCCATCAGCGATGCGGAAGTGATCGATGCATCGACGATGATCGTGATGCCGGGATTCATCGATACGCATCGGCACATCTGGGAAGGCATTCTGCGCAACATTGCGGCCGACGCGACGCTCGACGAATACTTCATCGACATCTTGGGCGTGCTCGCGCCGGCCTACCGGCCGCAGGACGGCTATGCGGGCAACCTCGTCAGCGCTCTCGGCGCTCTCGACGCCGGAATCACCACCCTCCTCGACTGGTCGCACATCCAAAACACTCCGGAGCACACCGACGCGGTGATCCGCGCGATCCAGGAAAGCGGACTGCGCTGCGTGTTCGCCTACGGCACGCCGAACCTCGATCTGCCCGCATGGTGGCACAACAGCGAGCTCAAGCATCCGCACGACGTGAAACGCGTCGCGCGGCAGTATTTCTCGTCGCAAGATCAACTGATCACGCTGGCCCTGGCGCCGCGGGGGCCGGAGTTCACGACGTTCGAGGTCGCAAAGCATGACTGGGCGCTCGCCCGTGAGCTGAACCTGCGCATCAGCGTGCACGTCGGCGTGGGCGAAGCGGGTAAGCACGACAAGCTCGGAGCCATGGGCAAGGCCGGGCTACTCGGCCCCGATACCACCTATATTCATTGCTGTACGCTGAACGACGATGAGCTCAAGACGATTCGCGATACCGGCGGCACCGTATCGATCGCCTGTCCGATCGAGATGCAGATGGGCCACGGGTTCCCGCCGATTCAGCGCTGCCTCGATCTCGGCATCCGTCCAAGTTTGAGCGTGGACGTCGAAACCACGATGTGCGGGGACATGTTCGCGCAGATGCGCTCCGTCGCCTCGGTGCAGCGAGGCATGATCAACGAACGGCGGCTGGCAGGCGAACAGAACCTGCCGCCGATCCTATCGAGCCAAGAACTCTTGGAATTCGCGACGATCGAGGGCGCGATCGCGAACGGCCTCGACCAGAAAGTGGGCTCGCTCCGCCCGGGGAAGGAAGCGGACATCATTATGCTGCAGACCGATCGCATCAACGTGATGCCGATCAACGACCCCGTGGGCGTCGTCGTTCGTGGCATGGACGCTTCGAACGTCGACTCGGTGTTCGTAGCCGGGAAGGCCAAGAAGCGCCACGGCAAGCTGCTCGACGTCGATCTCGGGCGCGTGAAGAAGCTCGTTTACGAATCGCGCGACTACGTGATCGAGAAGTCGGGATTCAAATTGCCCGCGATCTGAAATCCGACGATCGCGGCTGACGCGGGCGTGATTGGGGGAAAGTTCGAGCATGGTTCAGCGCGTGCTGCTCATGGCACTGGCTTTCTGCGGGCCTGTGGCATTGCCCACCGCGAACGCACAGCCGAAGAATCCGTACGAGGCTGACGCGACGGCGATCCAGGTAGGCGGTGTTCTATACGCTGGCCGCTGCGCGGATTGCCATGGCCCGGACGCGAAAGGCCTGCGCGGTCCGGATCTCACGCAGCTTTGGACGGCTGGCGCCAAGGACGAGCGAGTATTCGCGTCGATTCGTAACGGCGTTGCAGGCAGCATCATGCCGCCGAGCATCGCTCCGGACAACGAATTATGGGCGATCGTGACTTACTTGCGCAGCATCAGCACCGTGCCGCCGCTCGAAATCCCCGGTGCCGATCCGGAAGCCGGCCGTGCGCTTTTCGCCGAGCACTGCAGCGAGTGCCACCAGGTCAACGGCAGCGGTGGAACGTTGGGGCCCGAGCTCACACGCATCGCGCTCGTGCGTTCGGTCGAAGCGCTCACGCAGGCCGTCCGCGAGCCGAACGCGACCGTCGCAAGCGGCTATCGTGGGGTTACGCTCGTGATGAACGGCGGAGAGCGCATCGAGGGCGTCGAAAAGAGCGAGGACGCTTTCTCGATTCAAATCATGGATAACGATGAACGATTACTCGGCTTCAGCAAAGCAGACGTCGATAGGGTCATTCGGCGTGGCGACTCCCCGATGCCGCAGTTCCGCCGCGGGCGAATCAGCGACGCCGAGCTTCAGAACCTCCTCGCGTTTTTCGGCACCCTTGCGGATGCCGATTCCGCGCCCCAAGCACGGAGCTCGCAATGAGGACCGGGCAGCGCGCCCGCAGGTTGGCCGAGCACATTCGCCGCACTCGCGCTCCTCGCCTCGCTGGCGAGCGCTCAGACCGACGGCGCCGGCAAGCATTGGCCGCTGGCGGTGGTTCGGCGGAGACGGGCGTTACTTATGAGCAGATCGTGAACGGCCTGGCGGAGCCGTCGCACTGGCTCACGTTTTCGGGCGACTACACGGGCCGGCGGCACAGCCCGCTCACGCAGATCACCCCCGCGAACGTGAAAGGCCTCGTGCCCATTTGGACGTTCCAGAGCGGCACGCTCGCGCGCGGGCGCGGCTTCGAGACCACGCCGCTCGCCGTCGACGGCGTGCTGTATGTCACGGGCCCGAACAACTTCGCGTGGGCCATCGACGCACGCACCGGGCGCCGCTTCTGGGAATACCGGCGCGATCTTCCGGAGGATCTGACCTACGGAGCCTCCGCACCTGTGAACCGCGGCTTCGGCATTCTTGGCGAGCGGCTCTTCATGGTCACGCTCGACGCGCATCTGCTCGCGCTCGACCGCCGAACCGGAACCGTGCTGTGGGATATCGTGCTCGCGGACTACCGGATCGGCTACGCCGCAACGCTGGCGCCGCTCGTGGTCGAGGACAAAGTCATCGTCGGCATCTCTGGCGGCGAGTATACGACCCGCGGATTCGTCGACGCGTACGACCCTGCCTCGGGCGAGCGTATTTGGAGGTTGGATACGATCCCCACGCCCGGTGAGCCCGGCAGCGACACTTGGCCAAACGATGAAACCATGACGCGGGGCGGCGGCGCCACTTGGATGACGGGCAGCTTCGATCCCCAGCTCGGCCTGCTCTACTGGGGCACCGGAAATCCGAATCCGGATTACTACGGCGCGGATAGGCTTGGGGACAACTCTGTTCACGGCCTCACTGCTCGCGATCGACGTCGAGAGCGGCAAACTGCGCTGGCACTACCAATTCACGCCGCATGACACGCATGACTGGGATTCGAACCACGTGCCCGTCCTCGCGGACCTGCCGCTCGACGGTGCGGTGCGCCAAGTCGTGATGGTCGCCAATCGCAACGGCTTTTTCTATGTGCTCGACCGCGCGACCGGGCAGCTCTTGCTGGCCAAACCCTTCACCGCGACCACCTGGGCACGCGAGATTGGAGCCGACGGCCGGCCGATCGTGCTGAACGAGGACGGCAGCGCCGGCTGCCTACCCGATGCATGGGGCGCAACGAACTTCCAACCGCCCTCGTTCGATCCGGCGCGGCAGCTTTTCTTCGTCAACGCGCGGGAGACGTGCGCCACGTTCGTACCGCAGGCGCCGCAGTTCGCACCCGGCCAAGTCAGCGTCGGCGGCGTGGTTTGGGCCGACCGCGATCGTGCCTATGGAGCGCTGCGCGCGATCGAGGCAACGACCGGCGCTGTCCTGTGGGAGTTCCGCTATCCGACGCCGACGCTGGCGGGCGTCATGAGCACCGCCTCGGGGCTCGTGTTCGCGGGCGACAACGAGGGCAACTTCAGCGCCTTTGCGTCCGCGACCGGCGAGAACCTCTGGCACTACCAAACCGGCACGTCGGTCTGGGGAGCGGCCGCCATGACCTACATGCTCGAGGGGCGCCAGCACGTGCTGATTCCCGCGGGCGGAACGCTCACGGCCTTTGCGCTGCGTGAGGACTGAAATCGGCGCCTGCCCCCGATTTACTCAGCCCGTGATGTAGCTCTGCAGCTGCGCGATCGTAAACTCCTGATCGTCGATCGTCGCCTTCACGAGGTCGCCGATCGAGACGACGCCGACGACGTGCTTGTGGTCGACGACCGGTAAATGTCGCAAGCGCCGGTCGGTCATCAGCGCCATGCATTCGTCGATCGAACGGGCGGGCGCGACGCACACCACCTGAGCAGTCATGACGTCTTTGACCTGAGAATCCTTGGACGACCGTCCAGCGAGCACGACTTTGCGCGCATAATCGCGTTCGGTCAGGATTCCCACGAGCTTGTCGTCGTCGAGAACGAGCACAGCGCCGATGTCGTGCTCCGCCATGACGCGGAGCGCATCGAGCACGGTGGCCGTGGGTTTCACGGACCAGACGGTATCCCCTTTCGTCTTCAGAATGTCGCGTGCCGTAGTCATCGATGTTTCCTCCATCGGGAGACGGATCGATTAGGGATATTACCAGTCAAAACACGCCGTCGATCATCATCCGAACCAGTTGATCCAACGGCCGTGAAAATCCGCACGCGCGACGCGCTTCTCAGCGCCGCCGGGCCACAGCGTGAGCGTAACCGCTCCGCCGACGGGCTTGTCGCTATCGGGCTCGAACCGCAACCACGCGAGCGGCGATTTCGCCGCCGCTCCCGCGCCCGCATCGCGGATCATCGATTCGAGCGCCGTCTGGCGGTTTGCCCCTAGGTAATCCCATACGATCGTATGGAAGACGACGTGGACGTTGCCCTCGTGCGCCTTCGCGAGACGTTTCGCAAGCCATGGCACGGCATCCCCCGCCTCCACCTGCACGCGCTCCTGGCGCGCGATTTCGAGCGCGGCGCGGGTGCGGTCCATTCGCTCGCGCTGGTCCGCCCAAACATACGAAAGAAGGCGCAGGCAGTCGGCATCGTTGCCGGGATCGATCGGCTCGACATCGCAGCCCGACCGCTCGTTGACACTGATGGTCACCACAGGCGGCGCCGGTCCCGTCCAGTCGGGCGTGAGCTGTACCGGCGAGTTCCGGTCGCCCCAGCGCGTGGCTCCCAATCGGTATCCGAAGCGATCCCAAAGCAGATTGAGCCCCGCGCTCGCGCCGACTTCTGACAGCACCATGGGAAGACGCGCCTGCGCCGCGATGCTCAAGAATGCGGGCAGCAAGACGGCCGCGCGGCGCACTTCGTTCGTCTGCGGCGCGCTTGCCAATCGCGCCAAGATGAAGTCCGCCTGCGCCGCCATAGAGGTCTGCACGGCTTGCCACAGCGCTTCGTCCGACGGCTCGACAGCGCTCGGCGGAAACACGGCCGCGAGCTCGGCGTTTCGGCCTTCGAGCACTAACGCGTGCAGTGCGCCGACGACACGCAGTGGCACCGCGAGCTTCGCAATCGACTCCTCAGATGGCCATTCGGCCAGGCGCGTCGCGATGGTACCGTTCGTGCCCAATCTTTCGGCGAAGAGCTCGCATAGCCTCGCAACGAATGGGGATCCGAGCTCGCGGGCAATTCCAGCCTGAAATCGAAACGCGCCAGATATGTCGTCTTGTCGGGTCACACGACTCGCAGCATTTCGTTGCCGTTCACTTGAAACTCGTACGCAACCCGAATTCGCTGCACGGACCGTCCCTCGCGCTCGAGCTGCGCAGTGACAGCCGCCAAATGTCGCGACGGCGTGGCGCCCAGCTCGAGCAGCGGAAAGATCCTGACCTCGTCGCTCGTGCGGCGCAGCTCGTTGATTGCCGCAACGTGAAAGTCCACGCCATGTTGCTCGCTATACAGAAACAGGAAATGCGAGCAAAGCGCGATATCGAAGCATGCGTCCCCAAACGGCAGGCTCGGCAAAGACGCGTGCACGTAACGCCGTTCCTCGAGACCCAACGGATAGTCGGCGAGGAACTCATCCATGGCGCTCATTCGTGCCTCGATCAGCTGCTCGACGGATTCGAAATGCTTCCACACGAACTCGTCGCGATTGCGCCGAGTCTGCTCCGCAATCGCACGGGCGGTCTCCTCGATCCTCGAGCGGATCTCGTTGGCCGAAAAGCAGTAGACCGGGTCTGCGGAAACGACTCGACAACCGCGGCGCGTTGCCACGGCATTGAAGGACGCCGGCCCGTCGCCGCACCCGAGAATGCGCTTGGAAAGATCTTCCTCGGTGAGCGCGAACATCACGACGTACTCGTCGAACGATCGCCCCCACGGCACGACACTCGCGAGCTCGAACGGCATGTGTCCCTAATCCTTCACCTCGGGCGAGCGCGATCAAGGATTTTGGCGCCGTGACCGCGCGACCTTGTACAAGCCCGTTTCATGAGGCGTACGATCTCAGATACGGCATCGCAGATTGGAGCGGCACAGTCGTGCCGGTTATTCGTGGTCATTCCTGGCAGCTCGTTGATCCCGATCGACTTTGGTGGCCTGCGGATTCTCGACTACACGGCGGCGCAGCGTCTAGGTGCGTCGCTCGCAATGATCGAGGTTCCTCCGGGCGGTCGACACCCTGAGGCCTGGTCGAAGCGCTCCGACAAGTACTACCTCGTGATTCGCGGCGAGATACGTTTCGCGCTCGAGCGCCGATCCGCGTCGCTCGCCGTCGGCGACTTTTGCTTCGTCAAGCAGGGCCAGCGCTTCAGCTATTCGAACGAGGGAGTCGAATCCGCTGCGTTGGTACTCTTTCACTGTCCGAGCTTCGATATCGACGCAGAAGTTTTCGTCGAGAATGCATAGCGATCGCAGTCACGTTCGCCACGTAAAAATACGCGAATCCTCTAGCCGACGCGCGCGAGCCTGTGAATCGCAACCCCACCGAACAGCACCGTGACGCCTACGAGGACGCCCGCGGCGAGCTCCGGTGGAAAGAAGCTGAACTTGTCGACCCCGGCCAGGCCCAGCGCGAGCTGATTCAAGTGAAATGCGGGCCAAATCACGACCCAGCGCTCTAGAACGTCAGGCAGCGGGATGAACAGTCCCGACAGCCACATCATCGGCAAGAACAGCAGATTGCTGTATGCGGGGGCTGCCGCAGCGCTCGTAAACGAACCGATGAAAAAACCGATCGCGCAAAACGGAATCGAACCGAGCACCAGCGTGACCCAAATGACTAGCACCTGGGCCCCGGTAAGCGTGATTCGGTCGGCGACGAGCGCAACGATCGTCACGAGCGTCAGCGCCGCGGCGCCGAAGATCATCGACTGCGCCATCTTCGACACGAGGTTCGCGCCGCCCGGCATCGGTAGCGCGCGCTTGAGCTTGAAGAGTCCGCCGTCGCGCTCGAGCGCAAGACCCACGCCGCTGAAAATCCCCGGCATCAGCACCGAGAAAGTGGCGAATCCGGCGAAGAGATAGTTGACGATCTCGGGTCCCCACTCGCTGTTCGATCCGCCGGAGGAAACCATGAACACCCCGAACAACGTGTACACGAGCACCGGGATCACGAGGAACGGCACGGCCATGGCCGGCGTCCGCAGCCCGTGCAGCGTGTCGTATTTCACTTCGAGCAGATACGCTCGGAGCACCCTGGAAAACGGCATCGGAGATTGGAGTGCCGCATCGAGTTCTTGCACGGTAGTAGCCATCACGCTGCCTCCTTCGTGAGCTCGGTGAACGCTTCGCTGAGCGTCGCCTGTTGTACTTCGAGGTTTTTCAGACCGTTGTCCGCGGCCAGCAGACGGCGCACGACGTCTTCGGCATCGAACGCCGTAATCTGCACGGCACCGGCGTCGCGAGTGACTTCGACGACGCCCGGCCAGCCCTTGATGTCGTCGATCGTAAGTGCACTCGCGCAGCTGATCTGCTTGCGCGAAACCAGCGAGCGCATCTCGTCGACCGTACCAAGCGCGATCAAGCGACCTTTCGCGAGCACCGCTACACGATCCGCGAGCGCCTCGGCTTCCTCGAGATAGTGCGTCGTCAAGACGATGGCGGTCCCTAAGTCGAGCAACCGCCGGATGTTCTGCCACATCGCCTTGCGAGCCTCGATGTCGAGGCCCACGGTAGGCTCGTCGAGAAACAGAAGCTTCGGTCGTCCGCAGATTGCGGCGGCGAATTGCACTTGCCGCTTCTGTCCAGCCGACATCTTGCTGTAGCGTTTGTCGGCGAGAGCGGCCGTGCCGGTGAGCGCGATCACTTCGTCGACGCCGAGCGGGTTCGGATAGTAGCTAGCGGTGAGGTCTATGAGCTCGCGCGCCTTGAGCTCCGGCGCGAGATTGACCTCCTGCAGCATGATGCCGACGTCGCGCCGGGTCTCGACGTCGAGCGGCGAACCCCCGAGCACGTGCACGGAGCCTTCGTCGGGCTCGAGCATGCCAAGCCAGAGTGAGATAGCCGTGGACTTCCCTGCGCCGTTCGGCCCGAGCACGGCGAGCAGCTCGCCTCGCTTTACGCCGAGACTCAAGCCGTCGACGGCGGCGGTCCTGCCGTAGCGCTTCGTGACGTTGGAGAGCTCGGCGACGTGCGTCTCTCCGGGGCCGCGCGGTTTGTCGGGAGCCGGGCGTCGGCGTTTCCGGCTCGCTCGATGCTTTGCGGCGCGGATACTTCCGCCCGTTCAACAAGGCGCCGATGAACGTCGGCCGCACGAGATAGTGATAGGTCACGAGCAGCACGGTCAACGCGATAGCGAGAATCAGCGGAAACTTGATCGCCCAGTGCAGCGGCACTTTCGCGAACACGACCTCGAGGAAGAACACGAGCGGCAAGTGCGCGAGGTAGAGCCAATACGACGAGTCGGCCAAGTAGCGGCGGACCGGGCTTTCTGCGGAGCAGAAGCGCAAGCCGGCGCCGACGATGCCGAACGTCCAAAACCAGATCGCGAGCGTGTAGCCGACGGTGTACACGAGCCGGTTCCACCACGGCCCCGGGACCGTCGTCGCCGTCTCCAAGCTCGGCGCAATCCCGACGATGGAGAGACAGAACGCCGTGAGCGCAGCGGCGATCAGGAGGTGCACGTGCCAAGCCGCTTGCCAACGGCCTAGGAGCGCCGTTTGCCGATGCAGCAGCCAACCGATCGCGAACGCGGTACCGAAGCCGACCATTGCGGGCACCTTCGGCATGAAGCCCATGTCGGGCGTTGGGACGCCGAACCACGCCAGCCATGATGCGTTGAAGTACAGCACGGCCGCGAGCGGCGCGGCGAGCACGATCGGCGCGACGTAGCTCGACACGGCGGCGCGCACCACCGCGTCGACGGCCGCGCGAGCCCGTCCGCTGCGATCCACGGCCACGAAAACACCGCGCAAGGACAACGTGAGCACGTAGAAAATGCACAGATAGTAGAGAAACCACAGATGCGTGAGCGGGAACCCGGGTGGAAAGCCGCCCTCGGTGCCGGGGGGCGGTGCTTGACCCGCAAACGTGCGCGTCACGCCCCAGATCGTCACTACGATCGCGAGCACGCCGAAGATGAGCCAGCCCCCAACCATTGGCGCGAGAATCCGCTTGGAGCGATCCTTTACGAACGCGCGCATACCGCGGCGGTGATAGACCAGGTGCGCGAAGAAGCCGGCAATCAAATAGAACGCGCTCATTCGGAACATGTGGATCACGTAGAACGCGACGCCGAGCGTCGTGCTCTGCGAGACGTCCAGCGCCGGAATAGGCAAGAAAAACGACATCGTCGCGTGCAGCACTATGCCAGCGAGCAGCGCGAAAGCCCGCACGGCGTCTAGAGCGTGGAATCGTTCTTGTGTTGTCATAGAAGCGGTCCTCAGATGAAGTCTTTCTTGCGTGACTGGAAGTAGAACGCGAGGCTGATGCACAGCACGCCGATGCCCGCCTCGATCCCAATGACCGTGAGAATTTCCGGCGTCCAAACGGCGGCCGCGCCGTCGATATATTCCCTGACGCCGGATAGCCTGCCGACGACGGGCAGGTAAACAGGGATAGTGATGTTCGTGCCCAAAATGCCGGCGACCGCCCAACGCTCTGAGCCCGTGACGATTAGTAGGGCGAGAAGAAGACAGAAGTTGCTGAGGAAGTACGTCATCAGCGCGACGAAGAACGGAATGCCGCCGTCCGGCGCTTGATCCGACGCAATCGTCATCACCACGATCGCGACGATCAAACTGAGCCACGGCATCAGGAACGCGATCAACGCGGCGGAGATCTTCGCGGTCGTGTACTGCATGGTCGAGACCGGCAAGCTCAAAACGAACAACAGCGATCGGTCCTGCCGTTCCTTCAAGACACCGTACATGACGATGAAAATGCCCAACGCGACCATGCTGGTGATGAACAAGATGAGACCCAGGTTCGCTCGTCCCGTCTCGTTGATCTCCCAGACGAGCAGCGACGCGAAACCGCCTAGCGCGGCTGCACCGATCAGCCAGCGATACAAATACAGATCCTTCGCGATCAGTCGCGACACCACAGAACGACTCATTCCCCGCGCTCCTTTCGGCTGTGCAAGACGCTCGCGACGAAGATCTCTTCGAGCGTCATGCGCCGCACGTCGCGTACGTGCGCGCCGGCGCGCTCGAAGCCGGCCTCGAGATCTGCCGAATATGCGTTGGTCGTGACGATCGCCGCGTGAGCGCTGATCTCGAGATCGACGACTCCCGGAGACGGATTGAGCTCGACACCTTCACGCAGATCGAGCGTCAGCCTGCGCCAGCGGTCGAGAAACATTTCTTTGTCGCTCGAGTCCACGATCCGTCCGCGATCGATGAACGTGATGTGATCAGAAATCTGCTCGACGTCGACGGTGTTGTGGGAGGAGAACAGGATCGAGCGCTCGTCGTCCTTGAGCACCTCCATGAATTCGGCGAGCGCTTCGTGGCGCGCGACTGGGTCCATGCCCGTAGTCGGCTCGTCGAGCACGAGCACACGCGGTCGCCGCGCAAGCGCGAGCAAGAGCAACGCCTTGATACGCTCGCCATGCGAGAGGCTTCTTGCCGGCTGCTCGATTTGCAGATGAAAGCGCTTGAGCAGCGTTTTCGCGTAGGCCGCGTCCCAACTCGGATAGATCGACTGCACGAAGCTCATGTGCCAGCCAAGCGTGGCGCCGTCGAACAAGCGCATGTCGTCGGAGACAAAGCCGATGTCCCTCTTCGCCTCGGCCTGTTCTTTCGGCATCACCCAGCCGAGCACGCGGACATCGCCCGCGTCTTGCCGGACCAGGCCCATCAGAATCCTGATCGTCGTTGATTTGCCGGCGCCGTTCGGGCCGACGAAACCCATGATCTGCCCGGGCTCGAGGCGTAAGGAGACGTCCTCGAGCTTGAAGAATCGGTAGCGCTTATAGATGCCGCGAATGTCGATCGACGGTGTGCTCATGGTTTCTTCGCTAGATTGCTTTGGATATTCCGCAGCCGCGCTTCCAGGTTCGTCGGGTCGAGACCGAGCAGACCCGCGATCCGCGCAGCGGCCTCGAGATGTTCATCGAGCTCTTGTTCTTGGAGGCTGCGTACCGAGATCGACTTTGTCGGCGATGAACGAGCCCCTGCCCTGACGCGACACGATGACTCCCTCGCGCTCGAGCTCCAGATACGCCCGCTTGACGGTAATAACGCTCACGCGCAGATCCACGGCCATCGCCCGGATCGAAGGTATTTCCTGGCCCGGCTGCCAGTCCCCAACGGCCACGCGATGGCGGATTTGCTCCATGATTTGCAGGTACATCGGGCGACGGTCCGCCTGTGAAATTGTGAGCACATTGTGCATATCAATATACACAGTATGCACGATAGACTCGGTAGGCGCAAGAGGGGAGGTCGACCAACGCCTCAAAGCACGAAGCTGCAGCGGCTAGTGGCTCCGCTAGGGCGTGTTGACTAAGCGGGTGAATGGCTACGGCAGGCATGGGCCCGCCGCGTGGCCCCAGCTATGGCTGCTCGGCCGGCGCGCCGGGCCTCGGCCGAGCGCTCGGCGGCCGTGATCTGCTCGTCGTAGGTGAGCCCGAGCCACGCCTCGCCGTAATCGTTCGCCGGATCGCGAACGATCGTGTGGATGTGATTCGAGGAATTGCGGCACTCGATCATGATTCGCGGACCTTGCACGCGGTAATAGAACGGCTCCGACGGATCGTCGACGCTCCCGCGCCACGACAGCCCGAGCTTGTCCCAGCCCGCCGCGCCGATCGCCGCTAGTTGTTCTTCGGCAGCATCGAAATCCGCGTTGCGCACGTATTCCTCGACGAGTATGCGCAGCAAACGTTGTTGCTCCGGCGTCATGTCGGACGAGCGCAAGCCTTCCTCTTTCGTGAATTTCCCTTTGCGCCCTACTCCGTTCAGCACGTCGCCGGGCACGTCTTCGTCCGAGGCAGCGGCCGCGCGCTGACTTTCCGTCAACGATTGCAGCAACTCGAAGCCTCGAGTCACCTCGTGCGAGAGGGCCGACCATCCCGTCTCGACGGGCTCCTCGACCGTGAGCGGAGTCGCGCCGAGAAACAGCGGCAGGAAACCGACGTGTCCCTCCGCCACGGTGAAGCTGGCGCCGAGATGATGGCCCTGCAACAGCCAGCCCCAGCGCTGATCCGTGCGCGGATCTGCGAAAACCGCGACGGCGTAATTCCGCGAGCCGAAGCTGTCCGCGAGTGCGCGGCTATACGCCGTGGAGTCGGCACGCAGCGCGGCAACCTGCTGCGTCCGGTTGATATCGTCGAGGCGCATCACGCCCACGACCTTTTGGTAGCCCTGGCTCGACAGCGACGCTCGCAACAGGTCGTGCAGGCGTACGCGTTGCGCGTCGCTAAGATCGCCGAACTTGACCCCCGGCCGCGGGTGCGCGTAAGGCGGAACGTTCGACCAGTTGCTGCGGGTCTTGTCGTCGAGCGCAAACGTCGCTGCTTCGAGCTGGTCGGGATCGAGACTCGCGAGAAACGCGACCGCAGCTTCGGTCATCTGCCGGGCGCTGGTTGATGAAAACGCCGCGGCGGAGCCGCCCGCGTGCTGCGCGCGCGCGGACGGCATCGCCAAGATCAGCGCCGAACCGACCACGAGCAGCGTGGCCAGCATTCTTCTCATTCGCAGCGTCCGGCTCGTCGACTTTCGCAGGCAGTCGGCGGCGTTTTAAGTGTGCTCCGGGTACGCGCGCCTCATCTCGCTGTCTGGAATGACGTCGAAGTGGGCCTTCTTCAGCGCGTCACGCAGCTCGACCACCTCGTTGATCGGCAACCGCCGTTGCGGCGCGCGTAGGAACGGACTCGGGATGAGGCCGCGCATCCACGTAGTGACTTTGTAAGCGCTGTGGAGCCGATAGCCGCGATCCGAATTCGAGACCAACCGGTGCAGATCGAGCAACCCGTCGGACCAGATCCGTTGCGCCTTCTCGACGTTCTTTTCGTCGCGCGCAGCAACGATGGCGTCCACCATCGGCTCCATCGCGTAGTTCCAGGAGCCGCTCACCGTGCCATCGAAGTAGCCGTTCACGATCGCTTCGTGCATCGACCCGCGCCCGCAGGCAGTATTCCGACGTGCCGCTTCGTATATGCGCGCAACGCCTTGGCCATGGCCTGCTGATCGGAGGTAATCATCTTGTAGCCGACTATGTGCGGCACTGCATCGACGATCTTCATCCCCGCCGCCAGCGGCATCGCGAAGTACTTGCCACCCGTTGGATGAATGATGACCGGCAGGTCCACCGCTTTCGCGATCGTGTTCAGCTGGTCGATCCAGACCTCCGGGTTCTTCTCGGGGTCCCACGCGGCTACGATGTCGATCGTGCCGATCGGCGGCATTAGGAACAGGCCGTGAACTCCCACTCTCTTCAGTGCCTTCGCCTCTTCTACGCAGGCGCGCGTCGTGGTCTGCATCACGCCGCTGAAGACCTTGGTCTTGTCGCCCAATTCCTCGAGCGCGATTTCGGCGAGCCGAATCTTCTCCTGCTGCGTGAGGTAGAACGCCTCGCCGGCCTCGGGAGAGACGAGCACCGCGCCGTTGGCATCGATGAATTTCGGTTGCGCCCAGTAGCGCATGTAGGTGCGGAACGCGGTTTCGTCGATGTCCTCTGTGCCCGGTTTGTAGGGCGTGACGCTCGCGACGAACATCTTGTCGAACTCGGTGGTGCTGACGCCGGGCACGTAGGGTGCCGTGGCGGCTGATCCGACACCGGGAAGTCCCACAGCGCTCGCGAGAGCAGCGCCGCCGGCGTACTTCAGGAGCGTCCGCCTTTCGATCATGGTCATACCAACATTGAGATCTGCATCACTCATAGGACGAACCCCCCTCATTGCGCGTTGATCGCAAGCCTTCGAATCGCGGTGACCCAAGATGCTGTCACCGATGTTACCCCCCTCGGCCTCAAGGCAGAAGGGGAGCAACGCGAAATTCGATGCCCTCGGCCAGGCTAGCGCACGATCGGGCTGCCATCTGCGCGCTCGAGGGTGCGATGCTCGAGGCCGAACGTGCCCGGCGCTCGCGACGGATGGCCGGTTGCGACGACCGCGTCGCCGGGCTTGAACGTGTGCTCGGTCCAGCCGCGTTTGGCGAGCAAGGTCGCGGGCGCGAATTGCACTTCCCAGATGATCCCGTCAGTCGTCTCGACTTCGAGCACGGGATGCGGATTGCGGAAGTACCACTTCACGACGGTTCCGCGCACTTCCACCGTGCGGTCCTGATCGAAGAACGGCGCCTGCGCGTGATGACCGAAAGCCGCGGCACCGAGCGCAAGTGCCGCCAACCCCGGCAGAGCCTTCATTGCTCGAAGGATCGTCATTCGGCGACTCCAATGTCGTGCAACCATCTTCGCTTTACGGTGACGGTGGTGTGCTCGGCACCGCCGGCAGTGCGATCCAGCTCGGATCTTGGTACTTCGACGGAATGAACTTCAAGGGTTGCTTCGCGAGCTCCGGATCGCAAGCGTAAGGTAGCTCGAGCGGCTGGTCCGTGAGCTGCCACTCGAACGCGAACTGCACGGGCTCGGTCAGAAACAGCGCGTCTTCCGTAACGATGTCGGCTTTGAGCAGATTCCCCTCGCGTCGGTATCGCTCGATCACCTTTTTCTGCGTGGATGAGGGGATGTTGTACATGTCATCGAGCCCCGTGGGATCGAACGGAAATTTCGTCGTCTCGACGATGAGCTCGCCGTTCTCGTAGCGGCCGACCGAGTGACCCTGCCAATACACGTCGTACACCGTGGGCTTTGGGCCGCCGCCGTTGATCCATATCGTGCGCACGATGTCGTCCTTCTCGTAGGTGAACACGAGCCGGTCGCGTTGTTGCTCGATCTTGAAGTTATAGGGATCGATGACGAGCGAGGGCATCGTCGCGGGGACGCAGTCGTACTTCGGCCCGAGCGCCTCGTCGAAGGCTTGCATGAACCCGATCGCACGCGCCTTGAGCGGCAGCTGCGATGGGATGAACGGACATGGCTGGCCGGACGTGCAGCCGCGGCGCGCCCACGTCTCGCTCAAGTCGGGGATGCTCCCGGCGATTTCCTGCGCCCGGCTCGACGTGCCGGACAGAGCCGCCAGCAATGCCCAACCGATGATCGACGTCGCCGACCGAAAGCGCTGCAAAAAACGAAGCATGCGTAGGCTCCCCCGAGAACTCGCGCAGTATAGGCGAGCGTCAGCGCCGCTGCGCGCCGCGCCGCCGGGCGTTCGGGTACTCTGACCCACGTGCGAAACACGATCCGAGCGATCGAAGATCACGCGCTCGTAGCCCGCGTCGTGGCTGCATTCCCGCTGCCCGGGGTGTCCGGCGGCTCTGCACTATTGCGCGCAGGCAAACGGTTGCTCGCCGTGCACGACGACGCTTTTCGTCTTACGTGGATTTCGTTGCCCGATCTAGATCTGACTTCTTGGATCCTCGAAGGCGACGGTGCGCCGCTCGCGAAGGAGGTCAAACCCGACTTCGAGTGCGCGGTAGCAACGTCCGACGGCTTGATTCACGTGCTCGGCTCGGGTGCGACGCCCGCTCGCTGCGGGATAGCGCCGCATCGACATCGGGCGCTCCGCCGTTGCATTTGTCGAGAGTCCCGAGATCTACGCGTGTGTTCGGAAGGCGCTCAATCTCGTCGAAGGACCGAACATCGAAGGCGCGATCGCGGACGGCGAGCGCTTGCGGCTCTTCCATCGAGGCATCGGGAGCACTCCGAGCTCGAGCGTGGATTTGCCCCTCGCTGCGCTCTACGGAACCGCGCCGCGTGTGCTCGACGCTCGCTCGTTCGATCTCGGCGAGCTCGGCGGAATTCGTCTCACGCTCACCGATGCTGCATTGATTTCGGAGCGGCGCACGGCATTCGTCGCGACAGCCGAGGACACCGCCGACGCCGTGCTCGACGGTCCGGTCGCGGGCTCCGCGATCGGCGTCGTCGAGGATTGGCCGGACCACCCCGCGGCGCGTTGGACGCCGCTGCTCGAATCCCGTGACCGGCTGTGGCCGCACAAAGTCGAGGGCTTCGTCCTCGACGCCGATCTGCGCGGCGGGTGGCTTCTAACCGACGCGGACGATCCGCGCCGCCCGGCCCTTCTCGGGCGCGTCGAACTCGTGGGCTTCTGAGCAAGGGGTCGACCATGACGATCAGTCGCGAATTTGACTTCGCGTCGGCAAAACGAGAAAAAGAAGCGGATGGGCGCGGAATCGAGAGCTCGGATTGCAGGGTCGGTGCCGCTGGTCGCGCTTCTCGTCGCCTCTGTTGGCGAGCGCCCACCACAGCATCGGCGGCGAATTCGACAACTCGCGGCAGGTGACGGTCGAAGGCGTCGTCAAAGAGTACAAGCTCATCAATCCGCACACGTACATCGTCGTCGCGGTCGCGGGAGAACGCGGCAGCGAAGATTGGACCTTGACGTTCGGCCCCGCTACCAAGCTGATCCGCGGCAGCGGTTGGAACGAGTCCACTCTGAAAGCTGGGGATCGCGTGACCGCGACCGGCAGACCCGCGCGCAAAGGCCTCGGCTTGTATTTGGCGGAGCTCACGAAGGCCGACGGTACCGTTCTGATCGACGAGCTTCAGGAATAGTCCTTGCACGAACCGATGCGACGCCTCGATCTCGCAGCGTTTCTCGCCGCACTGGCCCTGCAGGGCACCGTGAGCTTCGCCCAGTCGCAGGCCGCGACGGCCGCTAAGCTCGCCGAGGGCGTTTGGGGATACGTCGACAAGGCCGGCAAAGTCGTCGTCTCCGGCAGCTTTCTCGGCGTACCGCCCGATTCGGTGCTGCTGCCCGACGCCCTCGCCTCGCGCCGAGCGTTCGATTTTCGCGCTGATCCGGTCTTGGGCTGCGGGGAGCCCGGAATGCCGCGGGCGCTGACCGCTGGCAGCCCGATGACTTTCTCCTGGGTCGGCGGCGATCTCGCGATTCACTACGAGAGCATGGATGTGGAGCGCACCGTTCGGATGAGTGCGCAGCCGCCACCGGCGGGCAGCCCGCGCACGCCGAACGGTTATTCGATAGGTCGCTGGGAAGGCGACACGTTGGTCGTCACGACCACGCTGCTGGACGAGCGCATCGTCGATCTGCTCGGGACCCCAAAGAGCGACGCCATGTCGCTCGAAGAGCGCTACCGCGTGGATCAATCGGGCGGCGCGACTTACCTGCGTCTCGATCTAACGATGACGGACCCCAAGACATTCATCGAGCCCTACGTCTGGCACTTCGACTTCGTCCTGCGCACCGACTGGGAGCTCATGGACTACGAGTGCGTCGAGCGACCGGTCGAGCTCACGCCCGGTGTCGTCAAGGAGCCGGCAGCTTGAGCGCGAGAAGCTCGCCCGCGTGTTGCGGGCCGCTGATCGCGATCACGATGTATTGCTCCTCGCCGTGCAGGTACGTCATCGGCGAGCCGGTTTGCGGGGCCGGCATGTAGACGGCACCGACCTCACGCCCCGTCGCTTTGTCATACGCGCGCAGCATCGCGCCGAGCTCGCCGCTCGACGTCGTCGTGAATAGGGTTTCGCCCGCGATCAGCAGCGTGCGCGTCACGAGCGTTCCAGGCGAGCCCGCTTGGCCCGTGCGTGGAATGTCGAGATCCTTCAGCAACGGATGGTTGCGGATGTCGTCGGGCGTTTCGCCATGGGCGATTCGCCAAAGGATCTCGCCCCGCGTCATGTCGATGGCCGTGATGCTGCCGTAGGGCGGCTTGAGCAGCGGCAGGCCCTGCACGCTCAGCGCGAGCCGCGGCGGGCCGCGCGACGGATCGTTGCCGCGGCTCGGTTTTGCGGCGCCTGAAACTCCGAGCGGCCGCCGCCGGCGGCGGATCCGGACCCGCCGGTCGTGCGTGGACCGGTCACGGCGTTCCCTTCGATGAACGCCATCTCCGACTGCCCGGGATACGGCGCCACCAATCCCTTGCTCACGACGGAGCCCCGCGATGCGACGTACAGGACGTTGGTTTGCGGGTCGAACGAGCCGCCCTGCCAATTCGTGCCGCCGTCCTGACTCGGCGCCCACAGCGAACCGAGCGGTCCGTCGATCTTGCTTACGACCGGCGGCGTGAACAGCGGTCCCATCTTGTGCCAAGACGCAACCTCGAGCTGCTTCGCGTTTGAGCGCCGGCGTGAAGTCGATGAGATCGTCTTCCGTCACGCCTTGCCGCTCATAGGCCGGCGGTTTTGTCGGGAACGGCTGCGTCAGCGAGTAATACTCGCCAGGCACGTCCCCTTGCGGCACGGGCCGTTCTTCGATCGGCCAGAGCGGCTCACCCGTTACGCGATCGAACACATAGAGAAAAGCCTGCTTCGTCGGCTGTGCAACCGCCTTGACTGGCCTTCCGTCGACGGTGACGTCGATCAGAATCGGCGCACACGGGATGTCGTGATCCCAAATCCCGTGATGCACGAGCTGGTAATGCCACTTCCGCTCGCCGGTGTAGAGATCGACAGCGAGCAGCGTTTCGGCGAATAGGTTATCGCCGGGCCGATTGGCACCGTAGTAGTCGCCGGTAGCCTCCTCGACCGGCAAATAGACCGTCTCGAGATCCTCGTCCACCGAGATCTGCGCCCACACGCCCGTGTTGCCCGTGTACTCGGCGGAGCCCTTGAGCCAGCTCTCCGTGCCGAACTCGCCCGGCTGCGGAATCGGTATGAAAGATCCAGAGCCGCTCGCCGGTCCGCACGTCGTACGCGCGCACATAGCCCTTCACGTTGCGAATACTTTTTGGATTCGCGCCGGTGCGATGCGCCGCGCCGACGATGATCACGTCTTTTGCAACGATCGGTGTCGCGTGCAGGCCGATCTCGCCGTTCAGCGGATCGATCTCCTGATCCGCTTCTTGCTTCAGGTCCACGATGCCGTCGCGCCCGAAGTCGGCGATGCGGTCGCCGGTGCGCGCATCGAGCGCGATGAGCTGATAACCGGGCGTCACGTAGATGACGCGGGCCTCGTCGCCGCTCTTCCAGTAGGCGAGGCCGCGGCCCGAGAGCTGGCGCGGAGCTACTTGGCCTCGCTCGCCCTCGTCGAGCCGATGAACCCAGAGCAGCTCGCCGTTGGCTGCATCGAGAGCGACCACGGCCCGCCGTGTGCCTGCCGTGGAGTACACCACTCCATCGACCATCAGCGGCGTCGACTGAAAGTTGTATTCGGGTGCGGGACCGAGATTGTCCGTCTTGAAACGCCAAGCGACTTCGAGCCGATTGAAGTTCGACGCATCGATCTGGTCGAGTGGCGAATACCGCGTGTGGCCGAGGTCGCCGCCGTACGTCGGCCACTCGCCGTTCTGCGCGCCGCGCTGCGCCTCCGAGCTCGGCGCCGCCAACAGCGCGGCACTCGCGCAGGCAATCGTCCCAAGTGCGCGGATCACTCCCGTATTCTTCATGTTCGTTCCCCTCAAAAGAGCCGCGCGTCGCGTGGTGCGCTGGTCGCTCGTGAATATACAGCGTCCCATCGGCCCGAGGCACGCGCGCCCGCGAGCAGCGGAAGCGCTCACAACAAGGGTAGCTGCGGGCCTGCCGCCGCGCACTCGGCGTTCAGAAGCGAACGCCGCTCGGCGAGACACTGGCGGATCAATGCGACCTCGGCGAGTCGCGCCTCAGCGGCGGTTCCCTCGACCCATTGCCAAACGACCATGACGGGCAAGCGGAATCCGTCTGCGTAGAGCGTCCTGATCCACTCATAGAGCGGCCGGTGGCGCGTCGGATCGAATCCACCAGGGCGTCTCATCGGGTAGCCAGAGCCGCGCCGTGTTGAGATGTTGCTGCAACCGTTGCCGCGGAGCGCTCGTCTGACCGACGTAGCGCGCGGCACGAATGTCGCGGGGGTCGGACAGCGTGTAGATCGCCGTGCCCAGCGCTGCTGACCCGCTTTCGTCATAGAAGTGCGAGCGTAAGGCAGTTTCGGATATGTCGCCCCATGCCGGTTTCGTAAGGTCGCGGCGAGGTCGGCGAATGCTCGGACGTTAAGGCCATGGCCCTCAAAAAAAAGAGCGTTGGCGATGCAATCGCCGGCGCTCGAGGTTCGTCGCGGTGACGGCGCGCTGTAACGCCGCGCTACCGCACCATCTCGTCAGAAGCGGAAGTTGAACGAAGCGCCAACCTCACGCGGCCGAGCGACCGTCGCGAAGTCGAAGCCCCAGATGCCGTGGAAGAAGCCGGAGTTGATCATGTACTCATCCGTGAGGTTCGTACCCGATCAACGCAGACCTCCCAGGCACCATCGGCGGGCGCATACGCGATCCGCGCGTTCACGATGCCCCAGTCGCCGCTCTCGTCATAGATGCCGGCCGGAATGGACGGATAGGCGTCCATGCGAAGGAACGGCTCCGAAGCGCCAGAACTGGGACTGGTAGTTGTAGTCCACGCGCGTCCGGAAGGCGCCGCCGCTCATGAGGTTGGCGGTGTGCTCCAAGCCGACCGTGTACGAAGTGTCCGGAGCCCGTGCGAACTCCGTTTCGCGTCGTCCACGCGAGGTGGCCGCTCGTCTGGCCCGGCGGCAGCTCCGTGTACTCCGTGTCGAGCAGGCCGAGGCCGACGTTGACCATCAAGCTCTCGATCGGCAAGCCACGTGAACTCGAACTCGACACCCTGGGCGGCCGCGTCGCCGACGTTGGTCGTCTGCAACTGCGGGACCTGGCGGCCTTGGCTGGTCGTACACGACGCCGGCAGACTGGAAGTCCTTCCAGGCCGTGTCGAACAGCGTCGCGTTGAAGCGCACCCTGCCGTCCGCGAAGTCGGAGCGGAGACCGATCTCGAACTTCTCGATCGTTTGCGGCTTGAACGGGAAGCTCGGTGCGCACACTCTGGATCGTGGCGCCGAGACGCCGCCGGAGTTGAAGCCTTCGGAGTAGCTGATGTAGCCCATGACGTCGTCGCTGAACTGCGCTGCAGCGCGAAGCGGCTCGTCAGCTTGTCGTAAGTGAACTCGAGCGGGAGCCCGGAGCGCCCGGCGTCGGGACGCGCGTACCGTCAAACGGGTCGCCGACATGGAATCGCGTCGGAGTTGGCGGGCCGCGGCGCCGTGTAAGCCGGTGAACACGAGCAGCGTCGGACATCACGTTCTCTTCGTGATAGCGCAGCGCCGAGCGACAGGTCCATCTTTTCGGTCAACCGAATCGTCACGTCGCCGAAGACGGCGTACCCGTCGCGCTCGTTGTAGCGGGATACGGTCGAAGGCCGTTGTGACCGCGCCTGCGCCGCGCCGGCGAAGGTCGGCACCGTGCCCGGCTGGATGCCGGTTGAGCGTTGAAGATGATCTGGTTACAGCTAGCGCGGCGCCGCGGCGGGACCGGTGCCGTGCAGATCGGCGAGTTCAAGACGTTGTTGATGTCGTACTGGCCGCTGAAGAACTCGCCGACGACGTCAGCGCGTGTCACGCGTGGTGGTGTCTTGCTCCCAGTAGTAGGCGCCGCCGAGCCAGTGAATGCGGTCGTTGCCGCCGGTGAACTGAATCTCCTGGCTGCAGAGCTCGTTGTCTTCGCTGGTTCAAGTCGTAGACGATGACGTACTGGCTGCTGTCCCAGTCGTTCGTAGAGCTCGTTGTACTGCTCGGTGTAGGCCGTCAAGAACTGGAGCTCATCGAATCGCCGAAGTCCCAGTTGATGTCGACCGATGCCTGCTCGGCTTCGCATGTTGTTCGGCAACGGTGATATTCGAACGGTTTTCCCACTGGCCGACCTGGCCGCCCGGAAAGCCGGCTTGGATGTTCGGGCGGCTGAAAGGCTCCAGGCCGGCCACCGTGCCGTAAAACTCGGGCAAGACGGCACGTCCATGATGCCGGGGTCGCCGTAGGTCGGAAAATCGCGTCCTGGACGACTTTCGGCTCCGTGAACGTGTTCTCGTTGTCGAGGTAGTTGAACGCGGAGATCGAGCTTGTCGCTGGCGTTCCAGACGATGTCGCCGCGGAAGATCGTCTGGTCGATGCCGCCGTTTTTCTCGCCGGTCGTCAGGCTCTGTGATGTAGCCGTCGCGAGACAGGCTCGCGGCCGTCCACTTGGTCAACAGTTTGTCGGTGAACGGCACGTCGACGGCCGCTTTGACGTCGCGCCGATCGAGCGATGCCGACCGTGGCCGTGACGTTGCCGCCGAACTCTTCGGCTGGCCGCTTGCGTCCAGAGCCGAATCGCGCCGCCCGTGCGAATCGCGGCCGAACGCGTGCCCTGCGGGCCGCGCAGCACTTCGATGCGGTCGATGTCGACGAACTCCTGCGTCAGGAACCCGCCGCGTGTCGATCTGCCAGACGCCGTCGACATAGGTGCCGACGTCCGGGATGCCGCGCATCCTGAAGCTCGAGTGCTCGCGGTGCCGCCGCCGCCACCTGTGGATACTGACGTTCGGAACTGCGCCTGACTCAACGTCCTCCAGCGTTCGATGCCGCGCAGCTCGAGATTGTCGCCGGTGACGGCGACGATGGAAATTGGCACGTCTTGAAGATTCTGCTCACGGCGCGTCGCCGTGACGACGATTTCCTCAAGCCCCTGTGCCTGCCTGCTGCTGCTGCTGCTGCGCCCACACAATGGACGAAACCGACGCCGCAATGGCGCCGACAACAAGTTTAGATCTCATGGGCCCCCCAAGTGGCAAATTAACAACGAACTAAACCCTGGATTACTGTCCCCGGAAACATATACGATCTTACTGCGCGAAACGTAGCGCGACCCTGAGTTGGCGTCAACGGAGGTAGTCTTGCTACCACCGATTCGCGTCCGTTGTTGCACATAATCGTCGGGCGAGGGCCGACTCGCGCCCCGACGTCTCAGTGGGTCAGCGCATACACGGCGATATTGACGCCCAGGCGCAGACCGAGGTCGGCGCTTTCGGCCGGGTAGCGGGCATCGTCGGCCCATTGCCAGGACGTCCCGATCAGCATCGCTCAAGTGAAGTCGATCAGTCCACGAGCCGATCGTCGTAGAACGTCTCACTGATTCGAGGGCACCGAGCAGCGGAATCAGCCCTCGCCATGCTCGTAATAGGCGACGCCCGGAAAAGTGATCGTCGTCAGGTGTTGGCGGGATCATCGAGGCGGTACTTCCAGATCAAGAAACCGAGCGCGCCGTCGCGAGGCACCGTCGACAGAGCTCGTTCGGCGTGACGACGAACGCGGCATCGCCCTGCCCGATGTCGACGAAAGTCAGCATCTCGAGGCCGCGTACCGGAGCGAGCGGCGCGTCGCGTCCCACTCAGCCCGATGCGTCCACGGTCACTCGCAGGTTGCTAGTCTTGAAGTTGGCGCCGCTCGGCGCGGCGCCGGTTTTAGTATCGACCTCGTCGCCGTAGATGACGACGTACCGAGTGCGGACGCCGGCATCGTTGACGAAGAAAAAACGGGTGCGTCTTCTTGTTCAGGAACCGCCGCGCCATGTCAGCTCAGCGCTGCCGTTGCACGTCGATTCGCGGCCGGCTGCCGACCTGCTCGTAACGGAACCCGTCTGCAGGCCGATCGAGCTGGCGGATGTAGAGACTCTGAGGTTGCGTGCGGCTCATGCTGCCGGTCACGACCACGCGGTCTCCCAACTTGAACGTGTCGGCCGACATCCCGATCTCGCTGAGCTCGAATCGGTTGTCCATCTCGAGCCGCCACGGCTGCGCAGGACTCTCGGTGGCCGCGTCGATGATCAAGATCGGGTGCGGATTGACGAACTGGAACTCGGTGACCCGACCCTCGACCGTGACCTGCCGCGCGCTGTCGTAGACGCTGCCGATGGAATGATGGGCATACGCGGTCCCGCACCAAGCTGCCGCGACCAAGGCGAACGGATACCACCCTCGATGCACTGGATTTCGCTCCGTTCGTGGATGGTAGCAAACTAGTGGTGAGGAGGTGGCGCGGCTTCGTCCGGCGAAGATTCGGTCCGGAGCTTGGCGTTGAGCCAGCCTTTGATGCCTGCGGACATCACATAGACGTTCGGATATCCCATCTGCTGCGCGCGGCGCGCAGCGTGCGGGGCTTTTCGGCACATCGAGTTGGAGCAATAAAACACCAACACCGAAGTCTTCTCCGGTGGAAGCTCGCTGTCGGTATAGCCATAGGGATCGAGATTCATCGCGCCGGGAACGTGCGCTTTCGCCCAACTGCCGCGGCCATTGACGTCAATAGGAATCACGGCCTTGTTGGCGAGCAGGTCATTGAGCTTGGCCGGTGTGAGTGTTTTCAGGCCCATGAGTCTCGCAAACATCCGCTTCTCCTCAGACCCGAATACGCCAAATAAGTATTTGTATTATCAAGTCGTTACAAACGATATCTGCTGCTGTCTCGAAGTGATCTGTTTCTCACTCGACGGGATACGGACCTTGCTCGAACCCTCGTGAATGATAAACCTTTCGAGCCCACTGCCCTCACGAGCTCGCTGCGCGGTCGCTGTTGGCGCTCAGGCACTCGATCAGTCGCGCAAAGTCGTGTCGCGGGCTCGGCCACGGCGCGACCATTGTCGTTGTAGTCCGACTCGGACATCGAGGCCGACCACGCCGTAACCACTCGCTCGCAGCGTGCGGACGAGCCCCTCGCCGAGGTGCCCCGAGCTGCCTGACCACGGTCGTCGTAATTGCCACGGCGAGCTCGAGTCGCCAGAATCGGGACAAACTCTAGGGACGTCCGCCGAACGGGGGCACGCATGATCTTCGAGCAAATCGCGACCGGCGGCTGCCAGTCCTATCTGATCGGCTGCGAGGAAACTTGTGCGGCGGCGCTGATCGATCCCGAGATCCACCAGATCGATCGCTATCAAGTCACGGCGATGCGCGACGGCTTGCGGATTCATTACATCATCGACACGCATACGCATGCAGATCACTTCTCAGCCGCGCGCGAGCTCGCCAAGAAGCTGAACGTGCCCGTGGTCATGCACCGCGACAGCCCAGCGCCGTTCGCAGACCTTCGCCTGCAGGACGGCGACATGCTCGTCGTTGGTCATCTGCGGCTGCAAGCCATCCATACGCCGGGTCACACGCGCGACTCCATGTGCTTGCTCGCGAAGGATCGGATTTTCACCGGCGACACATTGCTGATCGGCGCCACCGGGCGCACCGACTTGCCGACCGGTGATCCGGAGGCGCTGTACGAAAGCCTATTCAGCGGGATCCTCAAGTTGGATCCAGCGCTCAAAGTATTCCCGGCGCACGACTACAAGCAGAAGGGCTCGAGCACGATCGCGCAAGAGCTCGCGGGCAACCCGCGGCTGCAGCAACGTGAGCGCGCGGCGTTCGTCGAGATGATGCAGCAATTGAACTTGACGGCCCCGACGCATCTCACCGAAGCGCTGCGGACCAACATGACGGGCGGCAAGACGGTCGGCCAACTCCTGGAGGAAGCGAGTGCCAAGACCGCGTTCGTATCGCTCGCGGAGCTCAACGCACGCATAGCAAGACACAATGGTGAGCTCGTCGTGCTCGACGTCCGCGAGCGCGACGCATACAACGCAGGTCACGTCCCGGGGGCGCGCCACCTACCGCGAGGCCAGCTCGAGCTGCGGGTGAACGAGGAGCTTCCAAACCCAACGACGCGAATCGTGACCGTCTGCGAGTTCGGCAAGATCTCCACGCTCGCAGCCGCGACATTGCGCGAGCTGGGGTTTCTGCGCGCGAGCGCGCTCGATGGCGGTATGAAAGCGTGGCGGGAAAGCGGCTTCCCAATCGAGGCCGCTTGACGCGTCAGGGCACCGGTTCGATTCGGAGCAATGCTCCGTCGTCATAGTCGGTCAATAAATACAGCAATCCGTCCGGTCCTTGTCGAACGTCGCGGATTCTCTGCCGCAAATCGACCAGCAACGGCTCGCGCCGCAGCTCTTCCATGTTCTCGTTGATCAGAATGCGCTCGAGGCGTCCGGTATTCGGAATTTCCCCGTAACGCATCCCGCCAACGAAAATGTCGCCCTTCCATTTCGGTAACCGATCACCGGTGTAGAAAGCGAGGCCGGAGGTGGAAATCGACGGCACCCAAAACACGACGGGATCGCGGTAGCCCTCTTGCTGGAAATGCTGTGATTGCCACGGGCCGGGATATGTTCTCCCGAAGCTCACGAGGGGCCAACCGTAGTTGCCGCCGGGCTCGAGCACGTTGAGCTCGTCGCCGCCATTGGGGCCCATCTCCAACTGCCAAATTCGGCCGGTCGTGGGATGAGCGGCGAGCCCGAGTGTGTTGCGATGACCGAGCGTGAAGATTTCGGGCTTGTAGCCGCTGCGCCCGACGAACGGATTGTCGGGAGGCACCTTGCCCTCGTCCGTGAGACGCAGAACCTTGCCGCCGTGCGCGTTCGGGTCCTGCGGTTGCTGTTGACCGCCGCCGCCGGTCGACATGTACAGCATCCGATCGGCGCCGAACGCAAGCCGCGACACGCCGGCGGTCTCCGTTCCGGCGACGAAGATGTCGCGCGTGTCGCGCAATGCGCGCCCATCCCACCGTCCCCGCGCAATCGCGAGCGCGGCGTCGTCCGCAGCGAGCGGCTTGTTGTAGCTCAAGTAGACGTAGCCGTTGCTCGAGAAATTCGGGTGCAGCGCGATGTCCATGAGACCCGACAGGTTCTCCGCCCGCACCTCGGGTAGGCCCTCAACCGGTTGCGGGTCGAGCTCGCCGTTGCGGATCACTCGGAGCCGTCCGACTCGTTCGCTGACGAGCATCGCGCCGTCGCCGACGAACGCAAGGCTCCACGGCCGCGTCAATCCGCGAACGAGCACTACGACTCGAATGTCCTGACCTTCCGCGGTTGCATACGCGACCGGTTCGTTCGGCAGCGGGCGGACGCTCAGGCCTTGCGGTGCAATCGGTGTGTCGCCGCGAAACGGTACTTGCTGCTGCGCGGCGAGTGGCGCGCCGAGCAGCACGAGCAACGCGCCGGCAACGTACTTGGAGCTACTCATGCCTGTGTGGTCCGCCTAATCCCAAAACTTCCACCACGGCTTCGCCGGCGGTTTCTCGGCGGGCGCGGCCGGCTCGCTCGCCGGCGCGGCCTGACCCTCGCGCGAGTAATCGACGAACGTGAGCTCGGTGCAAGGATCGGGCGAATACGCGACATCCGCCACCAAGATGGTGTCGGACCCCTTGAGCTGGCCGACGAAGTAGAGCGGATCTTCTGCCGTATACGAGCGTGTGATCGCGACCCTCTCCGGGTCGAAGGTGAATCTTTCGACGACGTGCAGGCGGTCGCTGTGCAGCGTCGAGCCGGTCAAGAGACCGGGCAAGAAGCCGATCGTGTCGACGATCAACACGTCGTTCTCCCAGCGGCCGATCGAGTGACCGGCGCGGCTCGGCTCGATGGTTGCCGGATGCTCGGCGACGTTCATGTGAATGGTGCGCGTGAAGCCATGCTGGCCGTACTGCAACGTGATCGTGTCGCCGCGTTGCGTGATCCGGTTGACCGGGCCGTCGAACGTCCAATCGAAGATGATGCTCGTCGTCTCGCAACGCATGCGCGGATTGTCTTCCGGCGAGCGCGAGTCGTAGCCCTCCGCCGCCGCTTTGCCGGCCTCGGTGAGCTCGACCGGGCTCGGCCGCGGCCGCGGCGCACCGCCTGCCTGCGGCGTCGCGTTGCGGGCGCCCGCAATCGGTGCGGCGCCTTCCGGCACCTCGCCAGGCTCGAACTCATCAGCGGTGCTGAGCGGTACGAGAGTGCCTTCTCGGCCGCGCGGGTCGGTCATCACCATCTGCTCCGGCGCCCAATCGCCCGAGATGTTCAGCTCGCCGCTCGCGAGCCTGAGCTCGCGCTCGGGCCGCGCGACCGGTTCGGTCTTCTCGCGTTGGCCATACCGGTTCATGCTGGTGCCGTTCGCCCAGGTGATCGTGCTCACATAGCACGATCGTGCATCGTTGCGGTCCGGCGATCCCGAGATCGTGACTCTCTCCCCGTTCGCGAACATCTCCGGCGACCAGCCCGAGCGGCGCAGCACCGTTGCCCCGCGCATCTCGCAGCGCCAGTTGGCTTCCTGGCCGTTCTCGTCGACGGCGGCCAGATACAGCCACGAGTGCGGATTCACGAAGTCGATCTTCGTCACGATGCCCGTGATCGTCAGGTCTTTTTGCAAATCGAACGTGCCAAAACCGTGATGCGCGTGCGCGGAGCTGACCACGCCGGCTGCGCCGGCGCAAAGCAGCACGAGTTGTAGCGGCCGAAGCATGTCCCTTCTCCCGTCGACGTCCATTTTCAATCGACTATAGCTTGCCGCGTCGCGTTCTCGACCGCCCGGCGAAGTGCGCCGCCCGAGCCGCCTTGAATCATGAAGATGGAGACCATCTCCTCCGCGGGCTCGATCCAGAAGCTCACTCCCGTCCCGCCGGCCCAACCATAAGCGCCCTTCGACACCGCAAGATCCGCAGCCACCGGGTCCTGCACCACCTGCATGCTGAGCCCAAAGCCCATGCCGCGCTCCGGGCGACCGAACTGTCCATTGACCATGTCGCCGGTGTGGTTCGCCGTCATGAGCTCGATGGTCCTCGGACTCAACAAACGGGTGCCCGCGAGCTCGCCGCCGTTCAGCAACATCTGCGCAAACTGCAGGTAGCTCTCCGCGCTGCTCGCGAGTCCGCCGCCACCGCCAAAATAGACTCTGTTCATTTCACGCTCGACGGGCTTCAAGCCTTCCGCCGTCCGCTCATACATCGTCGGAAGTCGCCGCGCCTGCGCGTCCGTGAAGTAGAAGCCGATATCCGTCATCCCGAGAGGAGCGAATATGCGCTGCCTCGAGGTAGGCATCGAACGTCTGACCGGAGGCGACCTCGACGATTCTGCCCAAGGTATCGAAGCCGGCTCCGCCGCTGTAGCGCCAGAGCGTGCCCGGCTGAAAGTCGAGCGGCACGGCCGCAAGCTTCGGGATGTAGGTGGCGAGCGTATCG
Organism: uncultured Gammaproteobacteria bacterium; assembly: GCA_963744305.1. Taxonomy (GTDB): domain Bacteria; phylum Pseudomonadota; class Gammaproteobacteria; order Steroidobacterales; family Rariloculaceae; genus FEN-1219. The sequence continues at coordinate 92,812 of CAVUTF010000006.1, forward strand.
CGCGGCGTGCGCGGCGCGAGCTCCGGTGCGGCCGCTGCGCCCAGCCCACCGCTAACGAGACCCGAGCCGTGCGTCAGCAAGTCGCGGACGGTGATCGGCCGACTTGCGGCAACGACGTCGTAAGCGCGTCCGGAGCCGGCCGCCGGCACAGCCACCTTGTCGAGCTTGCTGAACTCAGGAATGAAGCGAGAAACGGGATCGGTCAAGCGAATCTTGCCTTCCTCGACCAGCATCATGATTGCGACGCCGACGATCGGCTTCGTCATCGAGGCGAGCCGGAAGATTGCATCGGTGCGCATCGGCGTGCGCGATTCGATGTTCGCGAAACCCTGGGCTTCGAAGTAGGCAATGCGGCCGCGGCGCGCGATCAACGTCACGACACCGGAAACGTCACCGGCCTCGATGTGCGAGCGAACGACTTCTGTTACGCGCTCGAGGCGTTCCGAGGACATGCCGACTTCTTCGGGTGTGCCTTTGGGGACAGAGGTTGCGGAGGGAGCCTCGAACGGGAACGCCAGCAACGCGGCCGCGACGTACAAGGCAGCGCCGTGACCGAACCGTCGCACCGCGCGACATTGTCGAGGAATCATGCTGATCTCTCGAGATTCGTACGGCATCGAGCGGCAGCTAGGGGCTCGCACACGCCCAATTCGCTGCATCCTTGAGATCTCCGTTGCCGTCGTATCTCGCATACTGCGGGTACGGGCAGAGCGGTCGCGTCAAGTCTCTCTCGGGATTCGTACCGAGCATTTGGTCCGGCGCCGAGTCTTTTTCCCGCCAGCGCTCCAGCGTGGCGATCGTATCGAACGTATGCGGACCGTCGCCGCCGCGGCAATGCCCCATGCCGGGCACCATGAATAGGCGCATCCAATCGTCTTGTTGCTCGCCCATTTCGGCAAGCACGCTCTCGTGGTAAAGCACAGTGTTCTCGGGGCTGATCCCGGTGTCCCCCCATCCCGTGTAGAGCAACAGCTTGCCGCCGTGAGCCTTGAAAGCGCGCAAATCGGGATCGACCGCGTCGACGTATCCAACGGCATCCGCGATCAACGGCATGTCTCGATCCAAGTCGAAGCTGTGCCAGTCATAGCTCGGATTCTGGAAAGCGAGAATCCTCACCGTATCCGACACCGGGTTGCTGATGTCCTCGGGACGCAGCTCGCGCATCGGATTGCCAAGAGCCTGGCCCGAGAAAATCACCTCGCCCTTGCTGTTTTTCAACCCGCCGTAGAACACGTCGACGCTGCGCATCTCCGGCTCGCTCAGGCAACCCTCGGTCGAGCCGCTCGCCGTGCATTGGAGGGTCGAAAAGTCGAACTGGCACTGACGCGGATTGTTGAGGAACCCTTCACCGAGCGTGTCGCACGCTTTCATCATCGCATCCGTCACCAATTGCGCCTTCTCGGCGGAAATGGCGCGCTCGGGATGGCGCGCGATCTCGATGCGGCGAGCGACGCCGGCGGTATGCATATAGATGTGTCGGTTGGCCAGCGCACCCGCGATGATGCCGTCGAAATCACCCGGGTACCGCTGCGCGGCCATCACGGCCTGACGACCGCCGGTGGAGCACCCCTTGAAATACGAATAGTCGAGCGGCGGATCGTAGAAAGCCGCGATCAACCGCTTCGACTTCACCGTCATGTCGTGGATCGCGCGATACGCGAAATCCACGACCTTTTCCGGGTGTCCCAGGCCAAACATGCCGTCCGGACCGTCGGCGGCGGAGTGACCGGTGTCGGTCCCCGCCGTCGCGTAGCCGCGGCGCAGTGCTGCCTGCATGTCGTCATAACGCTGGATCCGGCCGGCCAGCCACCGTTGCCTACGGCCAGGAATTTGCCGTTCCAGCTTTCTGTGGGCATCCAGAGCTCGACGTTGATGTTCGAATCCGTCGTCGGCTCGAGAACGAGGGTCACGCGGCAATGAGCCGGAATCGGCTCCCGCGTCGTGGCCGGTGGCTCGACACCCGGCGTCACGGGCGCGACGAACGGGCCTGCAGGCACGACGCGCGCGCTCGTCACGTGGGCACGTTCTAGAGCTACCCCCTCGATACGTTCGCAGGGCATGCTCAACAGACCCGTCGCAAGCTGCGCGAGAACGATCGATCCGATCATGTCACTACACCTCGCTTCTCGTTCGTATCGCCGGCAGCGCCACACCATCGAGCGCGATGAGAACTGCGGATGCAGTGAGAGACGGTGCGATTACTGGCAGTACCGGCTTTTGTTTCTTCACGGCTAATCCGCCGAAAACAGGCGTTCGAAACGTTTAGAGGCTCCCCTGCTGACACTCGCGTCGCGACACGACGCCGATGGTCTTCGACAAAACTTGACGTTGTCATCGTGCGACTTGCACTGCGATTTTTTGTGTATCACAGATAACGAACGAAACGCAACAATCCTCCAGTGCGGCCGCGCGACGCGAGTTTCAACAAGCGAAAGTGATCGAGGACGAAAAGTAAACCTCCATTCATTGTCAGCCAGACCACACCGTACGGTCTCTGGAAGCTCAGGGACTGCATGCGACGTTTGTTGCTTTACGAGCGCGCATTTCGACGGATTCTTGCGCCGCGAAAAAGGAGCACGTCATGCAAGGGCCGTATTGGTCAGTGAGCGCCGCGGAGTGTTACGCTTGCGGCCCGTTACGTGACAACGACGACAAACGTTCTTCTAGCAGTTAAACGCCCGTTCGCTTTGCCGATTCCACGCAGGGACCAGGGCCACATCTGAAACGGCCGCGCCGCGCCAAGGCCGGCCGGGCGGGGTTCGCACGTTTTCGTATGAGCTGGATCGAGACCATAGAGTACAGCGCATTCGCAGAATGGGTGCGCTCGTCGCCTTCGATATTCGCGTACATATCCATTTTGTCATTGCACGCGATGGGTCTTGCCGTGATCGTCGGCGTCAACACCCTCGTCGCGCTTCGCCTGCTCGGGTTCGTTCCTGAGCTATCGGTCGGTGCGCTACGTAAGACCTATCCATGGATGTATTTTGCCTTCACGATCAATGCCCTGTCGGGCCTGGCGCTGCTGGCGGCGAACCTGAGCGCCGATCTCGCGAGCGTAATGTTTCTTGTGAAGCTCGGTTTCGTGGCGCTGGCGATGATCAATCTCGAGCTCATGCGGGCGCGAATCTTCGATGACCCGGCTGTCCTAGCTGCACCGGACTTGGTAGCTCGCGCTCGACCTTATGCGATCGCATCGATCGCTCTATGGGCGCTCGCGGTCATCACGGGACGGCTCACCGCGTATCCGGGCGTCGTGGACTCGATCTTCTGAGGAGGCGAACGCGGTGGAGGCGCTATCGGATCTGATGTTGCGGACGGGGCTGGAACCGTATGTCACGAACAGCGCCTGGATTTGGCCTGTTTGCGAAATTCTGCACTTCGTCGGCATGGCGCTGCTGGTCGGCACCGTCGGCGCGGTGGACTTGCGCATTTTGGGTTTTGGAAAAGGCCTATCGATCGCACTGCTCGAGAAGTTCATTCCGCTCGGGATCGCGGGATTCGTCATCAATGCGGTGACCGGATTCGTGTTTCTTGCGGGCAATCCGGCCGGCGGACCATTTGGTATTTCACGAACCTGTCGTTTGAAATCAAGATGATTATCGTGGCGATCGCCGGCTTGAACCTCCTCGCCTTCTATGCGACCGGAACCGCGCGAGCAGTCAGCGGCCTTGGCCCGGAAAGCGCGGCACCGGCTAACGCGAAGGTCATCGCCGGCGTCTCACTCGTGGCTTGGCTCGCCGTGATCATGTTCGGGCGGCTCATCATGTACAACGAGACGCTGCTGGACGCGCTCGGCCTCTGATGGGAGCGCGTCTCGCACCGCATTCGCGGCGTGCGGTCTATTCCTCGGACGCGCCTTCTTCGCCCTCGAACGGCGCGCCCACGCCCGTCGAGCCGACGAAGAGCTTGGAGCCGTCCTTCAGCGTGATGTCGCGCCCCGCCGCACGGAACGTGCGGTCTCTCGCTTGGAACCCGCGCACATAGACTTCCGTTCCTGCCGGTAACGACGTGCGGCTGAAACCCCGCCGCAGCAGCGCATTGGGCGCCGCGCCTTCGATGGCCCAGTCTTGAACCTCGCCGGCCGTGGTCTTCACCGTGAGATAGATCCACGAGTGCGGATTGCTGAAACGCATTTCTTTCACGACACCGGTCAATTCGATTGGCCGATTGGCATCGAATTCCGATGCGAAAGAGTGATGCGCAAGTGTGCTGGATACGCTGCAGAGCATCAGCAGCCCACCGGTAGCGGCCACGGCCGCGAGCGTCTTCACGTTCATGAGGTTCTCCTTCGCGTCCTCGAATCCCCTGATCTCATTTTCCGGACCATTGTTGTAATTGCCCGCCCTATTGGCGCGAGCTCGTTATAGGTTCTTTCAGAAGCTCACCATAGAGTAGCGGCTCGGCGAACTCGACGCACTTGTACTCGAAGATCTCGGCATTGGGCTCCATCCTTCGATACAAGGGCATGGAAATCTTCCAAGGACGCGAGTACGTTTTCGGATCCGTGATCGTCGCCTCGTACCAGAGGTGATTCTCGCCTCTCGGCGTGTACCTTTCGGTGACGGTCATGCCCTGATGATAATTGCCCGAGCGATCGAGCCAAGTGTCCGGGATCAGACCGAATACGTCGATCACGAGCGTGTCGCCCTCCCAGCGGCCGTTCGACCAGCCCAACCACTGCTCCACGAGAACCTCGTCCGGTGAAAGATGATTGTTCATCTTGACCGTACGGTTCGAGGTGGCGAACTCGTAGATGAACATAATGTCGCCGTCGCCCTGAACGATGCGAAACGGATAGGGCAGATACGTGGAGCGCGGGATGCCTGCACGGAAACATTTCGTCTCCGGATCCGCGGCGGGCCAGTTAGCTTTGTTTTTTTCCCGCTGCTCTAGCGCTGCGGGCAGATAAGGAATCGTCCCTCCCTCGACCACGCTTGCTCCGGCGGGGACCGCGAACAAGGCGCCGAGCTGCCAGAACTCCGTTGCTTCTGCGGATTGGCCTTCGAGATTCCAATTCGCCGTGTTCATCGCCTGCCACACACCGTTGAGGTTGGGATGGCCGCCGACGCGCGCGACCCGTTGCGCTTGCTGGGCCGATGCAGTCCCGGCAAACAGCGCGAGGGCCGACAGCAGCGCAAGTGATGACACCGCGTGCTTAAAGGGAAATCGCAGTCGCATGAGTCGAGACCTCCGGTCGTTTGTAGTTATCGCGCCGACAGTTGATGGACTAAGCCGGCAACAGTGCGCCCTTCCAGGCGCTCGCGATGGTAGAGCTCGCGCCCGAGCTGCGGACTTGTTGCACCGCAAACGGGCTTACTTGACGTGCTCTCCTTCGTTGATGTTGATGAACACTTCCTTGTCCTCAGGCAGAGGCGCCAAATTGGCCTGGCTCGGAAGCCGCTCGGGAGGAGGTTCGCCCTTGGCGACGGCTTCCCGAACACGCTGCTCATAGTTGCGCTCGCCGCCGAGTCCGCCGCTGACCGCGCGATTGGCCTCGTGACACGAATACTCATAGATCTCGTAGCCCGGCTGAGTCGTCCACATCATTCGCAGGGTGAACGGCACCGTGTACGTAAGCGGGTCGTCCACGGTGACCACGATACTCGAGCATCTCGGGGTCGACGCGTCTGAGCCGCTCCGTGAGCGTCATTGCTTCGCTATGGCGCACGCCGATGCCGTTGCCGCCGACGCTCGTCTTCGCGGTCAGACCCTTCGTCTCGATCACCAAAGTGTCGCCTTCCCAATGGCCACGCGCATTGCCCACGTATTGGTTGATGTTTCTTGAGCATGCGGGCGACCGTCTAGCGGAATCACGCGCGAGTCGGCGAGCATCTCGTAGCTGATGACGACCGAATCGGGACTCTGCGCGACTCGAATGCCGTTGCCATAGACCACCGCTAACGAGGAGCCGAGGATGCCGCGAGTGATGCAGCGGTCATACAGGTGGAAATCCTCGAAGGTGTCGAACGGTCCCGCGCCGTATGTGCCGCGGTCATCGGGCCGCGCGCGCAAGCCCCGTCTCGTTCATCGGCGGTATCCGGCCGTTCGGCGGATCGATGACCTGCGAAGTCCAGCCGAACGTGCGGCTGCCGACGCTATTGGATGAGTACGATGACTTATTGAGAATGCGATCGCGCTGTTCGGCATCTTCTTGGGCTCGCTTGGCGAACTCCTCGGGCGTCAGTTTCTCGCGCGTCCCGAACTCTTCGGGCCGGTCGCGCGGAACGCTGCGCATGTCGTCGGTGCTATAGACGCCCTCGAGGTGCGGATCGCCCCATGACGTCCGCGGTACCTTCCAGTTGCGATCGGCGACAGCCGCCGCGGTGTCTTCGGTCGGAACCGCCGCGGGACGATCGGCACCTGCGCCGATACGCACGTTGCGGTCACCAGCCCGACCACCAACACGGCCCCACCGATCGAGGCCAGTTCCAGGTTGCGCATAGTTTCCCCTTATCTATTACTTCTTCACCTACGATCGCGAATTCGATAGGCGCATATACTCATCTTGCGCTATCCGCCGAACGAGAGCGAACGCTGTGCTCGTTCGCGACTCGCAAAGTAATCCAATCTCGCGACGACAATCAATCTAAACCTACGGCAGCGTGAAAATGACGCCTTCAAAATTCTTAAGGAAACTAGCGAACTGTTCGGTTCGCTGCATGCGATCGATCGTATTGGTCACGTACACTCGCAGCGCGCGAATTCGCTCGCTAGTGTGATCGCCTTGACGACACATCACTGCAAATCATGACGCTGCCGCCTGGTGTGGGCCGACGTGATTTCTCGGCGGCGCTGCGCGCATTCGCGAGTGCCGTGGGCACCGAATGGGTATTCAGCGACCCCGAGGACGTCTCTCTCTACCGCGACGCCTACTCCCCGTTTTGGGACGAGAACGACGAGCGTGTCGCATCGGCGGCCGTCGCGCCACACAGTTTGGAGCAGGTACAGGAGGTCGTACGCATAGCGAACCGCTATCGAATTCCGCTCTATGCGATCTCGACCGGCAAGAACCTCGCCTATGGCGGCTCGGCACCTGTTCTCTCCGGAAGCGTCGTTCTCGATTTGAAGCGGATGAACCGCGTGTTGGAAGTCAACGAGCAGAACGCGTACGCGCTCGTGGAACCCGGAGTCAGTTACTTCGATCTTTACCGGCACATCCAGGATCGCGGTTTGAAGCTCATGCTCGACGTGCCGACACCGGGCTGGGGCAGTCTTGTCGGCAACGCTCTCGATCACGGCGTCGGCATGACGCCGCTGCGCGATCACTTCGGCGCGCAGTGCGGAATGGAGGTCGTGCTGGCGGACGGGAGCGTCCTCAGAACCGGGATGGGGGCACTTCCGGGCGCGAAAACCTGGTCGCAGTACAAGTACGGAATCGGTCCGTATGCCGACGGTCTCTTCTCGCAGTCGAATTTTGGCATCGTCACGAAGATGGGCTTCTGGCTGCTGCCCGAGCCCGAGGTCGTGCGTGCGTTGCGCGTGAGCGCGCCCCGCCACGACGACGTGATTCCGATGGTCGCGACTCTCGCGAACCTCGTGTATTCGGGCGTGATCGACTCGCAGTTCTTGCTCGATAGCCCAGTGCTCAACGGTCCGCGCGACGGGGAATTCGAGGCTCTTGCGGCGAGCGAGGGCGGCGGAGATGCCGCGCAATGGGATCGATACGCACGAGCGCACGACAGCCGTTTCTGGGAGGCGAGCTTCACTTTCTACGGCCCCGAACCCATCGTCGATGCGCGCTGGGTCTACGTCGTGCAACGATATTCGTCCATCCCGGGCATCCAATTCGCCGACGGCCCGACTTATCGTTTCCCGATGAGCGCTGAAACACGCGAGCGCGCACGCGACAAGGCTCTGCTCGGGATTCCGAGCTTGACCAACTTCGGCGAACGCACAATGACCCAATACGGGATTGCGGACGGGCACATCGATTTCGCGGTCGTCGTGCCAATGACGGGACAGGACGTGCTCGAGGCGCTCAAAGTAATCGGCCGTGCGCTCGCCCAGGCTGACGTCGGCGCGAGCTTGGGGATGATCAGCTCATTCCATCCGCGAACGATGCTGCTGGTGTCATCGTTTCCGACGTGGCGGGGCAATCGCGAAGCGAACCTCCGCGTGCGTGCAGCGTACGAGCGCATCGTCAAGCTCGCGGCCGAGCACGGCTGGGGACAGTATCGCGCACACGCAGGATTCATGGACCTCGCGATGTCGACCTACTCGATGGACGACAACGCGCTGGCGCGCTTCCACGCGACCCTCAAGGATGCGCTGGATCCAAACGGTATTCTCTCTGCGGGCCGCTACGGCATCTGGCCGAAGCACATACGGGAGCGCGAATGAGCCGGCTTGTCGGCTCCTGCCTGCCAAAGTCTCTGGTTCGTTGACTCATCAAGCTGTCGCCTTGTTCCACTCCACGGAGCTTCGCTAAGCTACGGTCGGCTCTTGTGGCCAGGGGCACTACACTGACGCTGTCCGTCGGCACTCGTCTCGGCGTTTTCGAGATCGTCGGTCCTCTCGGCGCAGGCGGCATGGGCGAGGTCTATCGCGCCCGCGATACGACGCTGCATCGCGACGTCGCTATCAAGATCCTCCCCGAAGCATTCGCCGCCGACGCCGATCGTTTGGCACGATTTCGCCGCGAAGCGCACCTTCTGGCCGCACTCAACCATCCAAATATCGCGACCATTCACGGAGTCGAGGAATCCTCCGGCGTGCGCGCACTCGTTCTGGAGCTCGTCGAAGGTCCTACCCTCGCCGAGCTGGATTGCCGCACGCTTCTCCCGTGGGCGCCGCCACGACAGTAGCGGCACGTCAGAGTCGATCGCCGAGATCGTCGCCATCGCGCGCCAAATCGCCGACGCGCTCGACGCAGCGCACGAACGAGGGATCGTGCATCGCGACTTGAAGCCCGCCAACGTGAAAATTGCGGAGGACGACCGCGTCAAGGTCCTCGACTTCGGCCTTGCCAAAATTCATACGCCTGCGGAGGGCACGGCGAACCAAGAGAAATCGCCGACGCTGAGCGAGATGCTCACCGTCGGCGGCGTCGTATTCGGGACGGCGCCGTACATGAGCCCCGAGCAAGCGCGCGGCAAGATGGTAGATCGCCGCACCGACATCTGGGCCTTCGGCTGCATCCTCTACGAGATGCTCAGTGGGCGGCAGGCGTTCCCGAGCGGTGAAACAGCGTCGGACACGCTTGGCTGGCGTGCTCGCCCGCGAGCCCGATTGGACCGCGCTGCCGGCGGCGACTCCAGGCTCGCCTTACGCGTCCTCATCGAGCGCTGTTTGCGCAAGGACCCTCGCCATCGCCTTCGCGACATCGGCGATGCGCTTCCCGACTTGCAGGACATCGCCGGGCGACGCAACCCCGAATGCCGCACTTCCGTCCGGTCCGCCGCGCCGGAGCAAGCTCGCGTGGGCGACAGTCGCAATCGGGGCCGCTCGCGATCGCTGCCATCACGGCGATTGCTTTACGACGCGAGCCTCTACCGGACACGCGCGTAGCCGCATTCACCGTCGAAGCGCCTGCAGCGCGGACCGCTCGAGGTCGGCCAGCCGTTGTCGCCGGACGGCCGCAAGCTCGCGTTCGTCGCGGCGTCGAGCGGCGGCGCGCCGAGTGATTTGGGTGCGACCGATCGATTCAAACACGATGCGCAGCCGCTCGGCAGGAACCGAGAACGCCTGCGGACGTGTTTTGGTCGCCCGACGGTCAACAGCTCGGATTCTTCGCCGGCGGGCGCCTGAAACGGATCCCTGCAGCGGGCGGCGCTGCGCAAATGATCTGCACCGATCACAGAAAACGAGCAAGGGATCCTGGGCGCGTCCTGGGGCACGCAAGGAGTGATTCTCATTGCCACCGGGAGCGGCACTCCTACGCGGTTTCGGCCGCGGGCGGTCAACCCGATGCCGGTGACGACTTTACGACAGAGTCCGCCGGGAGACCAGTGGCACACGGCACCGGAATTTCTCCCCGACGGACGCCGCTTTCTGTTCAACGTCGTCAGTGGCGGCTTCGCGAGATCGCAGGCCTACGTCGGGCAGCCTCGATTCCCCGGACCGGCAGGCACTCATCGGCATTCAGTCCCCGGCTCGCTATGCTCCAACCGGGACACATCTTGTTCACGAGGGGGGCTGCGCTCATGGCGCAGACATTCGATGTCGACACACTCGCATTGTCTGGCGAAGCCATTCGAGGTCGCGGAGCGCGCGGCGGCCAGTTCGGAAACGTCGCTTCCGTTTTCGGTGTCGGCGAACGGTAGCTTGGCGTACCTAGCGGCGCCCGATATCGAGACGGAGCTCAGACCTGGTTCGATCGTGTCGGGCACGTTCCTCGGCCTCGCCGCGCCTCGGGGCGCATACCTCAACCCGGAGCTGTCGCCCGACGGCCAACGCATCGCTCGTCGATATCCATACTCAGGGGAACATCGACATTTGGACGCGTGACGTTGACGAGGGGGATTACGCAGCGACTGACTACCGACGAGCGCGGCGGATTTCACGCCGATTTGGTCGCCTGATGCGAGGCGCCATCGCCTTCACTTCCTATCGTGGGGAACTTGGGCCGGATCTACCGCCGCGCGGTCGACGCTTTAGCCGATGAGGACACGTTGGTGCTGGAAACGACGAAGGAACAAAGGGTGTATGACTGGTCACGCGACGGCCGATATCTCCTATTCGTTCAGGAAGAACCGCCAACCGACGATCGGCCGGCGCACGAGGACATCTGGGCCCTTCGCGCTGGACACTGCCGACCGCGCCGATACCTGTTACAGACACAATCGCTAGCGATGAACTAAATCCTCGGTTCTCTCCGGACGGTAATTGGATAGCCTACGTTTCGGACCTGTCTGGACAACCCGAGGTCTACGTTCAGCCGTTCCTGCGGCCGGGTCCTCAGACAACCAGGTGTCGGACAGGCGATGGCCGACACACCAAGGTGGAATGCCGACGGTACGGAGCTCTACTACGTGACGACGGGACGGTTGCGGTGATGGCGGTGCCGCGTCACGCTCGTCGGGCGATACTACCCAACTCGGAGACGCCGATGCGCCTTTTCCAGACCGCAGTCGCATTCACCGGGCATCGGGCGCATTTCTGAACGTGTCAACGAGAAGGCCACTTTCTTCTGAACGTCGTGCCCGAGTGACCGCGCGCCGCCGTCGATCGTCGTGGTGCACAACTGGGCGGCTGGTCTGGCCGAGTAATCGGCGCTCCTCGGACGCAACGTCGGCCCGCCCTGCTCGCGGGTTAGCTAACCGGTTGTTGCGGGAACCGGTTCTTGCGGGAGGTCGCAATCGGCCTGCGCACTGCACAGGCTCTCGAGCAGCTCCGCGGTGTCCTTGAATACCTGAATCGACGAGCCGCGTTCGTGTCCGCCGGCGCGTCCGAGCGCAGCGTCGACGGGCGTTCGGCCTTCCGCGTCCGTCGCGTCGATCTTCGCGCCGTGCTCTGCGAGGAACGTCACGACGTCGTTCCAGCCCCAGAAAGCGGCGCCGAACAGCGCCGTCTGCCCGGGCCCTTTGCCGCGACCGCCGTCGGTGGTCACGCGCGTTGACGTCGGCGCCGGCATCCACCAGCACCTGCAGCGCGGCGATCGATGCTTGCTCCACGTCGGCGGTGAGATATTGGGGAATGCCCGGGCCGTAGCCGCGGATATCGCACTCGAGTGAGCCGTAGCCGGCCGCCGCCATGATCGGCGTGACGCCGTTCACGTTCGGCAGGTCGAGCCGTGCGCCGTGCGCGATCAGAAGCTTCATCGCGCCGGTGTCGAAGGTCTTCGCGGCGCGCAGCAGCGGCGTCGATCCTGTGGTGAGCATCGATCGCAACCGCGGTCCTTGCCGCGCTCGCGAAGCGGCGGCAAGCAGCTTGAGCTGCACATTCGGATTGCGCTCCGCGCGCTAGGATCTGTTCGACGACTGCGAGGGCCGGCGTTGCGTCCGTCGACGGAAGGTCCGGGCGGCCGCCAGGCCGGCAGCGTGTTCATGTCCACCGCCACGTACAGCGGCGTGCGTCCCCACCAATCCCAGACGTCGAGCGCAGCGCCGGCATCGACCAGGTATGCCGCAAGATCGAAGTGATAGTTATCGAGAGCCATGATCAACGGCGTGATGCCGCGATAGCCCGAAAGATCGATGTCCGCGCCGCCTTCGACGAGCGCTCGCGCGCAATCGACGCAGCCCTTCGCGTGCCGCGTACATGAGCGCAGTGAGCCCGCCGAACGGGCCGGAATAGCCGGCGCTTCTCCGCCGATACCTGACGTTCCCACGTCCGGCGTCTCGGAGCGAGCGTTCGCGATCTGCGCCGTGCTCGAGCAGCAGCTTCACCATCGCGGGTTGATTCTGAGCGGCCGCCCAGATCAATGCAGTCTGTTGCCGCCACGCTTCCTTGGCGTTCACGTCGGCGCCATGCTCGAGCAGCAGCCGCGCCGCTTCGACGCTGCTGCCGCGCGCGAGGACCATCAGTGGCGTTTGCCCATCCTTGCCGGGCGCGTTGGCGTCGGCGCCCGCGTCGAGCAGTTGCTCGATCGACCGCGGGATTGCCGACGACGGCGGCCTCGCTGAGCGGGGTTGCGCCATAGTCGTTGACGGCGTTTGGATCGGCGCCGGCCGCGATGAGGCCCGCCACGAGCTCGACGTTGTCGTGATGAGCGGCCCAGTGCAGTGCCGTCGTGCCGTCAGCGGCTCGCGTGTTGGCGTCGGCGCCGCCCTTTAGCTCCGCTAGCGCGGCGCGACGACTCGTTCCTGCGAGCCGCTGTCCACGATCTCCGCTACGACTGCCGATGATCCCAACGCGACGAAGCGCCAAAGCCGTTGCTGCGGGAACGCGCTTGCTCAACGCACGACTGCTACTTCGGGCCATGTCAGACCTCCGCGAAATCGCCGGTGCTATCGCCGACTGATTCAACGGGCACGCCCGCGCGTAGCATCAGCGTGAACAGCAAGTTGGCGATCGGCGTGCGATCGGCGTACGCGCAAATGTTGCTGGCCTTTGATCCCGCCACCGTGGCCGAACACGAGCGTCGGCAGCGGGAATGAATCGTGCTTGTTGCTGTTGCTCATGTTGCTGCCGTACAGGAATATCGAGTTGTCGAGCATCGAGCCCGCATCTCCGTCGGGCAGTGGCGGCGAGCTTCTCGAGGAAGCCGGCGAACACCTCGCTGTGATAGCGCTGCACGATGCGTGAGCTTCTCGATCGACTGCTTGTTCTCGGCATGATGGGACAGCGGATGGAACGCGTCGGGCACGCCGACGTGCGGGTATGGCGTGTTGCTGACTTCGGCGGCCATCATGAACGTCGCGATTCGCGTCATGTTCGTCTGATAGGCGACCGCGAGCAGGTCGAACATCAGCCGCAGGCGCGCGTCGAAGTCCGGCACCGCAACCGGAATGGCAGGAACATCCACGCCGGACAAATCGCGCACGCTCAGGAGCTCCACGCGGCGCTCGATCTCGCGCACGCTGTCGAGATAATCCGCGACGATCGCTCGGTCGGCGGCACCGAGGCCGCGCTCCAAATGCGCGATCTCTGAAGTCACCATGTCGAGCACGCTCGTGAAGGTGTTCGCGATGTCCTCGCGTTCTGCCGCCGTGTTACCGCGCCCGAAAATCTTGGCGAATACCTTGCGCGGGGTCTGCCTCCATCGGCAGCGGCGTCGTGGGCGTGCGGAACGAGATGGTGCGGCTGTAGCTGCAGCCGTACGTGCCATCGCAACCGGAGGTACCGCCTCGCTCCTCAGTCGCGATCTCGAGTGACGGCAGCGGCGTTTCCTGGCCGATGTGGCGCGCCGCGATTTGATCCACGGAGATGCCGGCATTCGGCGATTGCGACCGCTGCGGCGGCACGCAGCTCAGCCACGTGCCGGGAATGATCGCGTGCACGGACGGGCTCTCGGCTGGCTTGTTGCCGAGACGGCTGACGACTGTCAGGTGCTGCTTGAGCGGTGCGAATGGCTCGAGGATCGGTTTCAGATCGAAATCGCGCCCTTCGCGATCCGGGCGTCCAACGGTTCATCTCCTTCCCGAAGCGCGTGTTGTCCATGATCGCGCCATGGGGAAGGTAGAAAAAGCCGAGCCGTGGTTTGGCCGCGGCTGCGGTCTGCGACAGTGCTGTGCCAGCCGGAACCATCGCGCTCAGCAATGGCAAGCCGATGGTCGCCCCGCTCGCACGCAAGAAGGTGCGTCGCGATAGGTGCTTCTTCGTGATGAACATCTAGTCCCCTCCTGACCTCAATGGCCGGAACCACTGTCCCGTCGCCTGGGCAACGGTGTCCGGAGTCTCCAATTCCGGCACGCGCGCGCATGCGGAACGGAGTGCTCGTGGCGACACCCTTCACGATCGATGCGAACGAAAAATTGCTTCGGGCCGAATCTCGCACGATGGCGCGCACGGCGGGCATGTCGTAGTACTCGACGGTTCGGCCGAGCGCGTAAGTCAGCAAATTCTGAACGACGGTTTGAACGAACTTCTCCGGCTCGGCGGCTGAGCGCCTCGCGGAGATCGACCGGGCTATTCACCTTCCGGCCATTCGCGAGCTCGCCGCTCGCATCGATCGCGACGCCGCTGTCGCGTTCGCGCACCCGCCACTCGCCGATCGCGTTGTAGTTCTCCAGCGCCTGACCGAGCGGATCGATGACGCCGTGGCAATGATTGCACGAGGATACCGTCCGATGTATTGCAAGCCGCTCGCGAACCGATTTCGGCTGTGTGTTCGATACGGGTATCAGATTCGTCTCCACGCCCGGGGGCGGAGGTGTCGGCGGAGTTCCGAGCAGGTGCTCCATGATCCACGCGCCGCGCAGCACCGGAGACGTGCGATCGGGATACGAGGTCGCCATCAGCACGCTACCCTTCCCGAATACTCCCCAGCGCTGCGGATCCGTAAGCTCGACTCGGCGAAAGCGATTGCCGCGCACGCCGTCGATTCCGTAATGACGCGCGAGGCGCTCGTTGACGAAAGTGTACGGCGCGGTCAGCAACTCGACTACGCTGCGCTTCTCATCCCGCAAGACGCTGTCCAGAAACAGCTGCATCTCCGCTTCGAAGGCGATGCGCAGGTCGTTGTCGAAACTCGGGTACAAACGAGGGTCGGGCTCAACCGCGTCGAGACCTCGGACGCTCAACCACTGGAACGCGAAATTGGTGACGAGCGCCTTGGAGCGCGGATCCGCGAACATGCGCTCGATCTGCCGCTCGTAGACCGCAGGCTTTCCGAGCTCCTCTTCTTCCGCCAATGCGAGGAGCTCCTCGTCGGGGCCTTCACTCCACAGAAAGAACGCGAGGCGCGATGCGAGCTCGAGATCCGTGACCGCATACGCCTCCCCGGGCGCCAAATCGGCCGGAGGTCCGCCCGGTTCCGCTCGATAGAGAAACTTGGTGCTCGACAGGATCGCGAGCAGTCCTCTCTGGATACCGGTCTCGAATCCACCGGCTTCGTGCCCCGAGCGATAGAACGCGAGCACCGGCTCCATATCCGCGTCGCTCACGGGGCGGCGAAATGCGACGTGCGCGAGTCTGGTCAGAATGCGGTCGGCGCAAGCGGACTCGTCTTGCTCGGTCTCCGGATAGCAAATGAAGATTCGCTCGCGCGTCTGCGTGGGCTCGCTGATGCCGGTAGGCCCGTACGGCCCAACCACCTCCATGCCGAGCATCTGCGGAACGTCTGGAATCCCTTCTCCCGGGATGAAGGTCTGCAGCCTGTGGTCCGACTCCGCATAGCTGCGCGCTAGAAACGCGGCCCCGATCTCGCGGTAACCGGCTTTCACCTGCACGCGGACGTTACGGAAACGATCCTTGATCGCATTGACGGCGGCGATCTGAAATCGATCGACCTCGCGCAAGTCATCCTCGCCACCGAGCTCGCCTTCGAATACTTTCTCTCCGTCGATCGTAAGAATGACCGTGTGGCGGTACTCCAGCCACCCTTGCGGATACGCTCGGAGCTCAGCTCCCGGCTCCGAAGAGACGTTGAGATTGAAGACGTACTCGCCGTCGGCCGGAAAATAGTGCTCGGCCAGCACGCCGTCGCGCGTGCCGAGCGGCAGTCCCGTGACGTACGCGGTTCGGTTCTTGTTCTTCGATAGGTATTCGGCGCGAGCCGGCTCAGGCGACGGATTGCCGACGGCCTTGATACTGATCTCGCGCGCAGCTGCTATGTATTGGTCGAGATACGTGGGCGACACGCGTAGCACCTCCGCTACGTTGTCGAAGCCATCCGTCGACACGTCCGGGGGCAGCAAACGGCTCGAGTCGATGCTCATGTCGAGGAGGTCGCTGACGGCCGTGGCGTACTCGACACGGTTCAAACGATGCAACACGACGTGACCGGGTGAGTCACCCCTCGTGGCAGCAGCCTCGTCGAGAGTCCCCTCGAGAGCCGCGACGAACGCATCGACCTGCTCGGCGCCCGGATGCGTTTCGCCCGGAGGCGGCATCACGCTCGCGCGCAGGCGGCGCACGACGTGTTCCCACCGCTCGGGGTGCGCCGGCGACTTCCGCCGGCGACACGCCCTCGAACGAGAGATCGCCTGCCGCTTCGGCGTCGTTGTGGCAATCGCTGCAATATTGGTCGAGCATTCCCCAACGCTGCGCGAGCGACTCGTCGGGGGACTCGGCGCATCCAGCGACGATCATGCTCGCGGCGGCAAAAGATCCGATAGCGTTCAGACGTCTCATCACGGCCTATGCCACCGTACCGCGCATCCGCCACCACATGCCTTCATAGGCGTTGGCTATGAACAATGCCGAGTCACCGGCATAACGCTCGTCGAAGTCCTTCGTGAGGCCGGCTTCAATCATGTCGTCGACGCCTCTGCCCTCGAGAGCCATCGCTTCGATCCGCTCTCGCACCGTACTGAGCATCTCGAGCTGGGCCTCGAGATCGGCGCGCCGCTGCGCCGGCCCCGCGTCCGGCACGATCAACGTGCTCGAGTCAGTCATGTCGATGAGCATTTGCGTAGCGTCGACCATCCCGCCGAGCCAGCCGCCGGTGATGTAATCGAGAACGGGATACCGGCGCGCGGTTACTACACCGCCGGCTACGATGACGTTGCGCTCCGGGAACCGCACGTAAATATCCCCGTCCGTGTGGGCCTCGCGGAGGTGACCATACACGATGCTCTGCGCCGCCGAAGCTTAAGTTTTGTGGCTGAGGATCCGAGGAAAAAAAGGTCTTGTTCGGGAGGGCCGACGCCGCGCGCGGTGAGTACCGGCGATCTTCCCAATCGACGTAAAACTTCGTGCTCATCCAGAGTCTAGTGTTTTCGTGCGCGACGATGGCGACTTCGCGCTCGGCGATGGCGTCGTTGCCGCCGGTGTGATCCAGGTGCCAATGCGTATTGAACAGAACATGAACGCCGGCGTCCCCGACCTGCTTCGCGACGAGCTCCAGCAGCGCCTGTGCGCTCGCCGCTGATCCGCTATCGACCATCACGGCGCCGTCAGGTGTCGAGATCAGGACGATGTTGCCGCCCGCGCCGGTGATTTGGAGTAACCCCGAGCCCAACTCGGTGACGGCGAGCGACTCATCGGCGCTTCGGGCCGCTCTCGGGCCGCCGAATCCGGCGACCATTGCACCGGCGCCGCCGAGCATCTGCAGAAAGCGCCTGCGACCTCGGTTCACAGAAGTGATCGTCCAAGTCTAGAGCGGCGGTGCCAGGACGGCGCTCGCACGCGGCGGTGATCGCTGAGGACTGCTCTCACCTCATCGACTCTACAAGTGCATGTCTCTGGAAGCAAACAGAAAAGGCACCGCAGGCAAGAAAAGTCACGCGCGTGCGTCACGAGCTCTCGAGGGAGCCACCGGTCCGCCGCTCGTGAGCATTGGCCGCTAGTCCGGTGCCCCGGCCAATGTCTCGACGACATATGTGCTCACGTCGCGGATCTGCTCCGCCGTGAGCACTTCAGCGAAGGTGGGCATGCTGTTACGCCCCGCCTCGATGGTTCGCATCACGAGCGCGAGATCGGCCACCGCATCGATCGGCGCGCCGCCGCCGTGTCCGCCCTTGCCGTCGACGCCGTGGCAAATGACGCAAGTCTGCTCGTAGATTACGGCGCCGTTCGCGAGATCCGCGGTGACCGGGGCCGACGAAGAACGCGCGGCCGCGGATCCTGCAGCGGGGCTCTCGGCAGGCGCCGGCACACCCGTGGTCAGCGGTGTCGGCGGGGCTGCCGAACGCTGCACCGGTGTCCCCGGCTCGACCGGCGGTAGCGTGCCCTCCACGCCGAACAGCCAGAGGCTGTCGCCGCGCGCGGAGCCGATCAGCGCGTTGCCGGCCGAGTACGCAAGCACGTATTGCTTGCCGGCATGCTCGAACGAGCTCATCGGCGCGTGCATGCCAGCGCCGGTTTGGAACTCCCAAAGCTGCTTGCCGGTGCTCGAGTCGAGCGCCGTGAGCCGTCCGTCGTTGCGGCCGACGAAGATCAGACCGCCCGCCGTTGCGAGCGAGCCGCTGTAGCATTGCTCGGGCCAGCGATAGCGCCACACGAGCTTGTTGGTTCGCATGTCGACCGCAGCAAAGATGCCGGTGCGCGGCACTCGCGTGCCCGCCGTGTTGCCGCCCGCGTAGCGATCGCCTTGCCCCGGCACAACCAAATTCGGGTCTCCGCCGCCCGTGAAAGCGCCCACCACGGACGACGCACAGACGAACAGCGTTTGCTGCACCGGATCGTAGGAGCTCGGCGGCCAATTCGCTCCTCCCCAGATACCGGGCTTGACGATCGTTGGATCCTCACCGACGAACGGCGTGAAGATGCGGCCGTCGTTCACGAGCTCGAACCCTTCGGGTGCGATCTCGATGAGCTGCGGTACGACCGCGTCGCCGCGCGGGAACGGCTGCGTCGCCGCGGTGGCTTGCCGCGGCTCCTGCGGCACCGGACGCTCGTCGATTCCGACGATCGGCTCGCCGGTCTCGCGGTCGAGGATATACGCCCAACCCGTCTTACCGACTTCCGCTATCCCCTTCCGCGTTCGGCCGTCCACCTGCAAGTCCATGAGCACGACGGGATTGCTCGAGTCGTAGTCCCAGAGGTCGTGATGCACCTGCTGGAAGTGCCAGCGGTACTTCCCGGTGGCGGCCTCGATCGCGACGATCGACACGGAAAACAAGTTGTCGCCGGCGCGGTACGCACCGTTGTAGTCGGGCCCCGCGTTGCCCGTGGAGAAGTAGAGGAGCCCGAGCTCGGGATCGACGGCAGGTGTTTGCCACACGGAGGCGCCGCCGTATTTCCACGCGTCGTTTGTCTGTGGCCACGTCTCGTGACCCGGCTCGCCGGGACCCGGAATCGTGTAGAACGTCCAGAGGTGCCGCCCATCGTCTGCGTCGTACGCTTTGACGCGCCCGCGCGTGCCGCGATCCGCGCCCGCGAAACCGGTGATCACCATGCCATCGAAGTAGAGCGGCGCGCCCGTGATCGAAAAGTTCTCCTGCCAGCGCTCGGCTTGGATGTCCCAAACGGGCTCGCCGGTCGTGCGATCGAGTGCGACCAGACGGCCATCGAGCTGCCCGACGAAGACTTTATCGTCGCTGATTGCGACGCCGCGACTCGTCCAGCCACAACAAACCGATGTTATATTCGGGTCAAGGTTTGCAGTGTATTGCCATGATATTGCGCCAGTTTCAATTGAGACCGCGAACACGTCGTCGGCTCCCGTGCTCACGTACGCTGTGCCGTCGTAAACGAGCGGTTGCGCCTCACCCGAGTATTGCGGTGCCGCTCCCGACCCGCGCAAGCGAGCGCGCCAGACGCCTTTGAGCTTCCCCACGTTCTCGCGATTGATCGCGGTGAGCGGCGAATAGCGTTGGTTGTAGAAGTTGCCGCCGTTCGTTGGCCAGCTCGACCGAGGGGGGCTGATCAAGCTCTCATTAGAAAAGTCGTGCGCCCTGGCACGTGAGCCGGATTGAGCGAAGGAAGGGGCGGCCAATAGCGCCCCGATCGCGAAGCAAACCGAAGACCGACAAAACGAGCTGCTCATGCGTTCCCCCGATGCGGCAGCGACCGAATGGTAGTGTAACTGCCGGGCACGGTATCGTGAGATTGCCTAAGAGATCTCACACGCGGATCCAGTCACGCTAAGCGTCGCGTAGCCAGGGCGCTGCGGCGTGCGCAGAAATCCGCAGAAAAGATTTCGTATTCATTCTTATTCGGTCAGGTCCCACGAACCGCGTTCCGCGAGACTGTTTCCCAAGGCGGACATCCGCCGAAACTTAAAACAGCAACGAACGCAACGGAGACAAGACCATGAACACGCAACGCAAGAACGGCCGCTTCTCGTTCCTCCTCGAAGAGTGGGTTTTCCAGCTCGCCCTAGTAGTGGCGGTGGTCAGCGCGCTAGTCGAACGCGGCATCGCAATGAGCGGCGGAGTGATCGTCTAAAGCTCGAGCGTTCGGTCTTGTCTCACGCGCCGTGAGCACGTCTACAGCAAGACGTGCTCACGGCGCTTCTGCCTGCACCGAACCGTTCGGATCGGTGTCAAGAAACCTGGAACGTCGCGTGGATTGCGCCGCGGCATTGGTTGACCGCGCTCTCCGGCTGTCACTAGTATCGCGCCTGATCGCCATTGCGCCCGTCCATCCGAGGGGAAACAAATGAAAAAGATCGCGTGTGCTCTTGCCGCTGGCTTGCTCGCGACAGCTTCGACCACTGCGTGGGCGCAGCGAAGCGAGCAGCCCGAGATGTCGTTCTTCGTCACGAGCGTCGGCTCTGGCAAGGGTGCGAATCTCGGCGGAGTGCGTGGCGCCGATGCGCACTGCCAAATGCTCGCGAATGCGGCCGGCGCCGGGGACAAGACCTGGCACGCGTATCTGAGCATCACGGACCTGAACGGCAAGGGCGCGATCAACGCACGCGACCGAATCGGACCGGGGCCTTGGTTCAACGCGAAAGGCGTCCGCATCGCGCGCGACGTGGAGGACCTGCACTCCGACAGCAACAACGTCAGCGCGGCGACGACTTTGACGGAGAAAGGCCAGCCGCTGCCGAGCGAGCCGAACGTGCACGACATACTCACCGGCTCGATGCGCGACGGCCGAGCGTGGGACTACAACCTGCTCGACGATCTGAACCTCGAGAACGGCGCAATGACCTGCAACAACTACACGAGCGACGCCGAGGAAGGCGCCGTGATGGTCGGCCACGCCGATCGCGCAGGCACGGCGCCGCTGTCGCCGTGGAACGCCGCGCATCCGTCCGTTGGGTGCAGCCAGGAGAGGTTGGTCAGCACGGGCGGCGCTGGGCTGTTCTATTGCTTCGCGATCGACTGAGAGCCATGACCGATTTGGGGGTCACGGGCGGCTCGCGGAGGAATTGAATGAACGGCATCTGCTCGCCTAGGCTCTGGGTAATGGCGTTGACGTCGACGGTGCTGTGGTCCGCAGCAGCGCCCGCTCACCATTCGACGGCGATCTACGACAACGACAATCCCGTCGAGCTCGCGGGAACGGTCGTCGAGTGGCAGTTCGTGAACCCCCACACGTTCATCGTGTTGGAGACGGTCGACGCGAGCACGGGCAAGGCCACGGTGTGGAGCTTGGAAGGCGGCAACACGGCGGGCCTGTTCCGGCGCGGCTGGACTCCTAACACGCTCAAGCCCGGCGACAAGATCATGGTCACGGCCAGAGTGCTGCGCAGCGGCGCACCCGGCGGGAATTACAGCAACGTCCGCTGGGCGGACGGCACGCCGGTGGATCCGCGCCCCGGCAACGCTCCCCAATAGCGCTTGGATATGAGACGGGCACTGCTGATCGTCGGTTGCGTTGCGTGCGTGGCTTGCTCGGAGGATCGAGGCTCGGTGAGCAGCCCGCCGAATCCGTATCCGGATTGGAGCGGGCAATGGGCCCGCATCGGCAGCCTCAACTGGGAGCCCGAAGGTTACGAAAAGGCGGGCCCTCCTCCGCTCACTCCGGAGTATCAAGCGATTCGAAACGACTACTTGGCCCTGCGCGAGCAAGGCGTTCTCGCAGGGGATCCTCCGGCAACCTGCCTACCGCCCGGGATGCCGAGAGTGATGAAGATGTCGTTCCCGATGGAGATCGTGATCACGCCGTCGGTTACCTACATCATCGCCGACTGGGAGAGTCAGGTTCGCCGAATCTATACGGACGGCCGCGACTGGCCCGAGTACATCCTGCCGGAGTTCAACGGCTATTCGCTTGGGCAGTGGCATGACGAGAACGCCGACGGCGTGTTCGACATGCTATCGATCGAGACTCGCGGCATGAAAGGGCCTCGCTCGTTTGATTCCGCCGCCGTGGTGCTTCACGAAAACAACGAGACCGTCGTCATGGAAGAGATCCGTCGCATCGACGAGAACACGCTCGAGGACAAGATCACCACCATCGACGACGCCTTGACGAGACCTTGGACCATTCACCAGCGGCTACAGACACGAAACGGAAAACGTCGTCTGGGTCGAGTACGTTTGCGCCGAGGGCAATCGACATTTGAAGCTCGGCGATGAGTGGTACTTCATCAACCAGGAGACAGGTACGTTGGATCCGACGCGCGTCGGACAACCGAGGCTCGTACCGGAGGCGCGGTAGCCTCGACTAGCGCGCGATCCGCCCGGTGCGACGTCGCGCTCGCCCGAAACCGGAACACGCCGCCGCGAGCGCGAGCAGCAACAGCTCGAGGCTCACGCTCCCGCCTCCGCCGCCGCCCGTACCGGTTTGCGCTCGCACTTGCACGGATCGCGTCACCGGCGTCGCCGCGTTGCCCGAGCTGTCGCGACGCTGTAGGTGACGGTGTAGCCTCCGACCACCGTCGCGTCGACCGGATTGCTGATCACGACCCTGCCGTGATGTCGCCGTCGACGCGTCGGTGGCTGTCGCACCGAGCTCTTCATAAGGGGGCCCCACCGTGAGCTCGACCGTCGGCAGCCCTTTCAACGTCAACGTCGGAGCGGCCGTGTCACCGGCGCCGAAATTCGCGCGACCGTCGTTGAAGAACATACCCACACCGCCTGAGCCGACCACGATCACGTCATCCCGCGCATCGACACTGATCTTGCCGAGGGCGGCCGATCGCGCGCCGCTGTGCACGAATCGCTCGGTGTGCGCCGTGAAACGTCGCGGTCGACCCGCCGTCGTTGAGGTGCACCTGATGGCCGCCCCGCCGTTGATCGTGACGACGTCGACGTCTGCGTCGCCGTCGAAGTCCGCGGAGCAGCACGTCGACCGTGGAAGCCGCGGCAAGATCGTCCGCTCAACACGAATACCGGAGCGCTGCCCGAGTCGTTGCGATATACCGGGCTCTGGCCCGGCGCGCCCGAAGACGAGATCCAGATCCCCATCGCCGTCGAAATCCGCCGCGGCAACGGACGTCGCGGACCCGTCGCAACCTTGCCGGCCAACTCGAATCCCGTGACGCTGCGCCGATAGATCAGTCGCGTCCGCATTGCCATTCGCAAAGACGAGCTCCGGCGAAGCGTCGCCGAGCAGGTGCGCAATCGCGACGTCGCGGCCGTCGTTGATTCCAGATCGCCGCGAGCGCGAACTTGCCGGCGCCGGAATTGCGCGAGAGCGTGCCGTTTTGGGCGTTCGCGAAAACGATCTCGGACTGCGTCGCCGTCGAGTATCGCCGACGGCCACTGCGCGACTCGCGTCGGCGGAATTGTCGAGCGGCGACGCCGTGAACTGCGACGCGCCGGAGTTCAGCAGAATCAATCGGTCGCAGCGTTCGCCGTGACGAGGTCGATGTCGCGATCGCCATCCAGATCCCCGGCCGCAATCGCGTTCGCGCCTGTGGATTGCCCGAGCGTCACTGGAGTGGTCGCCAGCATCCGCTTGCTCGGATTCGCCGGATCGGCGACTCCTTTATACAGCAGCACGTTTCCGCCGGTCACGACCGCAAGATCCGTCATGCCGTCACCGTCTAGAGTCGCCTGCCGCGCTCGCGCGCGCGTCAGCGGCCGACAGGAGCTGGACCGGTCCTCCGCTGATGCTTTCACTGATCGTGAGCGCGGCGCTCGCCACGTTGTTGTCGGTCGCGCCGTCCACCGGGGTCCGGTCGATGATCGAGACGAGACCGTGCCGCGCACGTCGCCTGCCCGGCTGCCGGTGCTCGCAATGCGGACGCTTTCGGACGCGTTGGGGCTCAGCGGCGCGAATTGCAATCGTAGTGGTCGCTGGTTGCCAGCGGGCAACAACGAGCAGCCGACGTGGCTCGGCGTGTCGAGCGAAAGCGGCGCGTCCGAGACGAGCTCGGCGCGTAGCGCCACGTTCGCACCTGGACTCCAGACCGATTCGCGACGCTGAACGTCCAACGGCGCTGGCACCGACCGCGCCGGGCTCGGCGTGACCTCGATCGACGGCGGCGAGGTCGGCGGCTGATCGGCGGTGGAGCGGGCGCTGGTGTAGTCGGTGCGGGTGCCGGTGGAGCCGGCGCGGAGGATTCGCCGCCTTCACCAGAATTTGGAAGTTTTGAATGGCGTTATCGCCGCCTACCGACGCCGTGACCCTGACGGAATGCGTGCCGACATCGGCGGCGCGCGGGGTGCCGGAGATCTCGTCATCTCCGTCGAACGTCAGCCAGCGCGGTAGCAGCGGCGCGCCGTACCTAATCTTGTCATCATCGTCGTCGTCATCATCGTCGTCGTCATCGTCCCCGCGCCGCGTCCATTCCCGTTTCCGCCATTGCTTTGCTCACGGCTCTAAGGTCATAGCGATAGCTCTCCCCCTCGTTGACGCTCGTCGGCGGCGAGCTCGTGAAAACCACGTCCGCGCCAGCCGATGGCGTCAAGAACGCGGCTGCAAACGAAACTGCCGCGAATCGCAGGCACCCGTCCGTGGCTTGGACAACAGCCGCAAGACACCGACTGGCGCATGGTGTCACTGAGCGCTACGCCTTCGTACCTGGCGTTCGTAGGAACAACTCCCTCTAAGGGACTCCTGAAGGGAGCAAGAAATATGCCAGGAAATTGTGTCACTTGTGAGGCTTAGAGGGCCGCGCGAGTCGCCGCGCAACGGGTACGCCCGCGGCAGCTCGCTATACTGCGCCAGCGAACGAACGGAGATCTCGGTGAAGCGCGACAGGTTGATTCTTCTACAGCCGGGCCGCCAGCGCTTGGGATGCGTGAGGTTCGCGCTGGCCGTGGCGATGCTGCTGCTCGCGCACACGGCCTCGGCCGAGGTCAGCGTTGCGACGTCAGGCGCTTTTACCGCCGCCTATCTCGAGCTCGTGCCGCAGCTCGAGCGCGTAACGAACGACAAGGTCGTGACGGCGGCCACCTCGATCGGCGCGGGTGCCGATTCCATTCCGAGCCGCTTGCAGAGGGGCGAGACCATCGACGTCGTGATCGTGTCCGATGCGGTTCTCGAGGAGTTGATCGAGGACGGGCTCGTCGCGGCCGACAGCCGCGTGGACCTTGCCCGATCCAGCATCGGCGTCGCCGTGCGCGCGGGTGCGCCGAAACCGGACATCAGCTCGGTGGAGGCGCTCAAACGAACGCTGCTCGAGGCGAAGTCGATCGCCTATTCCGGTAGCGTGAGCGGGCAATACGTATCGACCGAGCTGTTTCAACGCCTCGGCATAGCGGATCAGGTTGCGGGGAAGAGCCGTAGGATCATCGGTGAGCGCGTGGGCGCCGTCGTGGCGCGCGGCGAGGCCGAGATCGGCTTTCAACAGATCAGCGAGCTCTTGCCGATTTCCGGGCTCACTTTCGTCGGACCGCTGCCCGAGGAAGTACAGCGCACGACTGTCTTCGCGGCGGGTGTCGTGAAGACTTCCCGGCAACAGCAGGCCGCGCGTGCGCTCATCGATTTTCTAGGGTCACCGGCGGCCGCGAGCACCGTCGCGAAGACGGGGCTCGAGTTGCTGCACGCACGCTGACGCGGCGCTCAGCGCGCCTGCGTAGGCAGTCCGAACGCCAAGAGCACATTGCCCGGCATCCCGCCGAACCGCGGATAGCCGGAATTCACGTACACGATGCCATCGACGACGATCGGTCCCGAGCCGTCGAGCGAGCCACCTTTCGCGGCTATCCCGTTCACAGTCGTGTAGCTCGTTGCCGTGTCCGCTTCCCAGAGCAGCTTGCCGTCGACGGTCGAGAAGGCGCGGACATGGCCGTCCATGGAGCCTGAAAAGACGGCGCCGTCGATGACTGTCACGGCCCCGGGCTGCGCCGGGCTACAGCCTGGGCGAGGCGGATTGCACGGCGCGCCGGGCGCGAACCAGATTCTCTGACCATCCTCGAGCCGAAGCGCACTCAGGCCGCCGCCCTGTGTCGGATCGAGGCTCGCGCCGCCGAGCGCTATCTGCCCGCTGACACCTCCGGGTGGACGAACGACGTCCGAAACCGACGCGTAGACGTTGCGGCCGTCGCTTGCCATGCCCCACTGCACGCCGCCGTTCACTCCGCCCTTGCCGACGCGCGTCTGCCAAATCAGCTTGCCCTTCTCGTCGGGATCAAGCCCATACACGACGCCGGACTTCTGCCCCGCAACGAGGATGTCCTTGCCGGACGGCGATTTCAGCAGCATCACGGAGCTGCCGAAGTCGTGATCCGGCCCGGCGTCCTCCGGGCAGTTCGCGCCTTTGCTCCCGCAAGAGGAGTTGTAGACATCGTTCGGCGTCGTTTGCTGCGTCCAAACGATACCGCCGGTTTTGATGTCGAGAGCCACGATGGCGTCGCTCGTTTCAGTCGCAGGATGCGAATAGTTGTCGCCGGTCGCGATGTAGAGAAGGCCGCGCCCGACGTCGATCGTCGGCGCCGACCAGACGCCGGCCCCCGACGGCCCGAACGTCGGCGTGCCGACGCCGGTCGTGCCGGTGCGTTTCGGTAGATCGACGAGATAGGTCTTCCACACGACCGACCCGTCGCGAACGCGCACCGCCGAAACGCTGCCGCGAAACGTGCAGCACGCATAGTCGGGATCGATCGAGCGCGTTTCCTCCCACGACGCCGCGGGAACGAAAGCGACTCCGTCATGCACCACCGGCGAACCGGTCAAACGCGTCGCTTCGTGCTGCTCGACTCTGATTTCCCATTGAGAAGCCCCGGTGCGCGCTTCGATTCCATGGACCCAGCCGTTCTGATCGCTGAAAACCAACGAGGTTTGCTGGCCGTCGCGCCATACGCCCATCGCGGAGCGCACGGGACCGTTGGCCTGATAGATCCAATAGAGACAGCCGCGTTTTTGCATCCAGCGCCTGGACGGTGCCGCCGGCACTGCCGACGAATAACGTTCCGTCGATGATTGTTGGGGCGGCGAGCGCCGTCACGTCCCCCGCGAAGCCGAACGCCCATTTGAGCTCGAGCTTGCCCAAGTCCGCGGCTTTGAGAGCCGCACTGTCCGCGTTCTGATATCGCGTATTGGCGAAATCGGGGCTCCAGCCGCTCCAGGATTGCCGCAAGCTGCCGGACATGATCTTCGGGTCGGCTGGTCCGCAGAAAGCGCTCGCTGGCGGTTTCGTCTCGTCGGGGCCCTTGCCCAAGAATCTCGAGACGGCCTCGCGATCATCGCGCTTGATCGGGTACGCGACGCTCATCATGAGCCCGAAATCGAGCGTGCGTAAAATGCGCGCCGCCGACATCTGTGTGAGCGCATCGCGAGTCGGAATGCGCGCGTCGACTTGATCGTGGCACGACGCACAGTATCGCGCGTAGACGGCCGCACCTTGCGCTTCCACATCTTGCGCGCGCCCGCTCGGCGCGGCGCTCGAAAAGCAGAGCACGGTTGCCGCCGTCGCAACGAATCGGACGCGATGGCTCACGGGTCTCATATCCACCTCGCGCCGGACCTCAGGGTTGGGACTGGATCTGCGTCGTTCCCGACGGACCGTTGCCGATGACCTGAATGACGACTTCTCCGTCCCTGGCCCAAACGTAGTGCGGCTGCTTGCCGGGCTCCGTCCATATGCTGCCCGCAGGCAGCACCTTCATGGTGGTCTCGTCGAACCGCTCGCCGAAGCCGACGTGCAACGTCCCCGAGATCACGGTGACGATTCGATCGTCGGGGTGAAAATGCGGCTGCACTCGAAAGTTCGCCGGGAACCGGGCGCGATACGCATACATTCCCGGCTGTTGGTCGTCCCCGGCTACAGGAGCCCGCTGGACGCCTGTAGGCGCGGCAGTCCATTGCAGGTCCTCGGCAACGAGTCGCAGTGGACTCAGGGCCGAGGTCTGCGCGAACGCGCTCATGACCGAGAGAGCAACGGCGACGAACAGCGAGATGCGTGAAGCACGGAGATGCATAGCTGGCTCCTTCGGCGTGTGTGGTATGCGCCTTACCAGTCTTCCGCCCGCGCAAATGGGCGCTGCGATCTTAGCACCGGGGCTGCTACAGTAGCCTTCGAATGCGAGCCGCCCGATTCGTCATCGCCGTAAGCCTCCTGTTCGCTGCCGCTGCGGCATCGGCGCAAAAGGAATGGCGCGAATATCCGAGCATCGAGCGCGGCTGGGCCGCAGGCGCCGATTCGCCGGCCGACTTGAGCGACTTGGGCGAGTTCGTCGTCGGCCGCTTGATGTTCCCGCAAACACGCCGTGGTTGGATGCTCGGTGCCGGCCCCGGCAATTGGCTCGCCGGCGGCACCGCATGGACCGTCGACTACCCGGAGGGCGACCGGCATTTCGCGCGCCTCCTCGAACGCTTGACCACGATCGACGTGCGTGTGGTCGAGCAACCCGTGAATCTCGACGACCAGAACGATGCATATTACTGGCCGTTCCTTATTTCGGGCCTTGTCGGCGCCTGGGATC
The DNA here is from genome assembly GCA_963744305.1 of uncultured Gammaproteobacteria bacterium. Classification (GTDB taxonomy): domain Bacteria; phylum Pseudomonadota; class Gammaproteobacteria; order Steroidobacterales; family Rariloculaceae; genus FEN-1219. Next base: position 121,506 of record CAVUTF010000006.1, read on the forward strand.
TCACCGACTCACAGGTAGCAAAGCTGCGCGAGTACCTGCTACGGGGTGGCTTTCTACTCTGCGATAGCTTTTACGGTACGGACGAGTGGCGAGGCTTCGTGGCGGGCATGATCCGGGTGTTTCCCGATCGGCCGATCGTCGAGCTTCCCGATAGCCATCCGATCTTTCATGCCGTCTACGACCTCACGAAGCGCCCGCAGATACCACGTGGCAACACTTGCCGCTAGGCTACCGTGAAGACGGCGCAGACCCCCACTGGCGAGCGATTCTCGACGACGACGATCGCGTCATGGTCATGATCACGTTCAACAACGACATCGCGGACGGCTGGCAGCGCGCCGACGACTACATGTATCCGCAAGAAGCCGCCAATTTGTCGATCAGCTTGGGCGTCAACTTCGCCGTGTACGCATTGACGCATTGACCGTACGAGGCTCGTCGGCTGTCGCGTCCTATTTGCGCCCGCGAGCCTTTTTGTTCGACGGCAGCTTCGGAGCGTTGGTGTCCGGCCTACCCTGCCGCAGCGCTCGCCTCGCCCGCTCTGCGAGCTCCTCGTATTGCGCGCAAATCCGATCTAGCTCTTCGTCCTCGAGCTCCTCGAGATCGAGCAGCGCCACATGCGCGCCCGACGCCACGCGGATCAGCTCGTCGAGCTTCACTTGCACGGCCTTGCCGTCGCGGTTTTGCGTGCTCTGGATCAGAAAGACCATCAAGAACGTGATGATCGTCGTGCCCGTGTTGATGACGAGTTGCCAAGTGTCGCTGAAGCCGAATAGCGGTCCGCTGATGATCCAGACCAACACGATCGCCACGGCCAACCCGAAGGTGATGGGCTTGCCGCTGGCGTGCGCGGTGGCTTTCGCAAGGCGCGTGAATCGAGAGCGAGATCTAGTAGGTTCCACAATTGCGTCCTCGAGTGCGATTCGTGAGATAGGCAGTGCATATAATGTGCCCTCGGTCGACTCTAGGGGGACGCAGCGTTGATCTCGAAGGTGGCACGCGCCTGCGTCCTTGCGCTCGCGACCCTACCCCCGGGGCCTCTCACCCTCGCGCAACCTCTCTACGAGCAGCTTCGCATCGTCGCTCCCGCGGCTCCCGGCGGCGGCTGGGACCAAACGGCGCGCGCGATGCAATTGGCGATGCAGCAAGCGGGTATCGTCGAAACGCCGGTCGTCGAGAACATTTCCGGCGCCGCCGGCACGATCGGTCTCGCGCGCTTCATCGGGGCGGAGCGCGGCAACGGCGACGCGCTGCTCGTGTCGGGGCTCATCATGCTCGGCGGCATCGTCACTCATCGTTCACCGGTCACGCTCAGCGACGCGGTGCCGATCGCGCGCATCACGGGCGAATACGAAGTCCTCGCGGTCCCAGCAGCGTCCTCATTCCGCACGCTCGACGACTTGCTTCGCGCATTCAAGGAGCGGCCCGAGTCGATTTCGTGGGGAGGCGGCTCAGCGGGCGGCAGCGATCAAATCCTCGCGGGCCTGATCGCGGACGCCGTCGGTGTCGAGCCGAAGCGCGTCAACTACATCGCATTCGATGGCGGGGGCGATGCGCTGTCCTCGATCTTGGGCGGACATGTGTCAGTCGGCATCAACGGCCTTGCGGAATTTGCGCCGCAGATCGAGGCAGGTGCCGTGCGCGTTTTGGCCGTCTCGAGCGCGCAGCGCCTCCCCGGCCTCGACGCGCCGACCTTGCGCGAGCAAGGCGTAGACGTCGAGTTCGAGAACTGGCGCTCCGTCATGGCGCCCCCTGGTATCAGCGCAGACGAACGGCGGCGCCTCGAGGACGCGATAGCGGCGATGGTCCGCTCTCGCGAATGGCAAGAGATGCTTGCGCGGTATCGCTGGCTAGATCGTTATCTCGCAGGAGAAGAGTTCACGCGCTTCTCGGCCGCCGAAGAGCAACGCGTGCGCGACATTCTGCGCGAGCTCGGCACTGGCGCGGACGGCACGCAATCGCTTCGCGACATCGGGCCTTATCCGCTGTTCGTGCTCGCCGGCCTCGTGCTGTTCGGCGTAGGGTCGGCCGGTATCAGACGCCGATTTCGGTTGCGCCGCGCGGCGCTCGCCGACGCTGCGCCGAGATCAGTGCCTGACACCGACTTCCAAAAATGGCGGTCCGTTGCTCTCATCGGCATCGGCGTGCGTCTTGAATCTCGCGCTGGCGGAGAGCGCGGGATTCCTCGTCGCGTCGGCGTTGTTGTTTTGGTTCGTTGCGCGCGCGTTCGATAAGCACCATCCGGTGCGCGATGCGGCGTTCGCCGTCGCTATTTCCGTCGGCGCGTACCTGCTGTTCGCCCAGGTGCTGCAGTTGCCGCTACCGGCCGGCGTCTTGGCCAATTTGTTGTAGCGCGGAAGAGCTCATAGGCCGCGCCCGACATGGTGCTGCGGTATCCGCAGCACCTGTGGGCGCCTGATCACGTCGGAAGCTAGAAGGCTACGCTGTGGTCCCTAGGTGGTCGCCGGTGTTTGCGTGCGATCCTTCGCGCGCGTACCCGGCCAGCTCCTTCTGCGGCTCTGGACTGGGGCCCAATACCGCAATGACGTCCTTGCCTTGGAGCTGCAGCTCTTCCTTCGCCTTCTCGATCCGCGTCATCAGCGTTTCATCGACGACGTTGATGGGTCGCCGTAATTCTTGGTATCCGCCAATGAACAGCCGACGTAACTGCACTGCCTTACCCTCCGTGGTTGTGACGTGGTTCTCACTGCAATCGGCGTGCCCGATCCGCGGTACCGACGACAAATCAGCGGTTTACGGCTGGCGACGAAGTTTTTTACAGCGCCGTCTGTAAAGCGGTCCGACAGGAACGCCGCTAATATCGATCCATGGAAACGCTCGAGGCACTGCGCGGCGGATTCGAAAGCGCCGTCACGCTCGGGAACCTGATGTGGGCGCTGATCGGCACGACGCTCGGCACGGCGATCGGCGTGCTGCCCGGCATCGGCCCCGCGCTGACAGTGGCCGTGCTGCTGCCAGTCACGTTCAGCCTCGATCCGACGAGCGCGTTCATCATGTTTGGCGGCATCTATTACGGTGCAATGTACGGCGGCTCGACTACGAGCATCCTGCTCAACACGCCGGGTGAGACGGGCGCGATCGCAACCGCCATCGACGGTCATCAAATGGCGCGCCAAGGACGCGCCGCGGCGGCGCTCACTACGGCCGCGATCGGCTCGTTCGTGGCCGGCACACTGGCGACGATCGCACTCACGTTCTTTGCGCCGGTGCTTGCGTCCGTAGCACTCTCGTTCGGTCCGGCCGAGTACTTCGCGCTGACGATGCTCGCGTTTTGCGGCGTCACCGCTTTGCTCGGCTCGTCGCTGGCGCGTGGGCTGTTCAGCCTGTTCCTCGGGCTCGCGCTCGGGCTCGTCGGCATCGACCCTCTCTCCGGCAACGCGCGCTTCTCGTTCGGCATCCCGCAGCTTCTCGACGGCATCGACGTGGTGATTCTCGTGATCGGCCTGTTCGCGGTCGGCGAAACGCTCTACCAAGCATGGCGTCACGGGCGGGACGTGCTGGCGCGCGTGGAGCTGCGCGGCTCGATCGGAATGAATCGCGAAGAGTGGCAGCGCTCCTGGCGGCCGTGGCTGCGCGGCACTGCGATCGGTTTTCCGCTGGGTGTGCTACCGATGGGCGGCTCGGTGATACCGACGTTTCTGTCGTACATCGCGGAAAAACGGCTGAGCTCGCGACCAGAGGAATTCGGCCGCGGCGCGATCGAAGGGGTGGCGGGTCCGGAGGCTGCAAACAACGCCGCGGCCGCCGGCGTGCTCGTGCCTTTGTTGACGCTCGGTTTGCCCGCATCCGCAACCGCCGCGATTCTGCTCGCGGCCTTCCAACAGTACGGCCTGCAGCCGGGCCCGCTGCTCTTCTCCACCCGGCCGGACCTCGTATGGACTCTGATCGCGAGTCTGTACATCGGCAACGCGATGCTTCTCGTGTTGAACCTGCCGCTCGTAGGCATCTGGGCGCGCGTGATGCTCCTGCCGCGCCCGCTGCTCTTCGCCGGCGTTCTCGTGCTCGCCTCGCTCGGCGCGTATAGCCTGAATCGCTCGATGCTCGACGTCGGTTTGCTGTATGCGGTGGGCGCCGTCGGCCTCGCGATGCGTGTTCTCGATTTTCCGCTGGTGCCCGCAGTGCTCGGGCTCGTGCTCGGGCCGTTGGCGGAGCAGCAGTTTCGGCGCGCGGTCGCAATCAGCGAAGGCGATCTCACGGTGTTCGTGACGCGCCCGATCGCTGCGGCGCTGCTTGCCGTCGCGGTGGTGCTGCTCGTTACACCCTGGCTCGTGCGCCGGTCGGCGGCGCTAAGATTGCGCGGTCAACGAAGGAATTGATGCGGAGACCAGCCGATTCACCTTGCGGCGCCAATGCGCAAGGGGCATGCTGCGCGCGTTCCTAAACATGCCGTCCGCGGCGGCGACGATTGCCGTCATTCACCAACAATAAGACTCATCGGGGAGCACACAATGAAAAAGACCCTCATCGCGTTCGTTACGGGTACCTCGACGGCGCTGCTCGCGAGCGCCGCCATCGCGCAGCAGCCGGCTCCGATGCCGACACCGATCATCGAGATATTCGGCTGCACTTTCAGCGCTAACAACGACATGGCCGATCTGACGGCTGCTACAGCGCGCTGGAGCACCTGGGCGGATCGGAACAACGTCAACGACTACACGCGCGTTCATCGCCACACCTTACTTGCGTAGCCCCGACCTTCCGTACGACGCACTGTGGATCGGCGCATGGCCGAACGGCGCCGCGATGGGCGCAGGAGAATCGCTGTATTTCTCTCAGGGCCAAGAGATCGAGGCCGGGTTCGATGCCGTCGTCGATTGCCCGAGCCACGCGCAGTATGCGGAGGTCGTCATCAATGCTCCTGGAGGACCGCCGCCGCAAAACCCTGTTGCTGTCTTTCGCGATTGCACGGTTAGCGACGGGCGCACGATCCCGGAAGCCATTACCGCGCTTCAGGAGTGGAGCAAGTATCTCGCGGAGCACGGCTCGAATCCGTTCGCCGCGCTGCTGTTCGGGCTCGCCGGACTAGCCAACGACGACGACTTCACGTTCAAGTCGGTCGAGGGCTTCGATTCGATCGAGTCTTACGGCAAGTACACGGACGTCTATACGGGCGGCGGCTTCATCAGAGCCGACGAGCTCCTTGGGCGTGTGCTCGACTGCAACAGCGCCAGAGTCTACTCGTTGAACCGCGTGCGGGCCGCGGCAGCGCCACAGCAGCCGGTCTCGCAACGATAGTCGATCCGGCAAGCACCTACGACGTCGCCGTGATCGGCGGCGGCAACGCCGGCTTGTCCGCAGCATTGACTGCGCGCCAAGCCGGCGCCCGCGTGATCGTGCTCGAGTGCGCGCCGAGGCATTTTCGCGGCGGCAACAGCCGCCACGTGCGTAACCTGCGGTGCGCGCACGCGGAGCCGACCGCCCTCCTCACCGACGCGTATCCCGAGGCCGAGCTCATGGCGGACCTCCTGCGCGTCAACGACGGCGAAACGGACGAAGCGCTCGCACGGATCGTAGTGGAAGGTTCCGCTGCGTGCGTGCCGTGGATGGAAGGGTTCGGCGCTCGCTTTCAAACCGCGCTGCGCGGCACCTTGCATCTGTCGCGCACGAACGCGTTCTTCCTGGGCGGCGGCACGGCGCTGATGAATCGCTACTATGCCGCCGCGGAACGGCTCGGCATTGACGTGCTGTACGACGCCGAGGTAGTCGACCTCGAGCTGCACGATGGCGCGTTTCACTCTGCAACGATTCAGATCGCTGGAAGCACCCAACGCGTGCAGGCGCACGCCGTGGTTCTCGCCTCCGGCGGCTTCGAGGCTAACCTCGACTGGCTGCGCGACGCCTGGGGCGACGCCGCGCACAACTTCATCGTCCGTGGGACACCGTATAACAAGGGCAAGGTTCTGCGCCTCATGCTCGACGCCGGTGCGACAGCCGTCGGGGATCCGCGCGAATGCCACGCCGTCGCGATCGACGGCCGTGCGCCGAAGTTCGACGGCGGCATCGTGACGCGCATCGATTGCGTGCCGCTCGGCATCGCCGTCAACCGATACGGCGAACGCTTCTACGACGAGGGCGAGGAGTTCTGGTCGAAGCGCTACGCGATCTGGGGCAAGCTCGTCGCCCGTCAACCCGAGCAGATCGCCTACTCGATCATCGACGCGAAGGTGCATGGCCTGTTCGTGCCGTCGATGTTTCCGCCGATAGAGGCGGCGTCGATCCGCGAGCTCGCGGACAAGCTCGACTTGCCGGCCGACCGGCTCGAGAGCACTGTTGCGGCATTCAATCGCGCGGTGCGGCCCGGATGGTTCAATCACGAGAAGCTCGATGATTGCCGCACCGAGGGCGTCACGCCCGCGAAGACACACTGGGCGCAGCGCATCGACCGCCCGCCCTATTGGGGCTACCCGCTTCGGCCCGGGATCACGTTCACTTATCTCGGCCTGCGCGTCGACGCGGGCGCGCGGGTGCTCGCGACCGGCGGCGAGCCGTTTCGGAACGTGTACGCTGCCGGGGAGATCATGGCAGGCAACGTCTTGCGGAAAGGCTACATCGCGGGAATCGGGATGACGATAGGCACGGTATTCGGCCGGATAGCCGGCGAAGGCGCAGCTCAGCATGCAGCTCGATGAGCTGACGCGCGAGGGCGCGCGCGTGATGTCGGTGTGCAATGCCTGCCGCTATTGCGAGCAGTATTGCCCCGTGTTCCAAGCGATGGAGCAGCGCGTGACATTCGCGAGCGCCGACATGAACTACCTCGCGAACCTCTGCCACAACTGCGGCGAGTGTTTGTACGCGTGCCAATATGCGCCGCCGCACGAGTTTGCGATCAACGTGCCGAAAACTCTTGCGCAGATTCGCGTGCGCTCGTACGAGCAGTACACCTGGCCGGCCGCTCTCGCGACGGCGTTCAGGCATCACGGCGTAAACACTGCGCTGCTGCTGGTTGGCGTATTGATCGCCGTGATGCTCGCCGCGGCGCTGGGCGTGAATGGCGACGCCGTGCTGAGACCCGGGCGCACTCGCCGACTTCTATGCCGTGATGCCGCACGGCGTGATGGTCGCGCTGTTCGGCGCCGTAGGCTTGTTCGCGGTCGTCGCTTTGTCGATCGGCGTGGCGCGCTGCCGGCGCGACATTCAATCGACGGCTGCGGCGTCCGCGCCCGGCCGCCATGAGAACGGCTGGTCGCAAGCTCTACGGGACGTGCTCGCGCTTCGGCACCTGCACGTGAGCGGTGAGGATTGCGTGACGGCAGCGGAGGTTCGCACACCGTGGCGTCGTTGGTTTCACCACGCCACGTTCTACGGGTTCTTGCTCTGCTTCGCATCGACCTGCGTGGGCGCGCTTTATCACTTCATCGGCTGGCAAGCTCCGTATGCGTACACGAGCTTGCCGGTAGTGCTCGGCACGGCGGGCGGCCTCGGACTCATCGTGGGACCTGTCGGGTTGCTTGCGCAGCGGCGCCATCGCGACGCGGCGCTTTCGGATCCCTCGGAAGCGCGGCTCGACCAATCGTTCATCGTGCTGCTCCTCTTGACGAGCGCAACCGGCCTTCTGCTTCTGTTGCTGCGCGAGCGGGCAGTGATGGGCGTTCTCCTGATCGTCCATCTTGCCGTCGTGCTTGCGCTGTTCTTGACGCTTCCCTACGGCAAGTTCGTGCACGGACTCTATCGCACGGCCGCTCTGCTGAAGTACTCGAGGGAGAAATGACGCGAGCGAAAGATCAGCTAAGCACGTCTCGCGTGGAGGTAATCAGGACGCACGTGCAGCCGGTCTCGCTCCAGACCCGAGCGTCAGAGCTGTCGGCTTCCGCCCGGTAGTAAGCTCCGGGATAGAGTTTCTTGTCGTCGACCACGAGCTCGCCGTGAAGCAGGTGGAGCTCTTCGACTCCCGCGTGCCGGTGCGGCGGATAGTCGACGCCCGGACCGAGCCGCACGAGCATGCTGACGACGTCCTTCTCCGTATCGGTCGCGAGCAGCTTGCAGGAGATACCGGGCGCCACCTCGTCCCATTCCGGCTCCGACCATCGCGGAGCCGCTGCCAGCACCGGTTCGCCGCCCGTCTCTGCCGCGATGCGCTGCGCGACGCGTCCCCAAAGCGATGCTGGTGGGCGGAGCACGTCGGTCGGCCAGGAGACGAAAGAGTCGATGATCGGACGCAACGTCGCCATCTCCTCCCGGCAATCCGAACAAGCGCCGATATGCGCCTCCATCGCGTCAGCTTCACTCGAAGGAAGGGCCCGCAAGGCGTGCACGTAGAGCAGCTCGGTTTGGTCGCATCCGCGTTTGTCCGATGCTGAGCTCATAGGTCGTTCGCCGCTTTGGCTAGCGCCTGCCGGAGCTTCGCGAGTCCGGAACGAACTCGCGTCTTGACGGTTCCGAGTGGCTCATTCAACCGTGCCGCCACTTCGGAGTACGTCAACTCGGAAAAGAATGCGCTCTCGATCGCCTGTCGCTCGCTCTCGGTGAGCACCGTGAGAGCTTCTCGCAGGAGCCGGCCCTGCTCTTTGAGGTGAACGGCGTCATGGGGCTCACTCGCGACAGGAACAGGAAGTGGAGCATCAGCATGCGAGTTGACGCGCTTTTTCCGCTGCTCGAATCGCAACCGATCGATTGCTCTGGACCGCGCCTGGTTCATGATCCATCCCACAACGGACCCGCCGGCAGCATCGTAATTAGGCGCACGCCGCCACACGTCGTGAAACACGTCCACCGTCAGCTCTTCGGCGGTCTCTCGACTGTTGGTGATGCGCATGGTCAATGTAAACACGATTCGATGTGTCCGCTCGTACAGTCCTTGCAGCGCACGCTGATCGCCCGCAGCAATGGAGCGTATGAGCCCGACCCATTCCTTCTCGGATACGAGGGTCTTCGCCTTGTCGGCATAGAGCAGCTCGCCGAGGGTGCCAGCGGCGGAATCACGCGGGTCCTCGCTCGTGGGTCGGCATGCACTCATGGGCGGCAATCTTGCCGTCGTCGATCTGTGCCGGCAAGCCGGGGCGGCACACGGTAGGGACTTCCAACTCGAGCTCCCATGCCCGAAAGCAGCGGACGTGTACATGGTGCTTATCCGAAGCTAAGCCATTGGCGGCTTGGGAGAACTCGAGCTCGAATTCGAGCTCATCGTTCCTCACTGGAGCACTGCAAATCGTGCAGTAAGCACCATCGCCGGGCCCACCCCAGGCCTGCTCTGGGCGGCGGTTCGGTAGTTTTCCGGTTTGAATCAATGCGCGGGCTCTCGCGCGCAGGGCGTTCTCGTCACCGTCCTCGTCCATCGTCGAATCTCAGCGGCAAAATGCCCGTCAATGCACAAGACGACAAACGGGCGCTTTCGGATTGGACTGACGCTACTCGACTGAAAAGGCCAGCAGCACGTTGCCGGGCCGCCCCACGAACCCCGCGTCGCCCGACAACACGTAGAGCATGCCGCCGGCAACCACCGGCCCGGGGCCATCGAAGGACGCGCCGCGCGCCTCGACGCCGTTGATCGTCTCGAAGCTGCGGTTCGCGTCGAAAGTCCAAATGACGTCGCCATCGTCCGCCGCATAGGCACGCAAGCCGCCATCGGCGGAGCCCGAGAACACGGCGCCCGGCACAGCCGTCACCGCGGCCGCCTGCGTCGCGCTGCAGGTCGGGCCAGGCGGCGCGCACAGCAGCGGTTGCGGAGGCGTATACCAAACCCGCTCTCCCGTATCGATGTCGATCGCGTGGATGCCGCCGGTCTCTTCATTGAAATAGCCGCCAACGGCCACGTACATGCGGTCTCGCTCCACCGCGCTGCCCCACACGCCGCCGACGGGGCCGCCAGGTCCGGCGCGGTAGCTCCAGAGCGTCTTGCCGCGCTCGTCCGGATCGAGCGCGTACGCCATTCCGGACTTCTGCGGAATCACAATCACGTCCTTGCCGGCGGAATTCGTCGTAAGGATCGGCGATGCCGAGAAGTCGATGTCCGGTCCATTGTCAGCGGGGCAATTCGGATTCGCCGCGGCGCCTCCGTCGCAGTTGTTCAACCAGACGTCGAGCGTGTATTGCTTCACCCAGGCAATCTCGCCCGTCTTCATGTCGAACGCGATCACGGCGTCCGTCGTCGGCGGATCATCTCCCGCGTACGCGGGGCCGGTTCCGGAATAGATCACGCCGCGCGCGGCGTCGACGGTTGGCGCATTCCAAATGCCGACGCCGGCCGGCCCCCACAACGGCGCGCCGGCACTGCTCGTGCCGCGCCGCTCGGCTTGCGGGATCGTGTAGGTCTTCCAGCGAACCTCGCCGGTCTTGGCGTCGAGCGCCGTCATGCTGCCGCGAAACGTGCAGCACGCATATTCGGGATTCGCGCCGCCCATGGCCTCGCCGATACCGGTCATCGGAACGAACAGCGTGCCTTCGAAGAGCGTGACTGCGCCCGTCCCTCGAACCATCGGATGATCGTCGACGCGCGTCCGCCAAATCTGCTCGCCCGTGTCGGCGTTCAGCGCATACACATGGGCCTTCGAGTCGACGAAGTACACGGCGAAACCGTCGCGCCCGTCCGCGAATTCGTAGGGACCCACCGATGTTGCGCTGCGCAGACCACTTTCCGGAAAGAACTGCCAATGAGTGCAGCCCGTCTTTGCATCGAGCGCATAGACGGCGCCCGCCTGCGAGCCGACGAACAGTCTGCCGCCAATGACGGACGGTTGGCCGCGCGCTTGTTGCTCACGCGGCAGGCCGTACGCCCACTTCAAACGCAGGCGCGGAATGTTCGCCGCGGTGATGCCGCCGGCTTCGGCGCTTTGGAAGCGCGTGTTGGTGACCGTCGGACCCCAGCCGTTCCAGCGCTGCGGAACGGAGTCGCGTAGAGGCAGGCGTCGATTCGCAGAGGCCCTCCTTCACCGCCAACGGTGAGCCGTCTTCAGGCTGGGCGGCGGCGGCGCCCGCGAGCAAAGTCGCGGCGAAAATGAAGGCGATGCGAAGATCTTTCGCCGCTAACAAGCCTGTGCGCAAATTCAAGACGTCGCTCATGCTTCCTCGGCGTGTGTGGGCCGAGCGGTAGTGTAGCCTGACCCCTGCAAGTCCCGGAGCATCCTGTCCATCACTCACCGCGAAGCGCTGCCCGCACCGCGTCGAGATAGCCGGCGCCGAACAGGTTCAGGTGGTTGAGCAGGTGGTACAAATTGTAGAGGGCAGCGCGCTGCGCCAACCGGTGCCGATCGCGGCTTCGTCCTCATAGGCGGCGAAGAACGTCGCGGGTGGCTCACCGAACAAGGTGAGCATCGCGAGATCGGCTTCGGCCCATCCGTAGTGCACGGCGCCGGCATCGATCAGCGCGAGCTCGCCGTCGGCGCAGGAGTGCAGGTTCCCAGTCCATAGATCGCCGTGAACGAGCACCGGCGCCTGCGCCGGAATGCGCGCCGGCAAATCCACGCACAATCGCTCGAGCGCATCGAGATCGGGCTTCATGAGCCGACCGGCGTCGAACGCGCGGCGTCCTTGGAACAGCAGCCGGCACTCGGCGAAGAAACGCCAGCCGTCGCGCATCGGCGTGTTCGGTTGTGGGCTCAGGCCGCACCAACCGTCGCGATCGAGGCCAAAATTCTCGGCGCCGTTGCGGTGGAGCTTCGCAAGGCCGCGGCCTGCACGCTCCCAAGCGGCCTCATCGGATCGGCCCTGGCCCAAATCCTCGATCACGAGGGCGTCGTCGAACGCAGCGTAGACAGCCGGCACGCGCAGCGCTTCGGCAGCGCGCAGCACGACGAGGCCGTGCGCCTCCATCGCGAAGAAACCCGGCGGCGCGCTCCGGCGTCGTTTGGCGATCGCTGGCCGCGCGTCCGCAACGACAATCCGGTGCAGCCCATCGGCGAGCGAGTCGAGTCGTGTGCGAAGCGCCGCGTCCATGCAGGCATTATCCATCGGACGTTGGGCGGCTCTACGAATCAGTCGCTGACGGCGATACGCCGCCGGTCGCTCTCCGGGTATGGGTATTCCATGTGGCGAGCCGTGGCGCGCGCGATCGCTTCGCCGCAGTAGGTCGCCACGATTCTCAAGCTCAGATCGATTCCGGCCGAGATCCCGGCCGACGTGTGCACATGACCGTCGATGACGAAATGCTTGTCGTACTCGACCTTCACGGCCGGAAACGATTCGCGCATCCAGTCGAGCGAACGCCAATGTGTCGTTGCGCGCCGCCCGTCGAGCAGTCCGGCAAAACCGAGCAACATCGAGCCTGTGCAGACGGCGGCCAGCGTCTCGACTTCTCCTGCTCGCGACTCGAGCCAGGAGCGCATCACGGGATTCTGGATCTCGCGGCGCGTGCCCCATCCGCCCGGCACGACGAGCACGTCGAGCTTCGGGGTTTCGGCGAACGCATAGTGCGGTATCACGGTCATGCCGCCGCTTGTCAGGATCGCGTCTGCGGTCTCGGCGACCAGCAGCACTTCGAATGGCGACGGCTCCTCGCGCCGCTTGCTCTCGTCGGTGCGCGTCACCGAGAACACCTCGAACGGGCCGCAGAAGTCGAGCACCTCGACGTCATTGAAAATCACAATGCCCACACGCCTTCGTCGCGCGCTCACCGTTGGCTCCCGTTCGTTGCTCTAGTCAGCGATTGATTTTGCCTTGGAGCCGCGGGTGCGGCGCTGCGGCAAAGAACTGCCGCACACGACGTTCTATCGGCGGGCGGCGTACGTCTTGCCGAACCCGTTACGCGCGTTCATGACCGTAAACGATCCATCGTCTCGGGCGGACACTTTTATCCAGAACGCGGGACCGTTGTGCGCCGGCGGCGGCGCCGTGCCGGGGCCGGGCGCCGGTGCGGCTATCGGCTCGACCGGTATGGCCGACGGATGCTCGTCCGCGGCATTTGCAATGAAAACGCCAGGCACCGTGTACTCCTGGCCGCTCAGCAGAGAGAAATGCAGCTGCCAAAGATCCTCGAGCCCGGGCGACGAGAACAACACCTTCATCGCGTCGGGTTGCCCGCCTTTGCGCGTGCCGTTGTTCATGATCGCCACGCGCGGCGCGACGCGCATGAACGAGCACGGGCGCATTCGACACCGGCTGACCGTGGTGCGTCACGATGAACAGGTCCACGGATCCCAGCAAGTTGCTCGGGCAAGCGAGCTCGAATTCTTTGTTCCACGTGAGGTCGCCGAGATGCAACGCGCGGAACCGGCCGAACGTGAAGTGGCTTCCGACCGACTGTGCGTTCTCGCTCGGGTCCGCATCCTTCGGCTGATGCGCCGCGCACAGCGCGATTCGACTGACCCGCGCCCGGCAGCGCGTCGCGAATCAGCTGACCGGCCGACGCGACGATGCGGATGTCGACGCCTTGCATCGCGACGCGATCGCCTGGCTTAACGACGGTGTGTTTCGACCGTGCGTGGAGCGCAGGATAGACATCCGTCAAGAACGCGTCCGTCGCGGGATTCGGCTGCACATTGGCGCCGTGGTCGATGAAGTTCCCGATCGGAATGCGGCTGGCGAGCTCGCTCATCGCCCCGAAGTGATCGCCATGGTAGTGAGTGGTGATCAGATGATCGATCCGCTGAAGCCCGGCGTCGGTTACTGCCGCCATGATCCGATCGGCGTCACGTGCAGCCGCCTGACCGCCGTTGCCGGTGTCGATCAGCAGCGACTCGCCTGACGGGGCCACGAACAGAGTAGCGTTGCCGCCTTCGACGTCGACCAGGTAGATGTCCAGAGTCGTTCTCGTCTGTGCGGCGAGCGCGACGGGAAGTATCACGGTCACGAGTAAACATGCGGTTCGGTGCATCATGTCGGCGGGCCTCCTCTGCGCGCGATCCTACCTGACCTTGGGTCGCGTTGGCGCAGCGCCGATACCCGGCAATGTTTCAGCGGAAACATCTCTTGAGAAATCACTTCAACTCCGTTCAGGTAACGCGCAGCTCGCACGGCGCGCTCAATGCACCTCGTCGAGCATTGATCCTTCACTGATCGGCCGGCCGATCAGTGAACTGGAGGCTGTTCGTGCTCGCTGGGCGATGCGGCTGGGCGGCTCGCCCGAAAGCGCCACGAACAATGTCGCCGCTACTTCCCGACCATGTGAGGCGGGTCTTTGTTGTTCTCTTCGCAGATGTACTCGATGAGCTCGGCGTCCGGCACCAGATCCCACGATAGTCTGACCGACCATGGCTTGAAGTAGGCCTCGGGGTCGTCGATCGTGACGTCGATGTCGATATGTCCAATCGTCGTCCGGGTAAACCGCTCGGTCACGTGCAGCGCCTCGGTAGCCACGAGCCCGCGCATGTCGAGCCAGGTCTTGCCGTTCTGCCCGATGGTGTCGACGACGAACGTATCGCCCTCCCATTTGCCGACGGAGTAGCCCATCCAGGTCGGCTGCGCGTCTCGCGGCAGCGGCCGCCCGTCGGTAAAGATCTGCCGGTAGATGGTTCTGGACTCGTGCAGGAAGATCGTGAGATCCGGCGTCTGCACGATCTTCAGCCCGTCCGGAATGTTGTTCTTTTCGGGAATGCCCGAGGGCAAACAGTACGCTCCCGGGTGGTCCTTGCCGTTGTTGTCGATACGCTCCTGGTACAGAGCGGCGGCCCAGGGTCGCAGCGGGACGTCTTCGGGCTTCAGATCCGCCGCGATGTTTAGCAGGTGCTTCGTGCGCTCGGTCGGTGCCCAGAACCCTGAAAGATCGATCTTGCCGTCGGCGGTACGCTGCGCCGGCGCCGCGAGGTCGATCTTGCCGTCGGGCGTTCGGGGCACGTTCTTCCACGGATACGGCTCCCACTGTGCCAGCACGGCAGTGGTCAAGCCGCACGCAAGGGCGGCGGCAGTCACGAGATGAACGAGCGCGCGAGTCAATGGTGTAGTCATAAGCTCCAACGACCGGTTAGGCCTCGGCTACGAGCTCGCGCAGGCTCTGCGCGATGTGCTCCTGAAAGCGGCGCCAACCCTTCGCGCCGACGAGCGCTTGATTGATCTCGAGCTCGACGCCGAGGTAGCGCGTCTGCGGATGCCGTTTCCGCAACCAGGTTGTCAACCCGTCGGCCGCGCCGCTGTAGGGGTAGTTATAGCGCACGCGTAGTCCCGGATCGAGTCGGTGCAGTAGCGACGCCCAACGGGCGCAGAGCTGCGCCTCATGCTTGCGCCGGCTGTCATAAAGAAAACCGATGTCGGCGTTGCGCACCTCGCCGTCGAGCTCGGGCGTGAAGCTGTGCACCGCCACGTGCACCACGCGCCGGCCGTCCGCGATGTCGGCACCGACGGCGTCCTCGACGGTCTGCCTATGCGGCTGCCACCACCGCGCGAGGATGCGCCGCCGCTCTTCCTTCGGCAGCGACTGCGTGAAGCTCGACCAGATCCGCCGGTTCGTCGGCGCACGATTGGCTTCGACGAACAGCCGGCTCCAAGTCACGGCATGCAGCGGCCGGCGGACCTTGCGCGCGCAATGGCGTGCGAGTGTCAGCGCGCCGGGATCCCAGCCCCGATGCGAGGCGAGCACCTCTTCGGCCCCGCGGAACAGATGGGCGTAGGCGCTGGGGATGCGGTTGCCGCCGTGCTCGCAAGTGAGCACGAGCTGATCGCGGCGCGAGCGCGCGGTGCTCATGATTTTTTCCCCGCGGCTGCCCTGCTTCCAGCCCTTCGGCCGGATCACGAGCAGGTTCCCGTCATCGGAGCCGACGCCGAGAAAGATGGCGCCGATCAGGCGATAGATGTTCGCTCGATAGTACTTGGTGCCGTGGGCTGGGTTGTCGAGCAGCGGGTCCGCGATCGCCACCGACTGATCGGAAGAGCGATAGCCGCTGAGCACGATGAAATGCCCGAACGCGTCGCCGCGCACGTCATCCGGCCCGGTCTCGGTTTCGCGCGCGCATTGGTAAAGATACGTGCCGTTGGTGCCGGTCAGAAGCGGCATGCCATCGGCAAGCGTTTTCGCGATCAGGTCCGGCGTGAGGTCGCCCCACTTGAACGTCCCGCCGAGCTCCAAGTAACGCTCTACGGCTTCGAGCGCGGGTCCGTAGCGCGGATCGTTGGTGATGTTCTTCGCCTCGCGAACGCGCCTTCAGTTTCGCGAGCAAATCGGTCGGCTGCTGAAACCACGTCGGGTCGAAGTGACGCACGTTGCAAATCCACGTGATCGCTTCATAGCCGCGCGACAATGCATGCACTGCGAGGTGCACGGCGAGCGTCCCGCCTCCCGGCAGCTTCGGCGTTTCCTCGATGACTGTCTGCAGCTCGATCGGGTCGCCGTAGTGGGTATAAATCGCGTGCAGTGCCGTAGGGCCGCACGTCGTGTAGTCCGGCTGGCGCTCGATGCGTACGTTGAGATCGATATCCACAGTGCTCACCTCGAAGGTATCGCCCACTCATCATTGCGAGGGCGCAGTAGCGCACGCTCTTTTTGTCACTTGCCCCCGCGCCGGCCTATTGGCCTAGGGGCTGATGGTGTCGGCCACAAGAACCGTGCATGAATGGCCCAACGGAGGCACCCAATGCCAAACAATACCCCAATGTCACCGCTGAGCGTGCTGGTCGTCTACGGCGAGCTCGAGCGTGACACGACGCTCGGCCGGTCCGGCGCCGCGCTGGTCGAAAAGCTGCGCGCGCGCGGCTTCGAGGTGATCGGCGCGCGCTCGGCGGCGGACGCCGTCGCCGCGATCGAATCGGATCCCCTGACCGGCTGCGTCATCGTCGACGCCGATCTCGACGAGTCGCAGGGTGCCGAGACCGTATTGCGCGCGTTTCGCGCGCGCAACGATCGCACGCCCGCCTTCCTATTCGGCAAGCGCAGCCAAATACCCGCGATGCCGTTGAGCATGCTCAAGTTGGCCGACGAGTTCATCTGGCTGACCGAAGACACGCCGACGTTCATTGCGGGCCGGGTCGACGCCGCGATTCGGCGCTACCGCGAGCACCTGCTGCCGCCGATGTTCGCCTCCATGCTCGCGCAGGCGAGCGTGCGCGAATACGCGTTCGGCACGCCGGGGCACCTGGGCGGCACGGCCTTCCTCAAGACACCGGTATCGAAGGTGTTCTTCGATTACTTCGGCGAGAACCTGTTTCGCTCAGACCTCTCGGTCGGCATGGCGGCGGTGGGCTCGCTGCTCGATCACAGCGGGCCGATCGGCGAGAGCGAGAAGTACGCCGCGCGCGTGTTCGGCGCCCATCGCTCCTATACCGTCACGAACGGCACGTCGAGCTCGAACCGCATCATCTTCATGGCGAGCCTCACGCAGAACGACGTCGCGCTGTGCGACCGCAACTGCCACAAGTCCATCGAGCACGGCCTGATCATGAGCCGGCGCGATCCCCGTGTACCTCGTGCCGCACCGCAATCGCTACGGCATCATCGGCCCGATCTACCCCGAGGACTTGCAGCCGGAGACCATCAGAGCGCGCTTCGATGCGCATCCGCTGGCCGATGACGCCAACCGCCGCAAGCCGCGGCATACCGTCATCACGAACTCGACCTACGACGGGCTGATCTACAACGTGGCGCGCGTGATCGAGATCGGGGCGCACGCGATCGACCGCCTGCACTTCGACGAAGCCTGGTACGCGTATGCGCGGTTCAACCCGATCTATCGCAACCGCCATGCGATGTTCGGCGATCCGGCCGCGTACAAGGACGGCCCGACCTTGTTCGCGACACATTCGACCCACAAGCTGCTCGCGGCGTTCTCGCAGGCGTCTTTCATTCACATCCGCGACGGGCGCGACCCGATCGAGCATGCGCGCTTCAACGAGTCGTTCATGATGCACGCCTCGACCTCGCCGTTTTATCCGATCATCGCTTCGAACGAGATCTCCGCCGCGATGATGGACGGCGCGAGCGGCGTAGCTTTGACGACCGAGGCGATCCGCGAGGCCGTGAGCTTTCGGCAAACGATCGGGCGCATCAAGCGGCAGTACGCCGAGGACGGCGACTGGTTCTTCGGCACGTGGAATGCGACCGAGGTCACCGACCCGGAGACGAAGCAGCGCGTGGCCTTCGAAGACGCGCCCGAAGCGCTGCTGGTCACCGACCCCAATTGCTGGGTGCTGCACCCCGGCGAGGCTTGGCACGGTTTCGATGATCTCGAAGACGGCTACTGCATGCTGGACCCGATCAAGGTCACGGTCGTCGCGCCCGGCATCGCGACCGACGGCTCGTTCGAGAAACGCGGCATTCCGGCTGCTCTGATCTCGGCTTACCTGGTGCGTCATGGCTTCGAGTACGAGAAGACTCAGGACTTCACGATCCTGTTCCTGTTCTCCATCGGCATGACCAAGGCCAAGTGGGGCACGCTTTTGACCACGTTGATCAAGTTCAAAGAGGAGTACGACGCCAACACGCCGCTCGGCATCGTCTTGCCGGACCGGGTCGCTGCCGCGCCGGAACGTTATCGCGGGATGGGTCTGCGAGACTTGAGCGACGAGATGTTCGACCAGTACCAACGCTCGAACCAGCTGCGCCACCTGCAAGGCGCTTTCTCCAGCCTGCCCGCGCTCAAGATGACTCCGGCGGACGCCTACCGCAGCCTAGTGCGCAACGAGGTCGAGCGGGTGAAGCTCGATGAGGTTGCGCAGCGCGTCGTGGCGACGAGCGTGGTGCCGTATCCGCCCGGCATCCCGATGATGATGCCGGGCGAAAACGCCGGCGCCGCGGACGGGCCGCACATCGGCTATCTCAAGGCGCTTCGTGACTGGGACCGGCGCTTCCCGGGCTTCGGCCACGAAACCCACGGCGTCGAAGTGAAAGAGGGTGAGCAATATCTCTATTGCCTGAAGCAACCGGCCGCGACGCGGAGCGACGGATAACGCGACCGCGATAGCACATTGCGATCGGTTATCCGCCTGCAATCGCGCCCACGATGAAGAACGGCTCAGCGCCCGACGCGATCGCGTCGGGCAGCGGCTCGTCGGGCGAATCGTGCGTCACGTCCTCCGCGCAAGCAAAGAACCGCACGAGCGCCCTCCGCCGCTGCGTCACGTGATCGCGCACGGTGCCACGCAACATCGGGTAGCGCGCTTCGAGCGCGTCCAAGATCGCGCGCTGCGTCACCGCGCCATCCACGCGAGCGTCACCTCGCTGTCGACGCGGGCCAGCGTGCGCAGATGCTGCGGCAGTACCACTCTGATCATTCGAGTCGGATCACTTCAGTGCCTGCACCTCGACGGACAGCACGCTAGGCAAATCCCGCACGATCGGCGCCCAACTGTCGCCGCCGTCGGCCGAGCCGTACACCTGCCCGCCGGTCGTGCCGAAATAGATTCCGCACGGATCGAGCGAATCGACGCACATCGAATCGCGCAGCACGTTCACGTAGCAATCCTTTTGCGGTAAACCCTTCGTGAGCGGCTCCCAGTCGTTGCCGCCGGTGCGGCTGCGGTACACGCGGAGCTTCCCTTCGGGCGGATAGTGCTCGGAGTCGCTCTTGATCGGCACGACATAGATCGTCTCGGGCTCGTGCGCGTGCACCTCGATCGGGAAGCCGAAATCGCTCGGCAGATTGTCGCTGACCTCGTACCAGGTGTCGCCCGCGTCGTCGCTGCGCATCACGTCCCAATGCTTCTGCATGAACAGCACGTTCGGGCGCGAGGGGTGCATCGCGATCCGATGCACGCAGTGACCGACCTCGGCGTTCGCATCGGGAATGTATTGCGACTTCAAGCCGCGATTGATCGGCCGCCAAGTCTCGCCCGCGTCGTCCGAGCGAAACGAGCCCGCCGCCGAGATGGCGGTGTAAATCCGTTCGGAGTCGCCGGGATCGAGCAGGATCGTGTGTAGGCACATGCCGCCCGCTCCCGGCTGCCAGCGCGGACCCGACTCGTGGCCGCGGAGGCCGGCCAGCTCGTGCCACGACTTGCCGCCGTCCGTCGTGCGGAACAGCCCCGCGTCCTCGACTCCGGCATAGGCGATGTCCGGATCGTGCAGTGACGGCTCGAGATGCCATACACGCTTGAACTCCCACGGGTGCTGCGTGCCGTCGTACCACTGGTGCGTGGTCAGCGGCCGGCCGCGTTCCGACGTGTCGTAGACGAACTTGTTGCTCTCGCCTTTCGGCATGCCGGTGGCTTCGTCCACCAGCTCGCCGGGCGCGGAGCCGGGCTGCTCCCAGGTTTTGCCGCCGTCGCTCGAGCGCTGAATGACCTGGCCGAACCAACCGCTCGTCTGCGAGGCAAAGATTCGATTCGGGTCGGCGGGCGAGCCCTTGAGGTGGTAGATCTCCCACCCCGCGAAATGCGGGCCCGAGACGTTCCAACTCTTCCGTTTGCCATCCGCAGTGATAATGAACGCGCCTTTCCTTGTGCCGACTAAAACTCTGACTCCGGTCACTGGGGTTCTCCTTTGTGGTTGGCGACTGGGATAGTCGTTCTGCGGACCGCGAAATCGACACCCTTTCGAGCTGTGACGCGCCCGCCAATCTCCGTCCCGCAATCGGGACCGCCCACTCGATAGTGGGACGATTATCGCTCGCCCGCAACGGTCGGCGACGACTCGCGCTTGATACGGAACAATCCCTTACTCGACGGCGGGTCGTGGCACATTTATTGCGAGCATGATTCGAAAACGGAGCCCACCATGATCCTCGAAAGAATGTCGAGAAATGTGCGGCACGCGCTGCGCGCGCTGATGCGGAGCCGAGGTTTCGCAGTCATTGCAATCCTGACGCTGGCACTCGGAATTGGCGCCAACACGGCCATCTTCAGCGTCCTCTACGGTGTGTTGCTGAAACCGCTTCCTTTCCAGGACCCGGATCGCCTTGTCGCGATTCATCACGGTGCGCCTGGCGTCAACGCGGAACGAGTCAACAACGGACCGGCTACCTATTTCACCTATCGCGAAGCAAATCGCGCGTTCGAGGACGTCGCCGCGTGGGACACCTTGGCCGTCTCGGTCACCGGACGCGGTGAGCCGGAACGCGTCGAGGCCGTAGAGGTCACGGATGCAACGCTATCGTTGCTGCGTGTGCAGCCCGCTCTCGGTCGGTTGTTCACCAAAGAAGACGATGCGCCCGGTAGTCCGCGGCGCGTGATTTTGACGCACGGCTACTGGCAACGCGTCTTCGGCGGAGCGAACGACGTCGTCGGTCGCCAACTCGAGATCAACGGCGCGCCGAACGAGGTCATCGGCGTGCTGCCGCCCTCATTCCGCTTCTTGCATACCGACGCGGCGCTGCTGCTGCCGATGCGACCCGATCGGGCGCTTGCGGCCATAGGAGTTTTCGACTTTGAAGGCTTCGCCCGGCTCAAGCCCGGCGTCACGCTAAGCGAAGCCAACGCCGACGTAGCCCGCATGATTCCGCTGCTCGGAGAGGCTTACGAGCCGTTCCGCTTGGTACCCGACGTTCGACCGCTCGTCCAATACGTGGTCGGCGATATCGGTCGCACCTTGTGGATTCTGTTGACGACGGTCGGCATCGTGCTAGTCATTGCATGCGCCAACGTGGCGAATCTCTTTCTTGTACGTGCCGAACGACGTCATCACGAGCTTGCGATTCGTGCTGCGCTCGGCGCTAGCCGCGGTCGCATCGCGCTGGAGTTGTTGTCAGAAAGTCTGGCGCTCGGGCTCGCAGGCGGAGCTCTGGGGCTCGTGTTCGCTGCCGGCGGCGTTGAGCTTCTGAAGTGGATAGCCCCCGCCGGATTGCCACGAATCGAAGACATCGAGATCGATTGGATCGTGCTGTTGTTTACGCTTGCGATCTCTTTGTTGACCGGACTAGCGTTCGGTCTCATTCCCGCGTTGCGGTTCGGCGCGCTGAGCGCGGCCACACTAAAGGACGGCGGTCGATCCGCGAGCGATGCCCCTTCCCGGCACCGGGGCCGCGACACACTGGTCGTCGCCGAGGTAGCCCTCGCGGCCGTACTGTTGATCGTCTCGGGGTTAATGATTCGGACTTTTGTCGCGATGCGACAAGTCGATCCGGGCTTCGTTCGGCCAAGCGAAGTTCAGACTTTCCGCATCGCCGTGCCCGAGGCGCTCGCCGGCGACCCGCGAGACGTCGCACGCCTCAATGAGCAGATCGCCGAACGGTTGCAGCAAGTACCGGGCGTAGCCTCCGTGGGCATCACGTCATCGCTCACGATGGGCGGCGACGACAACGGCAATCCCACCATTGTCGAGTACTTCCCTGTGCCGGCCGGCGAGCTCGCCCCGTTGCGGCGTTTCAAATATATCGGGCCCGGCTACTTCGAAACGATGGGCAACCCCGTGATCGCAGGCCGCGCGCTCACTTGGACCGATGTCCAGGAGGCGAACCGCGTTGTCGTCATTTCCGAAGCGCTCGCTCGCACCTATTGGCCCCAGCCGTCCGAGGCGCTCGGCAAACGAATCACGACCCGCCCGGAAGATCCGTGGCGAGAGATCGTCGGCGTCGTGGAGAACGAGCGCGACGACGGATTGAACCGACCGGCGACGAGCATCGTGTACTGGCCGATGGTGATCGCGGAATTCTGGGGAGAGCCGATGTTGGTTCGGCGTTCGATGGCTTACGCCGTACGATCGACCCGCGTAGGCGCGCCAGGTTTTCTGCGCGAGCTTCAGCAAGCCGTATGGTCAGTGAATCCGAACCTGCCGCTAGCCAATGTTCAGACACTGGACGAGATCGTAGCCGACTCGATGGCCCGGACCTCTTTCGCGCTGGTCATGCTCGCGATTGCCGCGAGTGTAGCGTTGCTGCTGGGTGTCGTAGGTATCTACGCCGTCATTGCCTACGTGACGGCGCAGCGCACGCGCGAGATCGGGATACGGATCGCGCTCGGCGCGCGCGCTGCCAACGTGTGCAGACTTTTCCTGCGCCACGGCGTTTTTCTCACGAGCATCGGCATCGTAATCGGCATGGGCGCCGCGTTGGCGCTGACGCGAACCATGTCAGCCTTGCTGTTTGGCGTGAGCCCGATGGACCCGATCACCTACGCTGCCGTAGCGGTCGGCCTCTCCGCTGTCGCCATTGTCGCGACGTACATTCCAGCGCGCTATGCGTCGCGAATCGATCCAATGAGCGCTTTGCGAGCGGACACGTGAGTTTGCATAGCCGTCCGGCCAGTCGCGATCGACGTGCACAAGATACCGATCTCAGCCGTCGTTCAAGAAGTACTCATCCCGCGGGTGCAGGTCGCGGTTGAGCTGCGTCTCGGGCGTCGCCGCCGACCGCGGCTCGCCGCTGCGCACCGGCTGCAACGCGACCTCGGCGAAAAAACGTTCCAGCGAGGCCTGCTGCTTGGCGGACAGCGATGCGTTGCCCGCCAGCGCCCGGAACCTCGCGAGCGCTGCGGCTCCGTCCATGCCGATGGGGTCATTGCTCGCGAGCAGGAACGTCGCAGAGTCCGGCATCTCCACGGTTGACGACATGCGGGAAAACCTCTGCGACGCTCGCAAGCACGCGCGCGGTCGGCACCCACTGCGCGAACAACCCTCCGCGGCGCTAGCCGATCAGCCACCATCTGATAAAACTCCACCGAGTAGACGTTGCCGCTGTACCCACTCTGGGGACGAAGCGCGTCCACGGTGATCACGTCGTAAGGCTGCTCGGCGATCATGAGGTGTTTGCGGCCGTCGCCCACGCGCAGGTCTAGCCGCGGATCGTCGAGGAGCTCGTGGCGCTCACCCGATCCGCGATCGCCAACGTGCCGCAGCAGGTCGCTCAACCCGGCGCAGATCTCGACGGACTCCACGCTCCGCATACGCGGATCCAGCAGCATGCCGTACGGAGTGGCGCCGATTCCGAGGCCGACCGCGAGCGATCGTTGCGGAGCCGGATGCAGCAGGGCCGGGAACAGGCCGATCAAGATGTGGAAGTCATCGTAGGGATAGCCGTTCTGGCCTGCCGCGTTCAAGTGCAGCATCTGCGTGTCGCCGTGTCGCACGAGCGCGTTGACGCAGCTGCGCTCCTCTACGAGGGCGAAGCGCTCCGGCGTGACGCCGTGCAGAAAACCCCAGAGCCGATCGTTCGACGGGAACGGAGAACAGCGCGGCTGCCAGCGACGATCGCTGCTGCAGCACGCGCGCCGCGTGCGCGCGTTCCGCGCAGCGCGGCCACCACGCCGAGCGCCATCAGCAGCGCGCGCGAGCAGCGCGAGCGTCCCCGCCGTCCCGAACACGTCGAGCAGCACGAAGGCCGACAGCAGGCTACCGAGCACATTCCCCGCGATGTTGCATGCCATCAACGCGCCCGTGTGCCGGCCGAGCGTGTCTTCCCGCCGAAGCACGAGCGCCGCGATGAACGGGTAGGCGTAGCCCATCAGGAACACCGGAGTGCCCATGACGAGCACCGGCGCGAGCAGGTGCGCGAAGAGCGCAGTCATCGCCGACGGCAAATCGGACGGCATCTCGCAACCCGTAGATAAATCCCTCGCCCACGAAGTAGCTGCTCGAGCAGCCGGCGGATCCCGAAAAGCGGCGGCGCGTTCATCAGGGCCAGCACTCCGAGCAGGCTCGTGGCGCCGATCCAGAATTGGATCCAGAGGAAAGTCACGTCGGGTGAGCGAGACCGTCGTGCTCGCTCCCTGCCGCCGCCGCGCCGGCGCCGAACAGGATCAAGTAAAGCGTGAGAACATGCGCAAATGTATATGAATTCGAGCGCATAATGCCGTCCACCAGTCGGAAGTAGACGACCTCCAGCGCGAGGGCCGCCGCGCCCGTCGCTCGCGTACAGAGCCATCCACGGCCAGACCCGCGCGACGCTCGTAGCGGCAGCGGTGCCGGCGCTAGATGATGCGTTGCCGGCAGCGCGAGGCTCACCCGCTTCGTGCGCCGTCGCGCCAGAGCAAGAGCACGGCTGCCGCCGCGAGCAAATTCAGGCTGCTGGCGAACCGCACTGTGCCCGTCGAAGCCCAAGTTCCCGAGCAGGAACCAGCCGCCGACGGCGGCACCGGCCGCAGCGCCGAGTGTGTTGACGGCGTAGAGGCGGCTCACGACGGAGCGGGCTTCGCCGACGTCGCGTACCACGCCGCGCGAGAGCAGCGGTAGCGACAACCCCATCAGCGTCGTCGGCACCACGAGCAGCGCGAAATGGAAGGCGAACGCCGCCGGAAGCGACTGGATCTGCGCAGCGAGCGCGCGGTACCCGTCGTAGAAAATCGCACATCGAGGCCCAGCCGAACACACCGATACCCGCGTTGGCGGCAGCGAACGCCAAGATCGACCGTCGCGCGCCGAGCCGATCCGCGAGCGCTCCGCCGAGGAGGCTCCCGAGGCCCAGCCCTGCCATGAACGCCGCGACCACGGTCGCCGAGGAGAAAAGATCCACGCCGCCGTGGATGGAAATGACGCGCTGCCAGACCACTTGCAGGCACAGCGCCGAAAATCCGGTAACCGCGAACAGCGGCGTCACCACGCGGCGCAGCACTTCGCCGGCCCTGCGATCGTTAGGAGCCTACGAACTTCGCGTAGAGACTCCGCGCGACGTTCGGCTCGTGAGTGCCGTGCACGATCGCGCGGCCGTCCGGGAACAGCGTGAGCTCGTACGGCTTGTCGTGATCGATGAGGCTCGCGCGCAGCACGAAACGGTTGACCTTGACCTCGCCGTGAGGCCGCAAGCGTCCCGCTATCACCTCGAGATCGACATCATCCGCATCCCGCTTCTGTCTGAGCTGCACGGCGTTGCGGCCGCAGAGTGTCGTGGCGCCCGAGCCCAAGCTCCCGTCCAAGTATTCGAACTTGCCGTGTTTGCAACACGGGCAGTCGCCGTCGTCGTACGCGCGTGCGACCTTGAACTGCGTGAACGTGTTGCTCCAAAGATCGAAGCCCAACATCGTCGGGCAGACGTGGTCGAAGTTGCCGGTGAGGATTTTGAGCGCCTCGGCCGCTTCGAAATTCGCGACGATCGCGGCGGCCGGTCCGATCACGCCGACCGTGTCGCAGGTTGCCCCCGTGCCGGGCGGCGGCGCCTCCTCGAAGAGACACCGCAAGCACGGCGTCGCCTTGCTGCCGTTTTCGAGCCGTTCCCACGCGGCGTCACCGTTTGTCGAGTGCGGCAGGATCGCGAACGCCGTGCCGACCGTTGCAACTGCACCGCCGTAGACATAAGGGATTCCGTGCTTCACCGAACAATCGTTTGCTAGGTAACGCGTCTCGAAGTTGTCCACGCCGTCGAGCAGCACGTCGGCGCCAGCGATGAGACGCTCGACGTTCGTGGAATTCACGTCGTCGATGATCGCCGCGACCTCCACTTGCGAGTTGATCCGCGCGAGCTTGGCTCTCGCGGCCTCCGCTTTCGGCAGCGCTTCAGTCACGTCTGCTTCTTCGAACAGCACCTGCCGTTGCAGGTTGGTGAGCTCGACGAAGTCGCGATCGATGAGCACGAGATGCCCGACGCCGGCGCGCGCGAGCACGTCGGCGATCACCGTGCCGAGCGCGCCGCAGCCGAGGACGACGGCCGTGGACTTTTGTAGTTTTCGCTGGCCGTTTTCGCCGAAGCCCGCGAGCAGCATTTGCCGGTGGTATCGAGAGAAGTCTTCGTTCACGAGACTTTCCAATGCGCTTACGGCGATCTTACGAGCCGCAAGGGTCGGCGCCACGGCGCCTGTGCCCCCGGAGAAGGTTCAATGGGTTAGTTTTTCGACGGCGGTCATACTCCGGCCGCGCCGGCACTCGTCGCGCCGGCCGCGGCGGCAATCTCGATGGTTCCAATATTCTCAGCCCACTCCGACTCAGTCCGGCGGCGCGGAGCTCACTACCGCTACCTCGAACTCCTCGGGACTCAGTGCTCCATTTCGGTCTGCGTCGGCGGCGCCGAAGTCCAGATTCGCGACCGTGCTCGCTTCGTTGCTCGAGACGACGCCGTCCTTGTTGCCATCGAGCCTCTGGAAGGTCCTTTCCGCCTCGAGTACCTTGCTCAACGGGGAGCTTTCCGGTTGGTCGCATGCGGCGAGCACGCAAGTGCTCAATGCCGTGAGTGTTGCCAATGCTAGTGACTTCATCCTGCACCTCTCATTCCTTGGCTGTCGCCGAAGATAGTGCAAGACACATGCCAATTCTCGCGCCGTCTTACGGCTTTTTCTTCATGTAGGCGGCACTCCCTACTCTGCCTTACCAGCTCAGCCGAGCACCCCAATCAGCAATAGCAGGGCTATGAAGACGATGAGCACGATCGCCGCGGCGATGAGTAGAAAGCACAGCCGCAGCAGCGCGCCCCTGCGAGATAGCGCATAGGCGCCGCGCAGTTGTCGGTACATGTGCACGGGCGCAATGAGCTGCGTCCCCAACGCCAGGAACCCGGAGCTCACGCCCGCCATTCCGAGCAGCGAAACCACGATGAGCAGCAGCATCATGAAGCTGATCGAGTAGGTCACGAACACGGCGTGATCGTAGACGCGGATGTCCCGCCGCCAGAAAAAGAGCAGCCACATGAACGGAATGCTGAGCGGCACCAGCGCCCAGGAGTATTTGTAACCGTTCACCTTGAGCTTGTAGGTCAGCAGAGCCGGGTTGTCCTGGAACTCCTTGACCGCCTCCTTCACTCGGTTCTCGAACGCCGAGCGATCGCCGTCGGGCGCGGCGTCCTCCGCCACTTCGCCCCGGCGGGCGTCCGCTTCCCTCTCGATCTCCTCGACGCGGTCCAGGTCGCCGGCCGCGAGGGCCTCCATCACCGCGCGGGAAGTTTCGAGATCGGCGATCTCCTGCACGAGCTCGGCGCGCCGCTCGCCGGAAAGCTGAGCGTCGCCGAGCTGCTCCTGGAGATCTGCGAGGTCTCCCTCAATCTCCTCGAAAGCGGTGCGGCTGTCGTCAGGGATCCCGGGAATCTGCGCCAAGTCGGTGTTCCGCGCTGCGCCGCCCGTCAAGGAAAACACCGCGTACATCAGGAACACCATGAACAGGTACAGCGCCATCGGCGAGATGAACTTGGCTCTCTCGCCTTCGACATAGCGGCGCGTGAGCCGGCCGGGATGGATCACGAGCTCCGGTAGCGTGCGCCAGAGCTTGCCTTCGAAGTGGAAGACGAAGTGGAGGATGTCGTGGCCAAGCGACGCGAGGCTGCGGTGGATCCGCGCCGGCTGACCGCAGGCCGCGCAATACGAGCCGCTGAGAAGCGCCCCGCAGTTCCGGCATCGGCCGTGGGTTGTCATCGACGCCAGCCGGAGGAACCTCACCCGATCGCCCCTCCACCGTGCCCGCGACGACGGCGCCAGTCAGAATATCCGCCGCGGCTTCGGTCCCCTCCGTCATGGCGCGTCAGCTTGCCCTACCGCTTCGCTTCCTGCGAATAGTTCCGATAGGTCAGCTCCTCGCAGCGGTCTTCAGCGAACGGCGCGTCTGCCGGCAGTACCGTGTCGGAGCCCGCGTATTGGTCGGTGAAGTAGACCGGATCCTCGGCCACGTAGTCGCGCTTCAACGCGAGCTTCGCGGGATCGAGCGTGAAGCGCTCCACCACGTGCAGCTCGTCGCTGTGCGCAACCGTCCCGGCGAGAATCCCCGGTGAGAAGCCGACCGTATCCACCACGAGCGTATCCCCGTCCCAACGACCGATCGAATGCCCGGCGCGGCTGGGAGCGATATCGGCAGGGTGGCTCGTCATGCTCATGTGTACAGTTCGCGTGATTCCGCGGCCGTATTCCATCGTGATCTCACTGCCGCCTTGCGTGATGCGGTTGATCGGGCCGTCGAACACCCAGTCGAACACGATGCTCGTGATCTCGCAGCGGCTACGCGGATTGTCGTCGGGGGCCGCGTTGCGCAACGTGTCCGAGGCGGCTTGACCGGCCGCGGTGAAAGTCACTGGCCGGGCACCCCAACCCGCGTTCGGCGCCTCGGAAAATGGCAGCTCGCCGGATTCGACCGCCGCGACAAGGCTCTTCGGCACGAGCCCGCCTCGGCCGCCGTCCGGTGGGCGCGCGATCAGGTACTGCTCCTGCGCCCAATCGCCCGCGATGTTGGGGACACCGTTGGGCAAGCGAGGCGGCCGGGTCGTAGCCGGCCCGGGCGTCGCCGTGCTGAGCTGCTGATAGCGCTCCAACATCGGGGCATCTCCGATCGTCAGAGTGTCCACGTAGCACGAGGCCGGATCGTCGCGATGCGGGTTGCCGGACACCTTCACGTGCTTGCCCGCCACGAACATCTCCGCCGACCAGCCCGAGCGGCGCAGCACGGTCGCTGCGCGCATCTCGCAGCGCATCGCAATGACCGCACCGTCGGATCCGACCGCGTCGAAATAGACATAGGCGTGCGGATTGACGAAGTCCACGCCGGTCAGCGTGCCTTCGATCGTGATGTCCTTCGTGGGATCGAACCGGCCGAAACCGTGGTGCGCCCATGCGGGATGGGAGAACGCGATGGCCGAGAAAGCCACCCCTAAGACTCTAATCATGGGCTCCTCCGAGAAGGCTCCTCAGGGAGGGATTTTGCACCAAGGCAGCGCTACGTCGCGAACCGCAGCTAATGCTACGATCAACGCGACCGGCCGATAGGAGGGGAGCGATGAGCACGCGAATTCTTGCGCTGGTGGTTGTCCTGTTCGCAGCGGTGTGGGTGGGCTGGGCAGCAATGCGGGAGCAAGCGCCCGTCCGGGCGGCGCCCGCCGCCGAAGATTCGTCCTCTACCGTGCCGCGCACGTCCTGGGGCGATCCGGACCTGCAGGGGGTTTGGGATTACCGCACTATCACTCCGCTCGAGCGGCGGCCCGAGCTCGGCGATCGAGAGTTCTACACCGATGAGGAGATCGCGGAGCTCGAGGGGCGTGCGGGGCGCCGGATGGACAAGCCGCCCGACGAGAGCACCCCCGCCAATCTCGTGCACGCCGAGTACCTGACGGATCCGGGTCGCTTATGTGGCGGAATCGAAGCGCACGTCGCTCATCGTCGATCCGCCCAACGGGAGAATTCCCGCGTTGACGGCCGAGGCGGAGCAGCGGCAAGCGCAGGCTCAGGCCGCCGCACCCGCACGCACCGGCGGCCGTGCCGACTCGTATCTCGATCGCACGTTCATGGAACGCTGCATCACGCGGGGAGTCGCCGGCGCACTCCTGCCGGGTCTGTACAACAACAACATCCGCATCTCGCAGGCTCCCGGCTCCGTCGCGATTGTTCACGAGATGATCCACGAGACGCGTGTCGTGCCGCTCGACGGCAGCGCCTTTAGCGATATGCGTGGCTACTACGGCGAGTCGCGCGGTCATTGGGAAGGCGACACGCTCGTGGTCGAAACGCGCAACTTCAACGGCAAGGTGGCTTTTCGCGGGGCACGCGACAACCTGCGGCTAACGGAGCGATACACGCGGATCGGAGCCGGACGCCATCGACTTCCGCCTCACGTTCGAGGACGAAACGCAGTGGACGCAGCCGTGGACGGTCGCGTACATGATGCGCCCGGCCGAAGGCGAGCTATACGAGTACGCATGCCACGAGGGCAACTACGGATTGCGCAACATCCTCGAGAACGCGCGCGACGAGGAAAAGGCCGCGGCCGCGGCGCCGAAGAACTGAGGAGAACGTCAAAAATGCAGACCCGGCACGTTTTCGCGGCGCTCACCGGCACACTGCTGCTCGGCGTCATGACGCGACCGCCCGCAGCGCATCACTCGTTCGCGGCCGAGTTCGACGTCAACCAACCCGTGACCTTGGAGGGCACGGTCACGAAGATGGAGTGGATCAATCCCCACGCCTGGCTGCACATCGACGTGAAGAACGCGGACGGCTCGACGACGCCGTGGATGATCGAGGGCGCGACGCCGAACACGCTGCTGCGCCGCGGCTTCACGCGCGACGCGGTGAAGGCCGGCATGGAAATTACGATCTTGGGCTACCGTGCCAAGAACGGTGCGAATCGAGCGAACGGCCGCGATCTGATTTTGCCGGATGGCTCGAGGCTGTTCATGGGATCGCCCCCGAGCGCCGCCGGCGCTCCTGACGGCGGCGGCGAGGCGCAGGAACAGGAGCAATAGCGAGGTCTCCGATATGCAAACGCGCGTGAAGCTAGTCGCGGCAGCAGCCGCGCTCATGATCCCCGCACTTCCGGCGCTTTCGCACCACAGCAACTCGGCTTACCAGGTCGATCAGATCATCACTCTGCGAGGGCACCGTCAAAGAGTGGCGCTGGGTGAATCCGCACACCTGGCTGTACGCTCGTCGGTCGAAGGCGAGGACGGCAAGCAGCAAGAATGGGCCGTCGAAGGACGACCGCCGGGCATACTCGGCCGCGCCGGCTGGAACAGCACCGTTCTCAAGCCCGGCGAGACCGTGACGGTCCACGCGAGTCCCGGCGAAGAACGGCGACCCCGATGGGCATCATCGCGCGCGTGACGAAGGCGGATGGGACCGTCCTCGGCAACGCGCCGAACTACAATCGAGAGGCGACTCCGGCCGACGCGCCGACCGGCAACGCCGAGCTACGGCTTCGGCCGGCGACACGCCCGACTTCTCGGGCGTCTACTACCCCGCGCAGCAAGGCGGCGGCGCAGCCGCGGCTCCCGCGCGCCGACCGAACGAGCCGCTGCCGCCGCCGACGCGCTCTTCGCCGACTTCCGACGGCTCGCAGGGCCGCGGCCCCGATGCGCCGAAGCTCACGCCGGAGTACCTCGCGAAGTGGAACGTGCATCGCCGCGTCGCGCATCAGCGGCTCGTACGAGTACGACAACATCCATAACTGCCTGCCGCCCGGAATGCCGGCCATGATGAGCATGGGCTACGGCATGGAGATCATGCAGGACGAGCAGAAGATCACGTTCTTCAGCGAGCATCAGGATGCGTTGCGGCGCGTCTATCTCGACGGGCGCAAGCCGTCGGAGCCGAGTGCTCGCACGATCCGACCTACGCCGGATACTCGACGGGCCATTGGGAGGGCGACACGCTCGTCGTCGACACCGTCGCGCTGACGAGCAAGTCGTTCATCGACGGCTCGTCGCCGCACAGCGACAAGATGACGGTCCACGAGCGTATGCGTTTCGTCGAGCCCGGCGTGCTCGAGAATCAGATCACCGTCGACGATCCCGAAGCGCTGACGGAGCCGTGGCGCGTCGTGCGCCGGTACCGAAAGGCGTCGTATCCGAACGACGAGCTGCGCGAGTTTGCGTGCGCCGAAGGATTACGCGAAGCGCACCGCTGACTCGGCAGCACGCGCCAAGCGCTCGAATTGACCTGATGCGCCGCCTTCGCTACGGTCCGTCCGCGATCTCACTTACCTATATATAAGGAGAACTCTAATGAATCGCATCAAAGTACTTGGCGTGGCGGGCGTTTTAGCGGTCGGTATCGGCGTGGCGCTCGCGCAAGCACCGGCCAACATGAGCTTTTTCGTGACGAGCACGAACCCCGGTAAAGGCGGCAATCTTGGCGGCTTGGCGGGCGCCGATGCTCACTGCCAATCGCTCGCGGCCGCGGTCGGCGCAGGCAGTAAGACGTGGCATGCCTATCTCTCGACCAACACGGCGAACGCGAAGGATCGTATCGGCAACGGTCCCTGGTACAACTCGAAGGGCGTGCTGATCGCACAGAACGTTGCGGAACTGCACAGCGCGAACAATAAGATCACGGCTGCAAGCGCGTTGAACGAGAAGGGCGAAGCTCCGAACTACCTCGGCGGCAATCCCCCTGCCCCGCTCGCGCAACCGCTGCAACACGACATCCTGACCGGCACCAACGAAGACGGCACCGCGAACGCCGCGACGTGCAACAACTGGACGGACGGCGCCGACTCGACGGCGATGCTGGGCCATGCGGATCGCATGGGCCGTAATCCGGGCGTCAATTCGTGGAACGCAATACATCCCTCGCAGGGCTGCTCGCTCGAGAAGTTGCAGGCGACGGGTGGTGGCGGAATGTTCTACTGCTTCGCGACGAACTGATCTCACCTCGGCACGAGGCGTGTCGTTCTGCGACGAACGACGCGCCTCGTGCATCATAACCATGCGCATGCCAATCCATGCGCTGACCCGCCGTTTGGCGCAGACTGCAGCCGAATTGACAAATACCTCGGCTGCAGGACAATCAGCGCAAGCGAAAGGAAACGTAACCCATAGCTTTTCGGCGACCACTCTTCGACCCATCGTCCGGGGGGATTCATGAGTCACAGAACCGCTGTCTTGGCTGTCTCGGCCGCCCTTGCGGCACTGCTCGCTGGCGCCGCCTGGGCGCATCACAACATGTCGGCCGTCTTCGACTTCAACGATCGAATCACGTTGACCGGGACCCTTGCCAAGGTTGACTGGCGAAACCCGCACATCGCGTTGACCGTCGACGTGCAGGGCGACGGCACTGAGCACCAGACCTGGTCGATCGAAGGACCTCCTCCGGGCTTCTTCCGGACCCGCGAAGTCAACAGAACTCACGTCGAAGGGGCTCTCGGCAAGATGGTGGTCGCGGAAGCGAGCCGCGCCCGCGATGGCTCCCAATCGGGATTGCTGCGAACGATGACTTTGCCGGGCGGGGAAGTGCTGTCGGCGTGCCCTCAGAATTGTTGATATACAAGCACCTATGGCGTGTTCCTAAGGTGACTAACCATGAACAAGACAGCATGGAGAGCGGCAGGCACGACCCTTGCGCTCGTTGTTACGGCTTTGCTCTTGTCGCCCAACGCAGAGGCGCAGCTTCCGGCCGATCCGGTCGAGAGAGCGAAAGTCATCGCGCAGATCTTCCAAGCCAACGCAAGCCAGCTGACCATTTTCGACCGCAAGGGCACCGCTCTGGGTCAGGTCGGATCGCGAGACTTGCACCAGCGGCCGACACTGTCTCCGGACGGCAAGCGCATCGCGGTCATCAAGCCCGACATCGACAAGGAAACGAGTGACGCGTGGATAGTCGATGCCGCGAGCGGCGAGAGCATTCGCCTGACGACGAGCCAGTCCCGCGAGGGCGTGCAGGGTGTCGTGTGGTCGCCCGACGGCAGCCAAGTCGCCTATGTGGCGTTGCGCGGCGGGTATTTCGGGTTATACCGGCAGCCGTCGACGGGGGGCGCCGAAGAGCTCTTGTACCAGAACAGCGCTCCGATGACCGTCACGGAATGGTCTTTGGACGGTCGTTACCTTGGTTATTTCTCCACCGATCTTTCGGGCGGCCGCTTGTATGCGCTGCCGCTCACGACTTCGGGCGAGCGCAAGCCGATCGAGGTCTTCAGCAGCGAGCATCAAGTGCAGGGCATACATTTTTCTCCGGACAGCCGCTACGTCTCCTACGTATCGAACGAATCCGGTCGCAATGAAATCTATGTGCGTCGGTTTGCTCCTGATGCGGCGGCGC
This sequence comes from uncultured Gammaproteobacteria bacterium, assembly GCA_963744305.1. Classification (GTDB taxonomy): domain Bacteria; phylum Pseudomonadota; class Gammaproteobacteria; order Steroidobacterales; family Rariloculaceae; genus FEN-1219. Next base: position 155,616 of record CAVUTF010000006.1, read on the forward strand.
CGGCTGCAGAGGCGAAGCAGGTTTCGGATCAGGGTGCGCAGGGCCTTGCATTTTGGCGTCGCGACGGCAAGGAGCTGTATTACCTGGCGGCCAATCGAGCCATCATGGCGGTGCCCGTGACCGCGTCTGCGACGAGTCTCGAGCTCGGCAAGCCGACCCTTCTGTTTCGCGCCTCGGACGCGACGCCGTTACAGCCGGGGAACACGAACATCAGCCACGACGGCGAGCGCGTCCTCGTTGCAGTGCCGCCGCCTCAGCTCCGCCAGCTCACGGTGTTCGATCGCCAAGGGAAGGTCGTTAGCAAAATCGGCGCGCCCGGTCTCTACCAGCAGCCTGGAGTTTCTCCCGACGGCAAACAGGTCGTCGTGATGAAGAACGATCTGCAGACGGGCAACGTCGATATCTGGACGCTCGACATCGCGACCGGAGAAGGTAAAGCCGTCACGAGCGATACCCCCCCGGAGAACGCTCCGATCTGGTCACCGGACGGCAAGCAAGTGGCCTACGTGTCTACTCGCGGGAGCTACGCCGGCATCTACCGCAAAGCCGCGGACGGAACTGGCGAAGAAGAGCTGCTGTTCCGCTACACGCCGGGCGCCGGGATGGTTCTGACCGACTGGTCCCCAGACTCGAAATTCATGACCTTCTACACCGGCGTGTTGGTCCTCGTGCCCATCAGCACCGCCGAGGATCCTCTAGCCCGCAAAGAAATCGACTGGCTGCGCGAGGACTATGATGTCCTACAAGGCCGCTTCTCTCCGGACGGCCGCTTCCTCGCGTACCTGTCGAACGAGGCCGACCCGGAGCGGATGGAGGTTTATTTCCGTGCGTTCGATCCCGACAACCCCGAGACTCCGCCACCCGGCTCGGCGTTGCAGGTTTCCCAAGGCGGTGCCATCGGGATGGTCACTTGGCGGCAAGACGCGAAGGAAATGTTCTACATCACCCGCGATTGGGAAGTCATGGCAGTCGACATCACGACGACGCCGACGCCGCAAGCGGAACGCCCAAGATGTTGTTCAAGCTGCCCGGCCCGCTGCCCGGAAACCCGCCGCAGTGGAAAAACGTGAGCCGCGACGGCCAACGATTCGTCTTCGCGATGCCGGGGGCGTCCGGCCCAGCGCGCTAAGGAGCGCTGGCTCGCTGCGCAAGAGTCATCACTGCCCGGAGACGACGCGGCCTTCCTTGATCGTGGTCACGACGTTCAGCAGCGCGCCGCTGTCGCGCAGCGGGTCGCCCTCGATGATCACGATGTCGGCGAGCTTGCCGGGCTCGAGCGTGCCGATTTCGTCGCCGTGCAGCGTTGCAAGGCCCGCGTTCTTCGTGATGATCGTGACGATGTCTTTTGGCGCGAACACGAGATCGAGCGCGCGCAGCTCGTCGGCGAGCGACTCCTTCGGCGGCCACTGCGTGTCGGTGCCGTAGCCGTAGACGATGCCGGCTTCCCAGAGCAGCCGAGCGTTCACGGGGCCCTGCCCCGCGCTCGAGAGCGTGTTCCACGGGAACGGCTGAGCGTCGCGGAACAGCGGCACGCCGTCCTCCTCGAAGTGCGGCACGAACACCTGCAGCGTCGACGTCATCGGAATCCGCGCGTCCACGATCTTCTTCACGGCCGCCGGATCGTCGCCGAGATGGCCGATGTGCGGCGTGTGCACGAGCGTGGCGGGCGCAGCGTCGATCGCGGCAACCGTATCGCGGACACTCACCGCATGGACGATCGTCGGCAGTCCGTGCTTCTTGCCCTCCGCCACGACGAGCTTCAGCGTGTCCACCTCGGGACCGTTCGGCGTCGTGTTGAGCACCACCTTCAGATAATCGAATCCGGCTTGCGCGGCGCGTTCCACCGCTTGGATCGTCGCTTCGCGCGGAATCGCCGGTGCGGGCGGTCCCGTGAACGGCTGGCGGGCCGGATCCGTGCGCGCGGGATCGACGCGCGGGCCCGCCGCCGCCACCGCCGGGGCGGCGCCAGCGAGCGGCACGAAGGTGCCCGCGAACAAGCGCGGGCCGCGCATCGCGCCGTCGGCAATCTGCTTGCGAGCCTCGAGAATCGGCGCGGCGTCGATCGCGGACAGCACGGTCGTGAAACCCGCGTCGAGAAACTCCTGCATCTGCGCCGGCGCTCGGTCCGCGAGCCAGCGAGCGGGGTCGCCTTGAATCAGATGGCGATGCGCGTCGATGAGGCCCGGCATCACGGTCTTGCCGCCCGCGTCGATCGTGCGCCCGGCGCTGCCGGCCGGTGCGCCTTGCCCGACCGAGACGATCTTGCCGGCGCGGACCACGACGGTGCCGCGCTCGACGACCCTGCCCGTGCCGTCGAGCACGCGGCCGTTGGTGATGACAAGGTCCTGAGCGGCGACGCCGCCCGAAAGCAGCATTACGGCGAGCGCGGCGACGCCTCGCGTCCTCGATGACGTATTCATGTGTCGGTAAGCCTCCCCTGGAAGACGTTGAAGTCTACGCACCCCCAAGGAGCTTCTCCACTGGCGATTCCGGACGCGTGCGCGTGGCGTTTCGCGCCGCATGAGCAAGCCCGAGAATTGCACCTTACATCTGCCGGAACACGTGCACGTAGTTCCGACTGACCGGCAACACTTCGTTGCGGCCCTTGAGGTGGATATCAGCCGTCTCGTTCGCACCGCGCGTAACGCGGTCGATGGAGCTCAGGTTCACGACGACCGAGCGGTGAACCTGCGCAAACTGCGACGAGTCGAGCTGCGCGCTGATGTCTTTCAGCGGCGTGCGGATCACTGCTTCGCGGGGCTTGCCGGCATCGTCACGCCAGGCGACGAGCGTGTACTTCTGGTCGGAACGCAAGAAATCGATTGCATCCACCGGGATCAGGTGCACGGTCTGACCCACCGACGCGCGCACCCAGCGTAGCGGCGCCGTCGGCGTACTGCGCTGCAAGCTCGCCGCGAGCTCTTGCAGCAGCGCTTCGGTGTTCGCAGCCGGTTGCGCGGCGCGCAGCCGATCCTTGAGGCGCGCGACAGTCTCCGCCAGACGCGACGGCTCCACCGGTTTCACCAAGTAGTCGAGCACGCCCTGCGCGAACGCTTGCACGGCGTACTGGTCGTAGGCCGTGACGAACACGAGGTGCGCGCGGCGGCCGATGTGGCTTGCGGCCTCGACGCCCGTCTTGCCCGGCATTTGCACGTCCAGGAAGCAGACGTCCGGCCGGTGCGCGTCGAACTGATCGATCGCCTCGCGGCCGTTGCGCGCGCGCGCAACCACTTCGAGCTCGGGCCACGCCTGCGCGAGCAAACGTTCGAGCGCGTCGCGCAACAGAGGCTCGTCGTCGGCGATCAGCGCCGTCGGCCGATCCGCCGTCACGCAGTTCCTGCCGCGCCGGAAAGTCGAGCTCCGCGCTCACGCCGTGGGGCTCGACCTCAGTCAGGCGCAGGTGCGCGTCGCCGCCGAATGCGAGTTGCAGCCGCTCGCGCAGCGTCGAGAGACCCGTGCCCAGTCCGTTGCCGGTGCTCGTCAGGCCCAGACCGGTGTCAATGACGCGCACTTGGCAGCGGCCATCTTGCACGCCCACGTCGATTTCGATGCGCCCGCCCTCTTCGCTCGGATCGATGCCGTGGCGAACGGCGTTCTCGACGAGCGTCAAGACCGTCATCGGCGGGCATTGCAGAGCGTTCGCCGCCGGATCGACGCGCAGTGTGAACTCGAGCCGATCCGGAATGCGCATCCGCATGAGCTCCAGGTAAGCGCGCACGAGCTCGAGCTCTTGGCCCAAGGTCGTCGCAGGTTCCTGCATGCGCGGCACGGCCGCGCGAAGATACGCGATCAGGCTCGCGAGCACCTTCGACGCGTGAGGTGAGCCCGCGTCCACGAGCGCCTGCACGTTCGCAAGCGTATTGAAGAGAGAGTGCGGTTCCACCTGCGCCTGCAACAACCGCAACCGCGCGTCGAGCGCGTTGCGCTCGAGCTCGCTACGCTCGAGCTCGAACGCGAGCGCCTGATCGCGAGCGAACACGTCTCGTTGCCGTACCATCGCGCCGAGCGCGATCCAAGGCCCAAACAGCAGGCCTTCGACTATCAGCACGATGAGTCCCGTCATCTGCGGCGGCTCGTGCGCGGAATGCACATCGATTGCCATGGATATCGAGTGAGCGAGCAGAACCCCGAGCGGCACGGCGACGACCACGCCGACGAGTTGCAGGATCCAGCGCGGGAGCCAGGACGGCGGCCTTGCCGGGGAGCTGCTCGAGTAGGCCGAAGACCAGCATTGCGGCAAGACCTACGACGACGGCGTGCCCGATCGTCACATGGGCCGCAGGCGCCGTGGCCGGCAAGCTATTCAGCGTGCCGAACAGGACCGACACACCAAGCGTCAGCAGCACGCGTTGCCGGCCGAGTAGCACAGCGATACCGCGTGGCTTGACCCAAATAGCCGTCACCGCCATGGCACGACTATAGACGAACGGCCCGATCGATCGCGCGCCCTACCCCCTGCCTTGCGAGCTACCAATAGCCGCTCGTCCGCCTCTGTCGTCGCTCGGTGGCGCGAAGCCGCAAGCCGTCGCAAACCTATGGCACTCGCAAGGGCCGCGCCGACATAGTCATGCGACAGGGTTGGGAGGAGCACGATGATCGCTCGACGTTATCGAATTCTGGCCGTCGCTTTGACGATCGTGACAGTCGCAGCCGTGATCGGGGCATTCGTCTTGAGCCACAACTCTCCGTGCGGCGTCGCCGAGCAAGTGCCAGAGGGCGCACAGCGCATCAAAGCCGTCGTCCATCGCTGCTATGGATCGCCCGACGTTCTCACGCTCGATGAGATCGCAATGCCGACCCCCGCGGACAACGAAGTGCTCGTCAAAGTCCGCGCCGTCTCCGTCAACCCCGCCGATTGGCACAACATGACAGGCATACCGTACGTCATGCGCGCGGGCGCGGGCCTCGGCTCGCCTAGCCGCGAGGGTTTCGGCGTCGACTTTGCCGGCGTAGTCGCATCTGTCGGCAAGAGCGTCACACAGTTCAAGCCCGGCGACGAAGTCTTCGGCGCGAGACCCGGCGCGATGGCCGAGTATGTCACGGCCAACGAAGGGCGTACGCTCGCGCTCAAACCGCCGAACATCACGTTCGAGCAAGCGGCAGCGATTCCGATTGCCGCGATCACCGCATTGCAGGGTCTTCGGGACAAAGGCCGAATTCAGCCGGGTCAGAAGGTGCTGATCAACGGCGCGTCGGGCGGCGTCGGCACGTTCGCTGTGCAGATCGCCAAAGCGTTCGGCGCAGAAGTGACTGGCGTGTGCAGCACGCGAAACGTGGAGCTCGTCCGATCGCTCGGCGCCGACCGCGTGATCGACTATACGCAGCAGAACTTCACCGAAGGCACGGAGCGCTACGACCTGATCCTCGACAACGTAGGGAATCACTCGGTGCTCGATACGAAGCGCGTGCTCAAGCCCGACGGCATTCTCGTCATGGTGAGCGGCCAAAAGAACGATCCGTGGATCGGACCGCTGTCTCGTCCCGCCATGGGTGTGCTGTTGTCGCCATTCGTCAGCGAGGAATTGGTCTTCTTTTTCGCCAGACTGAACCGGGAGGACCTCGAGGTTATCGGCGAGCTCGTTCGGGCCGGGAAGGTGACGCCGGTGATCGATCGGCAGTACTCCTTGGACGAAGTCGCAGCGGCGGTCCGCTACCTGGGCGAAGGACACGCTCGGGCGAAGGTGGTGGTCACGCTGGAGTGAACACCGGCTCCTGGGCGCTGCGGCCGGGGCGCTCGTCCGCGCGACCGGCGCGCCGAATCTCACCGCAACGCTGCGCCGAGCTTCGCCACGAAGGACTTCACGAGCGTGAGGCCTTCCACAACCATCTTCAGGAAAAGCCACCCTGCGACCTGCACCTTTGCGGGCAGGCTCAAGTTGCGGAAGCGATCTGCGTTGTCTAGATGTCTGCTAATGCCTCGATGCGCTCTCAATCGGGCGTCAACAGACGGAAAGTGCTTCGCGGCGAAAAAGGCGGCGATCGCCAAGAACAGCAAGCCGGGAATGATCGGAAGAACGAGCCCGACGACACCGATGGCGGCGCACGCTAGCATCAAAACAAACGAGGTGATCTTCTGCGACGGATTGGCGGTGACTAGGGACTTCTTCATGGTCATGTGCGATCAACGATAGCGATAGGAGTCGTACTCGGAATAGCGCCGATCCTCGGCGCGTCGCGAAATCGGTGCGAGCAGAAAGTAGAAGATCCACGCAAACCACGACAGGAAGACGATCGCTAGAATCCAGGCAACCTTCTCCCCGCCCGTTGTCTTGTCCGAGCAGGCGATGATCAAGATCGGCAGCAACCAGATGAACAGGAAACCGAGCGGCAGGGCGAGCGCCAGGACGAAGCCGAAGACCGGAATGAGCAGCACGAGAGCGAAACCCAAGGCGACTAGGACGAGCAACGCGGTCAGGAACTTCATGGCGACTCCCCAAGAGCGGTCGGTGTTGGGCAGCCATATTGCTAACAACGTGCCAACATCACATTTCTAGGTATTTGAAGGACTTAGTGGGCGCAGGCCGTTGCGTGTCTCGCCTATGATGGTGCGAAATCGCCAATGTTTGACGAATTCGTTTAATGAGGCGTTCGTCCGGTTTTAGCGTGGACCTATTCTTGCCACGTCTACTCGGCGCATTCGCAATGACGGGTCGAACGCCGACCGACGCCGGCCTCGCAGATGAGGACGCCGACGTTGCATCGGTATCGATCGACATCGCGGGCGCGAAGCCATCGTCCATCGCCTGCGCCAAGCAGGATGAATTGCTCGGCGAAGTCGGTCACTTCTTGAGGCGCCACCGGGGCCAAAACGGCGCCGTCAACGACAGTCGCGGAGGTTCGCAGCAGAGGTCGCAGAGGTCGAATCCACTTTGCCTGCGACTGCGGCCGGCGTGAGGTGTGAGCAAGCGGCGGCCAACGGCAGCAGCAACACGACAGCCCATTTGGAAGGAAAAGAACCCCGTTTCGTGGTGAGAATGTTCATGACGACCGCCTCCCGTAGCGAATTGGTGGATTGCTTCGACGGGACGTAGAATCGCGGTCGCAAGCGTGGACAAGCTTTGTCGGCACGTGGATTCGTCCGGATTCTTGTGGACTCCTTTGAATATTTCCGAACGCGTCAATGACTACGCCGGAGCCTGGGCTGTTTTACGAGTTCGGCGACTATCGTCTGGACGCGCGACGTCGAGTGCTGTCCCGCGCGGACGGAACGTCCGTTCCGCTGAAGTCCAAGGTCTTCGAAACCCTTCTCTACCTCGTCGAGCACAACGGAGAGCTGCTAGACAAAGACGCGCTGATGCAGGCTGTATGGCCGAAGCTCGTGGTCGAGGAGAGCAACCTCAACAAGAACATTTCCGTCCTTCGCCAGGTCTTCGGCGAAACCCCTGATGAGCATCGCTTCATCGTCACGGAGCCTGGCCGTGGATATCGGTTCGTCGCCGAAGTGCGCCGCGTGGCGGCAGAGCCGCCGGCGGCCGGTACCGGCAGCCGCGCAAGTAAGACGGATTCAGCAGAACCGGCTCTGCGCTCTCAATCGCAACTGTCAGGAAGCGCCGACGGCGGCGTGCGCGCGCGGGAGCGCAGTTGGCCCGCGCCGCTCCTTGGCGTTTTCGCCGCGCTGGCCGTGCTCGCGCTCGCGACGGGCTTCTGGGCTCTTCGGCCGGCACCCCTACCGGCCGAGCTTCGGCTCGAGGTCACCACGCCGCCAACGGTCGATCCATGGTCGATCGCCATTTCGCCCGACGGCCGCGAAGTGGTCTTCGTAGCGCTGGCAGACGGCCGGTCAGCCCTTTGGCTCAGGCCGCTGAATGCCGACCGGCCTCAACCCATCCCCGGCACGGACGGCGCGTCGTTTCCGTTTTGGTCCCCGGATGGACGCTTCATCGGATTTTTTGCTGATGGCTATCTGCAGCGAGTCGAGATCGGCGGCGGCGCCGTGGAACGGCTTGCCGCGGCCACGTCGGGCTGGGGCGGGACGTGGAATCGCGACGGCACGTTGCTGTTTGCTCCGAACCGGGCGAGCGCGATCGTCAGCCTCGCGCCGTCCGGTGCAACGCCGACGCCGGTCACGCGGGTCGAACGGCCGCAGCAGCAGGGCCATTCATCGCCGGAGTTCCTTCCGGACGGGCGGCATTTCTTGTACTTCGCGCAGGGCACACCCGACGCTCGCGGCATTTACTTGGGCGAGCTCGGCAACTTCACGGCACGACGACTGCTCTATGCCGACGCGAAGGGTGCTTACGTGTCGTCTGGCTATTTGCTGTTCGTTCGCGGTTCAACGCTCTATGCACAGCCCTTCAATGTCTCTCGGTTGGAGCTGAGCGAGGCTCCGTTCGTAGTGGCGGAATCCGTCATGGCGGATGCGGGCACCAATTGGACCGCGCTCTCCGCGTCCGTTAGCGGCCCGATAGCCTACCGCCTCGGCGCTATCCCGGAGAGCCAGCTCGTTTGGTTCGATCGCAGCGGGAACCGCTTGCAAACGGTTGGCGAGCGCCACCGCCCGGCGGCCTGGAGCCCGTCGATCTCGCCGGATCACCGACGCGTGGCCATGTACCGTACGGCCGGCGGCAACACCGACATATGGGTGCTCGACATGGACCGCGGTGTGCCGAGCCGTTTCACGTTCGATGCCGCCTTCGACAATACGCCGATCTGGTCGCCGGACGGCGTGAGCATCGTGTTCGCGTCGGGCCGCGACGGTCCGCTGAATCTCTATCGCAAGGCAGTGACCGGCGCAGCCGACGAGTCGCCATTGCTTTCGTCGGATCGCAACAAGGTTCCGAACGACTGGTCACGCGATGGTCGTTTCCTGCTGTACCGCGTGACGGGCGACGAATCGAGATACGACCTCTACGCGCTGTCGATGGAAGGAGAGCACACGTCGTTCGGAGTTGCGACAACGGATTTCGATGAGCGGGATGCGCAATTCTCCCCGGATGGGAAGTGGGTCGCCTATCAGTCGAACGAGTCGGGGCGTTTCGAAATCTACGTCCAGCCGTTCCCCGGCCCCGGCGGCAAGACGCTCGTCTCAGCTGGCGGCGGCGCGCAAGTGCGCTGGAACCCTGATGGCCGCGAGCTGTTCTACGTTTCGTTGGATGGTCGCCTGATGGCGGTGCCCATTGAGCTCGGATCGGACGGGCAGTCCGTCAGTCCCGACGCGCCGGTTCCGCTGTTCGCCGCGCTACTGCGCGGCGGAGCCGAGCAGGTCGTGGAAGTCGCGCAATACGCGGTCTCGCAGGATGGTCAGCGATTCCTGATGAATACTGACGCGACGGCGTCAAGCTCCTCGATCACCGTCGTATTGAACTGGGCGCCACAGGGCGAGTGAGCATGTTCGACTCGAACTCTTCGAGATCGACACGACGACGCATCATCAAGGGCGGCGTTGCGGCCGCTGTGTGCGCTTCGCCGCTGGGGCAGCGGGCGCTTCGGGCGCAAACGGCGGCCGACAGTCGAAGCGGCGTTGCCGCTCACGACCACGGGCCTAGAGCATCTCGGCACGCTCGTGCCCGACGTCGCGAAAACCGGAGAGTTCTACGCGCGCGTCTTCAGTCCGGAGCTTCACAAGGAACGTGAAGGCGCTCTGCGCTACTACGTGCCATTCGACACCGGTTACGTCGCGATCGGCGCCGCGGGAGACCGGCCGCCACAGATCGATCATTACTGCGCGCTCGTCGAAAGCTATGACCGCGCCGCCTTGGCCGCGCGTCTCGAGCGGGAGGGTATGGAGTCGGGGCGTTTGGGCATGATTCCCGACCCGGACGGCATCCGGCTCCAGTTGCTCGCCACGCCGGGCGGGCTTGCTGCATCGACCGTATCGGCCGGAAGAATATTCGACGGCGACGCTATGTTCGAACCAGTGGGGCTCGATCACGTCCTGCTCCGTGTCTCGAGCGTCGAGCGCGCGCTGCCGTTTTATCGATTGTTCTTCGGGAAAGAGACGAGCAGCGACGATTCCCAGGCTCGGTTCAAAGTTGCTCTTACCACTTTGAGGCTCGAGCAGGCATCCGGCGACGCGGCGCCCGGCATCGCGCGCTACTGCGTCCGGGTCCGAGCCTTCGATCGCGCCGAAGCGGCTCGCGAGCTCACCGCGCTCACGGCCGAAATCCTCGTGAACGAGGGCCGACTGCTGCGCTTCACCGATCCCGATGGCATCGAGGTCGAGGTAATTCCCATCTATTGATTCACGGCACGCGTGCGCATCACTCTTCGAGATTCGTCATGGCGGAACGCGCGACACGTCCGTTCTTGACGTCGACACCTTCGCTTCGCAACCGGCGCGTTTGCTCGCGGTGATGGCTCGAGCGCGGCGGGAACGCGATTCGGCCACCGGCGCCCACCACGCGGTGCCATGGCAAGTGCATGCCGTCCGGCATGTGCTTCAGCGCATAACCCGCCTGTCGCGCCCTTCCCGGTAGTCCCGCTGCACGAGCCACGTCGCCATACGTCGAGACTTGGCCGCGGGGGATGCGGGCGACGACGTCCCAGATGGCCTGCAACGCCGGACTCTCCTCGTCCTCGGACGAGCGCCGTCGCGTACGCGCTTTGCTCAAGGGAAAGAGCAGTGCGTGGAGCTTCTTCTTCGCGCGTGGCATGCGAAGTCTCTAGATGACTTCAGGGCGCGCGCAATATCCCTATCGCGCGCGCCCTGAGGGGCTCAGGCCGCTCAGAATTTGATCTCGTCGAGAAACGCCGTCAGCACGCGATTGAACTCCTCCGGCTTCTCCATCATGAGGAAGTGGCCCGTTCCGGCAATCTGCGTTGCCTCGTAGTTCGGGAAGAGCTCCTTCGTGGTCTTGGCATCCGGAACCTGCGCGGTTCCGGCGTACACCGCGAGCGCCGGGACGCGGATGACGTCGGTCCAGCGGATCGATGGATCGAAAACTGCCGCCATCGCCCCAGCGGCCGTCGCTTCCGGAGCCTTTAGCATCATCGACAGAATCTGCTCCTGGAGGGCGACAGGCGTCTCCGCAATGAACATCGAGCGAATCATGCCTTCCCGCGCCTTCAAGCCCTTCGGGCCCGCTCATCGGAGGCGGCCCCTGCCCGAACTGCGGCGGAGGGAACCCGCGCAGGTCGAGCGGACCATCCACAGCGACGAGCCCGGAGACACGATCCGGATACGAGCGCGCGTACTGACGAATGACCGGCGCCCCCATGCTATGACCGACCAGCACGACGCGGTCCGCGCCGGCCTCCGCGCGCACCGCTTCGACTGCGCGCGCGAACAGGTCCATGGAGAACTTGCCGTCTTTCGGGGATGCGCTCTGGCCGTGCCCCGGCAAGTCCAGCGTGATGACTCGATACTCCTTTGCAAACGCCGGAACCTGTGCCGTCCAGGACGAGCTGTCGCAAGTCCAGCCGTGCACGAACACGATCGTCGGACCCGCGCCGACCGACGAGGAATGGATCGACAGCCCGTCGACAGAGGCCGCCGAGAGCGGGGCTGCGGCCGGAACGGCGAGGATGAGGGCGAAGAGCAATCGTCGCATGATCTTCTCCGTTGCGTAAACGACGATCAGAAACGAATCAGTTCACCAGTCCCTTGAGGCTCTTGAGCGGAAGCACGCGAACTTTCTTGGACGCCGGCTTTGCCTTGAACATCACCTTCTCTTTGGTGAACGGGTTGATGCCTTCGCGTTCCTTCGTGGCCGGCTTCTTGACGACTTTCATCTTGAGCAAACCCGGCAGTGTAAACACGCCGGCACTGCGCAAGCTTTTTCTGATGACGCCGGTCAGCGATTCGAAAACCGCGCCGACTTCTTTGCGTGACAGGTCCGTATCCTTGCAGATCTGGGCGATGATCTCGGATTTCGTCGGGGCCCCAACTTTACTTGGCATTCATTCCTCTCCTTAAAAAAAAGTATGCGGCAGCGATTGCCGCGGTGCGCGTCACCGCGCGAAACCTATCACAGCCGCGTGCTTTTGCGAACGATTATCTTTGTAAGGCTGCGAGGTCTCGGGCGGCTTTGGACGGACGACCACCTCGGGGCTAGTTTCCGAATATCATTGATGACAACGCGAAGCGTTGCATCCGGACGACGAGCTCCGCGCGCTCGCGGGGGCCGAAATGTTGGAGAGGCGTTAAAGATGAAGATCAAAGACAGCACGTATCGTACTGCCGCTGCTCTGTTCGCGGCCTCGGCACCGGGGCTTCTGTTCGCTCAGCAACCGGTTGCGTCCGACGTCGAGTTGCCGGAATCACGACGCGTTCCGGCCGAGCAACTGGCCGCAGCGCACGTCAACCCGCGTTGGACCGCGCCGAAAACCTCCTGGGGTCATCCGCTTCTCGAAGGCACCTACAGCACCGACGACATGCGCGGCATTCCGCGCGACCGCCCGCAGGAGCTCGGCACGCAAGAAACCTTGAGCCCTGAGCAGTTTCTCGAGCGCGCGACGACGCAGCACACCGGCCGCGATCGTGCCGCGAACCAAGAGACGTTCCTACGCAACGAATGGGGCACGCGGACGTTTGGTTTCACGTCACTCGTCGTCGATCCACCGGACGGACGCACGCCGCCGCTGAACGACGCCGGCCGCGCGAGGGCCGCGGCCTCCGCGGGCCGGGGCACCTTCGGGCCCGGTCCGTTCAACACGTTCGAGGACTTCTCGCTCTACGACCGCTGCATCGCTCTCGGTATCAGCCGCGGCATGGGCGCGGCGATCTACGGCAACGGAATACGCGTCTTCCAAAGCCCGAACACCGTGACGATCACTTACGAGATGATTCACGAGACGCGCGTGATTCCGCTCGACGGCCGCCCGCATCTCGACGGCGTCGAGCAGTTCACGGGCAACGGCCGCGGCCATTGGGACGGCGACACGCTCGTCATCGAGACGCGAGGCTTCACCGACCGGACGAGCGTCGGCGGCGGCCCGCACAGCCATAACCTCAAAACCACCGAGCGGATCAGGCGCGTCGACCCGGACATGATCGAGTACCGCATCACGGTCGAGGACCCGGACACCTACACCGCGCCGTTCACCGTACGCACGATGTGGACCACGCAGCCCAACTACTACGTCTACGAGTACTCCTGCCACGAAGGCAACTCGGCGGTCGCCGGCGGCTTGAGCGGCGAACGCGCCTACGAGCGCCAAGTGGCGGAGGCCGCCGCGGCCGGGCGCCCGGTGCCAGCACGTTCCGGCAACGAGATATATCGCGCGCCGTCGGAGGGCGCCGAAGTCTTCGACATCAATCGCGGCGAGTGAGCTGCGGATGACTCGACTGCCGCTCGGGCGCCACGCCGCGCGTCGTTGCATGCGCTAGCTGCCGGTACGCTCCGCGTTCGCGCGAATAGCGGCGACGAGGAACGCCGTGAGGCCCTGGCCGTGCTTGTCGATGTTCTCGGCGAACCGCTGATCCGCCTCGTAAAGATCGGCAAGCCCTTTGTGCATCGCCGGACTGCATGGATAGAACCAACGGTCGATCGATAAACGATGCCGTTCGGCCACGTCCATGGCGGCCGGATCGTCAGGCTTCTTGTTGGCTCTCATCGCGGCAAACGCGTCCGCATAGATCGCAGCCTGCTCGTCCTTCAACTTGAGCCAGTCGGCCTCCGTGTACGACTTCGTGCGCTTCATCGAGACCTTGTACGCGTCGGTGTGACCCCAGCGCTGCTTGGCCTCGTCCGCATATTTGTCCGGATCGAAACCGTCGAAGATCTTCTTCATGTCCACTTTAGTGCCCTCCTCCTCTGCCGCTACCGTTTCGTCGAGCGCGACGAGCGCCGCATCTATCGAGCGCAGCATTGCGGCCGTGTGCTGCGCTCGCCGTTCGAGCTCCGCGCGCTGCTCGAGCAACGCGCGCCTGCGATCGAAGCGCGGATCGTCGAGCGAGCGGCGAATGTCCTCGAGAGACAGGCCGAGCTCGCGGCCGATCACGATCTGCTGCAGCCGCAGCAGATCGTCGTCGTCGTACAACCGGTAACCGGCTGCCGAGCGCATGCTCGGCGTCAGCAACCCGATCGCGTCGTAGTGATGCAGCGCGCGGATCGATAGGCCGCTGAGCTCGGCGACTTCTTTCACCTGATAGCTGCGTCGCGATTTCATGCCGGGCACTCTACGGCCTCACGTTAGGTGAGGGTCAAGGGGGAGCGGCGCCTCAAACTATCGCGGCTATTCGGTATGCTTACCTTAGCTCCATCCAAGCATGTCCGATGCCGCCGTGCAGACCGCCGCATTTACGATCACGAAGATCCAGCCGCCGCGCATGCGCGCCAACCTCATCGCTCGTGAAGCGCTCGAGCGGCGGCTCGGCGATGCCCTCGCGACCAGCCGTCTCACCCTCCTGAGTGCCCCAGCCGGCTTCGGCAAAACCGCCGCGCTGACGCGTCAACTGGCTCGCCTGCCGAGCCACGTCGCAGTCGCATGGATCGCTGCGGACGTCGACGACGATCTGCATCGGTTCCTCAGCTGCTTGTTCGCCGCGCTCGAGCCGTTCGACCTGCCATGGCGCGCGGCGCCCGATGCGCTCATCGCCGCCGCCGTCGACGCGGGCCGCGAGCGACGCGTCGTCGCTGCGGAGCTGTTGAATGCTCTTGCCACGGCCGAAGTGCAGCGCGGCTTGATCGTCGTCGACGATGCGCATCGCATCGCCGATGCGTCCGTGTTCGAGTTCATCGATCTCTTGCTCGAGCGGCTGCCGAACCAATGGGGCATCGTGATCAGCAGCCGCGTGGATCCGCCGCTCGCGCTCGCGCGCTTGCGCGCGCAGGACGACGTGTCGGAGGTTCGTCAAGCGGATCTGCGTTTCGACCAAAGGGAAGTAGCGGCATTGATCGCGGCCGCGGGCGGCGGACCCGACGCTGCGCAGCTCCTCAAGCGCACGGGCGGGTGGGCCGCGGGGTTGCGGCTCGCGCTCAACGCGGCGCAGCACGGCTTTCCGGCGGCGTCGAGCGGGCAGCGCATGGATCGGCACGTGTTCGACTACTTGGCCTCCGAAGTGATCGACGACATGCCTGGCGAGCTCCGCGAGTTCCTGCTGCGCTGCTCGGTGCTGCCGGAGCTCACGGCGGAGCGCTGTGCCGCGGTGTCGGGCAATCCGCCGCGCCGCGCAACTGCTCGAGGAGATCGAGCGCCGCGGCCTGTTCGTATCGGCAGTCGACGCACCCGAGCCCGCGCTGACGCTGCACGATTTGTTCCGCGACTGTCTCGCCGAGAGGCTGCGCCGGGAGCATCCGGACGCGGTTGCCGAGTTGTTGCGTCGCGCTGCGGATACCGAACCCGATCCAATCCGACGACTGTCGTTGCTGCTGCGCGCCGGCGCCTGGAGCGAAGCCGAGCACGTGCTCGAACAGGTAGCCGCCGATCTTCTCGCCGCGGGCGCCATCGAGCCCGTGCTGCATCTCCTCGAGCAGTTTCCCAAGGACATTCGCGGCGGCTCTCCGCTGCTCGCCATGGTGCGCGGCCAAGTGCTGTGGGCATTGTGGGACTGGCGCGGCACGGCCGATGCGATGCGCCACGCGCGCATCGGCTTTGCAGAAGCTGGGGATGACCGCCGGCGGCGCCGCGCGCAGCTGTTCGAGGCGATCGCGCTCGACGGGAATGGTCTGATTCCCGAATCGGAAGAGCGGCTTGCCGCGCTGCCGCTCGAAGGCGCCGACCTCGAGACGCGTGCGCTCGGATTGGCACTGCGCACTTGGCACGCGATCGACAGCGGCAGGTTTCGCGAAGTCGCGAAGCGCTATTCCGATGTGCTCGACGTGCTCGAGCAAACCGATCAGCTCCAGCTTTGGTATGAATGCTTTCAACGGCCGTTGTACGTGTGGCTGCCGGGGATGGGCGCGCCGCTGGCGCGCTTTGTCGACGCCGTGATGCGCCGCAACGCGGATGCGCCGTCGCAGATGCGCGCGATCGCGTTCGTGATGGCAGCGTGGCTCGCTTTGTGGCGCGGCGAGCTGCCACAGGCAATGGAGCGCGTCATGCAAGCGCAGGAAGACGAGCGCTGGCTCGGCATGCCCACGCGTCTGCGGATGTTTGTGGGCACCGTGCGCGCGGCGGTGAATGCGGTCTGCGGCGAACGCGACGCAACGTTCGACGCGCTCGCTGCGCCCCTCGCCTACTTCGATGCGGCGCCGTTGTCGGGTCCGAGCGCACAACCGACTTCGATGTACGCGCACTACCTCTTCTTTGCTGCGCGGCTCGCCGACACGCTCGGCGACTCGGACGCGTTGCGCGACTTTGCGGCACGCGTGCCGCCGCCCGATCGCATCAAGAACTTCGCAATGCTGCGTGCGCCGCTCGCAACCTTGGCCGCGCGGCTTGCGGCTCTCGATGGTCGTCACGAGGAAGCCTGCATTCGCTGGGCCAAGCTCCTCGAAGACGAGGCGGCGCTCGACGTCCTCGGCCTCGCGCATGAAGGACGGCTGCGCTATGCGCACGCGCTGCTGGCGCTCGAGCGGCGCACCGACGCCGCGGCCGCGCTCAAACCCGTGCTCGGCGCCGTTGCGCAGACTGGCGAGATCGGCGGCGTGCTGCTGGCCGGCCGCCGCGTGCTAAGTGCGCTCGCTCAGGCCGATTGGCGCAACGAGCTCGAATGGACTGAGCTCGAGACGCTGCGCGGCTGGGCGCAGCGCTTCAGCCTCGCCGCGTTGGCAGAGCCGCTGGCGCACGGTCCGCTCGACGCGATGCCGTTGAGCCCGCGCGAGCTCCAGGTTCTCGCCCGCATCGCCGCCGGCGACAGCAACAAACTGATCGCGCGCGCTTTCGATCTTTCGCCGCATACCGTCAAGCGGCACGTCGCCAACATTCTCGGCAAGCTCGGCGTCGGATCGCGCAGCCAGGCGGCGCAGTGGTACCGCGCCCGAAACTGATCTCGCTTCGATAGCCGCCGTTTTCCCTCCGGCATGGCCCGCCGTATGGCCCATTGCGCACTCCGCGGTGGCTCCTTCCGGGCGATGTGGGCTCCGGCCTCGGCTGCGAGGATCGCTGCATCGTTTCGAACACACCGAGCGCGACATGCAGTGGCCCATCAATCTTGCAACCGCCATCGCCGCCGGCGCGGCGCTCGCAGTCGCCGGTGCTGCCGCGGACGAGGCGCCCGCGCCGTTGCCGCAGAGTCTGCGGGCCGCCGGGCTCTTCGTTGCGGGCTCCACGAGCGAGGTTCGGCCGGAGCTGCTGCCGTTCTCGCCGCAGTATCCGCTGTGGTCCGACGGCGCCACGAAGCGCCGTTGGCTCTATCTTCCGCCCGGCACGTTCATCGATGCGTCCGACCCCGACGCGTGGGACTTTCCGCCGGGCGCACGGCTTTGGAAGGAGTTCTCGCTCGAGAAACGCGTGGAGACGCGCCTGATCGAGCGCCTCGGCGACGGTTCGTGGCGTTACGCCACGTACGTTTGGGATGAGGACGGCCGCGACGCCGTGCTGGCGCCGGCTGAAGGAATACGCTCGCTATCGCGACCGGGCGCGCCGAACGGCCGCTACTCGATTCCGTCCGAGCTCGATTGCCGCGCGTGTCACGAGGGCGCGGCCGTGCCCGTGCTCGGGTTCAGCGCTCTGCAGCTTTCACCCGATCGCGACCCGCTCGCGCCGCACGCCGAGCCAATCACTGGGAATCTGCTGCAAACAATCGTCGAGCGCGGCTTACTACGCGACTTGCCAGCGCAAGTGCTCGATCAGCCGCCGCGCATCGTGGCCGCGTCGCCGGTCGAGCGTGCGGCGCTCGGCTATTTGCACGGCAATTGCGGGCACTGTCATAGCGCGCCGAGCGCAACGGGCGCATCGGTTCCTGTTCCGGTGCAGCTCGCGCAGTCCGTGGCCGATCCCGTTCAAGGCGCAAGCAGCGTGCTGCGCTCGTTGCTCGGCGCCATCAGCCGTTTTCGGTTGCCGGGTGCGAGCGCGAGCGCCCAAGTGATCGCGCCGCGATCCGCTGCGCACAGCGTACTGCCGGCCAGGATGCGCTCGCGCGATCCGCGCGTGCAGATGCCGCCGCTCGGCACCGCTATTCCCGATCACGAAGCACTGGCGCTCATCGAGCGCTGGATCGACCACGACCTTCCCCACGACGAGGAACCGCAACCATGAAACAATCCACCGCGACGAAGCTCTTCGCCCTGACCGCCGCCGTGCTCTTGAGCTTGGCTCCATTTGAGCGGCCGTCCGCCCAAACCGAATCCGCAAGTGCCGCCGAGCTCGTGGCGCGCGGCAAATATCTGGTAACTACCTCGGTCTGCAACGACTGCCACACGCCCGTCGCCGAAGGACCAAACGGGCCCGAGCCCGACATGACGCGAATGCTCTCCGGGCACCCGCAGGATCTCGAGATGCCAGCCGCGCCGGTGCTCCCGCCCGGTCCTTGGGTAGTCGCCGTCGCAGGAACGAGCACGGCTTGGGCGGGTCCGTGGGGCGTGAGCTTCACGGCGAATCTCACGCCTGATCCCGAGACTGGGTTGGGGCGTTGGACGCTTCGCAACTTTGTCGACACGATCCGCAGCGGCCGCCACATGGGCAGAGGCCGCCCGATCCTGCCGCCGATGCCGATAGCGATGTACAAGCACTTCACGGATGGGGATCTCGCGGCGGTGTTCGCCTACCTACAGAGCATCCCGGCGATCAACAACCGCGTGCCGGAGCCGCGGCCGCCAACGGCGGAGGATCCGCGATGACAATGTCGCGTACCGTTGGCAGAGGGGTCATGCGGAGTGCCCACGAGCTTTCGCGCCGGTACACCGGCCGACGCGACGGAAGCCGGCACGATCTGTTTCGATGCATTCAAGTCGATCGCGGGACGCCACGCGTTCCCGGCGGATTTCCCGTCGGCCGAGGCCGCGATCGGCTTGTTGTCGGCACTGCTCGCACGCTCCGATGTTTACTCGATCGTGGCCGAGAGCAACGGCCGCGTCGTCGGCAGCAATTTCCTATGGGAGAACGGGATGATCGCCGGCGTCGGTCCGATCACGATCGACCCCGGGGCGCAGAACGAAGGGATCGGCCGGAGGCTCATGGTCGAAGTGCTCGAGCGCGCCCGACGCCGCATGTTTCCCGGCGTGCGCCTCGTGCAAGCCGCGTATCACCAGCGTTCGCTTTCGCTCTACACGAAGCTCGGCTTCGACGCGCGCGAGCCCTTGTCCACGATGCAGGGGCCGCCGCTGCGCGTCCCAGTCGCCGGACACGCCGTCCGCGCGGCGCGCGCGAGCGACGCCGACGCGTGCAACGCGCTCTGCCGACGCATACACGGCCACGACCGCGCCGGCGATCTCGCGGATGCGATCGCGCAAGGCAGCGCGACCGTAGTCGAGCGCGCCGGCGGCATCACTGGTTACGCGACGCTGATCGGCTTTTTCGGTCATGCCGTGGGTGAGACGAACGACGACTTGAAGGCGCTGATCGGCGCGGCCGATGGTTTCGCCGGGCCCGGGTTTCTGCTGCCGACGCGCAACGCTGAGTTGTTTCGGTGGTGCTTGCGAAACGGGCTGCGCGTGGTGCAACCGATGACGTTGATGAGCTTGGGACTTTACAACGCCCCGGCCGGAGCGTTCTTGCCGTCGATCCTATTCTGAGCCGCGAGCGGACCGGCGGATTGAACGAGCGGCATCGCAGGCGCGGGCGGCAAGGGCGCAACCGCGCCCTCCCCGCATCCTTACCGCTCAGCGTTTCTTCGCGCTCTCGGTCCGTTTCCGAAGCTCGCGGTGCTTGTCTACGGCCTCGCTGTCGCCAAAATCCTCGAGCTCGAAGATCTGGCGAATCTCGACTTCGGCGCCGCCGTCGAACGGCGCGCGCTTGAGCCAATCGACGGCTTCCGCTTTTGACTTGCACTGCCAGATCCAATAGCCCGCGACGAGCTCTTTGGTTTCAGCAAACGGCCCGTCGATGACCGTGCGCTTCTTGCCGTCGAACCGCACGCGCGCGCCTTTGGAGCTCGCTTGCAAGCCGTCGCCCGAGAGCATCACGCCCGCTTTGACGAGCTCCTCGTTGTACTTCGCCATTGCTGACAGGATTTGCTCGTCCGGCAGGACGCCGGCCTCGGACTCTTTGCTCGCCTTCACCAGAACCATGAAACGCATGTTCGTGCTCCTCGTTGCCATTGGTTGAGAGTATCAATGAGTCGAACGGCGCTCGGCACGTTCGACATTTTGCGCAGAATTATTCGGCGTCGATCGAGCCCGCTCCGTGGGCTTGGTCCGTCTACAATAAGGAGACCGGCCGCAAACAGAGGCGTGCGAACTATGCCGAAAATCGACCTCGACAAAGCCCCTTCGTTCAAGGGCTCGATGTACCCGAAACCCTACGACGAGCCGTGCCGAGGACGCGCAGGGGTGCGGCTCGGAATCGCCGCCGGTCTCACGCAATTCGGCGTCAATCTCGTGACGCTTGAGCCCGGCGCGTGGGCGAGCCAGCGACATTGGCATGAGAAGGAGGACGAGCTCGTATATGTCCTCTCCGGGGAGCTCGCGCTCGTCGAGGACGACGGCGAGGTCACGTTGAGATCCGGCGACTGCGCCGCATGGAAGGCCGGTGTGCGCAACGGCCACCATCTCATCAATCGTAGCTCTTCGGAGCAAGCCACGTTTCTAGTCGTCGGCACACGCGATGATGCGGACTGGGGCGAGTATCCGGACATCGACCTCAAGTTCAATCCGGCGCGCTACGATCGCACCGCCGGCGCGGGCGGCGGCTTCTCGCACAAGGACGGCACGCCTTATTGAGTCATCCGTTCTCGAGCTCCAACCGATAGTGTTCG
>CAVUTF010000007.1:0-320807 GCA_963744305.1 uncultured Gammaproteobacteria bacterium
CGACGATCTCGAGCTCGGGCAGGAGGCGCTTCAGTTCGGCGTAGAATTCCTTTTTCTCTCCTCGAACGCCAGCTCGTGCGCGAACAGGACGCGTCTCGTTGGCGACCGCGACGACGTCATTGTGGAACGCGCCGGCGGCGATCACCTCCTCCGATTGCTCGACGAACAGGGTGCGGTCGGGGTCGAGCCGGTGGAGCCGCGCGAGCGCCTTCGATGCCTCGAGATGCTGCCGCGCCGGAAAGGCGCCGCCGAGACACCGTAGACGAATAGCTCAACGCCCGGCTCGCCGTATGAAGGCGCCAGCCGCATGTGATTGGCCGCGCCCTCGTCACCGAAAGCCGGCGGCACCGGGTCGTGGACGACGAAATATTCCTGTCCGCGAACGCGATGCGCAGCTGCGCCAGCGTCGCCGGCCATTCGTGGCTGCGATGCGGCATGGTCTTGAGGTTGGCGACGGTCAGGTGGCAGCGGCCGTCGGAGGTGTCCGGGGCGGGCGACACCGTCGCCGCGTTGGCTGCCCACATGGCCGAGGCCGACATGGCGTTGGCGGCGATGGCCTGCTCGGCTTGCTCGAAAGTCGTGCCGAGTTCGGCGAGCCAGTCGCGGTTCGGGCGCGGATGCGGGACGAACAGGCCCTGGGCGAGGCCGAGCGCGAGATTGGCGCGCATCTTGTCGAGACCCTGGAGTGCAGCGGCTCGCGGGCTTGAAAGATGACCGGCGTTGCGGGTCGAAGCGAGATTGCCGAGGCTGAGCCCGGCATAATTGTGGCTCGGCCCGATAATCCCGTCGAAATTGATTTCCCGCAGCGCCATCAGCGGGCCACGGCAAGCACGCGGTCGCCGACCTTGACCCCGAGCAGCTCCGCCGCTCGCTGTCGAGGCACAGCCCTTCGCCCGTACGGTTCACCTGCGCCGAAGCAGGCGACGAAATCCTTAAGCACTCCGACGGAGAGAACATGTTCGACGTGCCACCATCGGCGATTTCGACGATCGTTTCTTCGTCGGCTTCGCGAACCGTGCGGATGTCGTCGGTGTCGGACGTGACTGTCGGCCCGCCGTCGAAAATGTCGAGGTAGCGATCGAAGTGAAGCCCTCGCCTTCGAGCATCTTGAGCGCGCCGCGGCCGCTCGGGTGCGGCTGTCCCATCACCGCCCGCGCGCTATCGGTCAGCAGCGCAACGTAGATCGCCGTACGGGGCATCAGGTCGGCGATGAAGTGCGTTCCGTGGATCGCATTGAAGTGGTCGGCTTCCGGGAAAGGTCATGTCGAAGAACCGGCCCGCAATCGCATCCCAGAATGGCGAATTGCCGGCGTCGTCGATGACTCCGCGCAGCTCGGCCAGGACCTGCTCGCCGAAGCGTGGCCGGTTGCGCTTGATGAACAAATAGCGGCTGCGTGCGAGCAGCGCTGCCCCAGCCGCCGGCGCGCTTCCGGGTGGAGGAACAGGCCGCCGACCTCCGAGCAGCCTTCGAGGTCGGTGGTCAGGCTCAGCAACTGGTTGCGGAACGTCTTGCCAAGCTCCGGACTGGTCTGCGTCAGCGTGCTCAATTGATAGCTGTAGAAAGGCTGGACTATGCCGACCTCACCGAAGATCTGGCAGGTCCCGCGGATCGCCTTGGTCTTGGGATCTTCGAGCACGAAAACATAGAGGTCGGCGGCTTGCTCGTCTCGACTTCGCGCGAGAAAGCTTGTCCGACCGCTCCAGCTTCGCGGCGATCGTCTTGTGTCCGCCGGCAGGTTGGTGAAGCCACCGCCGGTCAGCTCGGCCATCTCGTAGATCGCGGCGGAATCCTCGCCGCGCGCCGGGCGCACCCGAAAGGTCATCGCCGGCCCTCCGCTAATCGCAGGATGGTCAGCGCGGAGAGGGCGGCGCGCTCGGCGAGGCTTTCGACGATCAGATATTCCTCGGCGCTGTGGATCTTGCCGCCGCGAACGCCCATCGTGTCGACCACGGGGACGCCGCAGGCAGCAATGTTGTTGCCGTCGCAGACGCCGCCGCGAGGGTTTCCAGCCGATCGTCTGCCCGAGGTCGGCGCCGGCTTGCTTGACCAGCCCGAAGAGCGCTTCCGCTTCGGGCGTCATGGGTTTGGGCGGCCGGGCGAAGCCGCCGTCCACATGATTCGTGACATCATGCTCTGTGGCGACTGCCGCGACGCGCGCTTTCGATCAGCGCTCTTGCCCGCGCCTGCATGTTCGGCAGTCGCCGGGCGCAGGTTGACGCGCAGGACCGCAAGGTCCGGGCACGACATTGTTCGGCCCGCCGCCGTCGATCCGCGCGGGGTTGATGCTGAGGCCGGGCGCCCTGGCCTGGTCGAGCCGCAGCGCGAGGTCGGCGGCAGCGATGAGCGCGTTGCGGCCGTCCTCCGGATTGCGGCCGGCGTGGGCCGAGCGCCCGTGGACGACGAGCGAGAAATTGCCGCTGCCCGGCCTTGCGCCGGCGAGCGTGCCGTCGGGAAGCGCGGCTGGTTCATAGGTCAGCGCGGCGCGCTTGCCGCTGCGCCGCCCGCGATCAGCGTGCGCGGATCCGAGCGATCCGACTTCCTCGTCGCTGTTGATGACGACCTCGTAGCCAAGGCGGCGTGCGAGCGGCTCGCCTCGACCGCTTTCAGCGCCGCGAGCATGATGGCGATGCCCGCCTTTCATGTCGGCGACACCGGGGCCGCTGAGCACCCCATCGTCGAGCCAGATCAGCGCCTGGAACGGGTGATCGGCGCCGAACACCGTGTCCATATGTCCCGTGAGCAGCAGTTGCACCGGCGCTTCGGGCCGGACCTTCAAATGGAGGTTGCGCGCCATGCGCGACCGGATTGGCGCGCCGTCCGCCGCCATCGCCTCGACCTGCGCCGGGTCCTGAGCGTCGAGCAGCGCCCGGCAGGGGCGAGAAGGCGTCGGCAAGCAGCCGCGCCACCTGTCGAGCCCGTCGAGGTTGCGCGAGCCGCTGTTGACCGCGGCCCAGGCCAGCACCTGGTCGAGCATCGGCGCGTCGGCGCAGCGCTCGAGCGCCGCCGCTTCGAGGGAGGTGAGGCTGGCCATGGCGGCCGCTGAGACCGACCGAGTGGTCGATGAAAGGCCCGGTGGCCCGCCCGGCGGCAAGGCAGGGGAGGCGACAGCATCGGGCTCGTCGTGGTTGGCGGTCGCCTCCGGCCATTCAGGTGAAGTTAGGAGCCTTGCACTAAGTCTCCACTGTCGTAGCTTCAGGCGCCGCCGACCAGCGTCGGACACGGCGTCGCGAAGGGAGATGGAATGAACCCACCATTGGTCAGCAGAGGCGGCCATATCCGGCTGACGTCGCATCCCGGCTCGCGCGGCCCGGCGCGGTTCCCGCTGTCACTGGGGCGCGGCGACCGCGGGGAGCGCGGGCCGGTCATCGCCACGGTCAATTCCGGCGGCGACCGCAACGCGATCGGCGCCCATGGCGGCTCCTATTCCATTTACCGCGCGCTGGCGATTTCCGCCGGCGCGATGGATCCCCAGGCGCGGCCGGACCTCCAGGACACGTCGCCGGTCTGCGACATCGGGCCTCACCCGCAATGGGGCGAGGCCGGCAAGATCGTCTCGCTCGACCCCTGGGGCCACCGGGTCGCGCAGGATTTCGGCGACCATATCGCCGACGGCATCGACATCCGCCCGACGATCGCGATCACCAAGGCGCGGCTGACGCTGCACGAGATCCAGCGACGCGATCGCCGCCGGGCGGCTGGAGGTCGACGGCGAGATCGTCCACGAGGCGGGCGACATTTCGGTCACCAAGATCGCGATCGACCCGGTCTGGTGGCTGCCCGGCGTCGCCGAGCGGTTCGGGGTCAAGGAAGGCGGACCTCCGGCGCTGCCTGTTCGAGCAGACCGGCGGCATGTATCCCGAGCTGGTCACCCGGCCCGATCTTTCGGTCTTCCTGCCGCCGATCGGCGGGATGACGCTCTACATCTTCGGCGACCCGGCGCTGCTCGGCGACGAGACCAGCCGCCTCACCTGCCGCGTCCATGACGAATGCAACGGCTCGGACGTGTTCGGGTCCGACATCTGCACCTGCCGTCCCTACCTCACCCACGGCATCGAGGAGGCGACGCGCCAGGCCCAGGCGGGCGGCGTCGGCCTGATCGTCTACAACCGCAAGGAAGGCCGCGCGCTCGGCGAAGTGACCAAGTTCCTGGTCTACAACGCCCGCAAGCGCCAGCCCGGCGGCGACCAGGCGGCGACCTATTTCGAGCGGACCGAATGCGTCGCCGGCGTCCAGGACGCCCGCTTCCAGCAGCTCATGCCGGATGTGATCCACTGGCTCGGCATCCGCCGCATCGACCGCTTCGTGTCGATGTCGAACATGAAATATGACGCGCTTGCGGCCGGCGGCATCGAGATCGGCGAGCGCGTGCCGATTCCGCCGAGCTGGTCCCGCCCGACGCCAGCGTCGAGATGGAGGCCAAGAAGGCCGCCGGCTATTACACGCCCGAAGGCGCGCCGACGGCGGACAAGCTGCGCGGCGTCATCGGCCGGGACCTCGGCAAATTCTGAGCGCGTGGACGACTCCGGCGAAGCGCTCCGCGGCCTGCTCGAATGCGGCGGCCGTGCGCGAACGGGCGCACGAAATGCTCGACATCGCGCTGGCCGGCGGCGTCGAAGGCTGGACGGTCGACCTCGACCGGCTCGACGACGCCGCCGAGCTGCACCGCCGCGGTGACGCGCGAGCGTCTATCCGGATCTCGCCATCCCCTTCCATGCCCGCTGGCGCCATTTCGTCGCCGGCGAGCCGGACGCTGCCGGCGCGGCCGATCCGGCGGCGCGCGCCCGCGCCGCCTTCGACCTGGTCATCGTCTCGGTGCTGCTCGACGCCGGCGCCGGCCCGGACTGGCGGTATCGCGACGCGGCGACCGGCAGCACCTTCGCCCGCTCGGAAGGGCTGGCGGTCGCGAGCCAGCGCCTGTTCGAGGCGGGCGCCTTTTCGTCCGTTCCGCGACCCCGCTGCGCGCCGACGGCGCGGCGCTGGCCGAGCTTCGCCGGAGACGCTGGCCGCCGGCTTCCAGGTCGACGAGGGCAATCCGATGGTCGGGCTCGACGGCCGCGCCGGCCTGCTCCGCCGGCTCGGCGAGCAGGTGACGGCCCGGCCGGACTTGTTCGCGACCGCCGACGTGCCGCGCCCCGGCGGCCTGTTCGACGTGCTGGCCGCGCGCGCCGCAGGCGGCGAGATTGCCGGCGACGGCGATCCTCGAGCTGCTGCTCGAAGCGCTGGGGCCGATCTGGGCGGACCGGCTGGTGGTCGGCGGCATCGCGCTGGGCGATTGCTGGCGGCATCCGGCGATCCGGCGCGGCGACGCCAGCGACGGCCTCGTGCCGCTGCACAAATTGTCGCAATGGCTCGCTTATTCGCTGATCGAGCCGCTCGAGGCGGCCGGCATCGAGGTCGTCGAGATCGACGGCCTCACCGGCCTCGCCGAATATCGCAACGGCGGGCTGTTCGTCGATTCCGGCGTGCTCGCGCTCGCCGATCCCGCCGACGCGGACCGGACGCATAATGTCTCGGATCCGCTGATCGTCGCCTGGCGCGCGATGACCGTCGCGCTGCTCGACCGCCTTGCGCCCCAGGTGCGCGATTGCTCGGCGTCGGCGCCGAGCAGCTTTCCGCTGGCCCGGATGCTCGAGGGCGGCACCTGGGCGGCCGGCCGCCGCATCGCCGCCGAACGCCGCGCCGGCGGCGGGCCGCCCTTCAACATCCTCAGCGACGGAACCGTGTTCTTAGGGACCCTGACATGGATGGCCTGACGATCGTTCGGCACCCTCTGGTGCAGCACAAGCTGACCTTGCTGCGCGACCGCGACAGCTCGATCCAGCTGTTCCGCGCGGTCGTCCGCGAGATCGCGACTCTGCTCTGCTATGAGGTGACGCGTGACCTGCCGACCGTGATGGTCCGCGTCGAGACCCCGATCGCGGCGACCGAGTCGCCGCGAGATCGCCGGCAAGAAGCTGGTCTTCGCGCCGATCCTGCGGGCGGGCCTGGCCATGGCCGACGGCATGCTCGACCTGGTCCCTTCCGCCCGCGTCGCCCATATCGGCCTGTACCGCGATCCGGTCACGCTCCAGGCGGTCGAATATTATTTCAAGACGCCCGAGGACGTCGCCGACCGCCTGGTCATTATCGTCGACCCGATGCTGGCCACCGGCCATACCGCGATCGCGGCCATCGACCGGCTGAAGGAAGTCGGCGTCGCCGACATGCGTTTCGTCTGCCTGCTCGCCGCGCGGCCCGGGGTGGACGCGCTGCGCGACGCCCATCCCGACGTCCGATCTGGACCGCGGCGATCGATGAGAGCTCAACGACCATGGCTATATCGTTCCCGGCCTGGGCGACGCCGGCGACCGGACCTACGGGACTAGATGAGCTCGAAAAACGCGGCGAGAGCAGCTCCAATGATCGACAATCGCCGGCGCGCGACTAATCACTCAATTTCCAGGTTCCCGAATTCGGATGCGCCAGTCGAGCCAGATAACCGCCAATTTCGCATCGGCGCCGACATCGACGCGAAATATACCTTCTCTCCGGGCCTATGGTGACCACGGCATCGCCGGTGTCGGTCCACTCAGGTCGAATGATGCTGCTCGTTCAGGTCTAGCGGCACCGAAGGCGTTCGCTCCAGATTTGCATTGGTTCCGGCGCCCAGAGCGACGAAAGTCGAAACGATCATCACCGCGCATCGAAATGGCCTGAACGGCAATTTCCCGCGTCCTTTCCTCGTTCTCGAGTCTTATCTGCGCAGACGGCGCAACTGTTCATGCGCTTCGCACCTGCAGGGGCTGATTTCTTCCCACGGACATGATAGGTCGGACCGCTGGATCTACGCCAGCTCGGAATAGCTGCCTTCGTTGGTATCGCAATCGTAGTGAGTCGGCGCCTGCCATGGCGCCTTCGGTTGCCGTCGCCATCCACCCAGACGGCCGCCATCGCTACTAGTGAGCGCATCCTTCCTTCCCCCTGATCGAATCTCTTGGCTATAAGGTCTACGTCCGGCGTCCGAGATCGAAGCGAGCCACTCCGCGAAACGCCTCGCGCAGAACCCACTCAGCCTCTTGTTGAACGGCCCGATCATCGCCGTCGCGCGGCGCGCCGTTACGGCTCCGCCGTCCGGGCTCGGCGATGCCGCGGACCGGACCTACGGGACGCGATGATCTCCAGATGAGGCAGTTCGGTCGCCAAGATCATACGAATTTGCTGCGGTCCGTTTAACGAACTTGACTTCCCGCGTTTAGGCCATTTAGTCGAAGGAGAGGACATGGCCTTCATTCTCTTCGACGAGCATCCGGATAGCGTGCATCCCGATGGTGCGTGCGCCTGGACAAGCCGGACCTGACGGTTCGCGGGCCCATTCGCGCGCGTATCGAGCTTCGGTCGAGCGGGTCGATCTCGACAAAACGGCGCAGAAGACTTTCTCTTCCTCACGCCGCGGCAGGAGGCTGAACCATGTTCGGCCGGATGGTTCGCGCCTTCCCGGGCACAAGCGCGCCGGCGCCTTCGCCTCGCCGCGATGGGGCACGCCTGGAAGAATCTTGCTAATCCTCGAGACGCTACATGTGGCGCGCGAGAAGATAATGGCTCGAGCACCGCCCAGGCTCGAGGGACCGCCCGCGCGACACTGAAGAACTCTTGATCCGACCAGTGGCGAGGGTCACGATGGGCCGTCACTTTGTGGAGGATTGACGGTGCGTGCGATCCAGCGAAGTCTGCTTGTGGCGGGCTTGGTGCTGTTACCGACTACCGCATCGGCGCAGACGTTAGATATCTACTTCATCGACGTTGAAGGCGGTCAGGCAACGTTGATCGTCACTCCGGCGAAGGAAGCGTTGCTGATCGACACCGGGTACGCCGGGCACCGGCAGGGCAACGCCCGTGGCGGGTGACCCGCGTGAGGCACGCGATGCGAATCGCATTCTTGGGCGGCCCGCGACGCCGGCGTGACTCAAATCGACTACCTGATGATCACGCACTTTCACGGCGATCACATCGGGGGCGTCGTGGAGCTCGCCCAGCTGCTGCCGATCAAGACATTCGTGGATCATGGTGACGTGTCGCTGCAGGCAGAGCAGAACGTGCCGGGAACGATGCGATACTTCGAGGCCTATGCCGCCGTTGCGCGAACGGAAAGCACCTAGAGCCGAAGCCCGGCGACCGTTTGCCGCTTCGAGGCGTAAACGTGACGGTGGCGAGCTCGGCGCGGCCGTCTTGCCCAAGGCGCTCGAGGGCGCCGGCGAGCGAAATGCAGCGTGCGGACCGTCGGGACGACCGGCAGGGGACCCGAACGAGAACCCGCGCTCGACCGGTATTCTGCTCGAGCACGGAAAATTTCGTTTTCTCGACGTCGGCGATCTGTCCGGGCCGCCACTCTTTCAGCTCGCTTGTCCGAACGACAAGATCGGGCCCGTCGACGTCTATCTCGTCGCTCACCACGGAGGACCCGACTCGGCTGAGCCCGCGACTTTGCGGCGTTCAAACCGCGTGTCTCGCTGCTCAACAACGGCGCGACGAAGGGCGGCGCGGCGGAGACGTTCAAGTTCCTTCAACAAAGCACGGATCGCGGCGATGTTTGGCAATTGCATCGGTCGAACGCGGCGGGCGCCGACAACTTCGCGGACGAGCGCATCGCGAACCTCGACGAAACGACCGCGCACTGGATCAAAGTTGCAGCGAATGCCGATGGATCGTTCGAGGTAACGAACGCGCGGACGGGAGCGTCGCAGGACTACGCGGCGCGTTGATGCCTCCCTGATATCGCGTCGTCGAGCCTAGCATCGCGCTACGCGGGATACTCCTGAAACTCCGCGACGCGCCGTATCCCATAGCAACAAGAAGGTCGATCACGACGCGCTCGAAGAACGCCGGCGACCCAACGTGGCTCGAACAGGAGGTGCGCCAGCAAGACACTGCGTGCGTCTACTGCCGCGTACCGATGTCTGAGTCTTCCGGTGCAGAGGGAGCGCGTAGAGCCGTCGCGACGTGGGAGCACATCGTGAACGACGCGAGGATCGTCACGCGAGAGAAGATCGCGAGGTGCTGCGCGTCCTGCAACTCGAGCAACCAATCATCGGGGAGTGAACGGCCTCAATCGGAGATAAACCGACGAGGTCTGCACGCCCGTCGGAGTGGACTTTCCCATTAACAGGCGTTTTCGGGAGAGTGTGGATCCTGCTCGCTGGCTCGCCGGCCTCACGGTGGGGGACGTCGCCGATCTGCTGCGCGCGCACCGCGGGGGAGTCGAGGCGTTGCTCGAAAAACTGTCCACGAATGTTGCCCCAAATGCCAGCGGTCGGCTCAACCTCGCCGGCGGCGCGGGTTATTGTGTGAGGGTCGGCGCGGCCGTGATGTAGAGCGCGGGGGATGGGCTCCGACTTACACCGGAGAGCGCCTCTTTCAGGCGCGGCAACGGAAGGAGAAAGCCATGAAATACATATTGATGATGCAGTTCCCGCTCGCGACCTGGCGGACCCAGCGCCTCGACGTCTGGCCAAAGCAGGACCAGAAGGCGCACATGGCATTCTTGAAGCGCTTCAACCAGGAGCTCGCGCCGCCGGCGAGTTCGGCGCCGAAGGGCTCGGCGGCCCCGAGCAGAGGAAGATCGTACGCGTCTCCAAGACGCCGCACCCGCGATCACCGACGGCCCGTTCCCGGAGACGAAGGAATTCCTCGCGGGCTACTGGATCGTCGACGTCGAGACGCCGGAGCGCGCCTACGAGATCGCCGCGCGGGCATCTGCTGCGCCCGGGCCCGGCGGCGAGCCGCTGGGCATGCCGATCGAAGTGCGCCAGGTGATGAGCGGCGCCGCCGTGACGTGTGACCGCGCACCGACGACGGCACACGAGCGCCTGCTGCGCGAGCTCGCGCCGCAGGTGCTCGGCGCGGTCGTGCGCCGCTACGGCGACTTCGCCGCGGCCGAGGACGCCGTGCAGGAGGCGCTGATCGCCGCGGCGATGCAGTGGCCGGACGAGGGCGTGCCCGACAATCCGCGCGGCGTGGCTGATCCAGGTCGCCGTGCGCCGCATGACCGATCAGCTGCGCAGCGAGATGGCGCGGCGCCGGCGCGAGAGCGAGGCGCGCCGCCGAGCCGCCGGACGCCGACCTCGCGCCGCCGCCGGAGGACGCGGAGCTCGCGGAAACGACGACACGCTGCTGCTGCTCTTCATGTGCTGCCATCCGGCGCTCACGCCGCCGTCCGCGATCGCGCTCACGCTGCGCGCCGTCGGTGGGCTCACGACGGCCGAGATCGCGAACGCGTTCCTCGTGCCCGAGGCGACGATGGCGCAGCGCATCAGCCGCGCGAAGCAGACGATCAAGACGTCGGGCGTGCCGTTCGCGATGCCGACGGAGCGCGAGAGCGCGGAGCGGCTTGGCGCGGTGCTGCACGTGCTCTATCTGATCTTCAACGAAGGCTACGCGAGCAGCAGCGGCGCGCGAGCTCCAGCGCACCGATCTGTCGACCGAGGCGATTCGGCTCACGCGCGTGGTGCACGCGCTGCTGCCGGACGACGCCGAGGTCGCGGGCCTGCTCGCGCTGATGCTGCTCACCGACGCGCGCCGCGCCGCGCGCACGGGCGCGGACGGCGAGCTGATCCCGCTCGACGAGCAGGATCGCGCGCTGTGGGACCGAGCGGCGATCGCCGAAGGCGTCGCGCTGATCAGCGCGGCGCTGCCGAGCGGCGCGGTCGGCGCGTACCAGCTCCAGGCCGCGATCGCGGCGGTGCACGACGAGGCGCCGCGCGCCGAGGACACCGACTGGCCGCAGATCCTCGCGCTCTACGGCGTGCTCGAGCGCATGGCGGACAACCCGATGGTGGCGCTCAACCGCGCGGTCGCGGCCGCGATGGTGCACGGGCCGCGCGCCGGGCTCGAGCTGCTCGCGACGCTGGCAGGCGATCCGCGTCTGCGCGGCCACTACCGCCTCGCGCCGTGCGCGCGCACCTGCTCGAGATGGCCGGCGACGCCGACGCCGCGGTCGCGCACTATCTCGCCGCCGCCGCCGCACGGCGAGCGTTCCCGAGCGCGACTACCTGAGCGCGCAGGCCGCGCGGCTCGCGGCAACGCGCCGCTAGTGCGACGATCTCCTTCACCGTATTCGGTGTACGACTGTCCGTTCTTCTAGAACGCGAGCAGTTCTGCTCCACTCGGCCTTAATATAGGCCCAGCCCCCCATTCGCCTTCCCATTAATGCTCCTTTACGGGAAAGAGCCAACGTGCAGTTCGAACGCTCGAGCCAGATGCAGGCGCGCTCGCGATCTTAGCCGCTGCCCGTTTTTGGGAAAGTCACGTCAGACTCCTGCTCGTCGCGGCCGGCGACACGTTCTACGTGAAAAGGCTGCTGCAGCGCCTCGATCGAGACGAGCTAACGATCTCTCAGGCCGCGGACTTGATCAGCGCGACGAACGCGCGCCTACAGGCGCCCGCTTACGTGAACGAAGCGATAGACTCTGGCGACGTCCGGGAATGGATCTGACCAGCATCTAAAGTCCGTTGGCCCGAGCACGGAGTGCTATGCTCCGTGACTTCCGACGGCCCCGCACTCAGCCGGTCGGGCTAACAACAATCAATCAACCGTCATGGGAGGATTAACGTGCGTGCACCCTTTGGCCTGCTGCTTTTCGCCCTCGTAGTTCAAGCTGGTACTGCGGTGGCCCAAACTTGGAGTTCCGAGCAAGAAGAAATCTGGCGCCTCGAAGAACAGCAATGGAAGATGAACGCCGCGAAGGACCTCACTTGGATCGAAACCATGGTCCACCCGGACATCGGTTTCTGGGACGTGACTTTCCTGCGCCGCAGAACAAGGCCTCACTGTCGCGATGGGCCAAGTACGGCTCAACGACTGACACAATCCTGGAGCAGGAGCTTTTCCCGATCTCAGTGACGATTACCGACAACGTCGCAGTTGCGCAGTACCGTTACCGCGTTGTGTCCGAGAACGACAAGAAAGAGCGGGAAATCGTGACCCGCCGATATACCGATGCCTTCATCAAGGAAGGTAACCGGTGGATGTTCATCACCTGGGCTGGCGGTGAGGACCCCAAGTAAGAGCTGCGGATAGTAATTTGAAAAGCCTGTATCGGCGAGCCGCCGAGATGGAAGCGCGGCAGACCGCAAAGTGGGCGGCGGCGCACCCCGGTGAGCCGAGTGCATCGCGCTTGCCGAGGTGCTCGTCGCTGCAGGCGACACCTTCTATACGCGTCGTGTGCTGCAGCGTCTCGACCGCGGCGAGCTACAGGTATGTGAAGCAGTCGGTCTGCTAAGCTTTACGGAGTTGGGGCGGGGGTGCGCCTTAGATGGGCGTTCGCGTTCTGATGTTCGCGTTAGCGATGACGGTCGCGGCTTGCGAGGCGCAGCCAGGGGCGGCGTGCGCTGCACACCAGGTAATCTCTCTGCCAACCACGAGGTAGTGATCGCTAAGAGCGACGGGACGACCGGCACGATTCAGTATGGTGGCTCCATCTGGCCGGCGGCCTACTCTGTTGAGGGGTCCAATGAGCGCTGGGATTTTGGTGAGCTGAACAACGACGGATCGCGTCGGTTTGCCCACATTATCCAACCGGATGGCGAGGCCCGCTACTACGAATTTCAGACCAAGCCGCCCCAAACCGACCGGAGAACCCTGGGCGTGTCTCAAAGGCGGCGGAAAGCAGGCTCAGTCACTACAGGCGTCCCGGCCTGTCAGCGTTCGTTCCACTTCGCGCGTTCTTCGTCGATCGCGCGGCCCGCGCCTGTCTTGATCTTCACCCAGTCCCGGTTACGGCCGCGGCGATACGGCGAGTCAGCACGCTTCGCAACGATGCCCTCGAGACCGAGCTCGTTCGCGGCAGCGAACAGAGCGACGCCATCGTCGATGTGGTCGGTGTAGCGAATCCTTTTAGCCGTCGCAATCGCGCGAGCAAGCATCGCCTTTCGCTCAGTGAGCGGGCGCTGTCGCACGTCGTCGTCGCCGAGCTCCAAAAGATCGAATGCGAAGAAAGCCGCCGGCTCGGTTCTCGATGAGTGCTCGATGGACATCTGTCGCTTGAGCCGCGAGCGCCAACTTAGGCGATCGAACAGCGGCAAGCCTTTGCCATCGAGCAGCACGAGCTCACCATCCAACACGAGCTTCGGCAAGGTGAGAAGTTCATCGGCGATCTCTGGGAAACCGATCCGCGAAGTCGTTGCCGCGGCGGCTCACGAGCTCCGCGCGACCGCCGCGATCGAGGGCCAACATCCGAAAACCGTCGTACTTGAGCTGAAGATCCAGCCTGGACGGTCGAACGGCGCGGGCGAGGATGTGAGCTCAGTGAGGTCGAGGTGCGTGATCACCGGGCTAGGGCCTATCGCCCTTCAAGGGATTCACAAGCGCCGTGGTATGTGCTCGCAAGAGCGGCGGGCAGGAAGCCCATGTTCTGACCCAAGCGCAGCGATACGCCAGCACCCCCCACAGCAAGCTTGGCGCAGTACCATCCGGCTCGGCGGTGAGCATGTTGGTACTCACAAAGCCATCGCGTTCACTTCGGAGCGAAAGAGGAGATCTTCGAGTTCATCGAAGCCCACCGGTCCATCACGGTAGCCAGATACCGCCAGGTGCCATTGACCTTCAGATACGTCAACCGCCCTATGGGAGCGCTGATCTCCGTCTAAACCTAGACGGCACTGCTTGAGACTCCGCTTCGGCGGGGTTTCTTTCCATCCAGCCGCCGGACGATAGCGGCCAAGCTCTCGGCCGCTCTCAAGCGCCGTGTCACCGTGAGCTGACAACCCTCGTAGTGCGCCATGCATCTGGCCGATCATGTGCACCGCACCTTCGTCAGTCGCCATCACCACGTAAGCCGAGCCGAGGCTGCGACCGTCGGCGCGGTAGTGATCAGCTTCACCGAAATCACCTTACCGTATTCCGCAAACCTCGCCGCCAAAGCTGGCTCCGTCGCGAAGTTCGGCAAGTTGCCGACCTGGACCGTTCTGCTCATTGACGTCTCCTTGTCCGCACGCAGCAGCGAGAAACCGCCGCGCTTGGCGCCTCGCCTAGCGTGGCCCTTGTCTAAAACCTGGCTCTGTCTCATCCGTTAAGCACTCCTACACCTGTAGGAGTCGCGCGGAGCTGTCCGTCGCTGGCTCTATCGTTCACGCGAGAGATTATCCTCCCGCGCTGCGCCTGCGGTCCGTACGCCAGCGCACTCAAATGGAACGAGATGGTAGCTGCGCGGACGTTTATTTGATGTGAACGGGAGTGTTATGTGTCAGGGGACGAAAGCCCGGCGACGTCGAGCGCATTCGCGAGCTCGGCAACCGGCTCCAAATAACTAGCGATGAACTTCGCGAACTTGAATCGTTGTTCCTTCCGATGTTCAGCGACGATCCCCGCATCAAACTCGTGAACAGGCACAGCGGCGCTAGGAAGCTAGACGATCTTCGCAAGTGAAACATTGGGCGTCCTGCGGGGCGCGTGGCCTTCGGCGTCGTCGAAGCGATCTAATTCGTGGTAGCGCGCGCCGTTGGCACTCGGATCGGAAACTAGCCGGCGCCAGTCGAACGATATCCGCCCCGGTACCCGACTAGTGCTGCGCGGCAAGCCGGCTGTCGCCAACGAAAGCCGTAAGATCACAGTCGGCATCCTGCCGACAAAGCTCCTCGAGCAGCGCCACTGTCTCCCGTAGCGGATCCGGACGAGGCTCGGTGATCGCCAGCTCGTAGTTTCCCATGGCCATATCCCGAGGAGTCCTGCCAGTCGCGTCCACTGCCTGCAACTCTGCGCCGTTCTCCACTAGAAAACGAACCATCTGGTTCCAGCCTTTCTGCGCCGCGCCGTGCAACGGCGTCCTGCCGCTCGGCGGAAGGTACGCGTAGTCGAACGCCATCTGGAAGATAAATCCAAACATTGCCTCACGGATCTTTGGATCCGTGCGAATCCTGCGCGGGTCGTGTGTGGCTCGGTTGACGTCGGCTCCGGCCTCAATCAGTAGACGCGCCGCCTCGATGGAGGTCGCTTCGGTTTTTTTCTTGGCCCGACTGGTGTTCGGGCTCACACCCACGCCCGCGGCGGCCATGAGCGGAGTGATCCCCGAAGCGTTCGGCAGATCCACCAACGCGCCATATCGGAGAAGCAGTTTCAGGGCGGCCACGTCACTGGCATGCGCAGCACGCAGCAGCGGTGTCGCACCGGTCGCCAACGTGTTGTCTTGGCCGCGCGCCAACCGTACGAACGGCGGGCGCCACTGTTTCAGTTGACTGTTCGGGTTAGCACCGCGCTCGAGAAGCAGCTCGGCGAGCTCCAAACCCGACATCGGCGCTTCCGATTCCAGATGTTGTGGCGGGGGATAATCCACCATGTCGATCGCCACATACAGCGGCGTACGGCCGTAGAGATCCCATTGGGCTATGTCCGCACCCTTCTCTATTAGGTACGCAGCGAAATCATTCTGGAGATTCAGCGTCGCCACCACCAACGGCGTGACGCCATAGGGATCCGGCAGGTTGATGTCGGCCCCGGCATCGAGCAAGAGCTCGGCGCATTCTATGCAGCCGCTTCGCGCCGCGAACATGAGCGGCGTGAGGCCGCCCTGGGCCAATTCCTTCGGCCGGGGCTCACTACTGACCTTGCGTTCCCACTGCCGCACGGTCGAGCGCACCTCGACCTCCGCGCCATTCGCTAGCAGCAGCTTCACCATCTCCGGCTGCAACTGCGCGCCCGCCCACATCAAGGCCGTCTGACCCGCCCAGCGTTCTTTGGCATTGACGTCGGCGCCGGCTTCTATCAGCAACTCGGCCGCGTCGAGTTGGCCCGTGCGCACCACGAGCATCAGTGCCGTTTCACCTTCCGGGTTCGGCGAATCCGGATCCACGCCTGCTGCCAACAGCTCGCGGATCACTGGCTCGGAGCCGATCAAGGCGGCTTCCGACATCGGCGACACGCCGAATACGTTCTCGGCCGCAGCCTTGGCCCCCGCTCGGATCAAGCGATCGACGACGACGGCGTCGCCATAGCGTGCCGCCCACATGAGAGGCGTGGTGCCAAGCGGATCAGCCGCGTTCACGTCCGCACCATCCTCGATGAGCCGAACGGCCTCTTGTCGATCACCCGCACTAACAGCATCGATAAGCGCGTCTGCCCAGGCAGCGCTGCTCGCTCCAGCGAGCAATGCTGTTGCCAGCGCAACCGGTTTTCTCATCGCTATACCTCTGCCAGATCGCCCGTGCTGTTGCCGACCGATTCCGCCGGAACGGCCGCCCGATCGAGCAGCGTCAACAGAAAGTTGTTATAGGGCGTATCTTCGGGATACACGAGATGCTGATTCCCCTTGATGCGGCCGCCGGCTCGCCCAAACACCGCGAGCGGCAGTGGGCTCGAGTTGTGGAGGTCGCTGTCACTCATGCCGCTTCCAAACAGCATCACGGAGTTGATCCAAAACCGACGAGCCATCGGCCTCGGGAAAGGTATCGAGCTTCGCGAGAAAGCGAGCGACAACCTGGCTATGGTAGGTCTGAATCCGGATCAGCTTCTCGTAGTTTTCGCGCCTGTGGCCGTGATGGGAAATCGGATGGAACGCGTCCGAGATGCCAAGGTTGGTGTAGGTTCTGACGGTTTGCTCCGCTGCGATTCTCAAGGTCGCCACGCGCGTGAGATCTGCTTGATAAGCCAAAGCTAGCAGGTCGAACATGATGTTGATTTGCTCGTCGACTTCGGCCGGTATGCCGACGGGCGCATCCGGCACGCCAACGCCGGAGAAATCCTTGGCAATCATATTCTGAATCTGGCGCTCGACATCGCGCACCGACGTCAGATAGTCGTCCATCCGACCCCGGTCCGCCGGGCCGAGGTCTTGCTGAAACCGCTGCGCCTCCGTTTGGATACGGTCGAGAACACTGCCGGTGCTCTCGAGAATCGAGGCGCGCTCGCGAAGCGAATCACCGGGCCCAAACAATCGGTCGAAGAGCTTGCGCGGGTTGTACTCCATCGGCAGCACCTGATCGGGCGTTCGAAACGAGTGCCCTCCGGTGTACAAATCGGGCTCCGTCGCGAGCTCGAGACTCGCAAACGAGGTGTCGTGGCCAATCTCGCGAGCGGCGATCTGATCGATCGACATTCCAGCGTTCGGCCCGTCACGAACCTCGACACCTTTCAGCCAGGCCTGCTCGGACGATTTATGGACGCCGCCCGCTTTATCTTCCTGGCCGCGATTCCGCAACCCCGAAACAACCGTCATCCGATCGCGGAATTTCTCGAGCGGCTTCAAAACCTGCGAAACCTCGAAGTTGCGCCCCTCGCCTGCCGGCGTCCATGAATTGATCTCGGTCCACTTGCCGGTGAACGCGCCATGCGGAAAGTAGAAAAACCCCATGCGCGCTCGGGGGTTCACAACTGTGTCTGCCAGTGCGACACCGGCTGGGATCATGGCATCGAGAAGCGGTAACGCGATCGACGCACCGGCGCCCCGCAGAACCGCCCGTCTGGAAATACGCTTCTTGGTCAACAGCACCACCGTGTCTCCTTCCCAGTCAGTCGTCGCTGCGCGACGAATCAGGTTCCGAGGTCGCCAAGCCGCTCTCCAAGCGAGCCGACAGCTCGGGGGACTCGCCTTCGCCGACGTCGCGCGTAGTGAAAGGAACGCTCTGGACGATGCCCATCACCACCGCAGAAAACCGATAATCGTCAGCCGCACTCTGGCGAACCACTTGGCGAACGGCCGGCATGTCGTACCACTCGGTCGAGCGCCCGAGTGCGTACGCAAGCAGCTTCTCGACGAAGGTCTGCACGAACTGCTCAGGGCGCGCCAATAGCGCCTCACGCAGCTCCTCCGGACCTGCGATCTTGGATCCATCGGGCAACAACCCGGAGGCATCGATCGGCCTGCCCGACTCCCGATCCACGTCCCGCCACGTGCCGTCGACGTCGAAATTCTCGAGCGCGAACCCCAACGGGTCCATGAGCCCATGACAGCCGTTGCAACTCGGGTTCTCTCTGTGAACCGCGAGCCGCTCTCGCACCGTCAGGCTTTCCTCGGGAGCGACACTATCGAGGTTCGTCTCCACTTCCGGTGGTGGGGGCGGCGGTGGAACACCGATGATGTTGCGCATGACGTACTCGCCACGCAGAACGGGCGACGTGCGATTGGGATAGGACGAGGCGAGCAGCAGCGCGCCCTTCCCGAGCAGCCCCCAGCGCGTCGAGTCTTCGAGGTCGACTCGGCGGAAGTGATTGCCTTTCACGCCCTCGATTCCGTAGCGCCAAGCCAGAGTCTCGTTGACGAACGTGTGATTCGCTCGCAGCAAGTCGACCACGCTCCGATCCTCGCGGAAGATACTGTCGACAAATAGTCCGATCTCCCGCAAGAAATCAGCCCGCGGATCGAGCCGACCCGCCGTCTCCGGAAACTTGGACGGATCGGGTCGGATCGCGTCCATCCGGTTGAGGTGCAGCCATTGATAGGCGAAATCCGCTGCTAGAGTTTCTGCGCGCGCGTCGGCCAGCATGCGCCGAACCTGCTGCTCTAGCACGTCCGGGTCGGACAGCCGACCTGTCTCCGCCAACAGCAGGAGCTCTTCGTCGGGCAGGCTGCTCCAGAGAAAAAATGCGAGCTTCGTGGCCAGCTCGACATCATTCAACCGATAAATGGATTCGGCAGCGGACGCCGATCCAGTCGAGGTGCTTGTGGCTCCAGAATCCGCCGCTACGTCGTCGGTGCGGAACAAGAAGTGGGGACTGGCCAGAATACCGACGATCGCCGTGCGAATGCCGTTTTCGAAGCCGTCCTTCTTTGCGGCGTGATAGTAGGCGAGACGTTCCTCCATCTCGCTCTGCGAGAGAGGGCGCCGGTAAGCGCGAGTCGCCAGCGTGCCGACGATCTCCTCCGCGCACGCGTCCTGTTCCTGCACCGTCTCGGGATAACAGGTGAACACGCGATTCCGGCTCGCCGTGGTGAACGCCGTGTTGGTGATCTCGAAAGGTCCTCTGATCTCGAAGCCCCTGAGTCTCAGCACCTCCATCCGAGCGCCCGCACCGACGCCGTCCGCGAACGCCGCCACCAGATCTTCGGACTCAGCGTGCGTCCTACGCGCAAACAGCACGGCCACCTCGCGCTGTCCGGCCTCGACCGTGAAGCGAATATCCTTCAGACGACTATTGATGGCATCGACGCCAGCCGTCTGCTGTTGATCGATCGTTCGCAAATCTTCGTCGCCACCGATGCTCGTCTCGTAGACGAGCTTGCCATCGACGGTTACCACGATTTTGTTGGCGTACTGTGCGCCCGTAGTGCTGATGGTCCGGACCATGTCATCGATCGACACCGCATACTCGCCGTCGACCGGAAACGCATGCGTGACCACGAACCCGTCGCGCGCACCGAGCGGCAATGCCGCAGCCTCATAGGGGCGCCCCGAGCGCGTGCCGCGCGACCTTCCAGCGTCGGAGGAGTAAACCTCAC
Organism: uncultured Gammaproteobacteria bacterium; assembly: GCA_963744305.1. GTDB lineage: Bacteria > Pseudomonadota > Gammaproteobacteria > Steroidobacterales > Rariloculaceae > FEN-1219. Next base: position 19,402 of record CAVUTF010000007.1, read on the forward strand.
TGCCTAGCGCAACCGTATCGACTCCCACCGCCAGGTTCGCCACTAGGCGCGCGGCATCGACGAACTGACTGACGAACAACGGCGAAGCCGTGAGTGTGCTCGCGTTGTTGTCGAAACCGGCACTGGCGTCGTCCTGCGGCAGAAAGGCGGCCGGATCGATCTCTACGTCCAAGAGGTCTCTGACGGCGTTCGCATACTCTCTGCGGTTGAGCCGCTGCAACCCGACGCGTCCCGACCTTGGCCGCTCCGCAGCCGACTCGTCGAGGTAGTCTTCCATCCAGCCAACGAACGATTCGACACGCGCGGCGTCGGGTTGCTCGTTGCCGGGCGGAGGCATGAGCCCGCCACGCAGCTTGCGTAGGACGTGCTCGAAGGTCTCAGCCTCGTTCGGCACGTCCTCGGGCGACATGGCATCGAATGCGATGCCGGCAGTGAAGTCGGCGGAATTGTGACAGTCGACGCAGTAGCTCTGGAGCAGGCCCCAATGTTCCCCGGCGCGTTCAGCGGCGGGACGAGGCCAGTGATGGGTCGCAAACCAAGCGGCGATAGCGGCAACGCCAAGCACCGCGGCGCCTGCAGCGATTCTCATGCTAGGAACTCCCCGACCAGGCCAAGAGTGCCCCCCACTCCTAGTGAAGCCGTACCGATCGATTCTAGCGCGACAAGATCACGCGTCGGGCCCAAAGTGCAGGCCGAACCCTCGAAAAGCCAATCTCAAGAAAAGTTCGGAGTCCCCGAAATGGTCGTCGAACTCTCTGGTCGGCTCGGCCGCAAGCATGTCTTCGGGCTCCAAACCGGCGAAGAACAGCTTCGCCAGTCGGTCGAATATCGTGACATACATCTCGCGCTGCTCTACGAGGTCGGCTCGCGTCAAGAGCCCGCCATTGCCAGGGACCACGCGCGTGTCCTCGTCGGCTACCTCGAGCAACACGTCGAACGCATCGACTAGCCCGCCGATCCACCCCCCGGTCCACCAGTCGAGAAGCGGCCAGGTGCTCGCAGAAATCGCCGCACCCGTCGCCAACACGTTTTCCGTCGGGAAGTGGACGTAGATATCGCCGTCGGTGTGGGCCTGCAGCAAATAGCCGTAGCGGACCTCCCGACCGCTCACCTCCGCGGTACCCGACTCGTAAAAGGTGGCGTTCGGGCAAGCCTCCGGCGGCAAGCGTTTGATCGTGCGGTCGTCCCACGGCCTCGTGACGTCACGGCCGAGCCATAACCGGGTGTTCTCGTGGGCCATGATCCGCGCGCCCGCGGCTCCGAGCTCCTCGTTCGCTCCGGTGCGGTCGGGATGCCAGCAGCTGTTGAACAGCGTGTCGATCCGCGAGATCGACAGCTCGTTCCGCACCAGCGACAAGAGCTCGGCAGAGCGGTCTTTCAGCCCACCATCGACCATAGCCGCCGAATCCCCGGAGCCTTGGGCCACCACCACGTTGCAGCCGGCGCCCCCCACGACGAACAGGGCGTCACCGAGTCTCGTGATCTCGAGGGTCGCCGATGCCGCCGGCTGGCTTACCACCGCTGCGTGGGGAAGACATAACGCGCAACTTCCGCCCACGGCCGCGCGAAGAATCGTTCTACGATCGAATTCGCGCCTCATGCTTGCTGCCCCCGTCTGTCGGTCCCCGCTACTGGGGCGCGCGAGCTACCTCAGTCGAGCTGCTCGATCTTGATGATTTTCGAACGGCCGAGCAAACGATCGACAGTGATCCTGTCTCTTTTTTTTTTAACGGGAGGGGCCGGAGACGGGTCCGGGGGCCCCTACGCCGTCGTGGGTTCGCTGATCGGCAGGTGTCCGCGATGTTCCGTCGGCGCCACTTCGGGCTCGGTCGAGACCTTGCTTATACTGGCGCGCGACAGCCAGGAGACTTCGATATGCCCGTCGCGATCGCTCCTTTGTCCGTCCATTTCGCCGCAGCGGTCTTGGCCGCGCGCGGCTACGACTTGCAGGATCCACAGGCCGGCAAGATCGACGGCGCGGGGCGGCTCAATTTCCCGAAAGCGTTGTTCCGCTTCTGAACGCCGCGAAGCTCCTCGACCTTTGGCGCCGCCTCGCGCCGCTGCCTTGCGGGCCGTGGCTCTTCGCCAAGCTCTTCGGTTTCGCGGTGCCTTACTCGGGCTCCGTCGGCCCGCGCATCCGCGTGCTCGAGCCGGGGTATGCCGAGGTCGAGATCCCCGACCGCCGCTCGAACCGTAACCACTTGGGCTCCGTGCACGCGATCGCGCTCATGAACTTGGCCGAGCTCACGAGCGGTCTCGCGATGATGGCCGGGCTGCCGCCGACGGTGCGCGGCATTGTCACGACGCTTTCGATGACGTACCACAAGAAGGCGCGCGGCACGATCCGCGGCGTCGCACGCGTCGTCGTGCCGACGGTCACCGAGGACCGCGACTTCGACGTCATGGCCGAATGCTTCGACCGCGAGGGCACTCTCGTCGCGACCGGCAACGTGCGCTGGCGGCTCAGTCCCGTCCGACCCAAGGCGGGCTGACCGATGGAAACGGCGTTCACGCGGCATACCGGCGTGCGAGTCCCGCTGATCTGCGGGCCGATGTATCCATGCTCCAACCCCGAGCTCGTCGCAGCGGTCAGTGACGCGGGCGGGCTCGGCGTGGTGCAGCCGATATCGCTGACCTACGTGCATGGCCACGAATTCCGCGCCGGGCTGCGTTACATCCGCTCGCTGACGGGGAAACCGATCGGTTTCAACGCGCTTATCGAGGGGGGCAACAAGGCCTACCTCGACCGGATGCGCCGGTGGATCGACGGCGCGCTCGATGAGGGCGTGCGCTTCTTCATCACCTCGCTCGGGAACCCGAAGTGGGTTTGCGAGCGCGTGCACGCGGTGGGCGGCGTGGTCTACCACGACGTGACCGAGCGGAAGTGGGCGCAGAAAGGCGTCGACGGCGGCGTCGACGGCCTCATCGCCGTCAACGCGCGCGCCGGCGGACACGCGGGGCCCCGCTCACCCGAAGCGCTCTTCGAGGAGCTCGCCCCCTTCGGCAAGCCCATCGTGAGCGCGGGCGGCGTCGGCACGCCGCAAGAGTTCGCGCGGCACCTGCGCCTGGGTTACGCCGCGGTGCAGCTCGGTACGCGCTTCATTGCGACGCACGAGTGCAAAGCCAGCGACGCGTACAAGCAGGCGATAGTGGATTCGGGCGAGGACGACATCGTCCTCACCGAGCGCCTCACGGGCGTTCCGGTCGCCGTCATTCGCAACGCCTATGTCGAGCGGCTCGGCACGAAGGCGGGCGCGTTCGCGCGCTGGATGCTCAAAGGCCGCAAGACGAAGCACTGGATGCGCACGTGGTATGCGTTGAACTCGATCCGGCGGCTCAAGAAGTCGCTCATGACCGAAGACACGAGCAGCGAGTATTGGCAGGCGGGCAAGTCGGTCGCGGGGATTCACGAGGTCAAGCCGGCCGCGCAGATCGTGCGGGAGTTCGCCTCGGCGCTGGACTGACCTTCGTCGACGCCATCTGAATCTTTCCCCGAGAACGGCTTCTCGGGAAAGTCGATGCACACGGCTCGAGCAAGCGCCGCCGGGGGGGCGGATTCGAGTCGTGAGACTTCACCTCTGAAAACGGAGCGCTGGCGTCAGAACATTTCACGCCAAGTACACGTCCCCGAGACGCAGCGGAGCGGCGGTGGCGACATCCCCCAATCGAAAGCACACGATGAGGGCCGTCCGTGGCCCCGGAGTCGAGGTCAGACCTCCAGCATCACTTCCACTTCTTCCCGAGTTTTTCGATTCCCGCCTTCTGCAAGTCTTCCGGACTCATGATCGGAGTGAACTCCACGTCTGCGTCAAAGTACAGAAACCACGGTTCGGCGTACCTGGGTATCTCGGACGCATTCTTCAAATCCGCGACGATGACACCGCCGCGCTTACCTGCACCAGCTGCGAAATAAACCGCTTCCGGCTTCAGGTCGTCGAGAACCTTGGCGATCTTCGCGCCGGCCGTTCCATCACGAACTGCCTGATTGAACTTCTCGGGCGGCATGGAAACTCGAATCATGAATCTCATGGTATTGCCTTCCTCGGTTTTTCGTTTGGTTTTCGGCCGGGACACTAGGAAGTGTAGTCCACCGACGCGCCGCGCGTGCGTCGCGCCGGCTCCATGGGCTTCGCAGTCGACTTTCCCAAGAATCATTTACGGGGAAGTGTCGGTTGCCCGCTACGCATCGCTGGGATTGATCCGGGCTATCACTGCGAGCAAGCAGCCTTCGGGGTCGTTGAGGTGCGAAGTGTGCTTCTTCGCGGCGCGGTATTCAGGCACCGTCAACTTGCGCGCCTCGAAGCCCAGTGCTACCGTCATTCGTGAGCGTTGCAGGGCGTTCCCCGTCCGCGGAAAGGGCCACGTCCACCTGCCGACCTAGTCAGACCAATCGATCTTCTTTCAGCCCGACGAGCGGACGCGGGCGGTGTGAGAGGAGATCGTCATGTCCGATTCAGCATCGGCACTTCCACCGCGGCTTTTGCTCGAGCAGCTCTGCAACAAGAACGCGGGGCTGCGAGCTGCACTGACACTAGGCACGCTCCTGTTAACCGTCAGTGCATACGGGTGTGCAGCACAGGCTTCCGTGAGCGAGGTAGTCATCCTTGACCCAAGCGACGGGCCGCTGTGGCTGGAGTCGAGTGAGATCGCCCGGTTTCGATGCAGTGTTGGCGTTTTCGTCTGCACAGATGAAGTCGGCCGCCTGTCCACGCGCCGTTGCCAATGTGTTGAGCAAGCGTTCCCTCGCTAGTCTCACGAGTGAGAAGGCTGGCTGCCGTCCGGCCGCGCGACGCGTATCAACCCAATACGCAACGCTTGAGTTGGACTCTTGACGTGTGTCGTGGCCTCTCAGATACTTCGGCCAACGCGTGCCAGAACGCGTCTCGTCTGCGGAAAGAGCAACGCTCATCTGGTTGTTCGACCGAACAGTTGGATACCTCTTTTCGGCCTGGCCAGCAGACAACAGGCGTTTGAAAGGAGGTCATAGTGGCCACTCAATCGCCGCCACCGTTCGGTTCCCGCCTGAATCTCGAGAATCAACGCAATCGCGCTCGCGCGCTGTTGAAGGCCGCTCGCGCGCGCGATCCCGAGGCTTTGCGCCGGTTCACTGCAGATCCGCGCGTTCGTGTATCGCGGGATTTCTCGCTGCACCACGCACAGCTAGTGATAGCACGCGAGCATGGATTCGCGAGCTGGGCGAAACTCAAGGCCCACGTGGATGCTGCGAGTTTCGTACTCGTCGCGCTCCTCGATGCAGCCAATCGCGCGCTCGAAACCGACGCCAAGAACGCGTTGTATTGTGATCCACTCGCGCGCCCGCTCGCGGGGGAAGTGGGTATTGCGTTGCATAACGCGACGCGCACCATGACTTGGCCTCCCAACACTCAAGGAGCGGCTCCCGAGCTCTCGATCTTGACGCGATACTTTGACGATGCGCTGTCGGACGCTGTGCATAGACTCTCGCTTCGACAGGTTCTGATTCTCGGGGCTGGTACGGACACGCGCGCCTTTCGCCTGCAATGGCCAGCGGGAGTGCGACTCTTCGAGCTCGACCACGAAGCGATCCTCGCGCCCAAGGAAGAAGCGCTGCGTAAGCTCCGTGCACAGTCGACGTGCGATCGGCGAACGGTGGTGGCCGATTTGCGTCACTCTTGGCGCTCGAAGCTCGTCGCGACGGGGTTCGATGAGCGCCGCCCAGCGGCAGTGCTGCTTATTGGCCGCTTGGCGTTTCTCGATAGACCCACGGTGGAGCGAGTCTTTCGCGCGCTGCGGACCATTTGCGCGCCTGGCAGCTGGATAGGCCTCGATTTCGTCAGTGCCCGCTCGTTGAAGTCGACCTTTCTGCGGCCGCTTCTGCAAAAACGCGCCGAGTTCGGCTACCCACCTTGGCAATTTGGCGTGAACGATCCCGAAGGTTTTCTCGCGGAGCGAGGTTGGTCCAGCACGTGTGTCGTCTTCGGTGCCCCTGAGGCGAGTTATGGGCGATGGCGATACGCCTACGTTCCAAGAAGTAACCCAGATCCCCAAATACCGCGCTTCTATTTGGCGCAGGGTTATATGACTCCACGGGGCCGTCCGTGAGGGTTCGCCCCCAACGCTGTGGCCGTATCCGTAGATTCAAACACGCAAGACGACAGAGCTCTGTGCACGCTTGGAGGGCTGCGGGAATGCGCGCGAACAAACTCATCCCAATTCTAAACGTCTCGGACATTCAGCAGAGTTTCCGGTGGTTCCAAAAGCTTGGGTGGGAGAAGGCGTGGGACTGGGGAACGCCGCCAACGTTCGGTGGTGTGTGCTCCGGCGAGTGCGAGATTTTCCTGTGCGAGAACGCACAGGGCGGCCGTGGCAAAAGTGGCTTTCGGATGACATTCGGTCCGGAATCTAATGAATCCGCCGAGACGGCCGTCTGGATGTCTGTTTGGGTCGACGACATAGAAGCGGTTCACCGACGCTGCCTGGAGCAAGCTTTAGAGATCACCTGGCCTCCAACCGACATGCCGTGGAACACTCGCGAGATGCACGTGCGCCACCCGGATGGACATGTGTTCAGGATCAGCCGGGAGATTAAGGAAAGCGATAATAGTTGAGGCCCGCTGTGGCCATTTCGTTTCGGCTCGCGTTCGAAGGGGACATTTCGGCGCCACATGACCGAGGTCGCAGCTTGTCCTAGGCTTTGCGACATACGGAGAGAGCAATGGCATTGACAGCGCATCTTTCGTATTCCGGGCACTGCCGGGAGGCGTTCAATTTCTACGCTCAGCTGTTCGGTGGCGAAGTGATGATGCTTGCCTATGGCGATACGCCCATGGCGAAGGACGTGCCGGCTGAGTGGGGCGAGAAGATCGTGCATGCGACCCTCTCGTTCGACGGCTGTGAATTGGCCGGGTCGGACGTGCAATCGGATCACTATCGGCGGCCCCAGGGCTTTTCGGTGCTTGTGGACGTCGAAGGTGTCGAGAAGGCTCGCCGTATATTCACTGCTCTCGCGGAAGGGGGAAGCGTTGCGGTGCCGATGCAAGAGACCTTCTGGTCGCCTGCTTTCGGCGTCTTGACCGACAGATTTGGCATACCGTGGGAGATCAACGGTAAGTCATCTAGCTAGCGGGGTGGTCGGTGAGGTTATTGGGGCATCGCCTAACATCCGGATAGGAGCGCCGCCGTCCTCATTCCTCAGTCTTCCGTTCGTCCGCTTGCAGGAACTCCGCAATCCGTGCGTTCACTGCATCGGGCTGCGCCATCGCCGCCAGGTGATGCGCGCCGAGCACGATCTCGCCTTCGAGCCCGGGCATGCGCGTCATCGCGGTGCGGAGTGTCGAATGCGGCTCGTAGAGGATCTCGTGCTCGGCGATCAGCAGCAGCGTCGGCGCCTGGATCGCGCCGAGCTCCGCGTCGGAAAGCACGGCGGGCATGATCATGTTGATGCGCTTCGATCCATCCAGGAGCTGACGGGCCAGCGCCAGCCAGTCTTCGTCCTCCGCGTTGAATCCGGCCTCGCCGGCGATGAGCGCGAGGGGCCCGGGCCCGGGCGGCGCCGAAGACGCCGAGCAGAGCTCCCTTCAGCACCTGGTAAATCAGTTGACAGGAACCACGGCACGACAGACACGAAGCCGCCGGCCGGGCTGATCAGCACCATCCTCTCGATCCGCTCCGGCGCCATCGCCGCCTGGTTGAATGCGATGAATCCGCCATAGGAATTGCCGACGATCGACGCGCGCGCGATCCCGAGGCCGTCGAACAGATCGTTCAGCCAGTCCGCATAGTCGCGTCGGGATTCGATTCTCCGGCTGGCGACGGTCCGTCCACCCTGTCCGACGGTGTCGACGGCATAGACGCGGAAATGCTCACTCAGCGCCTCGACGTTCGGCCGCCACACCGTCGCGGTGGCCATCGCCGCGTGCAGCAGGACCAGCGGCGGCGCGTCCGCCGGGCCGCTGGCGATGACGTGCGTGACGCCGAGACGCGTCGGGACGGTGATCTCCTGATACGCGACCGGCCACTTTGCGAGCACGGCGTCATAGGCCACCCTGTAGCGGGCCTCCGCAGCTTCGGTCTTGAAGAAGGCAGCGCTCTGGTCCCTGCCCAACCACACGGTGCCCGCCGAAACGCCGGCCGCGAGCACGAGAACCGCTAGCACGGCGGCCAGGCCGCTCGCTGCCGTCGGACGTTTTCCAGCCGCGCGCATCATCGGGCCTCCCGCGAATCCGCATCGCGCTTGGCGGAAAAGATCGGATCCAGCGCGTCCAGGTACTGTGGGCGAAGCTTCTGCTTCTGCACGATCGAATCGCCGTACTCGAGATAGCTCTCCCCCGAGGCGTAGGGGGCCCACTTCGGCAATCCCTTCCCGTTCGGATCTCCACTCTTCGCGAACTGCACGATCGCCCCGCTCATCGCGCGCGAAAGTCGATCGTCCGTCTCATCGAAGTCGCCCGGACGCACGCTGAATCCCGGGATCACGCTGCTCAGAGGTGTATCCGGTAACGTGCCCCACGTGTAGGAGAGATCGGCACTGTGGTACGCGTTGATCATCATTCGCTTCGCCAATGGGCTGACGCGCGTGAACTCATATTGATAGACGTGCGGGCTGTACCGCGTTGCTGCGCGCAAGATCGCCCGGGTACCCATTCCAAAGAGTGCGTCGCCGGTCAGCTTCGTGAGCGCAATCGGCACCGGCGTGCCGCTGTCGAGTCCATACAGCGCGCCGAGCGACGTCGCGTCCCGTCCGAAGTGCGTGCGCAGCCATACATCCGCCTGCTCGCGAGTGGTCACCGCGCGCGGCGCAAAGAGCACACCCTCATCGGCATTGGTGCCTACGATGAGCGGCACGTGATGAAACTCTCCTCTTGCAAAGAGCGCGGCCGGATCATCCGGGAACACCACGCCGTCGACAATGGGCCGAAACGCCTGGCCGTCCGGATCGGGACCGACGGTGGCAGCGGCGGGAAAAGACCCCGCTGCAAGCTGCATCACCTCGTCCACCGATTTCGCGCGCAGGTCAGTGATGGTTCCGAGCGCTGCTCCTCGCTCTTCGGCCGAAGGGCGCGCCCCGCGCGCCTCGCGCAAATGGCCTACGGGGTAGTACATGCTCCACGGACTATTCATGATCGCCTTGTGAAAAAGGCCGTCCGCCTCCGGCACCACTAACAACAGGCTCACCGCGGAGCCGCCCGCCGACTCCCCCCAGATCGTCACGTTGGCCGGATCGCCGCCGAAGGCCGCGATATTGCGCTTCACCCACTGCAACGCTGCCACCATGTCGAGCAGCGCGTAGTTGCCGGAGATGCCTTGCGTGGATTCCTGGCTGAGCTCCGGGTGAGCGAGAAAACCGAAGATTCCCACGCGATAGTTGAAGCTGACGACGATGACGTCTTCACGGGCCAGTCGCTCGCCATCGTAGAGACTCAGCGCACTCGAGCCGGCCACGAATCCGCCGCCGAATATCGAAACGAGCACGGGCAGCTTCGCGGTCGCCGAACGCGCGGGCGTCCACACGTTGATGTGAGGCAGTCTTCTCCGATACGCTCCTTGGGAATGGCCACGGGCGGCTGCGGACACGACAGCGAGAACGTCTTGCTGACGCGGATCGAATCATCCCAGGGATTCACCGGCTGCGGCGCCCGCCATCGGAGTTCGCCGACAGGGGGAGCGGCAAACGGAATGCCCTTGTAGACCCGCACCTCCGTGCCCGAGCCGAGCACGTAGCCCGAATCGATCTTGACCACGTTGTCGAGATCGCTCGCGAGCGCAGGAACCGAAAAACCTAAGCAGAGCAGCGGCAGCAGAGATTTCATGATGGGCCTCGGCATAGTTTGGAACCAGCCTCATCCTTGCAGAAGCCGGAAGGAGCGCGCATGTGGCGCCGGTCATGATCCAAACGCATGACTTCCGGCATAGGGCACGCCGAGGCGCATGCTGGCTACAATCAACACCATGAAAAATACCGAGCCTGCCGGGTTGCCGAGATTTCTTTACTGGATGGGGAGTCTTCTTTTCTGGCTGGCCTGCTCCCAGCCGGTGCTCATGTCCATCTACAGAGGGGAGATCAGCGGACCGCGAGCCTACATGTGGATCGCGGCTTTCACCGTCTTCGGTGCGACACTCATTGCGGACATAGCGCTTCGCATCGTGGAGGAGCGAAGCCGCGCCGCCGGAATCGGGGTCGTCTGCGCGCTGCTGCTCAGCGGTTTCGCCACGGCGCTTCTGGCCATCGGCCCGACGAAGTACTTCGCGTCCATGACCGTGATTCTGGCTGCCGGCCGATTGCCGAGGATTGCATCCAAGCGCGCAACCTGGCTGATGGTCGGTGCAATCGAGCTCTTCCTGCTCGTCAATTTATCGACGCAAGAGAATGTGGACGCGCTGCTGATGGTCGGCGGCGCCAGCGCCGCGGCGCTGATCTTTGTCGTTGCACTAGCTCAGCAGGAGCTGCGCGAGCGCGCCGCGCGCACGGCCCTTGCGATCGCCAATACGGAGCTGCGTGCCAATCGCGAGCTGCTCGCGGAAAACAGCCGCGCGGCCGAGTGCCTCAGGATATCGCGAGACCTCCACGACGCGCTCGGCCACCATCTCGCGGCGCTGAGCATCCAGCTCGATGTGGCCTCACGCCGCGCGCCTGAATTGGCGGTACAAGATATTCGCGAGGCACATGCCATCACGCGGCTCTTGCTCAGCGACGTGCGGGATGTCGTCGGAACTTTGCGTCAGGAGGCATACACGGACGCGGCGGCTCCCATTCGCGCGCTCTGCAGGAATATCGGTGATCTGTCGATTCACCTGGAAGTGCCGGAGGGAGCGCTCCTCGTGGATGCAGCTCGAGCCGAGGCGTTGGTTCGCTGCGTACAGGAAGTCATCACGAATACATTGAAGCACGCCACGGCAGGCAATCTCTGGATTCAGCTCGCACCCGTCGCGGGTGGAATGACGGTTCGAGCCTGGGATGACGGGCGCGGTGCAGAGCAGCTCCAGCCCGGCACGGGGCTCACGGGCATGCGCGAAAGGTTCGCACAGCTCGGCGGCGACGTAGCCGTCACGGCGAACGCGGGAAGCGGATTCGCGCTGCACGCGTTCGTGCCCACGGCGAAAACGCAGGGATGATCCGGATCGTACTCGTTGACGATCAGCTGCTCGTTCGTCGCGGCATCAAATCGCTGTTGGAGCTCGCAGACGACTTGGTCGTCGTCGCCGATGTCGGCACGGCCGATGAAGGCGCAGCCGCCATTCGTCAGCACCATCCTGACGTCGTGCTCCTCGACATCCGGATGCCGGGCAAGAGCGGCATCGACCTCGTCCGCGAATTGCGCGCGAGCGATGAGCTGCCACCGACCATCCTCCTGACGACGTTCGATGACGATGAAGCCCTGCTCGACGGCGTGAAGGCCGGCGCGCGCGGGTTCCTGCTGAAGGACATTTCGCTCGAGCTACTCACGGAGGCGATTCGAGGTGTGGCCTCTGGGGAAAACATGATCAGACCGGCCATCACGCAGCACGTTCTACGTGGATTGGATCGGATACGACCCGAGACGGAGGCAAGCGAGCTGCGCGACACTCCGGAGCACCTCACCAAACGCGAGCTCGACGTGCTGCGACTGATCGCCGGTGGTTATAGCAATCGGGAGATCTCCGCGGCCCTCGGGACCGTTGAAGGAACGGTGAAAAACCACGCCTCCAGCATTCTCGCAAAGCTCGGCGTGCGCGACCGCACGCGCGCCGTGTTGAAGGCACTCGAGCTAGGGGTTTTATAGCGCCCCTCCTGAACTCTCATGGATCGGATGCGCGAACGTCGTTCGGACTATCCAGCGGAATGAAGCGCCCGGTATCGATCTCGCCGTGCCGAACCGTGTAGAGCGTGAAACCCGATGGAAACCGAGCCCCCGGTCCGACGGTGGCCGCGGTGGTTGCGTAGCGAACATTCTCCCCGGGCCGCTCGATCCGCTCGGCAAAGTGAATATGACCGCCGAGTGCGAGTACGCGGCGGTGCCAACCAAGCACCGCTAGGACATCCGCTGCGTTGGCCACTGTATGCCGAAACTGTTGCTTTCCATCGATAGTGATGAGTGTCGGTGCCGGGGGCGCCTCGTTGTAGCCGGTTATCTGTTCCATGGTTGTGTAGAACGGAATATGGTTGAACGTCACGATCGGCATATCGTCCGGAATAATGGCGATGTCCTGCTGCAGCCACGCAAGCTGCCGACTGTCGACATGCCCGTAGTACCACTCGCCCTGAATATCGACCGTGTTGAGCGCAACGAAGTGCACGCCACCGTAGGTGAAGGAGTAGTAGTCGGGGCCGAAGTACTCGTTGTACATGCCTCGTCCGAACAGCGGGTGTGCGGGATCGACGTGGGAGAGCCGCGTCTCGATCCCAAAGTTCTCGTGGTTACCCGGGACTGTGAAGACGGGTGATTGGAATGCGCGCTGCTCGGTCGCGAACAACTCGTAATAGCTACGCGTTTCTGCTTCGTTTACGCGCAGAGCGTCCTTCACCAGATCTCCAGTAATGATGACGAAGGCCGGCTTTAGGGCATCGGCCATCGCGCGCATGCGTTGCGTGCGCGCGAGACTCTCGCGGCTAATATGAGGATCGCTCGCATGCACGAAGGTAAACGTGCCCTGCTCTCGGATTGGTGCAAGCGCGAACGTCGAGCTGTCCGCGGTTTTGCTCCAGAAACGTCCGACACTGCGAAACCCGTTCGGGACTGAGACAAACAGCAGGCCCGCCCCCTCGAGGCGTTGTTCTAGGTGAAATTCGCCTTTTTCATCGGTGAACACGACCGTGCTCTGGTCGGACACTGCCACACGAGAAATGCCGCGCTCATCTGCGTCACGGATTCCATTCTCGTTGCGGTCCACGAAGACGAGTCCCGCTATCGTCTCAGCGGAACTAGCGTTCGATGCCAAGGCGCACAGAACCGCCATCGGGTATATATCTCTGTCGTAGGCTTCACGATTCCCGTCGACGCCGGCTGTGGCGCGGTACGACCAGGTAGCGTGAGACACCAAGGAGAGAGGGGTATGCGAACGATACGAGACATCCGTCCGGCGTCGGCCGTGAGGTGCCTCGCCACGGCCATCGCCCTCGGCTGCACCGCGTGCGCGACCGCGCCGGGGGAGCCCGCGCCCGCCGCTGCGCGCCGCCTGCCGGTAATCGACATGCACCTGCACGCGTGGACGATCGATCCCGCGCCCCCGCCGCCGACCGCCGTCTGCACGCCGCTCGACCCGCCGGCCCCCCTGTGGGACCAGCGCCGGCCCTTCGCCGAGACCTACGCCGCCATGCTGAAGGCGCCGCCTTGCGATGATCCGGTCTGGTCGCCGACCACGGACGCGGCGCTCAGAGACGAGACCGTCGCGGCGATGGAGCGCGCGAACGTCATCGGCGTTCTCGGCGGCGCGGGCTTCGAGCGCAGCCCCGTCATCGACAACTGGATCGCCGCCGCGCCGGAGCGCTTCATCCCCGGCAGCCGCTGCATGCCGACCCTGCCCGATTGCTCCGTCGAATATCTGCGCGAGCTGCACGTCGCCGGCAAGCTTGACGTTCTCGCGGAGCTCTACGTGTGGAATCTGGGGATGGCGCCGGACGACGAGCGACTCGAGCCGTACTGGGCGCTCGCCGAGGAGCTCGACATCCCAGTTGGAATCCACATCGGCGCCGCCATTCCGCCCGGCATCGTCTACATCGGCGCAGTGGGCAACCGTGCCCGGCTCCACAGCCCGTTGGCGCTGGAGGACGTGCTCGTGCGCCATCCGCGGCTGCGCGTCTACGTCATGCACGCCGGCTATCCGATGCTCGACGAGATGCAGGCGCTGCTCTATGCGCACCCGCAGGTCTACGTCGACGTGGCCGCCATCGTCTGGCACATGCCGCGCGAGGGCTTCCACCGCTACCTGGAGGCGCTCGTAGACGCGGGCTTCGCCGAGCGCGTGATGTTCGGGACGGATCAACTGCAATGGCCGGGCCTGATCGAGCGCTCGATCGCGGTGATCGAGGAGGCGCCGTTCCTCAGTGAGCGGCAGAAGCGGGACATCCTCTACGACAACGCCGCGCGGTTCCTGCGCCTGAGCGAGGAGGAGATCGCCCGGCATCACGGGATGTGACGCGCGCGTCTCACGCCGCTTCCTCCCCCTTGCGTCGCCCCGGGGGCTTCCGTTGCGGCCGCGTTCCGAGCGAACTGTTTGAGGCGATCGATATATCCTCCGGCTACATCAATGGTTTGGGCGAGATTCTGCCGAAGTTCGATCCAAAGAATCCGCATTTCGAGTTGAAGGTGCCGCCGGAGTTTGCGGACCTGCGGTTCCAGATCGTCGATGAGATCAACCGCAAGGTCCTCAAGAACCGCATCGTCAACGCTCGCGACCGCCGTGAACTGAGGTTCCGAAAGGAAGTGCAGTTGAGCCCGGACTTCCAGGTCCTATGGGAGAAGATCAAACACCGTACCCGCTATCGCGTGACGTTCGATACCGGCGATCCTATTGAGCAGGCGCTCGCGCGAATCAAGCAGATCGAACCGATCAAAGCGGCACGTATCGCCACGACCGTCGTCGCCGTGGATATCAGCGATGCGGGCGTCGTCGCCGACCGGCAGATCGCGACCCGCGTACGTGAGGCAGAGCAGGTGGAGGTCTTGCCAGACATCTTCGCCTTCCTGCAAAAAGAAACCGAACTGACGCGCCATACGCTCGCGGAGATCCTGAAGCGATCCGGGCGACTTGCAGAGTTCAAGGTGAATCCGCACGCGTTTATGGCCGCTGTGGCGACGGAAATCTCGCGCGCGCTTCACGACCTGATGCTGGAGGGCATCAAGTACGAAAAAGTTGCCGGGCAGTACTGGGAACAAAGCCGCGCGCGAGCTCGCACCTCTCGAACATGGCGATTACTCCTCCTCGGGCTATTCATCGCGGGCTTCAAAGCGCCTCCGCGGAAGACAACAAAGACAAACGATCACGACTGAGCGTTCGCGGCCCAGCCGCACGCTACTCAGTCCGGCCAGAAGTTGTTTGTGGTCTCGACCGGATGGAACGTGGCACAGCTCCAGAGACAACCGCCAAGCGCGAGCGCCAACAGGCCACGGACTCTCGGCGCTTTAATGAGCATCCTCATGGTGCACGTGAACGGACATTGCCTAAGAGACTAAGGCGCGGGCCACATTGTGACCGATAGATCTTGCGAGGTGAACTTCCGCGGCCCGGGTTCCCTGTCTTGTCCGTACGTCGAGCCGGAGACGCTTGCGCTACCCCCGCTGGCTGATGGCTGACAGTCCAAGACGCCGACGTTGCGCGCCAATAGACGTGGGTTCCCGCCGAGCCCCAGGCAGGTCGCGGTCACGACTTCCACTTCCGCAAAACTGCGAGCACAGAACGTCACGGTCCACGTTTTCATGGTCCCTCCAACTCTAGCGGCAGGACCTCGTAGTTCGTTTCCTTGCCGTTCCACTGCGGGTCGGGATGCCGTTGATGGATGGCCTTGAACTTCCGGTTGTACTCCTGGCCAAGCTCCAGGTTGAGCTGATCCCCGCGATACTCGTGATCGCGCCACCGATCCAACGCCATGATCTCGATGCCGAGTACCCTTGTTTCAGTGTTCAACCTGTCCGAGAAGACATTCGCTGCCGTCTCGTTGTGGAAGGCTTTCACGGGCCAAGCGGTGCCCCCCTCGTCGTCGTGCCACGAGCCTACGACGAGATAGATCGTGCTCATGTCCCGCTCCCTCCGTCGCCGAGTTGAACCCCCTCGGCCAGCAACGCCTTCTCGGCCTCGTCCAGGATCACCTCGATGGGCCGGTGCAGCTCGCTGTACGGATAGCCTGCTCGCAAATCCTTAAGCGCGATGAACATATCGTACAACGCCGTCGCGACCGCCTGATGTTGAGCGGGCTGGCCCCTACCAAAACCTGACCGATGCCCCGGCCAGCGTTGACATTCACCTTGACCATCCAAGCCCTTCAACTCGTCAACTGTGAGCTCGGCGAGGTCCTGGAGCCGTGATCAAGCCTTGCCACGCTCGCGATCGAAATGCTCCGCGAGCCGCTCTGCATGCTCTGCTCGCTCCAGCGAGGCCTCGACGAGCAGCGGGTTCTTTTGGCGCTTCGCGTCCTCGCGGTAGCGAAAGGCGAGCGCCCGGCAGGCGGCTGCGGCGAGAGCGAGATCGTCGGGAGTGAGGCGCCACAGGCAATTACTATCGTCGAGGCTTTTCGGTGCCTCCGCGGTGCGAACTCAACGGCTCGTCAACGTCCTTCAGAACGTCGCCTGTCTCGACATCGACGATGCGCTTGATGTAACGGTTCGCGTCGCGATCCATGATCCAGTTCACATCGACACGCCGTCCGGACCCATTGCCCTCAAGCCGCACGCCCTGGCGAATCCGCTTGCGCTCTTTCTTCTTGGAAGGCCTCGACGGATCTTTTGCCCGAAGATCCACGTGATCGTCGATCCTCAAGCCGAACGTTTCAGTGACACCGATGTAGCGACGTCGCCGCGAGCTTGCGCACACGGGGCAGACGGGCCCGGATGAGGAGGGCCAGGTGTGCCCGCCCTCGCATTCGGATCGATCATAGGTCGTGGTCATGGTTTGCCACCGATAGATATGGCGAATTCTTCTCCACCAAGCCTTCGGCAGCTCGCGGCGAGGCTCGGGTCTGTGATGGTCTCGGCGAGCAAGCGCAAGGTGTGCCGGGCGTCGGCGTGCCGGCCGTCGGCCAGGGTGTGCCGGGCGTCGGCCAGCTCGCAGAAGGCATCGACTACCCTTTGCAACTCGCTGGCTTTTGACCGTGCCTGTTCTAGCGCGCAATAGGGGCAGCCTCCCGCCTTGGCCGCCTCCTCGTGGTCGCGGCAGACGTCAACGCTGAACGTGTTCATGATGGCCTCACCGTGACGTTGATCCCAACAAACGGTCTTGTTTTCGTTGCTCCTCAAACTCCGTTGCTGTTTCAGGTTTCGGCGGTTATCTGCCTTGGTGCACACTTTTGCGCACTCCGCGTTTAAGAGCCTGAGCGAAAGCGAATGTTTTTCTGCGCATTTCTGCGCATTTTGGCAACGTCGCTCTCTCGCGCGCTCGCGCTCAGAAAGCTTGTGGAAATGCCAGGCGCTCTCGTCCTTCGAAGAGTCAGTGTGAAATCACCGGCATTCGCTTTAGAAAGCGGCAGATTTCCCGCTCTCTGGTTGCCTCCGGTGTCCCCTCAACTACGGGTGCCGGAGGCACGAACTCGGGGATTTTCTGCGTCATAGTCCTTCAGCAATCCGAACAAGACCCTCTTTCAGAGCTTTCTGGAGCATTGGGTCCGCTTCCACCTCAAGTCTAGTTACGAGGCTACCGCCCGGTGGCCCAAGGTAAGCGGTCGCACGCCACCAGCGCAGGCGACGCTGAATGTTCAGCTCGCTCTTCGGGTCACCGAACTCGACAGCAGCGGAGGTAGCTTTTTCTGCGTCATAGGGTCACCAAGCGTACCGCGATCGGCCTGAGCGTCAGAGACGTCTTTCTTCTTTCCTAATGACGTTTGTCAATTGTCACGCGACGTAACAATCGACGCTTCCCGCTCGGCGTCGAAGTGCTCCGCGAGCCGTTCCGCGTGCTCTGCGCCTTCAATGCGTCTCGACTTGAGGATCGGGTCGGTTGTCTGCTGGGCATCCTGGCGCCAGCGAAAAGCGAGCGCCCGGCAGCCCGCGGCGGCGAGGGCTAAGTCGTCGGGCGTGAGTGTTTCGCGCGGCATCGTCCGCAATCCTCGCAAGCATGCGGCGCATCGTCCATCCAGTAGTGTGCTCGCTGCGGCCAGAGGTGCGGCTAGTGGTCACATTGGGGTGTCCTTTGGAAGGTTTAGGCATAAGCGGCGCGCACGAGTCTTGCATCCACTCAAGCACATGGTCTTTCGACCATGGACGTTGATGAAGGAGCCAAGGACGGACATCGATCGACAAGCTCGGCCTTCGGCACGACGGCCTGTCGTGCCGACTGAGTACGACCGTGCGATGGCTGTGTACAAGCTCGCCGTAGCGGACTTCGAAGAAGCGCAGGCAACGCTGGCCGCTCGGCTGTTGCTCCTCGAGGTCAGGACGCCAGAGGAAAGGCTGCGCCACGAAGCCGCGCGGCAGAGGCTCGACAACGCCCGACTGCTTCTACTGTCGTGCTTCCGGTCTTAACCCCTGGTCGGGCGCCGTCACTGACGGACGAGTCTCGATGACGAACTTGTGATCGCCCTCGTGACCTTCATCGAGACAGCAGCGGTCCGTGCTGTTTGGGACGAGAACGTAGGGACATTGCCGAATGCCAGCGCTCTTTGGCAGGTCGTCTGCACGATCCGAGTGGTCGTTCATAGGAGCACCACGGGAGCCACTTCGAAGCAATGGTTGCCGTCATGCCCTTCGGGCAGCATACAACGATGCTCTTCTGCCGCAGCTAAGAAGATGTAGTGGCAGCGTGGTCCTGCCGAGACGGAGCCTTCCCTGGCGTTGTTGTCGTTGTTGGTCGCCATTCGGAGGACCGGAGAATAGCGTAATGGAAACCAGTGTGTACGCTGGCTCATACGCGGGAATGATACTAACCGTTCTCGCGCCACTCCGTGATGGGCGTCACGACATAATGCGGCAAAAAGAAACGCGGCCGAAGCCGCGTCTCATGGTCATAACGGATCTGTCTCAGCTCACGAGCAACGCCTCGATCGCCCGCGGATGGGCGCGGAATAGCACCGCGCAGTCGTAGACCGTGAGGCCGAGCCCGAGCAGCTCGCGGATCGCGGCGGTGAGGTGGTCGCGGTTCATTCGTGGGCGTCGTTCGGCTGCGGCATGTCGACGAGCTTGAGCTTTGACCGAACTGTCCGCGGCTCACGCAACTGCACCCGGTGCGCAATCGTAGGGACAGTGTGTAGCACGCCCGCGATTCAAACCTACGACAGCGTCGATCTCGACCTCTCATTCGCGGCTTGCGTGTCGCCATGCTGCCTCAGGCAGTGAATCAATCTTTCCAGAAGCCGTTGAATCGATCGCTCGCGAGCTCCGTGTAGCGCGTCGTGTGCGTGATGTTGCGGTGCCCGAGGTAATGCTGAATCGCCCGCGTGTCGTGCCCGTCGTTTGCGAGCTTGTAGCCCGCAAGCGTGCCGCAGCAATCAGTTGTCTCTCGGTGACGAACTGCTCGCTTTAAAGGCCGCACATTGACGCCGGCCATGGCAGCTCAGCGACGTCGACCCACTCGTACTCGTACACGTAAGCGTCCGGCTTCTCGAGCAGCGCCGCGGCGACTTCGGGAAAACGATCCGCGAAGTCGTTGCCGCGGCGGCTGACGAGTTCAGAACGATCGCCGCGATGCGCGGCCACCATCCGGAACCCGTCAAGTTCTAGCGCGTCCCATCAGAGCACGGCGTCAGTACTGATCGAAGCGTGACCGGAGTCAACGCGCACGGATGCTACACATGATTAACTCTTGACTAATTCCCATCGGATCAGCACGAACTCCGCAGACCTGCCCCGTATGAGCGACCACACGACTTCACATGCGATTGGAATGGCCGCACAGATAGCAGCGGCAACGTCAACACTATTGACATACCTTGAGTAGGCACTATGCGGGAAGACAGAGTCACCACGTCCGGTGAACCCGAAATGTCGGCCGGTGCTGGTGGCCCACGGTCCACGGTGGTTCTTCCCCGCGAGATGAAGTTCCACATTGCGCCGTATAAGGCTCGAGCTGGGGAAACATACATGAACGCTAGTCAGCTAGCTTACTTCCGGAGCCGGCTTGAGCATTGGAGACGCGAACTCATCGCGGAAGCCCAGCGAACGATGGACCACCTCAGAGACGACGCCGCCCACTATGCTGATCTTAGCGATCGCGCAAGCCAGGCATCGGACTTCGAACTCGAGCTTAGAACGCGGGATCGCGAGCGAAAGCTTCTCCGAAAGATAGAGCAGGCACTCCAACGCATCGAAGACGGATCGTATGGCTACTGTGACGAGACAGGCGAGGAGATAGGTCTGCGGCGCCTCGAGGCGCGCCCGATTGCGACCTTCTGCCTCGAAGCACAGGAGCGGCGCGAGCGAAATCAGCGCGTCCATCAAGAAGAATAGCGTGATCGCCGAGGACGCCCGATACACGGAGCGGCGATGGCGCCTACCTCGAGAACTTTCATGCCGCGATTAGCCTGTTCGTTATTGCTAAGACGCCTGAGGCCCTAGAACGCACCGATCGCTATGCTGTTGCTGGTTGGCGTCGTCTTCGCCGCAAGAGACGGCGCAATGACTATCTATCACTTCGCGAAGTGCTTCGAGGCGATCAAAGCCGCGTGCCATGCGCATCCGACGATCACCGGCCTTGTCGATCGGGAACTCGTGAGAGCCGCCACGAGATTGTTCAACGAGAAGTTTTCCCGACGACGGCGAGAGCTACTGCGTTCTTGAGCACGCAGCGCGCTCAGCGAAGCTCGGGATATGGGCGCTGCCTGCGGATCAGCGCATCGCGCCGTGGGAATGGCGTGAGGATGACCGCACGCGCTTCACCGATTACAGCGCTGCGACGGCTTGCGCCTCGGGAAGAGCATGTCGAGATCTGCTTCCCAGAAAACAGGGTAGAACGCCCGGCGTAATGCTCTCACTCAGTGTCGACCGACTCGGCGACTGTTTTGGCGGACTCGCCAACGAGGACGCTCGCGCTCAAACGTCCTCGCCCCGAAGTAGGCGTAGCGGAGATATTGTTCTTCGGTCATCTTGCCGTCAGCGACGTCGATCAAGATATCAACGTCGTCCTCGCCGATCGCCCCTCGCGCGAGCAACTCCTTGGCGAGGCGCGTGACCGCAACGACGTTCTCGGGGCGCGTCATCAGTTCTACGGCGCGCTGTTTACTGACCGCGAGCGAAACGCTGCCGCAGCCCTCAGCTTGGTCGAAGTCGGAGTCGAAGCCCGCGACCGCAACGGCCTCCGAATAGCCGGCGACCAACACTGCAGCGTACCCGGCGCAGCAGTAGATGGCTTCGTTCGCGAGCTCCTCGTCTTGTGCCGCGCTCTCGTCCGGATCTTCGGTCGCCGGGAACCACAGTTCCTCGGCGTAGTGGCGGCCGGTAGTGTTATCCTTTGGGACGATCGTGAGTGGTCCCCCGTACCTCCCCACCGGCCAAAGTCGGGTGAAAGCGACCGCGTGGCCGGCTTCGTGTATCGCGGTCGTTCTCTTCGAGGGCTTCAGTCGCACCACTTCATGCTCCGTGACGGTGAGGCTGCGCGCGAGGAGCTCGCGGACGGCCGTTGTGATCTGGTCCCGCGGATTCATGGCTGCGAGATGTTACACGACCTTCAGGAACGGGTGATCCCGCGTCAGCACGTACCGCCGTAAATAACTCGGCAAACGGACCCGCGATTCGAACCTACGACAGTGTCGATCTCGACCGCTCATCGGCTCGATCCTGAGCTAACTGGATCAGTCTTTCCAAAAGCAATTGAATCGATCGCTCGCGAGCTCCGTGTAGCGCGTCGTGTGCGTGATGTTCCGGTGCCCGAGGTAGTGCTGAATTGCCCGCGTGTCGTGGCCGTCGTTCGCGAGCTTGTAGCCGGTAGCGTGCCGCAACATGTGGGGGTGCACCTGAAACGGGATCTTCGCCTGACCGCCTGCGCGCGTAATTATCTTCCGCACTGTCGCGGCGGTCATCGGGCCTTTGCGCTCCGTCACGAACAGATACGACGACGCCGGATAGTCGCGCTGAAGCCGTCGTAGTGCGCGGAGCTCGGGCCCACGGATCGGATGAACGCTTGGACTTCCGTTCTTCAAGCGGTTCACATGCAGCGAGCCGGCTCTGAGGTCGACCTGATCCCAACGGAGCGCGATCAGTTCCGACACGCGCAGGCCGTGCCTGTAGGCGATCAGGATTAGCGTTGCGTCACGGTGACCGTGCCGGCCAGTGCGGCGTGCAGCGTCCATCAGGCTTTCGACCTCGTCGGGCGTCAGGTACTCGCGGGTTCGAAGCTCCGAGTTTTTCGGCCGGCGTGGCATTTTGCGGTTCTGCGGCCCTTCGCGGCGCCCGCGTAGGTGCGCTGAACGGCAGGATGCGCGCGGGGATGTCAGCAGCTTTGTCGACGGCCGCCGCACTGTTCTTCACGGCGGAGTCAACGGAAAGGTTGAGATTCTGGTCCGTCATTTGCTGTGCCTCTGTCGTAACTCTGGGTGACAGACCGTCCGACGGCGTATACAGGCGGACGGCCACTTCAGCGGCAATCGTTGGCGGGTTGGTTGGGGGGGGTCTAGCGGCGTTTGGCACTGGAAGCCGCGCCGCTACTAAGCGTCTGGCGGAGAGGGTGGGATTCGAACCCACGGTGCGGTATAAGCGCACACTTGATTTCGAGTCAAGCCCGTTCGGCCACTCCGGCACCTCTCCGCCGCGAAGTTTATCGGCAAAACGCCGGAGGCAGCAATGAGAGCGCATCAGCGGTTGAGCGCCGTCACGGCGGCGTAGCTGAGCCACACGGCTGCGAGGTAGAGAGAGAACACCACGCTTCTCGATGGTAGTTTCGCCGGAGCACCGCGCGCGAGTATTCTGTGCCGCGGTGTTTCGAGGGGGACAATCATGAACAACGAGGCGATCACGCGACGCAACCTGATCGCGGGCACGGCTGCCGCCGCGGGCGCGCTAGCGGTGTCCCGGAGCGCACGCGCCCAACGGAATGCACTTACCGATCTCACTATCGAAGAGGCCTCGCGGCGCATCGCAGCGGGTCAGCTCACACCGCTCGATCTCACGCGCGCTTATCTCGAGCGCATCGAGCAACTCAATCCGCGCGTCAACGCGTACATCACGGTCACGGCTGACGCCGCGCTCGAGCAGGCGCGAGCCCGAGGCGCCGAGCTCGCTGCGGGGCGGTCGCGCGGACCGCTGCACGGCATTCCGATCGGCCTCAAGGACAACATCGACACGGCGGGTATCCGTACGACAGCCGCGAGCGCAGTCTATGCCGATCGCGTGCCGACTGAGGACGCGCCCGTCGTGACGAAGTTGCGCGAGGCGGGCGCGGTGTTTCTCGGCAAGCTCAACATGCACGAGTTCGCGTACGGCGGCACGTCCGCGGTGACGCATTACGGTCCGGTGCACAATCCCTGGGATCTTGCTTACACGCCCGGCGGCTCCTCGGGCGGCTCCGCGGCCGCGGTCGCTGCGCGCATGTGCGCCGCGGCGCTCGGCACCGACACCGCCGCATCGATGCGTTATCCGGCCGCTTGCTGCGGCGTCGCTGGGCTCAAGGCAACGCACGGTCTCGCGAGCATCCGCGGCATCGTTCCGCTCTCGGAGCTGCACGATCACGTGGGGCCGCTCGCCCGCAGCGTCGAGGACTGCGCGCTCGTAATGGCGGCGATCGCGGGCTTCGATCCGCTCGATCCGGTCAGCATCGATGCGCCGCGCGAGGATTACGCTGCGGCGATCGGCCGCGAGACTTCGGCGTTGCGGATCGGCTTGCCGCGCAAGCCGTTCTTCGAGAGCCTCGATCCCGAAATCGAAGCGGCTGCGGAACGGGCGATCGAGGTGTTGGAGGGCATGACGCGCTCGATGATCGACGTCGAGCTGCCCACAGTCGACGCATTTGCAGTGCTCAGCGCTGAGATCTACGCCTATCACGCGGATCTCGTCGCAGATCCCACGCGCCGAGCGCTTTACAAGCCGGCAACGATCGACCAGGATCATGCGGGATGCCGAACACGACGTTGACTGCGTACATCGAGGCGCGGCGGCGCATGACGATTGCGCGCAACACGATCGGTACGGTGTTCGCGAACGTCGACGTGCTCGTCACGCCGACCGTGATGCGCATTACGCAGACGATCGACGCGGCGATCTCGGGCCCAGTTACAGGAGTCGACTCCTCGCTGATCCGCAACACCTTGCCGTTCAACGTCCTCGGTATCCCGACGATCAGCGTGCCGTGCGGCTTCACTAGCCGCGGGTTGCCGATCGGCTTGCAGATCAGCGGGCCGCGTCTCGGCGAGGCCGCGGTGCTTGCGCTCGCGCATGCGTACGAGCAAGCGACGGATTGGCATCGGCGCGAGCCGCCGCTCTAGAGGTCCGTTTCACGACAACAACGCCAAAAGGGTGAACGACATGGAAATGAGAGACATTCTTTTCTTCGACAAGATGCTGACGCCGACGATCATCACGTTCGTCTATTGGTTCATCTTGGTGGGGGCCGTGATCGGCGGGCTTCTCACGATGTTCTCGGGCGACTTCTTCTATGGTTTGGTGACCATCGTGGGCGGCGTGCTGTTCGGCCGGATTTGGTGCGAGCTGCTGATCGTGCTCTTCAAGATGAACGAGGCGCTGCAGATCATCAAAGCCAGATAGTCGCTCGCTACGGAACAGGTGTCAGACACCGGTGCCTGACCCCGCCTCCTATTTGTAAACTTCTCGACACGCCACACGGCTCCGTGCTGCTACGATCGCGGTACACCGCGATCCACGGGGAGGCAGCACCATGGCGAAGAAACGCGAAGTCCGGCGGCGAGTTAGCGCGAAGCGCGTGAAGGCAGCCGCGGCGAGCGACATCGGCCGCGCGAAGACCATCGTCTACGTCCACGGAATCGGCAACAAACCGAAGGCCGATATCCTGAAGTGCCAATGGGACGAGGCGCTGTTCGGCTTCAATCTCGGCGAGCGCAGCCGCTTGGCCTACTGGGTGAATCGGATTTTCTATCCGGAGCCCATGCAGGCGTCGTGCAAGATGGCCGATGCGACGCACGACGGCACGCGTCCGGACGATGCCGCCGCGATCGGTGTACGCGCGCTCGCCGGTTCCGCGGATGACGTCGACGCTCTGCTGCCGCCGGAAGCCGAGTCGCCACGTGCGCGTGCCGCGCTCGAGCGGATAGCGAAAGCCGCTGTGAGAGAGCCTGATCTGAGCGGCGTGGCTGCTGCCGATTTTCACGCCCGGGTGCTGCCTCTGCCGCGACCGTTGCGCGAGTTCATCAGCCGGCGGATCACGAAGGCGTTCTTGAAGGACGTCAACGAGTTTCTGTTCGTGAAGGAGCGCCGGGAGGTGATGCGCGCGAGCGTCCTATCTAGACTTCGGGCCGGCGGCGGCCCGTTCGTCGTGATAGGCCACAGCCAAGGATCGATGATTGCGTACGACGCGCTCTCGAGCCTTTCGCCCGACGAGATCGAGGTGGATTTGTTCGTCACGATCGGCTCGCCGCTCGGTCTCAAGGAAGTTCAGGACCAACTCGCGGTCATCACGGGCCAGAAGAAAGGCCTTGCCGTGCCGCGTGTCGTGAAACGCTGGATCAACGTTGCCGATCCGCTCGACCCCGTGTGCGCCGACAAGCGCTTGGGTTCGGACTACGCGCCGACGAACGGCGTCGGCGTCGAGGACTTCTTGCGCTGGAACCGCGACTCACCGCGTGATCCGCATTCCGGCAGCGGCTACTTGCGGCTTGCCGAGGTGCGCGGGCCCGTGCGCGACACGATCGACCGCGCGCTGTTCCAACGGATCGCGCCCTTCACGATCGCGCGCGATCTGGTCAACGTCATGGAGGGCGCCGCAGAGGAGGAGCGTCATCCCGTGCTGATCGAGCTGCGCGACCAGTGGGAGACGAGCGTGTCGCGGCCGGCGGACGAGGTCCGCGAGGACGTCGTCGCTTGGATTCAGGACGGGCTGCGCAAGACGAAGCCGGCGTTGACGCCCGTGGACGTGGATCTCGAGGCGCTCTCGAGCTACGTCGCGGCGCGCTTGACCCGCTCGGAGGTCGAGCGGCTGTCGGCCGAGCTGCAGCTTACGTCCGTCTACCGCGTGTTCACGAATGCGCGCAAGCGTGCGCTTCTCGATCAGTCCATCAACGTGCTGCAGTGCGCCACGGCTCACCGCGGCTACGAGTCACGCGGCCAAGGCATCACTTGGGCGGTGCTCGACAGCGGCATCGATCCGCTGCATCCGCATTTCGGCCACGGCACGGCCGCCTCGAACATCGGCCACGTCTACGATTGCTTGCGGCCGGGGGCGATCGTGGAGTGGGATCCGAAAGGGGCACCCAAGGCCGGCGTCGATCGCAACGGCCACGGTACCCACGTCGCCGGCATCATTGGCGGCGCGATGCCGGATCTCAACGTCTGCGGCATTGCGCCGAGCGTGCGGCTCGTGAGCTACAAGGTGCTCAACGACGACGGGCGTCGGCAGCGATGCGAAGATCATCAAGGCGCTCGATCACATCTACGAGCTGAACCGCAACGCCGCCTCGCTCGTCGTGCACGGCATGAACCTGAGCCTCGGCGGTCCGTTCGATCCCGAGGCATTCGGCTGCGGCGACACGCCGATCTGCAAGCAGTTGCGCAAGCTGTGGCGGCAAGGTGTCGTCGTCGTGCTCGCGGCCGGCAACGAGGGGTATCTCGAGCTCCAGCAGGGCGACGAAATGCTCGGCGTGAACACGGATTTGTCGATCGGCGACCCGGCAAACCTGGACGAGGCGATCGCGGTGGGCTCCATCCACAAGTCGAAACCGCACTTGTACGGCGTGTCGTACTTCAGCTCGCGCGGGCCCACGGCCGACGGCCGACCGAAGCCCGACGTCGTTGCGCCCGGCGAGCGGATCCTGTCGTGCCGAGCCGGCGCGAATCCGAAGACGAGGCTGCGCAATAACTTGTACTGCGCGATGAGCGGCACGAGCATGGCAGCCCCGCACGTGTCGGGCGTGATCGCATGCTTCCTGTCGGTGCGCAAGGAGTTCATCGGCTACCCGGACCGCGTGAAGACGATGCTGCTCGACGCCTGCACGGACCTGAATCGCGACCGCATGCATCAGGGCGCAGGCATGCCGAACCTCGTGAAGATGCTGCTCGCAAGCTGACCGGCAATCGAAATCGGGGTCGGGTACTAATTTCCGCCGAGACGCGAGCCGCACCGACGCACGCCAGCGGAAATTAGTACCCGACCCCGATTTGCTAAGCTTGCGGCATGACTTCGGCCGCGCAAAGCTCCTTCGACGCTCTCCTGCGCCTCCTGCGCTACGCGCGCCGCTTCCGCCCGCGGATCGTCCTCGCGACGGCGTTCTCGATCCTGAACAAGCTGTTCGACGTGATGCCGGAGATCCTGATCGGCATCGCGATCGACGTCGTCGTGCGCCGCCAGGACTCGTTTCTCGCGACGCTCGGCATCGAGCAACCGCAATGGCAGCTTGCGCTGTTGGGCGCGCTCACGCTTGCGATTTGGGTGCTCGAGTCCGTGTTCGAGTATCTCTACATGGTGTCGTGGCGAAATCTATCGCAGGACTTGCAGCACGCGCTGCGGCTCGACGCGTACGCCCACGTGCAGAAGCTCGATCTCGCCTACTTCGAGGACAGAAGCACCGGCAATCTCGTGACGATCCTGAACGACGACGTCAATCAGCTCGAGCGTTTCCTCGACGGCGGCGCGAACAATCTCATTCAGGTGGCGACCACGCTGGTCGCGGTGGGCGCGGTGTTCTTCATCATCTCGCCGCTGATCGCGCTGCTCGCTTTCACTCCGATACCGATCATCGTGATCGGCGCGTTCTACTTTCAGCGGCGCGCGCAACCCTTGTATGCAGACGTGCGTGCGCAAGTCGGCGCACTCGGCGCACGTCTCGCCGCCAACATCGCGGGCATCACGACGATCAAGAGCTTCGCGACCGAGGAGTTCGAGGCGAGCCGAGTAGGCGAGGACAGCGCGGCCTATGTCGCCGCGAATCGCAAGGCCATTGCGGTGAGCTCCGCTTTCATTCCGATCATCCGGATGGCGATCCTCGCGGGCTTCATCGCGACGTTCATGCTGGGCGGCTGGATGACGTTGAACGGCACGCTCAACGTCGGCGCCTACGGCGTGCTCGTGTTCTTGACGCAGCGGCTGCTCTGGCCGTTGACCGATCTTGCGCAAACGGTCGATCTCTACGAGCGCGCGATGGCGTCCTCGCGGCGGATCCTGGATCTCATCGCGACCCCGGTCGAAATTAGCAACCAAGCGAACGCGAAGACGTTCGATACGGCGAAGGGCGCGATCGAGTTCCGCGACTTGAATTTCGGCTACGCGCGCGGCGAGGCTGTGCTGCGCAACGTCAACATCGCGATCAAGGCGGGCGAGACCGTTGCGTTCGTCGGGCAAACGGGGTCCGGTAAGAGCACGCTCATGAAGCTGCTTCTGCGCTTCTACACGCCGGATTCCGGCTCGATCCTGCTCGATGGCGAGCGCATCGAGACGCTGAGCTTAGACAGCCTGCGCCGGCAGATCGGTTTCGTGAGCCAGGACGTGTTCCTGTTCCAGGGCACCGTCGGCGAGAACATCGCGTACGGCAGCGCGGGCGCAACGTTTGCGCAGGTCAAGGCGGCGGCGGAGGCGGCGGAGGCGATCGAGTTCATCGAGCGCATGCCGGACGGCTTCGAGACACTCGTCGGCGAGCGCGGCCAGAAACTCTCCGGCGGCCAGCGCCAGCGGCTGTCGATCGCGCGCGCGCTGCTCAAGGACCCGCCGATCCTAATCCTCGACGAGGCTACCTCCGCCGTCGACAACGAGACCGAGGCAGCAATCCAGCGCTCGCTGCAGCGCATTGCGCATTCGAAGACGACGCTCGTGATAGCGCATCGGTTGTCGACGATCGTGCACGCCAATCGCATCTACGTCCTCGACCAAGGACGCGTGGTGGAGCAGGGCACGCACGAGGAATTGTTGCTGCGCGACGGAATCTACGCGGCGCTGTGGGCCGTGCAGACCGGCCAGACGCCAGTTGACGGCGCCGCGCTGCGCGGCGGTGCTTTCGCGCGTGCGGCGACTGCGCTTCGCCCGCTTCAGATCGATCGCTAGCCCATCGAGCCGCCAAGTCGTCAGAATCGAATGACGAGTCCCGCGTGCGCTTCCCATTGCAGCAGCGCCTCACCGTGGATCGAAATTGCGCAGCCGCTCGTTTCGCTCGCTGGTGCGCTCACGCAAAAGATAGCGCCGTCGCTGTCGACGAATGTGGCGAACGCTCGCGCCTCGAGGCGTACGCCGATGCGCTGCGTCGGACGTAAGTGCACGCCGCCGCCAAGCGATCCCGAGAAATAGTTCTCAGCCTCTGAATCGCTGACACTGGGCTCGAACCTCGTGAGGCCGACTGTCAGCGCGACGAACGGAGCGGTTGTTCCGCCGTCGAAGAGATACGTGCCGCCGAAGTGCACGTTGTGGATGTCGATCGGAAGCAACGGCCCGCCGGCGAACGACGCTTGCGTTTCGACGTCGGTTTGCTGGTGCCCGTAGAGAATCTCCCACTGGGTGTTCGGCTCGCGAGCTTTGATGTTGAAGATCAGTCCTTGTGTGTTGCCTTCGCGAATCTCGTATTCGGTGTCGCCGGATTCTGCCGTGAACTCGCCGCCGATCCGGTAACCTGCGTACGGTGTGAGCTCGAAGAGCAGCGGCGCAGTCTGCGCAGTCGCGAGCCGCGGGCCGCAGAGAGCCGTGAGTGTGCCCGCAAGCAAGAGGGCGCGCGTACGAGCGATAACCATCGGCGCATCGTAGCAGCTCCGCCCGTGGACGAGCTTGGAGTCGGAGCCCCCGCCCGCGTCGCGACGTGCCGGCAGCGTTTACGGTCGTGCGACTTGCAGGCGCTGCGGCGAGAATCGATAGGTCGTGATCGTCGATGGCGTTGGTCGATAGAACAGCAGGTTGCCGATGTCGTCCACCTCGTAGCTCGGCTCCTTGTCGCCCTGCATGGCGATCTGGCCGACGATTCGGCCGTCGAGCTTGCTGACCTGCGCGAGCGACACGTGCCGCTCCTCGTCCTGCACCATCATGAACACGAAATCGCGCGCCTCGGCCGAGGCCTGGTAGCGCCGCCGTGCGAATTGGGCGTAGGCGCTCGAGAGGCCCTGATAGCCCTGCTGCAAATCGCCGAAGCCCTTGTGCAGTTCTTGCGCCATCGCCTGCCCCAGGCTGCCTTCCTGCGCATCACTCGCAGCGCTCGCGAAGGCCGCGCTGTACGCACCGGCGTAGGCCGACGCCATTCCCGCGCGTATGGCCCCTGCCCACGCGAGCGAGCGCATCCAGGCCGGATCGCGCGGGGCGCGATAGTGGGCATTGAACGCCAACTTGCCGTCGCCGCCGAATCCGGCAACGGTCTGCTGGCCCGTCAATACGACGCGCCCGTCAACGATGTCGAGGGCGCGCGCTTCGTCGCGCTCGACGAGCGCGAACGGTGCTTGCGAGAACTTGGAAATCGCGGCTGTGTCGCGATCGAACCGGTACACGAAGCCGTCGTCGGAGTTGAACGCGTAGACCTGCCGCTCGTCGTTCACGGTCACGAGCGGTTTCTTGCTCCGCAATACTGGCGCCGTCACGAGCGCACCGGTGGCCGGATCGAACACGTTGAGCTCGTGCGTCGTCACATAGATCAAGCCGCGATCGGTGAGCTCGGTAGCGAGCATCCGCCCTTTGACCTTGAGCGGCTCCGAGAACCGGAACGTGCCTGCGGCGGTGTCGAGAACATAAAGCAAATATTCCGTGTCCTTGTTCGTCCAGATGCTGTCGTAGCCCGTGATCAGGATCAGCCCGGCGTCGGTGAACGCGCGCTCGACAATCATGCCGCTGATCTCGATGCCTCGCGCGCGGTTGCCCCATTGCGGCGCGCCCGTGTCGTAGTCGAGGAGCTGCACCTTGCCTTTGTCGCTGTCGCCGTCGCTCACGAGAAGTCCGCGGTCCAACGGAATGATCAACCGATTCATTCGGTTGCCGAACTGCACGGGGCGCTTCCAGACCGGCTTGCCGTCGCTCAAGCGGAAACCCTGGTACAACGTCGAGACGCTCTCGCGCGTCGTCTCGTCGGGCGCGATCGTCTTCTGGACTTCCTCAGCGCCGACGATACACGACCTCGGGACGTTGCTCCGTCTGGCGGAATTCGAACTCGCCGCCCGCGAACGGCGTTTTCCAGACGACCTTGCCGCTGGCTTGCTCGAACCGATACAGGTTGCCCATCGCGCCGAGGATGAAGGTGCCGTCGGAGAGCTCGAGCGGCGCGCTCTGCACGGGCGACACGTCCAGCGCCACGATCGCCGCGCTCAGCAGCAAGTTCATGAGCTGATTGCCGCCGATCGCAAGTGCGTTGCTCGACCAGAGGCGTTTGCCGTCATCGATGTTGTACAGGAACAGGGCGGGTTCGGGCTTCCCGGCTTCGAATCCGGCGACCAACAGACTGCCGCTGCGCGGCAGAACGTGCGTTGCGGCGATCTCGGCGAGGCGCTCGGCGCGCGAATCGAACACGAGGCTGCCATTCAACGCGTTCAGTATCACCGTCCGCGTGTCTTCGCGGCCGCCCGCGATCACCACGAGCGGCGAGCCCCCGAGCTCGCGGACGCCGTCAGCCGGCAGTCCACCGAGGTCGCGACGCGACCAAAGCGGCTCGCCGGACTGCGGATCGATCGAGTAGAGGCCGCCGGCCGTGCTCACGAGCAGTTGGCCGAGGGCCGTCACGTGTTGCCAGGCGATCGGTTCTGCGAAGTCGCGGTCCCATGCTGGAGGCACCTCGGCGGCCTGCGAAGGGGTGGATCCGAGCATGAGCGTGGAAGCTGCAAACAACGCGCAGAGCGCGCGTTGCGGGAATCGCGAAAGGTGGCGCGGCATCGGGAGACCTCCCGGGTACGAGAATGCGTGCCAGGCTCGCGTATCGCGGGCGCCTGGTCCGCGACCGTGATCACAGTTCGCTGACGAGGTGCTGCAAAGCCCCTGTCCGGGGCTCGGCGTTCATCGTGTTGAAACGTGCCGTTGCGCGACTAACCGAGGAAACCGATGCCGCGCGCCATCATCACTGCGCAGAGCATCATCAAGAACAGCAGCGTGAGCTCGATGTGCAGGATCATCCGGATCGTGCGCTGCTTGTCCGATGTCAGCACGGGTAACTGCTGTTGCCTGAGCGGCTTGCGCCAGCTCAGGAACTGCAGCGTCGGATACATCGACAGCAGGCCCACGATCGCAAATAGCGCCATCTTCGCGAGGAACGTGCCGCTCGCAAAATAGTACGCAGTGCCTTTCTCCGTGTAGACGACGCGCAGGAAGCCGACGACGAGCACGACGAACGCCGCGCACGCCGTACACCGCGTCCATGCGCACGAGCGAGCGTGCCGAGGACAGCGTGAGCTCGTTGCGCATCACCACGAGCTCGACCATGACGACGGCCACGAGCAGAAACGCCGCTGCGTGGTGCAGAAAAGCGAGCGTGATCGTGGAAGTCATGGCGCCAACCTCGTTGCGCGGAGGACGTGCCAGTCTAGCTCGCAGCCACCGGCTGCTGCACGGTCGTTGCCGGCGCGGAAGGATCCGTCGCGACGGCGAACGCCACGTCATACGGGAAGTCGCAGCCGAGTCCTGCGAGCTCGGCGCGGCAGTAGTCGTCGATGCGCCGCTGGTCGGCTGGCGAAAGGAGCTCGTCCGAGCGGCCCCGCTCGCCGCGCCGCACCATCGCGCCGCGGGCCGACGCGTGCAGCGAGGCTGGAACATCGAACTTGTGGCTGATGCTCTTCATGTGCTCGAAGGTGGACCGGGCGATGACGTCCGCCCGTTCGGCCGAAGTCAGCGCCACGCCCATGAACGCGGCGATCTTGTCGACGGTCGCCGGCAAAGAGGCGCGCATTTCCTCGTAGGTCATGAACAGCACGTTGCCGCGCTTGCGCGCGTGCCAGTAGCTTGCGACATGCTTCGCCCACGACCCGAACGCAGCGTTTGGAGATAAGAACGTGTCGAGCCATGCCGCGACGTGCGGCATCAGCGGCCCGAGCGCGGTGGCGCGTGTGAAGTGGTAGCTCGAGACGAACACATCCTTCGGATCACGAACCACGCAGATATAGCGCGCAACCGTTACGTAGGGAACCTTGTCCAGTGCCAGGTGCGTCTTGATGATCCGCAATCCCGTCGGTGCGCTGCGGCGTGCCGATTGGTCGGCGGCGTCGACGGCGTAGGCGGCGCGTGGCGGCATCTCCGGCCACGGGACGATGTCGTGGATGTGCTCAAACTCGGCTCGGCCGTGATGCGCAATCTGCACGGCGATCTGCATCGTCCAATTCGTGCCGCTTTTGAAGTACGAGCAGACGAGCACGTCGTGCTCCGTCGGCTCATAGGCGCCGAAATTGCCGCAAAATCGCGTGATGCCGCGCCCGATCAAACGGGCCCAGGCCCGCGGAACGAGTTTCGTCAACGGCGCTAGGAACGCAATGAACGCGAGCGCCAGGTTGCGGCGCCACGGCGGCGGAGGTTGTCTACGTAACCGGATCGGCCGGCTCGAGGGGTCGCTCACGAGCGGCATGGTACTGCAGGAGGCCGGCGCGATGGAGGAGCAGCGCGACGACGACCGCGAGACCCGTCAGCGCGGCGCCCGCGAGAAACGTCGCGGCCGCGCCGCCGCGATCCCAGAGCACGCCCGCGAGCACGCTCGCGGCGAGGAGCGCGACGCCGGTCACGAAGTTGAAGAGCCCGAATGCGGTGCCGCGTTGCTCCGGCCGTGCCGCGTCGGCGACGAGCGCGGCGAACAATCCCTGCGTGAATCCCATGTGCAATCCCCAAATTGCGATGCCGAGCATCGCGACGGCGATCGAGTCTGCCCATGCGAGCACGAGGTCCGCGGCCACGAGCAGTGCCGCGCCGCAACCGAGCACGGCCCAGCGATCGACGCGGTCCGAGAGCCAGCCGGCCGGATACGCGGACAGCGCGTACGCCACGTTCATGACTACTAGCACTAGCGGCACGAAAGCTAGGCCAACTCCGGTGGCCGACGCCTTGAGCACGAGGAACGCCTCGCTGAAGCGCGCGAGCGTGAACAGCGCCGCGACGACGAGCAGCCACCAATAGCTTCGATCGAAGCCCGCGAGCGTGAGGCGTGTGGCGAAGCTCGCTGAGCGCGGTGGCTCGCGCGCGGGTTCTTGCACGAAAAGGATCAGAACCGCCACCGCGACGACCGCGGGGACTACAGCAATCCAAAACACCGTGCGAAAGCGGTCGTTCGTGAGCAGCATGAGCCCGATCGCGAGCAGCGGCCCGGCGAACGCGCCCACGGTATCGAGCGTTTGCCGCAATCCAAAGCTCGCGCCGCGGACCGTGGGCGGCGCGAGATCGGCCAGCAGCGCATCGCGCGGCGCGCCGCGGATGCCCTTGCCGATCCGGTCCGCGAAGCGCGCGGCGAACACCCACGAGACGCTCGGCGCGATCGCGAACAACGGTTTCGTGAGCGCTGCTAGGCCATAGCCGATGACGACGAGCGTTTTGCGCTTGCCGAGCCAATCGGAGAGGGCGCCCGAGAAGATCTTCGTGATCGACGCCGTCGCCTCCGCGACGCCTTCGAGCAGGCCGACGAGCGTGACGCTCGCGCCGAGCGCCGTCACCAGGAATAGAGGCAACAGCGCATGGATCATCTCGGAGGAGACATCCATGCAAAGGCTCACGAGCCCGAGCGCCCAAACGCCGCGCGGGATGGAGCGGAAGGCGACCGGCGAGGCGGCGGTCGGGTCAGGCGGTTGACGTGGGGCGCGCGGCATCGAACGATACGGAGGAGGCAAATCCA
Organism: uncultured Gammaproteobacteria bacterium; assembly: GCA_963744305.1. Lineage (GTDB taxonomy): Bacteria > Pseudomonadota > Gammaproteobacteria > Steroidobacterales > Rariloculaceae > FEN-1219. The sequence continues at coordinate 53,864 of CAVUTF010000007.1, forward strand.
AGGAGAAGCGCAGTGAGCGACAAAGTCATCTTCTATCACAACCCGATGTCGCGCGGCCGGATCGCGCACTGGATGCTCGAGGAGGTTGGCGCGCCGTACGAGACCAAGATCCTGAGCTTCGAGAAACGCGAGCACAAAGCGCCCGAGTTCCTCGCGGTCAATCCGATGGGCAAGATTCCCGCGATCGTGCATCGCGGCACCGTCGTCACCGAGTCCGCGGCGATTTGCGCGTACCTTGCCGACGCGTTTCCGAAAGCGCAGCTCGCCCCGGCGCCGAGCGATCCCGCGCGCGGCACCTATTATCGGTGGCTGTTCTTCGGCGCCGGGTGCATCGAGCCCGCGTTGGTCGACAAGATGTTCACGCGAGCACCGGTCGAGCGCCCGGGCGTGCTCGGCTACGGCAACTATGAGGACACGCTTGAACGCGCTCGAGAAGGCAATCACGCCTGGGCCGTTCATTCTCGGCGAGCATTTCAGCGCCGCGGACGTGTACGTGGGCTCGCAAATCGGCTACGGAATGCTGACGAAGAGCCTCGAGCCGCGGCCGGCATTCGTGGCGTACTTCGAGCGCTGCTCGGCGCGGCCGGCGCACAAGCGCACCTCGGGTTAGCACTCAGATCGCTCTTGGGAATACTTTTGCCAGCGCGCAGGGCGTCGCCGCCGCGTAGCCGATACAATGGTGGACGTCGCGGTGATCCGCGCACTCTTCTAAAAAATCGAATTGGGGGAAACCATGCAAACGATCTCGATCAAGAACGTTCTAGCTTCATTCGCACTCGCGGCCGTCGCGATACCAGCGGTTGCACAGCAGCCGCCGGCGCCACCGCCGCCGCAGGGACCCATGAGCTTTTTCGTCACTAGCGTTGGCAAGGGCGACGGCGCCAACCTCGGCGGCCTGGCGGGCGCGGACGCCCACTGTCAGTCTCTCGCCGCCGCGGCCGGACGCGGCAACGCGACCTGGCGCGCGTATCTGAGCGCGGCCGGCGCGCCGCCCGCAGCAGCGGGACAGCCGGCGCAGCCGCAGGTGCACGCGCGCGACCGCATCGGGCGCGGCCCGTGGTTCAACGCGCGCGGCGTGCCGATCGCGTGGAACGTCGACGACCTGCACCAGGACCGCAACAACATCAGGAAGCCGACCGCGCTCAACGAGAAGGGCGAGGAAGTGAACGGCGCGGGCCAGCAGCCGAACCAGCACGACATGCTGACGGGCTCCGACTCCCGCGGCATGCTCGTACCGGGCAACGCGCAGCTCACGACTTGCAGCAACTGGACGAGCAACGGCATGGGCAACGCGATCCTCGGTCACCACGACCGGTTGGGCGGACCGAACGCGTCGTGGAACTCGGTGCACAGCAGCCGTAGCTGCAGCCAACCCGACCTCGTCGCGACGGGCGGCGCCGGCTTGTTCTATTGCTTCGCAGTCACCGAGTAGTGAGCGAAGCGTTCTCGACTGCGCGCCGAGCGCAGTTGGTGTCGGTCGCGGCGGCGCTTCTCGCCGTCGCGGCCGACGGCGCAGCCCAACCGGCGCCGCAGCGCAGCGCGCCGCCGCCGACGCCGCGCGCGGCGGCGCCGAACGACCTCACGGGCTACTGGGTCTCGATCATCACCGAGGATTGGCGCTGGCGCATGATGACGCCGCCGCCGAAGGACTACGCGAGCGTGCCGATGACGGCCGCGGCGCGTACCGCAGCCGATGCGTGGAATCCCGCCGCCGATCGGGCCGCCGGCAACGAGTGCCGGCCGTACGGTGCGGGTGGGATCATGCGCGTGCCGGGCCGGCTGCACATCACGTGGGAAGACGACGAGACGCTGCGCATCGACACGGACGCGGGCTCCCAGACGCGGCTCTTTCACTTCGGCGAGTTCACGCCATCGCGCGAGCCCACCTGGCAGGGGAATTCGGTCGCGAGCTGGGAGATGGTCGGCGCGACGCGCGGCCGGCCGCCGACCGGCGGCAGCTTGAAGGTCGTGACGACGGGCATGAAGTCGGGCTACGTGCGCTGGAACGGCGTGCCATATAGCGAGGATGCGGTGATCACCGAGCACTACGACCGCTATTCGGCCTTCGATCAGGAATGGGTCACGATTACGACGATCGTCGAGGATCCGGTGTACTTCAACGGCCCGTTCATCACGAGCTCGGATTTTCGCAAGGAGCCGGACGGCTCGAAGTGGGATCCAACGCCGTGCGTGACCGATCCGCCGGCCGTCGAGGCGACGCCGGCGACAGGCAACTGAGGCTTACGTCGTTAGGCTGCGGTAGACGGCCTCGATGAAATCGTCCGTGGTCCAATCGGCGGTGGTCTTGCCGAACCGCGAGTCGTAGTCGAGCGACGGCCGCGCGGCCTTCACTTGCTGCAGCGTTTGACCGCGATCGACCAACGCCTTCACGCGGTCGCGGATGATCGTGAGCATGTCGCGGTAGCGCACGAGATCCGCCTCGTCGCAGATGCGGCCGTGGCCGGGCACGATCAGCGTGCCGCCCTCGGCGAGCACTTCCGAAACGGCGAGGTCGATGAGACCGTTCAGCGAAGCGAGCACGCCGTCGATCGTTCCGCCGTTCTCGAGGTCGATGACGGGATACCCGTCCAGGCGAAACACGTCCCCCGTGCTGATCACGTCGGAACGGCGAAAATGCACGATCACATTGGTGTCGTCGACCGCGTTCGGCTGATACATCACCTCGACAGGCTCGTCGTTGAAGTAGAAGTCGACCTTCGGTACGTAAAACGTCTCGGTCGGCTGCGCCTCGGTCGGAACGTCGCTGTCCGCGAGGCGCAAGAGTGCGGCCTCGTGCGCGACGATGGCGGCGCCGACGTCGACGCCGCCGACCACCGTTGCGTTGCCGCCGGTAAACGTCGCGCCCGCGCGGCGCAGCGTCTGGTTGCCGCCGATGTGGTCGCTGCTTATGTTCGTGTTGATCACGTAGCGGATTGGCCCGTTGGAGATCTCGCGAATAGCGGCGAGCAGCGCTTCGCTCATCTGTGTCGCGCCCGAATCGATCACCATGATGCCGCTGTCGCCGACCGATACCGTGACGTTGCCGCCGGCGCCGGTAATCAGATAGACGCCGCCGTCGACATGCGTGGTGCGCAATTCCGCGCGTGCGGGCGTTGCGGCGAGCAACGCGACGGGAAAGAGCGCGAGCAACGCGCTCGCCGCTCGCGATCCCATCACCGGCTCCCTTCGGCGATCAGCTTGCGAAGGCGCTCGCGATATTCGGGATACATCGTTTGCGCGCCGCCGAGCGCCGCTTCCGCCGGGATTCCGTGGTTCGTTTGAAACGTCTCCAAGAACGGATTCTCGCCTGGCAGATGGTGCGGAACCACGCCAAGCGGTCGATCGATCTCGACGGCGCCGCGGCACGGATACGGCCGAATGACCTGGTTCGTGTCGAGCACGAAATGCCGCGTATGGATGTACGGCTCCTCGAGCGTATGCGGGTCCTTCAAGATGCTGATGAAAGTGAGGTAGTCGCCGTGCCTAGTCAGGAGCTCGACGAGCTCGGCCTCGTCGCTGTGCTCGATGCCGTTGCGCCGCGTGCGCGATTCCTTCATGTGCGTGGTCGTGATCTCGAGCGCGTTGCCGACGTAGCGGCCGGTCGAGAAACCCTGCCACGAATGCAGCGCGTCGGGCGACGGATGCGGGCGGCCGTCCATCCACACCGTACGGAAGCGGTTCCACGACTCGTGCAGGATGTGCCAGGCGATGACTTGCTGGCTCTCGTCGTCGACCTCTTTCCAGATCCGGATGTTCGAGTGCATCGCGCCGTAGTTCGCCGGATGCGCTCCGCACTGGTGCTCGGGGACCGTGAGCAGAGATGCGTCCCAGCTCATGCCGCGCCGGCGTGCGGCTTCGTTGATCGGCAGGCCCGTGAAGTCGCCGATCTCGGGCCCCGGGCCGCGCTCGATCTGGTCCTCGTGCACACGGTTTGCCCACTCGCCGGAGAGATCGATCTCGGCGCGCGCCGCGCCCGGCAGTGCCGCTTGCGCGAGAACGAAAGCGGCCGCGATCGGTAGCGAAATTGCGCGCATGGTAATGACCTGGCAAGGGTGAACGCGCCAGTGTTTTCTGCAACGTCGCGCGCTGTCAAGGTCGCAGACGCCGCCGGTTTCCGGGGCCGCTGGCTTTTTGGGCGCCGCCGGTCTTTCGACCGTCGCCTGTCGCGGACCGGGCGCAGCGCGCCTCGGCACGGGTCCGTCGCGCAGCGGTCCCGCGGCGATTGTCAGGCTTTCAGACAAATCGATGCGGTCGTCAGCCTGACAACCGGCCGAGATGTCGGGTGACCTGACGAGCGCCGGCTGGAGGCTTACGCACACGCGCCCTACGTGCGGCTACCGCTGCCGCAAACGGCTCGACGCCGCGGACGCCACCGGTCATAGTGCCCGCCAACCTTCGGAAACTCCGATTCTCCATGCCGTCGCAGGCCCGATCTTGGTTCGACCCTCGCGGCTCCGCCGCTGGCTCGCGGAGCGCGAGGCCGCAACGCTTCTCGCGCTCTTGCTCGTTGCGTGCGCGGTGTGGGCGTTCGTCGAGATTGCCGACGAGGTGCTCGAAGGCGAAACGCAAGCGGTCGACGAGCGGCTGTTGCTCGCGCTGCGCTCAGCCACTGACGCGAGCGATCCGCTCGGCGCTTCGTGGGTCGAGGAGCTCGGGCGCGACGTCACCGGTCTAGGCGGCGCGGGCGTGCTCACGCTGCTCACACTCGCTTCGGCGGGGTTCCTGATCTTGCAGCGCAAGGCGCATCTCGCGCTCTATCTCGTTGCGGCCGTTGCAAGCGGCGCGATCGCGAGTCAACTCTTGAAATTGGGCTTCGACCGGCCGCGTCCCGATCTCGTGCCGCACGGACAGGTCGTCTATACGAGCAGCTTCCCGAGCGGCCACTCGATGCTTTCTGCCGTGGTGTTCTTGACGCTCGGGGCGCTGCTCGCGAGCGCGCAGTCGAGCCGGCGGATGAAGGCGTACTTGCTGGGGCTGGCGATCGTGTTCACGGCGGCGGTCGGCGTCAGCCGCGTATATCTCGGCGTGCACTGGCCGAGCGACGTGCTGGGCGGTTGGACCGCGGGCGCGGGCTGGGCGCTGCTCTGCTGGAGCGCCGCGCGCTACCTGCAGCAGCGCGGCAAGCTCGAGTAGGTCACTGCATGTCGAACAGCAAAACCTCGGCGTCGACGATCCCGCGGATCGCGATCTCGTCCTCGTCGACAATCGCGGCGCCGTCGCCGGCCGCAAGCGTGGCATCGTTGACCGTTACCGAGCCGCGCGCAACTTGCACCCAGACGCGCCGGCCAGCTCTGAGCTCGTGCGCCACTGCGTCATCCGGCGCGAGCAACGCGGCGTAGAGGTCTACGTCCTGGTGCACGATCACGGAGCCCTCGCGGCCGTCGCGCGAGGCAACGAGACGCAGACGGCCGCGCTTTTCCTCGTCGGAGAAACGACGCTCGGCGTAGCTCGGCGGCATACCGCTCTTCTCGGGTAGCAGCCAGATCTGCAGAAAATGCACGAGCTCGGATTGCGAATGATTGAACTCGCTGTGGCGCACACCCGTTCCAGCGGACATCCGCTGTACGTCCCCGGGCTGGATGACCGATCCGTTGCCTAGGCTGTCGCGATGCTCGAGCGCTCCTTCGAGCACGTACGAAATGATCTCCATGTCGCGATGGCCGTGGGTGCCGAACCCTTTGCCGGGCTGCACGCGATCCTCGTTGATCACGCGCAGCGACCCGAAGCCCATGAATTGCGGATCGTAGTAATCGGCAAACGAGAACGTGTGGCGGCTATCGAGCCAGCCGTGATCGGCGTGGCCGCGTTCGTCGGCGCGTCGTAGCTCGAGCATCTTCGCGTCGAGCTCGCTACTCGCCGAATTGCGTCGCGACGACCGTGATCTCGGCGAGCGGACTCAACGCGCGTCGCAACCAAGTGGCCGCCCTTCGTGGTGCCGTCGGAGAAGCTCGACGACGCCGTGCGCATGGACGTATGGTTTGCCGTCCCGCAGCGCGATATTGCCGACGAGCGAGACGAGCTCGCACTTTTGCTCGACGGGAATCGTCTTGATGCCGCCGGCTTCCGGGTCGCCCCAGCCGAGCGTCGCGCCCGCGAGCCCGCCAATGCCCGTCACATAGCCTGCCGTGATGCGCTCGCGCTGGGCGAGCTCGGTGATCCCGGAAAGAATGTCGTCGCCTTCGCTGAATCTGAGCTCGAAAGTGCGCGCGCTGGACGGCGCGGCCTCGTGCACCTGCATCTTCGGCGCATGCCCGACCTCCGCCGGTCCGGGTCGCACGTGGCCGGCGGGCAGCGGCCGCTGTTGTTGGGCCTGCAGCGGAGCCGCGCACGCAAAGGCGATAGCGAAACCGCTGATTGAGAGAAACGAACGGATGCTCTTGTTCATGGTGCGTGCCTCTGGCCGCGCGGGGCGGCCTTTCTCCTTAGTATATTGATCAGCAGATCTTGCGCGCGCCTTTCGGATCGTCCACGCAGACCTCGTATTCGATCTCGATCGTGGCGTGCGTGATCTGAAAGCGCTCGGCAAGCATCCGCTTGATCTCGCGCACGGCGAGCGTCGAGCTCACGCCGTCGTCCACGGACGCGTGCAGGGTAACCATTGGCCACTCCTCGCTGATCGACCACGCGTGCACGTGGTGGACGTCGGTCACGAACGGCAGCGCGGCGCGAATCTGATCCTTGAGCGCCCGTGAATCGAAGCCCGGCGGGGAGCCCTCGAGCAGGATGTGACCGGCGTCGGCCACGATGCGCCAGGCCGATCGCACGATGATCAGCGCGACCACCACGGACAGCAGCGAGTCGACGGGCATCCAGCCGGTAGCGAGGATCACGAGGGATGCGATGACCGCGGCCACAGAGCCGAGCAGATCGCCGACCACGTGCAGCGCGGCCGCTCGGATGTTCAGGTTCGTTTTGTCGCCGCGGCGTAGGATCAGGAAGGCGACGATGTTGACCGCCAAGCCCGCGAGCGCCACCCAAAGCATGAGCCCGCCCAGTATGTCGACCGGCCGGTAGAATCGCTGCGCAGCCTCGACGAAGATCCAAGCCGCGATCCCGAACAGCGCGATTCCGTTGACGAACGCCACGAGCACCGAGAAACGGTCGAAGCCGTAGGTGCGCCGCCAGTCCGCGGGCTGGCGCGCAAGCCGGAAGCCGAGCCAGGCGAGCGCGAGGCTTGCGAAGTCGGTGAGCATGTGGCCGGCGTCGGCGAGCAGCGCGAGGGATCCCGAAATCACTCCGCCCGCGATCTCGGCGACCATGAACGCGCCGGTCAAGACCGCGGCGAGAGCGACGCTGCGCTCATTGGCCGCATGCCGGTGACCCTGTCCCTGGTGCCCGTGGTGCGAATGCCCCGCGTGTGCGTGCGCTTTTTCGTACCCGGTTTCGTCGTGCGGCATGCTTGGAGCTCAGGCTGGCGTGCGGATTTTAGCACGCTGCCGAATGTGCACTTTTGCGGCGCCGCTATTTGACCATCGCGGAAGACCGTCGGATCATTGTCGCCCGAGAAATGGACCCGACAAAACGCGACCCGGAACGCTTCCGCGGCCGCAACGATCGACCAGCCCAGCAACCTTGCTCAAAGCGCGACAAAAAATAGGCAAGTACCGCATCGAGCGGCGGATTTCGGATGGACCGATGGCCGCAGTCTATGAGGCCCTCGACACCATCCACGGGCTGCGTGTCGCTCTCAAGGTGCCGCATCAGAGCGCGATGAGCGACTACTTCCTCGCGGACTTCAAGCGCGAGGCGCGGCTGGCGCATCGTCTCGAGCATCCGAACATATTGCCGATTCGCGACGCCTCGTTCATCGACGGGCACTTCGTGATTGCGATGCCGCTTGGCGAGCGCTCGCTCTCCAACCGCATGCGCAACCGGTTGTCGACGGACACCGCCCTGCAGTTGACCGAGCAAGCGCTCGCCGCCGTGGCGCACGCGCACCGCGCTAGCGTGATTCACTGCGACATCAAGCCCGACAATTTCATCCTGTTTTCGAACAATCAGCTGAAGCTCACCGACTTCGGTTTCTCTAAGGTAGCGCAGCACACGTTGAAGGCGTCGGGCTCCGGCACCGTGGGTTACATCGCGCCGGAGCAAGCCGTCGGCCGACCGAAATTTCAATCGGACGTGTTCTCTCTCGGGCTCGTGATCTACGAGCTCTTTACGGGACACCTGCCGGACTGGCCGTACGCCTGGCCACCGCGCGGCATCGACCGGATCCGCACGAAGTTGAAGCCCAAGCTCATCGAGTGGCTGCGCCGAGCCATCGAAGTGCGGCCGGAGAAACGTTTCAAGAACGCTGCGACCATGTACGGCGAGTTCAAGCGGCTGCGCAACGGCTCGGGCGGCCGCAAGAAGCGCAACTCGCATCGGGGCGCAAGCTCCGACGATCCCTCGCTTTGGCAGAAGGTGCTGTTTCGGCAGTTCCAGCGCCGCTACCGCAAGGTTCTCGAGACGCGCTACGAGTGCCGCCGCTGCTCGGGGCCAATCGCGGAGGCCATGCAGTGTTGCCCGTGGTGCGGCAGCGAGCCCCCGCTCGATCGGCACGACACTCGTCACCCCGCTTCTTGCCCGCGCTGTCACAGAGGCGCAAAGCTTGATTGGCATTATTGCCCCTCATGTTATGGACCGGGATTCGAAGTCGAGACCAGTCGGCGATTCCCCGACAAGCGCTACACGGCCAAATGCGCGAATGCGAAATGTCGCGGCCCGCTGATGCCGTTCATGCGCTACTGTCCTTGGTGCCGTGCCAAGACTAAGCGTCCATGGAAACTCCCGGGAAGTGCGACGCGCTGCCCGCATTGCCGTTGGGGCGTCGACGCGGATTATTGGCATTACTGCCCGTGGTGCACGAAGGCGCTCGAGCCGTGAGAGCGCGCGCATGAGCGCCGAAGGCGCGCACATCCAGCTCTACTTGGGTGAGCAGGAGCGCGTGCACGCGGATCATGAGCTTCCGCACGGCACGGTATGCGTGCGCAGCTTGCGCTCCCCGGACAAGGAAACGCCGAACGAAGATGCAGCGGCCGTCATTCAAGTAGGCGAGGATTCGCTCGTGCTCGCGGTTGCCGACGGCGTCGGCGGCACGCCGGCCGGCCGCGAGGCGTCGAACGCAGCCGTGCAGACGCTGTGCCGCGTGCTCGGCGAGCAGCGCTCGGAAGAAACTCGCTTGAGGCCCGCGATTCTCGATGCGGTGGAAGAGGCAAACAAAGCGGTGCTCGAGATTGCGCGCGGTGCTGCGACGACGCTCGTGATTGCGGAGCTCGTCGCGACAAGGCTGCGCAGTTATCACGTTGGGGACTCGGAGCTCGTCACGGTCGGCCAGCGGGGCCGCGTAAAGGCGCGTGTCGTGCCGCACTCGCCGACGGGGTTCGCCGTGGAAGCGGGCCTACTCGACGAAGACGAAGCCGTGCAACACGATCAACGGCACGTGCTGTTCAACGTGATCGGGACGCAAGACATGCGCGTGGAAATCGGCCCGGCGCTCAATCTTGCGTTGCGTGACACCGTGCTGCTCGCGAGCGACGGCCTGTTCGATAACCTCTTCTTCGACGAGATCGTCGCGCTCATTCGCATGGGCCCGTTATCCGAAGCTGCGGACCGGCTCGTTGCCGCGGCGCGCCAGCGCATGGAGGGCAACGGCGCCGACGGCCATCCGTGCAAACCGGACGACCTCACGGTCGTGCTCTTTCGCCCGCATCCCAAGAAGAAAATCGGGGTCGGGTACTAATTTTCGTCGATGGCCGTGAAGTTCCCATCGGCAGCGGCCGAAAATTAGTACCCGACCCCGATTGCTAGCTCGCGATCTTGGCTTGCGGCTTACGCGTCTGCGATCCGCCGCTACGCGCGCTTTCCTGCTCGTAGGCGCGAGCCATGTCTTCCGCGAACAGTTGCGGCAGCTGCCCGGCGACTTGCTGAGTGACGACTTGGAAGAGATCTTTGTACAGGTCCCAGTACTTGAGCTTGTTCGCGGCGTTCATCAGGCCGCCGCGTTTGCCGTTGCTGAACTTGTTTTCGAGGTCATCGGGATCGAGGCGGCCGACGTAGTCGCCGAGGGCGGTTTTCAGCGCGCTCAAGAGGCTCTGCTGATGCAACTTGATGTCCACGAACGCTTCGCGCACGGCGTCCACGGCCGACATGTATTCCGCTGATTCGCGGAACAACAGATTGTTCATCGACTCGTCGACGCTCGCGGCGAACTTCAGCGGATTGTTGTTTTGCGGTTGAATCGTCGTGTTCGGGATTCGCAGCAAGCTTTTCTGCTCGGCGCGTACGTGCAGGCTCTCACCGAGCCCGACGATGACCTCGCGCATCAACTGACCGAGCACGTGCAGCACGAGCTCCGTTTGCTTCTCGTCGAGTCTCTGGGCCGGCAGCCCCGCGCCGCGGAAGAACGCGTCGAGTCCTGTCGTCGGAGCAAGCGCGCGCGGCAGCGACGGGGGTTTGATCTGCGGACCGGTTCCCGTGCTTGCGAGCAAGCTTCCGCCGGCCGTCGTGCTCGGCTTCACGGCCGGCTTGTGCGGCGGCGGCTGCGCCGGTTTGGCTTGCGCTGATTGAGCAGGCGCGGGTTTAGCCGGCTCTGCGGCGGCCGATCTCGCGACCGCGCTCGGCGGTGCGTCGGCCCGCGTAGCTGAGGGTCGGGCCTGCTTCGGTGGCGGCGGATCGGTTTCGAGGCGCAGGCTCGCGGCCGAAAGCTTGGCTGCTTGTTTCAGCGCCTCTGTTTCGGTTTCTTCGCTGATCAGGATCTCGATGCCCACTGCGGTGATCTCATCCGCTCGCACGAGATCGCCTCTCGTGGGATCGGGAGGCGTCTACGCGCTGCGCGCGGCTCACGGGGTCCACGTGATCGCTGTCCGCGAGCTGGTCGCCGGTGTTCTCGTCCTCGTCGATCTCGACGCTCATCTCGTACTCGCCGAGTCGGATGCGGTCACCGCTGAACAGCCGTTGCGGATTGCCGCGTCCGACGGGAGTATCCGAATCGTTGACGTAAACGCCGTTCGTCGAAGTATCGACTATGTAGTAGCTGCCGGACCGATAGTCGATGCTCGCATGGCGGCTGGAGATGTAGCGCTGGCCGTCCGGCAGTACCCAATCGCTTTCGAGCGAGCGGCCGATCGTGCCGCCATTGCGGCCGAATTCTTTGATGGCTCGTTCACCGAGGCTTTGCCGCTGGCGACTGGTCATTTGCAGGCGAAGGGCCATAAGGTCTCGTTCCTCGAAACTGTGCAATGGGCTATCAGCCCTATTCTGATTTCGCAATCCCCCAAGGTCCGAGTCTAGCGTGCAGGCCGCGGCCGTCTAAGAGCGCTGCGCGGGGATTGTGACGAACGTCTCAGAAGCGTTGTGCTAAGCTCGCGTCACGCGATCAGGACCGGTGATGGCTGCGAAACCGATCTACAAAGTCATTTTCCTCAACCAGGGAAAGGTGTACGAGCTCTACGCTCGCAACGTCAGTCAAACCGGTGCGTTGTTCGGCTTCGTCGAAGTCGACGAGCTCGTATTCGATGCTCGCAAATCCGTTGTGGTTGACCCGGCCGAGGAGCGCATTCAGATCGAGTTTGCTGGCGTGAAGAAGACCTACCTGCCGATGCACTACGTGCTGCGAATCGATGAGGTCGACAAGCAGGGCGTTAGCAAGGTGACGGCCGCCGAAGGCAGCAACGTGACTCAATTTCCGATTCCGGTGTACTCACCGCCCGGCGGCCAAGGCAGCAAGGGCGGACCAAAAGACCTGTGACGGCGCTGCGGTTCGCGACGCTGGGGAGCGGCAGCCGCGGCAATGCACTGCTCGTCGAGTTCGACAGCACGCTGCTCATGGTCGATTGTGGCCTGCCGCGCAAGATCGTCGAGGATCGCCTGCGCACGCTCGGGCGCGAGCCGCGCGACATCACCGCGATACTGGTCACTCACGAGCACGCCGATCATGCGCAAGGCGTCGCCAAATTCGCACGCCGGTACAACACGCCAGTCTGGATGACGCCCGGAACCGCGAGCGTGCTGCGCAACGTGAGCCGAACGCGGCTGCTCAGTTGCCACCGCCCCCTCACGATCGAGGCCATCGACGTGGAGCCGTTTCCAGTGCCGCACGATGCGCGCGAGCCGTGCCAATTCGTGTTTGCAGCCGGTGGGCGGCGTCTCGGTCTCCTCACCGACGCGGGTCACGTGACGCCGCACATGTATGAACGCCTCGCCGGCTGCGACGCGCTGGCGATCGAGTGCAACCACGATCTCGAGTCGCTGTGGCGCGGGCCCTATCCCGAAGCGCTCAAGACGCGTGTCGCCTCGCGTTTCGGCCATCTGAACAACGCTCAGACGATCGAGCTCCTCGCGCGCGTGAATCACGGCGGGCTCCAGTGGGTGATGGGGCTGCATTTGAGCGAGCGCAACAACTCGCCCGAGCAAGTGCGCGCGGCTCTGCAGCCCGCAGTCGAAACCGCTCGCTATCCGTTGCACTTGGCGACGCAGGACGAGCCGAGCGGTTGGATCGCCGTCGACTGACGGTTTCCGGTATCATAAGGCGCCCACATCTTCCGAAAGCTTCCGAACGCCGATGACGATGTTGCAGTTGGCCGGCCCAGCGGCAGAGACTGCTTTCCGTTTGAGCAAGCTGCGTCGCAAGCTCAACTCGATCACGGATGCGGTCATCGACGTCGGCGCGCACTTCGCACACTACGTCTTTCTCGAGCAGCCGCTGACCGAGCGCGAGCTCGAAGTGCTGCATGCGCTGCTCGCGTACGGCACGCCGGCCGCGCCGCTGCGCGCGCCTAACCTAGCCGAAATCAAGCCGCTGTTTGTCGTGCCGCGCCTCGGCACGATCTCACCTTGGGCCTCCAAGGCCACTGACATCGCGAGAATCTGCGGGCTGCCGGTGCGCCGGGTCGAGCGCGGCCGCGTGTTCGAGCTCGCTGCGCGCCGGCCGCTCGAAGCTGGCGAGATCAAGCGGCTCGCGCCGCTGTTGCACGACCGCATGACGGAGACCCTGCTCGCGACGCCCCCAGGCGAGGCGCTGCTATTCGTGCAACACCGGCTCAAACCCGCGCGCTCGATCGACCTCACGGCACTGCACAAGGCCAACGCCGAGCTCGGTCTTGCCCTGTCGGACGAGGAAATCGAGTATCTCGAACGCCAGTTTGCGCTGCTCGGGCGCCGGCCGACGGACGTCGAGCTCATGATGTTCGCGCAAGCGAATTCCGAGCACTGCCGCCACAAGGTGTTCAACGCCGATTGGCTGATCGACGGACGGCGCGCACCGAAGAGCCTGTTCGCAATGATCAAGAACACGTACGCGCACGCGCCGGACGGCGTGCTCTCGGCGTACAAGGACAACGCCGCGGTCGTTGCAGGACCGGAAAGCGCGTGGTTCGTTCCGGATCCGAAGTCCGGTTTGTACGGCTACATCACGGAGCCCGCGCACCTCGTCATGAAGGTGGAGACGCACAACCACCCGACCGCGATCTCGCCGTTCCCGGGTGCGGCAACGGGGTCCGGCGGAGAGATCCGCGACGAAGGTGCGACCGGCCGCGGCGCGAAACCGAAGGCCGGCCTCACGGGCTTCACGGTGTCGCATCTCGAGCTGCCGGAGTGGCTGCAGCCGTGGGAGCAGCGCTCGCCGGGACGCCCTGATCGCATCGTTTCGCCACTCGCGATCATGCTCGAAGGGCCAATCGGTGCTGCGAGCTTCAACAACGAGTTCGGACGGCCGAACCTCGCCGGGTACTTTCGCACGAGCTTGCTCGAAACACCGGACGGCGTGTGGCGCGGCTATCACAAGCCGATCATGATCGCCGGCGGTCTCGGCAACATTCGCTCCGCGAACGTCGACAAAGCCGCGCCGGGGCCCGGTGCAAAGTTGATCGTGCTCGGCGGTCCCGCGATGCTGATCGGCCTCGGCGGCGGCGCCGCCTCGTCGCAAGGCAGCGGCGCCGGCGAAGCGGCGCTCGACTTCGCGTCGGTGCAGCGGGGCAATGCCGAGATGCAGCGCAGGGCCCAAGAGGTGATCGACACCTGCTGGGCGCTCGGCGAGGCCAATCCGATCGGTGCGATTCACGACATCGGCGCGGGCGGCCTCTCGAATGCGGTGCCCGAGATCGTGGAGCACTGCCGCTGCGGAGCGGTGATCGAGCTGCGCGCAATTCCGAGCGACGAGCCGGGCATGAGCCCCATGGAGCTCTGGTGCAACGAATCGCAGGAGCGGTACATGCTCGCGGTGCAGGCGCGCGACGTTGCGCGGTTCGGCGCGATCTGCGAGCGCGAGCGCTGCCCCTATGCCGTGATCGGCGAGCTCACCGCGGACCGGACGCTGATCGTGCGCGATCGCGACCTCGACAACGAGCCGGTCGCAATGCCGATGGAAGTGTTGTTCGGCAAGCCGCCGAAGATGACGCGCAGCGCGCAAAGCGGCGATGCTGCACCACCCGCCTGGGATCGGCGCGGCGTGCAGCTTGCGGAGGCGATCGAGCGCGTGCTCAAGTTCCCTGCGGTTGCGGACAAGTCGTTCCTGATCCACATAGGCGACCGCAGCGTCGGCGGCATGTGCGTGCGCGATCAGCTCGTCGGACCGTGGCAGGTGCCCGTCAGCGACGTCGCGGTTACGGCGTCAGGATTCGCCGCGTACACGGGCGAAGCATTCGCGATGGGCGAGCGCACACCGGTCGCGATTCACGACGGGCCTGCGTCCGCGCGGCTCGCGGTCGCGGAGGCCGTCATGAACATCGCGGCCGCGGACGTTGCAGCGCTTCGCGACATCCGGCTCTCGGCGAATTGGATGGCGGCGGCCGGTCACGGCAACGACGACTATGCGCTCTACGCGATGGTCAAGGCCGTCGGCGAGGAGCTGTGCCCCGCGCTTGGGCTCGCGATTCCGGTGGGCAAGGACTCCTTATCAATGCGTACCGTTTGGGAGGAGGCCGGGCAGGAACGCGCCGTGACGGCCCCGGTGTCGCTGATCGTGTCCGCGTTCGCGCCCGTGCGCGACGTGCGCCAAACGCTCACGCCGGAGCTCGCGCGGGGGGGCGACACCGTGTTGCTCTTGATCGATCTCGCCGGCCGCCGACAGCGGCTCGGCGGCTCGTGCTTGGCGCAGACATTCGGCAGCTACGGCGGCGTTCCTCCGGACCTCGACTATCCCGGCAAGCTTGCGCAGTGGTTCGCGGCGCAACGCGAGCTGCGCGAGGCCGGTTTGCTCCTCGCTTACCACGATCGCTCCGACGGCGGGCTGTTCGTCACGCTGCTCGAGATGGCGATCGCCGCGCGCGTCGGCCTCGTGATCGACGTGCCCGAGGATCTCACCGACCACGTTGCCTATCTGTTCAACGAGGAGCTCGGCGCGGTCGTGCAGGTGCGGCGCACGGACCTGCCGCGCGTGACGAAGGTGCTTGCGAGCCACGGCGTCGATCACTCGGCCGTAGCCGCACCGACTGCAGCGAAAGACATCGTGATCCGGCATCGCGAGGCCACGCTGTTTAGCGCGCCGCGCGCGCAGCTGCACCGCACGTGGTCGGAGCTGAGCTTCCGCATGCAGGCATTGCGTGACGATCCCGAGTGCGCACGCGAAGCCTTCGAGGCTTCCTTGAACGAAGACGATCCCGGGCTGAACGCACGCTCGACCTTCGCACTGCGTAGCGACGCATCGCCGGCCGAGCGGCGCGCTCGCCGGCCGAAGGTGGCCGTGCTCCGCGAGCAAGGAGTGAACGGTCAGCGCGAGATGGCCGCCGCGCTCGATCGCGCGGGCTTCGCTGCGTACGACGTGCACATGACGGACGTGCTTGCAGGGCGGGCGTTGCTTGCCGATTTTCGCGGCGTCGTTGCCTGCGGCGGATTCTCCTACGGGGACGTTCTCGGAGCAGGCGAAGGTTGGGCGAAGACGATTCTCTACAACGAACGCGCGCGTGGGCTATTCGGGGAGTTCTTCGCGCGCGAAGACGCATTCGCGCTGGGAATCTGCAACGGCTGCCAGATGCTCGCGGCGTTGAAGTCGCTGATTCCAGGGACGGAAGCTTGGCCGAGATTTCTGCGCAATAGGTCGGATCAGTTCGAAGCGCGTCTCGTGCTCGTGGAGATCATCGAAAGCCCGTCGGTGCTGCTGCGCGGGATGGCGGGATCGCGCATTCCGATCGTGACGGCGCACGGCGAAGGCCGCGCCGCGTTCGCATCCGCCGAGGACCTTGCCCGCTGCGACGCCAAGCTCACCGCCGCGCGCTTCATCGACAATCGCGGCGCGCCGACGGAAATGTATCCCGCAAACCCGAACGGCTCGCCGCGCGGCATCGCGGGCCTGAGCAATGCCGACGGCCGCGTGACGATCATGATGCCGCATCCGGAGCGCGTGTTTCGCACGGTGCAGCTGTCGTGGCACCCGCCGGATTGGGGCGAGTGCTCACCCTGGCAACGGCTGTTCGACAACGCCCGTGAGTGGGTGAGGTGACGTTCGGCTGTCGTCGGACGGCGACAGCGCCGCGGCGCGTCCACTAAGCATTCGCGCTCGTTTCGCGAAATCGCTGTAGCCGCGCGCCGACAAATCGCCGCGTCTTTCGCTCGCCACAACGCGACGTAGTGCACACGAAACGGCAGAAACCGAGCGCCGGCAAGGCGTGGCACGGTTTGTGCTCAGCAAACTTTCGCACGAAGCAACCGCGGCGGGACAGACTGAGACCTGGCTCATAGACCCCACCTGTCGCGACCAAATAATGTGGCAACGCCCGGTGGGGATTACGTTTTCCTCAAAGCGGAGTGTGGTCACGGCGGAAGGGTAGCTTGCCGCGGAATGCCCGTGTGTCGAGCTCGTTTTGCTGCGTGGGAACCGCTTGTGATCGATGAATTGAGGACGACCATCATGATGCGACCGGGTTTTGTGGTGACGCTCGCGACGCTTGTCGTCGCGGCAATAGGTGCGGTTTCGGCCGCGACACAGGTTCCGGGCGAAGCGGCTCCGGATTTCGTGCTGAAGAGCGTCGCCGGCGAAAACCTGCGCCTGTCGGAGTATCGCGGCGAGGTGGTGATGCTGAGCTTCTGGGCATCGTGGTGCGGGGATTGCCGCGCGCAGCTGAGTGAGCTCGGCGAGATGTATGCGCGCTACCAGGACGCCGGTGTCGAGCTCTTGGCGGTGAGCCTCGATCAGAACGAGCGCCAAGCCAGCGACGCCGCGGCCGCGCTCGACGTGAGCTATCCCGTGCTGCACGACGCGGGCGGCGAGGTCGGTCGTCTCTACGCGGTGGAGCGCATGCCGATGATGGTTCTGATCGACCGCGAGGGGATCGTGCGCGATGTTTTCGAGGGATTTCGGCGCGGCAACGAGACGGAGATCCTCGAGCGAGTTCAGGCGCTGCTGCGCGAATGAGCGGCGGCGTAGTCGTTGACCAGGAGTGATCGATGTTAGCCAGGTGCATTGCGTGTCTGATGATCGGTGTCGCAGTGAGCGGCGGGCTCGCAACCGCGCAAGTTGGCGGCGCCGTCCCGGAGTTTGCGCCGAACCGCGGCCTGCCCGAGCAAAACGTCGCGGCGCGGGCGGATTTGCGGACGCTGGACGAGGACGTGCAGGGCCTGAAGAAGCAAGTCCTCGACCTGAACCGCGACCTATTCCTACTCGAGGAGGAGCTGCTGTTTCCCGCGAACACTCAGGTCGCGATTTTCATCTCGATGGACGTCGGCGAGTTCTTTGGGCTCGATTCCGTCGAGCTCAAGGTCGACAACAAAGACATCACGAATTACTTGTACACCTCCCGCGAAGTCGATGCCCTGATCCAGGGGGGAGTGCAGCGCCTGTACGTGGGCAACATGAAGGCGGGGGAGCACGAGCTCGTCGCCGTCTTCACGGGCGAGGGCCCGCACACGAGAGATTACCGCCGCGGCGCCTCGCTCACGTTTGAGAAGGGCATCGGCCCGAAATACATCGAGCTCACAATCTCCGATCGCGAGAACAACCAGCAGCCAGAATTCGTCGTAAAGGAGTGGGAGTAACCGTTGCGCGCGCGCCGAGCGACACTGACGGCAGCCGTTTGCCTGTCGGTGCTGTTGGCCGATCATGAGGCCGCTGCGCGCGACAGGGACGAAGGCACTGTCGTTGCCGATCTCGCGTACGGCGAGGTCCTGTTTCATTTCTTTCAGGACGACTATTTCACGGCGCTGACGCGTCTGCTCGCCGCGCAAGAGCGGCAGGAGCTCCCGAATCACTCCGGCGAGGCCGACCTCATGCTCGGCGGACTGTATCTGTCCTACGGTCAGCATCGCCTCGCTGCCGAAATTTTCGAGCGGATCTTGCAGCAGTCGGTGGAGCCGGAGCTTCACGACCGCGCGTGGTTCTTCCTCGCCAAGATCTGGTATCAACGGGGCTACTTGCCCGAAGCCGAAGGTGCGCTCGCGCGGATCACGACGGCGCTCCCCGAGGAGCTCGAGCCCGAGCGTCACATGCTCTACGCCCAAGTGCTCATGGATCAGGGGCGTTTCGACGACGCGCTGGTCGCGTTGCAGGGCTGGCGTAAGCCCGAGGATGCATGGGTCGGATACGCGAAGTTCAATATCGGCGTGTCGCTCGTCCGCTTGGGGCGCGTCGAGGAAGGCGCGCAGATTCTCGACGAGGTCGGTCAGATCGAGCCCGACAACCCCGAGCTCGATGCGCTGCGCGACAAAGCGAACGTCGCGCTCGGTTATGCATGGCTGCAGGCGTCCCGCCCGATCGAGGCGAAGCCGTCATTGCAGCGTGTGCGCCTAGTCGGGCCGTACTCGAACAAAGCGCTGCTCGGTGTCGGCTGGTCCGATGCCGAGAGCGAGAACTTCGAAGGCGCGCTCGCGCCGTGGCTCGAGCTGCGCGGCCGCAGCCTGCTCGACTCGGCGGTACAGGAGTCTTTGCTCGCCGTGCCGTATGCGTTCGCTCAGCTCGGCGCCGACAAGCAGGCCGCCGATCACTACGTCGACGCGATCGAGGCTTTCAACGCCGAGATCGGCCGGCTCACGGAATCGATCGAGGCGATCAGCGCCGGCAAGCTCATCACGGAGCTTCTCGGCGAGCGCACGGGCGGTGCGGACAGCGCCTCGGGCTGGTATTGGCATCTCGACAAGGTGCCGGACACGGTCGAGAGCCGCTACCTCT
The DNA here is from genome assembly GCA_963744305.1 of uncultured Gammaproteobacteria bacterium. Lineage (GTDB taxonomy): Bacteria > Pseudomonadota > Gammaproteobacteria > Steroidobacterales > Rariloculaceae > FEN-1219. Next base: position 72,942 of record CAVUTF010000007.1, read on the forward strand.
ACGAGCTCATGGCGACACACCGCTTTCAGGAGGGACTGAAGAATTATCGCGATCTGCTCTACGTGAATCGCAATCTCGAGCGTTGGGGCGAAAGCTTGGGCGCTTTCGACGACATTCTCGACACGAAGCAACGTGCCTACGAGCAGCGCTTGCCGAACATCGAAGCAGAGCTCGGCCGCGTGGATCTCGAGCAAATGCTCGCGCAGCGCGTGGAGTTCGAGTCGCGGCTCGGCGCGATCGAGCGCAGCGAAGACGCCGTCGCGCTCGGTACGCCGAAAGAGCAAGAAACCTGGCGCAAGCTGACTGCGATGGAGCCGCAGCTCGCAATGCTCGGGAGCGATCCGGAAAGCATGGAGCTGCGCACGAAGCACCGCTTTCTGAAGGGACTGCTGCTCTGGGATTTGCGCCGCGATTACAAGGCGCGTCTGTGGGCCGAGAAGAAGAGCTTGAACCAGCTCGACCGCGAGCTGCGCGAAGCGCAGCGCCGCCACCATCAAGTGGCGACGGCGCGCAATGAATGGCCGGAAAAGTTCGGCGAGCTTACGGTTCGCATCGACGCGTTGCGGCCGCGCGTGCTCGGCTTGCAGGCCACCGCCCAAACCGCACTGCTGCGGCAGCAGGATTTCCTGCGCGACATCGCCGTGGAAGAGCTGCAAGCGCAACGAGCTCGCTTGAATACCTACATGGTGCAAGCTCGGTTCGCTCTAGCGTCGATCTACGATCGCAGCGCGGCGCGCGCGGCGCCGAGCGAACCGGCGTCCGCCGACGGCGTGCTTGCGGTGGGCAGCCGATGAGCGCCGCGCCGCTCTTGACGCTGATCGCGATCGCGGCGGTCTGGCCCTTCGGCCGCGACCGGACCGTGACCGCGACGAGTCCCCGGATCCTACGGGAACGATCAAGGATCTGGAGCACCGAGACGTAGCCGTAGACACGAACGCCAGCATCGTCGCCGGCGAGGCGAAGGCGATGGAAAGTTATCGCCTGTTTCTCGACCTCGCGTCGGAGGATCCATTGCTGCGCGCGGAAGCGATGCGGCGCCTGGCCGACCTGCAGCTCGAGGCGTCCGAGGTGCAGCAGCTGCAGAACAATGTGCAGTCGCTCGGAACTGCGTTCACGGGCACGATCGACATGTACGAGCAACTGCTCGAGTCATATCCGAGCTATGCAAAGAACGATCTAGTGCTGTACCAGCTTGCTCGGGCGCTCGAGGCCGATGGCCGACTCGAGGACGCGCTGCAAACGCTGGATCAATTGATCGAGGAATATCCGCAGACGCCGCATTTCGACGAGGCGCAATTCCGGCGCGGCGAGACATTGTTCGTGCAGAAGCGTTATCGCGAAGCCGAGGACGCGTACGCTGACGTGCTCGCCGAAGGGCCGTCGTCAGCGTTCTACGAGCAGGCGCTCTACAAGCACGGCTGGGCGCTGTTCAAGCTGCAGGAGCACGCCGCAGGCCTCAAATCGTTCTTTGCGTTGCTCGACCGCAAGTTCGAGGTCGGAAGCGCCGTCGAGGCGGATCCCGCCGTGCAGTACTCCGCGATGGGTCGTGCCGAGCAAGAGCTCGTCGAGGATACGTTTCGCGTGCTGTCGATCAGCTTCTCGTATCTCGACGGTCCCGAAGCGATCTCCGAGTACTTCGGCAGGAACGGCTCGCGGCCGTACGCATTCATCGTCTATACGAACTTGGGCGACCTGTATCTCGAACAGGAGCGATACCAAGACGCCGCCGATGCCTACCACGCTTTCGTCGAGCTCGATCCGTATCATGCGAAGGCGCCGCTGCTGCAGGTCGAGGTCATCGAGGCGTTCAAGCAAGGCGGCTTCGCGGACCTCGTGCTCGACGGCAAGCAAGGTTTCGTCGAGACCTATGGGCCCGGCAGCCCCTATTGGCAGCGATTTTCTTACGACCAGCAACCCGAGGTCGTGGCGCATTTGAAGGCGAACGTCACGGATCTCGCGGCGCATCACCACGCTCAAGCTCAAGCGAGCCACGACGCGGCCGAGTACGCGGCGGCGGCACGCTGGTATCGCACGTATCTGCAATCGTTCCCCGACGACGCCAACGCTCCCGAGACGAATTTCCTGCTGTCGGAAGTGCTGTTCGAGAGCGGCAACTATCGCGAAGCTGCGCTCGAGTACGAGCGCACGGCGTACGCCTATCCGTTTCACGCGCACGGCGGCGAGGCGGGCTACGCCGCGCTGCTCGCCTACGCGAAGCAGGAGGATGCACTCGACGGCGCGGCGCGTGCGGAGTGGCACCGCCAAGGCATCGACAGCGCGCTGCGGTTTGCCGACGGCTACCCGACTCATGAGCAGGCCGCAACCGTGCAGACGGACGCCGCGGAGAAGCTGTTCGTGCTGCACGACTTTGCGCGTGCGCGCGACGTAGCCCGGCAAGTGGTCGCTCGTCAGCCGCCGCCAACTATGGCGCTGCAGCGCACTGCGTGGACCGTCGTCGCGCACTCGGAGTTCGACCTCACGAACTATCTCGAAGCGGAAGGAGCCTATCTGCAGCTGAATGCGATGCTCCCGGCCGACGACGGCGAGCGCCCGCAGATCGTCGAGCGAATCGCGTCGTCGATCTACAAGCAGGGAGAGCAAGCGCGAGATGCGGGGGCATACGACATCGCCGTCGAGCACTTCTTGCGGGTCGGCCGCGCGGCGCCGACGTCGAGCATCCGCGCGACGGCCGAGTACGACGCGGCCGCGGCCTTGATCCAGGTCGGCGACTTCGCGCGCGCGACCACCGTCCTCGAGGACTTTCGGAGGAACTTTCCCGATCACGAGCTCGGTGCGGACGTCACCGCGAAGCTCGCCGTTGCGTATGTAGAGGTCGGCAACGGCGCGCTCGCCGCGAGCGAGTTCGAGCGCATCGCCGACGGCGATGGCACGCCGGACGTGAAGAAAGAGGCTTTGTGGCGCGCGGCGGAGCTCTACACGAACACCGGTCAGAGCGCGGCCGCGGCCGGAGCGTTCAGCCGCTATGTGCAGCGCTATCCGAATCCCGTGGCCGAGGCGATGGAGGCTCGTCAGAAGCTTCTCGAGATCGCTGATGCTTCGGGCAATCAGGCCGAGCGCACGCGCTGGCTGACCGACATCGTCACGGCCGACGCGGCGGCGGGCGCCGAGCGCACCGATCGCACGCGCTACTTGGCCGCGAAAGCGCAGCTCGCGTTGGCCCAACCGACGCGCGATGCGTTCTTGGGGACCCGCTTGGTCGTGCCGCTCGAGAACAGCTTGCAAACGAAGCAGGAGCGGATGAAGGAAGCGCTTGCGGCGTACGGCAAGGCGGCCGACTACGGCGTCGCCGAGGTCACGACGGCCGCGAACTACGAGATCGCCGAGCTGTACCACGCTCTCTCCCGCGATTTGTTCGCGTCGGAGCGTCCCGCCGAGCTCACGGCCGCGGAGCTCGAGCAATACGACATTCTGCTCGAGGAGCAGGCGTTTCCGTTCGAAGAAGAGGCGATCGAGCTGCATGAGGTGAATGCCGCGCGCACTGCCGACGGTCTCTACGACGAGTGGGTGCGCAAGAGCATCGAGCAGCTCGCTACGTTGCTGCCCGCGCGCTACGCGAAAGCGGAGATAGGAGAGGGCGTTGTCGAAGTCATTCGCTAATTCGCCACCGAGCGCAGCGCGTCCCGTGGCGCTGGTGCTGATCGGCGCAGCGTTGGCAGCGTGCGGCGCGTCGGCGCCGCCGCGCCCGGCGCTCGAGCAGCCGACGGTCGTCGCGCCGACCACGGCAGCGCCGGCTGCCGCCGCGCAGCCTGTCGAGAACGAGCAGCGTGGCGATCGCCGCCGGGATCGGCGCGCCGCGGAGGAAGCCGCGGCCGAAGCAGCCGCGCTCGTTGCCGCTCCGGTGCCCGAGCCCGTCGCGCAAGCGTTCGAGCGTGCGCTGACTGCCATGCGCACGGAGAACTGGGCCGAGGCCGAGCTCACGCTGGAGGAGCTCGTGCTCGCGTATCCGGACTATCCGGGTCCGTACGTGAATCTAGCAATCATCTACATGCGCGATGACCGCACGCGCGAAGCGCGCACGATGCTCGACCAAGCGCTCGCGCTCGACGCGGGGCACGCGGCCGCCAACAACCAGCTCGGCATTCTGCTGCGCAACGAAGGCCGCTTCACCGACGCGCAGGCCGCGTACGAGCACGCACTCGCAACCGATCCCGATTACGGCCTGGCTCACTACAACTTGGGCGTGCTTCTCGACGTGTACCTCCGCCGCGAAGCGGAGGCGCTCGAGCACTACGAGCTCTATCAAGCCTCGTTGGAGGAGCCGAACGAAAACGTCGCGCGTTGGATCGTCGATCTGCGCCGCCGACTCGGTAGCACCAACACCACGTCGCGCGTCGCGCAGGAGGACGGCCAATGAAGTCGACCATCGTGCTGCTCGCAGCGTTGCTTACAGCGGCCGCGGGTGCACGAGCTCAAGAGCCTGCCGCGCCTCGCCAGGGTAGGGCGCCGCTCGCGGGCGCGGAAGATCTCGAGCCCGCGGTCGACGTCGGCGCCGAGTTGCCGGAGCCGACGGATCGGCCGCCGCGCGCTGTGGCTCTGCTGAATCCCAACACGCCCGCGAATCAGCCTCCGCGTGCGGCACCGCCACCGCCGCCGGTGCCAGCGGTCGACGAGGTACCGCAGGCGAGCAACCCGCCCGCGCCGACGAGCAACTCGCGAGTCATAGACACGCTCGATCTGGGAACCACGTCAATTACCGGCAATCAGGAATTGCCTAAGGTGTTGTACATCGTCCCCTGGAAGAAGTCCGATCTTGGGGATCTCGTAGGTCGGCCGGTGAACACCTTGCTCGATGAGGTGCTGACCCCGGTCGACCCCGAGGTATTCGAAAGGCATCTGGAGTACTACGAGGCCCTGTACGGCGAGAGCGAAGAGGAGTGATCTGAATGGAAGTCTATGCCACGATCGTGACGTTCTTTAAGAACGGTGGTGTGTTCATGTTTCCCATCGTGTTGATCCTCGCGCTCGGTGCGGCGATCGCGGTCGAACGTTGGCTGTATCTCACCATCACGAGGACCAAGAACAAGGCGCTTTGGAATGCCGTCACGCCGTATCTGAAGTCGGGCAATTTGAGCGGCGCGATGCAGGTCACGAGCAAGTCCAAGGCCGTGATTGCTCAGATCATGACGTACGGGTTGAACCGCGTACGCTCCGCGCGGCGTCGTGAAGACGTCGAGCAGGCGATGGAAGAAAGCCTCATGGAGGTGCTACCTCGTCTCGAGAAGCGCACGCACTATCTTGCGACGTTCGCCAACATGGCCACCCTGATGGGATTGCTTGGCACGATCATTGGCTTGATCGACGCGTTTACGGCGGTCTCGAACGCGAATCCCGCCGAGAAGGCAGAGCTCCTATCCTCCAGTATCTCGATCGGCATGAACTGCACGGCCTTCGGCCTGATGGTCGCCATTCCGCTCGTGCTCATCCACTCGCTGTTGCAGACGAAGACCACGGAGATCATCGACAGCCTCGAGATGGCCTCGGTCAAGTTCTTGAACGCGATCACCGAGCGGGCGACGGGCGAAGGCAAGCCGGCTGACGCCGTCGCGGGCGGCGCTCCCGCGCCGCGGCGCGCGTAGAGCGCTCACGCTCCTAGTCAGCCGAGGATCGATCGATGCAAGCCATGGGTCGCGGTGCGCGCATAGAGCGCCACCGCAAGCGGCACAAGGATGCCGAGATCAACCTGGTCTCGATGATCGACATGTTCACGATCCTCGTGTTTTTTCTGCTCGTGCACGGCGGTTTCGTGCGGCTCGCGATCCTGGAGCTCAATCTGCCGACGTCGCAATCGACGGTGGACGACAAGCCGCCGGAGTTTCAGCTCGAGATCACGGTTCGGGAATCCGGCATCGAGGTCGGCGACCGCTCGACGGGCCTCCTGAGTCGGATCGAGAAGACCGGCGAGGACTATCACCTCGACCAGCTGGCCGCCTATCTTTCCCGCATCAAGCAGCAATTCCCCGAGAAGGCCGATGCGACTCTATTGCTCGAGCCCGACATCTCGTACGAGCTGCTCGTTGCGGTGATGGACAAAGTGCGCGTGCAGGAGCGGATGGACGCTGATCGCCTCATGCGCACCGAGCTTTTTCCCGAAATATCGATCGGCGATGCGCCGGTGTTGAACTGAAGGCCGATCGATGAAGTACATGGGGCGCGCCGCGCGCATGCAGCGGCATCACAAACGGCACAAGGGCGAGGCGATCATCAATCTCGTGTCGATGATCGACATGCTCACGGTTCTCGTGTTCTTTCTGCTGGTGTATTCGACCGAGGAAGTCGAAGTGCTGCCGAGCGCAAAAGACGTGCAGCTGCCCGAATCCATAGCGGAACAGCACGCGAGCGATGCCGTCGTCGTCATCGTGACCGACACTGAGATACTGATGGAGGGTCAGGCGCTAGGAAAGATCGCGGACATCATGGCGAGCGACAGCGTCATCATCCCGGCGCTGCAGAGCGCGCTCGAGAACCAAAAGGAACGAGTGCTCGTGGACACGCAACCCCAAACCGAAGAGGAGGCGATTGCGAGCCGCGAAGTCACGATCATGGCGGACAAGGAGATTCCGTACCAATTGCTGAAGAAGGTGATGGCGACTTCGACGGCGGCCGACTACGGTCAATTGTCGTTGGCCGTGCTGCAAAAGGCCTCCGACGTGCAAATGGCCGTGGCGTTGAACTGAAGGATCAGCCATGGCCGAAGGCGCAGTTGCACTGTATCGAATCTACGAGCTGCCATGGTCCACGGGGGCCGAGGAAGAGGAGAAGTTTCGCAAGATCCTGCGGTCCTCGATCGGCGCGATCCTCCTGCTTTCGTTGTTGATCGCGATCCTGCCGACTCCGAAACCGGATCCGACGCAGGTAGAGGAGGTGCCGAAGCGCCTCGTTCGGTTGGTCCTGGAGCGTGAGGCTCCGCCGCCGCCCCCGCCGCCGGTGATCGCCGAGGAACCCGAGCCCGTGCCGGAGCCCGAGCCAGCCGGTGGTCGAGGAGCCGGTCGTCGAGGAGCCCGAGCCCGAAGTCACGCCCGAACCCGTCCCGGAGCCCGAGCCCGAGCCCGTCGACACGACGCAGCTCGCGCGCGAGCGAGCGAAAGTTGCGGGCTTGTTGCCGTTCGCGCAGCAACTCGCGTCGTTGCGCGATGACCGCACGGCCGACCGGCTGGATCGCGCTGAAGTGGTGGGTGCCGTGGAGGGCACGACCCCGCTCGCCGAGCGCTCGTTGATCACTTCCCGCGTGGGGACGAGCAGCGGCGGCATCAACACGGCAGCGCTGAGCCGCAACACGGGCGGCGGCGGCTTGAGCGAGCGCGCTACCACGCAGGTTGCGAGCCCGGTCGAGGATCTGGGCCCGGCCGGCGGCGCCGCGCAGCGCAGCGGCGAGAGCAACAAACCGTCTCGAAGCCGCGAAGAGATCGAGCGGGTCTTCGACCTCAACAAGGGCGCCATCTATACGCTGTACAACCGGGCGCTGCGGCAGAATCCGGCGCTGGAGGGCAAAGTCGTCCTGCGCCTGACGATCTCGCCGGACGGCAGGGTGACGTTTTGCGAGGTCGTGTCTTCAGAGCTCAACGATCCGGAGCTCGAGCAAAAGCTCGTGCAGCGCGTGTTGCTCCTGCAGTTCGAGGCCAAGGACGTCGAGTCGATCACGACGACGAAGCCGATCGATTTCTTCCCCGCCTGACGCGTTGCGCCGCCTGCGGCGCGGTGGCTGCCCCGTGTATAGTGCACGAGTGGCCGGGACCTCGCCGCCGAGCGAATCGCGCGCGACGACCGGTTACTGCACGGGGGAACTCGACAATGCAAACGACTGGCGCCGCGGGCGGAGCGATCAACCTCACGGAACTACTCGACAACTGCCGCATCGGCTCCCTGCAAGTCCGCGTGTTCGCGCTGTGCTTGGCTTCGCTGATCATGGACGGCTTCGACGTCCAGGCGATGGGCTTCGTCGCGACTGCGATGTTCGCGGAATGGAACGTTCCGCAACCAACGCTTGGGCCGCTGTTGTCCGCCGGCAACTTCGGAGTGCTGCTCGGCGCGCTCGTGTTCAGCATGGTCGCGGACAAGATCGGGCGGCGCCCCGTACTCGTGTGGGCCACGCTTGTTCTTCTCCGTGATGACGATCTGACTGCGTTCGCGCAGAACATCGAGCAGCTTTTCTGGCTGCGTCTGATCGCAGGCGTGGGCCTGGGATGCATCATCCCGAACGCGACCGCGCTAGTCGGGGAGTTCAGCCCGAAGCGCACGCGCGTGGCATGGATCATGTGCATCACGATGGGCTTCACGCTCGGCGCGGCCATCGGCGGATTCGTCGCGCGCGAGCTGATCCCCGCGTTCGGCTGGCGATCCGTATTCATCGTCGGCGGAGTGATTCCGCTGATCGTCGCCATCGCGATGTTCTGGGGGTTGCCGGAGTCGCTCCAGTTTCTTGCGGTCCGCAAGAAGCGATTCGATCAGTTGGCCCGCTGGCTGAAGCAGCTCGATCCGACGTTGCGCATCGACGCGAGCACGAACGTTCACGGCGAATGAGACGAGCCGCAGCGGGGTGCCGTTTTGGCATCTGTTTCAAGAGGGCCGCGCATTCGTGACGACGCTGCTGTGGATCGTCAATTTCACGAATATCCTCGTGCTTTATTCGTTGTCCGGCTGGTTGCCGACGATCTTCGAGCGAATGATGGGTTACGACCAGAGCACTTCCATTCTATTGGCGACGCTGGTGCAGGTCGGTGGCACGGTGGGAGCGTTCGGACTCGCATGGCTCATCTTGCGCGGCGGCTTCACGCCGATGCTGGCCCTGACGTTCGCGGTCGCGACTGTGAGCATTTCGCTCATCGGTCAGCCTGGCCTCGCGTTGCCCGTGCTGTACGTGCTCGTATTCATCGCGGGATGGTGCATCGTCGGCGGGCAGCCGGGCTTGAACGCGTTGTCCTCGAGCTTCTATCCGACGTATCTTCGGTCGACCGGTGTAGGAGCTGGTCTCGGCGTCGGACGGCTCGGCGCGATCGTGGGGCCGTCGCTTGCGGCCGTGCTCGTCGCGCAGGGATGGGCTCCGCAACAGCTCTTTTGGGCGGCCGCCGTGCCGGCGCTGGTCTCGACATTCGTCTTGATTACATTGTGGTTCGTGATTGGGCCGGTGCCGAAGCCCGTGGACGCTCGCGAGGCGGCGCCGGTTGCGCATTGATCGGACGGGAATGAGCGCCGTCGAGCACGGCGAGTCCGCGGTTGCAAGGGATGCTATGAGTCAGCCGTCCATTCTCGAGCTCGAGGATTTCGCTCTCGAGCTGGCGCGCACGTCGGGCGCGATCGCGCATGCACATTTCCGGCGCTCTTTCACGATCGAGAACAAGGGCAGCAACGCTTTCGATCCTGTCACGAGCGCGGATCGAGCGATCGAGCGCGTGCTGCGTGCGCGGATCATCGAGCGTTACCCCGATCATGGGATCGTCGCCGAAGAAGAGGGCGTCCGTCCGGCGCAATCCGCATACACGTGGTTCATCGATCCGATCGATGGCACGCGTGCGTTCATGATGGGATCGCCGTTGTGGGGCACGCTCGTCGGGTTGACCCACAACGACACGCCGCTGTTCGGACTCTTGAGTCAACCCGTCCTCGAGGAGATCTTCTTCGGCGCGCCCGGCGGCAGCTGGCTGATCAAGCCTGATCGGCGCGATCGATTGAAAGCTCGGCGCTGCGAGAGTCTCGCGAACGCCGCGCTCGCCTCTACACATCCCGACATGTTTGCGGGCGCGGCTGCTGCGGCGTTCCGCGCGCTCGCGGCGAAGTGCTTGCTGCACCGATTCGGCGGCGACTGCTACAACTACGCGATGCTCGCGGCCGGGTTCGTGGATCTCGTCGTCGAGGGGCAGCTGAAACCATTCGACATAGTGCCGCTGATTCCCGTGCTCGAAGGCGCGGGCGCCGTGGTGACCGACTGGGAGGGAAGACCGCCGCTAACCGGGGGCTGCGTTGTCGCGGCCGCGACGCCGGAATTGCATGCCGCCGCCCTCGAGGTGCTCCGCGCCAACTGAGGACGCGCGGGACGGCACGCGGCCGGTTTTGTGATCGCGATAACGGCGCGGCGTGCGACGCTCCGGTAATCTTCGTGCAGTATCGCCCCACTGGCGGTTTGACAAAATATGGCACACAAAAACGAACAGCGCGCTGACGAAGGCAGCGACTCGGGCAAGATCAAGAGCCCCGCCGGCCGCGTCGAGATCGATAGCCGCGGCAACAGCGTGTGGCGCTGGGCGCGCGAGATTATCGAGAGCACGTCCGTGTTGCTCAAGCGCCTCGAGAATCACGATTTGGCGCTCGAGCCGACGCAGAAGGTTCCTATCGCCAGCGCAAAGAAGAAGGCGCCGGGCAAATCCGACCGCCGCGGAGCGACGAGCCTTAGTGTCGCCGAGCCGACCGACCGCGACAGCGGCGGCGGCTTCGATCCGTACAATTCCCGCTAGCCGCAATTCGCTCCTGCAATTGCGGCACTCCGGCCATCCATGGCCGTCGCAAGCACGCTGGCCTCATTTGTTATAGTCGCGGCGTGCGTGCAGCGGCATTTGCCGTTGCTGGGTCGAGGGATGGTCAAGCTTGTCGTCACCGATCGCAATGGACGCGTGATCGAGGTCGACGCGCGGCCGGGCTTCTCCGTCATGGAGAGCATCCGCGACCTGCCGGATAGCGTGGAGGCCGTGTGCGGCGGAATGTGCGCATGCGCGACGTGCCACGTGCTCGTCGATCCGGCATGGGCGCCCCGCCTTCCGCCGCGGAGCTTCGAAGAGCGGCTGATGCTCCAAGATCTCACCTCGTTCGATGCCGACCGCTCGCGCTTGAGCTGCCAGATCGTCGTCTCCGAGTCACTCGACGGCATGGCGTTGACCGTCGGGCCCGACGAGTAGTACCGAAGCTCCTGATCGCCCCGCATTAGTGCAGCGCGTGCACCCGAAGAGTGCGCGCGCTATGCCCTCAGAAAGCCCTTCTTCACTCAACCGTTTGATTTGTATGTGCTCTTTCCTGTGGCACGGATGGTGCAATGGCGGGCCGTCCTATCACATTGGGTTTGCGCGAGGAGGAAATCCGCGTATGAGAAAAATGAACTTTGTCCCTGCTCTGGTGCTGGTGGCGGCTGCAGCTGCGCCTGCGACGTCCAACGCCCAGTTCTCGGCCAACATCGGCTGGGTCAGCGAGTACCTCTACCGTGGAATCTTCCAGGAAGACTCGTCGGCCTTTGGCGGCTTCGACTATGCGATGGAGAACGGCTTCTACGCCGGGACGTGGGGCGCGGACGTCGGCGACGGTCTCGAGTACGACCTGTACTTCGGCTTCGCGGGCGGCGACAACTTCACCTACAAGATCGGCTTCACCGGCTATTACTACAGCGACGATTTCGACGACACCTACGAGGAAGTGAATCTCGGGTATCGGCTTCGGGATCTTCGCCCTCGACGTCGCGATCGGCGAGTACGACGGCTTCGGCACTCCGGCCGATTACACCTTCACGTCGGTCACGATCTCACCGGAAAAAGGCCCGTACTACAAGATCGGCAGCTTCAGCGAAGACTTCGACGGCGATTACTTCGAGATGGGCTACACGTACAGCCTCGAAGAGCACGGCATCGATCTGACGGCCGCCGTAATCACTAGCGATGACTTGCCAGTCACGAACTTCCTCGACGACCAGGAGTTCGGCGAGTGGACGGTCACGTTCGCGATCAAGAAGAACATCGGCATCGGCGGAGAGTGACGCGCCGGCACGATAACAACCATCGAGGTACCAAATGAAACTCATAGCGGCAGTAATCAAGCCGTTCAAGCTCGAGGACGTTCGGCAAGCTTTGGCTGAAGCGGGCGTGCAAGGCATGACGGTGACGGAGGTCAAGGGCTTCGGCCGGCAGAAAGGCCACACGGAGCTCTATCGCGGCGCGGAGTACTCCGTCGACTTCGTGCCGAAGACCAAGATCGAAGCAGCCGTGCCTGATGCGCTCGTGGAGCAGGCGGTGGAAGCGATCGTCAGTGCCGCTGGCACGGGCTCGATCGGCGACGGCAAAGTTTTCGTCTTCGATCTCGATCACGCCGTGCGCATTCGGACCGGCGAGACCGGCGATCAAGCGCTGTAGGGGCATGAGGAGGATAACAACGATGAAATTGTTGAAGAGAGTTTTTGCCGGGACCAGCGCACTGCTCATCGCAGCGCTTCCCGGCATCGCGGCCGCGCAGAGCGCGGTGCCAGACAAGGGGGACACCGCGTGGATGCTGACTTCGACCGCGCTCGTGCTGCTGATGTCGGTGCCCGCGCTCGCGCTGTTCTACGGCGGGCTCGTCCGCAGCAAGAACATGCTGTCGGTGCTGATGCAGGTGTTTGTCAGCTTCTCGCTGATCACTGTGCTCTGGTGCATCTACGGCTACTCGCTGGCGTTCACTACGGGCAACGCGTTCTTCGGTAGCCTCGACCGGGCCTTCCTCTCCGGCGTGTTCGATTCCGCGACAGGCATGTTCTCGCTCGGCGCGACGTTCAGCAAGGCCACGCCGATGTACGAAATCGTGTTCGTCGCGTTCCAGGCGACGTTCGCGGCCATCACGTGCTGCCTGATCCTGGGATCGCTCGTCGAGCGCATCAAGTTCTCGGCGATCCTGCTGTTCCTCGTGTTGTGGTTCACGTTCTCCTACGCTCCGGTTGCGCACATGGTCTGGTTCTGGGCCGGCCCGGACGCCTACACGCCCGATGCCAACGCGGACGAGCTTCTCGCGAGCGCGGGCTTGATCTGGCAGTGGGGCGCCTTGGACTTCGCGGGCGGCACCGTCGTGCACATCAACGCGGGTGTGGCGGGGCTCGTCGGGGCGATCGTGCTCGGCAAGCGCGTCGGCTTGGGCAAGGAGATCATGGCGCCGCACAACCTGACGATGACGATGATCGGCGCGTCGATGCTGTGGTTCGGCTGGTTCGGGTTCAACGCGGGCTCGGCGCTCGAGGCGAACGGTTTCGCGGCGCTCGCGTTCATGAACACGTTCCTCGCAACCGCCTGCGCCGTGCTCGGGTGGACGTTCGCGGAATGGCTGCTCAAGGGCAAGCCCTCGATGCTCGGCGCGGCCTCGGGCGCGGTCGCAGGTTTGGTCGCGATTACGCCCGCGGCCGGCAACGTCGGCATTCCGGGCGCGTTCGTGATCGGCGTGCTCGCGGGCATCGTGTGCTTCTGGGGCTGCACCGGACTCAAGAAGATGATCGGCGTCGACGATGCGCTCGACGTGTTCGGCGTCCATGCGGTCGGCGGCATCTTGGGAGCGCTCCTGACCGGCGTGTTCAACGAGCCGAGCCTGGGCGGCCCGGGCCTCGTGACGGACTGGGTGACCGTGACGATGGGCTATCCCGGCATCGGCGCTCAGCTGTGGATTCAGACCAAGGCGGTTCTGCTCGTAACGGTGTGGACCGCGGTCGTCTCGTTCGTATCCTTCTACATCGTGAAGGCGGTCGTCGGGCTGCGGGTCACGGAGGAGCAGGAGCGCGAAGGGCTCGACATCACCTCGCACGGCGAGCGGGCGTACACGGGTTAGCAGCTAGTCGTTTCTCCAGCGTCTAGATTGGCCGGCAACCGCGAGGTTGCCGGCCTTTTTTCTAGAGGCTTTCGCAAAATGCCCGCAGCCGCTGGTTGAACGCCGCGGCGTCTTCCCAGCAAGGCGCGTGTCCCGCGTCCGCGAGCATGTGGATTTCAGCGTGAGCGATAGCAGCCTTGTGCTGATCGACGACTGCGGGTTTCACAATAGCGTCTCGACTGCCGTGCGTAATCAATACGGGCTTGCGGATCTTCGGTAGAAGATCGTCGTTGTCGAGCGCGCGAGAAAATAGTGCCTGGCGGACGTAGGGTGGAACGGACAAGTTGTACCCCGAGCATGAGGTACAGGTCGTCGTCCGAAAGCGGTCGGGTGAAGCACATGCGCAACAACGACTCGAGACTCATCACGCTCTCTTGCACGTCGGTCGCGAAGAGACCCGGTGCGAGGCGCAGGAACTCTGGGGTGATGACCGACATTGCCTCGTCGCTGCCAAGCTTCGTAATCGCACCGACGAAGTTGAGCCCGCTGATGCCATCCTCACCGTAATGCCGCACATAATCGAGGATTACGAGAGGTCCATACGACCATCCGCAAAGCACGGGATGATCGAGGTCCAAATCCTCGATTACGGCGTTCACGTCGTCAGCCCATAGTTTCGAGTCTGCGTACCCCTCGCGTGGTTTGTCCGAGAGACCATGACCGCGCATATCCATTGCGACAAGGCGGCAGTCTTTGGCCAAGTCGGAGCGCAGCTGCCGACTCCAGGCGAGCCAACACTGGGAAAACCCGTGAATGAACAGGATCGGGCGGCCCTTTTTGTTGCCGGTCTCAACGACGTGGATCTGCGCCGCTCCGCCGCCCGTGACTTTATGGCTCTTCATCCTAGATGCTGGCGCGAAGCAAGTTGCGGATACCCCGAGCTAGATGCGTTGGCCCCCGTCGATCTCGATCACGCGGCCGGTCACGTAATCGTTCTCCAAGATGAACGCCGCCGCGTGCGCGATCTCATGCGGCTCGCCGAGACGCTGCACGGGGATGTTGGCGGCCATCTTCTCGAGCATCTCCGGCTTCATGCTCGCGACCATCTCGGTCTTCACGAAGCCCGGTGCAATTGCATTGACTCGTATGCGATGGCGCGCGAGCTCCTTGGCCCAAACGACGGTCAGAGCGGCGACGCCCGCTTTCGCGGCAGAGTAGTTGCTCTGGCCGAAGTTGCCCTCGCGGGAAATGCTCGAGATGTTGATGATGCAACCGCCGTTGCCTGAACGCACCATCCGCTCCGCGGCCTCGCGACCGCAGAGAAACACGCCGGTGAGGTTCACGTCGATCACGGCTTGCCACTGCGCGAGGCTCATTTTTCCGGTGATCTCGCCGTCCTTTGCCTTGATCAGCAAGCCGTCGCGCAAAATGCCTGCGTTGGCGATCGCAGCGTCCAAGCGGCCGAAGTCACCAACGACGCGATCGAATACGTTCACGACGTCGTTTTCCATCGCGACGTTTGCAGCGTAGTTGCGTGCCGTGACGCCGAATCGGATACACGCTTCGCGAGTGCCCTCGAGCGCCGCCTCGTCGAGGTCTACGAGCGCGAGGTTTGCGCCGCGCTCCGCAAGGCCTTGCGCCATCGCTGCACCGAGGCCTCGCCCCGCGCCCGTGATCAATGCCGTCTTGCCGCGCAGCTCCATCTCGGCAAAGTAGCATGTCCCCGTGCGAGCGGAAACTGCGCTATGCTCGCCGCCCGGCGGGCACTGCCCGGCAGTATGCAAAAAGACGCGGCGATCGAGCGCCGGACCTAAGTGACCTCATCCAGATACTTCGACCGAATCGCGATTGCGTTGTCGACGGTGTGCATCGTGCATTGCCTCGCAATGCCATTGCTCGTGGCGGTGCTGCCGATTGCGGCGATCTCCCTCGGCGACAATGCGCATTTCCACACTTTGATGCTGTGGCTCGTAGTGCCCACGAGCGTTGTCGGATTCGGCCTCGGCTTTCGAGTGCACCGGCGGTCCGGAATCGTGGTTGCAGGGGGTGTGGCCGTGGCGATCTTGGCGGCCGTCGCGCTGTGGGGCCACTCGGCATGGAATCCGGTAGCCGAGGTCGCGGTCAACGTAGCCGCGAGCTTGGTGCTCGCGAGCGCCCACTGGCGCAACTTTCGCGAGGTGCGGCGGCTGCACCGCCACGAAGCCACTCCGCTACCGACGAGTCGCTGAAGGGTCAGGCACGGGGTCAGGCACCGTGCCTGACCCCGATTCCGGAGGACGCGATGGCGCCGCGCTCGAGTACGAGCTCGTGCGTGAAGAGCTTGCGATGGGCATCAAGGTGCGACGAGCAGACGAGCTGCGTGCCTGCCGCCATGACGCTGCGCAGGTGATCGTTGAATAGCGCGGCGTTGCGCTGATCCAATCCTTCCCACGGCTCATCGAGCAGCAGGATGCGAGGACGAGAAACCAGCGCTCGCGCCACGAGCGCACGCCGCACCTGACCGTACGACAGCGTTGCAAGCTTGCGCTGCGCGATCTCGGTGAGCTCGAGCTGCGCGAGAACCTCCTCGACGCGGGCGCGTTCCTCGTCATTCGGTTGCCGAGTCAAGCCGATGCTCGATTCGAATCCCGACGCGACGCACTCGCGCACGGTCGTCGGGTAGCGGTAGCCCGCCTGCAGCTCCGCTGCGACCCATGCGATGCGCTTGCGCAGGGTCCAAACGTTGCGCGGGTCGCCGAGCGCGGGCCAGCGGATCTCGCCGCCGAGCGCGGGGCGCAATTGGCCATGAACCAGCCGCAAGAAGCTGCTCTTCCCCGCGCCGTTAGCGCCCGTGACGAGCCAGTGCTCGTGCTCGAGCAGGCGCCAAGTGATGTCCTGGAGCACGTGGCGCGTGCCCAACCATACGTGCGCGTGCTCGATCGCGACGAGCGGCGCATCCGCCGCGGCGAAGCGGTGCTGCGCGTCGGGCTGCGTGGGCGGGAGCCGCCCGGCGTGCGCGTCGGGGCGGTCGCGCACGATCCTGCCGTGATCGAGGTGCAGGATCCGCGCGATGTTCGGCGGTAGATCGCTCCGCACGTGCGCGCTAGCAGATGAGCGTCGTGCTCGCGCCGATCTGCTCCAGCATTTCGCGCAGCTCCGCGCGTGCGCCGCGGTCGAGCCCACTCGCGGGCTCGTCCAAGAGCAGCACGAGCGGCTGGAACGCGAAGCCGCGCGCTATGAGCACACGCCGCTGCTCGCCGCGCGAGAGCTGCAGAAACGGCCGCTGGGCCAGGTACGCGATCGCAAGCTGCCGCATGATCTGCAGCGCCTGGGCGCGCTCCGCGGCTAGCGGGCGCCGCCGCGGGACGTCCGTTCGATAGACGCCGGACAACACGACGTCGAGCGCCGAGAAATTCCAGTTCCAACGCGCGTAACGATCCTGCAGCTCGTGGCCGACGAGCACGATTCGCTGCCGCGCCTCCACAGCGTCGCGTTGCTCACCGTCGCCGAAGTCGTAGGTGCGCACGCCGCTGTCGGGCGCCGGCCAAAGCGTTCCTGCAACGAGATTGAGAAAGCTGGTTTTGCCGCTGCCGTTTGCGCCGACGATGCCCCAATGCTCGCCCCGCGCAAGCTCCCAATCGATCGCGTGCAACACCGGTGTTCCTGCGAGAGCGACGTCGACGCGGGAGAGGCGGACGAGAGGCGATGAGCTCATCGATCAAGCATTCAGCGTTAGGGCGCTCGCGAGTGTACCTCAAGGATCGCGCTTGCCGTTTCCGGCGGCGCCTGCTATTCATGCGCCCTCTAGGGAGCTGTTCGCGGATGATGCATGTTTTGCCAACCGCGTTGGATGTCGAGGCGGCGCACGAACGTCTGCGCGACTGGCTGATCGAGACGCCCGTTCTCGAGTCGGAGCTCTTGAACCAGCGCGCGGGCGTGCGCGTTCTGCTCAAGGCCGAATCCCTGCAGCAGACGGGCAGCTTCAAGTTGCGCGGCGCGCTGAATCGTCTCCTGCAGCTCAAGCATGCCGAACGCAGCGCCGGAGTCGTGGCGTTCTCGTCGGGTAATCATGCGCAAGGCGTCGCTCTTGCCGCGCACTGGCTCGGGATGCGGGCGACGATCGTGATGCCCGCGGACGCACCGCTGGTCAAGCGGCAGAGCACCGCGCGGTGGGGTGCGCAGGTGGTTCCATACGATCGCGAGCGCGAGGACCGCGAGCAGATCGCCACTCGCCTTGCAGAGGCGCAAGCAGCGGCACTGCTTCCCCCGTTCGATCATCCCGACGTGATCGCGGGGCAGGGCACGGTCGCGCTCGAGCTCGCGCGCGTCGCGCTGGCGCGCCATCTCAAGCTCGAGGCTCTCTACGTGCCCTGCAGCGGCGGCGGGCTCGTCGCGGGCGCGGCGCTCGCAATCGAGGAAATCTTTCCCGAGTGCGCTATCTATGCCGTCGAGCCGAAGGGCTACGACGATCTGCGCGAGTCGCTTGCCCAAGGCGAGCGCCGCGTTCTGCACGCGCAGCCGCCGACGATTTGCGACGCCTTGCGTGCTCCAACGACCGGCGCGATCACGTTTGCGATCAATCGGCGCCGCCTCGCGGGGGCCGTCGCGGTGGACGACGCGGCGGCCTTGCAGGCAATGGCGTTCGCTGCGCGGCACCTGAAGCTAGTGCTCGAGCCTTCCGGCGCCGTCGGTTTGGCGGCGCTGCTGCAAGAGTCCCAGCACGGCCGCAAGTGCGTCGGAGTGGTATTGTCTGGGGGCAACGTGGATCCGGAAGTCTTGACAGGCGCCCTTGCTGCTTACCCGGATGTGTAGCGAATAGCCGATAATGCTGCGGGCGCGACAGTCGCACCCGAAGGTTGAGGCCGAGCGTCACAATGCAATTGCGCCACATCGAACGCCTGGATGAGTGCTACCGGATCGACACCGGCACGCTGTTCATCACGGGCCTGCAGGCGCTCGTGCGTTTGCTGCTGACGCAGAGCTATCTCGACCGGCGCGCGGGACGAAAGACGGCGGGCTTCGTCTCGGGCTACCGCGGCTCGCCGCTCGGCGGCCTCGACCGCGAGCTCTGGCGCGCGCAAAAATTCCTCGACGCAGGGCATATCCACTTCCAGCCCGGTCTCAACGAAGACTTGGCCGCCACGTCGATCTGGGGCTCGCAGCAAACGGATTTGTTCGCGGGGGCGCAGTACGACGGCGTTTTCTCGATGTGGTACGGCAAGGGTCCCGGCGTCGACCGCTCCGGAGATGCGTTCAAGCACGGCAACGCGGCCGGGAGCTCGGCGCGTGGCGGTGTCCTCGTCGTCGCCGGCGACGATCACACGTGCAAATCGTCCTCGCTGCCGCATCAGAGCGAATACAGCTTCATGGATGCGATGATTCCCGTGCTCGCGCCGGCCGATGTTCGGGAGATCGTCGAGTTCGGGCTCTACGGCATCGCGCTGTCGCGCTTCAGCGGTTGCTGGGTCGGGCTCAAGGTCACGCAAGAGACTGCGGACGCGACCCAGACGATCGTGCTCGATCCCGATCGGTTCGCTCTTATGGAGCCGGCGTTCGACATGCCGCCCGGCGGGCTCAATATTCGCTGGCCGGATCCGCCGAACGACCAGGAATACCGTTTGCAGCGGTACAAGCTCAAGGCGGCTCTCGCATTCGCGCACTCGAACAAGCTGAATCGCACCGTGATCGACGGTCGCAACTCGCGCTTTGGCATCGTGACGAGCGGTAAGGCGCATTTGGACGCGATGCAGGCGCTCGAGGACCTGGGGATCGACCGGACACGCGCGAGCGAGATCGGCATCAAGCTTTTCAAGGTCGGGATGAATTGGCCGCTCGAGCCCGAGGCGATCCGGCAGTTCGCCGAAGGACTCGAAGAAATCGTCGTCGTCGAGGAGAAGCGAGGCGTCGTCGAAAACCAGCTCAAGGAGCAGCTCTACAACTGGCACGCGAGCTCGCGTCCGCTGATCATCGGCAAGCACGACGAGCGCGGCGAGTGGATGCTGCCCTCCAACGGCGAGCTCACACCGGCATTGATCGCGCGCGTGCTCGCGAAGAGGATGCAGCGGTTTCACTCGAGCCCGGACGTCGAGGAACGGGTGCGCTTTCTCGACAACCAAGAGCGGCGTCTCGCGCCCTTCACCACGAACGTGCAGCGCATGCCGCATTTCTGCTCGGGCTGCCCGCACAACACGTCGACGCGAGTTCCGGAAGGAAGCCGTGCGGTCGGCGGCATCGGCTGCCACTTCATGGCGGGCTGGATGGACCGCGATACGGTGACCTACACGCAGATGGGCGGCGAAGGCGCGACCTGGATCGGGCTCGCGCCGTTCACTTCGGAACCGCACGTCTTCCAGAACCTGGGCGACGGAACCTATGCGCATTCGGGCATCCTCGCGATTCGCGCCGCGGTGGCGGCCGGCGTGAACATGACCTACAAGATCCTGTTCAACGACGCGGTCGCGATGACGGGCGGGCAGCCGGTCGAGGGCAACCTCACGGTCGCGCGCGTCGCGCAGCAGCTCGTCGCCGAGGGTGTCGCGCCGATCATGATCGTGACTGATCGCGTCGAGCAGTATGTCGACCGGTCTGGATTGCCGCCGACTGTTGCCGTATACGACCGGCGCGGTCTCGACCGCCTCCAACGCGAGCTGCGCGAAACCTCCGGCGTCTCCGCCTTGATCTACGATCAGACCTGCGCGGCGGAGCTGCACCGCAAGCGCAAGCGCGGCCTGGTCGAGACGCCGGACAAGCGCGTCATGATCAACGACCTGGTCTGCGAAGGCTGCGGCGACTGCAACGTTCAATCCAACTGTCTATCGGTGATGTCGCTCGAGACCGAGTTCGGTCGCAAGCGGCGCATCAATCAGTCCTCGTGCAATCAAGACTTCAGCTGCTTGGAGGGCTTCTGCCCGAGCTTCGTCACGTTGACCGGCGCGCAGCGCAACCCGCCGCGCCCGCTCGCACACGAGGCGCTGCCGAGCCTCGCGGAGCCGGAGGCGGCGAGAGGCGGCCCGGTGCACAACATTCTGATCGCAGGCGTCGGTGGCACCGGCGTGGTCACTGCCAGCGGTCTGCTCGGCTTGGCCGCGCACCTCGAGGGCAAGCACGTTCTACAGCTCGACCAGACGGGCCTCGCTCAGAAATTCGGCGCTGTGCTGTCGCACGTGCGCATCGCGGACGATCCCAAGCGTTTGCACGGCATGCGCATCCCGGCCGGCCAGGTCGATCTCTTGCTCGGCGCCGACTTGATCGTGGCGGCGGGCAAGGAGCCGCTCGCGATGCTGTCCACGGCGCGGTCGCGAGTAATCGTGAACACGCACGAGGAAATGCCGCCGGCGTTCATCCGCGACCCCGACTACGCGTTTCCTGCGGAAGACTTGCTGCGCGCGCTCAACGCCGCGAGCCGGGCCGACGGCGTGTCGACGCTCGACGCCACGCGACTCGCATCGGCGCTGCTCGGCGACAGCATCGGCGCGAACGTGCTGATGCTCGGTTTCGCGTTTCAGCGCGGGCAGCTGCCCGTATCCGGCGCCGCGCTCTATCGAGCGCTCGAGCTGTACGGGCGTAACGTCGAGGAGAACAAGCTCGCATTCAATTGGGGCCGGTTCACGGCACAGAGCCATGAGGAGGTAGACCGACTCGCCGGCACCCGCGAAGGCGGCGTCGAGCCAGCCGCATCGCTGCGCGAGATCATCGCGCGGCGCGTCGAGTTTCTCACGGAGTATCAGGATCGCGCCTACGCGCAGCGCTACACGGGCTTGCTCGCGCGCGTCACGGCGGCGGAACAGCAGGCGCGGCCCGGCAGCGATGCATTGACCGCGACCGTGGCGCGCAACTACTTCAGCTTGCTGGCATATAAAGATGAGTACGAGGTGGCGCGCCTATACACCGAGACCGGCTTCCTCGACAGCATCCGACGCAACTTCGGCGAGGACGCGAAGATCAATTTTCATTTCTCGCCGCCGCTCCTCGCCGGAATGGACCCCGACACGCACCGGCCGAAAAAATACCGCTTCGGCCCATGGATGGTGCCGGTGTTGCGCGTGCTTGCCTCCTTTCGAAAACTGCGCGGCACGAAGCTCGACCCGTTCGGTTACGGCGCCGACCGCCGCCTCGAGCGAGCGCTGATCGCCGAGTACGAAGGGTTGCTCGATAAGATCATCGCGGAGCTCGATGCGCCTCGGTACGACCTCGCGATCGAGCTCGCGAGCTTGCCCGCACAGGTTCGCGGCTACGGCCCGATCAAGCGCGCGGCGGCGGAGCGCGCCGCGACGGTGCGCCGGCAGCTGCTCGAGCGCTGGGCCGCCGTTCCGGCTCGCACGAAAGTGGAACGCGCTCGCGCGACTGCGGCCTGAGACTAGGCGCCTCTGAAGCTCGGCCGTGCTGCTAGCGGCGGCGTGCTCCGGATTCCACCGCCGTCGCGCAGCGAATGCAGCGATCAGCGAACGGATGAGCCTCGAGCCGCGCCATCGGTATCGTCTCACCGCAATCGAGGCAGATGCCGTACGTCTCGTTCTTGATCTGCTGGAGTGCCTTCGCGATCCTGCTGATCTCGTTGCGCGCCTCGTTGCCGAGCGCATCGACGACCTCGGCGTTTTCCAGTTCCTGGGCCTGCTCTTGGGAGTCCGCGCTGCGCCCGGCCGTCAAGTTTTCTTTGATGCGTTGCAAGCGCCGCGTGAGCTCCGCCTGCTTCGCGATGAGCTGGGCCTGGATCTGGGCATACTGGTCCATTCTTGATCTCTTGTGTTGCGACCTTCGTGCGGAGCCGACTACGATGGACGAACTGCGGCGATCTGCGGAACGAGGATGCGTCCAAGGAAGCATAGCTCCGTTGCCGCTGCAACCCAACCCTCACCGCCGCGGTATTCGATCCATATCGTAAGTGTGCCAATGACGGTGGCTAAAGAACGTCTCGAACTCAAGGCTATGGCCGCCGACCCCCGCGCGACGCGAACTCGCGCTCGCGCGGCGCGCGTGGAGCCTCGGTAGGCCGCCATGGACTTGCGCGCCGGCACGAGCGGTTTCTCGTACAAGGAGTGGAAGGGCCCGTTTTATCCGGCGAAGACGAAGCCGGCCGAGATGCTGCGCTACTACGCCACTCGTCTGCCGACGGTGGAGATCAACAACACCTTCTATCGGTTGCCGACGCCGGCCCTGCTCAAGGAATGGCGCGAGCAAGTCCCCGACACGTTCCGATTCGCCGTGAAGGCGCCGCGCCGCATCACGCACATCAAGCGCCTCGCCGATTGCGCAGAGGAGATCCGCTATCTGCTCGCAACCGTGCAGGAGCTCGCGCCGGTGCTCGGCTCGATGCTGTTTCAATTACCGCCGTTCCAGCGTCTCGATCTGCCCCGGCTCAGCGCGTTTCTCGAGCTCTTGCCGATGGATCTCAAGGCCGCTTTCGAGTTCCGGCACGATTCGTGGTTCGACGACGCTGTCTACCGCCTCCTCGCCGCGCGCAATTTCGCGCTCGTGCAGAGCGAAGACGACGAGCGATCCGCAGCGAACCTGCCGTTCACCGCGAACTGGGCCTACCTGCGCCTGCGCAAGGCTGAGTATTCCGACGCCGAGCTCGACGCGTGGCTCGAGCGCCTCGTAGGCGCGCGCCTCGCTGCCGCGCAGGTGTTTTTCAAGCACGAGGACGAGGCGCTCGGGCCGCGGACGGCCGAGGCGTTTCTCAGTCGCTACCGGGGCGCGTCAAGCTCTTGAAGCGGGAGAAGTGCCGCAGAGCGGCCTGCGGATCGCCCGCCTGCTGATACAGGCGCGCGAGGTTGTAGTGGACGTCCGCAACGCGCGGGTCGATCCGGATAGCTTCCACGTACTCCGCGATTGCGGCCTGCATCGCGCCGCGGTCCTCGAGAACCACGCCGAGATTGAAGCGGGCTGTGGGATGCTCGGGCTCGAGCCCAAGCGCCCGCCGGTACAACTCCTCGGCTTCCGGGAGCGCTCGCGCAACATGCCGCAGACGTCCGAGATTGATCGTCGCGGCGACGTGCTCGGGTTGCAGGTGCAGCACGCTGCGGTAGGCTGCTTCGGCTTCGCCATTCGCGCCCATCTGCTCGCACTCGAGCGCCGCCTCGAACCACTGCTCGGCAGTAGTGGCCGTGTGCAAGACGCGCTGCACCGATTCGCGCACGAGCGGCGCGACTTTCTGCGACAGCTCCTGGAGCGAGAAATCGAGAATCGTCTGGCCTGTCTCGGGCTCCCACGCGGTGTTGTTGTCGCGGACCACGACCCGCGTGCCCTCGATCTGCACGCGGACAGCCGAAAGCGGACGGTCGGGCGGCAGCTGCGCAGACAACGCCTTGATCGCGCGCCACACGCGCCGCGGGTCGAGCTTCGCCTCCGTGAGTCCTTTCGCAGTACGCAGCAGAACGACATCCTGGAACGTGAAGCGGTAGCGTTTCCCCGACTGCAGAGGAATCGAGCAGGCCGGCGGCGCGGGCGAGTGTGCGCACACGTTGGGCAGGGATCGCGAGCAGCTCGGCTACTTCGCGGGTCGAGTACGCCTTCATCGGCGCTGCCTACTTGGCGGCGCGCTTTTTGGCAGCCGGCTTCTTCTTGGCCGCTGGTTCGTCTGCGGGCGCGTGTTGCGCCGGTTTCTTGCCGGCGGCGAGGCTCGCTTTCAGAGCCTCCATGATATCGATGATCTTGTGCTCCGGCTCTGCAGTCGGCGCGACGCTGATGTCCTCGCCCTCGACCTTGCGCTGGATCAGCTCGAGCATGCGCTCGCGCACTTCGTCGCGGTAGTTCTCCGGAATGAATTGATCGGTGGCACCTTGCTCGATCAGCTGCTTGGCGAGCGCGAGCTCGGCCGGCTTGACGGTGACGTCCTCGATCGGTACCTCGCCGAACGCGCGCAGCTCCGCCGGATAATGCAGTTGCTCCATCGCAAGGCCGTTTTCCATCGGCCGCACCATCACGAGGTACTGCTTACCGCGCGCCGCGTACTTGCCGAGCGCCGTGCGGCCGGTCTCTTTCAGTGCCTGCGCCAGCAGCTTGTATGCGCGCGCGCCGCCTTTGTCGGGGCCTAGGTAGTAGACCTTGTCGAGATACTCGCGCTCGACCTGCTCGGCTTTCACGAACTCGACGATGTCGATCGTGTGCGTGGCTTGAGCTTCGAGCGCCTTCAGCTCCGCGGGCTCGAACAGCACGTACTGGTCCTTCGAGAACTCGTAACCCTTCACGATCTCTTCGCGCGGCACGACCTCGCCCGCTGCGCGACGAAATCAGCTGCTGCTTGACGCGCGAGCCGTCCTTCTTGTGAATCTGGTTGAAGGCTGATGGCGTTCGTCGATTCGGCCGACGAATACAGCTTCACGGGGATCGAAACCAATCCGAAAGAGACGGTTGCGGTGGACAATGCTCGCGCTGGCATGGCGGATCATATATTCTTAGGGAGCGGGATGGCAACAAAAAATATCGAAAACTTAGAGACTTATCGCGCAAAGCGAAAGGCCAGTCAAACCCCAGAGCCGTTTGGCGGAGTGCGGACAGGCGGGCAGCGCTTCGTCGTTCAGCAGCACGCCGCGCGGCGCCGTCACTACGACTTTCGACTCGAGCTCGACGGCGTGTTGAAGTCATGGGCCGTGCCGAAAGGCCCGTCGCCGAACCCCGCCGACAAGCGCCTCGCGGTTCACGTCGAGGATCATCCGCTCGAATACGCGAACTTCGAAGGCCTCATCCCGTCCGGCAACTACGGCGCCGGGGCCGTGATCGTCTGGGATCGAGGCCGGTGGGTCGCGTTGAACGATCCGGCGGAAGGGCTGAAGGTGGCAAGCTCCTGTTCGAGCTGCGCGGCTACAAGCTGCGCGGCCGATGGACGCTCGTGAAGACGCGACGCGGGGCAAGAACGAATGGCTGCTCATCAAGGAGCGCGACGCCTACGCGATCAGCGCAGCACCGAGGACTATCCGGCCGGATTCGATGCTCTCGGGCCAGACCGTCGAGCGAGATCGGGGCGGGAAGGATCGCGCGGCGCCGCGTCGCCGCGCGGCTTGAGCGAGCTCGGCGCGAAGCGACGAGCGCTCGCAGCAAGCCAACTTGCGACCGATGCTCGCGACGCAGGGCAAGCCTTTCTCGGATCCGCAGTGGGTGTTCGAGCTCAAGTACGACGGCTATCGATTGTTCGCGGAAAAGAACGACGAGCGCACGACGCTGTACTCGCGCGCGGGCAACGATCTGACGGGCACGTTTCCGGAAGTCGCGGAGATTGTCGCAGCGCTGCCGTTTTCGAGCTTCATCATCGACGCCGAGGTCGTCGTGCACGACGAGCGCGGGATTGCCGAGCTTCGCGCGCCTGCAGAAGCGCGGCCGGCTCACGCGGCGGGGCGACGTCGAGCGGGCCGCGGTTGCGCTTCCGGCAAGCCTGTACGCGTTCGATCTGTTGTACCTGGCGGGTTTCGATTTGCGCGATCTCGATCTCCTCGCGCGCAAGGCGATGCTGCAGTCGATTCTGCCGACGGTAGGTCCGCTGCGATTCTCCGAGCACGTCGCCGCAGAGGGCGAGGCGATGTTCGAGCAGGTGGAGCGGATGGGGCTCGAAGGCATCGTCGGCGAAACGCGCAAGCGTCGCACTACGTGAGCAAGCGCTCGCGCGATTGGATCAAGATCAATGCCGCGAAATCGGACGATTTCGTGGTGACCGGATACGCCCGGCCGCAAGACGGCGGCGATGGGTTCGCTGCTTTGCTCCTCGCGCAATACAGAGACGGCGAGCTTCAGTTTGCCGGACGTGTCGGAACGGGCTTCAACCGTGCGGACGCGCGCACGCTCGGCGCACTGCTCGATACGCTCGAGCCGACCGCAGCCGCTCGCGGGCGCGCCGCAGGAAAAGGGTCTCGTGTGGGTAGCGGAGGGGCCGGTCGCGCAAGTGAAGTTCAAGGAGCGCACTTCCGACGGCCTGCTTCGTCAGCCGGTGTATCTGCGGATTCGCGACGACAAGCGCGCGGCGGAATGCGTCTGGCCGCGGATGCCGCCGGGCGAGCGCGCTCGAGCAGAGCGGAGGAGCCCGTGCGCCGAAGCGGTCGTACGAGCGCGCCCCCGAGCGCTCCGACCGTCGACTTCACGAATGTCGACAAGATTTTTTGGCCGGCCGAAGAATATACGAAAGGCGATCTGATCGAGTACTACCGCGCGATCTCGCCGTGGCTGCTGCCGTACCTGCGCGATCGGCCCGTGGTGCTCACGCGGTATCCGGACGGCATCGACGGCAAGTCGTTCTTCCAGAAGGACGCGCCGGTCTACGCGCCCGATTGGTTGCGGCTCGAGACGATGTGGAGCGAGCAAGCGCAGCGAGAGATCCGTTACTTCGTTCTCGACGACCTGCCGTCGCTGCTCTACGTCGCGAACATGGCCAGCATTCCGCTGCACGTCTGGTCGAGCCGGATTGCGGCGCTGGAGCGGCCGGATTGGTGCATCTTGGACCTGGATCCGAAGGGCGCGCCGTTGACCCACGTCGTGAAGATCGCGCGCCATCTGCACGCGCTCTGCGACTCGATTGGGCTGCCGTCATACGCGAAAACGAGCGGCTCCACGGGCGTGCACGTGCTGATTCCGCTCGGCGCGCGTTACACCTATGAGCAGTCCAAGACGCTCGCCGAGCTTTTGGCGCGGTTCACGGCGAAATCCCTGCCCGACATCGCGACGATCGTTCGCGCCGTGGGCGACCGCGAAGGCAAGGTGTACTTGGACTATCTCCAAAACGGCCACGGCAAGCTGCTCGTCGGGCCGTTCAGCGTGCGTCCGCTACCGGGAGCCCCGGTGTCGATGCCGCTCAAATGGTCGCAGGTGACGTCGCGGCTGTCCTTGGAACGCTACAACATTCGGACCGCGCCGCAACTGCTGAGTGAGAACGGCGACCCGCTCGCGCCGATATTGAAAGATTCCATCGATATGCGGACGGCGATCGAGCAATTGCAGGAGCAGCTCGCCAGCCGCTGACCGGCGCGAGTGCGGCGCGTCCTACTTGATCAATCTCGCGGCCGCCGGGAACGCGCGAGTACTGTCGCACACCACGACTCCGGCGGTCGCGGTCTTGCAGAGGTCCCCGGCACATCCGCATTCACACCTCGGCAACTGCGGGTACGGAACCTCGCAGCTTCCGTCTTGGCTAAAAATTTGGTCCGATTGGACGGCGACCGGCGCGAGACTGCAGCCCGCCGACCACACGAATGTCAGCGCTAACAGCGTTTTCATGGCGTCCCCCCGCTATCATCGGCGAGCCCGTCCGTGAAAGTTTGTTTGCGTCCTTGAAGTGGACGGATCTGCCTAGAACAGCGTTGACGAGTGTGGCGAAGAGCGACCGCTAGATCAAGAGAGACGGAACTCGTAACAAAACTGTTGCCGTACCGCCACGATCTTGCCGGCCATGGATGGCCGGAATGCCGCAATTGCAGGAGATTCTATGTTGCCATGCAAGCGGACCGGAGCCTCGTCACGTCGAACTGCGCTTGT
Organism: uncultured Gammaproteobacteria bacterium; assembly: GCA_963744305.1. Taxonomy (GTDB): domain Bacteria; phylum Pseudomonadota; class Gammaproteobacteria; order Steroidobacterales; family Rariloculaceae; genus FEN-1219. The sequence goes on from CAVUTF010000007.1 coordinate 100,908, forward strand.
CTACGAAGCAACGCGAAGGCCAATCTCGCCAGTTTTCTGGCGATCACAACGTAGGAGGCTGTACTTGAGAGGCCACGTGCTCGAAGGAGTCTGTACTGCGGTTTGAACAGAGCCGTACGCGCGGCAGCCATCGCGGCGCAGTACAGCAAGCGCCGAATCTCGGAGTCGCCTTTCTTGGTGAGTTTGCGCTGCCCTCGGAACTTGCCGGAGTCTCTAACTCTGACGTCCATCCCAATGAATGCGATAAAGGCATCCCGGCTTTTGAAGACGCCGCGCCGATAAATAGCGACCAGCGCCAATGCCGTAAGGACGCCGACTCCTGGCAGCATTCGGCACCGGGCGATGTCCTGCTGCCATCCCAGTTTCCGGCTCAATGCCAGCAGCTGTCGCTCAAAGCAGCCGATGAGCTCAGTGATGTGGCGGATTACTGGGTCGACAGCACTCTTCAGCTCCGTAACGTCAACCAGACTCTGCCGAAGCTGCTGCTGAGTATTCACCAAGGTGGCTCGACGTTTGAGCAGCCTCCACACTCGTTGCTGCAAGGCCGAACGCGGTCTGAAGGGAGTGAGCTGGTCGCCTTCTTTCGCTACAAATCGAGCGAGCAGCTCGGCGTCCGCAGGGTCGGTCTTAGCTCGGCGACGCAAAACTTCCCGGTAGTGACTGAGCTGGTAGCCATCGATGATGAAGACCTCGATGTTCGCCCGCCACGCCTCCTCAACCAACAATTCATGAAACGTATTGGTCGCTTCCACAGCGAGGCGTATAGGCCCATGCCATCGCCTGAGCGCGGCCTGAATGGCGATGCGCGTGTTGTCGATCCGTTCGCATCGCCCTTCTTTTCCCCACTGACAAAAATCAATCCATCGCTGTGAAACGTCAGCACCTATCGCAATTTGATCCACGCGTTGAGCCACGATAACCTCCTCAATGCTTGTGATCGGGTCGCCGGGACTCACCGGGCGCAAGCTTGTGAATTGGCCGTCGTGGGCTAGATTCCGAATCGGCGCTCAATGGTGAGGGGTGGGGACGAAGTCTCCTGCCGTCCATGCCCTAGGCTGGAAGCAAATTTTGCAGTCCCTCCCACCCGGCGCCCTTCATCCTTCCAGATTCCGGGCCGGACCAACATACAAGCAAATTGCGGCCTAGCGCTCTGCACGCACGGGAATCGCGAAGCGCTCGCAGTACCGCTCGAAGCGCTTGAGCTCGGTGTGCGCGTCTAGGCCATACTCTGCGAGGGAGTAGCGGTGCACGCCATGCTTGTTTTTCGGATTGGCTGCAATGAACGCCGTCATTGCGTCGCTGGCCGCGCGAGTCAGCGGCCAGCCGAGGAACTCGTACACGCGCTCGATGGTTTCGAGCGGCGAATGCTCGATCGCCTCGTAGCTCAGATCCAGAAACCGGTTCGGTGTTGAGCGATCGCGCACCGCGAGAAAGCCTTCGAGCGCACGCGCCCAGCGGTCCGTCCAGTCGGCGGCGATTTGCCGCGGAACCGCGCGATCGCTGAAGGCGCGCCGCAGGACGGTGGCATGACTTGCCATCGACGCCATCACGCGCAGCGGATCGCGATGCGTCTGAATGATTTTCGCATCGGGATAGCGATTCAGAAGAGCATCCAGCGCGAATAGATGACCGGGCGCTTTCAACACCCAGCGCGTGCCGGGGCGTTTCGCCTGCAGGTGCTGCAGAAATCGATAGTGAAAGTCGTAGCCCAGCGTTTGCGAATCGCGCTCGAGCCAGTCCTCATACGAGCGCACGTCGTGCGTCGTATGGAACTGAATGCTCATGAAGATTTGTGCGGTGATCGCAATGCATTCCTGCGGCAAGTCCGGCGCGATCGGATGAATGCGCTTGAACTCGGGCGCGAGCCGGTTGGCCCAGGCGAGGCGGCCCATCGTGCGTGCACGCGCGCTCTCGATGTCGTCCGACGTGGCGGTGGACGCCGCGGGGTACATCACTTCCCAAGTGCGCGGCACGCGGTTTTCCGGATCCTCGCTCATGAGCCCGTGCAGCAGCGTGGTGCCCGTGCGAGGTAGACCGATGATGAACACGGGCGCGTCGATCCGCTGCTCTTGCACCGCGGGATGACGGGCTCTTTCGGCCTCGAGCCTGAGCAGATTCTCGAGCAGGCTCACGATCAGCTCGCGCACGGTCAAGCGCCCGAGCATCGTCAGATTCGCTTCGCGGCGATACGAGTCGAGCAGACGCAGCAACGGTCCATCGAAAGACCAAGCGCCGAAATCCGTGAGGCCCGTGCGACGGATGGCCGCTTCTCGCAGTGTCTGCGAATCGAGCGCGGGCGGATTGGCGCCGAGCCGGCGCAGCGCTCGACCGCCGACGTTCAACGCGGCGACTGCGCCGCTGACGCAGCTCTGCGAAAAGCTCATCGGTGGGGTATCTGAGTTACTATTCGGAGCCTCTCATTGTGGCCCAGGAAGCCAAGTGCGGCAATGACTCTGGAGGAAATCCAAGCTTTGATCAAAGATGTTCCGGATTTTCCAAAGCCCGGAATCATCTTCAAGGACATTACGCCGCTGCTCGCGAATCCCGCGGCGTTTGCGGCGGCGATCGATCAGCTCGCGGAGCTGGTCGCGCACTTGTCCGCCGACGGCGTTCTCGCGATCGAGTCGCGCGGTTTCATCTTCGGTGCGGCGCTCGCGCAGCGCTTGCAGTTGCCTCTGCAACTCGTGCGCAAGCGCGGCAAGCTGCCGCGCGAGACGCACAGCGTTCGCTACGAGCTCGAGTACGGCTTCGACCATTTGGAGTTGCACAAAGACGCACTGCGGCCGGGCGGGCGCTACTTGATCGTCGACGACTTGATCGCGACCGGCGGCACTGCGGCCGCAGTCGCGGAGCTCGTCGCGCAGCAGAACGGCAGCGTCGTCGCGTGCGCGTTCTTGATCGAGCTCACGTTTCTGCACGGACGCCGTCGCCTCGCCGGCCACACCGTCGTGAGCCTCATCCGCTATTCGATCGGGGTCAGGCACCGCGCCTGACCCCGAGCCTGACCCCAGTCAATGCGAGCGGTTCAGGATGAACTCCGAGAGCCACAGCAACCCTTCCGTGCCGCTGCCGAGAGACTGCAGCGCGTCGATCGCACGGCGCTGCAGGTCGGCAGCGCGCTGCCGGGCGCCTTCGACGCCGAGAGTCGATGGATAAGTGGATTTGTTGTTACTCGCGTCGCTGCCCGCACTCTTGCCGAGCGTGGCGGTATCTTGCTCCACCTCGAGCAGATCGTCGCGGATCTGGAACACGAGCCCGATGTCGCGCGCGAACTTGTCGAGCGTGCCACGCTCACCCGCGGATAGATCTGCGAGCTCGCTCGGCATCATGATGGCGGCGCGGATCAGCTGGCCCGTCTTGCGGCGATGGATGTCCTCGAGCGCCGCTTCGTCGACCTCTCGGCCCTCTGCTTCGAGGTCGAGCACCTGACCGCCGACCATTCCCGAAGGCCCGACGGCTCTCGCGAGCCAGCAGATGGATTTGATTTGGCGTTCTGGCTGCCTGGCCAAGTGCTCGTCGGTGCACAAAATTTCGAAAGCGAGCGCCTGAAGCGCATCGCCAGCCAGGATTGCAGTGGCCTCGTCGAAGGCGCGGTGCGTCGTCGGGCGGCCCCGTCGCAGATCGTCGTCGTCCATTGCAGGCAGGTCGTCGTGCACCAACGAATACGCGTGCACGAGCTCAACAGCGGCCGCGATCGAGTCCAAGGCGTGCTGCGGAACGTCGCACAGCTCGCCGCTCGCATAAGCGAGCAGTGGCCGAACGCGTTTGCCGGGACCGAGCACCGAATAGTGCATCGCTTCGCTCAGCCGCGGCGGCACCTGTTTGCTGGCTCGCAAAAATTCGGCGAGCTTCGTGTCGATTCTGCGGCGATATGACTCGAGGCGGGCGGCGAATCCGTCCCGCGGGGCCCATGCTATCATACCGAGCCATCCTAACACCGAAACGGCGGGGCCGGCGCAAGCATTCGTGAACACCGAATCGAGCCGCAGCAACGGTGCATCCGCCGCCGATCTCGCCTACCAGGTCAGCATACTTCCCGGCGTGTCGCGAACTTTTGCGTTGACGATTCCGGTGCTGCCCGAGAAGCTCGCCGAAGTCATCACGAATGCGTACTTGCTGTGCCGGCTTGGCGGATACGATCGAAGACGACGTCGGGCTCGATAATCAGCAGAAATCGTATTTTCATCGGCGGTTCGTGGCGGTAGTCCGCGGCGACATACCCGCGGAGCCCTTCGCCCGCGAGCTAGTGCCGCTGTTGTCTTCGCGCGTGCTCCCTGCCGAGAAAAATCTCGTCGAGAACGCGGCCGCGGTTATCCGTGTGACGCACACGTTCTCGATCGCCGAGCGCGCAGCGCTGACGCGCTGCGTCAGCGTGATGTGCAGCGGCATGCCGGAGTTTCAGCGCAAGAAGAGCCTGCGCGGCCTCGAGGATCTCGAAGCCCTCGGCGCTTATTGCTATTTCGTCGCCGGCGTCGTCGGCGAGATGTGCACGGAGCTGTTTTGCCTGCATTGTCCCGAGCTCGCCCCACGGCGCGAGAACATGATGCGGCTTGCCGTCTCGTTCGGTCAGGGCCTACAGATGACGAATATCCTCAAGGACATCTGGGACGACCGGCAGGCGCAAGCCTGTTGGCTGCCGCGTTCGGTATTCGCGGGCGGCGATTTTCCGCTCGAGCGACTCGAGGAGCTCCACCTGTCCGACACGTTCCGCACCGGGCTGAACGAGCTGATCGGCATCGGCCACGCGCACTTGCGCAACGCCCTCGAGTACACGGCCTTGATCCCGAAGCGCGAAGTGGGTATTCGCAAGTTCTGTCTGTGGGCCATCGGTTTGGCCGTGCTCACGCTGCGCAAGATTCATCGCAACCCCGCCTTCCGTTCCGGCATAGAGGCTAAAGTGTCGCGCCGCTCGGTGAAGGCCACCGTTTTTGCGACCAATCTCACGTTGATCAGCAATCGCGCGCTGCGTTTGGTTTTCGCGCGTGCGGCCGACGGTCTGCCGCTCGCGCCGCTGGCGGCCGCCGGAGCGCATGGCATCGACGTCGCGCCGCGCCGCAGGCGTCTCGATGCGGTCTGAGCGACGGACCGCCGCGGCCGCTGCGACGCCTGTCATCTCAACCTTAGCCATCGTCGTAGCGCTCGGCCTCGAGCAGGCGAGCCTGCGAAAATTCTCCCGCGGCACTGCGCCGCAAACCGTTGCGATTCATCGCAGCGGGCCCGGAGAGGCGCGCGCGGCGGCCGCCGCGCAAGCCGCGCTCGCGAGCGGGGCCCGCGCGCTCGTTTCTTGGGGCATGGCCGGCGCGCTCGTGCCGACGATCGAACCGGGCACCGTGATCGTGCCTCGCGACGTGCGGGCGGAAGACGGCCGACGTTTCGCCAGCGACCGCGCGTGGCGTGCACAGTTAGCGGCGGCGCTTTCGAGCGAGTTCGTGGTCGAGCAGGGCAGCCTGCTCGGCGCGGCGGAAGTCCTCGCCACGCCGCAAGTCAAAGAGCAAGCGGCGCTCGCTAGCGGCGCAGTCGCTGCGGACATGGAATCCTGCGGAATCGCAAGCATCGCGGCTCGTGCAGCCGTCCCTTTCGTGGCGGTGCGCGTGATCGTGGACGCGCAGGCGGATCGATTGCCGCCGCGGCGCGGAGCGCTGGATCGACGAGCACGGGGATCGTCGCTTGGCAGCCGCCCTCGCCGCGGCGTTCGCGCCGGCGCACTGGCGGTCATTGTGGCTGCTCGCGCAGCGCTACCGCACGGCGCGCCGCGTCCTCGACCGCCTCGCTGAGCGGCTTCTGCCGATCGGTTTTGTTCTGCCGGCCGACTCCGTCTCGGCAGGCTGAGCAATGTCCTCGCTGACCGATTCGATCGGCACGGTGCTCGCCGCCTGGGTGAGCTTCGTGCTGCGCTTCCGGAAAACGGCCATCGTGGCCGTGCTGGCGGCCACGGCCGGCGCCGGTTGGTACGCCGCGAGAAATCTCGGCGTCAACACCGACACGACGAACATGATTTCGGCCGAGCTGCCGTGGCGCCAACATTTCATCGAGTTTCGCGAGAGTTTCCCGGTGCGGGATCGCAACCTGCTGATCGTGATCGATGCACCGACACCCGAGCGCGCCGACGCGTTCGCCGCGGCCTTGCTCGCGGAGCTGCGCCGCTCCCCCGACCTGTACCACTCCGTCTTCATGGCCGGCGAGGGCGAGTTTTTCGAGCGCAACGGCCTGCTGTTCCTGCCGCTGTCGAACCTCGGAGAGCTGACGGATCGGCTCGCCGCCGCGCAGCCGCTGCTTGGCCTGCTCAAACGTGACTTCAGCGGCGCCGCCGTCATCGAGGTAGCGACCCGGGCCATCGAAGCCGATTCAGGCGATCCCGCGCTCGCTCCTTTTTATAGTGAGCTTGCGGCGACCTTGGACGCTGCACGCGCGGGCCGCGCGCGCTCGCTCGCTTGGAACGAGCTCCTCGGCCAAGCGGAGCCGACCGCGCGGCGCATCATCGTGCTGCAGCCTGCGCTCGATTTCGCAAGCCTGCAGCCGGCACGCGCGGCGATGGTCGGAATCCGCGAGATCGCTTCCTCGTTGAACGCGCGCGAGGCATCGCCCGTGCGAGTACGTCTCACCGGGTCCGTGGCGATGGAGCAGGAGGAGCTTGCGAGCGTGAGCCGCGGGGCGGGCATCGGCGCGATCGCGACCCTCCTCATGGTTGCTCTGGTGTTGTACGCCGCTTTGCGCTCCTGGCGGCTCCTCATCATCTGCCTCGTGACGTTGGTCGCGGGTCTTGCCCTCACCGCCGCGTTCGCGGCGGCCGCCGTGGGGCATCTGAATTTGATCTCGATCGCGTTCGTCGTGTTGAACGTCGGGCTCGGGAGCGACTACGTGATTCACGTCTGCTTGCGGCAGAAGGAGCTCATGGCTGCGGGCATGGCGGTAGATGGGGCGCTCGTGGCGACGATGCGCGGGGTCGGCGCGTCGTTAGTGCTCTGCGCCGTGACGACGGCGGCCGGTTTCTACGCCTTCATACCCACGCAGTTCGAAGGCGTGTCCGAGCTCGGGTTGATCGCGGGCACCGGAGTCTTCATCGGCCTGATCGTGAGCTGCACGCTGCTGCCCGCGCTCGTCGGACAGTTCGTCACGGCGAACCGCGAGCGCGACGCGCGGACGTGGGCCAACCCGCGCATCTTCGCGCCGTTGAGTCGACGGCCGCGCACGGTGCTCGCCGCGACGCTCGCGCTCGTGCTGCTCACGTTCGGCGCGTTGCCGTGGGTGACGTTCGACAGCAACCCGATCCACCTACGCGATCCGAAATCGGAGTCGGTGACGACGCTGCTCGAGCTCGCCGCGGCGGGCGATGCCCCGTTGCTGAACTTGGTCGCGGTTGCGCCGGACCGGGCCACCGCGCTCGACTGGTCGGCAAAGCTCGCGCAGTTGCCGGTCGTCCGCAACGTGATCACGGCCGATTCGCTCGTCCCAGGCGAGCAGGACGAAAAGGTCGCCTTGCTCGAGGACGCGGCGCTCCTGCTCGGACCGGATTTCGCTTCGCTCGAGCGCTCGCCGGCGGATCCGGAAGCACTCGCGACGGAGCTTGCGGAGCTCGCGACGCGCGCATCGGGCCGATCCGGCGCCGCGCAGCGCGAGCTGCAGCGCGCGGCGGCGGCGTTCCTCGAGCACGCAGCTCGGCTCGAGCCGACCGCCCGCCGTTCGGCGCTGATCGATCTCGACGCGAGCCTGACCGGCAAGCTGCCCGAGGATCTCGGTCGGCTTTCCACGGCGTTGCATGCGCAACCATTCGACCGCGACGCGCTGCCCGAGCCGCTCGCGGAGCGGTGGTTCGGCGCAGGCCGGGAGCTCGTCGAGATCGTGCCGGCCGAGGACGTGAGCGACAACGCGGCCGCTGCGCGGTTCGTCGACTCCGTGCGGGAGGTGGTGGGCAAGGCGACGGGCTTGCCGGTGGTGTACCAAGAAGCATCGGACACAGTGGTTCGCGCGTTCGCGCAGGCGCTCGGCTACGCATTGCTCATCGTGACCGCGATCATTTGGCTGACCTTGCGCGACCGACGCGACCTCACGCTCGTGATCGTGCCGATTCTGCTCTCGGTCGGCGTCACGGCCGGAGTCACCGCGCTCGTCGGCATGCCGCTCAACTACGCGAACATCATTGCGTTGCCGCTGCTCGTCGGGATCGGCGTCGACAACGGCATTCACGTCGTGCACCGGATGCGCACGGAGCTGCCGGATGCGGAGCTCTTCAACACGAGCACGCTGCGTGCCGTGCTCGCGAGCGGTCTCACGACGGTCGCGAGCTTCGGCAATCTCGCCTTCTCTTCGCACGTGGGGACCGCGAGCATGGGCAAGCTCCTGGCGCTCGGGTTGGCGGTGAGCATGGCAGCGACGTTGATCGCGTTGCCCGCATGGCTCAAGGTGTTCGGCCACCGCGCGCGACCCGCGGCCCACGCATGAGAGCACTCGCCGCCGCATGACGACGACCTTGGTCACGGGCGCGAACGGCTTTCTCGGCGCGGCCGTCGTGCGCGCGCTGCTCGCGGAGAAGCGGACGGTGCGGGCGCTCGTCCGCGCCGGCAGCGACCGGCGCAACCTTGCGGGCCTCGCTGTCGAGGTCGTCGTGGGCGACATCACGGAGCCGGACTCGCTGCGCGCGGCCGTGCGCGGTTGCAGCGGCTGTATTCCATGTCGCGGCGGACTACCGCCTGTGGGTCGCGGAGCCCGGCGCCATGTACCGCACGAACGTCGCGGGCTCGGTCAACGTGCTCGAGGCTGCCGCCGCTGCCGGCGTCGAGCGCATGGTGTACACCTCGAGCGTCGCGGTGCTCGGCCTGAACGCCGATCGCAGCCCGGCCGACGAGGCAACGCCGGTCACGATCGACGCGATGATCGGAGTGTACAAGCGGTCGAAATTCTTGGCGGAGGAGGCCGTTCGCCGGCGCGCCGCCGAGCTCGCGTTTCCGGTCGTCGTCGTGAACCCGTCGACGCCGATCGGCCCCGGGGACGTGAAGCCGACGCCGACCGGCCGGATCATTCTCGACGCCGCCGCCGGCCGCATGCCGGCGTTCGTCGATACTGGGCTGAATCTCGTGCACGTCGACGACGTCGCGCGCGGCCATCTGGCCGCGTTGGCGTTGGGGAAACCCGGCGAGCGCTATATCCTCGGCGGTGAGGACATGACCCTGCAGCGAATCTTGCAACGAGTCGGTGAGCACGTCGGCAGACCGGCGCCGACGCTGCGTCTGCCGCACTGGCTCGTCTATCCGGTTGCCGTCGGAGCCGAAGGCGTCGCGCGGTTCACTGGACGCGAGCCCCGCGTCACGCTCGACGGTGTGCGAATGTCGACGAAGCACATGTATTTCTCGAGCCGCAAAGCCGAGCGAGAGCTCAATTACAGGCATCGCGATCCCGCCGAAGCGATACGCGAGGCGATCGATTGGTTCAAGCGCCATGACTACTTCTAGCCGCAGCGCGAGGGCCCGCGCCCGCGCGAACTTCGCGCTGATCAAGTACTGGGGCAAGGCGCAGGATGTGCTCAACGTGCCCGCGGTCGGGTCGATATCGATCACGCTCGAAGCGCTGTGGTCGGACACGGAGGTCGAGTTTGGCGGCGGATTGCCGGCCGATGACTTCGTGCTGGACGGCAGGCGGCGCTCCGCGGATCTCGGCAAGGTCTCCGCGTGCCTCGACTTGCTGCGCGCGATGGCGGGCACTCAGGAGCGAGCGGTGGTTCGCAGCACGAACAACTTCCCTACCGGCGCGGGTCTTGCGTCGTCCGCCTCGGGTTTCGCCGCCCTCGTCACGGCGGCCGCGGCGGCGCTCGAGCTCGACTTGGCGCCGCGCGAGCTCAGCATCGTGGCCCGGCAAGGCTCCGGATCCGCGGCGCGCTCCATTTTCGGCGGCTTCGTGGAGATGCACGCTGGAGTGGCCGACGACGGCAGGGATAGTTTTGCCGAGCCGCTGCTGGATGCTGCGCGGTGGCCGCTCGAGGTGGTGATTGCCATCACGGCCAAGAACGAAAAGGAAGTCGACTCGCGTAGCGGCATGACGCGCTCGGCGCAAGCGTCGCCCTACTATCCCGCATGGGTAGCGACGCACCCCGCCGATCTCGCCATCGCGCGCGACGCCATTCGGCGCCGCGACTTCGCAGCGCTAGCCGAGGTTGCAGAGCACAACTGCTTGAAGATGCACGCCGCGGCGATCGCCGCCCGACCCCCGCTTCTTTATTGGAACGCGGCGACGCTGCAGTGTTTGACGGAGATTCAGAGGCTGCGCCGCGAAGGCTTGCCCGTGTTCTTCACGATCGACGCGGGCCCCCAAGTCAAGGCGATCTGCGAGCCGCGCGCGCGAGCTGACGTGGAGCGTGCGTTGCGGCCCGTGCCCGGCGTGCTGCAAGTCCTCGCGAAGCTCGCTCGGGCCGGGCGCGGAGCAGCTCAATTGAAGGCGATCGTCGCTCGAGCGCCGGGCAAGCTCGTGGCGCTCGGCGAGTACGCCGTGCTCGAGGGCGCGCCCGCAATCGTGTTGGCGGTCGACCGGCACTGCGAGGCGACGCTTGCGCAGAGCGGCGATGACCGATGCCATCTCGTCACACGCACGGCGGTCGAGGAGCGCCGGGCTTTTCGGCCGGGGGAACGCTCGGAAGTTGCGCTCGTCGACCTCGTGAGCGGCGCGCCGCGGCTGCATGCCTGGACCGGAACGCTCGATTCGGCGCGCGTTCTGGAGCGGCGGCGACAAGCTCGGTTTGGGCTCGAGCGCGGCTGCGCTCACGGCTTGGGCCGGCGCATGGCACGCTTATGCCGCGGCCGCCGGCGTGCCGACAGCGGCCCCGACGCTCGCCGGATTGATCGACCTGCACCGGCGGTTTCAGGGGGGGCGCGGCAGCGGACTCGACGTCGCGGCAAGCCTTCACGGCGGCGCGATCGAATTTCAGCTCGAGGAGCCCGCCGTGCCCCGTATTGGTTCAGTCCGGCTCCCGAACAGTGTAGGATTCGCGGGTATTTTTGCCGGTCGCTCGGCTTCGACACCGGAACTGCTCGCCCGCTATCGGGTTTTTCGGGCAGACCGGCCGAAACAAGCGGCCGCGGTGCAGCACCGGCTGCGGTCGATCGCGGAAGCCGGATGCGCGGCTGCTCGGGGGGACGATGCAGACGCGTTCATGACGGCGGTCGGAGATTACGGCCGCGGTTTAGAGGATCTAGGGGTCGCAATTGGTGCGGAGATCGTCACAGCTGAGCACCGCCAAGTCCGGGAGCAGGCCGACTCGCCACGGTGTGGCTTACAAAGTGAGCGGAGCCGGCGGCGGAGATCTTGGCATCGCTTTTGCAACCGACCCTCACGCGCTTGATGCATTCAAGACAGCCGTGATCAACAACCGTTTTCGAGTCGTCGAGTTCTGCCTGGCCGAGCATGGCCTGGTTGTCGAGGAGCGTGCCGCGTGAGCTCTGATCGCCTGCGAATTCCCGAGTTCTACAAGTTGAGCATCGAAGAGCGGGTCAGGCTCGTGCACGAGCGCGGCCTGCTCAACACGACGGATTTCAGAGCGCTCGCCACCGGCCGGCACACGCTCGATCTCGCCGCCGCCGACAAGATGATCGAGAACGTCGTCGGCGTGATGGGCTTGCCGCTCGGGCTCGGCATGAACCTGGTCGTGAACGACAAGCAATACGTCGTACCGATGGTCGTAGAGGAGCCGTCGGTCGTCGCCGCTCTGGGCTCGGCGTGCAAGCTCGTGCGCAAGTGCGGCGGCTTTCGCGCGGAAGCGACGGATCCGATCCTGATCGGCCAGATCCAGGTCGTGAACCTGCCCGACATGGAGAAGGCGAAGCACGCGCTGCGCGATCGCAAGCAAGAGATCATCAATCTCGCGAACAGCTTCCACCCGAACATGGTCGCCCGCGGCGGCGGTGCTCGCGACATCGAGCTCTTCGTCCATCCGCTGCCGTCGAGCAACAAGCCGATGCTCGTCGTGCACCTGCTCGTGGACACCCGCGACGCGATGGGCGCGAACCTCGTCAACGGCATGTGCGAAGGCGTGGCGCCGCTGGTCGAATCGATCACCGGCGGCGAGGTGTTCCTGCGAATCCTGTCGAACTTGACCGACAAGTCCATAGCGCGAGCGTAGTTGCCGGATCCCCGTCGAGCAGCTCTCCGGCCGCGGCTACACCGGCAGGCAGGCGCGCGACGGCATCATCGTGGCCGCCGACTTCGCCGCGGTGGATCCGTATCGGGCCGCCACGCACAACAAGGGCATCATGAACGGCATCGATCCGATCGCGATTGCCACGGGCAACGATTGGCGCGCGATCGAGGCCGGCGCGCACGCCTACGCCGCGCGCGGCGGCCGCTACTCGTCGCTCACCGACTGGTGGGCGGACGAGGAGGGCAATCTTTGCGGGCGCATCGAGCTGCCGATCAAGGTCGGCATCGTCGGCGCGCCGCTCGAATCGAACCCGACCGTCGCGCTGAATCTGCGGCTGCTCGGCGTCGAGTCCGCCACGGAGCTCGCGCAGGTGATGGCAGCCGTCGGCCTCGCGCAGAATTTCGCGGCCATTCGGGCGCTCGCGACCGAGGGCATCCAGAAAGGCCACATGACGTTGCATGCGCGCAGCGTCGTCACGGCGGCCGGCGTGCCGAAAGAGCACTTCGACGAAGTACTCGACCGCTTGATCCAGAGCGGCGTCATCAAAGTGTGGAAGGCGCAGGAAATCATCGCCGAAATGCAGGAAGAAGCGGCGCCGCACGAAGTCCGGCCGCAGGCCGAAGCGCAGCCAAGAAGCTGCCATGGGCGTCGGCTACGGCAAGGTCATCCTGCTGGGCGAGCACGCGGTCGTCTATGGGCGGCACGCGATCGCGGCACCGATTCCGCTGACGATCAAGGCGCTCGTCGAGGACTGCGACGAGGGTATCCATCTGTTGATTCCGCGCTGGGGCGTGGAGTACCGCGCTCGCGAGCAATCCGAACGAACGGCGGTCGTTCGAGCGCCCGGCCGGCGTCGTGCTCGACCAGCTCGGCTTGAGCGGACGGCCGATGAAAATCGAGGTGTTTCCGGAAGTGCCGCGCAGCCAGGGGCTCGGCGGATCGGCCGCGATGGCCGTCGCGATCGTGCGCGCGCTCGACAAGCACTTCAAGCTCGGTCTCACGGACGAGCAGGTCAATAAGCCTCGCGTTCGAGTCGGAGAAGGTCGCGCACGGCAGCCCGAGCGGCCTCGACAATACGCTGGCTTGTTATGGCAAAGCGCTCGTGTTCCGAGCCGGCGAGCCGGCGCTTGCCGAGCCGCTGAACATCCGCGAGCCGATTCCGGCCGTGATCGGCATGACCGGCTACGAGGGGCTGACCGCGAAAACCGTCGGCCGAGTCCGGGAGGCCTGGCAGCAAGACAAGAAACTCTACGAGCGCATTTTCGATCAAATCGACGCACTCGCGTTGCGCGGAGTCCAGGCGATCCAGGACAATGATTTGCCGACGCTCGGGGAGCTCATGAACATTTGCCACGGCATGCTGAATGCGCTGCAGGTATCCACGCCGGAGCTGGAGAAGCTCGTCGACATCGCGCGCGAGAACGGCGCGCTCGGCGCGAAGCTCACGGGCGGCGGCGGCGGCGGATCGATCATCGCGATCTGCGACGGCGAAACCGAGCCGATCGTCAGTGCAATTCGGGCGGCCGGATTCCAGGCTGTGCCGGTGAGACTCGGAGCCGATCTGAATGGCGCGTGACGAAGTCGTATCGAGCGACGCCGAGGCTCTGATCCTCGTCGACGAGCACGATCGGGAGATCGGCTCGCGCGCGAAAAGCGACTGTCACAGCGGCAAGGGCATTCTCCACCGCGCGTTCTCGATCTTCGTGTTCAACGGCGACAACGAGCTGCTGCTGCAGAAGCGCAGCGCCGAAAAGCTGCTGTGGCCGAACTATTGGTCCAACACCTGCTGCTCGCATCCGCGGCGCGGCGAGGCGATGGAGCAGGCCGTGTCGCGGCGCCTCTCCCAGGAGCTCGGCTTCGAATGCCCGCTCGAATTCCTCTACAAGTTCAAGTATCAAGCCGAATACGGGGTAGTCGGCGCCGAGCACGAGTATTGCTGGGTCTACTACGGACGCTACGAGGGCCCGCTCGACGTCAACGTGAGCGAGATTGCCGACTGGCGGTTCATCGGCGTTACGGACCTCGAGCGGGAGCTCGAAAGAGCGCCCGAAACGTTCACGCCATGGTTCAAAATGGAATGGGTGCACATCAGGGCCAACTACCTCGATGGTATGCTGCAGAGCACCGGCACGGACGGCTAAAAACAAGCAGGAGAGCAAATTGGGTATTCCCGTCGTTCAAAGCTACCGGATTGCGCGCTACATCCTCGAGCAAAAGCTCAAGGGCAATAAGCGCTATCCGCTCGTGCTGATGCTCGAGCCGCTGTTCCAGTGCAATCTCGCGTGCGCCGGTTGCGGCAAGATCGACTATCCGGACGAGATTTTACGTAAGCGGCTGTCCGTCGAAGACGCGCTGCGCGCCGTCGACGAATGCGGCGCTCCGGTCGTCTCCATTCCGGGCGGCGAGCCGCTCATTCACAAAGACATGCCGCAGATCGTCGAAGGCATCATCGCGCGCAAGAAGTTCGTCTATCTCTGCACGAACGCGCTGCTGCTCGAGCAGAAGATCGACCAGTACAAGCCGTCGCCGTACCTGACCTTCTCGATTCATTTGGACGGCAATCGAGAGCGACACGACGAATCCGTCTGCCGCGAAGGCACGTTCGACAAGGCCGTCGCCGCGATCAAGGCGGTTCGCGAGCGCGGGTTTCGAGTCACCGCCAACTGCACGCTCTATGCCGGCGAAGATCCCGACGACGTCGCGGACTTTTTCGACTTCGCGATGAAGCTCGGCGTCGAAGGCGTGATGATGTCGCCTGGCTACAGCTATCAGCACGCGCCGCGGCAAGACGTGTTCCTCGGTCGGCGTAACTCCAAGCAGCTGTTTCGCGAGATCTTCAAGCGCGGCCGGCAGCGCAAGAGCAACTGGCATTTCAATCAGTCGAGCATGTTCCTCGATTTTCTCGCCGGCAATCAGAGCTATCAGTGCACGCCGTGGGCCAATCCGACGTACAACATCTTCGGTTGGCAAAAGCCGTGCTACCTGCTCGTCGACGAGGGTTACGCCAAGAGCTTCAAGGAGCTCATGGAGACCACGGAGTGGGAGAAGTACGGCGTCGGCCGCAATCCGAAGTGCGACAACTGCATGGCGCATTGCGGCTACGAGGGCACGGCCGTCGAGCACACGATCGCCAATCCGCTCAAAGCGTTCTCCGTGTTCCTGTTCGGCCCGCGCCTCGAAGGCGAGATGGCGCCGGAGCTGCCGGTGCTGCACGGCGGGCACGTTCCGGGCGTCGCGATTCGCGTCGACCAAATCGGCGGGCTTCACGCGCAAAGACTGATCCGCGTCTCCCGCCGGACTACACCAGGTCCTAGCACCTACGCCATTTGCAGTTTCCGGCTCGGTTCCTCCAAAATGGAGGCACGCAGGAGGAACGTAATGGCAACACTGAACATCAAGAATCTACCGGACGCCCTTTATCGGAAGCTGCAAGCCCGGGCGAAGCGGCAGCGGCGCTCGGTCGCGCAGGAACCGTCGCGCAGGAGGTAACGTTCATCTCAGCGAAGCACTCGAGACTCCGAAGCCGCTCTCGATTCTCGAGCTGCGCGGGCTCGGCAAGGAGCACTGGCAGGATACGGACGCAGCAGGAGCATGTGGGACGTGAACGCGCTTCATGGGATTGACGCTCGACATCGACGCCGGCGCCGTCGCGATCGACACGGCGATCTTCATCTACTTCATCGAAGAACACCCAGATTTCTGCCGCTCGTGCTGCCGCTGTTCCATGGAAGCTGACGAAGGCAAGAGAGAGTTGGTGACTTCGACATTCACACTGTCGAGGTTCTGGTCGTGCCGTACCGTGCGGGCGACCGTCAGCTCGCGGAGCGCTATGAGCTCCTGCTGACGAGGAGCCGAGGCATTCGTATGACCGAGCTCACGCGCGACCAACTTCGAGCCGCGGCACAGCTTCGTGCAGCTACGGGCGTGAAAACGCCGGACGCCTTGCAGCTCGTGTCGGCCTTAGAGGCGGGCTGCAAGACATTCGTGACGAACGATCGACGGCTTCCGACGATTCCTGGGTTACGCGTGGTTCAGCTCTCGTGATCGGCAGCAGACTCGCACACTACGAGATCACCGCGCACGTCGGCTCCGGCGGCATGGGGCACGTGTACCAGGCTACCGATTCGAAGCTCGGCCGCAGCGTCGCAATCAAGATGCTGCCCGAGGAATTCGCGCGCGACGCCGAGCGTGTCGCGCGTCTCGAGCGCGAGGCGCGCATGCTCGCGTCGCTGAATCATCCATCCATCGCCGCGATCTACGGAATCGAGGAATCCGACGGCGCGCGCGTTTCTCGTCATGGAGCTCGTGCCGGGCGAGACGCTCGCGGAGCGGATCAGACGCGGTCCGCTGCCGCTCGCCGAGGCGTTGCCGATCGCCGTGCAGATCGCGGCCGCGCTCGAAGCGGCGCACGAGAACGGCGTGATGCACCGCGATCTGAAGCCCGCAAACATCAAAATAACGAAGGACGGCGACGTAAAGCTGCTCGACTTCGGCTTGGCGAAGGCGTTCGCGGCCGATCGGCAGGCCGACGCTTTCGCATTCGCCGACGCTGAGCGTGATGGCGACGCGCGTCGGCGTCATTCTCGGCACGGCCGCGTACATGTCGCCCGAGCAGGCCAAGGGCAAGGAGATCGACCGGCGCAGCGACATCTTCGCTTTCGGCTGCGTGCTCTATGAAATGTTGACCGGGCGGCAAGCGTTCGAAGGGGAGACGCGCCTCGGAGATTCTCGCGCGGGTCATCGAGCGGGAGCCCGACTGGAGCAAGCTGCCGGCCGGTCTGCCGCCGCGCGTGCGCGAGCTGCTGCAGCGGTGCCTCGAGAAGGATCCGAGGAAACGTCGGCGCGACAGCGGCGACGTGCGTCTCGATCTCGAGCAGGCGCTTGCGGCGCCATCGATCACCTGCCGGAATTGCGGAGACGCTCAGCCGCGCGGCAGCATACGCGCGGCCGCGGGAACGCGCTGGATTGCGCTCGGCGCAGCCGCGGCGACCGCGGTCCTCATCGCAATTGGCGCCGCGGGAGTCAGGTGGTACTGGCCGGCGCCGAGAGACGGTTCGCTACCTCGTGACGCTGCCACGTGCTTCGGATCCGACGTCGCTGGCGTTGTCACCCGATGGACGCTATCTCGCCTATGCGGCGGGGACCTCGTCCGAGACGGCGTTGCTGTTCGTGCGCCCCTTGAGCGCGATCGAAGCTCGGCCGCTCCCCGGCACCGAGGGTGCAAGAAGGCCCTTCTGGTCACCCGACGGTCAGCACATCGCCTTCGCGGCACAGGGCCAGCTCAAGCGTGTCGCGCTCGCGGGAGGATTGCCGCAGAGCTTGGCAGCGATCGGACCCGTGTTCTTCGCCGGCACCTGGAACGAGGACGGCGTCATCCTGTTCAGCGCGGGTGCCGGCAGCCCGATCAGGCGCGTCTCCGCCGAGGGCGGCGAGGTCGAGGACGTGACCGAGCTCGACACGTCGGTGGGCGAGGAAAGTCACGGCGTCGCGTCGTTCCTTCCGGGCGGCCGCCGATTCTTGTACGGGACTGCGACGGGAAAGCCCGGCGTGTACGTTCAGTCCCTCGATTCCATCGAAAGCATTCAAGTGCTGCCCAGGTTCGGAACGGCCCAGTACGGGTCCGGATTCCTGGTATTCAATCGCGAGGAGCGCTGCTGGCGCAGCCGTTCGACGCCGATCGCCTGACGTTCGGCGGCGAGCCGATCCGAGTCGCCGATCGGGTGGCATCGACTGAACGCTTCCGGCGTCGGCGCGTTCAGGGTCTCGAGTACCGGCGTTCTCGCGTACCGCGTCGAGGACGAGGGTGCCGCCGATGTTCGAGCGGAGCCGCTTGGTTTGGTACGACCGCGGCGGTCAGTCGGCTCGGAACCGTCGGCGAGTCGGTGAGTATCGCGGTATCGCGCTCTCGCCCGACGGCAGGCACGTCGCAGTGCACGACACGAGGCGCCGGCCGGCGGCGATATCGGGGTTTTCGATCTGGATCGGGCGCAATGCAGTTCACGCGCCTGACTCTCGGACCGGGGCACAACTTCAGGCCTGCAATGGTCGCCAGAAGCGAGATCGGATCATGTACGTGCGCAATACGGGCGCTGGCCTCGAGCGTCCATCGAGACAAGCGAGCGGCGCCGGTCAGGAGGAGCTCGTGTTCGACGGCCCGGGTTTGGAATGGCCTACGGACTGGTCGCCCGACGGCACGACCGGCCCTGATCACTCATGGGACACCCGCGAACCTCTGACATCTCGGCGGTGCCGCTTGACGGGCGACCGCACGCCGGTGCCGCTCGTGCACCACCGCGAACTCCGCGCAGAGGATTTCGCGACATTCTCGCCCGACGGGCGGTGGATCGCGTATGTCTCCGACGAAACGGGCCGCGACGGAAGTGTGGGTGCGGTCGTACCCGGGGTCGGACGGCAAATGGCTGGTCTCACGGGAGGCGGGAACTACCCGCGCTGGGCTCGCAACGGCAGCGAGCTGTTCTATCTCACCGGCGACGGCACGCTCATGGCCGTGGCTGTCGACACCGCCGGCAGCGCGCATTCCGGCCGGACGCGCAGAGTGCCATTGTTCACGGCCGACTTCGTGCTCGGCGACTCACGACGGCGTGTTTCCCGATATGCCGTACGACGTGGCGGCGGACGGCGAGCGGTTCCTGATCAACGAGCGCGTGAGCCCTGCTTCCGACTCAGCGAACGCACAGAACGGATCGATCGTCGTCGTTGTCAACTGGACGGCGGAGCTGCGGCCGTAGGACGCAGCGACGCGCCGGCTGATGTCGCTTCTTCTTCTCGCTAACGCTTTGGCGCTCGCCGCATGGGTCGGCGTGCTTCTCGCGCCGTGGCAGGCACATCGCACGCGCGAGCGGCTCGAGGCGGATCCGGCGGCCGACGACGATTTGCACGACGTCACCGTGTTGATTCCTGCACGCGACGAAGCTGTGCAGATCGGGCGAACTCTCGCCGCGCTCGAGCGTCAAGGGCACGGGCTCGACGTCATCGTCGTCGACGACCAATCGAGCGACGGGACGGCCGACGTTTGCGCACGCGCTGCGCGCGCGGCGGACGGCCACGCGATCAGCTTGCGCGTGATTCCCGGCACATCGCCGCCGCCGGCTGGGCCGGCAAGCTGTGGGCGCTGCACCAGGGCTTTGGTCACGTCGATCGACCGTTCGTGTTGCTGCTCGATGCCGACATCGAGCTTGCACCCGGGACGGTCCCCGCGCTGCGGCGGGAAGCCCTGGCTCGGAACTTGAGCCTCGTCTCCATCATGGCGAAGCTCAGCTGCGAGACGTTCTGGGAGCGGTTGCTCGCGCCGCCGTTCGTGTTCTTCTTCAAGCTGCTGTATCCGTTCGCTCTCGCGAACGATCCTGCGCGGCGCACGGCCGCGGCAGCGGGCGGATGTATGTTCCTGCGCACTGCCGCGTTGAACGTCGATCGGCGGTTTTGCCGCGGTTCGCGACGCGCTCATCGACGATTGCGCGCTCGCGGCGAAGCTCAAGAGCGCCGGCGAGCGTACTGGCTCGGCTTGAGCCACTCGGTCGCGAGCCGCCGCGCCTACCGCACGCTCGAGGACTTCTGGCGCATGGTGAGTCGCAGCGCGTTCACGCAGTTGCGCTACTCGACAGCGGCTGCTGATCGGCGACGACGGCTGATCATGGCGGTCGTGTTCGCCGCGCCGCTTGCGGGCGTCGCATCGGTGTACTGGGCCGCTGCGGCACGGCGCTGGTCGTCGGAGCGCTCGCGCGTGGCCGCGATGGCCGCGGCTTACGTGCCGATCGTGCGCTTCTACGGCTTGCCGTGGGTCTGGGCGCTCACGTTGCCGGTCGCGGCCGCGTTGTTTCTCGCGATGACTTGGACTTCCGCAGTGAATTACTGGCGCGGCACGCGGGCCACATGGAAGAATCGAAGCTATGAGACGCGCAACTGACACGCTCCGGCGGGTTGCGATCGCGCTGGCGTGCTGCGCTGGCGCTCGTCGCGGTCTCGCTGCCGTGCAGCCGCAGATCGCCACCGATACACCCGAGGCCACGATCGCGACGTTGCACGGAGGCCTCGTCGCTGCTGCGCCGCGAGGAGCCGAGCGCGGATCTCGAGCGGCGCTATCGTGCGCTCGAGCCGTTGATCAAGGCGACGCACGATCTGCCGTACATCGCAGAATTCGCGCTGCGCCGGCAGTGGGCCGAGTTGAGCGAGCCCGACCGCGCGCGCTACATCGCCGCGTTCGAGCGCCTGAGCATCATGACGTACGCGAGCCGCTTCAAGAACGTCACGGCCGATACGTTCAAGACCCGCGAGCGCACCTCAAGTCGAGGAGGACCGCGCGCGGATTACTGCTGCGATCGCTCGTCCGAGCGACACCGACGTGACGCTCGACTACCAGCTGCAGCGACGCGGCGACGAGTGGAAGATCATCAACATCATCGCCGACGGCGTGAGCGATCTCGCGCTGAAACGCGCGGAGTACCAGCGCGTGCTCGCGCACCGGCGGCATCGACGATCTGATCCGCCACATCGACGAGCAGACGTCGCGGCTGGAGTAGCGGCGCGTACGGGCGCGCTCTCAGCGGAGGAGGCGGTAGTACTCGATGCCCTCGTCGCTGAAGTTCGGATTCGCGCTGCTGCCGATCGACTGGATCACGAAGCCGTCTTCGGGCTCCATCAGGCCTTGCGCCGTGCCGGTGTCGTGGAGATTCTCGTACTGCGTCTGCGTGAGATCTTGGTACGGATCGAGCGCTTTCTCAAAGCCGATCTGCGCCGCGGCCTGCCGCCAGCCGTCGGCCACCGTCATCGGAATCGCCTCGGCCGCGTCGCCGCTGCCGTAGCCGACCGCGAGCAGCTTGCCGCCGGAAAGGTCCACACCGCGCGTGTGGGCGTCCTCGAGGCCGGCCGCCATCCACGCCGGCAGCGCCGCGCAGTAGACGTTGCCGATGTCCTTCATGGCCTCGGATCCCAGCGACATTTTCGAGGCCACGAGCGCGCCGAACTGGTTGCTCGCGCGAAACTCCTTGAGCAACTGGATGCTCAGCGGATACGCATCGGCATCGATGTTGCCGTCTTTCACGAACTTCAAGATGTCGGGCACGGAGCGCATTTCCGCGACCACATCGGCGACAGCCATGCTCGCGCGCTCGCAATGCTCGGCGAGCTCGGCGCGGCCGCGCGTGCCATCTTGCGCGAGCGCGAAGAGGTAGCTCATCGCGAGCGAAGTCTCAGGCATTCGGTGATAGGGGCGGTGCATGAACGCCGCGGCAAGCTCGCGATAGTACTCGGCCGGCTCGCGGTCCATGCGCCGCATCATGTCGTTCAAGGCGTGCTGCGTCTCATCCAGATAGCACGTCGTCGAATACTTGCCGTTGAAAACCGGCAGGTCCTGGAAATGGCAATTGAGCTTGCCGCGCAGGATGTTGCGCAGCACGGGCTTGCGGAAATCTACGGCGCGGTACGAAGAGGCGCTGCCGATGTGCTCGAGATGCACCGTGAGCAGCTTCGGCTGCCGCTCGACGAGCATCGCGACCGCGCCGGCGCCCTGCGTCGGCTCGCCCGAGCTGCCGCGGGCATACTCGGCGATGTCGGCGCTGACCACGATCGCGCAGCGATCGTCGGGCTCGAGCGCGAGATAGCGCAGCGCGTGCTTCAGCGCGTAGACGCCGCCCAGACACGCGTGCTTGACCTCCGGAACCTCGCACTGGCGCGACAGCGGCGGTAGGCCCCTGGCGTGCAGGCCCTCGTCCAGCATGCCTTTGACGATGACGGCGCCGGCCGAATTGTCGGTGCTCGATTCCGTCCCTAGCCCGAGGAAGCCGACCCGCTGCGGATCGACGTCGTAGCGCTCGATGAGCCGCATGACGGCCGTCGCGGCCATCGTGTAGACGCTCTGGGCCGGCCCGCGCATCCGAAAGCTGTGGCCGACGACGGCCCGGGTCTTGTCCCAGGGGGTGTTGGTCCATTCGCACCACGATTCGAGATCGACTCGATATGGCGGCACATACACGGCGAACCCACTGATCCCAACTTGCTCAGTCATACAACTCCCCAGGAACCTCGTGCCCATCAGCACAGGCGCTGCGCAGGCGCACCGTGCTGCATCCGTCCCCTCCCTTGCAGCCGGCGATTATAGGGCAAAGGCTTAAGAATCACCTATTTAGAATGCGACCCGACGAGCGTACCTCAATGCTGCGGTAGAATGGCGACCTCCATGCGAGAAGGCCTTGATGAAACTCAGGATTCGCGGCAATTCCGTGCGCCCGTTGTTGCACGTGCCTGTGGCCGCCGCTGCAATGACCCGCCGGCGCGGCCCGACGAAATCCTGAAGTAGCCATGGCCGCAGACAGCTCCTTGAAGGTCTTTGTACCGGCCAATACGACCGCGCGCTCGCGCTAGGCCGATCGAAACATGGCGCAACTCTCGAAAGACTGCTTCGCTTCGGGCGCACCGATACGGTCGGTCGACGATGCGGTTGCCTCGATCACCACGCACTTGCGCCCCGTGGACGGCGTGGAAGTCGTCGCGCTCACTGACGCCGATGGCCGCGTTCTCGCCCGCGACCTGATCGCGACGCTGCAGTTGCCGCCGTTCACGAACTCCGCCGTCGACGGCTATGCCGTGCGCGGGCAGGACGTCCCGGTCGACACCGAGCGCGCGTTCGGCGTTGCCGGCCGCCTGCAGGCAGGTGCCTCGGCTGCCGGTTCGGTTGCGCCCGGTGAAGCGATCCGCATCTTCACCGGCGCGCCGATGCCCGAGGGCGCGGATACGGTGTTCATGCAGGAGGACGTCCGAGTCGACAAGGCGGGCCGGGCAGTGCTGCCCGCAGGCCTGAAACGCGGGGCCAATGTGCGGCCCGCGGGCGAGGACATCACGCTCGGCCGCGTGATCTTACCGGCAGGTCGTTGGCTACGCCCGCAGGACGTCGCGGCCGCCGCGGCAATGGGCCTCACCGCAGATCGAAGTACGCAGGCGTGTTCGGGTGGCGGTCTTTTCCAACGGCGATGAGATCGTCGAGCCGGGCGCCGTGAGAGGCGAAGCACAACTCTTCGATTCCAACCGCTTCATGCTGATGGCTATGTTGCGGCGCATCGGTTGCGAGGTGAGCGATCTCGGCATTCGCCGCGACGAGCGCGAGCAGGTGGCGGATGTCCTCAAAGAGGGCCGCCGTGAAGCACGACCTGATCTTGAGCACCGGCGGCGTTTCCACGGGCGAGGGCGATTACGTCAAGGCGGCCGTGGAAAACGTCGGGACCCTGGTTTTCTGGCGCATCGCGATGAAGCCGGGGCGCCCGGTCGCGATGGGCGTAATCGACGGCACTCCGTTCATCGGCCTGCCGGGCAACCCGGTCGCGAGCTTCGTCACGTTCGCGCGCGTGGCGCGGCCTGCGATCCTCGCGCTGGCGGGCGCCGAATGGACGGCCCCGCCGGTCGTTCCGGTCCGCGCCGCGTTCTCCTATCGCAAGAAATCCGCGCGTCGCGAATACGTGCGCGTCCATCTGCGCAGGGCGCCGGATGGCACTCCCGAGGCCGTCAAATTCCCGCGCGAGGGCGCCGGGCTGCTATCCTCGTTGATCGACACCGACGGCTTGGTCGAGCTGAATGAAGAGGTTACGCGGGTCGAACCCGGACAAATCGTGAATTTTTTTACGTATGCCTCCCTTCTTTAAGCCATGAAGCCTGAAACGGGACGCTCGCGCCGCGAACATGGGCCCAAAGGCCGCAGCATCGACGACGCCGCGCTCGCGGACGTGCGTGCGTTGCTCGGGGACCGCCCGCGTCGCCGCGACTTGCTGATCGAGCATCTTCACTTGATTCAGGACAAGTTCGGCTGTCTCGAGGCGCGTCATTTGCGCGCGCTCGGCGAGGAGATGCGGCTGTCTCAAGCTGAAGTCTATGAGGTCGCCTCCTTCTACGATCATTTCGACGTCGTGCGAGAGGGCGAACCTCGGCCGGCCCGATTGACGATCCGCGTCTGCGAATCCATCAGCTGCATGATTGCAGGTGCGGACCGCCTGATCGAGGAGGTCAGCGCCGGTGTCGATCCGGGCGACGTCCGCGTGGTGCGCGCCGCGTGCGTCGGACGCTGCGACACGGCGCCGGCCGCCCGAGTGGGCGATTGCGAGGTGGACAACGCCACTGTCGACGGGCTGCTGCGTCTCGCGCGAGAGCGCCGCACCGAGGTGCTGGTGCCCAAGTACATCGCGCTCGACGAGTATCTTGCGGGCGGCGGCTATGAGCTGCTCAAAACCGTGCGGTCGGGCGCGCTCGGCGCCGAGGCCATCATCAAGACGCTGCAAGCGTCGGGTCTGCGCGGCCTCGGCGGCGCGGGCTTCCCGCCCGGAAAGAAATGGGAGTTCGTCCGCTCGTATCCCAAGCCCCGCTTGATGTCGATCAACGGCGACGAGGGCGAGCCAGGCACCTTCAAGGACCGGTGGTTCCTGGAACGCGATCCGCACCGCACGTTGGAAGGCGCGATGATCGCCGCGCATGCGGTGGAGGCCGAGCGCATCTATTTCTATATGCGCAACGAGTATCCCGGCGTGCTCGAGATCTTGCGGCGGGAGATCGCCGCGCTCGAAGCGGCCGGCATCGCGGCGCCGGGATTCATCGAGCTGCGCCGCGGCGCCGGCGCCTACATCTGCGGCGAAGAGAGCGCGATGATCGAGAGCATCGAAGGCAAGCGCGGCCTGCCGCGCAACCGCCCGCCCTATATCGCCGAGGTCGGCATCTTCGGGCGCCCGACTTTGAACCAAAACGTCGAGACGCTTTGGTGGATCAGAGACATTCTGCAGAAGGGCCCCGAGTGGTTTGCGAGCCAAGGACGCGAAGGTCATCCTGGTCCGCGGTCATGGTCCGTGTCGGGCCGCGTGAAGAAGCCCGGAGTCGTCCAGGCGCCGGCTGGAGTGACCGTTCGCGAGCTCATCGCGCAATGCGGCGGAATGCTCGACGGCCACGAGTTCACGGCCTATCTGCCCGGCGGCGCGTCGGGCGGCATTTTGCCCGCGGCTATGGGTGACATTCCGCTCGATTTCGGCGGCGAGCTCGCCAAGCTAGGCGCGTTCGTCGGCTCGCACGCGATCGTGATTTTCTCGGACCACGACGACGTCAAGGACGCCGTGGTCAACTTGCTCGAGTTTTTCAAGCATGAGAGCTGCGGCCAATGCACTCCATGCCGCGAAGGCACGGACAAGATGGTGAGGCTGCTCAAAACCGAAGGCGCATTGAACGAACCGGCGCTGCGCGACCTCGAAACCGTCATGCGCGACTCTTCGATTTGCGGTCTGGGTCAGGCGGCACCGAATCCCGTGAACCATTTGCTGACGTTGTTCCGGAAGGACTCTTGATATGACGGATCGAATCGTTTTCACGCTCGATGGTAAAGAGGTTTCCGCCGCGCGCGGCGAAACCATCTGGGATGTGGCGAAGCGCGAAGGCAACAAGATTCCGCACCTGTGCCATGTGGACCTACCGGGCTACCGCGTCGACGGCAATTGCCGCGCGTGCATGGTCGAGATCAAAGGTGAACGCGTGTTGACTGCGTCGTGCATCCGCAAGCCCGCTGCAGGCATGGAGGTGCAGACGCAATCCGAGCGCGCGGTGAAATCGCGCCGCATGGTGTTCGAGCTGCTCGCGAGCAACATGCGCCCTCGCGAGGAGGGCCCCGATAATCAGGCGCCTTTCTGGGAGTGGGCCGCGACGATGGGTATCGCCGGCAGCGACCGCTATGCCTCGAAGTTCAACGGCTATCCCGAGGTGGCCGGTCTCGATCTCTCCAATCCAGCAATCGCGGTGAATCTCGACGCGTGCATCGCATGCGGCGCGTGCGTGCGCGCGTGCCGCGAGGTGCAGGTCAACGACGTGATCGGCATGGGGCTCCGCGGCAGCCACGCCGTGCCGGTGTTCGACATCCACGACCCGATGGGCTTGTCGACGTGCGTCACTTGTGGCGAATGCGTCCAGGCGTGTCCCACCGGCGCGCTCTACGAGAAGTCGCTGATGGATAAGACGTCCACGCGCCGCGCCGTGCAGGAATTCGACAAGGTGGTGAACACGCTGTGTCCGTTCTGCGGAGTCGGCTGTCAGACGTCGGTCGCGGTGAAGGGCAACGGCATCGTGCAGGTCGACGGCCGCAACGGCTACGCGAACGAGAATCGGCTCTGCGTCAAAGGCCGCTTCGGCTTCGACTACGTCGCCTCGCCCGAACGCCTGACGAAGCCGTTGATCCGTCGCGACGACGTACCGAAGTCCGTGGACTGCGAGCGGCCTTTCGGCGACCGCCTCAGCGTCTTCCGCGAAGCCACGTGGGAAGAGGCGCTGACTCGCGCCGCCGGCGGTCTGAAAAAGATCCTCGACGAGCGCGGCGGCAAGGCTCTATCCGGCTTCGGCTCGGCTAAGGGCTCCAACGAGGAGGCGTACCTCTTTCAGAAGCTCGTGCGCACGGGCTTCGAGACGAACAACGTCGATCACTGCACGCGGCTCTGCCATGCCTCGTCCGTCGCGGCCCTCATGGAGGGTATCGGCTCGGGCGCCGTGTCGGCGCCGTTCAACGCCGTCGCGGACTCGGAATGCATCGTCGTGATCGGTGCGCGTCCGACCGTGAACCATCCCGTCGCGGCCACGTTTTTCAAGCAGGCGGCGAAGCGCGGCGCGAAACTGATCGTCATCGATCCGCGCGGCCAGGACTTGATGCGCCATGCGACCCATGCGCTCAGGTTCAAAGCCGGCAGCGACGTGGCGCTGCTCAACTCGCTGCTCCACACGATCATCGACGAGGAGCTCTACGACGAGGAATACATTCGTGCGCACGTCTCGGGCTTCGAAGCGCTCAAGGCCAAGGTCAAGGACTTCTCGCCCGAAGCCATGGCCGACGTCGTCGGCATCAAGGCGAGCGTGCTGCGCGACGTCGCCCGGATCTACGCGACGTCGAAAGCGTCGATCATCTTCTGGGGCATGGGCATTTCGCAGCACACTCACGGCACCGACAACAGCCGCTGCTTGATCGCGCTCGCGCTGATCACGGGCCAGATCGGCCGGCCCGGCACGGGGCTCCATCCGCTGCGCGGCCAGAACAACGTGCAGGGCGCTTCCGACGCGGGCCTGATTCCGATGTACTTCCCGGATTACAAGTCCGTCGAGAAGCTCGACATCCGCGGCTGGTACGAGAACTTCTGGGGCCAGACCTTGGATCCGAAGCGCGGCCTCACCGTGGTCGAGATCATGGACGCGGTCCACGAAGGCGAGATCACGGGCATGTACATCATGGGCGAGAACCCGGCGATGTCCGATCCCGACCAAGACCATGCGCGCGACGCGCTCGCGAAGCTCGAGCATCTCGTGGTGCAGGACATCTTTCTCACGGAGACGGCGTGGTTCGCCGACGTCGTGCTGCCGGCTTCCGCGCACGCGGAGAAGCTCGGCACGTACACGAACACGAACCGCCAAATCCAGATGGGCCGGCCGGCGCTCGATCTGCCCGGCGACGCGCGGCAGGACTGGGAGCTCATCGTGGAGCTGGCGCGGCGCATCGGCCTCGACTGGAAGTACGGCCACGTTTCAGACGTCTACGCTGAGATGGCATCGACGATGCCTTCGTTGCGGAATATTTCGTGGGAACGGATCGAGCGCGAAGAGTCGGTGATCTATCCGTCCAAGGCGCCCGACCTGCCGGGCGAGGAAATTGCCTTCGTAGACGGCTTCCCGACGGCCGACGGCCGCGGCCGGATCGTACCCGCAGACCTTTTGCCGCCCGACGAGCTGCCCGACGAAGAATATCCGCTGGTTCTGACGACGGGACGGCTGCTCGAGCATTGGCACACGGGCGCGATGACGCGCCGCGCGGGCGTGCTCGACGCGATCGAGCCCGTGGGCATCGCCGCGATGAACCCGCGCGACATGCAGAAGCGCGGCCTGCACCAGGGCGACCGGATCAGCGTCGAGACCCGGCGCGGTACTCTCGACGCGATCTTGCGGGCCGATCGCGAAGTCGCCGAGGGCTCCGTCTTCATGCCGTTCTGCTTCGCGGAAAGCCCGGCCAACCGGCTCACGAATCCGAAGCTCGATCCGTTCGGCAAGATTCCGGAGTTCAAGTACTGCGCCGCGCGAGTCGAAAAGGTCCGCCAAACCGTGGTCCGCGAGGCCGCGCTGGAGGCAGCGAAGTAGCCGTGCGCTTGATCGGGCTCGCGGGCTGGAGCGGCAGCGGCAAGACGACGTTGCTCGCAAAGCTCATCCCGGTGCTGATCGCGCGCGGCCACAACGTCTCGACGGTGAAGCATGCGCATCACTCCTTTGAGATCGATCACCCGGGCAAGGACTCGCATACGCATCGCTTGGCCGGCGCGCGCGAAGTGCTCGTGTCGAGTGCGCGACGCTGGGCGCTGATGCACGAGCTCCGCGACGAGGCCGAGCCGACGTTGCGCGAGCTTCTGAAGCACATCTCGCCCGTCGATCTCGTGATCGTCGAAGGGTTCAAGGCGGAGAATCATCCGAAGATCGAAGTGCATCGCAGCGCGGTGCAAAAGCCTTTGCTCTATCCCGACGATCCGAACATTCGAGCAGTCGCGAGTGACCCGCCAATTGCGAACGCGTCGATCCCCTCGGTGGACCTCAATGACATCGAAGCGATCGCCGATCTGATCGACAGGTTCGCTCAGCCGTATCCATCATGACCTCGACCTCTCGCACCGCGACGGCCGTCGGCTCAGTGGCAGGCCTCGTGCTTGCGGGCGGACGCTCCGTTCGGTTCGGCGGCGAGAAGGCCGTGGCGCTGCTCGATGGCCGGCCGCTGCTGCTGTGGGCGGCGGACCGGCTCCAGAGAAGTTGCGCAAGCGTGGCGATCAACGTGCGGGTGGGCACCGAGGCGGAAGCCGTCGCTAAAGCCAACGGACTGCCGACGCTCTATGACGCGACGGGTGATGCCGCCGGACCGCTCGCCGGTGTGAAGGCCGGACTGATCTGGGCCGAAGAGTTGGGCGCGCGCGCGCTGGCCGTGAGTCCCTGCGACGTTCCATTGTTGCCGGAGGATTTGTTCGTGCGCTTGATCGAGGGCGCCGAGGGTGGGGCAGCGATGGCTGAAACCGCCGATGGCCGCCAGCCGTTGTGCGCGCTGTGGCCGGTTGCAGCGCTGCCGTCGGTCAGCGAAGCCTTGAAGGGTGGGGCGCATCCCCCGACCTGGCAGGTGCTCGAACGGCTCGGCGCGCGCAAGGTTCTTTTCGATCCGCCGGAGGCCTTTGCGAATATCAACACCCGAGAAGACTTGGCTGCTGCACAAGCAGAACGATTGAGACTGCGGCGTGCGTAGCAAGGTGGAGCGCTGCTACAACATCGCCGAGCTCCGCAAGCTCGCGCGCAAGAACATGCCTGCGCCGATGTTCCACTACATCGACGGCGCCGCCGATGACGAGTGGACGCTGCGGCGGAACACGAGCGCATTCGACGCGTACGAGTTTCGGCCGCGGGCGCTCGTCGACGTCTCGAAGATCGACATGTCGACGACGCTGTTCGGCCGGAAGATCGACTGGCCGTTCTTCTGCTCGCCGACCGCGCTGCAGCGGCTGTTCAACTATCAGGGCGAGCGCGCGACCGCGCGCGCCGCGCACGCGAGCGGCACGATTTTCTCGTTGTCGAGCATCTCGTCCTCGAACATCGAGGACACCGCGAAGTTCAGCGACGGGCCGAAGGCGTTTCAAGTCTACGTGTTCAAGGACCGCAGCTTGAGCCGCGAGTTCGTGCAGCGCGCGAAGGACAGCGGCTATGTGGCGCTGCAGCTCACGGTCGACGTCACGGTATCGGGCAATCGCGAGCGCGACATCGTGACGGGCATGACGGTGCCGCCGCGCCTTGGGTTGATGAGCTTGCTCGACATCGCGATGAAGCCGCGGTGGGTGTATAGGCATCTCACGACGCCGAAGATCGAGGTTGCCAACGTCGCGCATCGTCCGCCGCCCGGCAGCGAGAACCTCGGTGGCATCATTCAGTACCTGAACAATCAGATCGACCGCAGCGTCACGTGGAAGGACGCCGAGTGGATGATAAAGGAGTGGGGTGGCCCGTTCGCGATCAAAGGCATCATGACGGGCGCGGACGCGAAGCGTGCCGCGGACATCGGCGCCACGGCGGTGATGGTCTCGAACCACGGCGGCCGGCAGCTCGATTTCTCGCCGGCGCCGCTCGACGTGCTGAAGGAAATCGTCGACGCGGCCGGCGACCGACTCGAGGTCATTCTCGACGGCGGCGTGCGTCGCGGCACGCACGTGCTGAAGGCGCTCGCGCTCGGCGCGCGCGCGTGCTCCGCCGGGCGCCCGCATCTCTACGGCTTGGGCGCGGGCGGCGAGGCCGGCGTCACACAGGCGCTCAATATCTTGAAGACCGAGCTCGCGCGCGACATGGCGCTCGCCGGCGTCGCGAAGCTCGCCGACATCGACGGCAGCTTGATTCGCAGGGTGCCGGGGCTCTAACGTCGATCCCACGCGGAGCCTATCAATCGGGTACCAAAGACATGTCCGCCAAGCAATGTCAGAGATAGACGAACGCGGCCGCGAGCAATCCGTGCGCCGTTTCGACGTGCGGCGCGTCCGCGCCGACAGCGCTGCCGATGAAACCGACATCGTCGCGACCGAGGAGCCGCTCGGCATCCGGATCGGCTACTCGCGCGCGGACGGTAGCCGCGCCGAGGAGGAAGTCTCGATCACGATGCGCACGCCCGGCAGCGACGAGGACTTGGCCGTCGGCTTCCTGTTCACCGAAGGGATCATCCACGCGCATTCCGACGTGCAGTCCGTCATGCCGCGCGCACAGCCAGCGCCGAACGGGCTCATCAACGTCGTGCGCGTGGAGCTCGCGCCGGGTGTGTCGGTCGACTTCAAGCGTCTCGAGCGGCATTTCTACACGTCATCGAGCTGCGGTATCTGCGGCAAAGCCTCGATCGACTCCGTTGCGGTGCAAAGCCGCTTCGATCTGCATGCTTCCGGGTTTCGGATCGGCGGCGACGCGCTCGGCGCGCTTGCCTGCCGCGTTGAAGGAGCGGCAGGCGGTGTTCGAGCAGACCGGCGGCTTGCACGCGTCGGGCTTGTTCGACGCGAGCGGTGCGATCATCGCGACGCGCGAGGACGTCGGCCGCCACAACGCGCTCGACAAGCTGATCGGCAATGCGCTGCGCGAGGATCGCGTGCCGCTCGCGGACTACGGCGTCGTGCTCTCCGGCCGCGCGAGCTTCGAGCTCATGCAGAAGGCGAAAGTGGCGGGCTGCGCGCTGGTCGCCGCCGTCGGTGCGCCGTCGTCGCTCGCCGTCGAGCTCGCTCGGGAATTCGGCATGACGCTCGTCGGTTTCCTGAAACCTGGGCGCTACAACGTCTACAGCCGCCCCGACCGCATCGTCTCGCCTGAAAGCTAGCTGGAGTTCGCCAAACTCGGCCGGGCTTTGCCTCTATGACAAAGGAGAATCCAATGAGCGAGCCTCGCCTCGGCAAACGTCACGTCATCACCGCATTCGCCATCGGCAGCGTCTGTCTCGCGACGGACGCTGCTGCGTGGCGAAACCCACTCGAGAGTCGCTACACGAACGGCGAGCCGCTCAGCATCTGCGACCAGGGCGCCTTCTTCGTCGGGGGCGTGCCCAAGGTCACGGCCTACGCTTCGTCGTCGACCGGCGGCGCAGAGCCGAATTACGAGCAGATCATCGTCGGCCAGATGTACGTGCAGTTCGAGATTCCGACCGAGCGCCGCCGCTGGCCCATCGTCATGATCCACGGATCGACGCACACAGGCGCTGCGCTAGATGCGACGCCCGACGGCCGCGAAGGCTGGTACTCCTATGCCGTGCGCAACAATCTCGCTACCTTCGTCGTCGATCAGCCCGGACGCGGACGCTCGGGCTTCGACCAGTCGGTGCTCCTGGAGGCCAAGGCGACTCGAAATTGGGACCTCGTGCCGTCGAGCTTTGGACGGATCACCGACGGTGGCGCTTGGGCGGTGTGGTTCGGTCACATCGTCCCCGAGGGCGCGGGCATCGTGAACGGAAGGATGATTCGGCACGGCGATCCCGGCGATCCGCAGCCGCCCGACGATCCGGCCGCGCCGTCGGAAGCCCACGGCAACTATTTGCCCGCCTACCCGATTCCGCCGGTGCCCAATTCGGCGAATCCCAATCTCGTTGCGCGCGCGGGCGCGATCGGACCGGCGCCCCATCCTGCCAACAATCAGTATCTCGGCCTGGAGTACTACAAGCAGCTCGTGCCGAACGCGGAGGTAACGTTGCCGGGGTCGGAGTGCGAGACGTGCGAGCCGAAGACGCTCGGCGCCATAGACACCTGGCTCCCGCTCGCGTTGGCGGAGTTGTTGGAAGGGGTCGGCGGCGGCATTCTCTCCCCGCACTCGCAATCGACGGCACCCGTATTCCACACCGTGCGCATCTTGAAGGAGCGCGGCAAGCTCGATCTGATCAAAGGCATCATCGTTCCCGAGGGCGCTGGCACGAGTCTGGCGGCCGCGGGCCTCGTTGGCTCGGACTTCGACACGATTCCCTTCCTGCTCGTCAACGGCGACTATCGGCCGCTCGTAACCCGGCGCGGCAACGACGCGGCGGTGAGCGCAATGAATGCGAGCCCGACTCGGCGGGTCGGTCCGGCGCTGTCATTGAATATCGAGGATCCCAGGTTCGAAGGGCGTTTACGCGGTCACACGCACATGGGCATGCTGGGTTCGACGAGCCTCGTCGAGTTCGACTTCTTTCTCGACTGGGCCGCCGAGAACATCGACAACCCGATGGTCGAGGGACTTTGCCCGGCCGCGGGGCGCGAGCTCGCACGTTGAGCGAAAGTTGAAAAGCCCTACCTGCTGGCGCTCCACTGGGCGTCCAGCGCCTCGACCAAGACGCCGACCCATCCCTGCAAGATCCGGTCGGCTTCAGCGCGATTGGTCACGCTGTCGGAGATCTGAAATCCGCCGGTCTCGGATCCTTCCTGGCGATCGATCACACGCCCGATCGGCGAATTCGTCGCGGAGTCATAAAGCTCCATGTACAACGTCATCTCACCGGTCGTCGCGACGTAGTTGACCACGTTGCCGGGTACCTGGAGGTCGGGTGCGGCGACGTCGAGGTTCACGATGGCCGGGCGCAACAGCAGCACGTCATCGGCAACGGCATCGACGATCTGGTAGCCCCCGCTTGCAGCGCGCGCGTAAACACAATGCGGAACTCCTCCGCCAAGAGGCCGCGTATACGTTCCATGTCTTCAGCGGTGGCTCGGTAGACTTTGCGCCGCTCACCCTGATTGAGCTCCCAGTCCTTGACGAATTCCACCGCGCAGTCGAGCAGGGCGATACGCTTGTAAGGCGCGAGGCTGGCCCCCGGGCGCCAGTACAGAATGTCCAAACGCGCGCTGTCGACGCGCTCGAGCCCGTCATACGTCGTCGCCGGAATCTCGGACTGCGCCATAGCACGACGCGCTCCACAAGAATGCGACGAGCAAGCGCGCCGCAACGTTCAACGAGTGTCGAGCATCCCCTTTCATGATTCTTCCCTTCTTGGCGTGCGGCCTTCGATCTTATCGAGCCGCCTTCCCGGCGCTCATTGGACGAACGTCCACTTCCGGAGGATGCGGGCTCCCTTGCGGGCCGTCTTCGGCCCGACGTCTACGGAGCGCCGCGCGTAGCCGGAGTCGCCAACAGCTCCTCCAGCTTGTGCGCGAGATCGCGATTCACGAACCGCTGCAGCGCGACGCGCAGCTCCGGCCGCCGGTCGAGGAAACTGCGAAGGCTCGTGAGCGGCCAGCAGATGTAGCGGGCAGCCTCCGTGAACGTTACATCCATCGGCGACGGCTCGCCCGTCACGACGAGCATCGTGCCGATCAACTGGCCGGGCTCGAGCACTCCGACGGGCGCTCCCTGGCGGCGGACCTCCGCATTGCCGGAAATCGCGATGCAAACCGCGTCGGGGCGCTTACCCTGTTCCAGGACCATTTCACCCGGGGCGGCCGTCTTCCATTCGCCTGCGAGCACGAGCGATACGAACTCGCGCGGCCGCAGCGAACGAAACCCTAGGTCGTAGAGCTTCTGCTCATCGGCGGAGAGCACGACGGGCCGCCGCTCCTGATAAATGCGGGCAATCTGAAACAGGTTGATCGCCATGAACACGGCGCCCCAGAGCACCGGCGGCCAGAGCACGTCGCTTTGCACGAGGTAGTACGGAATGTTGGTGACCGCGGCCGCGACGGCAAACCACCGCAACCACAATATCTCGCGCACCGAATAGGAAACGAGGAGCAGGATGTTCGAAAGGTGGACCAGGTAGTCGGCGGGTTGAATGCTCATCCGTAAGCCCTCGAATGCGTGACCTGTCGTGGACTCTCCTGGTCAAGGGTGGCCGTCAAACGGCGCTGTCGTTTGAGCCCGAGTCTCGACGCCGCAGGGCGCGGCGCCTATTGGCCTTTGGAACCATGCCGAGCGCACATGGGACTCTAGACCTAGTGGAAAAAGACGCGCTCGCGATCAGAATGCGGCGAAGCACAAGAAATGTGCTTGCCCAATCGCGCTTCGATTCGTGAGCTCATGAATCAATTGACGAGCATCGAATGAATAGCACTGATGCAACGCCGCTGCGAGGGTTCACGACGCGGGGTCTTGCGGTGCAGGCGTGGGGAGACTTTCGCGCCGCTTGGCGTCAGTCGCTCGCGTTTCACCTGCTCATGCAATTGCTCGGGCTCGCGATCTTCGCGCCGATCGTGGGTTGGGTCGCCGACCGGATCGTGCTCGCGGCGGGCGAGCCCGTGATCAGCAACTACGACATCGCCCGCTTCGTCCTGTCGCCGAGCGGCGTGGTGTTCGTGCTCGTGGTAGCCGCGCTCACGTTGGGGCTGGTCCTGGCGGAGCTCATGGGCCAAAGCTTCATTGCGGGACACGCGATCACGCGGCGTCCCGTGAACGTGGTGTCGACGGTCGCGTTCGTGTTGCCCCGGCTGCCGCGATTGATCCTGCTGTCGGCCCGCGTGTTCGTGCGGCTCGTCGTCTTGGCCTTGCCGTTTCTCGCGGCTGCCGCGCTTGTCTGGTTCACGATGCTCGCGGGGCAGGACATCAACTACTACCTCGCCGAGAATCCTGTCGAGTGGCGGCGCGCGAAGGTGATCGTCGCGCTGCTGGCGGTCGGCTACGCGCTGCTCGCTGCGTGGCAGCTCGCGCGCTGGCTGTTCGCGGTGCCGATGGTCGCGCTCGAAGGCATGAGACCGGCGCAGGCGCTCAACGCGAGCGCGCAGATGACGAAGGGCCACGTTTTGAAGATCGCGACACCGCTGGTCCTTTGGTGGCTGCTCGTGACGGCGGCGATGGTCGCGATGACTTGGGTCTGCCGGCACCTTTCCGATGCCGGTCTCGCTTGGGCGGGAATCGAGGTGCAACGCGTGCTGCCGCTGGTGGCGCTGTATGTCACGGTGGCGATCGTCGGCGGCTTTCTCTATAGCGCAGTGCACATCGGCGGTCACCAGTTCCTTGACGACGCGCATGTACGCAGAGCAACGCGACCCGACCGCCTGGCAGTTGCCGTTGGCTACCGAAGTGCGCTCGCGGCGCGTCGCGCATCCCGCCGTTTGGGCAACGCTGGTTCTGCTCGCTGCCGTGCTCGGCGCCGGCTGGCTCGTTGCCTCGCGCCTGGACCTGACCGCAGAGGTAGCCGTTACCGCGCACCGCGGCGCGTCGATGTACGCGCCGGAGAACACGATGGCCGCATTTCGCACGGCGATGGACGCCGGAGCGACCTACATAGAGCTCGACGTGCAACGCACGCGCGACGGCCGCATCGCCGTGCTGCACGACGGCGATCTGATGCGAATGGGCGGCGACCCGCGGAAGCTGAGCGAGCTGACCGTGGCGGAACTCGGCGCGATCGACATCGGCAGCAAGTACGACGTCAAGTTCGCGGCCGAACGCACGCCGACGCTCGAGCAGGTGATCGCGCTTGGTCCGCGGCCGGATGAAAATCAACGTCGAGCTCAAGTACAACGTGCCCGACCCGATGCTCGCACCCGCAGTCATCGATCTGCTGCGGCGCGAAAACTTCCTCGACCAGGTCGTGATCACGTCGCTGGACTACGCCGCGCTGCGGCAAGTCGAGAGCATCGAGCCGCAATTGAGCACCGGCCACATCGTGACGGCTGCCGTCGGCAACGTCGTGCGGACCGAGGCCGACTTCCTGAGCCTCGGCTCGGCGCAAGCCACGCGGTCGCTGATCCGCCGCGCGCATGCCGCGGGCAAGGAAGTGCACGTGTGGACGGTCAACAAGCCGGAAGTCATGCTGCGTATGATCGAGCGCGGCGTGGATAACGTGATCACCGACGATCCGGCGCTGTTCGTCCGCGTGCTGCACGATCGCAACGCGCTCAGCACGCCCGAAATCCTCGGGCTCGGCCTGCGCGTCTTGTTCAGCCGCGCGCCTCCGGAGCTGATCGATCCCGCGGCCGTCGAGCAGCTCTGAGCCGCGTGATACCCTTGCCTCGGGTGTTTACGGGGATCCGAACAAGCGCGTCTTCGCGCGTCTGGACGCTGATCGGCACGGCGGCAATCGTCGGGCTCGGCTATTACGCGGGCGTCCAGGTCGGTCTGGCGCTGCGCTTTCCGCCGGCGACCACGTCCGTCCTCTGGCCGCCGAACTCGATTCTCACGGCGGCGTTGCTGCTGACGCCGATCAGGCGCTGGTGGGTCTGTCTTGCGGGCGCGCTCCCCGTGCATTTCCTGATCCAGAGCTCGCTAGGATGGCCCGTAGCGTTAGTCGGCACGCTCTTTCTGACCAATTGCAGCGAGGCGCTCATTGCTGCGGGCTTCATCCGCGCGTTCAGCGACGCGCCGCGGCGCTTCGATACGTTTCGGCGCGTCGTCGTCTTCATTATCGGGGCGGGCCTCCTCGCGCCCTTGCTCTCCTCATTCGCGGACGCCGCGGTCGTGCACGCCTTTCGGGGAGAGCCGTTCTGGGTAGTCTGGCAAACTCGCCTGTTCGCCAATGCGCTCACCGAGCTCAGCGTAGTTCCGCTCGTTGTGCTGGTCGTTGCGCGCGGCGCCGCCCAACTTGGAAATCTCTCACGCGGCAAGGTTCTGGAAGGGGCGCTGCTCGGCTGCGCTTTCGTCGTGGCAGCGCTGTTCACCTTCGGCCCCGGCAGGGTCGACCTCGAGCTTCCGGGCGTGCCTTCTACGCCGACCGTGCTCATGCTGCCGCTTTTTTTCTGGGCCGCGCTGCGCTTCGGCGCGGGCGGTATGAGCGCCGCGCTGCTCGTGGCGGCCCTGACGGCGAGCTTCGCCGCAAGAACGGGTAGCCGCCCGTTCGACGGGCTCGTTCCGAACGAGAGCCTGCTCGCCGTGCAGCTGTACCTCGTCGTGACGGCCATTCCGTTGTATGCGGTCTCTGCCTTGCTCGATGAGCGGCGCCGTGCCGTGGGCGAGCTTGCCCGCGGCCTGCAGTTCGAGGCGCTGCTGTCGGAGCTATCGCGGTCGTTCGTGCGCTCACCGAGCGATCGAATAGGCGAAGCGTTCGATGTCTGTCTACGGCGCGCGGGCGAGTTCTTTGGCGTCGACCGCGTCGCGATCATGCAGCTTTCGCGGTCCGGCACGCACCTGCTGGTTTTTCGCCAGCGGGTCGCCGCAGGCGTCCCGCTACTGCCCGATAGCTACTCGTGCGACATGTTTCCGTGGGTCGTCGAGCGACTGCTGGGCAGCGAAGAGGTGATCTGCGAATCCATCGACGATCTGCCGAAGGACGCGGACCAGGATCGCGCATCGTTTGGCAAACTCGGCTTGCGCGCGGCGGTCGTGATGCCGCTGGTCGCTTCCGGCAACGTGCAGGGCGTGATGTCGTTGCACATGATACGCAGTACGCGAAGCTGGCCCGAGCCGATGTTGGCGCAGATCCGGATAGTCGCCGAGCTGCTCGCCAATGCTTTGGGCCGCATGCGCGTCGACGACGCGCTGCGCTCGAGCGAGTCGATGAAGACCGCCATCCTCTCTTCGCTGTCGAGCCGCGTGGCGGTGCTCGACCGCAACGGAGTGATCATCGCCGTCAACGACCAATGGCTCGAGCCTGCGCGCGGTGACACGACATTCGCGGCAGTCGGCATCGGCGTGAGCTACGTCGACGTTTGCCGCCGGGCCGCAGCCGGCGGCGACCGCAGCGCCGCCGACGCGCTCGCAGGCGTGGAGGGCGTGCTCGGCGGCCGCGAGCCGTCGTTCAGCGTGGAGTACCGGGCCTCCGACCAGGAAGGACTCTGGTCGATGATGTCGGTGACGCCTCTGCAGCGCCCCGAAGGCGGTGCCGTGGTCAGTCACGTGGACGTGACGCCGCGCAAGCGCGCGGAGCTCGAAGCGCAAAAGGCGCGCGAGGACCTGGCGCACTTCACACGCGTTTCGACCATGGGCGAGCTTACCGCGTCGTTGGCGCATCAGCTCAATCAGCCGCTCACGGGCATCTTGGCCAATGCTCAGGCAGCCCGCCGGATGCTCGATAACGGGGCCGACGTGACCGAGGTGCGCGAGATCCTGGTCGACATCATCGACGACGATCGCCGCGCGGGCGAAGTCATCCAGCGCATGCGCGACTTGATGATCAAAGGCACCAGCGACCCCGTAGTCACCGACACGAACGAGGTGATTCGCGACGTAGCGATGCTGATGATCAGCGACACGATCATTCGCAACGTCCCACTGCTGCTCGAGCTCGCAGCGGAGGCTCCTTGCGTGCGCGGCGACCGCATCGAGCTTCAGCAGGTGGTGCTGAATCTGCTCGTGAACGCGATGGAAGCCGTCACGGACCGCCCAGTGTCGGAACGCGCCATCGTCGTGCGCAGCGAGCGTGTCGATGGCGAGTCCGTGATCGTGTCGGTCAGGGATTCGGGGCCGGGACTCAACCCCGGTACGGAGTCGAACATCTTCGAGCCGTTCTTCACGACCAAGTCCACGGGTATGGGCATGGGGCTCGCTATCGCGCGCTCGATCGTACAGTCCCACGGCGGCGGCATCTGGGCGACGAACAACGACGATCGTGGAGCGACTTTCTTCGTGCGCTTGCCTTTGATCCGCGATTCGGCAGCGTGATTGCCCGCGGCACTGTCTATCTCATTGACGACGATGCCTCCGTTCGTCGAGCAATGCGTCGTTTGCTGCAATCGGCGGGCTACGAAGTCGTCGTTCTCGAATCGGCGGACGCATTCCTCGCCCTCGCAGCAGACGCAGCGTCCGCTCTGTCTCGTAGTGGATATCCGGATGCCCGGGCTTGACCGGATTCGATCTTCAGAACGTCCTGCGCCCCACCGAATTCCCGATCGTGTTCATGAGCGGACATGGCGACGCGGACATGGCGGCGCGCGCGCTAGCCGGCGGCGCGCTAGCCTTTCTGTCCAAGCCCGTCGATGACAAACTGCTGTTGAGCGCCGTGGAATCGGGCCTCGCGCTGGACCGCGAGCGCCTCGCCGCGCAAGCTCGCGCGCAGGGCCCATAGGCCGGCTTGCGCTCCGTTCGGCCGGAGTCAATACTCGTAGAACATCCTCTGAATTCGCGCGGGATCCTTGGTTTTCGTCAGCGCGAGCTGCAGGAGCACGCGCGCTTTGGCGGGATTCAACTCGCCCGAGACCACGAGCCCGAGCTCGTCGTCGTTGACCTCGTTGTTGCGGAGCACGATTCCCGAAGGTAGCCGCGTGCTGCGCACGACCACGACGCCGGACTTCGCCGCCTTGGTGACGGCCTCGAGCGCGGGCATCGTCATGTTGCCGTCGCCGACGCCCGCAACCACGAGCCCCCGGGCGCCGTTGTCCACCGCGGCGTCGATCAGATCGGCGCTCATGTTCGCGTGCGCATAGATCACGTCGACCCGCGGCAACGTCTCGAGCCCGTCGAGCGAGAACTCGGTGGCCAGCCCAAGCTTGCGGTCCATCGGCTCGAACCATTCGACCGTGCCCGTGTGCACGACGCCGGCGGGCCCGCGATTGACGCTCTGGAAGGTCTGCACGCTCGTCGTGTCGGTCTTCACCACGTTGCGCGCGTAGTGGATCTCGTCGTTCAGCGCGACGAGCGTGCCTTTACCGCGCGCGCCGCGATCGGCGAGGATCGCCACGCCGTTGTAGATGTTGCCCGGACCGTCGGCGCTGATCGCCGTGGCCGGACGCATCGAGCCGACCATGACGACGGGCTTGTCGCTCTTGGTCACGAGGCTCAGGAAATAGCTCGTTTCCTCGAGCGTATCGGTGCCATGCGTGATCAGGATGCCGTCTGCGTCGGATGAGGCGAGCACCTCGTTGACGCGTCTTCCGAGCATGAGCCAGACCTCGTCGTTCATGTCCTGGCTGCCGATGTTCGCAATCTGCTCGCCCGTGATGACTGCGAGCTTGTCGAGGTTCGGCACGGCCGCAAGCAGAGAGTCCACGTCGTACGCGCCCGACTGATAGCGGTAGTTGGAGGCGCTCGCTTGCGCCCCGGCAATGGTTCCGCCCGTGGCGAGCACTCGAATTCGAGGCAGCGCGCCGGACTGCTGCGCCGGCGTGGGCGCGCTCGCCGTCAATGTGGCCGCAATGATCAAGCAACGTATTGCATGTTTCATTCCGCGCTCCTTGAGTCTATGCAGACCGGCCGGCGGCCGACCTCGCTTTCGCCGTTCGTTTCGATCGCACCCGCTGGGCAGGCTTACTTTTCGCTTTGCGCGCGGCCGGCTTGGGCCCGGCCTTCGCGGCTTCGTAAGCCTGCCGGTAGCCGCGCGCGACGGCGCGCACGGCGCGGCCGATGTCGTCGTAGACGTGATCGCTCAAGTTCGCGAACGACAAGCGCAGCGACCAATTCGGCGCGTCGAAGCCGCCGCCGTTCAGCGCGACGATGCCGTAGTCCTCGGCGAGCCGGAACACGATGTCGAGCGGATGGACGTTCTCCTTCATCCAGCGCACGACGTCTTCGCCGACATACTTGCGGGCCCAGAATTCGAAGTCGATCAGACCGTAGTAGGCATCGAAGAGCTCGTTCGGAGGCACCTCGATGTCGAGGCCCTCGATGGTCGCCTCGACGCGCTTGCGGACGATGCCCATGCAAGCCTTTTGATAATACTTCTTCTCGTCCATGAGCTCGTAGACCGAGAACAGCGTCATCATCACCTGCTGGGGCAGCGATAGCCCCGCGGTGTGATTGAGCGCCACGTCGCGGCTGTCGGCGACGATACGGTCGATGAAGCGAACCTTGCGCGGCTCGAGCGTCAGCGAGCCATAGCGCTTGTCGAGCTTCTTCAGCACGGGCTCCGTCGTGCTCTGCGATCAGGCGGTCGAACAGATTGTCCTCGTGAACCGCGATCACGCCGAGGCGCCAACCCGTGCAGCCGAAATACTTGCTGAACGAATAGACGCCGATCGTGTTGTGCGGGAAAGCGCCGAGCAGCGATCTGAATCCCGGGACGAACGTCCCGTACACGTCATCCGTGAGGAGGATCAGGTCGGGCCGCTTCTCGAGGATCGCGCCAATCTTCGTCGATCGTCTCCTCGTTCAGCGCGATGGCGCTCGGGTTGCCCGGATTCACGACGAAGAATGCCTTGATCGCCGGATCGAGTAGCTTCGCAAGCTCCGCGTCGTCGGGCTGGAACCTGTTTTCCTGCTTCGTTCGGACACTGACGATCTTCAAGCTCGTAGTCCTCGAGGTGCGGCATCTCGAGGTAAGGCGTGAAGATCGGCGTCATCAGCGCGATGGTGTCGCCGGCATTGAGCAACCGATTCGCCTTCAGGGACTTGAAGATGTAGCACATCGCCGCCGTGCCGCCTTCGACCGCATACAGCTGAAACCGGCCCTTCGGCCGCGGCAAGCCGCACATCGCCCATTGCAGATATTCGTGGACGATCTGCTCGTTGTGCACGAGCATTCGGTCCGGGACGGGGTAGTTGTCGCCGATGATCGAGTCGACGAGCTCGTGCACGAATCGATCGGCATCGAAGCCGAGCTTCTTCACCGTCCACGGCACGAGCGCACCGAGAAACTCCGCGCCCGGAAGGTCGGCGTGCCTTTTCAGCCATGCGGCGAGGCGATTTGCGATCCCGCGGAGTTGCGGCATGCCGCCGACGCCCGGCGGCAGGTCGAGCACGCGCTTGCTCTCGGTGATCGCGAACTGCCCGAGCACGAAGAATGCCTCGCGCGGCTCGGTCGCGATCCAATTGGGATTGCCGCGGCCGGCGTTCAGATACGCGACCGCCGCCGCTGCTCGCGCTCTTGCTCGCGGCCTTCGCCAGAAAGTCCTTGATCTCGAAGGGGCTCAGCGCCTCGTATTCGCGCAGCTTGGCGGGGTCCATGGCGTCTCCGTGGGGCTACGGATAGTTTTTGGTTGGCGGCGACCGCGCTAAAGTATCCGGACAACGGACGCGCTGTGGGCAAACGGCCGAGCTGCTCACGGCGTCACCGTCGACGACGCAAGCGTCGAGCGCCGGCGCGCGGCACGGTATAGGACCAAAGGTCACTGCTGAGCATCGACCGCCATGCTGCTAGGTTAGGGAACCGGTGGTGCGCTCCGGCAAGGTGCGCAGTTGGGCGTTGGCCGTGCCGTGCCCCCGACTCCTTAGCCGAGACGATTACAACAAGAGGTTGAGGATGACTCAGCGTACCAAAACACACGAACGATCGGTGCGCGACCATGGCGCGTGTTGTCCTGTGCCGCGGCCTGCCTCGCCTCCTTGCCTGCGCAAGCGCAACACTTGCTGCAGGGCGAGACGCTCGACGCGGTTGCGAACGTGCTCGCGCTGGTCGTGATCTTCATCGTGCCGATCGTCGGGATCGCGGTGTTCTGGATCGTGCACGTGCTGCCCGAGAAAATCGCGCACAAGCACCATCATCCGCAACGCGACGCGATCCATATGCTGTGCCTGTTGTCGCTGGTGTTCGGCGGGCTGCTGTGGCCGCTCGCATGCTCGTGGGCCTAC
The DNA here is from genome assembly GCA_963744305.1 of uncultured Gammaproteobacteria bacterium. GTDB lineage: Bacteria > Pseudomonadota > Gammaproteobacteria > Steroidobacterales > Rariloculaceae > FEN-1219. The sequence goes on from CAVUTF010000007.1 coordinate 143,911, forward strand.
TCGAAGCCCGTGCTGCACAAGATGGCGTACGGCACGGACAAGCACGAGGACTATTACGACGGCGAAGCCGACGAGCCAGAGCCCCGGCGCGCCGCCAAGGCTTGCAGAGCGACGTCGCGACGTTGCGCGGCAACGTCGAACGCATGCTCGCGCAGGGCGGAAACCGGCGGAGCTGACGCGCGCATTCGCGATCAGTTGGCGGCGCTCGAGCCGCGCATCGCGGCGCAGCGCCGGCCGCCCAGGCCGCGCTCGCAGCCCCGGCGAAGGAGCCCCACTAATGGAAATCCTTCTGCTTGGCATCTACAGCTTCTTCGTCTGGCTGATCTTCATCAAGCTCAAGTGGCTGCCGTGGAACACGACGAGCCAAGTGACGGTGGTCGATCATTCCGATCGTCGGCCTCACGGCGCTGATCCTGCTGCTGAACATCAACGCGCCGTCGTCGCACGACGTGCGCGTCTTCAAGTACACCGTGCCGATCGTCTCGCAGGTGCGCGGCCGCGTGCTCGACGTGCCGATCGAGGAAGGCAACCGCCTCGTTCACCAAGGGCGACGTGCTGTTCACGGTAGATCCCACTCCGTATCAGCTGGCCGTCAACAGCCTGACGGGCGCAGCTCGTCGGCGCCGAAGGCGGCGCCGAGCAGTTGCGCGAGCAATTGAAGGCCGCGGTCGGCAACACGGCGTCGATCCGCGTCCGAATGGATCTCGCGCGCAGGCGCGTGACCCAGAACCGCGAGCTCACGACGACCGGCGCCGGCAGACCGCTTCGACTTCGAGCAAGCGGAGGCTGACCTGCGAATCTGCAAGCCCAGCTCGCCGCCGCGATCGCGAACGAAGCGCAGGTGCAGGCGCAGTTGGCGGCCGTCGTCGACGGCGACATCGCGTCGATCGCGACGAATCAAAGCGGATCTCGCCACTGCGGAATGGGAGCTCGAGCAGACGACCATGCGCTCGCCGTGCGAGTGCTACGTGATCAACTTGCAGCTGCGCCCGGGCGCGATTCGTTGCGGGGGTGCCGTTCAACCCGGTGATGACGCTTGGTCGAGGACGTCGGGCCAGGTGGTGGCGTATTTCAACCAGAACGAGCTGCACAAGGTCGCAGCCGGGCGACGAGGCGGAGTTCACGCTCAAGACCTACCCCGGGCGCATCATCAAGGCGCGAGTCGATTCCGTGATCTGGGCGCAGGGCGTCGGCCAGCTGCCCGCGAGCGGCACGATACCGATGACCGGCGTGCTCGCGCAGCCGCCGAACCGCTTCGCCGTGAAGTTCGACGTCGAGGAGCGAGATCGCGAGCTGTTCCTCGCCTCGGGCGCGGCCGGCACGGCGCGGCGATCTACACGCAGCGTTTGCATGCGATCCACATCCTGCGCAAGATGATTCTGCGAGTCGGCGCCTACACGGATTACCTGATCATGAAGCTGCACTGAGCCCATGCGCACGCACGGCAAGCTCGTCGTTGTGCTGCTGCTCGGCACGCTGGCGGCTTGCGTCGCGCTCAAGGCGCCGCCGGCGCCCTGACGAGTACATGCCGCAGGCGCTGCCGGACCTCGTGGTCCCGGAGCGCTGGGGCGCCGGCGATCAGAGCCGCCGGAGGCCGTCATCGACGGCTGGGCCGGCAGGCGTTCGCCGATCGCGAAGCTGGACACACTGATCGCGGAGGCCATCCTGCACAACCCCGACTCTGCTCGTGGCCGCGGCCCGCGTCGAGGCGGCCGCGCAATACGTCGAGGCCGCGGAATCGAAGCTGTACCCGCAGGTCGACTTCCTCGCGCGCGGCGGCGGGCCGATGAGCGGCGACGACGTCCGGGTTGGAAGGCGGCGGGCATCTTCGTCGGCTGGGAACCGGACTTCTGGGGCCGCATTCGGTCGGCGCAGGCTGCCAACGAGCGCACCTACGAACAGGCCGTCGCCGACACCGAATACGCACGCCAATCGATCGCGGCGCTCGTCGCGAAGTCCTACTTCCTCGCCGATCGAGGCTGGGGTTGCAGCAGCGCCTGGCCGAAGACATGGTGACCGCCGCCGAGCAACTCGTCATGCTGGCCGAGGAGCGCCGGCGAGTCGGTCGGGGCGACAGCTACGACGACGCGCTGAGCCGCGCCAACGCGGAAACGTTCCGCGACGCCGTGCTGCAGCTGTCGTTCTCGCGTGAGCAAGCGCAGCGCGCGATCGAGGCGCTGGTCGGGCGTTATCCGTCGCCACCGTGGAGATCGCGCCCGAGCTCGCGCAAGTGGCCGGGCCCGGTTCCGGGCGGATTGCCGTCGGAGCTGCTCGAGCGCCGGCCCGACGTCATCGCGGCGGATCGGCGCGTGGCGGCCGCGTTCTATCGGAGTGCAGGAAGCCAAGGCTGCGCGGCTGCCGTCGATCTCGCTGACGACGTCGATCAACAGCATTTCGAGCGAGCTGTTCGTGCTGCAAGACCGCGAAAACCCGGTTTGGAGCGCGGGCGCGAGCCTGCTTGCGCCGTTGTTCAGCGGCCGCGCCTTGAAAAGCCAAGTGCAGATCCGCTCCGCCGAGCAGCGCCAGGCGGTTGCGGATTACGGCCGCATCGGCGCGCGCGCGTTCGGCGAGGTCGAGAATGCGCTCGCGGCCGAGCTCACTGCCGGCCGACGCGAGCAAGTGCTGAGTCTGCGCGGCAGCGGCAAATCAAGAAGCTCTGAACCTTGCGCAAGTTCGCTACGACGTGGGCTCGGGCGACTTGCGCGCCGTGCAGCAGCAGCAGGTCGCGGTGCACGGATCGCGCTCCGCCCTCGTGCGCGTGCAGACCGAGCGCCTCGTGCAGCGCGTCAACCTGCATCTCGCGCTCGGCGGCAGCTTCGACCCCGACTCGCCCGCCGTGGCACAGCGCCGACATAGGCCCATGACGGGTGGCTGGTCTCAGGCGCTGACTGAGCGCATCCCGAGATCGCATTCTTTTCTGATTTTGGGCCTCGGCTATCTCCTCGGGAAGAATCTCGCTCGGCGGATTCACGCTCGGCGCCGTGACGGGAACCTTGCTCGCCGGAGTGCTCGTGGGCCAGCTCGGCATCACGCTGCCGGACGAGGTCAAGCAGTGCTTCTTTCTGCTGTTCCTGTTCGCGATCGGCTTCCGCACGGGACCGCAGTTCTTTCCGCGGCTTGCGCAGCGACGGCTTGACGCACGCGGCGCTCGCCGCGATCGTGGCCACCGTGGGGCTCGTCGTGGCTTATGTCGTTTCGCGCGCGCTTCGGCTACGACGCGGGCACGGCGGCCGGCCTCGTCGCGGGCGCGCTGACCGAATCCGCCACCATCGGCACGGCCATGGACGCGATCTCGCACCTCGACGCGACCGAGGCCGAGCGCACGGCCATGACCAACAACGTCCCCGTCGCCTTCGCCGTCACCTATTTGGTCGGCGTGACGGCCGCCGCGTGGGTGCTTGTCGCAGCTCGGCCCGAAGCTGCTGCGCGTCGATCTCGCGGCGGAGTGCCGCAAGCTCGAGGACGAGATGCTGGGCGGCGAGCCGCCGCCGCTCGCATGCCCGGCGCGAGATCGAGTTACGAGCCTATGCAGGATCGAGCGCGGCGGCCGCTGGGTGGGCCGTCGGGTCGCCGCGCTCGAGCTCGCGGCAGCCGGAGAGCGGCTGTTCGTGGAACGTATCCGCAGCCGCGGACGCGATCTTCGCCGGCGACACGCGGTTGACTCTTCGGGCCGGCGACGTCGTGGCGATATCCGCGCGGCGCACGACGCTCGTCGAGGCTCTCGAGCAGAGCGGCAGCGGGTTGCGCGAGAGTCGACGACAAAGAGCTGCTCGACCTGCCGGGCGAGCTCCTCGACGTCGTCGTGACGAATGCGGCGATCGACGGCCGGACGCTCGCGGATCTCGCACAGGAGGAGCACGCGCGCGGCGTGTTCCTCAAGCGAATCACGCGCGGCGGGCCAACCGCTCGGCAGCGCTGCCGGGGCTTGCGCGTGTTCCGCGGCGACGTGCTCACGATCGGCGGCGTCGCGGCGAACGTCGCGCGTGCCGTCGCAGCATCTCGGCGTGGCGGACCGCGCGACCGACGTCACCGACATGTTCGTCGTCGCCACCGCGCATCGTCGCGGGCGCGCTTGATCGGGGTTCCGGCGCTGCAGGTCGGCAACGTCGAGATCGGGCTCAGCCTGCCGGTCGGCGTCCTGCTCGGCGGGTTGGTCTGCGGCTGGTTGCGCTCGATGCGAGCCGCGTTGGTTCGGCCGCATTCCCGGGCCGACGCTGTGGGCGTTCGAATCGATCGGGCTCACGGGTTTCGTCGCCGTCGTCGGCCTCGAACGCCGGCCCCGATTTCGTGCAGGGCGTGCAAACCAGCGGGCTGAGCCTCGTCGCGGCCGGCAGCCATCACGGTGACGGTTGCGCTGCTCGTCGGCGTGCTGGCGGGCCGCTGGCTCTTCAAGCTGCATCCCGGCGTGCTGCTCGGCGTCGTCGCGGGCGCGTGCACCGCGACGCCCGCGCTTGCGGCCATCCAAGAAGTCGCCAAGAGCGCCGTGCCGTCGATCGGCTATGGCGTGGCGTATGCCGTCGGTAACGTGCTGCTCGCGCTTTGGGGCGCGGTGATTGTCATGCTGCTTGCGTAAGCAGCGTGCCGAGCAAGTTGTCGGAGATCGCGCGCGTTTGGTCAACCGCCGAGCGCGATTGCCACCACTACCAAGACGACTCCTCCGATCAGTAAGGCGAGTCCCACGCGCCATGGCCGGCCGAGCGTATGGTAGCGAGCCCACCAATAGCCGGTGACGAACAAAGTCGCCAGCAGGATGGCGTTCGATACGCGCAGCGCGAGGTGTGCATTGTCGATCAACAGAAATGGAATCGCGGCGGGCGCGCTCGTGATCACCACGAGGCAAAAGCTCGTGAAGGCCCCGAGATGATCGGCCTTATTGATGGAAATCGGAGGCACGTCTCGGGAGCGCAGATTGGCTGCGATTTGCCTGTAGAGCGCTTCGCGCTCGGCGGCGCTCGTCACGTTTTCGAGCAATTCGTCGAGCTCGCCCGCCACCACGGACATGGCGGCGCCCTCGTCGGGTGTGCTGCGAATGGTTTGCGCAAGCCGCAGCCGGCGGCTTCGATTGAATAGCTCGGTGACGAGGTACAACGCGCCATCGATGACGCCCCAGGCGAGGTTGCAGCCGATCACCGCGATCAGCAGTTGGCGCGCGCCTTCCCGGCCCTCGTCCTCGATGATGATTCCGGCGCCGAGCGTGAAGGTGAGCGTCATGATCAAGCCGAACAGGATCTCGCCCAGGCTCGACGCCGGGTCGAGATACCGATGCATGAGCGAGGAACGGCTAACCGTGGCCATCGGTCAATGTCACCGTCCGGCTATAGCGGCACGAAGTAGAGCAGCAGCGCGATCATGAGATACACGGCGATGAGCTGCACGCCCTTGTACCAATTGCCCGATCCGCCCGTCGCAACAAACGCGCCGATCAATACCGAGAGGAACAGCAACCCCACGCCGCCGATACTGAAGGATAGCTGGAACGGTTGCGGTCCAACGAAGTAGCTCACGAACACGAGCACGGGCGCCACGAACAGCGCGATGAGGATGCAGCTGCCGAGCGCGATACCGAGCGACAGATCGAAGCGGCCCTTGCGCGCCATGGTGATGGCCGACATGCCTTCCGCGATGCCGCCGACGCTCGCGAGCAGCACGATACCCAGGAAAGCGGTCGACAGGCCCAATGCCTCGCCGGTGCCCTCGACGGCCCCGACGAGCACCTCACTCAAGAATGCAGCGAGCCACGGAGCTGCCGATCAGCACGCCAAAGCATAGCGGCATGCTCCAATGCGCCTCGTGCTCTTCGGCGTCTTCCTTGCCGATGCTCGCAAATTCCTCGGGATGCGTGCGGATCATGTAGACCAAATAGAGTCCATAGAGCAAGAGCAACAAGACGGCCAAGCCGATGTTGATCTTGCTTTGCTCTATCGTGGCTTCGCCTGGCGCGAACGCCTGCTCGTAGATGCTCGGCAACGCGAGGCTGATGACCGCGATGAACATCATCGTGCTGTACATCCGGACGGCCTTGGCGTTGAACTCGAGCGTATGCCGCCGCAGTCCGCCGAGCAGAAAGCTCAGGCCGAGCACGAGCAGCAGATTGAACAGGATCGCGCCGATGAGCGAGGCCGCCACCATCGCGTAGAGACCCGCTTTCAACGCCACGACGCAGATGATGAGCTCGGGGAGGTTGCCGAACATCGTGTTCAGCAGCCCGCCGATGGAATCGCCGGTGTAATGCGCAAGATTCTCGGTGCTCTCGCCGATCAGGCGCGCGATCGGGACGATCGCGAGCGCAGCGACCAGGAAATGGAGCGGCGCGCTCGTGCCGGGCACATGCTCGAGCACGAGCGCGATCGGCACGAACACCAACATCCAGTGCTCGACCATTGCACGGCGTGCATCCGAGTCTCCTCGCCGGCGGGGCCGACGTATACCGGCGGCATTTGCCTTTATTACGAGCGGGGACGCAATGGGCCCAGTGGCCTATGACATTCCCTCGAGCTCCGACCGAGCAGGAAGTGGTTAGACCGCCGTTCTCGATCGACTCCCAGTAGGACCAACGGTCCATTGCCTGGGGAGCCACGAGTCGGTCAGAGTTTCCCGGCTCGCCGTCCCCGGAGCGGCGCGAAATAAATTAGAAACAAGTAGTCAGCGGTTCTGTCCCGCTTTTCTCCACGGACTCGAGGCGCGCACGGGCATGAATATTGGCTAGTGCGCCTGGGCAGCCGCCGTGGGGCCCGGACATGGAGACCCGATGATGCAAAGTACCGGATCCAGCCCGCTCGCCCGGCAGGTCCTCATCGTCGACAGCGGGCTCGCCGAGACGACGAGCGCCGCCGCGCGCAGCGTGCGCGCGCTGGTGGCGGAGCTGCGACGCCCGCAACATCGAAGTCGTCGAAGCCATTTCGTACGAGGACGGCCTCGCGACGGTCGTGTCCGATGCCGGCATCCACTGCATCCTGCTCAACTGGACGCAGGGCGACAACGACGCGAGCGCTCACGAGCAGGCGACGGAGCTGTTGCGCGCCGTGCGGGCGCGCAACGCCAAGGTTCCGATCTTTCTGATGGCCAGCCGCAAGCTCGCGGGCACGGTCAGCGTCGAGGTCGCGACGCTGGCCGATGAGTTCATCTGGATCCTCGACGACACCGCATCGTTCATCGGCGGCCGCGTGCAGGCCGCGATCGAGCGCTACATCGAGGCGCTGCTGCCGCCGTTCGCGGCCGCGCTGGCGCGCTACGACCGCGAGCGCGAGTACTCGTGGGCGGCGCCGGGCCACCAGGGCGGCGTCGCGTTCCTGAAGTCGCCGATCGGCCGCGCGTTCTTCGACTTCTACGGCGAGAACCTGTTTCGCACCGACATGGGCATCGAGCGCGGCGCGCTCGGCTCGCTGCTCGGCCACACGGGCCCGATCGGCGAGAGCGAGCGCTACGCCGCGCGCGTCTTCGGCGCGCACCGCTCGTACTCGGTGCTGAACGGCACGTCCGCGTCGAACCGCGCGATCATGTCCGCGTGCGTCGGCGACGACGAGATCGCGCTGTGCGATCGCAATTGCCACAAGTCGATCGAGCAGGGACTCGCGATCACGCGGCGGCATCCCGGTGTTCCTGAGCCCGACGCGCAATCGCTACGGCATCATCGGCCCGATTCCGCCCGAGCGGCTCGAGCCGGAGGCGATCGCGAAGATGCATCGCCGACAATCCGCTCGCCAAGGCCGCCGGCGCAGAAGCGCGCCGTCTACTCGGTGCTGACGAACTGCACGTACGACGGCATGTGCTACGACGCGGCCGACGCGTCGAAGCGCGGCTCGCGAAGAGCGTCGATCGCGTCCATTTCGACGAAGCGTGGTACGGCTACGCGCGCTTCAATCCGATGTACCGCGATCGCTACGCGATGCGCGGCGACCCGGCCGACGCATCCGAAGGACGGCCCGACGGTGTTCGCGACGCATTCGACGCACAAGCTGCTCGCCGCGCTGTCGCAGACCTCGTACATCCACATCCGCGACGGCCGCGGCGCGATCGATCACGGCCGCTTCAACGAGGCGTACTGCTCGCAGGCGAGCACCTCGCCGCTCTACGCGCTCATCGCGTCGAACGACGTCGCGGCCGCGATGATGGACGGCCCGGCGGGACAGGCGCTGACGCAGGAAACGATCGACGAGGCCGTCGCGTGCCGCCTCGCCGTCGCGCGCGTCGCGGCAGGAATTCCTCGCGAAGAAGGACTGGTTCTTCGCGCCGTGGAACGCCGAGGAAGTGCGCGGACCCGAAGACGGCCGAGCGCATCCCGTTCCACGAGGCGCCCGCGGAGCTGCTCGCGACGGATCCGAACTGCTGGGTCCTGCATCCCGGCGAGAGCTGGCACGGCTTCGAAGGCGCTGCCGGACGGCTGGTGCATGCTCGATCCGATCAAGTTCGGCATCGTCTGCCCGGGCATGAAGACGGACGGCCAGCTCGAGAAGACCGGCATCCCGGCCGACATCGTCACCGCGTATCTCGGCCGCCACGGCATCGTGCCGTCGCGCACGACCGATCACATGGTGCTGTTCCTGTTCTCGATGGGCGTCACGAAGGGCAAGTGGGGCACGCTGCTCAACACGCTGCTCGATTTCAAGGCCGACTACGACCGCAACGCGCCGCTCGCGGAGGTCGTTGCCGGCGCGTGGCCGCGGCCGCGCCGCAGCGTTATGCGGGCAAGGGCCTCAAGGATCTCGGCGACGAGATGTGGGCGCACCTGCGCAAGAGCAGGCAGGGGCACTGGCAGGCGCAGGCGTACGCCACGCTGCCCGACGCCGGAGATGACGCCGCGGCGCGCGTTCCAGCGGCTCATGGCCGGCGACGCCGAGAAGGTGCCGCTCGACAAGATGGCCGATCGCGTCGTCGCCGTCGGCGTGATCCCGTATCCGCCCGGCATTCCGATCGTCATGCCCGGCGAGAGCGTCGGCCCCGACGACGGGCCGTGGCTCACGTACCTGCGCACGCTGCAGGAGTACGGCCATCTGTTCCCCGGCTTCGCCAAGGAGGTCGAAGGCGCCGAGGAGCACGACGGCGTTTACCACGTCTACTGCGTGAAGGAGCGCGGCCGCGCCGACGCGCGCGAGCGCAAGTCATGATCGAGTACGCCGCCAAGACACCGACGATTCCGATCCCGTTCCACAAGCTGCTGAAGGTCGTCGCGCTCGTCGACGGCGAGAATCCGCAGGTCCGCGCAGCTGCTCGATCGCATCGCGGCGGAGAACTTCGAGATCGAGATCAGCGATCGCTACGACCGCGACGTGTCCGAGGACGCGGACGTCGGCGCGTACATCGCGTCCGTCGACGGCGATCGGCGCGAACCGGCGCGCAAGCTCGCGCAGGCGCGTGCGCGACATCGGTTTCCGCACGCCGCTCTGGGCGCTCGCGGATTCGCACAAGATCTCCGACGTCGCCGTGCTCGGAATGGCCGGGCGAAGTCGACGGCTACATCTATCTCGGCCAGCAGACGCCGGCGTTCTACGCGAAGCAGGTCGTCGCGAGCGTCGTCGAGTACGGCATGAGCCTGCTGCCGCCGTTCTTCGGCGGGCTCATGGCCTACGACGCCGAAGCCAACGTCTCGTTCGCCTGCCCCGGGCACCAGGGCGGGCAGTTCTACCGCAAGTCGCCCGCCGGCCAGCTCTTCTTCAAGCATTTCGGCGAGCAGATCTTCCGCAACGATCTGTGCAACGCCGACGTCGATCTCGGCGATCTGCTGATTCACGTGGGCGCCGCCGTCGATGCGCAGACGCCACGCGGCGCAGGTGTTCGGCGCCGACCGGACCTACTTCGTGCTGAACGGCACGTCGACCTCCAACAAGGTCGTCACGCAGGCGGCGCTTGCGCCGCGGCGACCTCGTGCTGTTCGACCGCAACAACCACAAGTCGCTGCACCAGGGCGCGCTGGTGCAAGGCCGGCGCGATTCCGATCTTCCTGCCGACCGCGCGCAATCCGTTCGGCATGATCGGCGCCGTCGACTGGGACGCGTGGGACGAGAAGTATCTGCGCGAGCAGATCCGCGCGAATCCGCTCGTGAAGGACAAGGAGCGGCACAAGGCGGAGCGGCCGTTCCGGCTCGCGTGCATCCAGCTCGCGACCTACGACGGCACGATCTACAACGTCCGCAAGGTGCATGGAGAAGATCGGCCACCTCTGCGACTACGTGCTGTGGGACGAGGCCTGGATCGGCTACAACGCGTTCCATCCGCTGTTCGCACGATCACAGCCCGATGCGGCTCGAAGAAGCTCGACGCCGGAGATGGCCGGGCTGTTCTCGACGCAGTCCGTGCACAAGCAGGGCGCCGGCTTCTCGCAGGCCTCGCAGATCCACAAGCGCGACGAGCACATCCGCGGCCAGCGGCGCTTCATCGAGCACAAGCGCTTCAACGAATCGTTCCTGATGTACTGCTCGACGTCGCCGTTCTATCCGCTGTTCGCGTCGCTCGACGTGAACGCGAAGGTCCACGACGGCAAGGCCGGCGAGATGCTGTGGGACCGCTGCATCGAGCTCGGCATCGAGGCGCGCAAGAAGCTGCGCGAGTTCGGCCGCCACTACGCGAAGACCGGCCGCAACGCCGAGGAGAAGTGGTTCTTCGATCCGTTCGTGCCCGACGTGGTGACCATTCGCGGCTCGAAGCTCACGAAGGACGCGACCGAACGTCGCGTGGGAGGACCTGCCGACCGACGTCCTCAAGCGCGAGCAGCAGTGCTGGACGTTCGATCCGAAGGCGACGTGGCACGGCTACGCCGGCTACTCGCGACGGCTACGCGATGGTGGACCCGAACAAGCTCATGCTGCTGACGCCGGGCATCGATCGCAAGACCGGCGAGTATCTCGATTTCGGCGTGCCGGCGACCGTGCTCGCGAACTACCTGCGCGAGCAGCGCATCGTTCCGGAGAAGTGCGACCTCAACAGCATCCTGTTCCTGATGACGCCGGCCGAGGACGAAAGCAAGCTCAACACGCTGATCGCGAAGCTCGTCAAGTTCAAGAACCTGTGGGATCGCGACGCGCCGCTCGGCGAAGCGCTGCCGACGCTCTATGCGCAGAACCGCGCGCGCTACGCGGGCTACTCGCTGCGCCAGGTCTGCAAGGAGATGCACGACTTCTATCGCAAGGCGAACGTCAAGGAGCTGCAGAAGCAGCAGCTTCCGCGCCAGCAGCTTCCCGGAGCTCGCGATGTCGCCGAAGGACGCCTACGAGGCGCTGGTCGCGAACGAAGTGGACTACGTGCCGCTCGACGAGGGCATCAAGGGCCGCATCGCCGCGACGCTCGCGCTGATCTATCCGCCCGGCATCGGCGTCATCGTCCCCGGCGAGCGCTGGGACGACCGCGCGCAGCCGATGCTCGACTACTTCTTGACGTTCCAGGAATCGTTCAACCGCTTCCCCGGCTTCAACTACGAAGTGCAGGGCGTGTACCAGGAGCAGGTGGACGGTCGCATCAAGTTCTACACCTACGTGGTCCGGGAATGAACCGCCGCAGCGGGAATTGAGGAGAAGCGTCATGGCAAGAACAAGAAGAAGATGAACCTGATGCAGCTCACGTTCATCGTCGCCGTGAACATGATGGGCTCCGGCATCATCATGCTGCCGACCAACATGGCGCAGGTCGGCGCGATCTCGCTGCTGTCGTGGATCGTGACGGCGGTCGGCTCGATGGCGATCGCGTACGGCTTCGCGCAGGCCGGCATCTTCAACCAGCGCACCGGCGGCATGGCGGCCTACGCCGAGGACGCGTACGGCAAGTCCGGCTACTTCCAGGTGTTCTTCCTGTACTTCCTGTCGCTCGCGATCGGCAACGTCGCGATCGCGATCTCGGCGGTCGGCTATCTCGCGACGTTCTTCCCGTGGCTGTCGTCGACGCCGATCGCGACCTGCATCGGCGTGATCGGCGCTGCTGTGGCTCACGACGGTCGCGAACTTCGGCGGCCCGAGCGTGACCGGCAAGATCGGCTCGATCACCGTGTGGGGCGTCATCATTCCGGTCGGCTTGCATCTCGATCATCGGCTGGTTCTGGTTCAGCAGCGACACGTTCGCCGCGGCCTGGAATCCGCAGGGCCTGAGCATCGCGCGAGGGCATGGGCTCGAGCATCTCGCTCACGCTGTGGGCGTTCCTCGGCATGGAATCCGCGGCGCAGAACTCGGCCGCCGTGGAGAATCCGAAGCGCGACGTGCCGCTCGCCTGCATGTTCGGCACGCTCGGCGCCGCGGTGGTCTACGTGCTCTCGACGACCGTGATCCAGGGCATCGTGCCGAACGCGGACCTCGCGAACTCGACCGGCCCGTTCGGGCTCGCGTACGCGCAGATGTTCAACCCGACGGTCGGCTCCATCATCATGGCGCTCGCCGTGATCGCCTGCCTGGGCTCGCTGCTCGGCTGGCAGTTCACGATCGCGTCAGACCGGCAAGGCCGCGGCCGAGGAGCGGATGTTCCCGGCGTTCTTCGCGAAGGTGAACAGCATGGGCGCGCCGATCACCGGCATGATCGTGCTCGGCGTCGTGCAGACGCTGCTCGCCTTGTCGACGATCTCGCCGACGCTCAGCGAGCAGTTCGGCGCGCTCGTCAACCTGCGGTCGTCACGAACGTCATTCCGTACATCGTCGCGCTGTCCGCGCTGATGGTCATGATGAAAGCGCGCGAAGGTCCCGAGGGCATCTACACGCGCAACTCGATCATCGCGATGATCGCGATGGCTCTACAGCGTCTTCGCGCTCTACGCCTCGGGCAAGGACGCCGTGATGGGCGGCATGCTCGTGCTCGGCATCACCTACGTCATCTGGGGATTCATAGCACCGCGCTTCGCGGCTCCGCGCAGCCTCGGCGGCTGCCGCAGCTGCGCCCGCAAAGAAAGCCTGACCGTGGCGCGCGCAATCCACGAAAGGAGAACAATCATGCAAGTTCAACGATCCAAGCCGTCGCGACGCCGAGCTGTCCGTCGCTCGTGCCGCGCGCCATCGCCATCTTCGCCGTCGTTCTGCCTCGCGCTCGCGGCGCTGCCCGCGTCGGCGCAGACGCTGGACCGCATCAGGGACGCGGGCCGCATCAAGTTCGGCTATCTCGCCGATGCGCGGCCGTTCTCGTTCGCAGCGACGGCGGGCGCCGCCGACGGCTACGCGCGTCGCGCTGTGCCAGCGGATCGCCGACGCAGGTGAAGACGCAGCTCTCGCTGCCGACGCTGGCGGTGGACTGGGTGCCGGTCACGGTCGACAACCGCGCTGCGCGAGGTGCAGCAGGGCAACATCGATCTGCTGTGCGCACCGACGAGCGTGACGCTCGCGCGGCAGAGCAGGAGGTCGCGTTCTCGATTCCGGTCTTCCCGGGCGGCAACCGCGCGGTCCTGCGCGCCGATGCCGCGGCGGCGCTGCGCAACGCGCTCGCGCGAGACCCGGCGCATGCGACCGGTGTGGCGCGGCTCGCCGGCCGCGAAAGTGCTGGAAAACACCACGTTCGCCGTCGTCTCCGGCACGACCAGCGGCAGACCTGGCTCGAAGCGAGCGCCGACTCGCTGCAGGTCGATGCGCGAGATCGTGCCGGTCGCCGGACTACCGGACGGGGCTGCAGCAGCTGCTGGACCGCGAGGTCGACGTGTTCTTCGGCGACCGCTGCGCTCGTGCTCGGCGCGATGGACGACGCGGCGCGCGACGATCTCGTGATCCTCGATCGGCATGTTCACGCACGAGCCGTTGGCGCTCGCGCTGCGCGCGCGGCGACGAGGATTTTCGCCTGCTCGTCGACCGCGCGCTGAGCGAGCTCTACACGTCCGACGAGTTTCGCGAGCTGTACACAGCAAGTGGTTCGGCGCGTTCGACGACAACACGCGCACGTTCTTCCTGTGGAACACGCTTGCCGGAGTGACGCCGACGCTCGTTGTCGAACGTCGACATTCAGCACGCCGACTCGAGGAGTAGCGAGATGATCCAGCGAAGCGTCAAGCGACTGACCATGCGCGCGCTCATCGTGGACGACGAGCTCGGCACGCCGACAGCCGAAGGCCGCGCCGCGCGGGCGCTGGTGCAGGAGCTGCAAGGCCGCAGCCGTCGAGGTCGTCGAAGCGAACTCCGCCGAGGACGGCACGTCGGTCATCACCTCGGACTCCGCGATCCACGCGATGCTGATCGACTGGACGCTCGGCGACGACACGGACCACGAGCGCGCCCGCGCGTTCTCGAGTTCGTGCGGTCGCGCAACGACAAGATCCCGATCTTCCTGATGGCCGAGCGCGGCGAGGCGTCCGCCATCCCGATCGAAGTGATGGAGATGGTCGACGAGTTCATCTGGACGCTCGAGGACACGGCCGCGTTCGTCGGCGGGCGCGTGGTCGGCCGCCATCCGCCGCTACCTCGAGGTCCATGCTGCCGCCGCTGGCCGCGGCGCTGATGAAGTTCACGCAGGAATACGAGTACTCGTGGCACACGCCGGGCCACACCGGCGGCACCGCGTTCCTCAAGTCGCCGGTCGGCCGCATCTTCTTCGACTACTTCGGCGAGAACCTGCTGCGCTCGGATCTGTCGATCAGCGTCGGCAGCCTGGGCTCGCTGCTCGACCACACGGGCCCGATCGGCGAGCACGAGAAGTACGCGGCGCGCGTGTTCGGCGCGCACCGCACCTACTGCGTCACGAACGGCACGTCGATGTCGAACCGCGTGATCTTCATGGCGGCCGTGGCCCGCGATCAGATCGCGCTGTGCGACCGCAATTGCCACAAGTCGATCGAGCACAGCCTGGTGATGACGGGCGCCATCCCGAATTATTTCGTGCCGCTGCGCAACCGCTACGGGCATCATCGGCCCCATTCCGCCCGCGCGGCTCGAGCAAGGAGGCGATCAAGGCCGCGATCAAGGCCAATCCGCTGGTGCCGAAGGGCGTCGACACGCGCGCGGTCTATTCCGTCATCACCAACTCGACGTACGACGGCCTGTGCTACAACGCGCGGCGCGTCGAAGAGCTGCTCGATCCGAGCGTCGACCGCATCCATTTCGACGAAGCGTGGTACGCGTACGCGCGCTTCAATCCGCTCTATCGCGATCGCCACGCGATGCACGGCGATCCGCAAGGATCACAAGGGTCCGACGGTCTTCGCCACGCACTCGACGCACAAGCTGCTGGCCGCGCTGTCGCAGGCGTCGCTCCTGCACATCCGCGACGGCCGCAGCCCGATTCCGCATTCGCGCTTCAACGAGTCGTACATGCTGCATGCGTCGACGTCGCCGCTGTATCCGATCATCGTCTCGAACGACATCACGGCCGCGATGATGGACGGACCGGGCGGCCCGACGCTGACCAACGAATCGATCCAGGAGGCCGTCGCGTTCCGCCAGACGATGGGCCGCGTGCACCGGCAAGTTCGCGGCAGAAGCGCGAATGGTTCTTCAGGACCTGGAACGCGGACAACCGTCAAGACAGGAAGTCCGGCAAGAAGGTCCGCTTCGAGGACGCGCCGCCCGAGTGGCTCGCCACCGATCCGGACTGCTGGGTGCTGCATCCCGGCGAGACGTGGCACGGCTTCGGCGATCTCGAAGACGACTACTGCATGCTCGACCCGATCAAGGTGTCGATCGTCACGCCGGGCGTCGCCGACAAGGGCGGCCTCGACAAGCGCGGCATCCCGGCGAGCTCTGGTCACGCGTACCTGCACTATCGCGGCGTCGAGGTCGAGAAGACGACGGACTTCACGATCCTGGTCCTGTTCTCGATCGGCATCACCAAGGGCAAATGGGGCACGCTGCTCAACGCGCTGCTCGAGTTCAAGCGCGACTACGACAACAACGCGCCGCTCGCGCAGGTGCTGCCGCGACCTCGCCGACCGAATCATCCGAGCGTCTACGGCGGCCTCGGCTTGCGCGAGCTCGCGGACCAGATGTTCGCGCAGCTGCGCGACTCGCGGCAGACGCATTGGCTCGCGGAAGCGTTCTCGACGCTGCCCGACGCCGGTCGATGACGCCGAACGCCGCGTATCAGCACCTGGTGCGCGACGAGATCGAGCACGTGCCGCTCGAGGAGCTTGGCCGACCGCGTGCTCGCGACGAGCGTCGTGCCGTACCCGCCCGGCATTCCGATGCTGATGCCGGGCGAGTCGACGGGCGCCGGACGACGGTCCGTATCTCGGCTACCTGCGCGCGCTTGCGGCGTGGGACAAGCGCTTCCCCGGCTTCGGCCACGACACGCACGGCGTCGAGAATCGCGACGGCGACTACTACGTGCAGTGTTTGAAGGCGGGCGCGCCGGACGAGCGTGAGCGACGGCCGGCCGCAAGATGTCGCTGCCGCAGGCCACGATGCTCGTGGCCGGCAACATGATCGGCACCGGCGTCTTTCTGCTGCCCGGTCAATCTCGCGCAGGTCGGCAGCATCGCGATCTTCGGCTGGGTGGTCGCGACCGTCGGCGTGGCCGCGCTCGGCCTCGTGTTCGCGAAGCTCGGCGAGCTCAATCCGCAGCAGGGCGGCCCGTACGCCTACGCGCGCGACTTCCTCGGGCCGTACGCGGGCTTTCAGACCAACTACGTCTATTGGTTCGGCAACTGGATCGGCAACATCGCGATCGCGGTCGCGGCCGTGGGCTATCTCGCCGAGCTGATTCCCGGCATCAGCCGCTCCGCCGGGGAGCGTCGTCGCGACCGCCGGCCGTGATCTGGCTGTTCACGTTCGCGAACATTCTGGGGCCGCGCGTGGTCGGCGCGCTGGAGACCTGGACGATGGCGCTCGGCCTCATCCCGATCCTCGGCATCGCGCTCTTCGGCTGGTTCTGGTTCGACTCCGCGACATTCACCGCCGGCTGGAACGTGAGCGGCGACTCGAATCATGCACGCCATCTCGCGCGCCGCCTCGATGGCGCTGTGGGCCTACATGGGCATCGAGAGCGCGGCCGTCTCGGCGGGCGTCATCGAGAACCCGAAGCGCAACGTGCCGCTCGCCACGATCATCGGCCTCGGTCTCGCGGCGGTGGTGTACATGCTGAGCTCGACCGTCATCATGGGCATCCTGCCGAACGACGAGCTGCGCACGTCGCACGCGCCGTTCGCCGACGCGGCGCGCGCTCGCGCTCGGCGCATCGGGCGCGATCGTCATCAGCGTCTGCGCGGTCCTGAAGTCGTTCGGATCGCTCGGCGGCTGGATGCTGCTCGTCGGCCAGTCGGCCAAGGCCGCGGCCGACGACGGCATGTTTCCGCGCGTCTTCGCGCGCCTCAACGCGCAACGGCGTCCCGGGCGCGGGCTCGTCATCGTCGCCGTGCTGATGACGATCGTGCTGTTCGCGACCATGTCGCCGACCTTGGCCGGTCAGTTCAACAACATGGTCGATCTCGCGGTCATCCTGATCATCGTGCCCTATGTCTACTCCGCGGTTGCCGGTCGTGAAAGTGATCGCACGACCGGCAAGCTGCCGCGCACGACGTTCCGCACCTACAAGTGGCTGGCGCTCGTCGCGGTCGCCTATTGCCTGTGGGCGGTCATCGGCGGCGATCCAGACGACGGTCGTGCACGCGATGGTGGCGCTGCTCGTCAGCGTGCCGCTCTATCCGTTCTTCATCCGCTCGATGGAGGCAGCCGCGAAGCGCAACGCGGAGCAGCACGCGATGCTGCGTCCGCAAGCCCGGCTGCCGTCGCGACGGCCACGCAATGAAGACCCAACACCTGGCCGACAAGGAGTTTCGGCCATGCAACCGCTCTCCACGCTCGTCGACCGAGTCCGCGTCGCGCGCCGACGAACGCGCTCGCAGCGGCGATCGTGCTCGCGCTGCTCGCGCCGCCTCGCGTTCGGCCAGGAGGCCGAGGCGGAGGCGCCGGCGCCGCCGGGCTTGCCGGCGGGGACATCGACTGGACGTTCAACTTCGACGCCACGTGGGGCGCGTTCGGCTTCGCCGACTCGCTCTACACGGACCCGAAGCCCGAGCAACCCTCGGGCGATCTCAGCGACGACTGGTTCGAAGGGCTCGATCAAGCCGGCGGTCGAGCCGGGAGTACACGACCGACAGCTCTGCGCAGTTCTACGGAACGTTCAGCGGCGTCGGCGAGCGCACGTACGGCGCTGCGCCGACGCTCGTCGGCGAAGATGCCTCCTCGTTCGAAGTAGAAGATCTCGTCGTTCGGCTGGCGCTCCGGCAACAAGTTCGCTGATCTCGGCGAGAACGCGCTCGACTTCACGGTCGGCCGCGCGCGATACCGGCTCGGCCACGGCATGTTGCTCTGGGACGGCGCGGCGGAAGGCGGCACGCGCGGCGGCTATTGGACGCAATGCGCGCCAGGCGTTCGAGTTTGCCGCGATCGGCCGGTTCAAGCCCGGCAATCACACGTTCGAGGCGTTCTATCTCGACAAGGACGATCTGCCCGAGGCCGACTCGTCGAGCAAGCTGTCGGGGAGTCAACTACGAGTACGCGATCGGCGAGGACACGACGCTCGGCGCCACGTACATGGAGCTGGTCGGCGAACCCGGCCGAGAGGCCGGAACGCGACGGCCTCGACGTCTACAACTTGCGCGCGTTTACCGCGCCGTTCGCGAGCCTGAGAGCGCTGTCGTTCGAGTTCGAGTACGCGATGGAGGACAACGGCGCGGCGCTCGACTCCACGGCGTGGAACCTGCTCGGCGGCCTATCAGGTCGAAGGCGGCTGGCAGCCGAAGTTCTCGTACCGCTACGCCATCTTCGAAGGCGACGACCGGCGACCGCGGCCAACGAAGCGTTCGACGGGCTGTTCACCGGCTTCTACGACTGGGGCACCTGGTGGCAGGGCGAGATCGGCCGGCGAGTACTTCGTCTCGAACTCGAACCTCATTTCGCACCAGCTCCGCGTGCACGTGACGCCGAAAGAGAGCATCAGCACGGGACTCATCTTCTACGACTTTCAGCTCGACCAGCCCGCTTCGGCCGGCGTGACGTCCGACGATGTGGCGCTCGAGCTCGACTGGTACATGGACTGGAGCCGTCAACGACAACTTCACCGTGAGCTTCGTCGTGGCGCTCGCGGAGCCCGGCGACGCGGTCGAGCAGTCGTCGGGCCGCAACGATACGTTCGTCTACGGCATGGTGTTCGCCGCCTATAGTTTCTGATCCGGTCGCTCCCGTCGCGTAATAAAAGTGCAACACGAGCACTGGAGAATGACGAACATTGCACGATGGAGCGCGCTGCTGCTTCTCGCGCTGGGCGTGACTTTCACTGGCCTATTTGTCGCAGCCAGATTGTTGCTGGACCTTCAACACGAGTACGACGTAGAGGAATCTCGCACGACGCGGCGCTCACTTACCGAGGTTCCGGTGATCCACAGCCGCATCGACGCTCCGGCGATTCAGGGCAATGGCTCGAGCGCGCCTCAGAACGCAGGTCCTGCTCCGCAACGTTTCATCCTCAAAGCAAACCTGGCCACCGAGGAGCGCCCATAGATCTGCCGCCCGAACCGCCCGGTTCGTTTTTAAGCTAGTGGGATATTGCGGCTCACGTGTCCGCTCGACGGCGGGAGTATTCCGGATGTCGCGAGAAGAGCCGTCCCGTGCTATGTTAATGTAGCTCTACGAAGGATTGCGATTTTGAAACAGGGAGCGTTGCGATCGGCCTTTTGCCAACGCGCAAGACGTTGACAACGAACAACAAGCCGACGCACGAACAATAAGTAAGGGGATGGGGACCATGGAGCGACCAACCGTGTTCGTGGTGGACGACGATCCGGGCGTTCTCCGAGCGATCGGAAGGCTGCTCGCTAGTCACGACTACCGCGCCGAGCTATACGACGGGGCTGAGCGATTTCTCAGCGCAATCGATCCGGCAACTCCCGGCTGTGTGCTGTTGGACTTGGCCCTGCCGGGATTCAGTGGTCTCGAGCTGCAGGAGCACCTGCTGGCGTCGGGTGACACGCACCCGATTATCTTTTTGACCGGCTATGGCAGCGTTCAGGCGAGCGTGCGGGCGATGAAAGCCGGCGCAATGGATTTCATCGAGAAGCCTTTCGAGGACACGCAATTGCTTGCCACAGTGGAACGGGCAATCGAGCGCGATCGCAACGCGCGCGCGTTGCAAAGGGAGGCGAGCCTCATCACTGACCGCCTTGCCTCGCTGACGCCGCGCGAAGCAGAAGTATTTCGCCACGTGATCGCCGGGCGTCTGAACAAACAGATTGCCGCGAAGCTCGGCACTGCCGAGAAGACGGTGAAAGTGCACCGCGCGCGGGTCATGCACAAAATGTCCGTGCGCTCCGTCGCGGAGCTCACACGCATGGCCGATTTCATGGGCGTTCAGCCCGCCGCCTGAGCGCGGCGCGCACGGAAGTTCCGGCGCCCGCGCTTCGCTTCTCGCCGCTACTGCGCGGTCAAGGGCGGGCCCGAGATCACGATCTCCACGCGTCGGTTGCGCGCTCGTCCCGCGTCCGTCGAGTTGTCGGCGATCGGTTGGGACGGGCCGAGACCGGCGACGTCGATGCTGCTGGCGGCAATGCCCGTACCTATCAGGTAGTCTCGCACGGTTATCGCGCGCCGATATGAGAGCTCGTTGTTGGTGGCCAGGCTGCCTGTGTTGTCCGTGTGACCTTCGACGTTGAGGCGCAATGTCGGATAGGACGCGATGATTCCGGAGAATCTTGAAAGACTTTCGCGTGCGGCCGCGTTCATTGTCGCGGCGCCGGTGGCGAACTGCACGCCCCCGATCTCGGACACAAGACCGCGGTCCGATTCGCGCGTCGGTAGCGCCGCGTTGAGGCGGTTGAGAAGGTCTGCGCGGGCGGCCGTGGCGCTCCGTTCGCGTTCGACCTCGGCACGCGGTCGCGGCGGCCGCAGCGGCGGCCGCTGCGGCTGCCTTGGCAGCGGCTTCGTCCGCCAGCGGCCTTCTCAGCCCCGATCATCGCCGCGCGGCGCGCGTCCTCGCCGGCGACGATCGCCTCGCGTGCGACGTTAACGGACTCCTTTTGGTCCTTCCTCTTTCCGTCCGCCGCGGTTTGGGCGGCCCCAAGCTTCTGCGTGGCTGCCGCGTATTCCTGCGGTGCAAATTTCGCTGCTCCGGCGGCAGTCGGCGATCGCTACTGCGTACCTCGCCTGTACGAGCTCGACAGGCGAGTCGTCATCGATCGCGACTCGCGGTAGGCTCGAATAGTCCGCTCTTTCGGTCAGCGTCGTGACCTTCGACTCCGTGGCCCCTTCGACATCGTCGGCCACGTTGTACAGGGCGATCATCGTGCTCGGAACGCTCACCGCGAAGTGCGGCTCGGCCGTCACGATCAAAGCAAACTGCGATGCACCGTAAGACGTGTCGAGCTCGCCCTCGTCGTCCTCCGGTCCGGCGAGAACGCCTTGATTGACGGCGCGGCCGTCCGGCGTCAGCGCCCACAGCACGTAGGTCGTGTACGGACCAATGGATGCGGGCGGCGGCAGATTCTCGACCTTCGCGGAGATTCTTGCATTGCCGTTTTGGTATTCGACGTCTGCTGTCCCTTGCGCCGTCGCGGCGATCGGCGTGCCGCGCAGCAACAGCTCCGCCTTTGGACCCTCCCGATAGCCGAACATCGAGATTTGGCTCAACACGTCGGAGCTCGCAATGGCAGCCGACTGCTGCACGTTTTGCGCGTGCGTCGAGAGTGATACCGCCATCAATGCCGAAGCCGTCAAAACTGCGCGCTGGTGTGAGTTCATGGGTTTGCTCCTTGGCCCTTTCGCCCTGTTTGCACACATCACCATGACGTCTCGCGAGCTTCCATTGGACCTTAGTTCTACCGTGGAGACGCGCAAATTCGTACGACCAACGTCCACTGCCGGTCGATGACGAGTCGTCGCTACAGTTTCATCGAACTTCGGCTCAGGACCCCGTGGCAAGGTGCGCCGATCCCAATAACGAGAAGCGCACCGAATCGGAGCATGCCATTAAGCGCCACTCGCTTTGTCGTCGAAAGGCTCGCCTGTGGCGACTCGGGTTGATCGGCGCGGCTTTGCTCGCGACCAGCGTCCGGGCGCACGAGGTTGTTCTCGTCTTTGCGCTGGATCGCCCGATGCCCGAATACGTCGCTATCGCCGATGCGATTCGAGTCGAGCTCGATTCTGCGCCCGACGTATTTCCTGTCGAGCTGCACCCCGAGTTCCTCGATTCGTTTGATGCCCCGCGGCCGCAAGCGCGCGCCTCTTTCGCGAGTTACCTACGTGCGAAGTACGAGGAGCGGGGGGTCGGTGCAGTGATCGCGATCTCGACCGAGGCAGTGGATTTCGTTGCGGAGCACGGAGAGGCCGTTTTCGGCGGCGTGCCGTTTGTTGTCGTCGTCGAGGAAACGAATATCGACAGCGTCCCGCCCGGGGCAGCGGTAGTCGCCATCTGCATTCCGTCCGGCGAAAACGATCGAGCTGGCGGCCGCCCTGCAGCCGCGCCTGCGGGAAGTGTTCATCGTCACTTCCGCGCACGACAACTCGAGGCGGCAAGCCCTCGCGGATGACTTGCGCCCGTTCGAGAGCCGTCTCGACGTTCGCTATCTCGTCGAGTTGCCGTTCGTGGAATTGCTGGAGAAAGTGGGCCGGCTGCCGGCGGACTCAATGGTGCTTTACGACTCGCGCGTGAACGACGGTGGCGGCCGGCACCTTGATCCGAGCGCCGTGGCCGAGCAGCTCGCCCAGAACGCGAATGCCCCGGTGTACGCGCTCCACGACGGGGACGTTGGTCGCGGGCCCATCGGCGGCTACGTGACGCCGCTCGGGCAGATCGGTGCCGAGGCAGGGCGACTGGCGCTGCGGTCGCTGCGCGATGCGGGAGCCGGCTCGACGGTCTCGACGCTGCGCGGCTCTTACATCGTCGACGCCGGCGCAATGCGCCGCCATGGACTCGAGCAAGCGCGGCTTCCGCCGGCCACCGAGCAACGTTTCGCGCCGCCGTCGATTTGGAGGCTGTATCAGGGATGGATCATCACGCTCCTGGTGCTGGTCGCTTTGCAATTCGCGCTGATCGTTGCGTTTTTGATGCAATCCATTAGCCGGCGCAAGGATCGAATCGCTCTGACGGAAGCTGCACACCGCTTCCGAATGGCGAGAATCGCGGGGCAGGTAGGCTTTTGGCAATGGGATCCCGCGAGCAACGAGATGACCGTCGAGCCCGAGCTTCGCAAGCTGCTCGGTTACGACGGGGATGCGAGCGACCCGATCGATTGGCGTGCGCAGATTCACGAGGAGGATCTGCCGAGGGTTCTCGAGGCGGCTCGCGAGCATGTTGCCGGGCGCACGGCCCAGTTCGAGATCCAGCATCGGGTCCTCGACCGTAATCACGGCGTGCGATGGTTCCTATCGCGCGGTCAAATTCTCCGCGATCGCGAAAACCGTGCGGTTCGCCTCGTGGGCACGGCCATCGACATCACGGAGCGAAAACGCGGCGAGGACGAACGCTCGCGCGCGCAGCTACAGCTCCAAGAGCAGCGAGTGGAGCTCGCGCACCTCGGCCGTGCGGCTGCGGCCGGTGCACTCTCCGGCGCTCTGGCCCATGAGCTCAAGCAGCCGCTCAGCGCGATCTTGACGAATGCCCAAGCCGGCCAGGGATACCTCGCCCGGCCGAATATCGACCGCGATGAGATCAAGGAGATTTTGGCCGATATCGAGAGCGAAGGTAGACGCGCGGGGGAGGTCATTCGTCATCTGCGGAACCTGCTTCGTCCAGGGGAGGAGCGTTGTGAGCTCATTCAGATTCCAGCGGTCATCAACGATGTGCTCTCGCTGATCCACAGCGATCTCGTGGCACGCAACGTGCGTGTTGTCGTCTCGCCGATGACCAATTTGCCCTCGGTTTTGGCGGATCGCGTGCAGCTGCAGCAAGTGGTGCTCAATTTGATCAACAACGCTTCGGACGCGATGAGCAGCGTCGAACCTCATGAGCGCCGTATCGCAATCAGTGCGACAACCCGCGGCGACCGGGTTCACTTGAGCGTTGCGGACAACGGTTGCGGGCTCGGAAGCCGGCAACCGGACAAAATCTTCAAGCCGTTTTTCTCTACGAAGCCCATGGCTTAGGTTTGGGGTTGTCGATCTCGCGCTCGATCGTGGAAAACCATGGCGGCAGGATCTGGGCAGAGGCCAATCCCAGCGGGGGAACGACTTTGCACATGGAGTTTGCCGCTGCGGCGGTATCGGGGGCCGCATGACCCGGGAAGCGGACGCGTTGGACGAGAGTCGCATAGCACGAGCGCTGCCAATGAGCTTAGATCGCAAGATGGCAGCCGATGAGTACCTGATTGCGGTCGTGGATGATGAAGAATCGGTGCGGAAGGCGCTGGTCCGGCTATTCAAGTCCGCAAACATCAATGCATCGCCGTTTTCTTCTGCGCGCGAATTCCTGCGCTCCTTGGAGCATCTGCACGTCGACTGTCTGGTGCTGGATTTGCAGATGCCGGATATGACCGGCCTCGACCTGCAGCGCTATCTTCAGATGGTTCGCCCCGAGCTGCAGATACCGGTCATCATCATCACGGCACACGATGAGCCCGGCGTACGCGAACGCTGCTTTGCAGCAGGCGTCGGTGCCTATTTGCGCAAACCCGTCGAAGGCAGCGCGCTGCTGGCTGCGGTCACGAAACTGGCGCACCACCGCGATGGCGGCGCGGAACGATCCGACCAGCCTAGCCTCTAGAGCCTAGGCAAATTTGGGCCCGTCAGATCCTCGTCGTGCGCCAAGGCGTCTTCCCGTTCGATCCAAAAGCCGAGCACGGCATATGAGAACCCCGAAAGGATCGCGAACCCCGCTGTCAACTCGGCCACGAACGCAGTGTCGGAGACTTTCACGAGCAGAAGTGCTCCGAACACGAGAGTCAACACGCCCGTAGCGCCGAGCAGCCAACCACTGCGATGCGCAGTGCGGAGCTCGACGGCAAGGCTGAGTAGCACGATCGCTCGGACGATCGCCCACGCAGCAACCGCTCCGAACAACGCGACCCCACTCGTCCACGACGCTAGTAATATCACCGATCCGATGCCGAGGCCGATGGTCGCGTCGAGCATTTGGAGACGTTTTCGATACGTGACGAGGCCGAACGCGGCCATAATCGCGCCATCGGCGAAAAGCCAGACGCCGAGGAACAAATCCAACACGTCGATCGAGACATCGGGCCAAAGAAAAATCGCCGCGCCGATCAGAATTGCGAGCGATCCTCTGAGGACAAGGTTCCACCAACGCGCCGCCAGCATCGCTCCCAGTCGTGCACCGCTGGTGCTACGAGCGGAGTCGGATCGCGCTTGCATGAAGCGGATCGCTCCGGTTACGTGGCGGCCCCTGGCTCGCGCTCACGCTGATCCGAGATTTGGCGCATTTGTTACTCGGCTGAGCATCGGCGTTGACTCTCTCGATAAGCGCTCGCGAGTGGTCTTTTTTCGGCGTTGGCGTCGAGCCGCCCCGCTGGGGGGGAGGCGGAAGCGGCCTCGACGCTTTCGCGCTTTACTCTTGTTGCGGAGAAACGAAACGAATACTCCGACCAATCGACAGGTGCAGCGATTGGACCTTGGTCCCACGCAATTTCATTCCTTGCTCGATTCGAGAAATTTCGGATATCGTCTGGCTTATGAAAGTCAGAGACGTCATTGCGAAATGGCCCCTGCATAGATGGGTTGCCGATGACGCTCAGAGCCGGGATTTATCGCCGACGCAGGTGGCTGAGTTGCGGTTGCTGTGGTTCAGCACACCGGATGAAGAGGGGTGGTTCCGAGTGGCCGCCACCGACTCCGAGCGACGAGACTGGTCGACCTTTGGCCGCATCGCGGATCTGGCGAAATGGCCGATCCTCGAGATTACTTTGAGCGGTAAGTTGCGTGCGTCTCTCGAGGAGATCGGTGCGCTGGATCTCGAACGGGGCTAGGCTCATGGCGGCGCGGTGACGCCGGCGCGCATGGCGTCAAGGGGTTTTGCCGAACGTGAAGCGGAACCCGAGCATGAACACGTCGCCACCGAGCTCGCTGCTCGATTGCTCGGCCGAAAACCGCTGCAGCTCCAGGAACAGGTAGGTTTGCTTCACAGCGCCGGTGCCATAGCCTTCGCGCGTATCACTGTCGAAGCGGTTCAGGTACAGCTGTAGACCGAGGCGCGCGCAAGTGCCGAGATCCGACGTGCCGGAGCGATCGGGCTGAAGCTCAATCTCCTCTCGGTAATAGGCCGACGTGAGCCCGACGCCAACGTACGGCACGAACAGCTGGTGCGGTTTCAGGATGCCGCGGAAGTTGACGAACAAATGCAGCGGCATCAACGTGTAGTCGACTTCGCCACCCGGAACGCCCGTCGTCGACAACACGCCGAGCCCAGTCTCCTTCATGTAGCCGAGCTCCGCACCCGCCTCGAGCCAAGGCCGAAAACCGCGGGCGAAGCTCACCGCCGCATAACCGACGTCGTCGTCGCCGTAGAACTGTTCGAACGAGTCGAGGTCGGGCGTGAAATCACCGGCCTTGATTTCGACCATCCAACGCGGGCTCGCGACGGCCTGCTGATCGTCGGCCGCCGCCGCGACGCCGAACATCACCGCCGAGCACGCGAGCGCGATCGCGCACGCGCGTCGCCCCGCCACAGGCGCGGTTCGGCTCATGGCGCGGCTCCCGTGCGCAGCGTCTCGCGGAACCTGCCGACTTTGAGCGTAACCAACGCGGCGGCGAGGACGACGATCGCGATGCTTTTTAGCGGGCTCGATCCCATGATCAACAGCGCCCCGAGCACGTAGAACGATAGCAACGCACGCACGGGTAGCTTGAGAGAATCATGCTCGTCGATATAGCGAGCCATTGGCGGGCTCAGCGAGTAGTACTTTTCCGCCAGCGCGCGCCCGAGCCTATGCGGTAAAAGATAGCGATCGCGAAAGTCACGAAGAATGGCTAGTTCCGCTGTCCACTCCGTGCCGTATGCCGCCGTGGCGATGAAGCAACCCTCGTCTGGGAGGTCCGGGACCGGGATCGTCGGCCCCGGGATTGCCTGCAGCTCGTTGGAGACACTGCTTTCGACGATCGGGCCGAGCCCGACAGTCGTGGTTTCCGAGAACGCGCTCTCGTGTCGGCTCGGAGTGTTGTCCACGACGGTCACCGCCAAGTAGTACCTAGCCTGGGCGCGGGCGATCACTGCGAACCGATAAGTCGTCCCATTCGCGAGGCCCGTCACCGTGGCCGTCGTCACGGCTCCGGCGTCGATGCTGTTGCTCGTTGCTTGCGTTGACGCCGTACAAGATTCGATATGCGCTCGCGCCCTCCACCGGGCTCCACGTGACGACGGCACTCTTGTCGCGCGGCTGGGCCGAAAGCAACTGCGGTTGGGGCGGCGTGCTCACGATGGGCGTCAGCATCGCGAGCGTAAAGTTCGTCGCGTTTCCCACGTCGATCGGCGACGGCTGCGTGCCGCCTGCGGCGTCGCGGCCATCGAATGGCGGTCCCGCCGTGTTCAAGCTGTAGTGAACTCGATAACCGCCGGGGTTGGCCGTGTTGGTCACGAGATACGAGAGGTTCGGCTTCCAGCTCAGGGCGATTTCCGTCCCGGATACGCCTGCGACTGCATCGGGTCGTGGTACCGGAAACGGATACGGATCGGCGAAGCCTCCCCCGTAGGCGCCTGCGTCAGCGGTGCTGCTGTCGATGACGTCGGTGCCCATGCCCGCGTCAACGCATGCGGATCCTTGCTGCAAGTGGAAGTCTCGCCTGTCCGGGTCGGCGAATACGGGGTCGCCCACTTGGAAGCTCGTGCCCAGGCCCGAGTCGGTGTCGCCGTTGCGGAAGAAACAGTTGAAAGACACATTGAGCAAGCTGGGCGTTCCGCCGTTCGCCGTTGCGAACGCCTCCCGATTGCCGGCGAAGATATTGTTGGTCACGCGTGTCAACGTTGAGCCTCGCCTGATCGCGACGTCACTGGCCCTGAACACGTTGTTGGATACCTCGACCGACGATGCGACATCGCTGCGCAACGCGGTGCCGAGCACGCCGTCGAAGACGTTGCTTGCAATAGTGGTACCGATCGCGTTTTCGAGGTCGACGGCGATGTCGCCGCCGGCGAATGTGATATTGCCAAGCACGGCTCCATTGACTCCGCTGAGCGACGCTGTCGGCATGGCCGGATTGCGCGGACGGATGATCACTCGCGCCGTCTCTCGGCCGCGGACGTCGATCTGCGAGCGTAGCCGGACGTTCTCGGCGTATTCGCCGGCCTCGATAATTACGCGATCTCCGCTACGCGCCGCGTTGATCGCTCCCTGAATGCTCGAATGGTCCTTCGGAACGACGAGATCCTCGGCAGCGCCGGGCGGCGCAGCCGCGAGGAGTGCCAGCAAGAAGGGCTGCAGCGCCGTAGTTGGAATCTGCGAGCGTTCTGGCCGCCGGTCACCGAATCGGCCCTTGGTCCAATCGCTTGCATCCATCATGCAGGCGACCATACCAGAGGTCTCGAACCTCTTCAGCAAAGCCCTTTGAGTGTTGTCGTTATTCGTCAAACGCAAGCGATCGCACGAGCGGCGACTGGCTCTCACCGTTGCTTTGACGTTCGTCGTGACGGGTCTCGCGTGGGTATTCCTCACGGATGTGCTGATTTACGGCTTCGTGGAGAGCCCCACGCTCATCGCACGCTTCGAGACCGGCAAGGGGTGGATCTTCGTCGCCATGGCAGGAGCTCTGGTGTACGTGGTCACGTTGCGCGGCGCGGTGCGTATGATGCGTGCGCGTGCCGTCATCTCGGCGGTTGTCGATAGCATCGCCGACGCCGTCCTGCTGCTGGGACCGGATCGCAAGATCAGGCATGCAAATCCCGCGGCGAGCCGAATGCTCCTGTGCGACGACCTTGTCGGACTCGGAGCAGAAGAGTTCTCCCGCCGTTTTCGCGTTTCGTACCCCGACGGTTCGGTGGTTCCGCCGGACGAGCTCATCTCGCAGCGCGTTTTCTCGGAGGGCGGACCGCTGCATTACAAGGCGCTGCTCTATCGGCCTGGCGCCTGCCGAGCTCGTGATCTCCGCCACGGCGGCTGCAGTGCGCGACGAGGTCGACGAGTCTCCCGGTCTAGTGGTCAGCGTGTTGCACGACATCACCGCTTCGGAGCAGCTGGCGCGAATGCGCGACGAGTTCCTGGCGGCGGCGGCACACGCGCTCAAAACACCTGTCACCATCATCAAGACGAACGTCCAAACCATCACCGCCGGTGATCTCGTGCGGCTGCCCGAGACGATCGCGGCCATCGAGCGGCAGTGCAGCCGCATCGACCGGATCGTCCAAAACCTACTCGTGCTCGCGCGAACGCGTTCTAGAACGCTGCAATTGCGGCATGACGATGTGGACCTTGCTCCACTCGTCGAACGAATTGCGCAGGAAATGGCCGCGGCGGTTTGGCAGCGGAGCGTGCACAGTGATATTAAGGGCTCCCCACGGGTTCGGGCGGACGAAGATCGGCTCGGTTTGAGTTTGCGAAATTTGATCGACCGCGGTTGCCGCTCCGCGGTTCCAGGTTCGTCGGTCACGCTCCAATTGAGGCAGCGCGGCGATGACGCCGAGCTCGGCGTCAGCTACCAGGCGCTTGCGGCTGAAGAGACGACGATAGAAAGTGGCGGAGCGTATGACGAAGTGGGGATCGGCCGCCTCGTCGTCGAGTCCATCGTCGCCGCGCACGGTTGGACGCTGCGCGAAGAGACCGCGGGGTCGGCCGTTACGACGTGGGTTCGGATGCCGCTATTGGTGCCGCAAGCGGATGGGCCATAAGGACGTTCTGGTGGTCGACGACGACCACGACATGGCCCATGTGATGCTGCGTGCACTGCGACTCGCGGGCTACTCGGCGAGGAGCGCCGCGAACGGCAAACTTGCGCTCGAAGCGGTCGAGGCGCGAATGCCGGCGCTCATATTGCTCGATATGCTCATGCCGGTGATGGATGGCTGGCAATGCGCGCGGGAGTTGCGTACGAGATACGCGAACACCATTCCCATCGTGGTAGTAACGGCCGCAGAAGACGCGCGCGCGCGCGGTATGGCGATTGGTGCGGATGCCGTGCTGGCGAAGCCGTTCGAGTTGCACGAGCTTTTGCGGTTGGTCGCGCAGTACGTCGACAACGGGCCTCGTGCGGGTTGGCCGCGCGCTTGAGGTCCTATCCGACATAGAATCGTCGCTCGAAGGCGCGCCGCGTGACGGCGGGTATTTCGTTGCGCATACCGCGAATCACCGATCTCGAGCACTGGGACAGCGTGGTTCCGCGGTTTCGCGCGCTCGCGGACTTGCCGTGGGCGATCTGGCTGGACAGCGCGGCGCCTGGCATCGGCGACGGCCGCTACTCGATTCTTGCGGCGGATCCGTACCTGACGTTGCGCACGCGAGGCGAGCTCACGACCATCGCGCGGCGTGACGGTGGCACTCGAGTCGCGACCGACTCGCCGCTCGAGCTGCTGCGGCTCGAGCTCGGCGAGCCGGGCGCCGGCGTCGGCAGTCTGCCGTTCTGCGGCGGAGCGCTCGGCTACTTCGGCTACGATCTGGGCCGCCGCTACGAAAAGCTACCGGCGCTCGCCGTAGCCGACATCGACATGCCGGAGCTTGCCGTTGGCCTCTACGACTGGGCCGTCGTCGTGGATCATCTCGAGCGGCGCTCCTGGCTGGTCGGTCAGGGCCGCGACCCCGAAACGTTCGCGCACTGGGACAGCTTGCTCGAGCGCTTGCACGCGCAGCGGCTGACCTCCGCGCACCCTTTCAAGGTGCTCTCGCCAGTCTCATCGAGCTTCGATCGCGCGAGCTACGCGGCCGCATTCCGCCGTGTGCAGGATTACATTCGCCGCGGCGATTGCTATCAGGTGAACTTGACGCAACGGTTCCGCGCGCGCGCAGAGGGCGACGCGTGGCACGCGTATTTGCGTTTGCGCGAGATCAATCCGGCGCCGTTTTCGGCTTTCTTGAGCTTTCCCGACGGCAAAGTGCTGTGCTCATCGCCCGAACGCTTTTTGCGCGTGGCGGGCGGCGAAGTGGAGACGAAGCCGATCAAGGGGACGCGGCCGCGCGTAGCCGACGACTTGCGCAACCGCGCGCTCGCCGAAGAGCTGCGCGCGAGCGCCAAGGACCGAGCGGAAAACGTCATGATCGTCGATCTGCTGCGCAACGACTTGGGCAAAAGCTGTGTGCCCGGCTCGGTGCACGTCGAGAAGCTCTTCGACGTGGAGACGTTTGCGCACGTGCATCACCTCGTGAGCACGGTGCGGGGCCGGCTCCTGCGCGGCAAGCATCCGCTCGAGCTACTAGCCGGAGCATTCCCCGGAGGCTCCATCACGGGTGCGCCGAAAGTTCGGGCAATGCAGATCATCGAGGAGCTAGAGCCGCACAGACGCGGCGTCTATTGCGGTTGCATCGGCTACGTCGGCTTCGACGGCAACATGGACTTGAACATTGCCATCAGAACCCTCGTGCAGCATGGGGAGTACATCTATGCGTGGGCGGGCGGCGGCGTCGTCGCCGATTCCGAGGTCGAGGCCGAATACCAGGAGAGCCTCGACAAGGCCGGCGCGCTGCTCGTGGTGCTGAACGAGCGGGTCTGAGACTGAAGTCCGATACCACGCGATGCGGCGTTTAGGCAGAATGTCTCGTCCACAACAAGAACAGGAGCTCGGACATGTTGGCGAATATCTTGAAGCGCTACTGGTGGATGACGCTGCTGCTCGGGGTAATTTGGATTCTGTTCGGAATCGCCATTTTTCTGCAGCCCGCAATCTCGCTCGTCACTCTCACGCTGCTGTTCGGGGCACTCGTATTCGCCGACGGCGTCGGCAACCTGATCACCGGCTTCGGCGGGCGCAAGGAGAACGAGCACTGGTGGGTGCTGGTATTGGCTGGCGTTGCCGGAATCGTCGTGGGCGTACTCACGTTCTTGAACCCCGCAATCACGGGGCTGGTCCTGCTCTTCTATATCGCGATCTGGGCGATTGTCGCAGGGCTGCTCAAAATCGTGGCGGCGATCCGGCTGCGTAACGAGATCACCGGCGAAGTCTGGCTGGGGCTCGCCGGCGTCCTCTCCATCGCTTTCGGCGTGATGGTCATCGCACGGCCCGGCGCGGGGGCGCTCGCGATACTCTGGCTGATCGGCGGCTACGCGATAGTGTTCGGCGCGATTCTCATCGCCTTGGCGCTCAAGTCGCGCCAGTTCGTGGGGCGAGTGGGTGCTGCTCTGAAGGCGTAGAAGCCGGTCGAGGTCGTCACTTCACGTGCGCCCAGCCGCGATAGGCGCTCAAGTGCGCCGGCACGTTGTGCACGCGCAGAATGTCGACGCCTTGATCACAAAGGTCCAGCGACACGCCGATCGTAAAGAGATCGCGGTCTGAACGGTCGGCAGCCGCAAACCTGTGCATGAACGACTTGCGCGAGTGCCCGACGAGGCAGCGCAAGCCGTAGCGTTGGAATCGCCGCATGTCGCGCAGCAGCCGTAGCGACTGCAGCGGGTTCTTGCCGAAACCGATGCCCGGATCGAAGATGATTCGTTCGATGTCGAGTCCGGCGCGTTCCCACACGCGCAGTTGCGCACCGAGCCAACGCTCGACCGCCTCGCTGGGGTCTTGATCGAACGGGAGAGTCTTCGCCGGATCGGCGGGGACGCCGACGTTGTGCATGGCGATCCAGTCTTTGCCGCTCGCGCCTGCAAGCTCGATCATCGCCGCGGACGTGAGCCCGCTCACATCGTTGATGATATCGGCGCCGAGCGCGAGCGCGCGCCGCGCGGTATCTACATGATACGTGTCGACGCTGAGCAGTGGCCGGAGCGTTGCCTGCCGATATTTATCGCACAGGGCTCCGAGCATCGGCTCGAGGCGCGCCCATTCTTGCTCCGCCGTCAGTGGCATGGCCCCGGGGCGAGTCGATTCGGCGCCGAAGTCGATGATGTGAGCGCCCGCCGCCCACATTGCGTCGACATGCGCATTGACGGCGTCCCAGTCTTCGAGTTGGCCCCCGTCCGAAAAAGAATCGGGCGTGACGTTTGCGATTCCCATCCACAGCGGAATCTGTTGCCGCGAATGACGTGACCATTCGAGAACCGTCCTAGCGCCGAGGCCGGGCACGGTCAAATGCGGGTGCAGCGCGGCGAGCGGCGTGAGCACGAACGCACGCTCATGCAGGCCCGGATGCGGAATCCGCAGGCGTTCCGTGACGATTTCTTCCCGGCCCCAGAGGAGGATGTCGATATCGATCGGTCGCGGTGCCCAGCGGCCGCGCTCGATGCGACCGAGCTCGCGCTCGGTGTGCTTGAGCGCGTCGAGCAGCTCGTCCGGCGCGGCGTCGAATTGGCACTCGGCGACGAGGTTCAAGAAAGGCTGATTCCAGTCCTGCGGCGCGTCGTCCGGCAGCAGTGCGGGCGACTCCACCACGGGCGATATGCGCCCGATGCGCACACCTTTGCCGGTGAGCGCATCGAGAGCGCGCGCCAGATTGGCCCGGCGGTCGCCGAGGTTAGAGCCGAGCCCGAGGTAGATATCCATGCCGACTATTCGTTCGCCTGACAAGCCCATACAATCATGCCCAAACCACAACGAGCTTGCAGGAGCTGCAAACGATGAAAACCCGAGCCGCAGTTGCGTGGGCCGCCGGCAAGCCTTTGACGATCGAGGAAGTCGATCTCGAGGGCCCGAAGAAAGGGGAAGTCCTGATTCGAATCGTCGCCACCGGTGTTTGTCACACCGATGCGTACACGCTATCCGGTGCCGATCCCGAGGGCGCGTTTCCGTCGATCTTGGGTCACGAGGGCGGCGCGGTCGTCGAGGAGGTGGGTGCCGGAGTCAAGAGCGTCAAGGCCGGCGATCACGTGATCCCGCTGTACACGCCCGAATGCGGCGAATGCAAGTTCTGCAAGTCCGGCAAGACGAATCTTTGCCAGGCGATCCGCCTGACGCAGGGCAAGGGCGTGATGCCTGACGGCACGAGCCGGTTCTCGCACAAGGGCAAGCAGATCCTGCACTTCATGGGCACGTCGACGTTCTCCGAGTACACGGTGCTGCCCGAGATTTCCGTCGCGAAGGTGAACAAGAAGGCGCCGCTCGAGAAGGTCTGCCTACTCGGCTGCGGCATCACCACGGGCATCGGCGCCGTGCTCAACACCGCGAAGGTGAAGCCCGGCTCCACGGTTGCGGTGTTCGGCTTGGGCGGCGTTGGCTTGAGCGTGATCCAGGGCGCCGTGATGGCGAAGGCCGGCCGCATCATCGCGGTCGACATCAATCCCGGCAAGGAGGAGATGGCGCGTTCCCTTGGAGCCACCGATTTCGTGAATCCGAAGAAGTACGACAAGCCGATTCAGCAGGTGATCGTCGACATGACTGACGGCGGCGTCGATTACTCGTTCGAAGCGATCGGCAACGTGCAGCTCATGCGCGCCGCACTCGAGTGCTGTCACAAAGGTTGGGGCGAGTCCACGATCATCGGCGTCGCGGGAGCCGGCCAAGAAATCGCGACGCGTCCGTTCCAGCTCGTCACAGGCCGCGTCTGGCGCGGCAGCGCGTTCGGCGGCGTGAAGGGCCGCAGCCAGCTTCCGGGCATGGTCGACCAATACATGGACGGCAAGATCAAGGTCGACGAGATGATCACGCACACGATGGGCCTCGAAGAAATCAATCACGCGTTCGATCTCATGCACGAAGGCGAGAGCATTCGGTCGGTGATTCATTTCTAGGAGGCGGTTGCTCTTCGTTGCTTGCCTCGCCTGCTGCTCACCGGCGGCGGCGCGGCGCGCGCGCAGGCACCGTCCGCGGTGGCCGCGACGCGTTGCGACGCGGCGGACGGCGCCGTGTGCCGTACCGATCTAGCGACCTACATCGGCTGGCGCGTGTTCCACGCGCAGTGCGCGACGTGCCATGCGCGCGATGCGCTCGGCAGTAGCTTCGCCCCGAATCTCGTCGAGCGCATCCGCGGGATGGATCAACGGGCGTTCGTCCGCGCGCTCGACGAGGGCTACATGGGGCCCGATGATCCGGCTCCGCCGCGCGGGGCGAATCCCGACGTCGCGCGTTACTACGCGGA
Source organism: uncultured Gammaproteobacteria bacterium (assembly GCA_963744305.1). Taxonomy (GTDB): domain Bacteria; phylum Pseudomonadota; class Gammaproteobacteria; order Steroidobacterales; family Rariloculaceae; genus FEN-1219. The sequence goes on from CAVUTF010000007.1 coordinate 178,821, forward strand.
GCTTTGGAGCTACTTGAGCGCGCGGGCGAGCGGCGAGCTACCGCCGGGTCCGGTAGAGCGTTTACCTTAGCCCGATCTGCACGCCGAACCAAAAGGCGCGCGGGGCGCCCGGGCCCAAGAACTCGGGATCTTCGAACTCGTCGCCGAGCACATCGTCCGCCTCGCCGAAGACCCCGAAGGTCTCGTATTCCTCGTCGAGCACGTTGTCGATCGAAAGAAACAAGCGCGTGTTGTCGTTCAGGCGGTACTCGCCGCGTAGATTGAGCAGCGCATAGCCGTCGATTTCCTCGGCGAGGTTGCCTTCGTCGCCGCGGAAGAACTGCGACGAGCTTGCGTAGACATCCGCGCCGATCGTGAGGTTCTCGTTCGCCGCGAAGCGAAGGCCGGCCTTGAGCAAATGCTCGGGAATGAGCGGCAGCCGGTCGCCGATTTCGACCGCGATCTCGCCTGCCACGCTTTCAGGATTGTTCGGGCTCGGCACCGCGAACGCGGTGCGGAACGTCGCATCGATGTAGGTGTAGCTTCCGGACCAGGTGACGCGTTCGCCCGCGGCACCATCGATATTGAGCTCGAGACCCTCGCGGCGCGTGCGGCCGACGTTGTCGAAGAAGCCTTCGTTGGTGAGAGCGCCGGCGCTGATGAACAGGATGTCGTCATCGTTGGTGGTGTGGAACAGACCCGCATGCCAGCGCCCGTCGCTCCATCGGCCGCGGACTCCGATCTCGAACGTCTTCGCTACGACCTGCTCGAGGGGCGGATCGGCGATGAAGGCGTTCGGCAGCTTGCAAGGGTCGTCCTCGTCGGCGCAGGTGAGCTCGACCGGCGACGGGGTGCGATTCGCCTCGCTGTAGCCGGCATAGAAAGTCAGCCCTTCCGTCGCGGCGAACGTGATGCCGACGGCCGGATTGACGCGATCGAACTCGTGCTTGCCGCTGAGCTCGTCCCCGAGCTGATCCTCGAGCGTGACGTCCGTGCGGTTGTACCGTGCCGAAACGGTGAGCGCGACGGCGTCGGTCAAAGAGAACACGTTCAAGACGAAGAGGCCGAGATTCGAAGAGTCGGCGTCGAGATCGGTGAACCCGTCACCGACGAAGAAGCCGCCCGGAACTGCCAAGCGCGTTTCATCGAGCGCTCCGAGCTCGGTGCTCGCGGCGAAATCGACGCTGTTTCGATCGTACGCCACGCCGGCTACGAGCTGATTGTCGCGGCCGTTCAAGTCCGCGGAGGAGGCGGCCTGGAAGCTGAAGCCCACACTCGACTGGTCCGTGCTCGTGCGATTCACGGTGGCGCCCTCGAGCTCGTCGCTGGCTGGGATCGGAGCGCCGTTCTCGTCGAGGACGATTTCCTCTGCGTCGCCCTCTACCTCGCAGATGAAGCCAGGGTCGGCCTCGCATTCCTCGAGATCGGAGTCGTCGCCGTTCAGCGTCGCGATGTCGCTCCTGCGAAGGTAGACGTTGCCGGTGAGCTCGAGGTCTGCGCTGACCGATTGCGTCGCGGTAAAGTTCAGCAGCATGAGCTCGTTCTGAGTTTGATCGGGCCGCGTGAAGATCGCTTCGCGATCGATTTCGAGCAGCGCTTCGGGCGCCGCGCCGTTGCCGATCAAGTCGGTGTCGACGTAGGTTACGCTCGCATCGATGCGCGCGTCGCCCGCTTGCCAGCCCAGGCTCCCGAAGAGCTGCGTGGCCTCGGTCGGGGAGAAGTCCCGCCACCCGTCCTCCTCGAGATAGGAGCCGGTGACGAAATAGCTCACGGCGTCGCCGCTCGAGCCGCCGGTCTCCACTTGCGCGCCGAAGCGGCCGAACGAGCCGCCCTGAAGCTCGGCGCGCGTTCCGGGATAGTCGCGGCCGTCTTTGGTTTCGACCGCGATCGCGCCGCCGAGCGCATTCAAGCCGAACAACGGATTCGCGCCCGGCAAGAGATAGACGCGGTCGATCGCGGATTCCGGAATCAGCGCCCAGCTCACGGTGTCGCCGAACGGCTCGTTCACTCGCACGCCGTCTTGATACACGGCGAGCCCCTGAGGCAGGCCGAGCAACGGCGAGCCCACGAAGCCGCGGTACTGCACATCGGGCTGCAGCGGGTTGCTCTGCACCTCGTTGACGAACACACTGCCGAGATCGCGCTTCATGAAGTCGGCGAGATCCAACGCACCGCGCTCGCGAATGTCCTCCGCCGTCGCGGTCTGGGCGTTCGCCGCGATCTTGTCCGCGTCCAGCGTCGAGCCGAGCGGTGTGCCGATGACGTCGATGGTGTCTGAATTGTCCGGCTGCGCCCGTACCGCGCCGGCGATGACCATGAACGACAGCAGAAAACGCTTGGCGATATGCATCGAGAAGCGAAAGAACCCGAGTCAAAAGCGTAGCCGCACGCCGGCGTACGCGGCTCGGCCGGCCGTGCGATAACCAATCACCTCTTCGTAATCTTCGTCGGTCGCGTTCTGAACGCGTGCGGAGAGCTCGAGCGTTTCATTGAACGCGTAGGCGAGGGAGAGATCGAGGACTTCGTAGTCGTCGAGCGCCACACCGCCGATGTCGATCGCGTCACGCGCCAGCCGGTAGTTCGCGGCGAGCCTGAGGCGGTCGGAGAGCGCGTTGTACAGAAAGCCGATGTTCGCTGAAGTTTCCGGCCGCCGCAGGCGCTGCTCGTTGTTCGTATCGGCCGTTTCGTTGTGAGTCCAGTTGCCCAAGAGGTCCCAGTGTTCTCCGAGCGGCGCGCGCAGCGCGATCTCGATCCCTTTCGATGCGCTCTCTCCGGGCGACTGCAGGTAACCCGAAAAGGCCGTCAAGTCGAAAAAGATTTCGTCCTCGATCTTCTGATCGAAATAGGTGACTTCGAAATTCAGTCCGGCACCGCCGAGGTATTCGACGCCGATGTCGTAGCCGCGACTCGACTCCTCGGTCAGCGCAAGCCCGGCGGCCGGTGGAAAAGCGAACGGGCCGCTGTTGTAGGAGAGTTCGTACAGGCTCGGCGGCCTGAAGCCCGTGCCGAAGCTCGCGCGGTATTTGAGCGACCCGTCGGCCCCCAAGTCATGCACGTACGCGGCGCTGAGCCGGCTGCTGGTATGCGTGCCGAAGTCCTCGTTGTCGTCGTAACGCGCGCCGAGCGACAGAAAAAAGTTGGAGCCGAACGCGCCTTGATACTCGGCGTAATAGCCGCGCTGATCTCGTTCCAACTTCTCGCCGCCAACGATTTCCTCGCGTTGGAGATCGAGTCCGTACACGAGTGTCAAGGCATCCGAAGACCGATAGCTTCCCGTGTACTCGAAACGGCCGATCTCGCCGTCCGTAGCAAACGCGTTCACACCTTGGTTACGATTCTCGCGCTCGATTGTAACGTTGCTGACGCCGAACGCGTGCGTGACCGTGTCGCCGCCGTAATCCGCAGAGACCTTGTACGTCGTCTGCTCTGTGGCCGAGATACAATCGTGCACGATGACGAACGTGGTGGGTGAGAAGCAACCGTCGTCCATCGACTCGGCGTCGATGTCGCGCGCAACGAGCTGCAGCCGCAGATTCTCCGCCGCGTTCCAGCCGAGCTTCACGTGCAGAGTCGTGTTCTCGGCGCCGTCCTCGTCGGCCAGTAAGGTATCGGCGGTCTGTGCGTTGAATCCGTCGGTCTGAAGATCCGTCGCCGAAACGAAGTAGTCTCCGCGTTCTCCCCCGCTCGACACGCTGCCGGTGAGCTTGCGCGTTGCGAGGTCGCCGTACTCGAGGCCCAGTCGGCCGCCGAACGCTCCTTCGCCCGTCGCCGTGAGCACATTCACTACGCCCCCGGCGTCCGCTCCGTAGATGAATCCTTGTGGCCCGCGCAGGATCTCGATGCGCTTCAAGTCGTTCGTCGCAAGCAGGCTGTCGAAGCTCGGTGCAACCTGCGGCGCGCTCGCGTCGAGGGCCTTGACCCCGTCGATCATGAGCAGCGTGCGGTAACCTTCCTCGCCACGGACGCGCAATGTCGTCTGCTTGCCGGTTCCGCCGCTGTTGCTCACGCCGATCCCGGGCTGCGTCCGTAAGACATCGGCGAGGTCCGTGTAGCCGCGCAGCTCTATTTCCGCGTTGTCGATCGCGGAAATCGGCGTGCCCAGCTGTCGCCGCGGAACCGCGATGATGCTCGACGTCACGATGATTTCCTCGAGGCGCTCCTGCGCAGCGTTCTGTGCGTCCGAAGTGTTCGGCAAGGCGATCGTGCTGACGGCAAGGACGATCAGCCAGCGGGCGTGGGCGGGGCGCGCGTTCTTATAGTTCATCGAGCGTTTCCTGGTAGCGTCGCTTGGCTCGCGAAAGGCGGCGATTGTAGCCCAGCTAGTCGCCGGAACCGCAAGACGAAGCGATCCGTCTTGCCCTGCAGCGTGAGATCGAACACGTTCGAGGCGTAGTCGTCGGCGCGATTGCGCAGCACGTTGCTTTCGGCCTCGAGAACGAAGCCGGCGTCCGCAAAGTCCTTGAGCACGACGGCCGGATCGATCCGATGCGTCGCTTTCGCCGATTCGGCCGGGTCGGCACCGGACGCGGCGTAGTGATCGATCACGCCGACCCTGCCGCCGGGCGCGAGTGCCTCGTGGATCGCGCCTAGCAACGCGGCTTGATCCACCGGGCCCCAATCGATGTCTTCGTCGAACCAGTAAGTGTCGTGATAGACCATCGACATCAGCACTGCATCCAAGCTAGCGGGCGGCAGCTCGATATCGTTGTGCCGCACGAAGAGCTGCTCGACGTTCGGCAGGCGGTTGCCGCCATAACGGCGCTCGAAGTCCTCGGTCGGCAAGGCCTCGCGCGCGCCGGGATGATTGTGTGCGATGACGCTTCCTGTCGGGCCGACCGCTCGCGCGAGTATCTCCGTGTACCAGCCGTCCGCTGTGTTCATGTCGAGCACGCGCATGCCGTGCGCGATGCCGATGAAGGCCAATACCTCGATCGGCTTGCGGCTCGCATCGCGTTCGCGGTCGTGCGCCGGACGCGCCGGATCATCGACGGCTGCGCGAATCAAAGCGACGTCGCTCACTGCGCCATCGTGAGCACGGCCGCGCCGCGCAGCCGCCCTGTTTTGAGTTGCGCGAGCGCTTCGTTCGCTTGCGCGAGCGGAAACACTTCGACCTGCGGTCGGAGTAGCACGCTGTCGGCAATCCGCATGAACTCGCGGCCGTCGGCGCGCGTGAGGTTCGCGACGGAAACGATTGTGCGCTCGCCCCACAGGAGCCGGTACGGGAAGCTCGGAATGTCGCTCATGTGGATGCCGGCGCAGACGACTCGGCCGCCCTTGCGCGTGACCGCGAGCGCGGCGGGCACGAGCTCGCCGAGCGGCGCGAAGATGATCGCCGCGTCGAGCTCTTCCGGCGGTGCCTCGTCGGAGCCGCCGGCCCATACGGCGGAAAGTTCGCGCGCGAACGCTTGGGCTTCGACGTCGCCCGGCCGCGTGAAAGCGAATACGCGCCGGCCTTGCGCGTGCGCAATCTGCGCCAAGAGATGCGCGGCCGCGCCGAAGCCGTAGAGGCCGAGATTGGCCGCGTCCCCCGCGGCGCGCAATGCGCGGTAGCCGATCAAGCCCGCGCACATGAGCGGCGCCGCGGCCTCGTCCGAATAACGTTCCGGAATCGGCAGGCAATAGCGCGCGTCCGCAATCGCATGCCGCGCGTAGCCGCCGTCGATCGTGCAGCCCGTGAACACGGCGCGCTCGCAGAGGTTTTCGAGATCGAGCCGGCAGTACTTGCAGTGCCCGCAGGTCGAGCCGAGCCACGGCACGCCGACTCTGTCCCCGACCTTGAACGGCGTCTCCGCGCTGCCGGCAGCGAGGATGCGCCCGACGATTTCGTGGCCAGGCGTCACGGGGTAGCGCGCCTCGGGCAGGTCGCCGTCGAGCACGTGCAGGTCCGTGCGGCAGACGCCGCAGGCGGCGATCTCGAGCAGCACTTGCGCGGGCTCGAGGCTCGGTAGACGCACCTGCGTTGGGGTCAGCGGTGCGCCGGGGGCGCTGCAGCGCATCGCCAGTTGTCGCTTGCGACATGTGGGCTCGTGTCAGCGGCGAAACAACCAAAACGCGAGTGACAGAATCACCGAGATCACGATGCAGGTCATCAGGGGAAAATAAAAAACCCCGTTTTCGGTCTGGATTCGGATGTCGCCCGGCAAGCGTCCAAGGCCGAGCTTCGAAATCCACGGCCACAGCAACCCGGCCGACAGCAGCAGCACGCCAAGCACGATCAACCCGCGCTGCATGCTTCCTCAGTACAGCGCGGCCGCGAGCTTGCGGCGATACTCCGCGACGAGCTCGGGCTGGTCCGCCGCGAGCCCGAACAGGGCGAGCAATTGCTTGCGCGCTTCGCCATCGCGCCAGTTCTTCGCGCGGCGCACGATCTCGACGAGCTCCGCCATCGCTTCGGCGTAGCGGCGCTGCCCCGCGTAGAGCGCGGCGAGCGCGAGGCGCGCTTCGTGGTCCGCGGGATTCGCCTCGATTTTCGTCTTGAGCTCGTTTTCACCTGGGCCGGTGGCGCCCGCGCGCGCGTACGCGATGCCCTGGCGCAAGGCGTCGATGCGGGCTTTCAAATCCAGATCCGGTTTGATCACCGCTAGCTGCCGTTCTGCGTCGTCGTACTGGCCGGCTGCGAACAACGCTTCGGCGTTGCGCAGCGCTTCCTCGTTCAGCGACGGCACGAGCTTTTCGAAGAACGCACGCACCTGGCTCTCGGGCTGGGCGCCCATGAATTGGGCGGCGGGACGTCCGTTCTTGAAAGCGATCACGTTCGGAATCGAGCGGATGCCGTAGCCCGATGAGAGCTCGGGATTGTCGTCGGAGTTGACCTTCACTAGCTTCACCCGGCCCCGAGTACTCGCGCGCGACTTTCTCGATGATCGGAGTGAGCGTGCGGCACGGCCCGCACCACGGTGCCCAGAAGTCGACGACGACGGGCAGCGCGTTCGAGGCCTCGACGACCTCGCGTTTGAAGGTGGCGGTGGTGACATCCATGAGCTTCTCCGTGAATTGTACTGCAGCGCAGCCCGTGTTTTGGCAAGCTAATCGCATGCAGGATCGGTCATTGCGAGACATGCGCAGTCGCGGGTGGTGGGTGTCCCTCGCCGTGGTTCTCGCGCTCGCCGGCGCGGGCGTTTTCGCGGTCCTACAGAGAGGGGCTCGCGACGAGAACGCGGCCAGCGAGCCGGACGCCGAGCCGTCTGCCGCGGCCGGTGCAGCGCGAGCCGATGCGCTACGACGACGAATATCCCACGATCGGCTACTCCACCGCGCGGCCGACGGATCCCGTCGCGATGCTCGCGGCTCGTCTCGAGTCGGGCGACGCGAAGCTCGACTTACGCGCAACCGCGCGGCTATCTCGACTCACTGCTCGACGCGCTCGAGATCGATCCCGCTTCGCAGGTTCTCGTGTTCTCGCAAACGAGCTTGCAGGCGCGGCGCATCCGCCCTGCGGCACCCCGTGCAATCTACTTCAACGACGACGTCTACGTCGCGTGGGTGCAAGAGGGCCCGATCGAAATAGCTTCGATGGATCCGAATCTCGGCGCGGTCTACTACCTGTTGGAGCAGACACCCGCCGCCGAGCCCAAGTTTGCGCAAGAGTTCACGCGCTGCCTGAGCTGCCACGACTCGTACTCGCTCTCCGGCGGCGGCGTGCCGCGCCTCATCGTCGGGTCGGGTTACACGGGAGCCGGCGGCGACCTCGTCACGCACGAAGGCTGGATCTTGGTCACGGACCGCACACCGCTCAAGAGCCGCTGGGGCGGTTGGTACGTCACGGGGCAACACGGCGACCAGGTCCACCTCGGCAACGTGGTGATCCGGTCGCTCACGGATTTCGAGCGGCTCGAGGAGCTGCGGATCGGCAACATCGAGACGCTCGATCACCTGTTCGACACGACGGCGTATCTCACGAACAAAAGCGACGTCGTCGCCCTGATGGTGCTCGAGCATCAGACGAACGTGCAAAACCTAATCACGCGCGTGAGCTATGACGTGCAAACGGCGCTTGCGAAGGACGGCGGCAGTCCCGCGGCGAGCGAGACGTCGGAGCGGATCTCGGCGTCGGTGGAGCCGCTCGTGCAGACACTGCTGTTCGTCGACGCGATCACGCTCACGGCACCGTTGCGCGGCGATCCGGCATTCGTCGACCAGTTCGCGCGGCGCGCGGTGCGCGACCCTTCGGGCCGCTCGCTGCGCGACCTCGACATGACCACACGAATGTTCCGTTACCCATTGAGCTACCTCATTTATTCTCAATCGTTCGACGCGCTGCCGGAGGCGGCGAAGCAGGTCGCCTACAAGCGGATAGCCGATGTGGTGAACGGGGTGGATCGCAGCGAGCCGTTCGAGCACCTGACCGACGCCGATCGCACGGCGATCCGCGAGATCGTTGCCGCGACGAAGCCCGACCTTGCCGCGGTGCTGCGCAACTGATGCGCCGTGGCCTCGAGGGCTAGCTCTGAGCCTGCCATAGCCAGAGCAGGCGTTCGGCGCATGCGGCGAGCAGTTGCTCGTCGCGAACTGAAAACGCGTTCACCCGATCGCTCTCGACATCGATCGTCCCCACGACGGCGCCGCGCGCGTCGATGATTGGTTGGATCATCTCGCCGCGCGTTCCGCCGATCGTCGTCAAATAGCGCGGGTCGCTCGCGACATCCTGGACGATCACGGGCTTCTTGCTCGAGACGGCGGCGCCGTTGAGTCCTTTGGTGACCGGAAAACGAGGGTAGGTCGGCGCCTCCGGACCGTTCCAAGCGATGACTGCAATCTCTCGCGCGGAGACGTCGTACACGCCCGTCCACCGATACGCGCCCAGCTCGCGAATGATGCGCGCGGCCTCGCGTGCTTTCTCCGCGCGGGATCCGCCGGAGTCCGCTAGGCGTTGCAGTGCCGCGAGCTGCTGCTCCACGCGTTCGTTCCTATTCGCTGCCCGCGGCGGGCGCCGCAAACAGCATGAGAAACTGCCGGCCGTTCGGCATCAGATCGAATTGCCGCCGATACTCGCCTTGCTCGAAGCCTTTGATCGGCAGCGCGACCGGCTCGCCGACCACAACCGTTTCGTTCATGTCGATTTCGACGCTTACTCTGTAAAGCTCGTGCGCCCGGTCGAAGAAGATGGAGCCGCCGTCGCGGGCCCACAGCGGGTGGCCGCCACCCTGATGCGTGACTTGGTGACGTTCACCAGTCTGCGCGAAGCTCGCGACCCAAACTTCATAACGCCCCGTCTCGTTCGACGCATACGCGAAATGCCGGCCGTCCGGGGCAACGTTGCTGCTGTGCTGTGCGGATCCCGAAAAATCGAGCACCACCATGAAACAGCTGCCCGAAGTGCGTTTACTGCGGTCGCTCGCAATTGACTTCCCAAGGTATGCCGAACTGATCGATCACCATGCCATATCGGACAGCCCAAAATGTCTCTTGGAACGGGACGATGACAGTCCCGTTGTTCTGCCAGTGCCTGGAACGTGCGCTCCGCCGCCATCGGATCGCCGATACCGAGCATGACGGAGAAGCCTTGCGGCCGTTTGTAGTCCTTTGGCAGAACGTCGCCACCCACCAGATCGGAGTCACCGATTTTGAGCCGCGCGTGAAGGAGCTTCCCCCGCCATTCGGTGGGCACTTGCTCCGCTAGCGGTGAATCGCCCCACGTGAGCACGCCTTCGATCTTCCCGCCCAGGTGTTGCTCATAGAACTTGAACGCGGCTTCGCAGCGGCCGTCAAAGGCCAGTGTTGTGGTCAGTTGCATTATCGTTCTCGATCGAATCCAGCAGCGGAAACGCGCTGAACAACCCGGCCGCTGCGACCGGCGCGGACGGCTGAAGGTACGAGCCGTCGAGCTCGCTGCAGCGGTTGACTCCGAGGAGCTTCATCGTGACGGTGAGCTCGGTCTCGAGGAGCTCGAGCATGCGCAGCACGCCGTGTTCACCGGCGGCGCCAAGGGCGAGCGCCTGCAACTTCCCGACGCCGACCATCGCGGCGCCTTGGGCGATGGCCTTCAGGATATCGGTGCCGCGCATGAAGCCGCCGTCGATGACGAGGCCGGCCTTGCCGCGGGTCGCGCTCATGACTTCGGGCAGGAGATCGATCGCGCCGCGGCCGTGATCGAGCTGGCGGCCGCCGTGGTTGGATGCGTAGATCACGTCGACGCCATGCTCGAGCGCGAGCGCGGCGTCTTCGGCCGTCTGGATTCCTTTCAACATCAGCGGCACGTCGATCTTTTTCTTGAGCTTGTCGATCAACGTCCAGTCGGCGCGGCCGCGATGCTCCTCGCCGCTGCGCAGCACGCCGAACGGCCGGCCGGCGATCGCCTGGCGCCGATGCACGCCGCGTTCGCGACGGCCGAATGTCGGGACGTCGACGGTCACGCACAGCACGCGGCAACCGAGATCGATTGCGCGCTTCGCGGTGTCGAGCACCCAGCGCTCGTCGCCGTCGGGATAGAGCTGAAAGCCAAACTGCTCGCCGGCGGCGCGCGCGACGTCCTCGATTCCCGGTTGCGTCACGCTGCTCACGAGCATGAGGCAGCCAAAGCGTGCGGCGGCACGCGCGATCGGCAGCGCGCCATCGGGATGCACGTCGGTCAGGCTAGCGAGCGGCGCCAGCAGCACGGGCAGGCGCTGCTCCGCGCCGAGAAAGGTCACCGCCGGATTGGCATCCGATACGTTGCGCAGCACGCGCGGCCGGAAGGCGATCGCGTCGAGAGCCTGTCGATTGCGCAGAATCGTAGTCTCGGTCTCGGCGCCGCCGACGACGAAATCCCACGCGGGCGGTGGGAGCCGCGCCTTGGCCAGAGCGATTAGCTCGGTCGTGGTGAGGACGTCCGTGAGCTCGCCTTGCTTTGCCTCGTCGTTCATCGCTGGTCGTTTTTATCCGTACACAACCGCGGCATTAAAACACTTCTGAGCGTTTGACAAAATCGTTGCGGCCGCGCGCCGGCCGCTATATATTGCGGTCTGTCTTCTATGACACCACTACATGTTGTGGTGCCGAGAGGGGAACCCGGTGCAAGTCCGGGACTGTCGCGCAACGGTGACGCGGGTCTAAGCTCCGCGAAGTCCGAGCACCTCTCGAAGACGACGGCTGGAATCTTCGCGTCAAAGGTTTCTGGCATCGGGGGCCGCGGTTTCGCGGTGTCCCGCGGCTCCAGTCTCCTTCGCGCGTGTTCGCAACACGACAGACCCTTGGAGGAGATGCATGGAACCCGCTACGTCAGTCGCTCACGACGCTCTCAACGTTCCTGCCGCGCGGCTCGCTCCCGAGCCGAGCGCCGCACCTACTGTTCCGCCTCGCGCCGAGACGGCCGATTCGCGCCCGTTGTTCCGCGTGGTGCGCCGGAACGGCAGCGTGACGGCGTTCGATTCCGCGAAGATCGGCATCGCGATGACGAAAGCGTTCCTTGCCGTCGAGGGCGGCAGTGCCGCAGCTTCGCGCCGCGTGCACGAGCGAGTCGCGGACCTTTCTGCGTCGGTCGCCGCGGCCGTCACACGTCGCCTCGCACCCGGCGGCACCTGCCACATCGAGGACATTCAGGATCAAGTGGAGCTCGCCCTGATGCGCGCGGGCGAGCACAAGGTTGCGCGTGCGTACATTCTCTATCGCGAAGCGCGCGCGCGCGGAGCGTGCCGCGCGGCAATCGCAAAGCGCCGGGCGTGAAGCGGCGGCGCCGCGCGTCATGACCGCGAGCGGCGAGCTCGTGCCGCTCGATGTCGCGCGCCTCGAGCGCATCGTGCGCGAGGCTTGCTCGGGACTTGCCGATGTCGCGCCGGATGCAATCGTCCGGGACGCGCTGCGCGGCCTGTTCGACGGCATTCCGCAGGCCGACGTCGCAACCGCACTGATCATGAGCGCGCGCCCGCTGATCGAGCGCGAGCCGAACTACACGTACGTGACCGCGCGTCTGTTGCTCGATGTGCTGCGCCGCGAAGCATTGACGTTCCTCGAAGGCCGGGCGCAGGAGGCCACGCAAGCCGAAATGGCCGAACGCTATTCAGAATATTTCGTCGCGTTCGTCGCGAAGGGCATCGAGCTCGGGCTCCTCGACCCGCGGCTCGGCGAGTTCGATCTCGACGCGGCTTGCGGCCGCACTTCGACCCGAGCGCGACCTTGCATTCACGTACCTCGGGTTGCAAACGCTTTACGACCGTTATTTCTTGCAGTGGCGAAGCGCGCATTTCGAGCTGCCGCAAGCCATGTTCATGCGCGTCGCGATGGGGCTCGCGTTGAACGAGGTCGACCGCGAAGCGCGAGCGATCGAGTTCTACGATCTATTGAGCTCGTTCGACTTCATGAGCTCCACGCCGACGCTGTTCAACGCGGGCACAGCTCCGGCCGCAGCTCTCGAGCTGCTATCTCGACGACCGTGCCCGACGACCTCGACGGCATCTACGGCGCGATCCGCGACAACGCGCTGCTGTCGAAGTTCGCCGGCGGTCTCGGCAACGACTGGAGCCGAGTGCGTGCTCTCGGGGCACACATCAAGGGCACGAACGGCAAATCCCAGGGCGTGGTGCCGTTCCTCAAAGTTGCGAACGATACGGCCGTCGCCGTGAATCAAGGCGGCAAACGCAAGGGCGCCGTCTGCGCCTATCTCGCCACCTGGCATCTCGACGTCGAGGAGTTTCTCGAGCTGCGCAAGAACACGGGCGACGAGCGGCGCCGTACGCACGACATGCACACCGCCCACTGGATTCCCGATTTATTCATGCGGCGCGTGGCGGCGGACGGCGGATTGGACGTTGTTCTCGCCCGACGAGGTTCGGGATTTGCACGATCTCTACGGCCGCGGCGTTCGACCGCGCCTACGAAGCCCACGAGCAGCGCGCCGAGCGCGGCGAGCTCGCGGTGTGGAAGCGCGTCAAGGCTGTCGAGCTCTGGCGCAGGATGCTGTCGATGCTCTTCGAGACGGGGCATCCGTGGCTCACGTTCAAGGATCCGTGCAACCTGCGCTCGCCGCAGCAGCACGTGGGCACCGTGCACAGCTCGAACCTCTGCACCGAGATCACGCTGAACACGTCGGATCAGGAGATCGCGGTTTGCAACCTGGGCTCCGTGAATCTCGCGAATCACGTGACCGCCGAGGGCCTCGATCATGCGCGCTTGCGCCGCACCGTCCGCACGGCCGTGCGCATGCTCGACAACGTGATCGACATCAACTACTACAGCGTCCCGCAGGCGCGGCGATCGAACTTGCAGCACCGGCCGATCGGTCTCGGCGTCATGGGATTCCAGGATGCGCTGTATGCCTTGCGCGTTGCCCTACGCGTCGACGGAGGCGGCCTGGAGCTCGCGGACCGTTCGACGGAGGCGCTGAGCTACTTCACGATCGAAGCCTCCATCGACCTCGCCGCGGAGCGCGGCCACTATTCGAGCTTCGAGGGCTCGTTGTGGCAGCGCGGCGTGCTGCCGATCGACTCGCTTGCCCTCTTGCGAGGAGGCGCGCGGCGATCTCGACGTCGACCGCGGCCGCACGCTCGATTGGGAGACCCTGCGCGGAGCGGGTGCGCAGCGTCGGCATGCGCAACTCGAATTGCCTCGCGATCGCGCCCACCGCGACGATCTCGAACATCGTCGGCGTCGCGCAGAGCATCGAGCCCGCGTATCGGAACCTCTACGTGAAGTCGAATCTGTCCGGCGAGTTCACCGTGATCAATCCGCAGCTCGTCGCCGATCTGAAAGCGCGCGGTTTATGGGACGAGGTGATGGTCAACGATCTGAAGTACTTCGACGGCAGCCGTGCAGAAGATCGATCGGATTCCACCGGAGCTGACGTGCGCTGTATGCGACGGCGTTCGAGATCGATGCCGAGCTGGCTCGTCGAAGCGGGCGCACGGCGGCAAAAGTGGCTCGATCAGGCGCAGTCGCTGAACCTGTACGTCGCGCAGCCGTCGGGACCGGCGCTCGACGCGCTGTACCGGCTCGCGTGGAGGAGGGGGCTCAAGACGACGTACTACTTGCGGACGCTCGCGGCGACTCACGTCGAGCGCAGCACCGTGACGGATGGTGCGCTGAACAGCGTCGACGGAGCGAAGTCCGCGTGCGCTCTCGACGCGGCGAGCTGCGAGGCCTGCCAGTGACGGCGGGTTTCGAGCTGGCGCGCGGCGCGCGGCGCGTGCACGTCGACGACAAACGGATCATCAACTGCCGCGCGGATCTCAATCAGCTCGTGCCGTTCAAGTATCCCTGGGCGTGGGAGAAATATCTGCAAGGCAGCGCGAATCACTGGATGCCGCAGGAGATCTCGATGGCGCGGGACATCGCCCTGTGGAAGACGCCGGATGCGCTGACGCGAGGACGAGCGGCTCGTGGTGAAGCGCAGCCTCGGCTTCTTCTCCACGGCCGATTCGCTCGTCGCGAACAACCTCGTGCTCGCGGTCTATCGGCACATCACGAATCCCGAGTGCCGCCAATACCTGCTGCGCCAGGCGTTCGAGGAGGCGATCCATACGCACGCGTATCAGTACGTGATCGAGTCGCTCGGCATGGACGAGGCCGAGATCTTCAACATGTACCGCGAGGTGCCGTCGGTCGCGCGCAAGGCCGAGTGGGCGCTGAAGTACACCGATATCCTTGAGCGATCCGACTTCGCGACCGGCACGCCGACCGCCGACCAGCGGCTGCTGGAGAATCTGATCGCGTACTACTGCGTCGTCGAAGGCATCTTCTTCTACTGCGGCTTCACGCAGATCCTGTCGATGGGGCGGCGCAACAAGATGACCGGCACGGCCGAGCAGTTCCAGTACATCCTGCGCGACGAATCGATGCACCTGAACTTCGGCATCGACGTGATCAATCAGATCAAGCTCGAGAATCCGCACCTTTGGAGCGGCGAGATTCAGAGCGAGGCGCGACGGATCATCCTCGAAGGCATGACGCTCGAGATCGAGTACGCGCGCGACACGATGCCGCGGGGCATTCTCGGCATGAACGGCGGCGATGGTCGAGATATCTGCAGTTCATCGCGAACCGTCGGCTTGACGCAGATCGGCCTCGCGCCGGAGTTCCGAACGCCGGCAACCCGTTGCCGTGGATGTGCGAGATCATGGATCTGAAGAAGGAAAAGAACTTCTTCGAGACCCGCGTGACCGAGTACAGGACCGGCGGGGCGCTGAGCTGGAGCTGAGCGGCGACGCCGGGGCGATCAATACGCCTTTGCCCAAATCACGCGCTGCGCGCTCGGCTTGCCCGTGAAGGGGCAGACGCCGGGCTCGCCCTTCTCGAGCGGGATGCAGCGGACGGTGACCGACAAGTCGTCCTTGATCTTCTGCTCGAGGGCGACTTCTCCGCCGAAATGCGTCAGCAGCGAAGCCGCCGTGGATCGGCGCCGGTGCGTCGTCGCTGTCGCGCTCGCTCGTGAAGAACGCATAGAACTCGTCGCGGTCGTCGATGCGCCGCGTGTGCTCCGCGCGGAACGCCTGCGCGCGCGCGAGAACAGCCCCTCTTGGATCGATTGCAGCGTCGCGGCGATCGTAGCGACGAACTCGGCGCGCGCAACGCTCTGCTTGTCCTTCGGCGCGCGGTCGCGGCGCGCGGCGAATACGGAGTCCTTCTCGATGTCGCGCGGCCCGATCTCGAGCCGCACCGGCACGCCTTTGCGCACCCATTGCCACACCTTCTCGCCGCCGCGCACGTCGCGGGCGTCGACATGCACGCGAACGGCGGCGTCGGCGAAACGCTGTCCGCGCAGCTCGGCGGCGACCTTGTGGCAGTACTCGAGCACGCGCGGCCGCTCCTCGTCGGAGCGGAAGATCGGAATGATGACTACGTGCGCGGGCGCGAGCCGCGGCGGCAGCACGAAGCCGTCGTCGTCGGAGTGCGTCATGAGCAGCCCGCCGATCAAGCGCGTCGACACGCCCCAGCTCGTGGTCCACGCGTGCTGATGCGCGCCGTTCTGGTCGAGGAACTCGATGCTGCTCGCGCGTCGCGAAGTTCTGGCCGAGGAAATGGCTGGTGCCGGCTTGCAGCGCCTTGCGGTCCTGCATCATCGCCTCGATGCAGAACGTTTGCTCGGCGCCCGGGAACCGCTCGCTCGCGGTCTTCTCGCCCTTGATCACCGGCATCGCCATCCAGTCCTCGGCGAACTCGCGCGTAGACGTCGAGCATGCGCAGCGTCTCCTCGACCGCCTCGTCGCGAGTCGCGTGCGCCGTGTGGCCCTCCTGCCAAAGGAACTCCGTCGTGCGCAGGAACAGCCGCGTCCGCATCTCCCAGCGGACGACGTTCGCCCACTGGTTGATCTAGCAGCGGCAGATCGCGATAGCTCTGCACCCAACGCGCGAACGCATCGCCGATGATGGTCTCCGACGTCGGCCGCACGATCAGCGGCTCCTCGAGCTCGCCGGTAGGGATCGAGCTTGCCGTCAGGGCCCGCCTCGAGCCGATGGTGCGTGACCACCGCGCATTCCTTCGCGAAGCCCTCGACATGCGCGGCCTCCTTCTGCAGGAACGACAGCGGGATGAACAGCGGGAAGTAGGCGTTCTCGTGACCGGTGGCCTTGAACATGTCGTCGAGCGCGCGCTGCATGTTCTCCCAGAGCGCGTAGCCCCACGGCCGGATGACCATGCAGCCGCGCACCGGCGAGTTCTCCGCGAGGTCGGCGCCGGCGATCACCTGCTGATACCACTCGGAGTAGTTTTCCGCGCGCGTCGGCGTGATTGCGGTTTTCGGTTTGCTCATTAGGCCGGCAAGAATAGCTGCCTCCCGCACCGCAGGCCAAGTGCGCTCGAGCGCGAGGAGCGTTTCAGCGGAAGTGGTAGGCGAGCGTCACACCGGCGTAGCCATTGCGCCCCGGGGCCGGCTCGTAGTACCGGCTTTGGAACGGGTTCAGGCGCACGTTCGCCGTGTATTCCTCGTCGAACAGGTTGTTGACGCCGAGGAAAGGCGAAAGCTGGAACTCGCCGAGATCGAGGTCATAGCCGAAGCGCATTCCTGCGACGGTATAGCCGTCGATGACGGTCGTGTTCGCGTTGTCGCCGAATTGCTCGTCTACGTAGATGGTCTCGCCGGCTATGAACCACCCGCCCGGATGCGTGTAGGCGAGCTCGCCGAACACGACGTTTTCCGCCGTGCCTGGAATCATCGTTGCCGCTGAAGCGTCCCGAAGTTGGTGAACTTGAAGTCGGAATACGTGTAGCTCACCGTGCCCGCGAGAGGCGGTCGGTCGGATTGAACATGAACGAGAACTCCAGGCCGTCGCGCTTCGACTCGCCCGCGTTCTCGAACGCGTTTCGGCCGGGTACGACTTCGAACGGAATCAGCTCGTCTTCGACGTCGATCGTAAACAGCGCTACCTCGTACCGATTGCGGTCGCTGAGCGTTCCGCGCAGACCGACTTCGAGATTGGTTGCAGTCTGCGGCTCCAGCAAGAGATTGAAGCCCCCGGTACCGTCCGGTTTGTTGAATTCCGTGGTCGTCGGCGTCTCGAACGCGGTCGAGTACGTCGCGTAGAGATTCGACTCCTCGCCCAAGTCGAAGCACCACGCCCACCATCGGGCTCGTGTCGTCGAACTTTTTCGAGCCAGAGTCGTTGAAGCCGTCGGCGAAATACCGGTCCGTGACCTCGAATTCCACCTCGTCGAAACGCACGCCCATGGTCAACTGCAGTCGTTCGGTCACGCTGAGCTCGTTCTGCAGGAACACGCCTGCGCTCGTGACGTGCTCGTTTTGGTCGAAACCGAGCGGGCCCTGAACGCCGTTGATGTTGTTGTACCGCCGCCGCTCGTCGTCCTGGTCGTCGAAGTCGGTTCCGGCCACGAGCCGATTCGGCCGATCCAGGAAGATTCCGTCGTAGCTGTAGCTGAACCCGCCGCCCATGAACTCGCGGTCGAGGTCGACAATGCCGTTGACGAGCGTCGGCAGCAAATTGCCGAAATCTCGCCACGCGTAGTAGTTGCGCGCGGTGATCGAATGATGCTCGCCGAGCGGCATCGAGTAGACGAAGCCGACGCGCGTTTGATCGAGCGACTCGCCGGCGTCGAATGTCACATTGGCCGGGAACGCGGCGCGCGGGTTCGCAGCGACCTGCGCCGCCGTGAGGCCGCCAGCGTCGTCGGAAATCGGTTGATCGGTGAAGTTCACGACCGTCAGGAGCTCTCGATCCTTGCCCAAGTCGAGGCCGAACCGACCCGTGAGCTGCTTGTTCTCCGCGTGGCTTTGCTGGCGCCAGCCTTCGTAGTCGGTGTCGGACAGGCTGATCAAATAGTCGAGGCGTTCGCCGCGGCCGCCGGCTTTGAGCTGAACCTTCTGAAAGTCGTCGCTGCCACCGGCCAGGCGCATCTCCGCAAACGGCTCTTCCGAGCCGCTTTCGGAAACCACGCTGATCACGCCGCCGGACGCGTTGCCGTACAGAGAGGAGCTCGGCCCGCGAATGACTTCGATCTGGCTCGTCGCGCCCAAGTCGATGCTGTCGACGGAACCTTGGCCGTCGGGCAAAGTCTCGGGAATGCCGTCGACGAGCACTTTGATGCCGCGGATGCCGAATTGTGCGCGCGCGCCGAAGCCGCGAATGGACACTCGCAGGTCCTGCGCGAAGTTGAACCGGTTCTGCATGAACAATCCGGGCACGCTTCCCAGGGATTCGTCGAGCGCTAGCTGTTGGCGCGCGAGTTGAATGGTGTCCTGGTCGATGATGCTGACGGCGGCCGGCGTGTGCGCGAGATCGCGCTCGATCATCGTCGCCCGAACGATGATCTCATCGAGCGGATTCGCGCTCGTCGGAGCGCTCGTTTGCTGGGCGCCGGCGGTGAACGCGATCAGTGTCGCAGACAGGAGCGAGTAGGCGAGGCGGCGCGACGGATGGATTTGCGTCATGGGATTGCCGTACCACGAGTTGTGTGCCGCCGTATCATGACCCATGGACCTAGGTGGTGCAACGATTCAGCCACAACCCAGAGAGGCTGCGAAGCGCGCCGATCGCGCGCATCACGATCGGCGTGGTTTTTCGGGCACACTAGTCGCGAAACGGATGTGGACAGGGACGAGTAGGTAACCGTGGATTTCATCTCAATGCCGGAGCTCGTAGCGCTGCTCCAAGTGGTGCTCGTGGATCTGGTGCTCGCGGGTGACAACGCGATCGTGGTCGGGATCGCCGTGGCGGGGCTGCCGGTCGAGCAGCGGCTCCGCGTCATGGTGCTCGGCATCGCGGCCGCAACCGTGCTGCGAATCGTGTTCGCGGCATTTACCGTGCAGCTCCTGCAGATCATCGGCTTGCTGCTGGCGGGCGGCCTGCTATTGCTGTGGGTGAGCTGGAAGCTGTGGCGAGAGCTCCGGGACGGCCGCCTGACGCATCGAGTCGAGGAAGGGGCGGCCGCGGCCAACCTCGGCGTCGACGCGCCCGTGGGGCCGCAGCACAAGACGATGCGCCAGGCGGTCACGCAGATCGTCGTCGCGGACGTGTCGATGTCGCTCGACAACGTGCTCGCGGTCGCCGGCGTCGCGCGCGAGCACGCTTGGGTACTCGTCTTCGGTCTCGCCTTGTCCGTCGCGTTCATGGGTCTCGCGGCCGCCGTGATCGCTCGGCTCCTGAACCGGCATCACTGGATCGCGTACGTGGGCCTCGCGTTGATCTTCTACGTGGCGCTGAGGATGATCTGGGAAGGCGCGTTCGAGATCGCGCAAGCCGTGTAGCTCAACGCGCGCGTTTCGCGAAGACGACGTACTTGCCTTCGAAGCGTACGGCCGGCGCATCCGCGCCGTCGATGGTGCAGCTCATCATGAACGTCGCGCGCCCCGAGGACGCAAGCTCATCCAGCGCGGCGCGCTCGCCGTCGCCAGTGGGTGCACGGCAAACGATCTCTCCGGTCACGGCTTTGTGATAGTCGATGCGGCTCTCCGAGACCACAATGCGCCCGTGCTGGTCTCGCTCGCGCATGGCGAGCCAAACTTTTCCCCAACACGTGAGCACGCAGACCGCGAACAGGCTCCCCGCGAACGCGGTGCCGTGGAGGTTGCGGTTGGGCGTGAGCGGTGCGCGCACGCGTAACTCGCCTTCGCTGAAGCTCGATACCTCGACGGCCATCGCCGCTGCGAGCGGAATTTCGGCATGCCAGGTTGCTTGGAGCTCGGCGCAGAGGGGATTCGCATCTTGCACGCGCGCAAGTATCGCACGCCGTCCCTCGCGGGAAAGTGCACGATCGTGGGGCGGCCGAGCGTGAACACGCCCACGTACGGGGCAAGTTTCCAGCGCTCCAATCGACAACACGCCGCTCTGCGCGCGAAAACGCGTGGCATGCTTCTTGCTCCGCTCACGCATCGGGAATTTGGTGGAGGTCGCAATGGCGAGGCGGTCGACCGAGACGCGCGCGATCGAGCGGGACTTTACAGCGCTGATTGCAGAGCGAGCGTACTTCAGGGCCGAGCGACGCGGGTTCGTGCCAGGTTTCGAGCTCGATGACTGGCTCGCGGCCGAGCGCGAAGTCATCGCAGATGTGCCTCCTGCCGGCAAGCCCACGAGTACGACGAGCCGCCGCAAGAACGGCGCCAAGAAATAAGAAGCAACTCGCGTCTTGAGTCCGGGGGCGACGACAACGGTGATGCGGCCCACGCACGCCGACATGGATATCGATAAGGAGGCGATCAAGCGCGCCTTCCTCGACAAGCTTTTCTACATCCAAGGCAAGTTTCCGAAGCTCGCGACGCTCACCGACTATTACATGGCCCTGGCCTACACAGTGCGCGATCTGATGTTGCGCCGCTGGGTCAGCACCGCCGCCGCGTATACGACGCAGCGCGCGCGCACGGTGAGCTATCTTTCAGCCGAGTATTTGATCGGTCCGCATCTCGGCAACAATCTGATCAACCTCGGCATCTACGACGAGGTCCGCGGGGCAATCCAAGAGCTCGGGCTCGACTTCGATACGCTGCTCGCGCAAGAGGCGGAGCCCGGCTTGGGCAACGGCGGGTTGGGCCGTCTCGCGGCGTGCTTCATCGATTCCCTCGCGACGCTGGAGATACCGACACTCGCGTACGGAATCCGTTACGAGTTCGGCATCTTCCACCAAGAGATCGTCGACGGCTGGCAGGTCGAGAAGACCGACAAGTGGCTCACCTACGGCAATCCGTGGGAGATCGCCCGCCCCGAATGGGCGGTCGAGGTCAAGCTGGGCGGACACACGGAACGCTACGTGGACGACTCCGGGCGCCTGCGCGTGCGCTGGCTGCCCGCCAAGGTCGTGAACGGCGTTCCTTACGACACGCCGATCCTGGGCTACCGAAACAATACCGCGAACACCTTGCGGCTATGGCGTGCCGAAGCGCCGGAGTCTTTCGACTTCGCAGTGCACAACCGCGGCGATTATTACGGCGCCGTCAATCAGAAGATCATCTCCGAGAATCTGAGCAAGGTGCTCTATCCAAACGATGACCAACTACGCGGCAAGGAGCTGCGGCTCGAGCAACAGTACTTTTTCGTGTCGTGCTCTCTGCAGGACATGCTGCGCGTTTTGAACGTGCAGCGCATTCCGGTGGAACGGTTCCACGAGAAATTCGCGGTGCAGCTGAATGACACGCATCCGGCGATCGCTATCGCCGAGCTGATGAGGCTGCTCGTGGACAACCACGCGATCGCTTGGGAGACGGCGTGGGACATCACCTGCCGCACGATGGCGTACACCAATCATACGTTGCTGCCGGAGGCGCTCGAGTATTGGCCCCTTGCGCTGCTGGGCCGCGTGTTGCCGCGGCACTTGGAGATCATCTACGAGATCAATGCGCGATTCCTCGACGACGTGCGCCTGAGCTGCCTCGGTGACGAGTCGAAGGTGGCCGCGCTGTCCATCATCGACGAGCATGGCGAACGCTACGTGCGCATGGCGCATCTTGCGTGCGTCGGGAGCCACGCCGTGAACGGCGTTGCGGACTTGCATACGGAGCTCCTGAAGCGCGACGTGCTCGGCGAGTTCTATCGGCTTTGGCCGCAACGCTTCTCGAACAAGACGAACGGCGTCACCCCGCGCCGCTGGCTCGTGCTCGCGAACCCGCGATTGTCGGCCCTGCTCACGGAGACGGTCGGAGATACCTGGGCGCGAAACCTGAACGAGCTTCGGGCGCTCGAGCCGTTCGTTGAAGACGCGCAATTTCGCGAGCGATGGGCCTCGATCAAGCGGGCGAACAAGGTGGACCTCGCGGCGCGCATCGCGCGGCACGCCGAGAGCGCCGTCGATCCGGACTCGCTGTTCGACGTCCAGGTGAAACGCATTCACGAATACAAGCGCCAGCACCTTTCGATTTTGCACGTTGTCGCGCTCTATCATCGTTTGAAGTGCGGCCTCGGCGGCGGACGCAGTGCCGCGTACTTTCGTGTTCGCCGGCAAAGCGGCGCCGGGGTACCACATGGCGAAGCTGATCATCAAGCTGATCAACAGCGTCGGCTCCGTGCTGAATCGCGATCGAGAGACGCGCGACCGGCTGCGCGTGATCTTCCTCCCGAACTTCAACGTGACCAACTCGCAACCGATCTATCCGGCTGCTGATCTGTCGGAGCAGATCTCGACGGCTGGCAAGGAAGCGTCCGGTACGGGCAACATGAAGTTCGCGATGAACGGTGCGCTTACGATCGGGACGCTCGACGGAGCCAACGTGGAGCTGCGCGAGGAGGTGGGGGCCGAGAACTTCTTCCTGTTCGGGCTCACTGCTCACGAGGTGGAGCGCATGCGCCGCGACGGCTATCGCCCGATCGACTGGTACCACGGCAACGCCGAGCTCGCCGCGGTCATCGACCTGATAAGCAGCGGCTTCTTCTCGCGGGGCGATCCCGAGCTGTTCCAGCCGCTGGTTCGCAGTCTCCTCGATTGGGACCCCTATTTCGCGCTCGCCGATTTCAAAGAGTATGTCGATTGCCAACGGCGCGTGGAGCAAACGTTCCGCCAGCGCGAGCAGTGGACGCGAATGTCCATTCTGAACGCCGCGCGCACGGGAAAGTTCTCGTCCGATCGGACGATCCGCGAGTATTGCCGCGACATCTGGGCCGTCCAAAGCGTGCCGATAAAGCGCACGTCCCAGATCGAGGTCAGCCAGGACTTCGACGACACGATGGGAGCGCTGCAAGCGGTCGCCGCCCTCTGACCCCGGTAATGCTATGATCGGCGGCAAACGCCGGTGCCGCGAGAGCGGCGCTAGAACCAAGAAGGGGGACGAACAATGAACCGCAAACAACGCCTTTCAGTCTGCTCGCTGCCGCTCACGCTCCTCGTCGCCTACGCCTCATCGGCGCAAACCCCCGCGGCGCCCGCGCCTGCCGCGCCGCCGCAGCAGGACTTCTCCAAGGTGGAGATCAAGGTTCACAAAGTGGCGGGCAACGTCCACTACCTCGAGGGCCAGGGCGGCAACGTCGGCGTGCTCGTCGGCGACGACAGCGTGATCATGATCGACGATCAGTTCGCGCCGCTCACGGACAAGCTCATCGCGGCGGTGAAGACGCTGTCGAGCAAGCCAATCAAGCTGCTCATCAACACGCACGTTCACGGTGATCACACCGGCGGCAACGAGAACATCGGCAAGATGGGCATCGACATCCTCGCGCACGACAACGTGCGAGCGCGTCTCGGGAAAGGCCTGAACGGCGCAGCGCCGTACCCGACGGTCGCACTGCCCGTGATCACCTACGGAGACACGGTCGCGCTGCATTTCAACGGCGAAGACTTAGAGGTCGGGAAGTTGCCGCCCGCACAC
This sequence comes from uncultured Gammaproteobacteria bacterium, assembly GCA_963744305.1. Classification (GTDB taxonomy): domain Bacteria; phylum Pseudomonadota; class Gammaproteobacteria; order Steroidobacterales; family Rariloculaceae; genus FEN-1219. Next base: position 202,448 of record CAVUTF010000007.1, read on the forward strand.
ACGGACGGCGACAGCTACATCCGGTTTCGCAACGCCGACGTGATCCACGTCGGCGACGTGTTCAGGACGACCGGGTATCCCGGCGTCGACGTCGGCAACGGCGGCAGCGTCAAGGGCACGATCGAGGCACTGCAGAAGATCGTCGACATGGCCGGGCCGAACACGCAGATCATTCCGGGACACGGCGTCGTGTCGTCGCGCGAAGACATCATCGAGTTTCGACGCAAGACGATCGAGCTGCAGCGGCGCATCACGGATCTGATCAAGCAAGGGATGACGCTCGAGCAGGCCATCGCCGCGAAGCCCAGCGCCGACATGGATGCGGCGTTCGGCTCGCCGATGCCGGCCGTGACGGAACGTTTCGTGACGGCGTTCTACAACTCGATCAAGAGCGAGATGTAACGCGATCGCGGATCGCCTGCGGAGCGCTTTGAGCCGGCCGAAGGTATTGATCTATAGGCCGGTGGACGAGGGCGGCACGTCGCACGGTCTAATGGCGGCTGCGGGCTGCGAAGTGGTCGTCGGCGGAGCCCGACGCTGCCCGCACCCGGCTCGAGCGAGCTTGCGCGCGGCGCCGATGCGCTGCTCGGCGCGACGTTTCGCTTCGGCGTGATCGATCGCGAGTTTCTGCAGATCTCGCCGCGCTTGCGGATCGTTTCCAAATACACGATCGGCGTCGAGGACGTCGATCTCGACGCCGCGAACGATCTCGGCATCCTCGTCGCCTATTGCCCCACCGAAGCCAACTGGGGCGGCGTTGCCGAGGGCACGCTCGCGTTGCTGTTGACCTTGCTCAAGCGCGTCCGCGAGCGGGACCGCCAAGTGAAGGGGGGCGGCTGGCGCGACCCGCCGTATTACGGCACGTATCTGGGCGCACGCGGCGACGGTTACGCGGGCATCACGATCGGCATCGTCGGCTTGGGGCGCGTCGGCTCACGCGTCGCGGAGCTGCTCGCGCCGTGGCGCGTGCGGCTGCATTGCTTGCGATCCGTACGTGGCGGCGGAGAAGTTTGCGCACTACGGCGTCGAGCGCGTCGACTTGAAGACGCTGCTCGAGCTGTCGGACGTCGTGACCCTGCACTGCAATCTCACGTCCGAAACGCGGAACCTCATCGGCGCCGAGGAGCTTCGAGCGCTGCGGCGCACCGCCGTGCTGATCAATACCGCGCGCGGCGCGATCGTCGATCTCGCGGCGCTTTGCGACGCGCTCGACGCCGGCGCGCTTGCCGCCGCGGCCCTCGACGTGCTGCCGGAGGAGCCGCCGGCCGCCGCTGCACGGATCTTGAGCTACGGCGATCGCGTGCTCCTGTCGCCGCACATGACTGCGGCGAACCAAGGCGGCACGCTCGGCGCCGCGATACCGTGGGCCACCGAGGCGACGCTCGCCGCGCTGCGCGGCGAGACGCCGAAGTACGTCTACAATGACGCGGCGTTGGACAAATGGCGTGCGCGGTTCGGCGGCCGATCGCTGCTGGGCGCGCCCGGCGAAAGGCGGAAGCGACCGATGATTCACGTGCAGAACCTGGCCAAGACCTTCGGCGACGTGAAAGCCGTCGACGGCGTGTCGTTCGACGTTCACCCGCGCGAGATCTTCGCCTTCCTCGGGCCGAACGGCGCGGGCAAGACTACGACGATCCAAATGCTCACGACGTTGCTCAGGCCCACGAGCGGCACGATCGCCGTAGACGGTCTCGATCCGGTCACGCGGCAGCTCGACGTGCGGCGCCGGTTCGGGATCGTTTTTCAGGACCCTAGCCTCGACGAGGAGCTGACGGCGTACGAGAACATGGACTTGCATGGCGTGCTCTATCACGTACCGCGCCGCACGCGCGCAGAGCGCATCGAGACGCTGCTCAAGCTGTTCGAGCTTTGGGATCGGCGCACGGCACTGGTCAAGACGTTCTCCGGCGGCATGCGGCGGCGGCTCGAGATTGCGCGCGGTTTCCTGCATACGCCGAAGATCCTGTTTCTGGACGAGCCGACGCTCGGCCTCGATCCGCAGAGCCGCAATCAGCTGTGGACGCACGTCCGCGCGTTGAACGAGAGCGAAGGCGTGACCGTTTTTCTCACGACCCACTACATGGACGAAGCCGAGCGCGTCGCGCATCGCGTCGCGATCATCGATCACGGCCGCATCGTCGCGCAGGGCACGGTGGCCGACCTGAAGCAACAAACCGGCACGGACTCGCTCGAGCAAGCATTTCTCAAGCTCACGGGCTCGACGATCCGCGACGAGCGCGTCGACGGCACGGATCAGATGCGCCAAATGGCGCGCATGTGGCAAAGGAACAAGCGATGAACGTCATCTACATCCTGTGGCTGCGCGAAGTGAAGCGCTATTTCCGCTCGCGGCCGCAAATCATCGCTTCGCTCGGCCAACCGCTGCTGTATCTGCTCGTCCTCGGTTTCGGTCTCGGCGCGGTCTTTCAGAACGCCGGGCAGGGCAGCTATCTGCAGTTCATCGCGCCGGGTGTCATCGGCATGGGGATTCTGTTCACTTCGATTTTCTCCGGCATCGGACTTCTCTGGGACCGGCAATTCGGTTTCCTCAAAGAAACGTTGGTTGCCCCGGTTCCGCGTCTGCAGATCATGGTGGGGCGAACGCTCGGCGGCGCAACGATCGCGATGATTCAGGGCGCGCTCGTGCTCGGCGTTTGCTTGCTCGCAGGTTTTCGGCCGGCCGGCTTCGCCGCGGTGCCGCTGGCTCTCGCTTTCATGGCGCTGATCGCGATCGTTTTCGCCGCGCTCGGAACGGCGATCGGCTCAACTCTGCGCGACATGCAGGGTTTTCAGCTGATCATGAACTTCCTCGTCATGCCGATTTTCTTTCTTTCCGGGGCGCTGTTTCCGTTGAGCAATCTCCCGACGGCGCTGACCGTGGCGACGCGCTTGGATCCGCTGTCGTACGGCATCGACGGCTTGCGCGGCGCCCTAATCGGGCTGTCGGAGATCGGCGTCGCGCTCGATGCGGCGGTTCTCGCAGTCGTCGCGTCGGTGTTCCTCGTTCTCGGCGCTTGGTCGTTCTCGAAGATTCAGGTGTGAAGGTCCCCAACACGAATGGGTGCAACGATGCGCAAATACGTTGTTCTCGCCGTAGTAGCGACTGCTCGCGGGTGTGGTTCCGCCCGCGCGTCGCTCATCACTCGTTTCCGGTGCATTTCGTGCCGGGCAAGCTGATCACGGTGGAAGGCGTCGTCACGGACTTCTCGTTCCGCAATCCGCATGGCCTGCTGCATTTCACGGTGACAGACGCGGCGGGCGCGGGCGTTGAATGGAAAGCGGAGACGAATTCGCCGAACATCCTGCGCCGCCGCGGGTGGACGGAGGACTCGATCAAGCCCGGCGACCGCGTCAAGATCGAGGGCTATCCGGCTCGGGACGGCTCGCAGTTCATGCGCGTCTATCGTGTGATCTACGCTGACGGGCACGAGCTCGTCGGCCAACGGCCGGACCCGAACGCGCCGGCGGAGGATTGAACGATGCCGACTGGGGTCAGGCTCCGATTTCGGCAGCTGTCCTGCTGGCTGCGCGATCGCTATCGAAATCGGTGCCTGACCCCGATTTGCGCGCTGCTGGTGGGCTCGAGCGTCGGGGCGTACGCGCAGACGCCCGATCTCTCGGGCTTCTGGACGCCGAAGATCGAGCGCACGCGCTCGGGACAGGCCTTGATCGACGAGCTGCCCGACGCCGCGCTCCTGATCAACGATACCGGCGCCGACGAGCTCGCGGCCGGCGACTTCGGCGGGCTACGCTTGAAGGCGGCCGCGATCGAGGAGGTTCGCAACTACGATCCTGCGCAGGAGCTCAAGCGCGAGAACACCTGCGTCGCGCCTTCGGTCGCGTTCTACATGCAGGCGCCGTTTCCGATGGAGATCTACGACGGCCGCGATCTGATCGTGTTCAAGATGGAGTATTTCGATCTGTTCCGCGTGGTCTTTCTAGACGGGACGGAGCATCCCCCTGCGAACGCACCGCACTCGAAGTCGGGCCACTCGATCGGCCGCTGGGAAGGGGAGACGCTCGTCGTCGACACGACGCATATCTCCCGCGGCACTTTCATGAACAACGGCTTCAACCACAGCGACCGCATCCACTTGGTCGAGCGCTTTCGCCTGAGCCCTGACGGCGGGACTTTGTGGTTGACACAGCTCTACGAGGATCCCGAAGTCTTCGACGGTCTAGCGGCGCGCTACATGGCATGGACTCGAAGTGCCTGGCGAGTACGTGTTCCCGTATGAGTGCGACCCGAGCTACGGCAACTGAGGACGCGCCGACCGGGCCGCCGCCGCGCGTCAATACTCGCACCGTTTGGGCGTGGGCGCTTTACGACTTCGCCGACTCGCCGTTCACGACGTTGGTCATCACGTTCGTGTATGCGACCTATTTCACGCAGGCGATCGCGTCCGATCCGATCACGGGCACCGCGCTGTGGTCGCGCGCGGTCACGATCACGGCGCTGATCGTCGCGATCGGTTCGCCCGTCCTCGGAGCTCTTGCGGACCGCGGCGGTTTCCGCAAGCTGTTCGTGTTGGTTTCCGTGCTCGTCTGCGCGGCCGCGACCGCCGCACTCTACAACGTGATGCCGGGGCAAGTGCTTGCCGCACTCGTTCTCGTGATCATCGCGAACGTGGCCTTCGAGTTCGGCACGGTGTTCTACAACGCGTTCCTGCCGGACGTGGCGCCGGAAGGACGCGTCGGCACCGTCTCCGGGCTCGGTTGGGGACTCGGCTATCTCGGCGGCTTGCTCGCGCTCGTCGTGGCGCTCGTCGGCTTCGTCCAGCCCGAGGTGCCGTGGTTCGGGTTCAGCAAGGTCGGTGGAGAGAACGTCCGTGCGACGAACCTGCTGGTCGCAGTATGGTTCGTCGTGTTCAGCGTGCCGCTGTTCCTATGGGTGACCGAGGACCGCTCGCGCGTCTCTCCGCGCGGCAGCGTGATTCGCGCGACGGCGACGCAGTTGAAGCATACGTTCGTGGAGCTGCGCCGCCACGAGCAAACGTGGCGATTCCTGCTCGCGCGGCTCGTTTACAACGACGCGCTAGTGACGATCTTCGCGTTCGGCGGCATCTACGCCGCCGAAACGTTCGGCTTCACGCTCGAAGAGGTGCTGATTTTCGGCATCGCGCTCAACGTAACGGCGGGGTTCGGCGCATTCCTCATGGGCTTCCTCGACGACAAGATCGGCGGCAAGCGAACGATCGTGATCTCGTTGCTAGGCCTCATCGCCGCGACGGCGCTCGCGATTGTCGCCCCGACGAAGACTTGGTTTTGGGTGGCCGGTCTCTTGATCGGAATCTTCGTGGGCCCGAATCAGGCCTCGAGCCGCTCGCTCATGGCAAGGTTCGTTCCGCACGAGCTCGAGAACGAATTTTTTGGTTTCTTCGCATTCTCCGGCAAGCTCACCGCGTTCATTGGGCCGCTGTTGCTCGGTGTGCTGACGCAGATCTCGGGCTCGCAAAGGGCCGGCGTCGCGGTCGTGGTGGCGCTCTTCGTGATCGGTTTGGGGTTGTTGCTGCTCGTGGACGAGCGCGCGGGCAGCAGCGCACGGGCGGCGCCGCACTAGCCGCAATTTACTCCTGCAATTTCGGCATGACCGCCATCCATGGCGGTCAGCGATCACGGCGCCGAGCGCGGGATCCACGGATCGACGTCGATCACCTCGAGCGGCAGTCCGCTCGCCGCCTCCACGATCATCGCGAGATCCTTGTTCTTCGCGACTACCGGCAGGAACCCGAGCTCCCGCTCCGGTCTGCCGAGCGCCGCAACGAGCTGCTCGATGGCGGCAGTCGCGTCCGGCCGCTCCTTCCGCAACGTCGCGAGCGGCTGAGCTCTTGCCACGAGCTGTGCCGCCTGCGATGCGTAGTCGGCCCAGAACTCGGGACGCTGTTGGATATCGGGTTTACCCTCGAACAAAGTCTCCTCGAGCAAGCGCTGCATGCCGGCGCCATCCGTCGGACGCGTCGCGACGACGAGCAGCGGCCCGCGCGCCGGCTTTCGACCGATCCTCTCGGGGGCGACGAGCGCAGGGTCGGCGAGCTGCGCCTGATCGATGTCCTTGCGCGCAAGCACGTAGAACCGATCGAGCGCGAAAACCGTGAAGTAGGGGCGTTCGCTGTAGATCACGCTTATACCGTAGATCAGCGCGACGAGCTGCACGACCGCGATGGCGCACAGGTCGAACTTCAGGCCCCATTTCCCGGGCTTGAAGACGATTAGCGTGAGCAGCGGACCGACGACCAGATCGACGCCGATCAGCACGCGCAGCACGTTCCACGCGCCCGCTGCCTGGAAATACGGGTGTGGATACCAGACGAAGAAGATCAGCGCGCAAACGAGTCCTACGATCGTCGCGCTGCCGCACAGATGCGTGAAGAATGCACGGCCGCGGCTCACGTCGAGCCAACTCTTTTTCGCGACGCCGCTCGGCGTTGCTACTACGGACATTGCATCGTTCACGGTGTGGGTGCTCATTCTAATAGAATAGCCGCGGCGAGAGCGCACGCTTGAGAACCATTTCGCAAATCGAAGCCCGTCGTGACGAGCTCGTCGCTTGGCGCCGGGATTTGCACGCGCATCCGGAGCTGGCGTTTAACGAGCACCGCACAGCGGCATTCGTCGCCGACCGGCTGCGCGCGTTTGGTTTGCAAGTGCACGAAGGGCTGGCGGGAACTGGAGTCGTCGGGACGCTCGCAAACGGCACCGGCCCGTGCGTCGGCTTGCGCGCAGACATGGACGCGCTGCCGCTGCACGAAGCGAATCAGTTCGCGCATCGCTCGCAGGCGGAAGGCGTGATGCACGCCTGCGGCCACGACGGACACACGACGATGCTGCTCGGCGCGGCACGGCATCTCGCTGAGCACCGCGAGTTCCGCGGCACGATTCATTTCATTTTTCAGCCGGCCGAGGAGGCGGCAGGCGGTGCCAAGGTGATGCTCGACGACGGGTTGTTCGAGCACTTCCCGGTCGACGCGGTATTCGGCATGCACAACTGGCCCGGGCTTGCCGCGGGCAGCTTCGCGATGCGCAAGGGACCGATGATGGCCTCGCTCGACCGGCTTCGCGATCCGGATCGCGGGAAAGGGCGCGCACGGCGCGTTGCCGCACGAAGGTGTGGATCCCGTGCTCGCAGCCGCGCAATTGATCGGTGCGTTGCAGAGCATCGTGAGCCGCAACGTCGATCCGCTGGCGGCCGCCGTCGTGAGCATTACCAGGATTCATGCCGGAGATGCCGACAACGTAATCCCCGAAAGCGCCGAGCTCAGCGGCGGCATCCGTTCCTTCGACGATCGGGTCAGAAGCCTAGTCAAGACGCGGCTCGAAGCCCTTGCCCACGGCGTGGCGGGGGCGTTCGGTGCGCGGGCGGAGGTGCAATTCGGCCTCGCGTACCCCGCGCTCGTGAACTCTGCGCACCACACCGAGCTTGCCGCTCGTGTCGCGGCCGAGATCGCAGGCCGCGAACGAGTCGCCGCGGATTTTGCGCCGGTACTTGCGTCGGAAGACTTCGCTTTCATGCTCGAAAAACGGCCCGGCTGCTACGTTTTCATCGGCAACGGCGCGGGCGACGGCGGCTGCGCGATCCATCACCCCTCGTACGATTTCAATGACGGAATCTTGACGCTCGGAGCTACCTACTGGGTGCGGCTCGCGCAGGCATTTTGCGCGAACCACTTGGCTTGACGCAGTCGTTCGGGCATCGTATCGGCCCCCGGCAACCGCCGCCAAGACGACTTCGCGTGTCCGAACGCACGATTTTCTTCATCTTCCCCGGCCAAGGCTCGCAGTATCGCGGCATGGGCTCGGACTTGGTCGCAGAGTTTCCGGCCGCCCGCGACCTGTACGAGCGCGCGAGCAAGGTGGTCGGCTACGACATGCTCGAGCTATCCGGCACCGATCCGCGCGAGGAGCTCAATCTCACGCGCTTCACCCAGCCTGCGCTGTTGACCCACCAGGTTGCGTGCTTGGAATCGTTCCGGAGCTTGGTGGGCGATCGTGTCCAGGCGCGTTTGGCGGGCGGGCACAGCTTGGGCGAGTACACGGCGCTCGTCGCCGCCGGCGCGCTCACGTTCGAGCAGGCGGTGGCGCTCGTCGCGCAACGCGGCGCGCTCATGAGCGAGCTCGGGCGCGGCGGCATGGTGGCGACGACCCTCGATCTCCCGGCGGCCACGGCGCTCGCCGACAAGCATTTCTGCGGCATCGGCGGTTGCAATCTTCCGGATCAAACCGTGGTTGCCGGCGAGGACAAGGACCTCGACGCGTTAGTTGCCGACATGGCGGTGACGCACCCGGGCAAGCGCGGCTTTCGCTTGAACACCGAGGGCGCGTTTCACACGTATTTGATGGTGAATGCCGCGCAGCGATTCCGCGAAGTCCTCGAGGCAACGCCGTTCAGCTCGCCGACGATCGACGTGCTCTCCAACTACACCGGCAAGCTGCACGAGCCGGCAGGCGACGCGATCCGCTCGCGGTTGTTCTTTCAGCTGTTCAATCCCGTGCGCTGGGTCGGATGCATGAATACGGCAATCGACTTGAAAATAGACACGATCGTCGAGTTCGGAGGCGGCATCGGCAAAGGCGACGCACCGGACGGCAAACGGCCGAATCTCGAGACTATCGTCAAGAAATCCCTCAAGTGGCGCGAGCATGAGGCCGAGTACGTGCCCGCCATCAACGTGGCGGGTATCCGCGCGGCGGCGGCGTTGCTGCTCGGGGACTAGCCGGTAACTTTCAAGCGTTCTCGTGCCGGCGTCGGCAGTCGAGAACGATTTCTTACTACTACCAAGAAATAGACGGAGCGAAATCGTTATGGGAGCTTTCAAGGAACCCCACGGAGGGGAGCTGAAAAACCTCTATCTTGCGGAACGTGAGGCACGAGAGGAGAAAACTCGAGCGCGCGATCTGCCGTCGTGGGACTTGAACATGCGGCAGTCGTGCGACATCGAGCTGCTGCTCAACGGCGCGTTCTCGCCGCTCGAGGGTTTCTTGGGAGAGCGAGACTATCGCCGAGTGCTGTCCGACATGCGGCTCGCGAGCGGTGTCCTCTGGCCGATGCCGATCGCGCTCGATGTGACCGCCGCATTCGCCGACAAGCTGAAGGAAGGCGACGCCATCGCGCTGCGCGACGCCGAGGGTGTCTTGATCGCCACGATGGAGATCGAAAGCATCTACCGGCCGAACAAGGAGCAGGAAGCTCGCGCCGTGTTTGGCACCACCGACGAAGCTCATCCCGGCGTGAGCTATCTCGTGCGCCGCAGCAACGAGGTGTATTTGGGCGGCCGGTTGCGCGGCGTCGAGGCGCCCGCGCACTACGATTTCAAGCATCTGCGCGACACGCCGCAGGAGCTGCGCGATCGCTTCCAGAAGGTCGGCTGGCGCCGCGTCGTGGCGTTTCAGACCCGTAATCCGATGCATCGCGCACACCAGGAGCTGACGTTTCGCGCGGCGAAAGAGGTCGAGGCGAATTTATTGCTGCATCCCGTCGTCGGCATGACCAAACCCGGCGACGTCGATCACTTCACGCGCGTGCGTTGCTATGAGCATCTGCTGGCGCACTATCCCGAGCAGACGACCACCTTGAGCTTGCTGCCGCTCGCGATGCGCATGGGCGGACCGCGCGAGGCCATTTGGCACGCGATCATCCGCAAGAACTATGGCTGCACTCACTTCATCGTTGGCCGCGATCACGCCGGCCCGGGCTCAGGGAGCGATGGCAAGCCGTTCTATGGTCCCTACGACGCGCAGCGGCTCATGCAGCAGTTCGAAACCGAGCTCGACATCACGATGGTGCCGTTCAAGAACATGGTGTACGTCGAGGACAAGGCGCAGTACCTGCCCGAGGACGAGATCGACAAAGACACGCGCACGCTCGACATCTCGGGCACGGAGCTGCGGAGGCGTTTGCGCGACGGTCTCGACATACCCGAGTGGTTTTCGTTTCCGGCCGTGGTGGCCGAGCTGCGGCGCACGCACCCGCCGCGCCATCGGCAAGGATTTACCGTGTTTTACACGGGGCTCTCGGGCTCCGGGAAGTCGACAGTTGCCAATGCGTTGATGATCAAGCTCATGGAGATGGGCGGCCGCCCGGTGACACTGCTCGACGGTGATCTCGTCCGCAAGCATTTGTCGAGCGAGCTCGGCTTTTCGAAGGAGCATCGAGATCTGAACATTCAGCGCATCGGCTACGTGGCGAGCGAAATCACGAAGAACGGCGGCATCGCGATTTGCGCGCCGATCGCGCCGTACGCGGCGACTCGGAAGCTCGTGCGCGAGATGATCGAGCCGGTCGGCGGCTTCATCGAGATCCACGTATCGACCGCGCTCGAGGTGTGCGAGGCGCGCGATCGCAAAGGGCTCTACGCGAAAGCGCGCGCGGGGATCATCAAGGGCTTCACCGGGATCAGCGATCCATACGAAGTGCCGGAGAATCCGGAAATGCGCATCGACACCGCCGAGCTCACACCGGATCTCGCCGCGCACCGCATCATCGTGAAGCTCGAGAGCCTGGGCTTCATCCGCTGACGCTACGCGCTAGGCTCCGGAGGGTTGGAGGTAGGCGGCGAAGTACTGGTTCAGGAGGCGGTCGTCGGGATCGAGCTGGTGGCGCGCCTTGTTGAAGAAACTCAGTCGGCTGCCGAAACGTTGCGACACGAGCTCGGGAGCCGCATTGCGCGTCTGATTGAAGAACGGCACGCCGCGATGCTGTGCGGCGAACTCGGCGAAGTCGAAAACAAAGTCGTCCCAGCCTTCGGTCTGTGTAGACAGCGGGCTGATCGTGAACATCGACGTGTCGAACGACGGCGAAAGCAGCGCGCTGCGATCGCGGTTCAACCGGAAGCTTACGGCGGGCATGTCGCAGCGGAATCCCGTGCGTGCGTAGTGCTCTTTGCAGAACAACTTGTAGGCGAGCACGGTGTTCGCGAATTCCGCGGCTGGAAAACCCCACGTGGAGTAGCTGAAGCGGCTCTTGCTACCGAGCAGCCGGTAGCGTCCGCTTTGCTCAACGGCGTTGCTGCCGTTGCGTACGAGCGCGGTGCCGACAAATCGGTGCGCAACCTCGCTCAAGCTGTCGATCAACGGGTAGCGCAACTGGCGGATCGGCAGGGCCATGCCGAGCGAGTGCGCCGCCTCGGGCAGCGCCGAGTTCACAGCCCAGTCCTTGAATCGCCACGCGAACTTCTTGCCGGGGTCCGCCTCCGCAGCAGGACGGCGCAGCTCGAAATAGATGCGGTCTCGGAATGGCAGGAGGTACAGCTTCACGCCCGCGGTTGCGGCCGGCAACTTGGCGCCGAGCTTCGCGAAATCCTTGAACGACGCTTTCGCGGTTTGGACGGCGAAGCCCTGGACGCTCCGTACGCGCAGCGTGATTTCGTAGACGACGCCGAGCAAGCCGTAGCTCAAACGCATGAGCGCGAGAAGGCTCTTGGTCTTGTCATTGACCACGAACTTCTTGCCGTTCGGGCTCAAGACCTTGAGTTGTTGCACGTGCGAGGCAAACTGGCCAACGTCGCCCGCCATCGAAGCTTCCAAACCCGCAGCGCACACGGCGCCGCCGACGGAGCGGCTCGCGAGGTCGAATCCGCCGATGAGCTCCAACCCTTCCTGGCTCAGGACTTCGGCAAGGTCCGGCAATGCGATGCCCGGTTGAACCGTGACGCTGTCGGGCTCGATCTTGAGGACGCGATTCATTTTCGAAAGATCGAGCTGCGTGCCGCCGTTGGCGGCGATGCAGCGCGTCATCGAGCTGCCCGAGCCCATCGGCCGAACAGGCGCCGGATAACGCTTCCAGTCTCTCAGCACCGCGACAATTTCACTTGGCGCCGTTGCTTCGACCGTGACGGCCGGACCGGCCGTGCTCGAAGACAATGCTTGCGGAACGGCGCGTTTGCGCGCGACAGCGGTATTCATGACCAGTGGGTCCTCCCTGACTTCAGATCCGTTTTGCTGCCGGTCGGAAGAAATCGGGAGCGCCGTGTTCCGCTGGAATGCCGGCAACCCCGCTGTCGTAGGACGAATCCTTTAGACCGGAAGCTTTGCGTCCCCGGCTTTCGCCGGGTTTACCCTTAGCAGCCCGCCGAATATCGCGCAGTTCACCGTCGGCGGCAAGCGACTCCGTAGCGGTTGTAGCGCGAGGGCGAAATGCGCGGGTGCCGGATTATGTAACGCCGCGATCTTCCTCGTAGAGCGCCTTATCGAGGAACCGGTAGATTTCGCGGCGAGCGTAGTTCAAGCCGAGCGGCGTCAGCGAGTAGAACGCACGTCGGTGCCGGGAGAGCAGCGTAATTCGTTCGGGGTGCCCCGCGACCTCCCACAGCGCCGCGCGCGAAGACTCCGGCATGCAGTCGTCGAACATCGCGTCGAGCATCAAGATTCGGTCCGGATTGTAGCTTCCGGCAAAGCGGACCGGATCGGCGGGTCCGAACAGCCCTTGAAAGAACTCACGATACTCGGTGAGAGACCAGCCGAACTCTTTGAGCGCGTGCGCTCGCACCTCGCCGGCTCGATCGCCGCAAGTCGCGAATACGTCGGCAAAGTTCGCGGCGCCCATCATGAACACGGCGGCGGTGATGCGCGCGTCGTTGCCGACCAGCGTTGCCGTGACCAGCGCGCTCATGCTGAAACCGACGAACGCGATCCGTGACGCATCGATCTCTTCCTGCGTCACGGCCCAATCGACCAGTCTTCGCATGTCGATCACTGCCGATCGATAGCGTTCGACGCTATTCCGGGACATCGCAGCGAAGTCTTCCTCCGTGGGCGCCGCCGCGAGATCGTCCCACGGAAACAGCGGCGCGGTTCCGTAGATCCAGATCACGTGCGCTTCCCCTCGCGAGTGGCGCGCATAGCCGTGCGAGATTTTGCTCGGCGGGTAACTGCTCGTCCCCCAGATCGGCATCACGACCACGAGCGGTTTTGGGCCCGGCGAACGGCTGCGAAAGTATTGTCCTTCGACGAGATTCTGGGGATGGCCGTTGCTGCCGCTGGACTCGAACGAGAATCGCAGGATGTCATGGTTTCGAGTTTCCTCGATCGGCGAGGAGAGCGAGACTGGGCTGCGCGGTGTGTACGTGAACACCTCGGCCGCAGAGACGGGCGGGGCGTACTCGAAGCCGGCCGGCGGCGGGCGGTCATAGTGCAGATGCATGATGCAGCCGGACAGGCAGAGGAGCGACGGCACGAGCGCCGACAGCTTGAGCATACCGCTACGTTTCAACGTGGCTTCGCAAGAGTCTGCGATTACTCGTAACGCAAGGCTTCAATCGGGTCGAGGCGAGCAGCGCGCCGTGCCGGCCAGATGCCGAAGAACAGTCCGACCCCCACGCTGAACGCGAACGCGAGGCCTACCGACTCGGGCGAGACGAACATTTCCCAGCCGGCAAGCCGCGAGAGGGTAGATGCCGCCGTTCCGCCGAGCAGAATCCCGAGCACGCCGCCGAGCAGGCAGAGCGTGACCGACTCGACGAGAAATTGCAGCAGCACGGTAAAGCGCGTCGCACCGAGCGCCATGCGGATGCCGATCTCGCGAGTGCGTTCCGTCACGCTGACGAGCATGATGTTCATGATACCGATCCCTCCGACGAGGAGGCTCACACCGGCGATGCTTGCGAGCAGTATCGTGAAGGTCTGCTGGGCTTCCTGCTGCGTGTCGAGAAACTCGCGGCGATCCACGATTGCGAAATCGTTCGGCCGGCCCGGGAGCAGCTTGTGCTCGCGGCGCAGCACGCGCTCGATGTCGACCATCGCGCGCTCGAGCGACGCGCCGTCGGTAACGCGCACGCTGATGTTGTCGAGCTGCTCGCGGCCCATGACGCGTTGCTCCGCCGTGCGCAGCGGCAAGAACACGGAGAAATCCGGGTTATTGTTGCCGAAACCGCCGCCGATGCTTTCGAGAATCCCGATGACCTCGAACGGTTGGCCGTTCACCGAGACAGTTCTGCCGAGAAGCGCGGCGGGCTCGACCTCCAGCCGCTCCGGTATGTCCGATCCGACGACGATCACGCGGCGTTTTTGCTCGTCCTCGGCCGCAGTGAAGAAACGCCCCATCGCGAGCTTGTAGTTGAAGATCGTGTTGTACTGCGCGCTCGTGCCCGTGAGCCGCGCGTTCGTGTTGATATTGTTGAGCTTGAGCTGGCCGCGATTCTGGATTTCCGGAACGACGGCATCGAGGTAGCGGGCGTCCGCGAGCAATGCATCGGCGTCCTGGATCTTCAGCGTCATCTGATCACGCGACACGCCGCCGGCGAAGAAACTCGAAGCGTTGATCGTCAAAATGTTCGCTCCGAGCGCGGCGATCTGCTCGTCGATGCGTTTTTGTGCGCCCGCGCCGGCCGCGAGCATCGTGATGACGGCGCCGACGCCGATGATGATCCCGAGCATCGTCAACGTCGCCCGAAAGAGGTTCGCGCGAATCGATTGAAGCGCAACGATGACGATCTCACCGAACAGCATGCTGCGTTTTCGAGAAAGCCCTTTAGGTGCCGGCTAAGCTAGCAGCTGTCGAATCGGCGTCAAGCCCCCAACGCCCCAATATTTCTACAGATCTGGCCCACCTGCCACGCTCGACACCTTCGAAGCCCGAGAGTTAGCATCCTGGTGTGCGCATCGGGCTTTTCACGTGGCCGCTCAACCGATTACGCGCCTTCGCCGCGGGGCGTTGCTCGTTACGCAACGCGCTCGCGCTGCCGGCGGGTCTCATGCTCGGTTTCCTGCCGCTGCCGTCGGGACCTGCGAGCTCGGGCGTGTTGCCGTTGCCATACGCACCGCGTTTCGCGCATCAGGCTTACGGCTATGCGCTCGTGCAGACTGGCCTTCGTCACAACGTGCTAGCACGCGATTGGCTGACGGCTGCCGAGAACGCGCTCGCGTCGCCCGAGCCCACCGCGACACCCTATGACGTCGTGAGCGTATTCAACGATGCAGCGCCCGCTGCGCGCGGCTATCTGCTTTCGCTGCGCGACGGTCAGCGCGTGCGCATGGACGTGCAGCCGGACGCGGGCGCCCCGCGCGAGATATTCATCGATTTGTTCCGCGCCAGCGGCGCGGGGCTCGTGCATGTCGCAAGCAATGCGCCGGCGGCGAGGCCCGGCGAGATCGATCTCGACCCGCTCGAGCTCGACGTATTGGAGCCCGCCGACTATGTGCTGCGGGTGCAGCCGGCGCTCGCGCCCGGCGGCAACGAGACCGGCGGAGACGACTATCGCGTGCGGGTCCGTGTGTTGACGTCGCCGCTCCTCGCGTTCCCGGTAGCGGGTGTCGACGCGGGCGCAATCTGGAGCGGGTTCGGCGCGGAGCGTGACGGCGGTGCGCGCGCTCATCGCGGCATCGACATCTTCGCGCCGCGCGGCACGACAGCACTTGCCGCGACGGACGCGTGGGTCACTCGCGTGGAAAAAACACGCGTCGGCGGCAACGTCGTTTGGCTGCAGCCGCTGTCCGGCAACATGCGCTTGTACTACGCGCATCTGGATGCACAGTACGTGGAGCGCGGTCAGTTCGTGCTCGCCGGCGAGCCGATCGGCGCGGTCGGCAATACCGGCAACGCGGCAACGACGCCGCCCCATCTGCACTTCGGCGTCTACGTCCGTAGGCCCGGCGTACGAGGCGGCGCGCGCGATCCCGTCGCGTTTCTTCGCTAGCGTTTTCTTAGCGCGATCCGGTTCGTTGCGGCGGCTCCCAAGCTCGTATAGATTCGGGCGAGTCGATGGCGAGTCGGCGAATGCGATGACGCTACGCGCACAAGTCGAGCGATTGTTGCCGGGATGGAGGCAGTGGTATCCGAGCCTCTTCGATGCCGCGGCCGACCTCGGCTTGATCCGGGCGCGCGTCTGTCCGCCGGGGAGCCTGCTCTTGAGTCGTCGCCACGCCGATGTGCGGCGCGAAGCCGAAGAAATGCATCGGGAGCGCTGGGGCGGCGGGCCGAAAGAGGACGAGGGCTAGTGCGACGACGGCCGCGCTGACGACGCAGTGAGATGTCGCTGCAAGAATTGCGCGACGTGCTCCAAGCGCGCGGCGTCGAAGAACGCATCTCCTCCATGGGCCGCGCCGTGCACGACGACGAACTCGGCGCTGAGTCCGTGCGCCTCGTAGGCGCCCTGAAGCTCATGCGACTGGTTGATCGGCATCTGCGGATCCTGGTCTCCGTGCAGCAGCAGCAGCGGCGGATCGGCCGCATCGACCTGAAACACTGGGCTTGCGAGCCGCGCCGCGTCATTCAGCTCATCGGGCAAGCCGCCGAGCAGCCTTTTTAGCGCCGGCTCCCGGACGCCGAGCCCAAAGGGCGTTGATTGCTTGAGGATCGTCGTGAGATTCGTCGCGGGGAAGTACGACACGATGACCTGGACGGCCGACGACTCCTGGAGGTGGTCGCCGAGCTTGCCCTCCAGCGACTCGTGGCCGTTTGTCGTCCCGATCAACGCGGCCAGATGGGCTCCCGAGGATGCGCCGAGGATGCCGATCCGCGTAGCGTCGTAGCCGTGACGGTCGGCCGAGGCGCGCAAGTAGCGAATCGCGGCCTTGATCTCGTGCGCTTGCCCCGGAAACGGGGCGATCGACGCGGGGCGAAAGTCGAGGCTCGCAATCGCGAATCCTTTCTCCACCAAGCTCGACAACGGCATTTGCGCCTTCGAGCCGTTCTCCCACGCTCCGCCATGGACCCAGACTAGGAGCGGAGGCGCGACGCTCTGTGCGCTCGGCATATACAGATCCAGCAGCAGCGGCTTGCCGTCGACGCTTGCGTACTCGATATCGTTGGTTCGCAACGGTTCGGCGTGGGAGGCGGCGCTTAGTAGCAACGATAAGAGCAAACTGATGCGGCGTGTCGGCATTGTTGTTCTCGCAGCAACGGGCGAACCGTAACTATACGCGAGCCGGGTTTCTACAGGCCATCTTGCGACGCTACGCCGCAGGTCGTCCGCGGCGGTAGGTTGCCTCGTAATTCTCAGGCGCCGAGGCCGCAGGCCGCCGTAGCCTATTGAAAAGATTTGCTGTTGAAGGATTTTGACGCTTTTTTGACCAACCTGATGTCGGTCGAGCGGGACGCTCGACCGCGCGGGACTGTCAAGCTGTTTTCCACAACGTTATCCACAGATTCTGTGGACAGGATGCGACCGGTGTCAGTGCGGTCGCGGCTGACCGAGCTTTAGACTCACTTGCAGCCGCAGCTGGCGCTCCTCGGCGCTTGGGTCGGCGCCATAGAACTCCGACCACTGATCCCGTCGCGACGTGATCGTGAGCCACTCCACGCCGCCGGAGAGCCGCGCGGAGCGCTCGTAGCGGTACGCGATGGTCCACGCATGGCCGGAATCGGTAGGGTCCGGATCGGACGCTTCGCGCGCCATCTCAAAGTCGTCGTAGCGCATCGATACGCGATGAGCCCCTCCGAACCGACGCGTCAGCATCAAGAACCTCGCTTCGAAACCGTCCTTGACGACCTCGGCAAACGGCGAGAGCGTGCCGTTCGCGCGCGCCCCGGATATCCAGGCCGTGTCGCCTTCGAGCCATTGCGCGATCAGGCCGAGCTCGGCCGGCAGGCTGATCTGTGCGGCGAGTTGCGTGAACGCCGTGTCCCAGCCCCATTGCCCGTCGCGGAACGCTGCGGGGTCGGCGCGGTTGTCGTAGTGCGCGAGCTGCACGAGGCCGCGGCGCGCGTAGCGCCACTCGACACCCCCGTAGGCGCCGGGTCGATCATCGATCTCCTCGAACGGCTCGACCGACTGCGGCACCGATCCCACCATCGTCCCGTTGCGCCAAATCGGCATTGGCGGCATCGGCAGCTGGTCGTTGAGGCGGCTCTGCCGGTCGTGCAACGACCAGCCGCGCCAGAAGAGCAGCGTCCCGGCGGGATCGTTGCCGTAGAAGCCCGAGGCGAATGCGACGAGCTCGTGCGGCGAGCCCGCGTAGCCCAAATGGCGACGCATCGACCACTCGACGCCAATCGGCCGGATCTCCTCGCCGAGCCATGTGTTGATGGCCGAATACGAGTAGGTGAAGGGGCTGTTCCAGCCCCGGTCGCCATTCTCGAGGGACAGCGGCGGGTAGAACGCGCCGAGCTTGACCTGATGTTGGTTACGCGACGTCGGCTGCCAGTCGATGTAGGCCTCGGTCAGATCGAGTCCTGCCGACGCGTCGTCGACGTAGTCCGCGACGATCCGCGTCCACAGCCGCGGCGAGATTCGTCCGCGATAGTCGACGAACAGCCGCGCGGCGTTCAGTCCGTCGTCGTCGGAGGAGTGCCGCAACTTGCTCAAGCCGCCTGCCGGCCACGAGTCGAAGCTCGAGTCGGCCGACGAGACCGTCGTGTCGAGCTCGAGGCTCCACTGATGGCGATCGCTCTGCGGTTGCGCGTGCGCGCTGCCGCACAATGCCGCGAGGCAAGATGCCGTAGAGATCAGTACCTTTCCCACGACAAGCTCGCAGCGTTGTGGTCGTGATCGGGCGCGAGCTTGCCGACGAGGCGGAAAACGACGGAGCTCGGCGACTCGGCTTGCAGCGCCACCTCGGCAGCGGCAGGCAACGCATTCGGACGTGCGCGAGGCGTCCAGAGGTCGATCGTGTAGCCGCCTTCTGCGAGCCCCTCGAGCTCGACGGTTCCTTGCTCGTCCGTCAACGCGAAATATGGCGTGTCGACCACGACGATGTAACCGAGCATGCCGTCGTGAATGTTGCAGCCGAGGACCACGACACCCGGCTTGTCGAACTGCACGGGCGGATAGACGTTGCCCTTGTACAAGCCGAGCTCGAACGTCTTCGCTTCCGAGAACGAGTACACCTGATGGCTCACCGCGTCGTTGTTCGGAAAGAGCACCGACGTGCCCCTCTGCACGACCAACAGATGGGGGACGAATGCGTTCTTCGCTTGATCCATGACGGCGGTGGGCAACGGCGCTCCTGGGTCGGCGATTGCAACGGGTTCTTGCTGCGGAACGGCATATACCGCGACGCGCGGCACGGGCGAGCCGCTAGCATCGAGCACGTGCACCGTCAACGTGCCCGCAACGCAGCCGTGCGCGGCGGCGAACGCTACCGCGCCGACCACGATTTGCAGCAGAGGGGCCGAGAGAGTGCTGCTCGGCGTCATCAAACCCCCGATAAGCCGAAGCAAAGCAAGATGTTAGAGGCGCTAAACGAGCGCCAACCGTGATGGAGCGCACACTCCGCTGGCGTCAAGCTCCGTACCATCGGTCCCAGTCGCAAAGTTGCGGTGCGGGTCACGGATTCAGCCGCTCCATGAAGCAGTTCGGTTTCCGGCAGA
The DNA here is from genome assembly GCA_963744305.1 of uncultured Gammaproteobacteria bacterium. Classification (GTDB taxonomy): domain Bacteria; phylum Pseudomonadota; class Gammaproteobacteria; order Steroidobacterales; family Rariloculaceae; genus FEN-1219. The sequence continues at coordinate 221,688 of CAVUTF010000007.1, forward strand.
AGGTGTTGGTTCTCGCCGTCGCACTCGTGATGGCGAGCCAGCTCGTCACTCTGTTTCCGGTGCTGAACGCAATCCGGCGCGATGTCGACGCGCAGGCGCAAGCCACGGTGGGTCTGGCTGGCGTGCTGTTCGACGAATACATGCGCAACCGCGCGGACCAGCTCTTGACCACCGTCAATGTGCTCGTCGCCGACTACCCGTTCAAGCAGGCGGTTGCGGGCGGCGACCAAGCGACGATCCGCTCCGCGTTGATCAATCACGCGGGCCGTGTGGGTGCGACGGTCGCGACGCTCCTCGACCTCGACGGTGCCGTCATCGTGAGCTCCAGCGAGGAATCGGGCGCGTACGGCGCGGGCTTCACGCCGCTGCCACCAGGGGAGTCGTTGGAGAGCGTAAGTCACCGCGTCGTCTATCTCGGCGGCGTTCCGTATCAGACCGTGACCGTGCCGCTGCGCGCCCCGGTCACGGTGGCCTGGGTGATGCTCGGCTTTCCGATCGACGAAGCGTTCGCCGCGCGTCTGCAGAGCCTGACCGGTCTCGCGGTTTCGTTCGTGCGCTACACCGGCAACGCGGGTCAGACCATCGTCTCGACGCTGCCGCGCGAGGAGCAAGTGGGTGCGCTCGTCGGTTTGGACCCGGGGCGTTCCGAACCGCAGCGCACGGGTGCGGGAGCCGACTACAAAGGATTCCTAGCGCTCTCTAGGCCCTTCTTGAGCGGCAGCACCGACCTCTACGTGGCATTGCAGCTGTCGATGGAGGAGGCGACGGCATCCTACCGCAGCATCCGCAACATCCTGCTCGCGATCACCAGCCTGTCGTTGCTGCTAGCGATCGGCGGCTCGTTCTGGCTCGCCAACAACGTCACGCAGACCCGTGCGAAATTTGGTTGCCGGAGCGCGGCGAATGCGCGAGGGCGTGTACACCGAAGCCATCGACGTGCGCTCGTCCGACGAGCTCGGCGAGCTTGCGGGCAGCTTCAACGCAATGCAGGCCGCGATCGCGGATCGCGAGCGGCACATCTTCCATCAGGCGCATCACGACAGCCTCTCGGGCCTGCCGAATCGGGAGCTCGTGATCAGCCAGCTGCGTGACGCGATCACCGCGGCTCCGATCGTGAGCGTGGTGAGCATTGCGCTCGATCGCTTCGACGGCATCGTGTCCTCGCTCGGTCACCGCGCCGGCGACGAGGTGATCAAGCTCACGGCGGGGTTGCTGCGCACTCGGCTGGATGCGGGACAAATCCTCGGTCACTTGAGCGGTCACGAGTTCTTGCTCGCGCTGCCCGGGTACGATGCTCAAGCTGCCACGCATTGGGTGGAGTATCTCGAAGATCAGCTGCGCGCCGGCGTGCGCTTGGGCATCGCAAACATGTCGTTGCAGGCGACGGCTGGGATCGCGTGCTACCCCGAGCACAGCCGCGATGCCGCGGAGCTTTGCCGCCGCGCGTCGAGCGCGCGCAGCGACGCGCTCATGCGCCACGAGCAAGTCGCAGTGTACCGGTTAGGCCAAGAGGACCGCTCGCTGCAGCTCATCAGGATCGTCGGCGACTTTCCGCAAGCCATCAGGAACAACGAGCTGCGGCTGAGCTTTCAGCCGAAGCTCAATTGCAGCACGGGCGACATTTACGGCGCCGAAGCGCTCGTTCGCTGGCAGCATCCGGAGCTCGGCTTGCTGATGCCGGATGCCTTCGTCGGCGCCATCGAGCAGGCGGGCGGCATCGCCCACCTTACTCGCTGGGCGCTCCGCGAGGCCGTCGCGCGCTGCAGCGCATGGCGCGATCAAGGCGTGACGCTCGCGGTCGCCGTCAACATCTCGGTCGACGATCTCGTGGACGAGTATCTGCCGTACTACCTGCTCGACATCGTCAAGCAGCATCGTATGCAACCGGACGAGCTCACGCTCGAGGTGACAGAGAGCGCGATCATGCACAACGTGCACAAGTCGCTCGCCGTCGTGTCGTGCATCCACGAGCTCGGCTTCCGGATCGCGATCGACGATTTCGGCACAGGCCAGTCGGCGCTCGCGCAGCTCAAGCGTCTTCCGGTCGACGAGATCAAGATCGACAAAGCGTTCGTCATGAGCCTCGACGACCGCAAGGACGAGGCGATCGTGCGGACCACGATCGAGCTCGCGCACCAGCTGGGCTTGAGCGTGGTCGCGGAAGGCGTGGAGACCGACGAGGTGCTCGAGAGGCTGATCGGCCTGGGCTGCGAGTATGCTCAGGGGTACGGGATCGCCAAGCCGCTGCCCGCGCCCGAGTTTCTGCCGTGGCTGGCCCAATGGCGAGCGGGGGAAGCGGCCGGGGTCGTGCCGTTCGTGCCGCGCGGCGACGGCCGCGCGAGCGGCGGAGCCGGCAAGAACAGCATATAGATCGGCACCTTTCTTATAACGAACCCCAGAGGGTCGCCGTGTAGAATACGGCCTTTCCAAAACGCCGTTCCGAGGAACGAAGGGCCGCCGGCCGCCCGTGTTGATTGATGCCGCAGATGATTATCGCGAACCGCCTGAACGACGGCGCGGTGGTTTTTTTGGCCGCCGGTGACGGCTGGGTGACACAGATAGACTTAGGGCTAGTGATCGCCGACGAAGCGGAAAGTCAACGGTTGTTCGTCACCGCCAAGCAGCACGAAGCCGAGTGCATCGTGATCGACCCGACCCTGATCGAGGTAATAGTCGAGGGCGGGCACGCCCGGCCAGTGGCGATTCGCGAGGCCATCCGCGCGTTCGGTCCGACGGTGCGAACCGATCTGACCGATGCCTAGGCGGACACGCCCGAGGGGGCTCGCTCAACGAGTATTGCCATGTATCGCTACGACGAATTCGACCACACGCTAGTCAAGGAACGCGTCGCGCAGTTTCGGCGCCAAGTGCAGCGGCGCTTGAACGGCGAGCTCAACGAGGACCAGTTCAGGCCCTTGCGGCTCATGAATGGCCTGTATTTGCAGCTGCACGCCTACATGCTTCGGGTCAATGTGCCGTACGGCACGCTCTCCTCGAAGCAGATGCGCAGGTTCGCGCACATCGCGCGCACCTACGACCGCAACTTCGGGCATTTCACGACGCGCCAGAACATCCAGTACAACTGGATCAAGCTCGAGCAGACGCCGGATATCCTCGCCGAGCTCGCGGACGTCGAAGTCACGGCGATCCAGTCATCGGGTAATTGCGTCCGCAACATCACTTCGGACCAATACGCAGGCCGCGCGCGCGACGAGCTCGCCGATCCGCGCATGTACTGCGAGCTGCTGCGCCAATACTCGTTCCTGCACCCGGAATTCTCGTACTTGCCGCGCAAGTTCAAGATCGCAGTCACGGGCTCTCCGAATGATCGCGCTGCGGTGGCCGTGCACGACATCGGCTTGAGGATGCACCGCAATGCGGAAGGCGAGATCGGCTTCGAGGTGTTAGTGGGCGGCGGTCTCGGGCGCACGCCATACATCGGACACACCATTCGCAAATGGCTCGCGCCGGAGCACCTGCTGTCCTACGTCGAAGCGATCCTGCGCGTCTACAACATGCATGGCCGCCGCGACAACATCCACAAGGCGCGCATCAAGATCATCGTGAACCAGATGGGCATCGACAAGTACCGCGAGCTCACCGACAAGGAGTGGGAGCTCACGAAGAACGGTGCGCTCAAGGTGCCCGACGAGGAGATCGAGCGCATCAACGCGTACTTTGCGCCGCCGCAATACGCGACTCTGCAGGACCAGACGGCGGAGCTCGACCGGCTGCGCGCCGGCGAGCCTGCATTCGATCGCTGGGTGCGCAACAACGTCGTGGCGCACAAGGTTCCGGGGTATGCGATCGTGAACGTCTCGCTGAAAGCGACCGGGCGCGCGCCCGGCGACATCACCGCGGACAAGATGGATGCAGTCGCCGATCTCGCGGATCGCTACAGCTTCGGAGAGATCCGCGTGAGTCACCGGCAGAATCTCGTGCTCGTGGACGTGCAGCAGAGCGAGCTGCGCTCACTCTGGAAGGAGCTCGAGGCGCTCGAGCTCGCAACACCGAACCTCGGTCTTTTGTCCGACATCATCTGCTGCCCGGGCCTCGACTACTGCGCGCTCGCAAACGCGCGCTCGATCCCGATTGCTCAGGACATCAGCCGCGAGTTCACGGATCTGGATGAGCTTTCCCGAATCGGTCAGTTCACGATCAATATTTCGGGCTGCATGAACGCCTGCGGCCACCACCATGTCGGGCACATCGGCATACTCGGCGTCGACAAGCGCGGCGAGGAATTCTTCCAGCTCACGCTCGGCGGCTCCTCGGATCAGAATGCGTCGCTCGGCGATCGTCTCGGCCCGGGCCTGCCGCAAGCGGAGGTGCCCGGCGCGATCCGCAAGATCGTCGCCACTTACATGAGCGTTCGGCAGGGCGACGAGCGCTTCCTCGACACCTATCGGCGCGTCGGCATCGAGCCGTTCAAGGGCGCCGTCTACGGCGACGATCCGAAAGTCGCTGCCTGATGGGCCTCGTCAAGAACAACGCGCTCGCCGACGACCCCTTCTTCGACGCAAGCGCGGCTGAAACCGTGCCGCCGGCGGGGCCCGTGATCGTGAGCCTCGCGCAGTGGCAGGCGCAGCGCGAAGGTCTTCTGGCGCGCGGCGCTCCGGTCGGGGTGCGCCTGCACAGCGATCAGTCGCCCGAGCTCATCGCGGACGACCTCGAGCACTTTGCGGTGGTCGCTCTGGAGTTTCCGAAGTTCCGCGATGGCCGCGCCTATTCCTACGCACGCTTGCTGCGGGAGCGCTACGGCTATCGAGGCGAGTTGCGCGCAGTCGGCGATGTGCTGCTCGAGCAAGTGTTTTTCATGCTGCGAACGGGCTTCGACGCATTCGACATTCAGGGCCCTGATCCGCTCGCGGCCTATCGAACCGCGCTGGGCGACTTCTCCGTCTGGTATCAGCCGACCGGCGACGGCCGCCCGACCGCGCTGCAGTTGCGCCATCCGAAGAGCTAAACGCCGCACGTTAGCGACTGAGCAGTGTGCAGAGGCTCGTGACGAGCGGCTTCATCGAGTAGCTGTCGTCCGGCACGGTGTCGACCCGGACACCGGCGTCGGCGAGCTCGGCCGCGACCACGGGGCCGACGGCCGCCACCTTGGTCGCTGCGAGGCCCTTGTTGAGCTTTCGCTCGAGATCACGCTCGCGCGCGAGCTTTCGCAGTCGTTGAAACTGGGCTTTGCTCGTGAACGCGATGGCATCGACGCCGCCGCCTGCGAGCCGCTCGATCAGCTCGACGACCAGCCGATCCTCCGCCGCTGACGCGTAGACATACGGGGCAACGCAATCCGCTTCGACACCGCGAGCGCGCAGATGCTCGACAATCTCGGTGCTTTGGTCGGCCGCATAAAGCTGCACGGCGACACGCTGCTTCGTGAGCTCGAGTGAGCCGAGCGTGGCTATGAGTCCCCGCGTCGTAGGCTCGAGCGCCTCGAGCTGCGGCTCGAGCTCGAGGCGCCGCAATGCTCGTTTCGGCTTCGGACCGCGTGTGAGCTTCGGCACCGCGGCGAGCAGCGTACGGAACTCGGTCTCTATGCCGGCGCGGGCGGCAGCCGCGAGCAGGCGCTCGATGCCTTCTCCGGTATAAAACACGAGCAGTTGCGGCGGGTCCTCGATCTGCCGTTTGAGCCAAGCGAGCACCGCCTCTTGATCGGGATTGTCGTTGATACCGACGAGCGGGCAACGCAGCACGGTTGCGCCGCGTTTCTCCAACAGATTCGCGAGCACGTCGAGCTGCCGTGCTTCGGGGACCGCGATGATGCGGTCCTGCAGCGCGTGCTCAGCGTCCATCGGCGGCGGCGCGTTGCGCCGCCCGGTTTAGAGCGCGCGGTCCGCGACGGTAGGGTTCGGCGCGGCTTCCGCGGGCTGCCCTTCGTCGGGCAGCGCGCGCAAGCGCGGGAATTTCACGACGGTGCCGGTTTGAACGCGGTCGAGATCGAGGTCCGGATTGTATTGCCGCAACAGCCATACCGGGACTTTATAGGTGCGCTCCGCGAGTAGCCACAGCGATTCGCCCGACTTGATCACGTGCTCCTCGGTGTCCTCGATCTGGTAGCGCGCGAAGAACGCACCCTGCTGCGCCTGCTGGTAGGCGATTCGGCGCTGCTCGAATGCGGGCGCGTCCACGCGCGAAAAGTCGAGGGTCAGCTTCTGGCCGATCACGACCGCCTCGCGGAACGACAGGCGATTCAAGTCACGCAGCCGTTGCGTGGGCAGCTCGAGCCAGTCGGCGTAATGGCCCAGCGTCTCTAGCGCCTGCACCTGAATCGTGTCGCCGGCCGACACCGAATAGTCGCTCGGATCGGCGGCGAGCGCAGCCTGGACCGTAGACAACGCATTCACTTCCGTCGCGGCCTCGAGGCCCGTGACCTCGACTTCGCCCGGCGCCTCCGCGCCGAGCGCCCCAGGCTCGGTCACGACGACGAGCTCTCCCTCGGCGGCCGCGATCTCCTCGACCGCCGCCTGCTCCTCGGCGGCGGCTTCGTCCGCGCGCGCTACCGCGACTTCCGCCGCGGGCAGCGCTTCCTCGGTCGGACGGTTCGCCGGGGGCTCCACGTTCATCGCAACGACCGCTTCCACCGGCGGCGCCGCGCCTTCGGCGCGCGGAATCTGCAAGGTCTGCCCCGCAAAGATCAAATTGCGATTGCCGATGTCGTTCGCCGCCAAGAGCTCCTCGACGCCGACTCCGAATCTAGTAGCGATTCGCGCGATGCTGTCGCCGTTGCGCACCGTATACGCGCCCTGCTCGCCGGGCGCGGGCTCGGGCGGCAACGGCGGCGGGGCGGCCGGGGAGGAGGGCGCCGTGGCGGCCGCGAGCACCACCTGGGCTGGAGGCGCGCCGTCCACGCCACCCGGCAGCGAGATCATTTGGCCTACGCGCAGCACGCTGCGGCCCGTGAGGCCGTTGATGCGCATCAGTGTGGCGAGGCTCACGCGGTACTGCGCCGCGATGGCCGACAGCGTGTCGCCGCGGCGCACGCGGTGCTCAAGGTCCGGTCGTTGCGCGGCATATCGCTCGGCGGGTGCGATCGAGGCGAGCAGGTCCTCGGCGACGGCGGCGGTTGCGCGCGGCACGCGAAGCTCGAAGCCCTTCGGGACGAGCTTGTCGCCGGCCCAGACGCTCTCCATGAGAGCCGGATTCAGATCCTTGAGGACGCCTTCGCGCAGGTTGAGCGCGTCCGCCAGCGTGTCCGCCTTCAGGTAGTCGGGCACGATCACGACCTCGGTCGGCGAGGGAGCGTCCAAAGTCAGGTTGCCGAAATACGCTTCCGGGTTGCTGTCGATCTGGAGCGCCGCAAGAAATGCCGTGTAGAAGTTGCGCGAGGCAAAGCCGAACGAGCGGCTCTGATACTTCGCGACGATCACGTCGATGTCGGTGGTGTCGTGCTGGATCGAGGCCCGGCGCATGCCGGCGAGCCCATGGTTGTACGCAGTCAACGCGAGCGGCCAGCTCTGCAGCACGCTGTGGTTGTCGGCGAGCAGCCGTGCCGCGGCATCGGTGGCGAAGAATGGGTCGCGGCGCTCGTCGATGACCTGGTCGATGCGCATATAGCGCACGCCGGTCGAACGCGTGAACTGCCACATCCCGGCCGCGCCGACCTTCGAATACGCGGTCGGATCGAATGACGACTCTACGTGCGGCAACGCCGCGAGCTCGCGCGGCAGCCCGCGTTTCGCGAGGATCTCGTAGATATACGGTTTCCAGGTCCCCGAGCGAATGAGCCCCGCGCGGAACCGGTCCGCTTGGCCGAGCTGAAACCGCACACGCTCGGCGGCGCGCTTGAGCTCGGCGTTGCTCGTGCCTGCCGGAAACAGGTCGAGAACCCGCTGCTCCTCGGCGCTGAGATTGCTCCGGGAGCCATCGGCGAGCTTCGTGAGAATGTTGCGATGGGCCGTAATGCTGCGCTCGATTCGGCGCCGCCGCTCGCGCGGACTCAGATCGCGCGAGACGTCGATGGTTTGATAAACGATGTCGAGCCGCAAGTCGTCGTGGATGAAGCCGGCATCCGTATCGACCTCGGTGTAGACACGGGTCCAAAAGCGCACCGCGGGTTCGAGCGCGGCCGGACGCGGAAACAACGTCTCACCGGTCTGCGCGACCGCGGCGGCAGCCATCAGCAGCGCGAGAGCTCCGGCCAGTTGAACGGCGAAGGCGGACCCCACTCGGAACATACGACTTCCCTCAGGCACACACGACTCGCATGGAAGAGCGGCAGGCTGTCCGGGATTGTGTCCAGACGACAGCACCGCGTCCCAGACCCAGTTCACGGGTCGAGCGCGCCGACGTTCAACGGACTCGATATTTTTCCAGTCTCCCCCGTCTCGGCCTTTCTTCTTGGTTTCTGCTGGCTTAGGGGCGAAAAGTACCGCACTAGTTGAGCCGCGTCAAAGCCTCCGTTGAAGTCCTAGGACAACGGCAACATCACGTGGCGCCGAAACGCAGGCCGTTCCGTGAGGCGCGTGTGCCAGTTCTCCAAGGAGGGCAACGGCGCCCTAGGCAGCTCAGGCAGCTCGAGCCAGCGATGCACGGTCGTCCCCAGCGGGATGTCGCCCATTGAGAATTGCTGACCGCCCACGAACGGCTGCGCGGCCAGATGATGGTCGAGTAGGGCGAGCGCATTCTGCGCTTCGGCGGCCGCAGTGGTGACGGCTTTAGGATCGCGTTGAGCGACCGGCGTGCGAACCAGATTCACGAAAACGATCGTGACTGGCCGGATCAACGTCGACAGCTGCCAGTCCATCCAGCGCTCCGCGTGGGCGCGAGCCTCAGGAACACCCGGATACAGTCCGCCGAAGTCGTGCTTGGCGCACAAGTAGCGAACGATCGAGTTCGATTCCCAGAGACTAAACTCGCCGTCCTGAAGCAGGGGCACGCGGCCGTTTGGATTGAGCTTGAGGAACCACTCTTCGTCGTTCTTCCCGTGCTCCATCCCCGCATCGATGCGCTCGCAGTCGACCGCTAGCTCCCCGATGCACCACATCGCTTTCTGAACGTTCACGGAATTCGTTCGACCGTAGATGCGCAGCATGTCATCGCCTCGTGAGCGCGCGAATGATTTGCCCGTGTGCCGGATGCGCCGCGAGCAGCTCGTCGGCGGGAGGCATCTCGAAATCTGCGAACTCGAAACCGGGTGCGACGCCGCAACCACAGAACGCCCAGCCGCAGCCGGGCGCCAAGCGCGCCGCTTGCCAGCAGCCAGCTGCGACGACGCTCGTCGGCTCGCCGCGCGTGATGTCGGTCGTCAACAAGTGCATTGCGTAGCGGCCGCTGTTGTCGATCGTATGCAGCTCGAGCGGACCGCCTGAATACAAGTGCCAGATCTCATCCGACCAGCGCACGCGATGAAACGCGGAGAACTGGTCGTCCGCGAGCAGGAAGTAAATGTGTGTGCCGGCACAGCGCCGCGCGTCCTGCGCTCCGTCGATCGCGGGGTGCTGCAGTGCAACGCTCGAGCGATACACCTCGCGAAAAAAACCACCTTCCGGATGCGGCTTGAGCGCAAATCGTTCTACGATGTGTCGAACTTCGTCTTGCATCCCTAGCCCAAGCTCGCGCGACGTTCGTGATATTCTCGCACGAGGAATGCGCCGGTGCCGATATTCCGCGCCGAGCGCCGTGGAGCGATTCTAGATGCGCACGCTCTTCAAATTTTCATTGCTCACGTTTTGCATCGCGCTCGGCATGTTGATCGTGCTGTTGTCGGCGTCGATCTATACGTATCACGCGCTCACGGACGAGACCGTGATAGCGGAGCTGCGTTTCGACCGCACCGGTCCACGTGAATACGTTGCGTATCTACGCACCGGCAATCGTTGCGAGGAGCGCACGTTTCCGATCCTCGGCGATCAATGGCGCATCGACGCCGAGTTCTTGAAGTGGAAGTACTGGGCGCTGTTGTTCGGCTTGGATTCACAGTACCGGCTCGACCGAATCGAAGGTCGCTATCGCATGGTCCAGGAGCAGAACAGCCAGCCAAACGTCGCGCACGACCTCGCGGATGGAACGGCCGTCGACATAGTAGAGTTCGCGGGTGTGCTCGGCCCTCTGAATTTCCTGATCGATGCAACTTACGGCAGCTCAACGTACCAAGACATCGACCCGCGGCAGGTCTACTACGTGTCGAAAACGCCGACCGGCATCATCACGCGGTCCGTTGCGCGTCCTGTTCAACAGCCGGATGCCGAGGCGCTCGCGATCGCGATAGAGCGCGGTTGCGGAGCGCAGCCGGATTGGTGGCCGCGCGTCGTGCAGTGGACCGACGACAAGGTGTCGACCGCTATCGCCACAGTGCGCGACTACAGATCGACGAGCTCCACGTCCGATGCGGCAAGCGTAGCACCGAGAAACCGCTGACCGAGGCGCGCGAACCGCGTCGGGCCGTCTGTCGCGAGCAACCGTAGATCGCCGCCGCCGGATGCGCGGAGCGCGAGCGCGCCGGTCAGCGCGTGCCGCACCTCGTCGCGCGGTGGCTGCCGCCGAGTCGGTGATCGTGGGCTGCGGTCCGATGCCAGCGCGAATCGCGCCCGCCAGCAGCGGGAAATGCGTGCAGCCGAGGACCACCGAATCGAAACGCTCGGCCTCGGGACGTGCCATTGCCGCGGCAAGGTACGCATTGATCGCGGCCGTCGCGACCGGACCTTCGGTCCAACCTTCTTCCGCGAGCGCCACGAGCAGCGAGCAGGCGAGCTCCTCGACGTGCGCCTGCGGGTCGATCGCACGGATTGCCGCCCTGTATGCGCGCTGCGAAACGGTGCGCTTCGGTCGCGAGCACGAGATGGCGGCGGCGACTGCTCGCCGCGACAGCCGCGCGGGCGCCGGGCTCGACGACACCGATCACGGGCAGTGGCCGCCAGTGAGTGCGCAGCTCCGACAACGCGAGCGCCGAGGCCGTGTTGCAGGCGACCACGAGCAACTTGATTCCGCGGTGCACCAGTGCCGCGGATGCCTGGGTCGAGTAACGCACGACACTTTCGCGGCTCTTCGTGCCGTACGGTACGCGCGCTGTGTCGCCGAGATACAACGTGGATTCGTTTGGCAACGCCGCGCGAATCGCGCGCAACACCGTGAGTCCGCCAACGCCGGAATCGAAGATGCCGATCGGGAGAGTGGGATCGAGCTCTGCGTTGCGCATGGCGCGAGAGTATAAAGGCGCCGAGCCCGCGGTCGGCTGTCTAGCGTGCGATCGAGATTACTTGAGCACGACGACTTCGACGTCGCCGAGCCGGCGCAGCAAGGTCACGCCGACGTCCTGTTGATGGCGCGCGACCAGCAGGTCGACAGTGCCGCTGCCGACGCGCAGGTCGATGATTTGAACCTCGTCGAGGAACTCGGGCAGCCACGGGTTGCGGAAGCTCACCCTGCCTTCCGGTCCCCGCACCTCGATGCCGAGGCAGGCCTGCAGGCAGGGCAACGGCGTCGTAGCGGCCCAGGCCTGGGGCGAGCAGGCGGTCGGATACAGCGTCGGGCTTTCCCCGGGACGCCGCGCAAAGCCGCAGAACAGCTCCGGGAGCCGGTGCAGATCGAACAGCATCGAAGCATCGAGAAGGCCCGTCATCAGCATTCCTGCGCGCTCGCGCAAAACCGTAGCGACCGAAGCCGGCCGCGATGATTGCATTGTCATGCGGCCACACCGAACCGTTGTGATACGACATCGGATTGTAGGCCGCTTCGATCGAGGCGACGGTGCGCACGCCCCAGCCGGAGAAGAACGGCTCGCTCGTGAGCGTCTCCGCTACGCGTCGCGCGCGATCGTGAGGAGCGATACCGGCGAAAAGACAATGACCCGCGTTGGAGGTGCGCACTCGGCAGGGGACCTTCCGCCCGTCGAGCGCGAGCGCGTACGTCGCGAGTTCCTCGCACCAGAAGGCGGCGTCGAAGCGCTCCTTGAGGTCGCGGGCCTCGCGCTCGAGCTCGTGCGCGCGTTCGGCGAGGCCCAGCGCCTCGGCGAGGTGCGCGGCCTCGACTTTCGCCGCGAACACGTACGCCTGGACCTCGCACAGCGCGATCGGACCTTCGGCGAGCGTGCCGTCTGCGTGAAATACGGAATCTTGCGAGTCCTTCCAGCCTTGGTGGACGAGCCCGCGGGCTGAGCGCCGCGCATATTCGACGAAGCCGTCGCCGTCCACGTCGCCGAACTCGTCGATCCATCCGAGCGCGCGCTCAACGTTCGGCCAGAGACTGCGCAGGAAAGGGATATCTCCGGTGCACTCGTGATAAGCGCCCGCGAGCATCACGAACAACGGCGTGGCGTCGACGGAGCCGTAGTAACGCGCGAACGGCACTTCGCCCAATGCCGCCATCTCGCCGCCGCGCGTTTCGTGCAGGATCTTGCCCGGCTGCGCGTCTTTTTCCGGATCGTCCTCGTCGGCCTGCGTGGCGGCGAGATATGAGAGCACGCCGCGCGCCACGTGCGGCGACAGCCACAAGCAAGCGAGCGCCGTCAGAATTCCATCGCGACCGAACGGAGTGCTGAACCAGGGAATACCGGCGTACGGATAGAGCCCTTCCGGCGTCGAGGTCTCGAGAATGTGCAGATCCGCGAGGGAGCGGTTCAACCAAGAGTTGAACTGTTCGTGCGAGGTTACGACCTGCGGCTCCGACATGCGCGCGGAGCGCAGCGTCACGATTGCCTCTTCGGCCGCTTTCTCGTAGGTGAGGCCGTTTCCGCGCACGACCCTGGAAGGCGTGCCGAGCATGGCCGCTGAGGCGTGCGGCGACTCCTCGCAGCGGATCGTCCAGCGCAGCGTCGCGGCGGATTGCGGGCCGAGCTGCACGTCGTAGCTTGCCTCCGCAGCGGTCAGAGTAGTGGGCACGGGATCGAAGTCGATCGTCGTGCTCCGCAGCCGGCCATCGAGACCTTCGTACGCGAGCACGAGCCGGCCTTCCTGGATCTCTGGCTCTCGTTTGCGGCCGCGCTGGGAGCGTTCGAGGCCGCGGACCTCGAAGATGTCGGCGAAATCGGCGTCGCACTTCACGTTGAGCGTGAAGCTGGCGCTCGAGCGGGAGTAGTTGTGAATCCGCAGGCGCTCGAAGCACGTCGCGTTCCACAGCACCAGCGAGCGGAACATGTGCAAGGTCCCGCGCGGAATCACGACTTGCGTCGAGCGTTCCACGTCCGGATTCGTGAGATCGACGGTCAAAAGCGCGTTGTCTTCCTTGATCGCCGAGCTCAACAGCAACAGGCGTCCTCCGTTCAGGCGCACCGTCAGCCGCGACAGGAAACGCGTGTCTTTGTAAAAGACCCCGAACTGCGACCGATTGAACGCATCGATCTCGCCGAAGCGATCGAACACCGCAAACGTGTCGCTGTGCTTCAAAACGCGCGTGCGATCGTCGATGCGCCCGGACGCCGAGTGGATGTAGTACTGATCGTCGTGCAGCTTGACGATCTCGTCGGGGACGGCGGCGGTCTCCGGGATCACGCGTTTCTCCGTTCGATCAGTGTCTCGTAGACGTTCAAATAGTCGCGGGCCATTCGCTGCGCAGTGAATCGCTCGTCGAAAATCTCCCGGCAGCGCCGCCTACTGAGATTGGGGATCTTGCGCGCGGCGTCTGCCGCGTCGTCGATGTCGGTGACGATGAAGCCGTTTTCTCCTTGCGTAATCACCTCGGGCACGGAGCCTCGGTCGTAGGCGATGATCGGAGTGCCGCAGGCGAGCCCTTCGATCATAACGAGGCCGAACGGCTCGGGCCAATCGATCGGAAACAGCAGCGCATAGGCGTTGCCGAGAAACTCTTGCTTCTCGCCTTCGCCGATCTCGCCCACGAACTCGATGCTTGGGTCGCGCAAGAGCGGCTCGATGACCGCCTCGAAATAGTCGCGGTCGACGAGGTCCACTTTCGCGGCGATTTTGATGGGCATGTCCAAGCGTCGGGCGATCTCGATCGCGCGGTCCACGCGCTTTTCCGGAGAGATTCGGCCGAGGAATGCAAGATACGTTCCGGCGCTGGGCTGAAATCGAAACAGATCAGCGGGCAGGCCGTGGTAGACGGTCGCAACCCAGTTCGCATCCGGCAGCGGCGACCGCTGGGCATCCGAGATAGAGACCACCGGCATGTCGCGAAACTCTTTGTAGAGCGGAACGAGCTCCGGGATATCGAGCCGTCCGTGCAACGTCGTGACCTGCGCGCGCCTATGACACCTGGAAACCGGAAAATGCAGGTAATCGAGATGGAAATGAATCACGTCGAAGTCATCGGCGCGCTGATAAACGTGTTCCAGCATCAGCATTTGTAGCGCCAGCGGGTCGATCAGTGCTTGTCGAGGCGCGATGCGCGCCGGCAACCGGACACGAGCTGTGCTCGTGTCTCGGAGTCGCCGCTCGCGAACAACGTGACGTCGTGCCCCTGATGGACCAGCTCCTCGGTAATAAAGGAGACGACGCGCTCCGTGCCGCCGTAATACTTCGGCGGGACGCTCTCGAACAACGGGGCGACCTGAGCGATGCGCATGCTTTTTTCAGATTGGGCGCGCGTGCCGGAAGTTCCCGCAAGCGGCTCGGAACGAGCGGGTAAAGCTGCGGCAGACGCTAGGTGAAGTCGAGCTCGATGATCGCGGGCGGGGTGCGGCGAAAGTCGCTGAAGCGTACCCATGTCGGTCGGGCGCGCACATAGATGAGGCCGGGCCACGCGAGCCGCTCTGGGCCATCCGGAAAGCGCACGAAATAGAGCCGCTTCAAGCTTTCAAGTTCCGCGCCGCGCGGCTCGTCCGCCACGCCTTCGAACTGCACAGTGCGCTCCTCGCCCTCGGTGCAGCCGCCGATCACGGCCGCGAAATGCGGATTGCTGCGCAAGTTCTCAGCCTTGCGCGTGCTGTCCAACGTGTCGAAAAAGAGCGCAAAGTCGTCCGTTACGATGAATCCGACGACGGCCGCTTGCGGCTTGCCGCGGACGACACCGACGTCTGCACGGCAAGGCGATGCTCGCGCATGAAGTCCAGGACTGTGTCTCGCTCGGTCGCTGCGCCCACGGGCGTGAGACTAGACCACGGGGGGTTGGAACACGTCAAATGAGAGCAAGCAGCAAATGAGCACGCGGCGACTACGATGACGATTTTGCTCTGGAGTTTGGCGGCGCTGCTGATCCTTGGGGGGCTCGCCGGTCTCGTTCTGCCGGCGCTGCCCGGCGCACCGCTGTTGTTCGCTGGCTTCTTGCTCGCGGCCTGGATCGAGGACTTCGCGTATCTCGGAAGGGGCACGCTGATCACGCTCGGTGTTCTCGCCGCGCTCACGTTCATCGTTGACTTCGCCGCCGGGGCATTCGGTGCGCGCCGCTACGGCGCGTCCGGCAGAGCCGTGCTCGGCGCCACGATCGGCGCCGTCGTCGGGATCTTTCTTCGGGCTCGTCGGCGTCGTCATCGGGCCGTTCGTGGGCGCCGTCATCGGCGAGCTCACGGTGCGGCGCGATCTCCCCGCGGCCGGAAGGGCGGGGTTCGGTGCGACGCTCGGTCTTGCGATCGGCACGGCGGCGAAGCTCGCGCTCGGATTCGCGATGCTCGGAATCGCACTCGTGATGCGGTTTCTTTAGCGCCTTTCCGCCTCAGCCCGTTGAAACTCGAAAAGCAGGCCCCACTCTGAGCGCCACACAAGTTACGTATTACGTAGATCGAATGAAGGAGGTCTACCCATGGTCATTCGGATGAGGGATCCGTTCGCGACCCTGCAGGCCGTGCAGCGGGCGATGGACAATGCGATGCGCAGCGATTGGCTCGGCACGCGGACGAGCGGCCGCGGCGCCTACCCGCCGATCAACGCGTTTCGGCGCGGCGAGGACTTCGTGCTCGTCATGGAGCTCGCGGGCGTCAAGAAGGAGGACCTGGATGTTCAGGTCAAAGGCGATACAGTGCGTATCCAAGGCAAGAAGACGATCGCTTCCGACGAGAACGCGAGCGTGCATCGCCGCGAGCGCGCGTCCGGTCAGTTCGATCGGACACTGACCTTGCCCGGGCAAATCGACGCGTCGGGCGTGAAGGCCGAATACCTCGACGGCGTTCTGACGTTGCATCTGCAGCGCGCCGAGAGCGACAAGGCCCGGACCGTTGCCATCAATTAATCGTCATATCGCACGAGCTCAATGGAGGTCAACATGACTGCCACAGAAATGGCTTTGCAACAGGAGAAGAAGGAGCTTTCGGCCGCGGAGGAGCGGACGGAAGCCGGGAAGTTTTTCAGCCCGTACACCGACATTTACGAGTCTGAGCAGGAAGTGCTCGTGACGATGGAGGTGCCCGGCGTCGATAAAGCGGCGATCGACATCGAGCTCGAGAAAGGCGTGCTGACGGTGACCGCCAACATCGACTCGCGCAAGTACGAGGATCTCGAGCCGATCTACACCGAGTACAACGTAGGCAACTTCGTGCGCAGCTTCACGCTGTCGACGCAAGATCGACAGCAACAAGATCGAGGCAAGCGTTGTCGATGGAGTGCTGACGGTGCGGCTACCGAAGGTCGCCGAAGTGCTGCCGAAGCGCATCGAGATTCACTAACCGCCACGACGACGCTCTCTCGGGTCGGGTACCGATTTCCGCGCCTTTCCCGCGCGGGAAAATCGGTACCCGACCCCGTTTTCGATCATATACTGTGGCGGGCACCGCGTTGGCTTTGGCGAGACCGAGCAGATGCGGCCAGAAACGAAAAGAATCGCGGCCGAGCTTGAAGTCGCGTTCGGACGAGCAACCCTCACCTTAGGAGAGACGAGATGGCCAACAGCGTTTACCGCGTCACGGAAATCGTCGGCACGAGCACGCGCTCCTGGGAAGACGCCGCCAAGGCGGCAGTTCAGACGGCGTCGAAATCATTGCGCGATTTGCGCGTCGCGGAGATCGGCGCGCTCGACATGACGGTCGAAGACGGCAAGGTGAAGCTGTATCGCGCGCGCGTGAAACTGTCTTTCAAGTTCGAGCCCGAAGGCGCGCGCGCGCAAGCGGCGCCGCCGAAAGCCCAACCGGCCGCGCCGAAAGCCGCGTCGAAGAAGAAAGCGTCGAAAAAGCGCCGCTAGACCGCCGCGTCCACGCAATCGCTGAGCAACCTGCGCCGACCCGCGGGCGGCACGGCTTTCTGGGGCGGAAGTTGCCGAATCCGTACCCACGCTAATAGAGGAGACGTTCGCGCGGATTGTCGCGCGCCGCAGCGCCGGCAGCTCACGAGCGCGCTCGAGCGCATGAAGCACAACTTGTTGGCCGCGGAGAGCGCAGTAACCACTGCGCGGTGAAGGACGAACGAAGAGGTCGACTGCACCATGGCGGAAGAAAACAACGAGCGCAAGCTCGCGCCGGGCGCTGACGCGCAACGCAGGCGCCGCCGCGCTCCGCGGCGTAGACGCATGTTGCGCGTGCGTGCTGCTGCTCGCCGGACCGCTGCTCGTGCTCGCGGTCGGCGCGTACGTGTACCTCGACTCGGGACGCTACGCGGCGACGGACAACGCGTATGTGAAAGCCGACAGAGTGACCTTGAGCTCGCGAATCGCGGGCGCTGTCACCGAGGTGGAGGTGCGCGAGAACCAACGAGTCGCCGCGGGTGACGTGCTGTTCGTCGTCGACCCGGAGCCGTTCCGAGTTGCGCTCGCGCGCGCCGAGGCGCAGGCCGAAGCAGTGCATGCGTTCATTGCGAGCCTCGAAGCGACATATCGGCAGACGCCTCGAAGAGCTTGCGCTCGACGCAGACGAACGTGGCGTACGCCGAGCGTGACCTCGAGCGGGAGCAAGCGCTGGCCGCGCAAGAAACTGTCGTCGGACGAGACGCTCGACGAGGCACGCCACGAGGTCGACATCGCGGCGCGGCGGATCCGGATCGTGGAGCAGCAGCTTGACGCAGCTCGTCGCGCAGCTCGGCGGCAAGCCGGACGGTCACTTCTCCGAGCAGCCCGCCTACGTCGCCGCGAGGTGCTGCGCGGGACAGCGGCCGCGCTCGATCTCGAGCACACGGTCGTTCGCGCGCCGTTTGACGGCGTCGCGAGCAAGGTGCCGTTGCTGGGCCAGTACGTGGGTGCCCGGTGGCGCAGTGATGAGCGTCATCGCGGAGCGCGACGTCTGGATCGAAGCGAACTACAAGGAGACGGATCTCACGTACGTCGACGGTCGGTCAGCTCGTGCGGATCCAGGTGGACACTTTCCCGGATCGTGAATGGCGCGGTGCGGTCGAGAGCATCAGCCAAGCCACGGGCGCGGAATTCTCCGTGATCCCGGCGCAAAACGCCACGGGCAACTGGGTGAAGGTGACGCAACGAATCCCCGTGCGGATCGCGGTCGAAGCCGCGGCGATGAGCCGAAATTGCGCGCCGGCATGAGCGCCAACGTCGAAATAGACACCGGCCGCGAGCGGCACGCTACCCGCATTCCTCACCTTCGCTCGCGGCGCACCGCCGGCCCGGCGCCGCCGGTCGCGACGAGACGTGATCGGCGTGGCCGCGCCGCTGAACCGCGGGATCATCACGTCGGCGATCATGCTCGCGACGATCATGCAGGTCGTCGACATGACGATCGCCAACGTCGCGTTGCCCTACATGCAGGGCAGCATGTCAGCGCGACGCAGGACCAAATCTCCTGGGTTCTCACCTCTTACATCGTCTCAGCCGCGATCATGATGCCGATGACCGGCATTCTCGGCGGCGACGCTCGGCCGCAAGAAGCCTGTTCATCACGGCCGTCGCCGGCTTTACCGCTGACGTCGATGCTCTGCGGCATGGCGCACGACGCTCGAGCAGATGGTGCTCTTTCGTTTGCTGCAGGGCGCGTTCGGCGCGCCGCTGGTGCCGATGTCGCAATCGGTGCTCCTCGATATCCTACCCGCGCGAGAAGCACGGCTCGGCGATGGCGCTGTGGGGTATGGGCGTGATGGTCGGACCGATCTCGGGACCGACGCTCGGCGGCTGGCTCGACCGAGTACCTACAAGTGGCGCTAGGTCGTTCTACATCAATCTGCCGGTCGGCATTCTCGCGTTCATCGGCATGCTCGCGTTCCTGCCCGAGACGAAGCGCAGTACGGGCGTTCCGCTTCGACTGCTTCGGCTTTCTGACGCTCAGCCTCTTGCCATCGGCTCGCTGCAGCTGATGCTCGATCGCGGCGAACAGCTCGACTGGTTCGCGTCGACGCGAGATCGTCGCCGAAGCGGTCATCGCCGCGGTCGTGCTTATCTTGTTCATCGTCGCACATCTTTACCGCCGACGAAGCCCTTCATCGAATCCGGCGATGTTCAAGGACCGCAACTTTGCGGTGGGAGTGCTGTTCATCTTCGTCGTCGGCATGATGCTCCTCGCGACGCTCGCGCTGCTGACGCCTTACCTGCAGAACCTGATGGGCTACCCCGTGATGCACGGCGGGTTACCTGATTCGCGCCGCGCGGCATCGGGACGATGATCGCGATGATGCTGATCGGCCGCCTGATCGGCAACGTCGATACGCGCTGGCTTGCTGCTCTTCGGCCTCGATGCTGCTGGCGGTGGCGCTGTGGGAAACGATGTACTTTACGCCTGACGTCGACATAGTGGACAATCATCCGCACCGGCGTCGTGCAAGGGATCGGTCTAGGCTTCATCTTCGTGCCGCTCTCGACCATCGCCTTCGCGACTCTGGCGCCCGTGTTATCGCAACGAAGGCGCCTGCGCTGTTCAGCCTGGTGCGCAACATCGGCAGCAGCATCGGAATATCAATCGTCGTGACGATCTGGGACAAGAAACGCAAATGAGCACGCCGAGCTAGGCTGGCGCCTCACGCCATTCCGCGAAGCGCTGCGTGCGCCGTTGGCTGCCGCCGCTGTGGGACTGGACGACGAGCGCTGGCGCGACCGCGCTGAATGCGGAAGTCTCGCGCCAAGCGCTGATGATCGCCTACCTCAACGATTTCCGTTTCATGATGTTCTTGGCGCTGCTCTGCGCGCCGCTATTACTGCTGCTGCGCGCCGCGCCGAAACCAACCACTGCCAGATAGGCAGTCGCCAGCCGGGGTCACCACTTCGGCGCGATTCGCTCGCCCGGCAAGATGTCGTACGGGGAGGCCCAACCCGGAAGCTCGGAAAGTCGTTTGCGCCAGGCCGCAATGTTCGGGAACTGCCGCTCGATGTCGAGCCCGCTCTCTTCGACGGGATAGAACACGTAGCCCGATAGCGAGACGTCGGCGATCGTCGGAGAGCGGCCCACGAGGAACGGCTGCGAGCCGAGGTGCTTGTCGACGATGCCGTACGCAGTCTCGACGCGTCCCCGAAGCCACGCCATTACGGCAGGATCGGGAGTGCTCGGACCGAACGCCTTGAGGAATCGATAGGTGCCGAAGTAGCTCGTGAACTTGTGGTTGTCGAAGAGCAGCCAGCGCAGCACTTCGAGCTTTTCGTCCTCCGTGCTGCCGCCGTACGCGCGGTGCTTCGCCGCGAGATAAGCCAGGATCGCTCCCGACTGCGTCAAGCGACGCTCGCCGTCCTCGAGCACCGGGATTTCTCCCATCTCGTTCTCCTGCTCGCGCCATTTCGGATCCCGCGTCGTGCCGGCCAGGTAGTCGACGAACACGGTTTCGAACGGTTGACGCAGCACGCGCAGCAGGAACGCGACTTTGAAGCAATTGCCGGACTGAGCAAAACAATGCAGGCGGTACATGGCGTCAGAACTTGATCGCCGCGGCGTCGGCGAGAAGCATGTCGCGATATACCGGCAGCGACCATCCTTGGCGCTCGAGCTCGTCGAGCCGCGCTGTGAACATCCGCACGTAGTTTTCCTTGCTGCCGTAGAGCTCGCGGAGCTTCGCGGCCTGGAACGGCTCCTGATATGCGGAGAGGCGACACATGATTTGCGCGCCCATCAGCCCGTTCGCCTTCACGTACGCGCTCGGATTTGCAATCAGGGGCTCGGCTGCCGTATTCACGGCGACGTATTTCGCCGTCGGCACATCCACGTACGGCGTGCGAATGCCGCCGGCGGCGTTGCCATGATCGTCCAAGACCATCGTCGAGCCGTCGTTCGCGACGTTGCGATCGAGCAGCACTCGCTCCGCGCGCGGCGGCGCGATGCCCTGATCCACCCAGCGAAACAAATGGTGCAATCCCACCGCGAAGTACGCCTGCACGGGCACCGTGGAGAGCGGCTTCGTGCAAGGGTTCGGCAGCAGGCGCACGTTGTCGCGCGAGTCGACGTGCCCTATCCCTGCGAACTCGTAGAGCCGGAATTGCTTGCCGGGCTCGTCGCTGTCCTGGCGACGCGGCACGTTTGTCTCGACCTCGTGCAAAGTCGGCAGCTCGATCAGCGGCACGTCGACTTCCATGATCGTCGCGCCGGTAGACGTCGGCATGAAACCGTCGTAGACATGCTGCATCTGCGACGTTCGGTAGACCTTGTGGGCCGGCAGATAATTGATCAGCGTGCCGGAGCTCATTGAGGTTCCCGCGAGCACCATCTTCCGCACCGTGAGGCCGGCGAGCGGACCCGCGTCGCTTTTCATCAACGCACCGACCTGCGCGAGGATGTCGTTCGCTTGACCATCGGCGATCTTCAGGTCCGCGTAGCGAGCGGAGTTGTGGGCGACGAACTGTGCCGGAGAGGTCGTCAGGATCTCCACGGCCGCATGTCCGGAGTCCATGAGATAGACGGACGTGTACTCGAACGCGTGCGCGGCGCCGCTGCTGTGCATCGACTCGGCGAGCACGAGCCCGCTGAAATCGCGATCATTGCGTGGCTTGCGGACGACGAGCCGTGTCGTATAGGGCTGGCCGTCCGCCGTTCCTGATACGAAGTATTCCTTCGTGTCGTAGCGGAAGTGCTCCGTATCGAGGTCGGGCGCCTGCGACGGCGCGGAGTCGAAGATCGCGCCGGGGCCTGTGATCTCCTTCGACAGCTTCGGCAGCACGACCGCCGTGGGCTGGTTAGGCAGGTCGTCCGGCTGCGCTTGCGGCCGTTGTGCACCCGGGCCCGATGGCGCCTGCGACTGAGCCAGCGTCGAGAGTGTCAACGCGGCTAATACCGTGAGCACACCGCCGGTGCGCGACTGGAATCGCATCGGAAATCCCCCTTTCGGAATGATCATTCGCCCGCGTTGATGTCGAACAGCCGCACGCCTTCGCCGGGGCCGTTGCGGATCTGCTCGTGCTCCACGGCTCGCGCGGGCGGCGGCAAGCCTTTCGCGATGGCTTCCGCGACGTCTTTTTCGTAGGTGCGCTCGCCGCTCAACGAGTTCGCAACTGCGCCGTTGCCTTCGTGGCACGAGTACTCGAGAAGCTCATAATCGGGCCGCGTCGTGATCATGAGGCGCATCGTGAACGGTGCCGTATACGCGACCGGATCGTCCACGGTCGCAAGATACTCGATCATGTCCCGATCCACTCTCGTGAAGCGCTCGGTCAACTTCAGTTGCTCGCTGTTCGGCGGGCCGTTGCCGTTCACGCCGAGGCTCGTCTTGTCGGTGAAGTTCGTGGACTCGACCACGAGCGTTTCGCCTTCCCAGCGGCCGCGCGCGTTGCCCATGTACTGGCGTACGTCCGCCGGAACGTGCGGCCGGTCGCTGAGCGGGATGATCCGCGTGTCGTGAATCATTTCGTACGTGATTGCGACGGCTTGCGGATTCTGCGTGATCCGCACTCCGTTGCCGTAGATTACCGGCAGCAGCGATCCCAGGACGCCGCGCGTGATGCACCGATCGTAGAGCGTGAAGTCGTCGAAGTCATCGAACGGGCCCGCGCCGAACGTGCCGCGGTTCCGAGTTGCGGCGAGTGCCTCGCCCGCGGGCGTCAACTTCGGCATCTGGCCGCTCGGCGGGTCGACGATCAGCGAGCTGTAGCCGAACGTGCGAATGCCGAACTCATGCCGCAGGAACGTGCCGACGTTGATCGTGAAGTCGCGGCCGCTTTCGTCGTTGCGTGCGCGCTCGAGAAACTCCTCAGGCGTAAGTTGCTCGCGCGTGCCGAAGCTCGCAGGCCGGTTCATCGGTACGCTGCGCAAATCATCCGTGCTCCACACGCCTTCGAGGCTCGGGTGGCCCCACGACGTGCGCGGAGCGCGCCAATTCTTGTCGGTATAGGCCGCTGCCGTCGTCTCTGCTGGTGTGGAACGGAGCGCTGACGGTTCGACCGTGCGCTGGGCGTCCGATTGCCCGAGCGCGAGCCGACACAACGAGGCCCCGGCGATTGCGGCCAGCAGTGCGTACGACCGGCTGTGATTACCCATGTGCTTCCCCCCGACTTTGGTCTTGAGCGCCCACTGATTGTACTGCTGCGGCAGCGGCTCGCGGCACCCCCCTTGCGGCATCGCCATCCTCATGTGGCGCTTGCTACCCTATCGACGACCGGCCCACAGCAGCGGCGTCGCCTCGTTCTAGCCGATACAGGGCGGACCGGGAGCCGCATTGGCGAGGTTCGAGAACGCCGTGCGTCAGGCATCGACCGCTTTATGACGCAAAGTGCTTGACAATGCCACGATGGTCGCGAACGATAGGGCGCATGCCATCCTCGGTTTCCGGCGGTGTTTCGCTGAGTCCCACAGGCCCTGTCTCGATCGATGCGGGCGCGGTTGCACATCTGCGCTACATCCGCGAGACGATCGAAGCTGCGCACACCTTCACGAGCGTCCCCGGCAAAGGCTGCATCGCGATGGGCATCACGGCGCTCGCGGCCGCCGCGCTCCAGTCGGCACCGCCGCTCGCACCGCACTGGTTTTGGATTTGGCTTGCCGCAGCAGCCGTCGCCATGGTTCTCGTTACATTCTTCTTGGTGAGCAAGACGCGCAAGCAAGGCTTGAGCCTGTTGCGTGGCGTCGGACGGCGGTTCTTTTTGGCGCTGCTGCCGCCGCTTGGCGCAGGAGCCGTCCTCACTGCGGCGTTGTTCGTGGCCGGCGCCCATGAGCTGATCCCGGGTGTGTGGCTGCTGTTGTACGGCGCGGGCGTTGCCGCGAGCGGGGTGTTCTCGGTGCCCGCTGTGAGCTTCACGGGGTTCGGTTTCATGGCGCTCGGCGCACTCGCACTCGCGCTGCCGCCCGAGTGGTCCACGCTGCTGCTTGCGAGCGGTTTCGGTGGGCTGCACCTCGTTCTCGGCGGCCTGATCCTCCGGAGGCACGGTGGCTAAGCGAGCTGTCGCCAAGGAGTCGGTTCAGACGGCGGCCAAAACAGAGCGCCTGCGAACGGTTCGCACGTACGTAGCCGACAAGGGCCTGAAGGATTTCGATCGACTCATCTACGAGCGAGTGCGGCTCGGCATCATGAGCGCCTTGAGCGTCAACAGCAGCATGACGTTCAACGAGCTCAAGGAGCTTCTGAAAACGACGGATGGCAACTTGAGCGCTCACAGCCGCAAGCTCGAGGAGGCCGGCTACATCGCCTGCCGCAAAACCTTCGCGGCGCGCGTGCCGAAGACGGAGTACAGCCTCACCGCGAAGGGCAAGCGTGTGTTCGAGCGCTACTTGGCCCACATGGAATCGCTGATCGGGGCTGCGCGAGGCTGAGTATTTTTTCGATATTAGACTCTGCAACGCAAAGTACACTGCGGAGAGGAGAATCGGAATGCACGTTGGGATCATCATGGACGGCAACGGGCGCTGGGCGATGGAGCGCGGCATGCCGCGGCCGGCCGGTCATCGCGCGGGCGCGGAGGTCGTGCGCACGATTGTAGAGGCCGCCGCCCGATCCGGCGTGGATGCGCTCACGCTGTACGCATTCTCGAGCGACAATTGGGCACGGCCGCGCGCAGAGGTCGCGGCACTGATGCGGCTGCTGCGGCGTCACCTCGTGAGCGAGGCGCCCCGCTCGATCGCCAACGGCATTCGCGTCAACGTGATCGGCCGGCGGGACCGGCTCGACGCGTCATTGCTCGCGGCGATCGACTCCATCGAGCGCGCGACCGCCTCCGGCAGGCGACTGTTGCTCCGGATCGCGGTGGACTACTCGTCACGGCGCGCGATCCTCGATGCAGCAAGGGGCTCGGGCAGCCTGCGTGCGCTGACGTGCTTCGAACGTAGGCTCGCGCGGGCCACGCATGCGGCCGCGGGCGCCGGCGACGTCGATCTCTTGATTCGCACCGGCGGCGAGCGCCGCCTCAGCGATTTCCTGCTGTGGGAGTGCGCCTACGCGGAGCTCGTATTCTCCGACACCTATTGGCCGGATTTCACGACAGCGGAGTTTCGCGCGGCGCTGGCCGAGTTCGCTGGGCGCGATCGGCGCTTCGGCCGGGTTTTGGCGCACTCGGCATAGGCTGTTCGACGACTAGAGGTGATCCGTGACCAAGACTCGGCCTTTCGCGCCGAGAGAAGTTTTGCCGTCTTGGCCTTTGATACGGCCGCGTAGCTCCACGATTTCCCCTCGCAGTTTTTCGTTCGGCGTTACCTTCACAACCATCCACTCCAAACGAATCGTTTCATCCGCGTAGATGGGTCGACGGAACCGAACCCAGAACTCTAGACCCAACATCGCCCCTTTCTTCGAAAAATGCGAGGCGGTTAGGGCGAGCAACAAAGCGGTAGTGTGCGGGCCACTGGCAGTCGGTCTTCCGAAACGCGTAGTCGCGGCAAACTCCGGATCGTGGTGTATCGGGTTGTTGTCGCCGGCGGCATTGGCAAACTCGACGACCATGGCCGGTGAAAGTGCCACTTCGGCAGAGAAGCGTTCTCTGGGATAGGCCCTCACGACATTTCAGCTCTCGAGTCGTTCCGTGAGATGGATCGTGACGGTATCGCCTTCATCCTTCTCGATCACCTTCCGAACGTTGGCTTTGATCGGAAGTTTGTGCCTGCCGTCTCCGAGCGCCATGAACGAGCTGCGGAACGGGTGGCCATCGACGGTCCCAGCGATCTTGACAAGACCGCGGGTCCCGAAGAAGGCGGCCGATCCCGGCATGATGACATAGGTCCAGCCCCCCTTGTTTGGACTTTTCCGAAGCCTCGCCGTGAAAGTCCTATCGAGTGCACTCATCAGATGGCTCCTTCTCGAACTGACCGTTGCACCCAATAGTCGAATGGCGCGATAGCAGATCGACAGGCGGGCGAACACCAGAGCCTGCCCGCGCTATCGCGGGCGTGACCGTCGCGGTGTCGCGCCCCATACTACTGCCCCCAGCATTCGAGAAGGACGCATGTCGGACCCGCGAAGCGTATTGGCGGCGCGACTGCAGCACGCCGTAGTTGCAGCGTTCGGCGCCGAGTTCGCGGGCGTCGATCCGATGGTGCGAACGTCCGAGCGCGCCGACTACCAGGCGGATCTCGCGATGGGGCTTGCGAAACCGCTGAAGCGTCCGCCGCGGCAAGTAGCCGAGACCGTGGTCGCGCACGCGGATTTCGCCGACATCTGCGCCAAGGTCGAGATCGCAGGCCCGGGCTTCATCAATTTTACGCTGGCGCGCGAGTTTCTCGAGCGTGAGGTCGGGTTGCTCGCTCGCGATTCGCGGCTCGGCGTGCCGCTCGCCGAGCGAGCCGAAACGGTGGTCATCGACTACTCCGCTCCGAACGTGGCGAAGGAGATGCACGTTGGTAATCTGCGCTCGACGATCATCGGCGACGCGCTCGCCCGGACGTTCGAGTTCTTGGGGCACGACGTCATTCGGCAAAACCACATCGGTGATTGGGGCACGCCGTTCGGCATGCTGATCGAGCATCTGCTCGATGTCGGCCAGGCCGATGCGAACGGCGCCGAGGCGAGCGTGGGCGAGCTCAATGAATTCTATCGAGCCGCACGCGCGAAGTTCGACCAGGATCCGGTCTTCGCCGACCGTGCGCGGCAACGGGTCGTGCAGCTCCAAGCCGGGGACGCACGCACGCTCGAGCTTTGGCGGACGCTGGTCGACGTTTCGCAGCGCTACTTCTCCGAAATCTATGCGCGGCTCGGCGTGCAGCTCACGAACGAAGATGTTCGCGGAGAAAGCTCCTACAACGACGCGCTGCCGGACGTGGCCGCCGAGCTCACGGGACGCGGACTCGCGCAGATGAGCGATGGAGCGCTCTGCGTCTTCGCTCCGGGATTTACGAACCGCGACAAGGAGCCGTTGCCTTTGATCGTCCGCAAGCAAGATGGTGGCTACGGCTATGCCGCGACTGATCTCGCTGCACTTCGCTATCGCACGCAGATTCTGCATGGTACGCGCTTGCTCTATGTCGTCGGTGCGCCGCAGCAGCAGCATTTCGCCATGGTGTTCGCTGTCGGGGAGCTTGCTGGGTGGCTCACTCCCAGCGTGCGCGCGGAGCACGTAGCGTTCGGCGCAGTGCTGGGCGCCGACAAGAAAATGCTGAAGACGCGCTCGGGCGAAACGGTGCCGCTCGCAGACCTGCTCGACGAAGCGGTCGAGCGGGCGGCGGCGGAGCTCGAGCGCCGCGATCCTGACGCTGACGAGTCGGCTCGGCGTCAGCTCGCGCCGAAGATCGGTATCGGTGCCGTCAAGTACGCCGACCTCGCGAACGATCGGATCAAGGATTACGTGTTCGATTGGGACCGCATGCTCGCGGTGGAAGGCCGGACGGGCCCCTATTTACAGTACGCGCACGCGCGGATCCATTCGATCTTCCGCAAGGCGGCCGAAGCCGGCATCGAGCGCTCCGCGCAACCCGCGCCAATCGAGCTCTCCGAGCCGGCGGAGCGCTCGCTCGCGCTCGCGCTGCTCGGCTTCGGTAGCGCGGTCGGCGAAACGGCGGAAACGCTGCGACCGCACCGTCTTGCGGGCTACCTGTTCGACCTTGCGACCGTGTTCACGACGTTCTTCGAAAATTGCCCCGTGCTGCGTGCGCCGGACGACGCGACCCGCAACTCGCGCCTCGCGCTGTGCGCGTTGACGGCAGCCGTTCTTGAGCGCGGTCTCGCGCTGCTCGGGATCGAGGCGCCGACGAGGATGTGAGCGGCGGTTCTCGCGCGCTGTATCCGTGACTTAGCGCAAATCGGTACGCGACTCCGAGCTCGCGGCGAGGCGTCCGGTCGGCGCGGACTGCGGTTGCGATGCGACGAACGGTGTTTTGTCTGCGTGCAGAATGACGCTGCCCCGCGCCTTGCGCCACAGCGCGTACGCCGCGAAACCGAAATGCGCGAGCGCGAGCGCCGCGAAGTATGCTTCATCGCTGGTCCATTGCATTGCCGCGGCGACCAGCAACGGCCCGAACACGGCGCCGACGCCATTCACGAGGATCAGAGTGCCGCTGGCTGCGACCAGTTGCTGCGGTCGCAAGTGATCGTTGATGTGCGCTACCGCGAGCGAGTACATCGACATCGACAAGCCGCCGCAGAGCGCCGCCGCGACGAAAAACGGCAGGCGCGCGGAGTCTGCCAGCAAGAGCGCGGCGCCGGCTGCGAGCCCCGCGAGCACCGACATAGCTGCCAAGACGCTTCGGCGGTCGAGCCGATCGGACAGACGACCGAGCGGCAACTGCACGAGCACCGTGGTGAGGATGCTCGAGGCCATGAAAGCGGCGATCGCGCGCGTGCCGAAGCCGCTCGCCGCGGCGTAGACGGACCCGAGGGAGAACACCGTGCCGCCGGCGATGCCGGAAACGGCGACGCCTACGACGCCGAGCGGCGAAATGTGGAAGAGCTCGGCGGTGCCGACGCGCTGCGGCAGCGCGAAGTCCGGAGCGCGTTGCGCGGTAAGCGCCATCGGCACGACGGCGAGCGAAATCAGCACGGCGACGAGGATGAACAGCGTGCCGCCGGAGGGATCCGCGAGCTCGAGCAAGAACTGGCCCAGCCCAAGGCCGCCGTAGAGCACGATCATATAGACGGAGAGTAACGCGCCACGCGTGCGGTTCTCGGCGCGGTCGTTGAGCCAGCTCTCGGCCACGACGTAAATTCCGGCGAAGCAGAATCCCGAGGCGCTGCGCAGCACCGCCCATGACAAAGGGGCGACGAACACGCCCTGCAGCAGGATCGCTACCGAGGCGACCGAGGTCAGCGCCGCGAACACGCGGATGTGACCGACGCGATGCACGAACGAAGGCGCGACGAGCGAGCCGCCCACGTAGCCAACGTAGTAGCACGCCATGATCGAGCCGGTGACGAGCGTCGGAAAACCTTCGAGCGTTGCGCGCACGCCGGACAACGTGCCCTGCAGGCCGGCACCGAGCATCAGGATGCCCATGCCGAGCAACAGCGAGGACGTGACCGCGAGCGCGTCCTTCATCCGCGAGACGGAGCGATGCGCGGCGGCGATCGGAGGATTTCGATGTTTGGGGCGGCGTGTTTCACGGGCCGCAAAATGCTCTGCTCGGGAGTCATCGTCAATAGCGTACTTGTTGTTGTCGGCATCGACCGACAGTTATCGCCGCGAAACGTGAACCTGGTGACGGCGTCACGATTTGCGCTTTCAGGGTTGCCACCGTCGCGCGCGGGCCGTTAGCATTGGCGCCTTCGAACCCAGGGAGCGGGGAGTTGGCGCGTCGAGCACGTGCAGGGACGACACAGCAACCGTATGCGTTCGGTGCTCACGCTGAGCACGTCGCTCTTCGTCATCAGCGGCGCAGCGCAGGAGATCACGCCGCCGATCGAGGCGCACCCCATTGCCCTCGAGGTGATCGATGCCGAAAGCCCGGGCGCAACGGCCGTCGATCCCGCTTCCGAGCCGTCCGTCGACGCCGCGCGCGAGCCGTCCCTCGACCTGCAGGAATTGCCGCCTTTCGTCGCGCCGCTGCCGCTGCCGCAGGACGGCACCGCGGGCATCGGTAATGCGGACGTCATCGAGATGGTCGCCGCCGAGTTCGGTGAGACGACCATCGTCGCCGCTATCCAAGCGAACACGACGCGTTTCGACGTGTCCCCGAGGGCGCTGCTGGCGCTCAAAGGCGCGGGCGTTTCCGACCGCGTGATCGAGGCAATGCTCGCGGCGGAAGCCGCCAAACGATCAGGGCCCGCGACACCCGCCGCGGAACCCATGGCGGCGCCCGGTCCGTCCGCGACGGCAGCCGAGACGGTCGCCGACCCCGCGCCTTCTCAAGCGATGTCGCCCGAGGCGATGGCGGCATTGTCCCAAATGCTCGAGCGGCTCGCGGCGCAATCGGCCGCAACGGAATCGGAAAGCAGCGAGCAGCCCGAAGCGGCCGAGGTCGCGAGCAACGTGCCGCGTGCGTGGGTGCACGATGACGGCGGCAAGGGCGCGCTCACGCCGACCATTGCGCAAGTGGCCGTCACGGATGCGAAGCGCAGCGGCAACGGCGCTTTCAAGACGCTGCGCGGGCTCGCCGAGAAAGCGTTGCCGTTCGCCAATCCAACGCTAGGGCTGGCCGCGAGCGGTCTCCAGGGCCTATTTCGCTCGGACGATCCGACGCGTTACGGCCGTATGGGCCTTGCTCGGCCCCTCTGCCGCGCGTACGTTCGCGCCGGACACCGCGTTCGAGATCGAGTTCGGCAACATCCCGGGCATCAATCCCGACGCCTACCGGCCGGCGATCGTGCAGCTCGTGCCGACCACAGACAATTACCGGCTCGTCGGCGCCGCAAAAACCACCGCCGGCGATGCGGCCCGCATGCCGAACGGTCCGATCATCGAGGAGCCGGTCGCGGCGCAGCTCAAGCAGCTGGCACGCGGTCACTACCGCGTGTCGTTGAACGCGCCTCTGCCGCCCGGGGAGTACGCGCTCGTGCTTCGCCCGATCGCAGCCGGCGAGCGCGAGCGGCGCAAAGAAGCGCAAGAGTCACTCGGTGAGCTCATGGGCGGCGGAGCGAGCCAAGTCCTCTACATGACGTGGGACTTCTCGATCCGCTCCTAGCCGCGCCAGTCGGCCGCGTGCGCGGCCGTCAGAGATAGGCGATCAACCGCCCCGTGACGACTGCGAATACCCAGAAGAACAACGACGTCGAGGCCAGCACGATGCCTAGTTGCGGCACCTTGCCAGCCGCAGCCCAAGCGGCCGCGTCGCGCTTCAAGACCTTTTGCGTGTACACGAGGTTTGCGATGCCGAGGATGATGAACGTAATCTTCAGCAGAAACGGCAAGCTCGTGACGTACATCGTCGCCTGCGTCATGAAAATCGAAAACCCCGTGATGACGTTCATCACGATGCCGATCCATGCGATTCGAAGGAGATCGTACAGAGACGTAAGCGGAATCGTTTCGTAGTAACCAAGCACGCGCAGGTTCATCGAGAAGATTACGCCCACGACGATCGCCAGTCCGATCGCGTGTATCGATAGCATCAGCGGCCATCCGGTCGTAGACGTGAGGATCCACTCCGAATAGCCCGTCGACTCCATCCAAGTCAGAAGACCCATGAGTTCCCCCGGCCGTGCCTAACGGTCCCGTTTTTCATGCCGCGCCGCCGACCGGTCGATGACCAGGCTCACGGTGCAAATGGCGCCGAGAACAGCGAACACGATCAACGTCGTCGCGAGTAGCGCCATCGCTCAGCCTCCCGCCCCTTCGAGATAGGGCAGCAACCGTCCGTAGAGGAGCACGCCTGCCCACATCAACACCGTGGCGACGGCGACGGCTTTCGTGTGCAGCGGCGCGTCGTCACCGGGTTTCAAGTTCCACGGTCGATCGAAGATCGTGAAATACAGC
The DNA here is from genome assembly GCA_963744305.1 of uncultured Gammaproteobacteria bacterium. Classification (GTDB taxonomy): domain Bacteria; phylum Pseudomonadota; class Gammaproteobacteria; order Steroidobacterales; family Rariloculaceae; genus FEN-1219. The sequence continues at coordinate 253,119 of CAVUTF010000007.1, forward strand.
ACCGCGATGCCGCCGATCACGATCAGCGCCATCTTCGGGAAGAAGCTGTTCGTCATCGTGATGTAGCGTCCCCAGTCGGCGACGAAGAACAGCATGCCGGTCACGACGTTGATCGCGAACCCGAACACGCCGAGCGGCAACAGTCGGTGAAACGCCGTAAACGGCACGTTCTTCGCGAGGCCGAGCACCCGAATGCTCACGAGCAGCACGACGCCGAAGAGCACGGCCATGCCCATGAAGTGCAGCGCTTCTAGCGTCGGCCACAGAATCGCGCCGTCGATGATGTATGCCGCGAGGTCCGCGGTCCAGCTCGTCGCGGCATCCGCTTGCACGTCGGCAGGCACGATCTCCGGATGGTTGACGTAGCCGCCGAGCCGCCCCGTGCGGAACATGGTCGCGAAGCTGAAGAGTCCGAGGACGAGCGTTGCCGGCACGACCCAGGCGTTCGGCTTGCCGAATCGCCGGTACTGCCAAAGCGCGAGCCACGCGACCCAGCCCGTGATCAGTAGCGCGATGAGGCCATACGTCGCGGCGTCTTGGTGCGCTTGGATCGCGGCGCTCGACACGTCGCCGGTGCCTTCGAGCGCGCCGCGCGCGGCCGCTCCGGTCACGTAGGTGGGGATCGTGAGCAACCCGATGATCGCGAACATCACGAGGCTCGCGCGCGTCAGGTCTTCGCTTCTCTTGTATAGGCCGCTAACCAGCAGCGCGATCGCGATCGCGACTCCGATCGAGGGGAAGTGATTCAAGAGAAGGTGCCAGTGCAGGTACGAAGCGGGCAGCATGTCCATGCAACCTACCCCCGTTATTGCTTTTGGAAGTTCGAGGCCGAGGCGGACTGTACTAGAAGAAAGGTCGCTGCGGCAAACCCGCGCGCGCGCCCGGGAATCGTGTGGCGAATCGTTCGGGGGTTGAAATTGGCGTTCGCGTCAGGTAGGGCGTCCGGGGCGCCGCTCCGCTACAATCGAGCACTGCAAGGCCTGCGGACCGTCTCTTGCCAAGGGGAGTGAGTGCAATGCAAACCAGGTTCCCGACCCTCGTAGGCGTCGGCGTGTTGTTGCTTTTTTCCACAGTCCCCGCAACCGCGCATCATTCGTTCGCAGCCGAGTTCGACGCGAGCCGGCCAATCAAGCTGACCGGCACGGTCAAGCGCATGGAGTTCAGCAACCCTCACTCGTGGCTGTACCTCGAGGTCAAGACCGAAGCGGGCGAGGTCCAGGAATGGGCCGTGGAGGGTGCCGCGCCGAACGCGCTGCTGCGGCGCGGTTGGAATCGCAACTCGCTGCCGACCGGAACCGTGGTGAACGTGCAAGGCTTTCAGGCAAGGGACCGCTCGTTTCGCGCGGCCGGCCGCAACGTCACGTTGCCCGACGGCAAGAGCCTGTTCGTGGGCTCCGTCGGCATCGGCGCGCCCGATGAGGGCGCGGGCGGCGCGGCGAGCGAAGGCGAAGGCGAGGAGTAGCCGCGCTCACTCTCCCGCGTTGATATCGAAGAACGCCTCTTCGTCCTCGGGCAAAGCCGCAAGATCGGTCTGGCGCTCGGGCGGCGGCAGCCCTTTCGCGAGCGCTTCCTTCACCGAGCGTTCGTAGGCGCGCTCGCCGGAAAGGGCGTTGCGCACCGCCTGATTGCCCTCGTTGCAAGAGTATTCGTAGATCGTGTAGTTCGGCTGCGTCGTGAGCATGAGCCGAACCGTGAAGGGCGCCGTGTAGGTGACCGGGTCCTCCACGGTGGCGAGGTATTCGATCATCTCCGGATCCACTCGCGTGAGTCGTTCCGTGATTTTCATCCCGTCGCTATGCCGCGTGCCGTTGCCGTTCGGGCCGATGCTCGTGTTGTCGGTGAGGTTGCGCGTCTCGATGACGAGCGTGTCGCCTTCCCAGCGGCCCCGTGAGTTGCCCAGGTATTGTTGAATGTCGCCGTCGAGGTGCGGCCGCCCGTCGACGGGAATGATGCGCGTGTCGTGGATCATCTCGTAGCTGATCGCGACGCTGCTCGGAGTTTGCACGATACGCAGCCCGTTGCCGTAGACCACCGGGAATACGCCGCCCAAGATGCCGCGCGTAATGCAGCGGTCGTAGAGCGTGAAATCCTCGAAATCCTCGAACGGCCCGGGGCCGAAGGTGCCTCGATCGCGCGGTGCGGCTCGCGCCTGTCCGGCAGGCGTCATCTCCGGCGTCCTGCCGCTCGGCGGATCGATGATCTGCGAGGTGTAGCCGAACGTTCGCACGCCGATCTCGCCGCGCGCGGAGAACGTTTGCTCATTCACCGCGTCGTTGCGCTGCTGCGTGTCTCGGGCGGCGCGCTCCGCGAATTCCTCTTGCGTCAACGAATCTCGGTCGCCGAACTCGTCGGGCCGATTGCGGGGGATGCTGCGCATGTCGTCGCTGGTCCAGACGCCCTCGAGGCTCGGATGACCCCACGATGTGCGCGGGGCTTTCCAATTACGCTCGGTGACCGCCGCCGCGGTCTTCTCGGCCGGCACGGAGCGAAGATGCTCCTGGGCGTAGACCGGCAACGCGCCCGCGAAGCCGGCAAAGATGACGAGCGTCGAACTCAATGGGATGATGAATCTCGCCATGATTCCCTCTTGCCAAGTGCGACCAGGATAGGCCAACGTAGCATCGTTCGCCATCGTCTCGCTCGATGACGATGGACTCGCTCGTCCGAGACTTGAGCTACGTTTTCAGCACCGTTGTTGCGCTGCTGCCGATCGTGAACCCGTTAGCGATGGTCGGTTTCGTTGTGAGCGTCACCGCAAACTTGACCGACGACGAACGCACCGACCAAATACGCCGCGCCTGCATCTACATGTTCTGTATTCTCGTCGCTTTCCTCGTAGCGGGCAGCTTGATCATGGGGTTCTTCGGGATCTCGATCCCGGGGCTGCGGATAGCCGGCGGTCTGCTCGTAAGCTACTTGGGCTTTAGGATGCTGTTTCCCGAGCAGCCCACAATCAGCGGTCCGGAACGCAACGAAGCGATTCAGAAAGAGGACGTGTCATTCACGCCGCTCGCGATGCCGGGATTGAGCGGGCCGGGCTCGATCGCCGTGGTGGTCGGCCTCTCATCGACGTTGCAGGAAGGCGAGGACGTGTTGATCGGACACATCCTCGTGGTGGTCGGCATTGCGATCACCGCGCTGATTTCTTACTTCGTCCTGCGGGCTTCCACCAGGCTGCATGCGCTGCTCGGCACGACGGGAATCAACGCCGTCTCGCGCATCATGGGATTCCTCCTGATTTGCATCGGCGTGCAGTTCGTGATCAACGGCGTGCTCGAGATCACCGCCGATCTGCCGAGCGCTTGACGGCGCGAGGCCGCTCTTCGCCTTAGAGCGCTTCGGTGATGCTCTTGTACTCGGCCTCAGTGAACGCGCGCATCGTGAGCGTACGGACGTTTCCCGCGGCTGCGGTTTCGAGCAGCGATTTCGCGGCATCGACGTCGTTTTCGGCCTCCACGATGAAAACCATGTCGTATCGACCGATCGTCATGTAGAAATCCTTGATCTTCATGCCGCGCGCACCCATGGCTTTTCTCGCGGCTTTGAGGCGTTTCGCACTGTCCTTGATGTTCGAGACGCCTTGTTGAGTCCAATTGGCGAGGCAGACGTACGTCGGCATGGTTGTTCCCCGTTATTGTGAGCGCGAATCGCCTTTCGGCGCGAGGTAAGCCGCAAGCGCGGCGAGGTCTGGATCGGAAATCTCGGTCTTGCGAAACGGCGGCATGATCGAGATACCGGTGCGCACGAACATCGACGTGAGCTCGGGAGTGAGGTCCGTGCGCGCCTCGAGGGCCGCCGGCTTCGAGCCTTTATAGCGCACCTCTAGGGCGATCGTGCCCGGATTGCGCGGACCGGCGCTGTGGCACGGCGCGCACCAATACGCGAACACTTCCTCGCCGCGCTGCACCGAGCGATCTTGTGCGCCGGCGGCCGCGGCGAGCAGAGCGGCCGCCGCCGCAAAGCAAAGACGCAGAACGCAAATCACGCCGGGCCCCGCATGCCTTTCGGCCAGATGCCGTACCGTCCCGCCGACAAGATGCCGTTCGGGTCGACGGCGTCCTTGAGCGTTGCGTGGAAGCGCGCGAGCGCATTGTCGTTGAACGAATACTTCGACAGAGCCAGATCCATGAAGCCGGCGTGAGATCGATATTGACCCCAGCCGTGGTCCGCCGTGACCTTGACTGCGCGCTCGTACGCCGCGCGCACCCGGCGATTGAACTCGCGATCCGCGCGCATCGTCGGGAACGACGAGATCAAGATGAACGTGCGCAGATGAAACGAGCTGATCGTGCCCATGCGCGCGCCGACACCGGCATCTGCGAACTCGCGCCCGATCACTTTCAGGGCGGACAACACCTCCTGGCCCGTCATCGGCACTATGACCGAGAAGTCCATGTGCCCGTCGGCCACCTCGGGACTCGCCGGCGTGCGGCCGAAAAAGTTGCCCAAGCTCGGAATTCCGAGCATGCCCTTGTCGGGCGCTTGCTCGCGCTGCTCGGGGCTCATCGGGAAGCGGTACGTAGGCCCGTCCTCGAACTGCACTCCGGGTATCGTCGAGTATTGCGCGCGCGCGTGTTCCCAGCGCGCATCGACGACGGGTTGCGGACCGTAGAAGGTAAAGCGCGCGCTCCAAAACGGGCGGTCTCTGCTTTGCGCATAACGGTCCCAGTCCTGAGCGCTGCCGCCGTCCGATCGTGCCCCGAGCGCCTCGAGCTCGGCGTCGCGCGGGCCGTTCAGCACCGGGCTCGTGAGCGTGAACTGCGAATCGACGACGCCAGAGTAGGTGAGGTTCGACATGATCTCGACGATCTTGAAGACGTCGTCGTGCCGCTGTGCGGTAACGCGCAACGCTCGCACGACCTCGGGCTCGGGCAACAGCCAGAAGCCCATCTTCGTGACAACGCCGAAATTCGACTGCGAAAAGATGCCGTCGAGGTACGGACCGACACCGTATTTATACTGTTGCCAGGTTTTGGCGTTCGGCATCGCGCCGGTGCCCGTGCGTAACACTTCGCCGTTCGCGAGCACCACTTCCATTCCGCATTGCGTGCTCCAATGATCGCGCATCGGCGTCACGCCGGCGCCATGATCGAGCGCATTGCCGATGAGGCTGCCCCAGCCCGGCGTCGGCACGTCGATCATGAGCTTGAGTCCCTTGTCTTGGATGCGCCGATAGAGATCGAAATAGCTCACGCCGGGCTCGACGAGCGCGTAGGCGTTCTCCTCGCTCACCTCGAGCACGCGGTTCATGCGCTTGAGATCCAATACGACGCTGCCGGAGAGCACTGGCGCGGCACCGCCGTATGCGAGGTTCCTGCCCGTGGAGATCGGATAGATCGGGATGCGGTGCTGATTCGCGATCCGCAGAACAGCTTGCACTTGCTCGACGGTGTCCGGCGCGACGGCCGCCGATGCGGTGCGCTCTTCCTCCTCGTCCCAGAACGGCGAATACGCGTCGCGATAGAGGACGACGTCCTCGGCGGCGCTGAACACCCAGTCCTCGCCGACAGCGCTTTCGAACTGCCGTAGCGCGTCGGAAAAAGCGCTTTGGGTCATGCCTGGCGGCAATGTCATGATCGATTCCCCTTCGAGCCTCGCTCGCGCCTACGCTCTAACGACCGGCGCGATGACCCAAGCAACGAGCGGTTGCTGCGCGTGCGGTTGGCGCGAGATGACCCGCATTCGGTGGTCCCAGGCGAGTTGCTCTAGGCAGAACAGCGCCTCGGGTGCCGTGACGCCCGCGATCGCCACCGGACTCTCGCGCCAGCGCAGCGCGAGATCGTTGAACCGAAACGTTCGTGATGTCGCCGTCGATCGGCTCCGCGTTTACGCCTCGGTTTTGCATTTCAGCGGCAAACGCGAGAGCGCCGGCGTAGCGCCGGTCGTAGATCGCTTTGTACAAGCGTGGGTAGCCGCGAGCGGTCGTCGGCGACACTCCCGCCGCAAGATCTCCGGCGAACGTGAGCGCGGGCAAGAACGGAGCGAGCACCCCGAATTCCAGGAGCTGGCGACGGTTGGGCATCATCGATTTCGACTATACGCCCGCGCGGGCCGCCAGTCGCCTTGAATACCGGCGTTACCAGCGATTGTTCGGCAAGATCGTGATCTGCGCGAGCACGGCATGACGCGGCGCGTCGAGCGCGAACAGGATCGCGGCGGCCACGTCCTGCGGATCGAGCGCCATCTTGAACCGTTCGTAATACTCCTCCGCTCGACGGCGGTCGCCTCGGTAGCGTTTGCGGATCAGGTCCGTTCTCGTGAGTCCGGGGAGGATTTCGATCACGCGGATCGCGGTCTCGGCAAGATCCGCGCGCAGCGCGTCCGTGAACGCGTGCACGCCGGCCTTGCTCGTCGTGTACGCGGCCATCGTCGGCACGAGCCTCAAGCTCGCGATCGAGCCGATGTTCACGATGTCGCCCGCGTTACGCTCGATCATTCCGGGCAACAGCGCGCGCGTAACGCGCATCGTGCCCAAGAGATTCGTCTCGATTGCGCTCTGCCAGTCGTCCGCGCTTCCCAGGTCGAAGCGCGTCGTGCCGCCGGGGTCGTGGCCGGCGTTGTTGATGAGGGCGGCGATCGGCCGGAAACTCGCGGGGATCGATTCCGGCAACGCGTCGACGGCAGCGTTGTCCGTGACGTCGATGTGCAGCGCCGTCGTCGCCGGCCCGAGCTCGGCCGCGAGCGAGACCAGCGACCCTAGATCTCGATCCACGAGCACGACGCGGCGCCGCGATGCAACCAGTGCTCGCGCGGTGGCCGCGCCGATTCCGCTGGCGGCGCCCGTGAGCAGCGCGGCGTCGGCCGCGGTCACTTCCGCGGTTCCGCGTCGACGCGCGCGATCCAACCCGCCGTTTCAGAGGATGCGGCCGGATAGCGCGCTAGCACGAGCGGGTCGTGACCGGGAATCACGTGAGCGGGGGAGCTCGCGAGCCGCCGCAGCGTGTCGTAGCCCTCGAGCATGTCGCCCAAGTTGTACAGCACACGGAACACGCGGCGCGTCTCCATGTGCGCGTAGAAGTGCGTCGCGTCCGAGGCGAGCACGACGTGGCCGCGGCGGGTTGCGACGCGCACGCATTGCAACCCCTTCGTGTGGCCGCCGATCTTGTGCACGGTGACTCCGGGCGCTATCTCGTCGACTCCGTCGTGGAATTGCACTCGCCCGGCGAACACGCGATGCACCATGCGAGCGACGTCGTCGGCCTCGAACGCGTGGCTGATCTGGTGGTGGCACATGCAGCGGCCGGTGACGTATTCCATCTCCGTGTCTTGCATGTGGAAGCGCGCGTTCGGAAACAGCGCGCCGTTGCCGCAATGGTCGTAATGCATGTGCGAGATGATCACATCGCGCACGTCGGCGTGCTTGACGCCGATAGCTTCGAGCCCTTGCTCGACGGGATGCACGACCGTGCGCTCGCGCTTCTTGCCCATCGCGGCATCGAAACCCGTGTCGACGATGAGTGTGCGGCCGTCGCCGACGATCGCCCACACGTAGTAGTCGAGCGGCATGTCGGAGTTCTCGTGCGGATCGCCGTCGATGAAATTGCCCCACGCCTTGCGCCCGACTTGCGCGTACTTGATCGCGAAGACTTCGTAGGTGGGTGTAGACATACGTTTCCGTTTCCGTGGCTAGGCCGCGATTGTACCGGCGGCGCATTCATGGCACACCATGTCAGACGCGGCCTGGAAGGCGTAGGCGCCTCGCGCGCCGTCACCGCGTGGGATAGCGCTTGCGCGTTGCAGCGATCGACTTGCGCACGAGCTTGCGCAGCACGTCGCGATCGACGTCGGCGAGCTTGTTGATGTAGAGGCAGCCCTTGCTGCGCTTGTGCTTGCCGAGCTTCGCCATGAGCGCCTCATCGTCCATCACGTCTCCCAAGTAGACGACGAGATTGGCTTTGCGGGGCGAAAAGCCGGTCAGCAGCATGTCGGCCTCGCGGCCGCTTTCGTATTTGTAGTGATACTGGCCGAAGCCGACGATCGTCGGCCCCCACATCTTCGGCGGCGCGCCCGTGACCTCTTTCATCAACGCGACGAGCTCGTGCGCATCTTTGCGGCGCGTTTCGTTCTCGACGCGGTCAATGAACGCAATCGGATCGACGTTCGTCGGTTTTGTCTTGGGTTCAGCCATCTAGGCTCTCACGGCCTCGCCGGTGGCTCGACCGGATCTTCTGCCAACTGCTTGAGCTTCACGAAGGAGTCGTCCAGGTTTCGTCGCGCCGCACCGCGCATGAGCGGAGTCAACAGCGCCCCGAGGACCTTCATCGGCAGTCCTTTGAAGCGAGTCTCGGACTCCTGCGTGAGCCGTGTGCGTCCGCCCAAGTCTTCGAGCGCATAGTTCACGGTGAGATCGAACATCTCGCCACGCAGCTCGCAGGCGAAGCGGCGATCTCGCTCGTAGGCGGTCACCGCTCCCTGCATCTCCATCCGGCGCCCGCGCTCCAAGTAGACGTGCCTGAAGGTCGAGCCGATCTTGTTCTCCGTGACCGCGAGGTCCTCGCTTTCGACGAGGTTGGGCACCCACCGCAGCGCGCGCTCGGAATCGCCGAGCCATGCAAACACGCGCTGCGGCGGAGCATCGATTTCTAGCGAGTAACGGTTTTTCATTGCGCCAGACCCCTACCTCGCGCGAACGTTACTGGATCGCCTCTGCGCCGTTCTTGACGATTCTTGCTGCGCTCGCTTGACTCTCTTGACCGGGAACGCAACCTCGATGCGGTGGATGTCCGGTGATCCATCTACGTTCGTCTCCAGCAACGAATCGATCGGCGGTCCCGCGCCGAACGAGTAGACGCTCGAGCGCCGAATCTCATCCGCCAAGCCGCGAAACGCGTTGAGCAAATGATCGATGCGGCCGACGTATTCCACTACGCCGTAGAGCCCGCCGTCGAAAAGAATGCAGCGAACGCCGTCCGTGCCTTCGATGGGCCGATCGACCGCGATGCAGAAATCGGCGCGTTGCAACGGCTTCGGCGTGAGCGTGGGGTCGTCGTAGTAGATGCCAAGCCGCAGAGGACCCGTCGAGATTCCGCGCGAGGCCGCCCAATCGAGGAGGTCGCTCCACGGCGTGCGCGCGTCGCCAAACGCGTCGTGGAACTTGCCGTACTCGCCCATGCGGCGGATCGCGAGGAGATGCGTCGGCGGCAGCTTCTCGAACCGCGCTCGCGACAAACGGTAGTCGGTGCTGCTGTGGAAGTCGGTGTGCGCTACGCGCTCGGCCTGCGCGGCTTTGGCCATCCGCCGGTACCCGCGCGGCGTGAACCCGAGAAATCTCTTGAAGTTGCGCGACAACGTCTCCGGATTCTTGAAGCCCACCGCCAGCGCGATGTCGATGATCGGCTCGTCGGTCACCGCGAGCAAATACGAAGCCCGTTCCAGACGCAGCCGCTCGACATGCTTCTTCGGGGTTTCACCGATCGAGCCCAAGAACGTTCGGTGGAAATGGAACGACGACACGCCCAGGCGCGTCGCGAGCGAGTGGAGATTGATGTCCCGGTCCAGCTCTTGCCCGACTTCGATAAGGAGCGGAACGAGGCGCTCTTTTTGTCGTTTCACGGTCGGTGTTGCGGCTGTCAGCGCTCGCCGAGAGTGTCCGCAAAGGGTTCGCGACGGTCAACTGGACGGCCTCACCGTGAGTCCACGGGCAACGATTTGTGCGGCGAGCTCTTGGCGGAAATGGGGCCGGCGTGCTATCAATGACGTCATGATCGCTCCCTGCAACCGGTACTTTTGGTATTACGGTTTTCCAAAGCCGCTGGCGGAGGAAGGGTAGCGCTCGGTCTCAAACGATCCGTTCAACCGAAGTTCCCAAGAAAGCCGCCAGCGAAACTGGCGGCTTTTTTGTGCCGCCGGGAACGAGGGCGGAGCCGGAGACATTCAATGCCACCGTACACAGACGATTTACGTATCCGCAGTCTCGAGCCGCTCAGCGCACCGGCCGAGTTGATCCGCGAGCTGCCGTGCGACGAGGCGTTGTCCGAGACGGTCGCGAGCGCGCGTCGCCGTCTGCACGACATACTGCACGGCAACGACGATCGACTCGCGGTCGTCATCGGACCGTGCTCGATCCACGATCCGAAAGCCGCGATGGAGTATGCGGGCCGCCTGCGGCCGCTGCGCGACACGTTCGGCGACGCGCTCGAAATCGTGATGCGGGTCTATTTCGAGAAGCCGCGCACGACGGTCGGATGGAAGGGGCTCATCAACGATCCGGACCTGGACGGCACGTTCCGCATCAACGCGGGATTGCGGCTCGCGCGCGGCCTGCTGCGCAACATCAACGCGCTGGGATTGCCCGCGGGCTGCGAGTATCTCGACGTGATTTCGCCCCAGTACATCTCGGATTTCGTCGCTTGGGGCGCCATCGGCGCGCGTACGACGGAGAGTCAAGTGCACCGCGAGATGGCGTCGGGCCTGTCGTGCCCCGTCGGATTCAAGAACGGCACGGACGGGAATGTGCAGATCGCCGTCGACGCGGTGCGCGCCGCCTCGCAGCCGCATCATTTCCTCGCAGTCACGAAGGACGGCCGCGCGGCGATCGCCGCAACCGGCGGCAATCTCGACGGCCACGTGATCTTGCGCGGCGGAAAGCACGCCGAACTACGGTGCGGAAGCGGTCGCGCACGCGGCGGCTGCTCGAGCGGCGCGGGTTGTCCGCGCGGCTCATGATCGATGCGAGCCATGCGAACAGCGGCAAGCTGCCCGAGAACCAGGTGAAGGTGATTGACGACATCGCCGCGCAGATAGAGGCGGGCGAGCGCCGCATCGTCGGCGTGATGATCGAGAGCCATCTCGTCGCTGGCCGGCAGGAGCTCGTCGCGGCCGCAAGCTCGTCTACGGCCAGAGCATCACGGACGGCTGCATCGACTGGGACGATTCGGTTGGCGTGCTCGAGCGGCTCGCGCGCGCGGTCCGTGCGCCGCCGTGGCGGCTGAGAAGGCCCGCGCGAAGGGCGCGCTGCTTTAGCGAATCGCGACCGGGGCGACCGTCGATCCCGTGCCGCCCTGAATCTTCAGCGGCTCGACGATCAGCGCGAACTCATGGGCACGGCGGGCGGCGAGCTCATCGAGACGCAGGTTCTCGAGCAAGTGAATGCCGTTGACTACGAGCATGATCTGATGGCCCGGGCCGAGGAGCTGCGGATCGGGGTTCGGCGATACCTCGACTGCGCCGTTGTCCGCCCCGACGAGCATCGGATCTTGCGTCGCAAGCCATTCCGCTGCGGCCGTGCCAATGCCCGGAGCCGAGCGCTGATAGCGCGCGTTGTCCTTGCCCCACAACGCGCCCCAGCCCGTGTGAATCAGATCGGCGTCGCCCGGCGTAAGCGTGAGCTTCTGCGCTGCCAGCGCCTGCTCGAGATCCGCGGGCGTGATCTCGTAGGTGTCGCCGAGCATCGGCACGCCCTTCAACGCCGCCACGTCGATCAGCACGCCGCGCGTGATCAACGCACCGACCTGCTCGACACCGAGTTTGCTGAAGCCGGTCCGCGTGGCCGTATCGTCGAGCGTGAAGCAGTTGTACATGCTCGCGCCGATCATCTGGTGGCTGAACGTATCGAATTGGGTGCCGACCTGGCCGATCTCCGCAACGACGAGCTCTTCGTTGGACGCGCGCCGATTCATGCCCGGATCGTTGCGCGTACGCTTGGTGAACATTTCGAAACGCCGGCCGGCCGGGAGCGGCATCGTCTCCGTCAACACGCGGCCGAGCTCGAAGACTTCGCCGGTTCGAATGAGCCGGGCCGCACGCACCACGGTCTCGGGCTTCATGTGGTTGCCGAGCCGCGCTGATCCCCCTCGCCCCACTTCGAAGGGCAGCGCTCACTATCGGCCGGCGGCCGCCATGTTTGCGCGCCCGCCGGGCAACAGACGGTGAGCAATACGGCGAGCGCGAAGACCTTTGTGTGCCGCATCGGCGACCTCCGGACCAGAGGCGTCTACTCAGTTCAGCCGGATAAACGCCATCGCATTGTGGTTGTTCATCGGAATCACGAGCTGGTTCTGGCGCGAGTCGTAGCACATCGATGCGGCGCTCGGAATGCCCGTCGCGATGACCTCGGCGGGCCGCCCCGGGCGAATCCGCGAGACGCTGCCGAAACGCACACTGCTCACGTATTTCGTGCCGTCCGCAAGCACGACGACGCCGTCGTTGCCGGCCTCCGCGGCGTTCTCGGTGCGGACGAGCGTCCCCTGCGGATTGAACGTGAGCACGCTGTTGTTGCCGATGTTCACGACCACGATGTTGCCGTCGTTGTCGATTGCGACGCCGTTCGGCTGCAGCAGCGGGGGGCCGTCGATGAAGACGCTGTCCGTGCCGTCGGGCCGCACGCGGTAAATGCGCTGCGGATCGCCTGTGTTCGACGCGTAGATCGTGCCGTCTGCGGCCACCGCGATGCCGTTCAAGCCGGCGGCTCCTTCAACCTCATACGAGGAGCGCGGCGCGCCGGTCGCAAGATCGAACGTGCGCACGAAGTTGATGTCGACGACATAAAGCATGCCGTTGCGGACTGCGCTGCCGAGCGGCTGATTCAACGTGAGGCCGTCGCGCGTGGCGCCGATCCACTTCGACGTGTGCACGGAGCCGTCGGGATTCAGCAGCGACGCATAGCCATCGCCGGCCGGGTCCATCATCTGCGATACGCCGGCGTTCATAGCGATGATGACGTTGCGCGCGGGATCGTACGTGCAGCTTTCCGCGAACCGAAAGCTGCCATAAACCTTGACGTTGCTCGACATCGTCATGGCCGGCCCGCCTCGTTGGTGGTGCCAAGCGGCGTGCCGGCGCGAAACGGCTGCGGCCCGGCCGGCGCGGCGGCCGGCGGCTGCGCGGCGGCAGCTCCGGTGATGAGCAATGCGATGAACGCGGAACAGATTCGGTTTGTTGTGAGCACGGGTCCCCCAGGGAAGGTGTTTCGAGTTGTAGTCACGACCCATCATACGGATCGGCGTCGTCCTTCGCAGCCGTCCCGCTCGCTGCGTTTGGCCTTTTAGCAGCAGTAGGAATTCCGCAACGTGCTGCAGCGCCGCAAGAGGATTGCGCAGCTCGTGTGCGATGGAGGCGACGAAATCAGCGTTGAGTCGGTCGCTTCCAGCAGCCTACTCGCATGTCTTCGCCGGTCATACATTGGTAACTGCTGGCGCTTACCATCGAGGAACTCCGCTACTTTCGCGCGGTCTTCTGCAAAAGGAGCTCGAGCGCGGCACGAGCTCAACGCACGCGGAAACTCGAGGGGACAAGTGGGATTTGCAAAGCACGATCAACGTTCTTCGTTCAAGAGACATTCCGACTCCGAAACGACGCGCACACGATCAAGGGCGCGAGCCATCAAGATCCTCATCGTGGATGACCATCCGCTGATACGCGATGGCTGACTGCGCGGATCGGCCAACAACCGGACATGAAAATCTGCGGCGAGGCGGATAGCGTCGACGCCGCGTTGAGCGGTCTCGACCAGGTGAAGCCGGACGTAGTGATCGTCGATTTCCCCCTCAAGGGCGGTCATGGCCTCGAGCTCATCAAGCACATCCAAGCGCGCGAAACTAAGGCGAAGGTCTTGGTATTGAGCGCCCATAGTGAGGGTCTGTACGGCGAGAGAGTTCTTCGCCTCGGGGCTCTCGGTTTCGTCGACATGCACCAACCGCAAACCAGTCTCGTCGGTGCGATCCGCTCGGTGGCCGCGGGCAAACGATATATCAGTGAGCAGCTCGCGCAGCGGCTTTTCGAGCATGCAATCAGTGGCCGCAGCGGTGAATCGTTGGGTGTGGAAGGTCTGAGTGATCGAGAGCTACAGGTTTTCGAGTGCATCGGCGCTGGCAAAAGCACGCGTGGGATTGCGGAGGAGTTGCGCCTCAGCATCCATACCATCGAGACCTATCGTGAGAACATCCGAGCCAAGCTCAGCTTGAGGAATGGAAGCGAGCTGGTTCAGCGCGCCGTGCACTGGCGCATCGAGAATCGCCCGTCCTGAATACTCGGACCGTCTGAGCTGCGCGGAGGCGTTTGCGGCGTCATCTCAGACGCATACGTGTCCCGCCCCATTCGACGGCGCGCGAGCTCCAGGTGGTGGATTGCACCAGACACATATGGTGGATGCCGCGATTGTGGGCGCCGACGCTGATCGTTTACGGTAAATCCCTTCCTCGCTCAAGTGACCTCCCGGCGGCTTACTCGGGTGGGACGCTTTTTCCGTTGGTCGAGGAAGTGGGGCGAAAGCCACCGCAAACAGGAGGAACAGGATGATCAGTCAAGCTCTGGAGAACTACGCTAGATCGTGGGGTCCATGGATGAACTCGTACCAACGGGCGGCGGCCGATTTTGCCGGCTTCAGCAATCAGCAAACGGAGTTGGCGATCGAGACGAGCCGGTTTCTGACAGATCGTCTATGCGCGTACGCACGATACGGCGGGAATGTGGAAGCCCTCGCTCGCAAGCTCGACGACCTGACGAATCGATACACGGCTGCCTATGCCGACCGAGTGAAAGAAATGTCCTCGGTCTGGGCGAACATGCTTCGCGAAGACAATAACGTCGATGAAGACAATGACGTCGATGAATTGACCGCCGCCGCACTCCAGGCGCTTGCAGAGCAGCAGGAGTCTCACGAAGAAGAACAACCTCCTCAGAAGTGGCGCAGTTCGTAGGGGCGACGCGGCGAAACCCACCCACAGCGGCAGCACGTGCAGCGGGCCGCCGCCTGCTGCGCCTTCAGCAATTCGAAGGAGATGCGATGACCGACCTCGCACGCCGCCCGTGGCTCGATCTCTACCGCGACATTCCGCCCACCATCGAACCGGAGTAATCAAACGGCGCTCGGCATGTTTCGCCATACGGCGGCGCGCGCACCCGATGCGGTCCTGATGCACTACTTCGAACAGCCGCTCTCGGCCGGCCAATGCGACGTGATGTCGGACGCGTTGGGGGCGCACCTTCAGCAGCACGGTGTGGCAGCCGGCGATCGGGTCGCGATTTATCTGCAGAATATCCCGCAAGTCATGATAGCGGTGCTTGCCGCTTGGAAGTGCGGTGCCGTCATCGTGCCGTGCAATCCGATGCTGCGGGAGCGCGAGCTCGTCAAGATTCTTACAGGTTCCGGCAGTCGCGTTCTGATTTGCGAGGAAGCCCTCTACCGTGAAGTGGCCCGGGCGGCGGTGCCCGCGACGGCGGTGGAGCACGTCATCACGACGTCACCGCTCGATTTTTTGGACCGGCAAGCGCCGCTTCCGGCGGTTCTAGCCGGGGCGACCGGAGCGCGCGACACGAGCGCACCGGATCTGCGCGACATCGTGGAAAGCAATGCGGGCCACGCCCCGGCCACCGTTGAGCTCACCGGCGACGACGTAGCATTCATGGTCTACACGTCGGGCACGACCGGCGATCCGAAGGGCGCAAAGAACACGCATCGCAATGTCGTGTTCGCAACCTGCGTCTACGAGATTGGATCGGGCTGACCGAGGCTGACACGATCGTTGGACTCGCGCCGCTCTTTCATGTGACGGTCTCATCGGTCACGTAACGCTGGCGATGCTGACTGGAAGCCCGCTGGTCCTGTTCTACCGGTTCGATGCAAACAAGCATGCCGCCTAATAGAGCTTCATCGCGGCACGTTCACGGTCGCCGCCATCACGGCCTTCATCGCGCTGCTCAACAGCGACGCTATGAAGAATCGCGACTTGAGGTCCCTGACCAAAGTGTATACGGGTGGAGCGCCGACGCCGCCCGGCGTGCTCGGCGAGTGGCAGGAGCGGACGGGCGTGCGCATCCAGCCGATGTACGGCTTGACGGAAGCGACGTCGCCGACGCACATGACGCCGCACGGGCGCGCCGCGCCCGTCGATGCGCACTCAGGCGCGATGTCGATCGGAGTGCCGGTGTTCAACACGGACGTCAAAGTCGTCACCGACACCGGACGCGAAGCGGGGCCTGGTGAGATCGGCGAATTCGTGATTGCAGGACCGCAGATCATCCCGGGCTACTGGCAGAAGCCGAACGAGACGGCGAAGGCGTTGGGACCAGACGGCTTGCGCACCGGCGACGTAGGCTTCATGGACGAGCACGGTTGGTTCTATCTCGTCGACCGATCCAAGGACATGATCATCGCGTCGGGCTTCAAGGTATGGCCTCGGGAAGTGGAGGAGGTGTTGTACCAGCATCCGGCAGTGCGCGAGGCGGCAGTCGTCGGCATTCCCGACTCCTATCGCGGCGAGACCGTCAAGGCCTCGATCAGCCTCAAGACGGGCCAGAGAGCAACCGCCGATGAGCTCAGGGTTTTCGCGCGCGAGCACTGGCTGCCTTCAAGTATCCGAGGGTCGTCGAGATTGTGGACGATCTGCCGAAGACCGCGAGCGGCAAGATCATGCGGCGGCTGCTGCAGCCGACGACACGCGCCGCGGCGCTGGCGATGCAGGCCGCCGAAGCCGAGATTCTCGACGCCTCTTATCAGCGACTGCGCGCGGCTGTCGAGGCGTGCGCCGTGCTCGAGGCCGGCAGCACGTGGCTGCGGCTAAGCCGCGGCTCACTGCCGACGTCCAAATCCGAGGGCTTGCACCGGCGTCTCCACTCGATGCTCGAGCAACTGCACGAGGATGGCAGCGTCGCGGATCGCGACGCGTTTCTGGCGGCGAAAGGACTATCACGCTGCGGTCGTCGGCATCGCTGAGAAGCGGATCTGTCCGCGGGCTTCGAGCGGCTCAAGCTCTTTCGGCTCTACCAGTCGGCGCTCAAGAACACGTCGATTGCACTCGAGCAGGTGGTCTACTTCCACGACTGCCTCACGCATGCGCTCGCGGCAGCGGACTCGGCGAGCGCGCTCCGCGCGATTCTTCGTGGGGCAAGCGTTCGGAGCACCGGTGCGCCGGGCATTCGTCGCCGACAGCGACAACCCGCCCGGACGCGATGAGTTCGGCCGGGCGGCGTCGTCGAGGATCTCTCGCTCGCCGTCGCGAGGGACAGGACGATCTCACCGGCGACATCGACGCTCTCGTTCAGGCGCTCGACGCGCGCGCCGCGCTTGAGATCGGCATCGCGAATCGCTCGGTAAAGCGTTGTCGGTCGAAGCCGAACGCGACGACTCGTGGCGCGATTGCGCGCGTTCATGCCGCTGGTGCGGGAGCACACCGGCGCACGTCGGAGATATATCCGCTCCGACGATGCGTTCCACCGCGTCCTCTTGAGTCTCCTGCGCAATCGATGCCTGTTCGAGATTACAAGCTTGAATGGATTTGCCCGAGCTGATGCGGCGAGTGCTCGTCGTAGCCCCGCCTTCGATCCGAGAGGTCTTCGACATCATAGGGGGCTTACGAATGCGTTGCACAGCGGCAGCGCCGATGCGACGAGCGCGGGTGTATTACGGAGCATCGAACCGGGTCCGGATCGCGCTCGCGGTATTCTCGCGAGAAGCGGCGAGCGGCGAGCAGCACGCGCAAACGGTCGCCTAAACAGCGCGCATTGCCATCACCTATCACCTAGAGGGCGTCAAGAAAGGACGATGGTTCGATTCCGAAATTATGGATGATCCTACGGCCTGGGCGCAGCTGGCACCGAGACGACAGATGGCGTGTGGGCTACGCGGCGCCTGCAATCTCGGCGATCACGCGCCCCGTCGACCCGCGCATCTCGACCCCAACCAACGCCGCGAACGTGGGCGCATAGTCAAGCAGTGAGAAGTCCTCGGGCAACCGACCGCGAGCGATCCCAGGCCCCGCAGCGACACAGAAGCCGTCCGGCCGATGCTCGCCCGTGCGGCCGAATGTATTCGTGCCTTCCACGACGCCGATCCGCGGCGAATGCGCGCGGATAGTTGCACTGCGGCCGTCGCCGACCGTGCTGCTGCCGGTCGCGACGGCATCGCTCCAAACGACGAGAAGATCGGGCAGCGCATCGAGCGCCGCACCTTCGACCACGTCTCTCGTCCTGACGACCTCGCGAACCAGCCGCCCACCCGTGCGCTCGTCCGTGATTGCAAGGAGCTCTCGTCGCAGGTCGGCGCAGAATTCGTCGGCCGCGCTGCCAGGTTCGAGCACACCATGGGGCTCGCGACCGCGCAGGTTCAGTCGGATCCCGCCTTCGACGAGCCCGTTGTAGACCGGGAAGCGGCGAGCTTCGCGGCGCGTCGATCTGGGCCGGCACCGCGCTTGGCGCTTGTCTGTGCCGTGACATGGCGCGATCGCGTAACGGTGCGAGCCGCCGGCGAATGCCGGGCGGCAACCGCCGCCACAGCGCGGCGACGAGGCGTTAGTGATTGACCCCACGTCGTCGCCTCGCCGGCCTCACCGTCTTCGCTGTCGACACGCCTAGCTTCAACAAGATCTGCGGAAGCAAGAGTTGCGACGACCACACGACATCCCGTGCGCCGAGAAAACGGCAATGTCACGTCGTCTCCCGCGCCGCCGGTGATGCCGCCAATCGCGGCGTCGATAGCGCGGTAGACACGCTCGAGCGGATTGCCGGCGACCGCTATCATCGCGTGGTCGTGCGCCGGGTGGCCAACGTCGTGCAAATGCCGCATTGATGGCCGACGCAGTGCGATTCTGTGAACACTTGAATCGCGAAATCCCAGCGCTCGCGCGCGATGAGATCCCGAGTGAGCTGTGCCTTGCGCTCGACGCCCGCGATCAACCGTGAGCGAAGGCGTCGTAGTCGGCGGCGACTCGATTGGCAGCGTCGCAGCTTTCGGGCCTAGCGGATGCGGCTCCGTACTTAGCGCTGATCTCGCGTTGCAGCGCTCGCGTAGAGCAGCCGAAGCCGAAAACCGCATCATGCGATCCCCATTCCACAGTCTGTATACCGTTCAGTGTGTCGAGACTGCCAGACAGCGGATACGTCGAGGATCGCGACGCGCCGGCCCGCGCCGCTCAACACGTCCCAAAACGGCGTCGCGCGCACCAGTCCCTCGTCCGCGAGCTCGTAGCTCTAGTAGGTGCCTGGCTTGATCTGCACGAGGCTATGATGACCGTGCACTGCGGGCGACGTGCCCGTATACAGCGATGGCCAAGTGGAGCCTACGAAGAAGTGCTCGAGCCCGCGGCTCGTGCCCGAGACGCCGTCGTCGATGAGGCGCGCGAGGTTCGGCAGCTTGCCGTCCGCTGCCCAGCGTTGCAAGAGTTCCGGACTGGCGCCGTCGAATGCGAGCGCTAGGACGCGGCCGCGATGCCGCGCGCTTCGCGCCGAGCCCGAGCAGCAGCTTGCGAGTGAACGGCAGGTACCGCCAGCCGCGCACGGTGTTCAGGCTGCGCAGATGCCACGTGATCGCCGATCCGACGCGGCCGTGGCGGAGATGCAAGACTGCCGCCTCGTGGCACGCCGCCGTCAAGCGCGTTTCGAAAACGCGGCGCAAGCTCGGCGGCAAGTCGAGCGTGAGCACCTTTTCGATCGCGGCCGGCAAACCGAGCCGGCAGCCGTCGGACGCCCAAACGCTGAACGGCGAATCGGTATGCCGAACGAAAGTGGGCTCTGAAAATGAAGGCGAGCTTGCAAGATTGCGCGAGGCGTACCGCGAGATAGGTCCATTCGAGATATTGCGGCACGCCGTCGAACAGCTCCCGTGGCACGGCCGACGTGCGGAACAATGCTCCACCCGCGGCGTACACCATGTCGCGGCGTCGAGCGCGGAGAGCGAGTAAGCGGCCGTGCGCGCGGTATCCGTGATCGCAGGCAGATCTCCTTCAGGGCCACCGCGGATGATGCCGTTCGAGACGACCGCGCTGATCGTAGGATCGCTCGCCAGCACGCGTATTCGCGTCGCGAGGGCGTTCGGCAACAGCACGTCGTCGTCGTCGAGCTC
Organism: uncultured Gammaproteobacteria bacterium; assembly: GCA_963744305.1. Lineage (GTDB taxonomy): Bacteria > Pseudomonadota > Gammaproteobacteria > Steroidobacterales > Rariloculaceae > FEN-1219. The sequence goes on from CAVUTF010000007.1 coordinate 272,893, forward strand.
AGCGAACCACGGCGAGCGCACGAGCGCTCGGCCGGCCCGCAGCGCGGCCGGCAAGTTCGCGGTCGCCAAGGACGCAAACTCGATGTCGGTGCGACGGGAGAGTTCGTGCACGAGCTCTCGATCGGCCGCAGTGCCGTTCACGACGACGAGCGGCAACGCATTCACGTCCTCCTGCTGGAGCACGCTGTCGATTGCGCGGTGCAGGTGATCGGTGCGCTCTACCAACGCAACGGTGGGTATGATGACGGTGATCGTCCGTTCCGAAGGCTCGGTATATCCTCGCGTCACCACGGCCCCTCGCACCTCGCGAAGCTCGAAACCGCATGATACTCGACGCGCTGCATCTACCGAGCCACGACGAGGAGATCGAAACCGACTTATGTATCGTCGGCTCCGGCCCCGCCGCGCTCGCTGTCGCTCTGGAGGCGTCGGCGGTCGGTTCTCAGTTGGTACTGCTCGAAAGCGGCGGACTCGAGTGCGAGCCCGGTTGCCAGGAAGCGAACGCGGGCGAGGTCGTCGGAAGTGCGTACTCCGACTTACGGGATGTGCGTCGCCGTCAGATCGGCGGCACAGTGAACACCTGGAACACCGACGTCGACGGCGCAGCCGGAGCCAAGTATGCGCCGCTCGATCCGATCGACTTCGAGCGGCGGGAATGGGTCCCTCATAGCGGATGGCCGTTCGGCGCAGCCGACCTCGGCCCGTGGTATGCCAAAGCCCAGAAGACGTGTGGCCTCGGCGCGTTCGCATACGATGCTGCCGCGTGGGTGAGCGACGGCGCGCGCCCTTTCGCTCTCGATGATGCAATCGTCGCCACGAGCGTGTATCAGTTCGGGTTCGCCGCGGGGTTGCTGGATGGGCCGATCGCGCATCTGCGAACGAGCGATCGAGTGCGCACGATTTGTCATGCAACCGTCGTCGACCTCGTGACGGATCGGCACGCGGGGCATGTGGAGGCCGTAGTCGCTACCATCCCGAGAAAGGCCGCACGGCTACGAGTGCGCGCCAAACGGTTCGTGCTCGCTGCGGGCGCGATCGAGAATGCTCGTTTGCTGCTCGCGTCGAACGCAGTGCGCAGCGAAGGTTTGGGCAATGCGCACGATCTCGTCGGCCGATTCTTCATGGAGCATCCGCGCGATTACGCGCTCACGCTGAGGCCGGCACGCCCCAACTTTCTCGAGGACGCGGGGTTTTACAATCACCATGTCGCCCCGGACGGCACGTTGGTCATCGGGCCGACTCGCGATCGCCGCGGCCGAGTTGCGCGCTCGGGGCGCGCTGCAAGCGTCGGCGACGTTGCTGCCGGCCGTCGGCGCGCCGGGCCTGTGGACGCGTATTCGGCGTCGCGTCGTCGGCAACGAAGGCCCGCGCGCCAAGAACTATCCGCAAGGGGCTGCAGGTTGGTCGCGTGGCGGTGGCGCGTCGGTGAATCGAGGGCGAATTCGGCTTCTCTTGAATCTCGAGCAGTCGCCGAGTCCGGAAAATCGCGTCGTCCTCGACGCGCGCCGCGATGGCTTTGGCACACCGCGCGTGCAAGTCCATTGGCGTTGGACCGACAACGAGCAGCGCGCACTGCAGGCCACGCGCCAGCGCTTTGCGCGCGCTCTCGAATCGGCGGGCTATGGGGCATTGAGGAGATCAAGGACGAGCAGCGCCGGACCCGAACGCGCACCATCACGCGGGGACCACGCGCATGCACGAAGATGCGCGGTTTGGCGTCGTCGACCCGGATTCGCGCGTGCACGGCATCGACAACCTGTATGTCGCGGGCGGGTCCGTGTTTCCGACGGCCGGATTCGCGAACCCGACGCTCACGATCGTTGCACTCGCCTTGCGCCTCGGCGAGCATCTGAGAAAAACTGAGTCTTAGCGCAAATCGGTGAATGACCCCCCTCAGCGGACGATGAACGGATTCGGGACGTCGGCGCCGCTCGTCTCGATCCAGACGCTCTTCTCTTGGACGAATTCGCGGATGGCGAGGAGTCCGCTCTCGCGGCCGAAGCCGGAGCGCTTGTAGCCGCCGAACGGCGACAACGGGCTCGACACGCGATACGTGTTGATCCAGACGGTTCCCGATTCGAGCTGCCGCGCCACGTTGAGGCAGCGGCCGATATCCGCCGTCCACACGCCGGCGGCCAAGCCGTAGATCGAGCCGTTCGCGATCTCGAGCGCTTCCTCGTCCGTCTTGAACTTAATGACCGACAGCACGGGTCCAAACACTTCTTCCTGCGCGATGCGCATGTCGGGCGTGACCGCCGTGAACACGGTTGGCTCGACGAACCAGCCGTCGCCGCATTCGGGCCGGGCCGCGGGATAGCCGCCGAGCATCACCCTCGCGCCTTGCTGCTTCGCGATCTCGATGTAGCTCAAGACCTTCGCATACTGCGGTTTCGTCGTGATTGGACCCACCTGAGTCGTTTCGAGCAGCGGATCCCCCATGCGCGCAGTGCGCGCGAGCTTGAGAAACCGCTCGACGAATTCGTCGTGGATCGAGCGATGCACGAGCGCGCGCGAGCCTGCGACGCACGTCTGGCCGGTCGCCGCGAAGATGCCCGACACGACGCCCTTGACGGCATTGTCGAGATTCGCGTCCGCGAACACTATCTGCGCCGATTTGCCGCCGAGCTCCATCGTGACGGGCTTGAGGCCGCGCGCGGCGGTTTGATAGACCTGCGCGCCCGTGGCATCGCCTCCGGTGAACGCCACTTTGGCGACGTCGGGATGACCCACGAGAGCGTCGCCGATCTCGTTGCCGAACCCCGTGACGATGTTGACGACGCCGGGCGGCAATCCGGCCTCGGCAAAGATCGGCGCCATCTCGAGCGCGGATACGGAGGAGTGCTCGGACGGTTTCCAGACGAATGTGTTGCCGGCCGCGAGAGCTGGCGCCATCTTCCAGGCAGCGAGCATCAGCGGCGAATTCCACGGCACGATCGCTGCGACGACGCCGAGCGGCTCCTCGAGCGTGAAGTTGAACATCCCGGGCCGATCGATCGGTATCACGCGGCCCTCGAGCTTGTCGGCGAGTCCCGCGAAATAGCGGAACCACTCCGGCAAGTAGCGCAGCTGCGCGCGCATCTCCAAGATCAGCTTGCCGTTGTCGGTGGTCTCGATCGCAGCAAGCTCGTCGGCCCGCGCGGCGATCTTGTCGGCGAGATTGAAGAGCAGCTTGCCACGGGCGGTGGGAGTGAGGCCGCGCCATTCATGGCTCTTACCGGCCGCGCGTGCGGCGGCTACAGCTCGATTCACATCCTCCGCTGTAGCACGCGGGACGAGCGCCCAAGGCTTCGCCGTGTACGGGTTGAACGACTCGAACCATTCACCGGATACGGCGTCGACTCGCGCCCCGCCGATCAGCATTTGATGCTTACGCAAACCTTGCTCCCGTCTATTGGCCGTCGAGCTCCGCGAGCGCCTCTTTTGCGATGCGGAACGAGTCGACGGCCGCGGGCACCCCGGCGTAGATCGCCACCTGCAGCAGCGTCTCGCGGATCTCTTCTTTCGATGCGCCGTTCCTGATCGCGCCTTTGACGTGAACCTTGAGCTCGTGCGGTCGATTCAATGTCGAAAGCATCGCGATGTTCAAGAGCGACCGCGTCTTCTTGGCGAGTCCCTCTCGCCCCCAGACGGCGCCCCAGCAGTACTCGGTAACGAGCTCCTGCAGCGGCATGTTGAAGTCGTCCGCCGTCGCGAGCGCCTTGTCGACGAATTCGGCGCCGATGACGGATTTGCGAATAGCGAGACCTTTGTCGAAGAGTTCCTTGTTCATGAGATTCCTTTGATACTTGAGAGACCGGCTGCAGCAAATTCTGACAGACGCACGCGAGGTTGTAATAGGTCCGTCTCGCGCTCGGGACTCTCGCCGGTGTACAACGACTGCCGATTCATGATGTCATGACGCAAAGAGGGCGCTACTGCCAAAAACGGAGCCCGAATGCGCACAGTTTTCGTTGTCCTGGTATTTCTTGCCGCCGGCCCGCTGGCGGCTGACGATCTCGAGGCCCTCGCGGAAGGTGTGGATGGTCGCATCCTCGCCTGGCGGCGTGACATTCATCAGCATCCGAGCTCAGCAATAGAGAGCATCGCACCTCGGCGTTGGTGGCAGATCACCTCAAGCGCCTGGGGCTCGAAGTGCGCACCGGCATCGCTCATACCGGCGTCGTAGGTATCTTGCGCGGCGGGCTGCCGGGGCGGCGTCTTGCGCTGCGCGCCGATATGGACGCGCTACCCGTCACGGAGCAGGTGGAGCTGCCGTTCGCTTCGGCAGTCACGGCGGAGTTCCGCGGTCAGACGACGGGCGTGATGCATGCGTGCGGCCACGATGCTCACACGGCGATTCTCATGGGCGTTGCGGAAGCGCTAGCGAGCCGTCGCGAGACGTTGGCCGGCGAGGTCATGTTCATCTTTCAGCCGGCAGAGGAAGGCCCACCGGATGGAGAGGAAGGCGGTGCCGCACTGATGGTGAAGGAAGGTCTGTTCAATGACTTCGTGCCGGAAGCGGTGTTTGGTCTGCACGTCATGGCGAGCATCCCCTCCGACGTCATTGCGGTCCGCCCTGGACCGTTCCTTGCGGCGGCCGACAGTTTCCGCATCGTGGTCAAAGGCCGTCAGACGCACGGGTCACGTCCCTGGAGCGGTGTCGATCCGATCGTCGCTGCCGCCGACATCGTCGGCACGTCACAGACGCTCGTCAGCCGTCGGGCAGATCTCACCCGAGCGCCGGTCGTAGTCAGCTTCGGGGCGATTCACGGCGGCATCCGTCAGAACATCATTCCGGATGAAGTCGAGTTGATCGGCACGATCCGCACCTTCGAGCCCGACATGCGCGAAGCTGCTTTTGCGGGACTCCGCCAAATCGCCGAGCAGATAGCGGCCGCGCACGGCGCGAGCGTAGAGGCGGAAATTCCGTGGCTGCAGGGATATCGGATCACCCGCAACGATCCGGATCTGACCGAGCGAATGCGCCCGTCCCTCGAGCGCGCAAGCGGTGGCAAGGTCATCAGATTGCCCCCATCACCGTTGCGGAGGATTTCTCCGAGTACGCCCGCTATGCGCCGGCGCTCTTTTTCTTCGTCGGCGCCACGCCGCCGGGTAGCAACATGAGCGCTGCTGCGATCAATCATTCGCCGCTGTTCTTCGTCGATGAAGCGGCGCTCAAGCTCGGCACGCGCGCAATGCTCGCGTCGGCGCTCGACTATTTGGGGTCGGGTACGAATTTCCGCCGCCCGCCTTTCAAATTGCAGTGACTGGGGACGGAAATGAGTACCCGACCCCGATTCCGGCTCACATGCCGAGATACGCCTGGCGTACGCGATCGTCGTTCGCGAGCGTCGAGTGATCGCCTTCGAGGATGACTCTGCCGTTCTCCATCACGTACCCACGATCGGCGAAATGCAGCGCTTCCGCCACGCGCTGCTCGACGAGCAGCACGGCGAGCTTCGAGTCGCGGTGAATTGCCACGATCCGCTCGAAGATCGCGTCGGCGACGGCGGGGGCCAGGCCCATCGACGGCTCGTCGAGCATCAGCAGCCGCGGCGCGGAGGCGAGGCCGCGCGAAATGGCGAGCATCTGCTGCTCGCCGCCCGATAGCGTGCCGGCGGCTTGACGGCTGCGCTGCGCGAGCACGGGAAACCACATGTAGATGCTCTCGAGGCTGCGCTTCCACGCGGCGCGACCAGCTTCCGTGTACGCACCCATCTCCAAGTTTTCGCGCACGGTGAGCGTCGGGAACACTTGCCGCCCTTCGGGCACGTGGGCGATCCCTAGATGTGCGCGGCCCGAGGCGGGCACGGCGAGGAGGTCGACATCGCCGAAACGGATCGCACCGCCGGTCGCGGGCACCAAGCCCGAGATCGCGTTGAACAAGGTCGTCTTGCCCGCGCCGTTCGGTCCGACGACCGCGACGAGCTCGCCGGCACCGACACGCAACGACACGCCGTTCAGGACCGGAACGCCGCCGTATCCCGCGTGTAGTCGTTCAATCTCGAGCATCGGCGAGCCACTTCTTGCCGAGATATGCCTCGATCACTTTCGGATCCTTCGTGATGTCCTCCGGCGCCCCGACCGCGAGCACCGCGCCGTGATCCAGAACGACGAAACGGTCGACGAGCTTCACCATCGCTTGCATCGTGTGCTCGATGATCGCAATCGTCATGCCTGCGGACACGAGCTTGCGGATCACGGATGCGACCTCTTGCACTTCGCCGCTCGTGAGTCCAGCGAAGATCTCATCGAGCAGCAAGAGCTGCGGCTGCGAGGCAAGGGCTCGTGCAAGCTCCATGAGCCGCAACTGCTTGTTGCTGATGTTGCCGGCGAGGAGCTCTGCGTCTTGCAACAAGCCGACGGCTTCCAGCGCCTGCGCTGCCTGTGCGCGCGCCTCGGTGTCAGTGCGCGTGCGCGCGTAGGCGCCGATCACTACGTTGTCCGCGATCGACATCCGCCGGAACGGCTTGACGACCTGGAATGTGCGACCGACGCCGCCGCGGCAAATTCGATTCGGCGCTTGCCCGACGACATTGCGGCCGTTCAGTAGCACTTCGCCCGCGTCGGGTACGCTGAAGCCGTTCAGCAGGTTGAACAGCGTCGTTTTGCCGGCGCCGTTCGGTCCGATGATTCCCAAGATCTCGCCGCGCCGAACTTCGAGCGACACCGCATTCACTGCGGTGAGGCCGCCGAACGACTTCGATAGGTTGCGCACCTCGAGCACGTTCGGCGGCGCGTCCGCACTTGCCGCGTGGCTCACGACTGGAGGACCGGCTGCATTTTCGGCTGCGCGCGCGGGCAGGCCAATCGCTGCGGCGTGGTCGCGGGGCGCGTTGTCGCGGCTCGCGCGCCGCCGATGCAGGTGATCGCGCACCCTCCAAAAGACGCCATCCGGCGCAAGCGTGATCACCGTAATGATTGCGATGCCGTAGATCACGCCGTGAATGCCGGAAGCCTCCACGCTCGGCTCGAAGCCCTCGAAGTAGCGCCTCACGAACGCGAAGAATCCCTCGAGCAGCGCGGCCGCTCGCGCATCGAGGTAGGCGGAGAGCGGCACGAGCGTGACGGCGCCGATCACGGGGCCCCACACCGTGCCCACGCCGCCGAACATTGCCACGATCAGCGCTTGCGCCGAGACGAGCATGCCGAACACGGACAGCGGCGTGACGACGAGCTGCACGACCGCGTAAAAGCCGCCGATCGCGCCGGCCATCGCGCCGGAAAGCGCAATGGCTCTGAGCTTCCACGCGAGCGTCGAGATGCCTGCCGCTTCGGCTGCGACCTCGTCCTGCTTGATCGCGAGCAGCGACAAGCCGAACCGCGATTGCTCGATCCTGCGCGTGAGCAGCATCGCGCCGAGCGTTACCGCGAGCGCGATGAAGACGTAGACGCGGCCGTCGGCGAACTGCATGTACGCGAGCGGCGCCTCGCGGCGCATCGGGATCGTGGCTTCCTGATAGCCGAGCCACTCGAAGACATAGAGCAGCGCGAGCGGATAGGCGAGCATCGCGAGCGCAAAGTAGTGGCCGCGCAGGCGAAACGTCGGCACGCCCACGACGAGGCCCGCGATGCCGCCGAGAACCCCGGCAATCGGAATGCCGAGCCATGGCGTCAAGCTCCAGTGGATCTGGGCAAGCACCACGAAGTAGGCGCCCAAGCCGAAGAATGCGGCATGGCCGAACGAGATGAGTCCGCTGTAGCCGCTGAAGAGATTCCACGCTAGACCCATCACGGCCCAGACGAGCACGACCGTCATGATCAATTGGTAATACGAATTGCGGACGAGTAGCGCGATCAAGGCGTACGCAGCAACGAACGCGAGGATCCACACTCCGTGGCGCGGCTCTGCCCTACGCGCCATCGGTCACGCCCTGCGCGCAGCTTTGCCGAACAACCCGTCGGGTTTCAGCAGCACTACCGCCAAGAAACACACGAAGATCGCCGTATTCTGCAGCTGGTTCGGTAGGAATAGCGCCGAGAGCTGCTGCACGAGGCCGATCGTGAGCCCGCCGAAAAACGCGCCCCGCACGCTGCCAAGCCCGCCGAGCACGACGCCGGCGTACATGATGATCACGTATTCGATGCCGACGTACGGCTGGAATGGGTAGCTCGACGCGAGCAGCCCGCCGCCGATAGCCGTGATGCCGACGCCGAAACCGAATGCGAGCCGATACGCTCGATCGACGTCGATCCCCATGTAAACGGCCGCGCGAGGATTGTCGGCGGCCGCGCGCAGCGAGCGCCCGAGCCGAGTGCGCGCGAGCACGAGCGCGAGGCAGATGACGACGGCCACCGCGATCGCAGCTGCGACGGTTTGCTGCTGATTGATGAACAACAGGATTTCGTCGCCCCAGAGCGGTCCGACGATCCAGGGGCTCGAGGAGAGCGGCGTCGCGATCGACACGGGCGCCGACCCGAACACGATCAAGCCGCCGTTCGACAGGATCAGCGCGATGCCGAGCGTCAAGATGAGTTGTGCGTAGTGGCCTTCCGCTTGCAAGCCGGTGCCGGTGAGTCCTGTGACCCGGCTGACCAGGGTCTTGTGCAGCAGCACGCCGACCAAGAAGATCGCTGGGCCCGCGAGCACCGCTGCAATGAACGGCGCGATCAGATCGCCGAACATCACGTGGGTGCCGATCGCGCCGAAGCAATACAGCGCGAAGTACATGCCCAGCATCATGAATTCGCCTTGAGCGAAATTGATCACGCGCATCACGCCGAAGATCACGGACAGGCCCACGCACATGAGGCCGTAGATCGCGCCGGTCAGAAGTCCGGCGGCGAGCAGCTGCAGAAAATTCTCGATATGCTGCGCGACGGTCACTGCGCGCTCACTTCGTTGCGCGCGTGAGACGCGTGAGCTTCCCCAAGTCCTTGCACTTCTCGAGCGATGCTACGAGCTCGTCGAGCTCGGCCGCGGCGGCGGCGCCGACTCGGGAGCTCGCGGCGGTGAGGAAGCGCTCGCGTACTTCCGCGGCGCTTGCGGGCGTGACGTCGGCCACGCGCTCGCTCCAGACGTCGCCCGCTTTCGTGTGGACGAGCACCTCGGCGCCTTGACGCGCCGGGAACGCCTTCGTGAGCTCCGGGTCCACCTCCAACGTGGTCAACGTCGCGAGCCGCAGCGCTTGCGAATTTTTCTTCGGCTCGTAGTTCGCCTCGTCGAAGTTGCCCGCGGCGAGGGCGGCCGCGACGTTGTAGTGAATGCTCATCTTCGCCTGCAGAACGTGCTCGAACGGGCCGCTCACGTTGCAGCCGGGATACAGCGATGCCGCGCGCGTAACGCGGACTACGATGCGCTCGACGTCGGCGGCGCGTACCCTCTCGCGTTGCGCGATCGCATGCGCGGCCTGCGCGGCGGACTGAGCGAAGTTGCACGCGGGCACGGGCTTGAAAAACACCGCGAGGATCTCGGGCGAGTCGGCGAAAAGCTCCGCGACTGCAGGTTGCAGCGGCTTGTGAAACGCGGCGAGCAGGCCCGCCTCCCCGTCGATCGCGGTGCGCGACGCGTAGGCTCCCTCCGATGCGAGCTCCACCGCAGTCAACGCGCTGCGCGCCGCGGCGCCGGTATGGAAGAACATCTCGCTGCCGCCGGTCGCGGCCCACTCGTTGTAGCCGGATACGGCGTTGGCGCCGAGTGCGAGCGCCGTCGCCGTCGCCTCCGCGTCGAGGCCGAGTAGCTTGGCGCCGGCCGCAGCGCCCGCGATGGGACCCGTGATGCCCGTGGGGCGAAAGATCTTCGACACTTCGACGTCGAGGATCATGCGGCCGACTTTGCCGCCCACTTCGTATCCGGCCGCGATCGCGGTGAGGAATCGTTTGCCGTCGATGCGAGCGTCGGTCGCGAGCGCGAGCAGCGTCGGCACGATCACGGTGCCGAGATGGCTCACGCTGCCGACGTGCATGTCGTCGCGCACGATGCCGTGGCCGATGACGCCGTTCGCAAACGCGGCGTCGTGCTTCGATACGACGTGCGCAGTGCCGATGATGCCGGCGCCGCCTTTCGCGATCGCGCCCGAGTTGCGCACGGCGATCGCGATCGCTTGCCGGCACCACGGAAGATCGACCGACGTGAATGCGCTCGCGAGCAGATCGAGCACGCACAGCTTGGCTTTCGCAACGGTCTCCTGCGTCAAGTCGGACCAAGAGCACTCTGCGATCGCGTGGCCCATCCTGACGGCGAGCGGCGCGTCGCTTCGGACGGCGCTGTTGTGCGTGACGGCCATGCGCTCAGCCGCGCATCTCGACGCCGGCCCACTCCTCGTAGACGCGTGCGATCGAGGTGAAGTCCGAATCCGCGCCGAACCGCGCCTTCGTGACGCCGAGCATCTGGAACACGGCCGCGCCCGCGATCATCGGTACGCCTTGCGCGTCGGCCTCCTGCAGGCACAAGCGAACGTCTTTGTAGGAAAGACCGGTCGCGAATCCGAAGTCGAACGTTCCCGGCAACACGGAGCGCGGGAATTTGTCCTGCGTTGCGCTGTTGCGGCCGCTGCCGGCGTTGATGATGTCGCACATCTGGCGCGGATTCAGGCCGGCTTTGACGCCCATCGCGATTGCCTCGGACGAGAGCACGATCACGGCGGCCGCGAGCAAATTGTTCGCGAGCTTCATGACCTGCGCTTGACCCGCGCCCTCACCGACGAAAAACACCTTGCCGAAGTTCTTGAGCACGCTTTCGAGCTTCTCGAACACTGCTCGCTGCCCCGACACCATCACCGCTAGCGTGCCGTCGCGCGCTCCGGCCATGCCGCCGCTCACCGGCACGTCCATGTAGACGATGCCGTGCTGCGCGAGCTCGGCTTGAGCGATGCGCGCAACTTGCGGTCCCGTCGTCGAGCAGTCCGCGACGACTTTGAGCCGTTTCGTGTCGACCAGCCCCGCGCACACCTTCTGCACGATGTCCGGAGTCGGCAGGCTCAGAAACGCCGTTTCGCTTGCGTCCGCAACTGCCAGGGCCGAGGCGGCGACTTGTGCGCCGGCCTGCTCCATCTCGCGCAGCGCGTCGCGCGACGTGTCGAACACCGTGAGGCTGTGGCCCGCTTTGAGCAGGCGCCGTGCCATGTGTGCGCCCATTCGGCCGACGCCGATGAATCCGTAGTCCGTAGTCTTCACTCTCGACTCCTATATCCTGAAATTCAGCTCGATCGCGACGCCGTTCGGGTCGTGCAAGAACAGCTGCCGCAAGCCGATGTCGTCGAGCAAGTTCTGACTCGCCGTCACGCCCAGCTTGCGCAGCTGCGCGAGCATGTCGTCGAAGCCGGTGGCGTTGAACGCAATGTGATCGACGGGGCCCGTTCCGGAGGCCTTGGTCGAAATCGGAATGCCGACTTCCTTGGTCCAAGCCGCGTACGTTTGCCATTCCGCGATGTGGATGCACGGCGTATCGCCAACGTAGAGCCAAAAACCCGGGAACTCGAGCTGCGGCCGAAAACCTTGCCGCATGCCGAGCGCGTCGCGGTAGAAATCCCTGGTCTTGTCGATGTCATCGGAGAGCACCAGGTAATGCTCCATGCGCTGCAGCGGCATCGTGCGCCCCTATTGTGCGTGTCGTTATTCGCGCTGACTGGGAGTCTACAGTAGGTCGGGGCATTCGCCAGTCCCGCCCGCGCGCTGCGCTTCGTCACGTGCGAACGTCCGCGTAGTGAGCCGCAGCGACGTCCGCGTGCGAGCGCAGCCTGATCTTCAGATAGTTGTCGCCGAACGTCGCGAAGATCGGATCGTTCGGATCGGGGTTCTGGCCGCCGGGCGCCTCGGCCGCGAGCGCCGGCGGCAGCGCAATCGGTGCGAACACTGCATCGAGCCGCGGATGAAAGAAATACGCGACCGAAACGCGCTCGACGCCCGCGGGCGGGCTTTGCACGCGGTGTTTCGTCGCACGCAGATAACCCGCGGTCGCGGCTTGCAGCATCTCGCCGAGGTTCATCACATACGTACCCTGGCGCGGAGTCGCGTCGATGAGTCGGCTGCCGTGCTCGACCTGCAATCCCCCCACGGCATCTTGCAAGACGAACGAGACGAGCCCCGAGTCGTGATGCATGCCGACGCCTTGGCCTGGGCTCGCGCGCCGTTCTTGCGCCGGGTAACGAATGATCTTCAGATGCGGATCCCCGCGCGGTAGCACGACCGCGTCGAAGTAATGAAGCGGCTGACCGAGCCCGAGCGCCAACGCGCGCAGCACGGCGAGCCCGACGCCGGCCATCTGATGCATCCACTCGAGCACCGCGGGGCGCATCGTGGGGAGGTTCGCGGGCCATTGGTTCGGCCCGCGCAGGCGCTGCCACGCCGGTGCGGAGGGGGACACGCGCGCCGCCGCCTCCTCGGGTCCGATGTCGAGCTGCTCGCGCCAGTCGCGGACGTTCTTCGTGAGTTCGCCACCGAGCACGGTGTAGCCGCGAAAGTGCGGCGAGTTCACGATCGCGAGCGCGCGCCGCTCGCTCTCGGGCAGCGCGAAGAACGCGCGCGCCTGCGCCATGATCGCCGCATCGAGCTCGATGGGCACGCCGTGCCCCGACAGATAACAGAAGCCGACGTCGTGACACGCGTCGGTGAGTCCGCGCACGAACCGCGCGCCGGCGGCGCTCTGCGGTGCGCGCAGGAAATCGTGCATGTCGAGGTTCGGTAGCGACATAGGACGGACGATAGCAAAAACCGGGTCAGGCACCGTGCCTGACCCGGTGCCTGACACCTTGCGAATGTGACCGGTATCCCAGGACGGGCGAACGCGCACTCCTATACTTTGCCGACAGTCGTCTGGAGTGATCGCGATGCTCGTGCGCAAAACCGTCTCGCTGCTCGCCGCCGCCTGTGCTTTGACCGGTTGCGCCGGCATGAGCGAGCAAGCCTGCCTCGTGTCCGATTGGCGAACCGTAGGCTTCGAGGACGGCACCTACGGCCGCCCCGTCGGCACGATCGGCAGCTACCGCGAGGCGTGCAGCAAGCACGGCGTCGTGCCGGATCTTGCGGCCTATCGCGACGGGCACGCGGAGGGCGTCGAGGTGTATTGCCGACCGACCCAGGGCTTCGATGTCGGGCGGCGCGGCGGCGGCTATCAGGGCGTGTGTCCGGCGAACCTCGAAGCGGAATTTCTGACTGCGTACAACTCCGGCCGCCGTCTGTACGAGCTCGAAAGCGCTTTGCAGCGCGTCGAGAATCAGATCGCGACCAACTTGCGCACGCAGGAGAACATCAAGCAGGAGCTCACCGCGATCGGCGTGAGCATGGTCAGCTCGGACACGACGGCGGAGCAGCGCGTGTTGTTCGTCTCGCGCGCGGCCGATCTCGGCCAACGCTACGGACAAATCACAACCGAGACCGACGCACTCCGTGAGGAACGCGTCGTGCACGAGCTAGCACTGCGCGACTACCGGGAGACGCTCGCGTTCGGTTTCTGAGTGTCGCGTTCGTATTTCTTCACGGTCTGCGAATAGACCTCCGCACCGTAGATGTGCCCTTCCGCGTCGGCGGCGATGCCGTGGGCGCCAGTCTCTTGCGTCTGCGCCGGATCAAACTGCGGATCCGGAATGAAAGCGGTGACGGTTCCGTCGCGCGCGCTACCCACGCGAATGCCTCGGTGCCAGCCGCGGTTGCGCGCATCGTTCGACTGATTGTCCGACACGTACAGCGTATCGTCGGCGCCGATGTGTAATCCGCTCGGCCGTCCGAACTGCGTCCAAGCGTCCAGAAAGCGGCCCTCCTGGTCGAAGATCTGAATGCGGTTGTTGTCGCGATCCGCCACGAACAGCCGGCCGCGCGAATCGATGTCGATTGCGTGCGGAACGACGAACTGCCCCGGCGCGGAGCCGGTTCCACCCCATTGCTTGATGAAGCGCCCGTCGCGCGAGAACTTCATCACGCGGTTGTTCGATTCGGCCTCGTGTCCGTCCGTGACGAAAAAGTCGCCGTTGGGGGCGACGACGACGTCGGTCGGTCCGTTGAAATGCGCCGAATCGGAGCCGGCGACGCCGGCTTCGCCGAGCGCGAGGAGCTGCTCGCCCGCGGGGCTGAACTTCAGCACGCGGTGACCGCGGCCTTCGCCGCTGCGCGCGTCGGTGACCCAAACGTTGCCCTGACCGTCCACGTGGATGGCGTGCGGCCACGCGAATTGGCCGGCGCCGAACGTCTTGATCCAGCGTCCGGACGAGCTCAACTGCAGAATCGGGGCAATGTCGTCGTGGCCGAGACAATTGTTCTCGCCGCAACGCTCCGCGACCCACACGTTCCCGGCCGCATCGACGTCGACCATGCTCATCGAGCCGAGCGTTCGGCCGCTAGGCGCTGCGAGCCAACCCTCGACGACGCGATAAGGGTTTGGCTGAGCGGCGGCGAGGCTCGCGTAGGTCGCAAAAAGCGCTGCCGCCAAGCCGCACGAGAAACGCAGTGCGCGCTCGCAGCGCCGACTACGCCGCCGCGCCGTCAACGGCGCTGCTCCCAGCGCTCGATGGCTTCCCGCTGGCGCGAATCGGGCGTGATCTCGAGGAGCTCGACACGTATGCCGTTGAGATCCGTGACGTTCGCGAGCAATGCTTTCGTGCTGCCGGCGCGCGGCTCTTCGACGGTCGCTCCACGCTCCTTCAACAGTCGAGCGGCGGCGGCCACATTCTCCACCTCTACGCCAAGGTGATTGATACCGGGCGGCCGCTGGGGGCCGGCGGGTTGAAGCTCCACGAACGTGTTGCGGCTGATCTGAACGTAGACGAGTGTGGGCTGCCCGGCGTCGTTGACGGCGCGGAACGCCTCCGGAAACCCCAACGTCTTCGTGTAGTACGCGATCGCCGCATCGAGATCGGGAACGCTGATGCCCACATGGTTCAGGGCAACAATGCCGGTTGCCTGGCTCTGTCCGACGGCGATCTGGATCGCCATACCTAGGAGCAGTCCCGCACTGAATAGGCCTACGCCGAAAGCACGCATGTTTCCCCCTGAGTTTTGCGGTGTCCTAGCATTGTAGCGCCGGCGGCTACGCTAGAGCTTCTACTCGGCAGTAACATTTGGTTACAACCGCGCGCCGTGCACGGCCGTATAGTGGCCCCGCGGCAGGAAGCGTGCCGCTTACCAATGTCATGAACGCCGCCGCGCAGCACATTCTGGTTGTCGACGACGATCGCGAGATCCGCACGTTGTTGCGCGACTATCTCGAAAAGAACGGCTTTCGTGCAACCGCGGTCGCGGACGGGCAGGAAACGCGGCGCGCCCTCGAGCGGACGCGGTTCGATCTGATCGTTCTCGATCTGATGCTGCCGCGCGAGAACGGTCTTCA
This sequence comes from uncultured Gammaproteobacteria bacterium, assembly GCA_963744305.1. Lineage (GTDB taxonomy): Bacteria > Pseudomonadota > Gammaproteobacteria > Steroidobacterales > Rariloculaceae > FEN-1219. The sequence goes on from CAVUTF010000007.1 coordinate 288,131, forward strand.
AATTTGCCGTGAGCTGCGGGCGAGCTCCGATATTCCGATCATCATGCTGACCGCGCTCGGGGAAGAAGTCGACCGCGTCGTCGGCCTGGAGGTGGGCGCTGATGACTACGTCGCGAAGCCATTCAGCCCGCGCGAGCTCTTGGGACGGATTCGCGCGGTGCTGCGGCGCACTGCACTTGCGCCGCGTCTCGCGGACCCCGCAAGCGTGCCCGGCTATCGCTTCGCCGGCTGGCGACTCGATACAGCGGCACGCATGCTGACGGATCCGTCCGGCGAGTCCGTGGCGCTCGGCGGCGCGGAGTTTCGGCTGCTGGCCGCGCTGCTCGCGAACGCCCCGCGCGTGCTCACGCGGGTCGAGCTCATGGAGCTCATGCGCGGCCGCGATCTGGATCCGTTCGATCGCAGCATCGACGTGCGGGTGAGCCGCCTGCGGCAAACCCTTCGCGAGGACGCGCGTGCGCCGCAGATCATCAAGACGGTCTACGGCGAGGGCTACATCGTCGGTGTGCCGGTCGAGAGGGACACGCGATGAGAGTCCAGCTCTGGCCGCAATCGTTGTTCGGGCGATTGCTCTCCGCGTTGCTCGCCGCGATCGGCGTCACGCTCGTCGTGATCGTCGCGCTGATCATTCGCGAGCGCCGCGAGCTTTCGTTTTGGGGCAGCGAGACCGCGGAAATCGTCGAGCTCCTCGAAGCGACAGCGGGCTCGCTCGCCGAGCTGCCGCCGGCAGCGCGCGCCGAGGAAATCGAGCGCTTGCGCACGAGCGCGCTCGTCGTCGACCGCGACGCGGAGCCGCGCCGTCCTCCGCCGCCGCAACCGAATCTCGCTGCGTCTGCGGCGGCGCTGCGCGCACGGCTCGCGCGGCAGCTCCCCCCGGGTTTCGAGGTGAGCGTTCAGCCGGCCGATCGGGCGGCCAGCGCCGTGATCCGGGTCGGCCGCGCTCGCCCGGAGCCTTTCCGCGGTGGCCCCGGCGGCCCCGGTGGAGGACCCGGCGGCGGCCGCGGCGGACCCGGGGGAGGACCCGGCGGACCGGGTGGCCCCGGCGGCGGACCGGGTGGCCCCGGGCGTCAATTCGACGTGGCGATCACGCTGCCCGACGGCGACGTAGTGACCTTCCGCACCGAAGTCCCGCGTGCCGGTCCGCCGCTGCCGCGGCAGATCTTCGTGGAGCTCGCGCTCGTCACGATCGTGCTCGCGGCCGTGCTGTATCTGATGGCGCGCACGATCACGCGGCCGCTCGCCGATCTCGCGATCGCCGCGGAGGCGATCGGAAGCGGCGCGCAGCATGAGCCGCTGCGTGAGACCGGCGCGCGCGAGCTGCGTGAAGCGACGCGCGCGTTCAACGCGATGCAGGAACGCCTGCACCGATATCTCGACAGCCGCACGCGTGTGCTCGCGGCAATGTCCCACGACCTGCGCACGCCGCTCACACGTTTGAAGCTGCGCGTCGAATCGCTCGACGACGAGCGTCAGCGCGACAACTTCACGGCCGATCTCGACGAAATGAACGCGATGATCAACGGTGCGCTGAACCTGTTCCGCGGACTGAACGCGGACGAGCCAGTGCAATCCGTGAATATCGATGAGCTCCTCGCCGAGCTGCGGGCCGAGTTCGCCGTGCTCGGCGCGGACGTTGCCGTCGACGCTGCGGTTCACGAGCCAATCCCAGCGCGGCCGCAGGCATTGAAACGCTGTCTGACGAACCTCGTGTCCAACGCCGTGAAGTACGGAGTGCGCGCGAGGGTGGTGGCGGAGCTCGACGGCGCGGACGTCGTCGTGCGCGTGCTCGACGAGGGTCCCGGAATTCCGGAGGGAATGCTCGAGCAGGTGTTCGAGCCGTTCTATCGTCTCGAGAGCTCCCGCAACGCCGATACGGGCGGCACCGGCCTGGGACTCAGCATCGCACGCGACGTCGCACAGGCGCACGGCGGCTCGCTCGTGCTGCGCAATCGATTGCCGCACGGCCTCGAAGCGGTCCTGCGCCTGCCCCGCGCTTACACTTCGTAACAATTGCTTACAGCCCGCAAGTGGCGGCGCCGCTAGATTGCCTGCACGGACAATCTGGAGGACCACCACATGCGAGCCATCAAATCCGTTCTTCTGATCCTGCCTTTCGTTGCCGCTGCCGCAGCCGCGCAACCGCCGGGCCCGCCCCCGGGCGCGAGGATGGACATCGACCGGCTGGCGATCCTGCTCGATCTCGACCCCTATCAGAAAGGCGAGGTCGAGCGCGTGCTCAAGGAGCAGCGCGACGCGATGTTGGCTGCCCGCGAGGCGCGCGCCGCGGAGGGTGCCGAGCGCCCCTCGTTCGAGGACGTGCGCGCCAGCCGTGAGGCGCTCCAGCAAGAGACGCTGACCAAGCTTTCGGCCGTGCTTTCGGAGTTGCAGATCACGAAGTTCAAGCTGCTCACCGAACGCCCCGACGGTGGCCGCGGTCCGCGCGGCCGGCCGCCGGTCGAGCAATAGATGCGCAAGTTCATCTCACAACTCACGGGACGGACATGCACACTCGGAATGCAAGTGGATCGAATGCAGGGATGCCGGGCGCCGGCCTCGCGACTGCGACCCGGCCGACGTTGAACGATTGGCTGCATCGTGAGCTCAAGAAGCGCGTGTGGAGCAGGCGCTCGGTGCTCGGCGGCGTCGGCGCCTTGGGCGGGCTAACTCTGGTTGGCTGCAGCAGCGGCGGCAGCGACGCCGCTGCGACCGGCACGAGCACCGGGACCACGACGAGCACCGGTACCGCTACGACGACCACGACAACCATGGGCAGCGCGACGACGACAACCGGTTCGAGCGGCTCGCTGTCCTGCGTGCTGATTCCGGAGGAGACCGTGGGGCCGTACCCGCTGTTCAACGACATTGCGAGTGCGGCGGCCTATCAACGCGAGGACATTACGGAAGGCAGGCCGGGAATGCCGCTGCGCCTGAAGCTCAAGATCGTGAGCACGGTAAACGCGTGCGCGCCGGTGACGAGCGCGATGGTTTACGTGTGGCACTGCGACAAGGACGGCTACTACTCCGGCTACAACCAATCCGGCGCCGATCTTCGCGGCCAGACGTTCTGCCGCGGTGTGCAGATGACCGACAGCAACGGCGAGGTCGCGTTCACGACCGTTTATCCGGGTTGGTATCCGGGTCGAGCGACGCATATCCACTTTCGCGTCTATCTCGCGCTCGATCTGCAAGCGACGTCGCAACTCGCGTTCCCGGATGATGCGACGAGCGCCGTGTACAACAGCGCGCTGTACGTCGCGAAAGGTCAAAACCCCACGTCGCCGAATCGAGACGGCATCTTCTCCGACGGCGTGACGTATCAGCTCGCTACCGTGGCGCAGAACGCTGCGACTGGCGGCTACGACGCGCAACTCACGGTGGGCATCGCAGCCTAAGACGTTCTCGGAGCGCGGCCGGATCACGGAGGCTACTCCCCCCTCGGCTTCCGCCGGCCGCTGCTTCTTCCAGTGCGCGTGACCACGCATCTCCCGACGTCGTGCTAGAGTTGCTCGGGATCAATCCGGCGAACGGCAAAGTTGCCGATGCGCGTCGCAGTAGCCCTGAGCGTCGTTTGCATCTGCGGTACGGCGGATGGGGCGGAGCTCACGTCGATGCCGGACGCGAGCGGCGACGGGCTCGCGCGCGGGATCGCGCAAGTGCAATGCCGAGCCGAGAACCAGCTGTTCTGGTTGAGCCGCGGTGCAATCCTCGAAATCGTCGCGCGCCGGCCTCGCGGCGACGTAATCGTGACGACGGCGCACGGTCTCCCGCTCACCGCCGACGCGATCATGCGGGATTGCGTTGTCATAGGCCGAGAATCCGAGCGTTACGAAATCGCTGCCGCCTGGAATGCGGGCGGTCATGAGATCCATGTTGCTCAGGACTGGGTGGTGTTGCTCACGAAGGCTCGTCTCGGCGGCCGTGTCGGACGCCTGCGCAGCGCCTATCCGTCTCCGAGCACGTTGCCGGAGCTCGTCGCCGGAGAAATGCGAGTGCGACTCCTGCGCCCGGACGGCAGCCCCGTGCGTGGCGACTGCCGAGTGCTGAGCGCAGCCGAGCCACTCGCCGAGGACGTCGGTCTCGGGCTGCTAACGTACTCGTGCCGAGCGCGGCCCGGCTTGTCGGGATCTCCGCTGCTCGTGGGCGCGCAGCAGCAACCGGTCATGATCGGCATCCATCTGGGCTGGCGCATGCGGCTCGGCGGGAGTGGCGGCGTGAGCGTCGGCCGCTCGCTGGACGGCGAAATCCACGAAGCCATCGACGCGGCGGTTCTGCGAGCGCAGCGTTAGCCCGTTTCCGCGTTCACAGTTCGTGACAATTGCTTACAGCGTGGCACCGCCAACGGCGCTAGCTTGCTCCCATCGACCACCGCCAACGGAGTTCTCAGCCATGCATGCCGGCAAACATTTCTTTTTCGGATTGGCGTTGAGCGCGCTTGCAACGACAGCTCACGCCATCGACGACCGAGGCGCCACCGTCAATCGTGCAGAGCGAGCGGCAGCCCAGGTCGCGGTCGACTCTTCGATCAAGAACGAGCTGAAGCGCATCTTGCGCGAATCGCTGCCGGCCTATGTGGCCGTGCGCAGCGTCGACTTAATGCCGTCGGATGATTGCGCACGCGCAACAGGCGACGTGGACATAGTGTTGGCGACACGCCTGCCGGAGCGCTCATGCACGCAATTGCGTGATTCGTTTTTTTGACGTAAGGCGGCGCATTTTACAGTACACGCGGCGTATCGGTTGTTCTTTTGCCACGACCCGCAAAGTTGTGATCCATGCCGCTTTCTCGTGAGTGCGCGAGTCTCTAGGATGCGGCCCGCACACTCATAACGTGGGAGATCCTGGAATGAAACGTTTACTTATTGGCTCATTGCTTCTTGCTTTGACGCCCGGCATCTCGCTTGCGGAGCTGCACTACAGCAACTTCGAGGTGAGCTTGATCGACGTCGAGTTGGACGGCCCTGGGAGCGTCGATGGCGACGGCTTCCAAATCGCGGGCGCGTACGAGTTGAATGACAAGTTCTTCCTGCTTGGCGAATGGCAGGATCAAAGCCTGGACTTCGGCATCGATGGCACGCAGATCGAGCTCGGCGGCGGATACAACCATGAGTTGTCGCCCGACCTCGATTTCGTGGGCACGGTGTCGTATGTCGACGCGGAGGTCGAGTTTGCCGGTTTCACGGCAGACGATGACGGCCTCGCGCTCGGCGGCGGCATCCGCTCGCGTCTCGGCGAATCGTTCGAGGTCGACGCGATGCTGAACTGGATCGATTTCGACGAAGCCGGCAGCGACACGGGCGTCAGCGCTACGGGGCGCTATTACTTCAACCAGAAGATGGCGCTCTTCTTCGGCATGGACATGAACGACAACGCAGACACGATGCGAATCGGGTTCCGCGCCGAGTTCTAAGCTTCTCTAGAGTCGATCGTCCTCGCGAAGGGGCAGTCAGCGACTGCCCCTTTGCTTTTTAGCGAGTCTGCGCTGCAATGAGAGTCCTCGCAGCGCCCTGAAGAGGACGTACAGTGCTAGATCCGAAGCAGCTGCTGGAGCAGTTTCTCGGCGGCGAGATGGGCCGCGATTTGCGTTCCGCGAGTTGGCAGGTGAAAAACCGTCTCGACCAAGCTGGCGGCGCGAACGCTTTCGCCGGGGGTGCGCTTGCGGGCGGCTTGCTCGGGATGATGCTCGGCGGCAGGCGCGCTCGCAGGCCCGGCGGCATGTTCGGCTATGGGGGCGCCGCGGTTCTCGGCGCGCTCGCGATGCGCGCTTATCAGAGTTACGAGCAGGACCGGGCTGCACGCGCACGAGCGACGCATTCACCGGCTCCGCCCATCGCGCCTTTGTCGAAAGAAACCGCGCCGGCGTTGCCGCACGCAGAGCCCGCCGCGGACGGCAGCCCTTTCGAGCTCGTGCTCGTGCGCGCGATGATCGGCGCAGCGAAGGCGGACGGGCACATCGACGCGGCGGAGCAGGGGCGCTTGTTCGCCGAAGTGGAGCGCCTTGGGCTCGACGCGGACGCAAAGGCCTATTTGTTCGATCTGCTCACGCAAGAGGTCGATATCGGAAGTCTTGCGAGCGCGGTGAAGACCGAGGCCCAAGGCGCGGAGCTCTATTTGGCGGCGCGGCTTGGAATCGATCCCGACGAACCGGCCGAGCGCGCCTATCTGGATGAGCTTGCAAACGGTCTGAAGCTGCCGGCGGCTTTGCGCTCGCGGCTCGAAGAAGCAGCAGCCGAAAAGTAGAAAGGAAAACCCATGGAAACACTGATCTTGGATCTCGTACAACGGTTCGACGCGGGCACCTTGTCGCGGCGGCAATTGCTCCAAGGCTTGACCGTTCTAGCCGCGGCCGGCAGCGGCGCGCGAGCGGCGGCGCAGGACACTCCGTTCAAGTCCGCACGAATCGACCACATCAGCATTCAAGTCACCGATATGCCACGCTCGGTCGCTTTCTACGAGCAGATCTTCGGCCTCACGATCCTAAACGAGGACAAACCGAACGAGATCGTCAGGATGGGTGTGACGGATGTGATCGTCTCGCTCCATCACAAAGCGCCGATGGGGATCGTCGATCACTTTGCGATTGCGATCGAGAACTTCGATCGCGACTCCGCCACGCGCACGCTCCAACGGCACGGGCTCACGCCCGAGACGAACCTCGACTACGGCTTTCACGTGCGCGATCCCGAAGGCATTCCCGTGCAAATCGTAGGCACTTGAGCGTCGAGGTCCGCCGTTGGTCTCGAAGACCAAGATGCTGGACCTCGTCAAGACGCTGCGTTGGAAAGACGTGCGCAGCGGCTTGGCCGAGACGCCCGCGCTCCTTGGGTTTCGCGACGAGCGCGGCAGGAGTTGGCTGCATCTTTGCTGCGGCGTGAAGAGGTTCAAACCACGGGACAGCATCAAGACGGCTGAGTCCTTGCTCGCGGCGGGGCTCGAGATCAACGGCGCGGCGTTCACCGAGGGAGAGTTCAAGGCTACACCGCTTTGGTACACGATCGCCCATGGCCGCAACATCGCGCTCGCGCGCTTTCTACTCGAGCGCGGCTCCGATCCGAACCACTGTATGTGGGCCGCGGCGTACAACGACGACGCGGCCGCGATCCGTTTGCTCTTCCAGCATGGGGCTGCGCTCGACCCGGGTCATGAAGACGCGACGCCGTTTTTGTTCGCCATTCAGTGGAGCCGTTTTGCTGCGGCCGAGCAGCTGCTGAGGCTCGGCGCCGACGTAGACTTTCAGGGGCGAAACAACCTGACCGCGCTGCATTGCATGCTCAAGAAAGGCAGTGATAAGCGGTACTTTCGAATGCTCGCAAAATACCGGCCGCGCGTGGACATCCCGAATAGCGGCGGCGCGACGGCAGCGGACGTCATGCGCCGCAAGCGCGACCCGTTTTATCGCGACCTCGCGGGGCAGCTAACTCGCTAGCGGTTTCTGAGGGCCAATGCGTTGTTCCTCTAGGCGCAAAATCGATCAAGCGCCGATCGACGTAGCGCTCTAGAGTTACGCCATGAACCGACCTACGTACGTCATGCTGATAGCCGCGCTAAGCGGCGACGCAAGCTACGCAAGCGCTCGCGCAAGATCTCGCGATCACCAATGTGCGGCTCTACCCCGGCCCCGGCATACCGCCGGTCGAGCGTGCTACCGTCTTGATCCGCGACGGAACGATCGCCGAGGTCGGAGCCGACGTCGAACCAGGTGCGCTCACCGTGCTCGACGGCGGTGGCCGAGCGGCCACGGCAGGCCTGTGGAACAGCCACGTTCACTTCATAGATCCCGAGCTCGCCGCGAACGCGCAGAAGATCGTGCGCGAGATGCTGCTGCGCTACGGCTTCACGTCCGTGCTCGACACGGGCTCGGTCCCGGCCGATGTCCAAAAAGTGATCGCGGCGATCGAGAGCGGCGACATCGACGGACCGCGCATCTTCACCGCCGCGGGAGGTTTCGTGTTCACGAACGGAACACCGGATTATCTGCCCGGCACGCGGTTGCCAGAGCTTGCGACTCCCGCGGCGGCGCCGCCGGCTGTCGAGCAGTTTCTCGATGCCGGTGCGAACGGCATCAAGATTTTCTCCGGCTCGTTCAAATCACAGGCCCCAGCAGTTCTGATGCCTCCCGAAATCATTCGTGCGGTCACGGAAGCCGCGCACGCCCGGAACAGCTTCGTCGTCGCACATCCGCAGACTCGCGACGGACTCGTGAACGCCGTCGCGAACGGCGTCGACGTGCTTGCGCACACGGCGCCTACCGCGGGCCCGCTCGGCGCCGAGCTCATCGACAGGATGCTCGAGCGCAACGTCGCGTTGATCCCGACTCTGAAGCTCTGGTCTTGGGAGCTGCGGCGCTTTGGCGCGCCCGAGGCCACCTGGCGCGCTTATCAGGAAGCCGGCGTCGAGCAGCTCGCGGCGTACTCCACGGCCGGCGGGGAAATTCTGTTTGGCACCGACGTCGGTTACATGCGCGACTACGACACGACCGAGGAGCTCGAGCTGATGGGCCGCGCGGGCATGACGTTCGAGGATGTGCTCGCCGCGCTGAGCACCCGTCCAGCCGCGCGGTTCGCCGGCGAAACGGGTTTCGTGGAGCCCGGTGCGCGCGGTGACCTCGTGATCATGGCGGACGATCCTGAGGCGGACGTGACAGCGTTCGCGAGAATCGCATTCACGATTCGCGGCGGCCGCATCGTTTACCGAAGTCCATAGCCATTGCGATCCGCAACCATCGACGAAACCCTCGAGTTCAGTGCAGACTTGCGGCTCACTGCTTGGAGGGGGACCCAATGGACAAATCCAGACGAGATTTTCTCGCGGCCGCCGCGTCGACCGGCGTCGCGCTCTACAGTTGCGGCTGGGCGCAGGCGCAGCCGCCGGCGCAGGCGAGGCCGCCGCGCGGGCCGACGTTGATCAAGGGCCGCCGCGTCAAGACGATCGACATGCACGCGCATCTGCTCGTGCCGGAGGTTTATCCGCTGATCGAGAAGTATCCGCAGGCCGAAAGCGACATCGGCGCGTTCCTGCGCTCGCCGATCGCCGGCACAGCTCACGAGCGTCGAGGGCCGGCTCGCGACGATGGAGCGGCAAGGCATCGACATCCAGGTGATCAGCCTGCACTTCCAGCATCAGCACGACTGGGCGGACCGCGATCTTGCGTCGGCTTACGTGAAGCTGCTGAACGAGAAGGTCGCGGAGCAAGTCGAGGCGCATCCCGATCGGCTCGTCGGCCTCGGCGTCGTGTCGCTGCAGCATCCCGATCTCGCCGCGGAGCAGCTCAGCATCAGATGCGCGAGCTCGGGCTGAGCGGCGTGATGATGACGACGGTCATCGGCAACGAGGAGATCTCGGCCGAGCGTTTCGAGCCGTTCTGGAGCAAGGCGAGGAGCTCGGCGCCGTCGTGTTCATTCATCCCGAGGGTTCACGGGCGGCGGCGAGCGTTTCGCCGGCGCCGGTCAGCTCGGCAACACGATCGGCATGCCGCTCGACACGAGCGTCGCGCTGTCGCACATGATCTTCAGCGGCTTTCTCGACAAGCACCCGGGCGCGAAGATCGTGCTGTCGCACGGCGGCGGATTCCTGCCGTCGTACATCGGCCGCGCCGACAATTGCCACGCGCGCAGCCAGGGCTGCCAGACGATGGCAAAGTCGCCGAGCGACTATCTGCGGCAGCTCTACTACGACACGCTCGTGTATTCGCCCGAGAACCTGCGGTACCTGATCAGCCAAGTCGGCGCCGACCGCATCGTGCTCGGGACGGACTATCCGTTCCCGATCGCGAGCCAAGACCCCGTCGGCGATGCGCTCGCAGTGGAAGGTTTGATCGACGCGGAGCTCGAGGCGATTTTGGGCGGCACCGCTTCGCGGCTGATCGCTAGCTGACGCCGTTCGAGCGCTCGGGCTATCGACCCGCAGCACCGTCGCGGGGCTCACTCGCGCCGCGCGCAGCGCCTGACCGCCGACCGCGGCACACGCGATCGCGAGCGCGACGGCAAGGCTCAGCACGAACGGTACCGGCGTGAGCGCGATGCGCTGCATGAACACGCTCAAGTATTGCTGCGCGGCGAAGTATGCCAGGGGCCACGCGATGAGGTTCGCGATCAGCACGGGTTTCGAGAAGTCGCGCATGAGCATCGCCACGACCTGCGTCGTTCGCGCGCCGACCGACTTGCGCACGCCGACCTCGTGCACGCGGCGGCTCGCGACTTGAATCGCCATGCCGAACAACCCGATCACCGCGATCGTCACGGCGAGGAACGCAAGGCCCGCGAGCACCTGGTTGATGCGCTCGAAGTTCTTGTAGCTCTCGTTGAACAGGTCATCCATGAAATCGCGATTGATCCTCCCGCGCGTCGTGGACAAGCGCTCGTAGAGTGCGTCGATCGCGGCGACGCCGCCCGCGACATCCGCCGCCGAGATGCGCACGAGCTGAAAGATCAGCCCGGTCCGCAGCATATAGAGGTTCGCCGTCGCCTCCGCGGCGCGAAGGTTCAGCGGCTTGCTTGCGACGACCCCGATGATGCGCACGGGCTGCGCAGCTTCACCGAACGCGCGCGTGAGCCTTTCGGGCATGTACACGGTCTGGTCCACGGCCTCTTGCGGAGAACGGAAGCCGAATTGACGTGTGAGCACGTCGTCGACCACGACGCTCAGCGTTTGTCCCGAGCCCATCGGATTCTCCGGCGCGACGTCTTCGCCGTGCTCGCGGTCGAAGACGCGTCCCGCGAGAACCGTGAAGCCGAGCGTCGAGAAGAAATCGTAGCCGACCGTGCTCTGATACGCCGCGGCGAACCCGACGGTCTGATCGGGCGTGCGCCCGAGCAGCATTAGATTCACGTTGTCGTTCCACGGCGGTGCGCCGGACTCCGTCAAACCTGTGACCTGCGGAAGGCGGGCGAGCTCCGATTGGAGCAGCACCGGGTCGACGCCGCTGTATTGACTGAAGTTGGAAATCACGAGAACAGGGTCCGCTGTTCTACCGAGACCCGTGCGCCTGAGCTCGAGATTCTGCGCGTACATCACGATCACGACGATCAGCAGGAAGCTCGCCGCGACAAACTGCACGCCGACGAGCACGGTGCCCGCGAACCGCGGGCCGACGCGCGTGCGCCCGACCCGCAGCGCCTCGATCGGCGGCACGCGCGACAGGACGAGGGCGGGGTAGGCACCGCCGAGCACCGTGACGGTGATCAAGAGCGCTGCGAGAAACGCCCAGAAACCGCACGAGTCGAAGAGGCCCAGCGACAGATCGATGCCCACCGCATTCTGCAGCGCCGGAGCGAGCAGGCGCACCGCGACGAGCGCGATGGCGACGGCCGCGAGCGTGAGCAGCGCGCTCTCGGCAAGATATTGCAGCATCACTTGCGACCGGTTGCCGCCGAGCGCCTTGCGAAGACCGACTTCGCGCGCGCGCCGCGCGGCCTGGGCAGTCGCCAAGTTCGCGTAGTTCACGCAGGCCACGATAGAACGAGCCCGCCGAAAGCGAGCAGCAACGTCGTGATCGAGAAGTTGCCGCCGAACAACTGACCATTGAGCTGAGCGACCATGAGTCCCGTGATCGGCACGGCGCCGACGGTGAGCGACGCGATCTCCGACTGAGCCACGGGCAAGTGGCGCTCGCCGAACGCCCGCAGCTGCTCGTCCAGCTCCTTGGCGGTCACCGGGCTGCCTTCCCTCAGCATGGCGTATGTCGTGCAGCAATAGTTGCCGAGCCAATTCTCGGGTGGCGGCGGGACGGAGGCTCGTCTTGCTGCGCGGCTTGCGGGTTGCGCGCCGCATCGCGCGCACGAACCGCGGCCGCGAGCGCGTCCTGGGTGTCCCACGACAGCAGCACGTCGAAACGCAGCGACGCGGTCGCGGAACGTCCCATATGCGAGGGCTCGCGAATCGGATCGATCACGCCGGTCACGGTCACATCGAGCACGCTGCCGATCACGATCGTGCGTCCGAGCACGTCAGTGCTGCCGAAGAGCCGCGTCGCCGCGTCGCGGGTGAGTACGACGCTGACGGGTTGGCGCAAGGCGTTCCTGTCTCCTGCGATGAACGGCAGATCGAAGATGTCCAAGAACTCGGGCTCCGCCGCGGCGACGAACATGCGAATGAACTTTTCGTCGGTGCCGACGCCGGCTTCGGCATTGATGATCTGGACTCGCGCGAGGGTCTCGATCTCTGGGAACTCCGCGCGCAAGTACTCGGCGTAGAGGCGATTCGTGGTCGGCTGCGGCCCCGTGCGGACGCTGCCGTCTCGGGCTTCGAGGTCGGCCGTGACGACGTAAGTCCGCTCGGCGTTCGCGAAATGCCGCTCGCCGCGATCCCAATAGTTCACAACGGCATAGGTCGTCACGAAAGCGGTGAGGCCCAGAGCGAGCGCGAAGATGTTGACGGAGGCAGTGAATGGATTGCGGCGGAAGCTACGGAGCGCAATCGTGAGGTAATGGTTAAGCATCGAGCGCGCTCCCTCGGGCGAAATCACGGCGCATTCTGAAATCCCTCCCCGAACCTCTTCCCGATAGATGCTCTTGGCGGCTCGATCGGTTGCGGACCCTTGAGGACAGCAGCCGTTTAGCAGGTTTTGTGCCAAACGGTTCTCGCTCTCTCAAGCGCTTGAGCGACCGTTGTTTTCCGGCCGTGGCGACGCCCGCGGACGTGCTCCGCGCCTGCGGGTTTGCGTCAAGCGTTGGCGCAAACGGCCACAAAGTTGCGGCGATGCGCGACTCTGCGCCGCGTGATTAAGACGCTCGCCGAGGAGAAATGGTTACAGCGAGGTGCCCGCTACGCCGGGGACGGGTCGACGAGCTCGAGAAATCGCCACGTCTTGCCCTGTGCGAGGCCCGCGAGCTCGCGGCCGAGTCCTCGATATACGGGGGGCGAGGCGACAATGTGCTGCGTGCCCGCGTGCATGTCGCGGAAGAGACGCTGAATGGTGCCCGCGCGCAATCCCGTGGTTCCGGCCGATTTGTAGACGAACAGCGCTACCTCGTGCGCCGCCCAGGTCACGTGCGCCATTCCAAGGCGCAGCAGCGTGTGCTCGCGCACGGACAAGGGCTCGCCACGCTCGAGCGTCGCGGCGGCGCCGCTCCAAGTTTCATAGACGAGAGCGCGGGCCGCGCGGTAGGTGCCTTCGGCTTTCGCGTAGTCCTCCTGAAAGCTTTCGCTCGCCGCCTGCGTGCCGGCCCGGCCGCCGCGCGCTCGGACGTTCGCGGCGAGCTCATCGAGCAGCCGGCGGCCGATGCCGCAGGCCCAACCCGAATGGCAAATCGTTGCAAAGCCGATCACGCCGATCGTGTAGAGGCTGCCGCCGCGCCGCGGCTTTTCCGTGACGGCGAAATGTGTGTATTCCTCGGGCACGAACACGGATTCGATCTTGTAGTCGATACTGCCCGTTCCCCGCAGACCCATCACGTCCCAGTTATCGATCAGCGTCGCTTTCTCAACGGGCAGTACGAAGATCCGGGGCTCGCCGGTTTCGGCAATCACCCCCAGCGTGTGAATGTGCGTGCCGTGCTTGATACCGGATGCAAAGCTCCACGAGCCGCTGAGCCGGAAGCCACCTTTCTCCGTTACGGCGGTGCCGGGGCGCGTGCCTTGGCCGGCGATGACGGGCAAGCGCTTGCCGCTGAAAAGCTCTTCGACCGCGGAGTCGCCGAGATAGGCGGCGCCCGTGCCGATCGCAAGCGCAGCCGCCATCAGCACCCAGCCGACGGATGGGTCCCCGTACGCGAGATTCTCGATGACCTGAAGCGAGCTGACCGGATCGAGCTCCGCACCGCCGCGCACGCTGCGAGGCACCCACATTCCGAAGAGGCCTTCGCGATGCAACGCCGCGACCACGGGCTCCGCTAGCAGTCCGTGCTGGTCGCCGTAGTCCGCGTGCTCGTTCGCGAGCTCCCCAACTCGCTTCGCTCGCTCAGGCAGATCCGTTTTCATTCGCAAAGTCCTCGCATGCCAGGTTGTTTGATCTCGAAGCGCCGCCAAGTTCGCGACGTCGTGCAACGGGGCGGCGGTGCTTCGAGCGCCCGAGCTTGAGCGAGGAAGGTCGGCGTCGTCAACGTCGGTGCGGCTCGAGAGACGATTATAAAACGTTTCCGACACCTCCGTGATCTTAGCGAACCGTCTGTGATAGTTTGCTCGGGAGCGCGCGCCGGGCGAGGCGCGATAGGACCAATAAGACGATAGAAAAAGTCGTCCGGCTCTGCAGATCCGGCACGCTTGGGCTTGCACGCGGCCTCCGGCTCGCGGACGCATCGGCGTCTACGAATCGGCAAACTGGCATAAGGCTTGCAGTTGGCCACGACTCGAAAGCCAAACGCGTGCTTCGCGGGCTACGGGCAGGGGAGTGATCCGTTGGACATCGAAAAGGCCAATTCGGTCAGACGAGTTGTGCATTCGATCATCAATCTCGGACCGGTCAAGACGTTCTTGACGGAGAACCGCTGGTTCGCAAGGCAATATTTCCAATACCTCTACGCGAAACCGGATCCCTATCGCGCCGACACCGAGTTCGAGATCGCGAGGTATGAGCGCGCTTTTTCGCTCGTCGCGGATTCACATTTCAGCAACGCGCTGGAAATCGGCTGTGGAGAAGGACTCAACACTTGGCGGATAGCCAAGATCAGCGATTCCGTGCTGGCAACGGATCTCTCCGCCAACGCGATTCGTCGGGCAGCTGCGCGCAATACCGACCGCAACGTGCGATTCGAGACCTTGGATATCGTCAGCGACACGCTCGATGACCAATTCGACTACTTGTTTTGCGCTGAGGTCCTCTACTACGTGTCTTTGCGGCAAATGGGCGCCGTCGTCGAGAAGATGGCCTCTCTGCTCGTCCCTGGCGGCGTGATGCACTTGATGCACTACAGGACCGTCGGGGACGACGACGGGGGATTGGAGCTCAAGCAGTATGGAGCCAAGACGATCCACAAGAAGTTCATGCGCCACCCGGCGCTCGAAGTCCTCAAAGACGACATCACGCCTCTCGATCGCAATACTTTATTGATGAAGAAGGCGCTGTAGGTTCCGGCCAAAAGGCAACCCGCTTCGCGACATAGCCTCGGGAAACGCTGCCCGGCAAGCGTCCGACGCCGCTCAATCTACGTTTTGCGGGCGCCGTCACGGGTCGTTCAGGCTCCCTGGGTCATGATTCGCGCCTTCACTACCCAAGAAGGCGCGTGTTGCGTGGAGCCCATCGAGTACCAGAGAAGCACGACGAAGAGCGATCAGTTGGACGAGGTGATAGAGCTAGCGCAAGCCGAGGTAGAGCGCTGCATACGCCACATCGTCCAAAAATTTGGCGGGTTCAAGCTGATCGTTGAGGACGGACCCAGGCGAGCCGACGACAAGATCGCGGGAGTAGCCATCGAGACTGGGGACTCAGTGCGGATCACGATCCGACCCAAGTTCGGGAAGAGCTAGTCAGAGCAACGCTTTCGTGAGCCACCAATAGAGGTTGAAGGGAGCGCTGATTGCTTTCGCTGTAACGCGGTGCAGGCGAGAGTCCGCTCCTCCGGTCGTCGCGATGAGGCCGCTATCCAGCACGAGCGCATCTGAAATCTTACGCGACGCCTGAACCTGCCTTCTGCGGTCGCGGATCTTGCGCTAATCACGACGGAGCCTTCGCAGCGCGCGAAGGTAGTTGGGGAGCAAGCCCTCCGTTGCGCACATTACGACCAGCAACAATTCGAAGAGAAGCAATACCGGAGCGCAAACGACAAGAGTGCGGGCCGAGTAGCAGATTGCGATCGTTCGAAGGCGGTTATAGAACTGTGCGTCTACGCGTCCAGTGCCATGAGGATTCGGCACGAGCAGAACGGTTGCTTCGGGGACGTGTAGGACTCTATAGCCCGCCAGGCATCCTCGTAGATGAAGCTCCCCGTCATCGCCCCACCCCAGCATGAAGTCGTCGTCGAAGCCGCCGAGACGTTCCGCGAGACTGCGGTTGATCAGCATTATGCCGCCGCCCACCGAGGGGCGCGGGCGCATATCGTTCACCCGACCCGGCTTCGCCGCGCAGCTCACGCACAGGTAATGCAAGGATTGCTCGTCGGAATACAGGCGGCTTGGATCGTCTTGATAGAGTAGCCGCGGCGTGCAACAGAGAATGTCGTCGGCGCCCGCAACCACGGCCAGCATCCGCTCAATGCTGCCGGGCGTAAACGTGACGTCATTGTCCATGAGCAGCACGTACGGAGTCGTAGCGACATTGAACCCGCGGTTTCTCACACGGTTCAACATGGCGGTGTTCTTCCCCATGCTGATTATCTCGACGTGCGGAAACTCGACCGGCACCGTGCTCAGCGCCCCGTCGGTCGAGCCATCGTCGACGAGCACGATCCGGCATCCGGCCGCCTCGTATCGAAGGTTCGATAGCGTCGCCCCGAGAACTCTCTGACCGTTGTAATTGGTGATGACGACGGTGACCTGATCGGCAAAGCTGCACGGCTTGACCGGAGGTATGTGGCGAGTGCGGGATTGCGGTACCGCGGACACGGTTCTTGTCTACTTCTTATAATCCGCCGAGATCCGATATATACCCGCCGTCCGTCGTGCGGTCAATTCATGCACTGAGTCCCGCAGCGAGCGGCCGCCACCTTGAGTGACGCAGCTCGGCGAAGGTTTTCCAGTTGGAGTCGGTTCGGGTCGGACAATCGGTGTTCCGCGTGTCCATATTCGGCGATCACGGTCCCCTCGCAGCCTAGGTAAGAACGCTGTATCAAAGAGCGTGCCATCCGGCGAGACATGCGCTGTCATGCCCGGGGGCTCTACGTACGTGGCAGCGCTGATCCAGCTTCATTCAGACAAAACAAGTCCTAACGAATTAACGAAGCAATCACGCACAATATCCTGATAACCCTATAGATGTAACCTTGAGTCTTCCCCGCCTGCGACCAGGGTAATCCCGCGCGGCGACCGCTCGTCCGTATGGCGCCGATTTTGCGTTCGAGGCACCGAACTGGGAGGTGCGCTCGCAAAAGCAGAGGAACGGCAGCGCACGCGGTGCGTTTCCAAAATTTGGGGAACTCCGCAAATGACATGAGAATCGAGCTCCTGCTCGCGGTTTCGGCAGGGCTACAACTACGCCGGATGGGTCGACTGTCTGGATGACACGCGGGCTCGCGGCCCGTTGCGTCGGTTCACCCAGAAAAAACGGCGCCGATTGGAAACATCAACCAGCTCAAGGTATCGGCGATCAGCGAGGCGGACAAGCTCGCGCTTGCGGGTATGCCGACCGGCTCTAACAGCAGCACGAACGCGCCCGCGCTGACTGCGACCTGACTCAGCCCCACCGGCACCATTCCAATGAACATCACGACCGGGACGACCGCGAGGATAACGCCGAGCAGGTGCGGGTATCCCAGGGCAACGAAAACGAGATAGATTTCGAAGCTCCGTAGAATCTGAATGAGCACGCCGAGCAGCAATGCGCGCGCGACGACCTTCTTGCGCCCTTGCATCTTGCTTGCGTAGAGCACCACATCATGGGCCTTCACCCAAAGCCGGCGCATCCATGATGTACGCCTGGTTGGACGGTGCGCCTCGAGCCAGCCCGAGAGCGTAGGTGCCAGGCAGGTCGCGGCAACGAAACCGAGGAACAGCGCGGCCGCGCCGGCATCGATGATCTCCTCTCCCGGAAACGGCTGATCGAGCGCGAGCAACGCGACGAGTGCGACGATCGCGAGCGCCGCGACGCTGATCGCGCGGTCGATGACCGCGGAGGCCATTCCAACGGCGCCGACGCCGTGATCGCGCGATAGATACCAGACGCGGACGGCTTCCAGGCCCAACCCGCTCGGAGCGAACGAGCCCAAGAAGTAGGACACGAACGTCACGTGCCACACGTAGCCGAAAGGCAAGCGAATGCCTTCCCCTCGTAAGATGACCCACCACTTGAGCGACATCACGGTCCGGGTAATGACGATGAGCAGCGCTGTCGCGAGCAGCCACCACGGGTTGCACGTCCGCAGCTCGTGCACGAACTCCGTCAACGGAACTTTTGTCAGCGCCAGATAGCCGAGAATCGCGATCAATCCGACCGACCATACGATCCAGCGAAGCGTGGATTTTCGAGGCTTGGCTTGCGTGGCGGTTGGATCGTCACGAATCTCTTGGAGCTCGTGCGCCAACCGGTTTCGTAGCGAATCCGCGTTCAAGCGTGTGTCACTTTAATAACCGGTCTCGCCATCCAGCCGGCGTCGAATCTTCATCTTGAGGACCTGCAGGAGCGACTGGCGGCCGTCTCCCGGCAGGGAGAAGACAAAGTCATGCTTGATGCGCGACAACAGGTGCGGGTTCGATCCACGGCGATTCGTCACGCGCTGATCCAGCAAACCCCACGAGCTACTTGCGTACCCAAGCTCGCGCGAAAACGCGATCGACCCTGAGCTGCCGAGGCCGTTCGGATAGCAGAAATGCTTCACGTCCGTGCGACCGAGACGCTCCTCGAGAAGGCGCTTCGATTCGGCGAGCTCCCAGCGCTTTTCCGCGATCAGGCTCACCCAAGAGCCGCTGCGACCGATCTTGCTGGCCACGCGTCGGAGCTCCGTCTCCCAGTCCCTTCGATCGAAGAAGGCCGCGCCACCCTCCTCATGTGCATGAGCGACGCACGCGTCTACGACTTTGCGATCGCAGACCCATGCCTGGTCGAGATGGAGCAGCGGCTCGCTCTCGAAGATCGGGGTACCTGCACGCTGCTCGAGTGCCGCCGCGGTCCACGGAGAGCGGTCGTGCGGAAATTTCGGAAGATCGAATAGGGGATGCTCGTATCCGCCCGGCCTGACGAAGCCGACTATCCGTGGTCCGGAAAACATACGTCGGTGCAGCATCGAGTGGGACTCGATGCGGATCGTGCCGTCCTTGTCCAGCGCAACCGCTTCGGACCAACGCAAGAATTGCTGTCGATCGTCGGTGGTCGAGATCCGCACTTGATCGTGAGTGACTGCGCCGCGCCAGACGTCGGCCAAGGTTGGTCGCACCGGACCTTCCTCGAGGTAACCTGGTATCACGTACGCCGTGGCGCACATGCCGAACTTCTTCAGAATCGGAAATGCGATCGACCATGTCGAACGCCGGCCGTCGTCCATCGTCAGAACGACGGGACGACGCGGTAATGTTTTCGTGCCGGCCATCCACGCCACGGCATCGTCTAGCGGCACCGTTCGATAGCCGTTCGCATCGAGGAATCGCAGCTTCCGCGTGAAGTCATTCTCCTCGAACGAATGAAACTCGATGATCGGAAGATAGTCCTCGTCAGGTATGCCATAGACGGCCCGGGGAAACCGCCGCCCCAACAACCGCGCAACATCTACGAGCGTCCCTTGCTCCATATAGGCCAGGATGGCCGCTTCGTCGGCGACGGGTCCGGGTCCATGTTGTTCGACGGTATTCGGCATATCAGCTATGAAGAGTGCTCGACGAACGGCAGAATGCAAAACCGATGCCTCGGGCGCGGCCTCGCTCCTTCATATAGTATTGCGCCGCGAAGTTTGCACTCGCCCTCAGGCGGTGCGGCCACATGCTAGCATGTCGCGCGCCGTCCGGGCCGCGGCATCAATAACCAGCGCCCCATGAACACGGCTGACGAGGGGTGAAAACCACGCATGATGATCCGTCGGCTCTTTGACCAGCTGCGAAGCTCGAGACTCGGCCGCCTCCAATTTCTCACTCGCCTGTACCGGAGCGCGATCGTTCGGTGGCATGGCTCGAATGAGGTGCGCGTGGGGGAGTTCACGCTGAGGTTCGTTTCTACTGATCGCTACCTTCCGGCAAAGCTCATCGTCGATGGGGGCTTCGAACAAAAAGAAATTGCGCTGCTCTGCTCGCTGATTGCACCGGGAGACGTGGTGTTAGATATAGGCGCGAACATAGGTTTGTATACGTTGGCCATGTCACGCGCCGTCGGGCGAGAAGGCAAAGTCGTTGCCTTCGAGCCTGATCCGGACAATCTGAGGGTTCTCCGACACAATGTGCAGGCCAACCATTGCGAAAACGTTATCGTGGCGCCGTGCGCCCTTGGCGATCAAACCAAAGAGATGAACCTATTCCAGGTCGACGAACAGAAGGGTTACCAGAGCTTCGCCGACCTGGGCCATACCGGTAAATCGGTGCGTGTTCTGATGCGCCGCGGTGACGATGTCTTGCGAGAGCTGGGGGTGGACAGCCCGAGTGTGGTGAAAATAGACGTCGAAGGCGCCGAGCCCCTCGTCCTCGAGGGCCTCGGTTGTCGACCTAAGTACGTGCAATTCGAATTCGTGCCGGCACAGATACGCGCCTTGGGCCTCGCTCCAATGCCAATGCTTCTCAGACTCATTGCCGACGGCTATCGGCTCGCGACTATTCAAGAATCGACTGGTTACCTGGATGCCACGACGCCGAACGACTTGCTGGAGCTCGCGGAGAGAACAGGACTCGACTACAACGTTCTTGCGACTTTGGCTTAGGGCACGCCGAGTGTTTTCGACTAAAATCTTTCGCACGTCTGAGATTATGTCGCCTTCGTGAGCGTGGCAGTGCCGCGGGTGTATTCTGTACCGGAGGTAGCGCGAGCTGCGCGCTACCGCAAGAATAGCAAACGTGGCGTTTCGATGAACGCCCCGAGGCAGGGAAGCCTAAAGCAGAAGGCTTCAACTGAATGCGCATTCTCTTCGTCACGGACCACCTCGGGTACACGGGGGGCGCGTGGCATGGTTGCACGACGTATTTCGTCAACGTCTTGGCGCAACTTCGGCGCACGGGTCACCAGGTTTCGTTGTGCGTGCTGCGCGGCGAGCACCCGGCGGCCGCGCGGCTGCGCGCCGACGGTGTAACCGTGACCTTTCTCGCATCGAGGCGCGCATCGCCGCTCACGATTTTCCGCTTGGCACGCCGCATCGTGCGCGACGACTTCGACGTGGTGCACGCGACGCAACGCGAGAGCTCCTGCCTCGCTCGTGCGCTCAAGCCGTTTCTGGCGGCAACACCGGTAATCATGCACGTCGTCGATTCCGACCCGGTACCGCGTTTTGAAGGGTACTTGAACCACTGCTTGCCGCAACCGGATGTGACGCTTTGCGTTTCTGCGGCGATGCGTGCTTCGGCCGTGAACGTGTACGGCGTCGCCGAGCGCCGCGTACGCGTCCTTTACAACGCGCTCGACCTCACAGGCTGAAGCCGAGCACCCCCGACGTCCGGAGTCGTCTGCGCGCCGACTGGGGCATTCCAGAACGCGCGGCCGTCGTGGTGTCCACTTCGAGGTTCACGTCGGAAAAGCGCCTCGATGTTCTCATCGGGTTGATTCCCCAGGTGCTCAAGTCGGCACCGGAGACCGTCTTCGTCTTTGCCGGCGGCGGAACCGACTTGGATGCTTGCCGCGAGCTCGCGGCGCGACTCGGAATCGACGGCTCCGTGCGGTTTCTCGGTCATCGCTCCGATATCCCCGACGTACTCGCGGCAAGCGACGTTGCCGTAATGCTGTGCCTGCGCGAAGCGTTCGGGTACTCGGCTGCAGAGGCAATGGCGCTCGGCGTGCCGGTCGCTGCGTACAAAGCGGCGGGCTTGGCCGAGGTGATTACTCACGGGCGAAGCGGGTTGCTCGCACCCGCTGGCGATGATGCAACGTTCGCGGCGAACCTCGTACGCGTCCTGCTCGATCCCGTGCTGCGCCAACAATTGGGGCAGGGTGCGCGCGAGGACGTTCAGCGGTTCGGAGTCGCGGAGCATGCCGACAAGCTGATCCGGCTATACAAGGACCTTGCGCCAGCACGTAGCATCGGGGCGCACCGAAAAACCGCGTAAAGCGCGTATGTGGCGGCGACTGCACCGCTCGTGGGAGAAGAACCGCAGCGAGCTCAGAGGGCTACTCGACGGCGGCGTGCCTGCCTTTCTGTTCTCCCGTCGCCCGAAGGAGCTCGACGCCGGTGTGCCGGTCTTCTGCTACCACACCGTGACGATCGCGGAGCTCGAGGACGATCTGCGTTTTCTCGCGCGAAACCGATATCGCTGCTTGGGCGGCGACGATCTGCTCGCGCATTTGGGCAACGAGCGCCCCGCGCCGCCGCGCTCCGTCGTGCTCACGTTCGACGACGGTGCCTTCAATTTTCGCAAGGTCGTGCTGCCGTTGCTCGAGCGCTTCCAGATGCGCGTGCTCGCGTTCGTGGCTCCTGGCATGCATTTCGACGGCCCGCCACCCGGCTTCGAACGCACGCTCGAACGCCCAATGACCTGGAACGAGCTCCGTGAGGTGCACGCCTCAGGTCTCGTCGACGTCGAATCCCACACGTTCGAGAGTCGCTACTTACCGATGTGGCCGCGACCGATCCCCTCGCGGGCGTCGCTCCCGATCTCGAGCGGGTGCTTCGCGGCCCGCCGCGGCCCTTGGCCGAAGATCTGAGCTTGGCCAAGCATCGTCTAGAGGAGCAACTACCGGGAAAACCGTTAGGCACATCGCGTTCCCGGCGTACGACGGCACCGCCGACGGCATTGCCGTCGCGGCTCGTTGCGGCTACGAAGCGTGCCATTGGGGCATTCTTCCCGGTCGGGCGCTGAATCGTTCGGGTGCGTCACCGTATCACGTGGCACGTGTGAGTCATGAATATCTGCGCCGACTTCCCGGTGAAGGACGCGCAAGTCTCGCGTCGGTTATTCGCGCACGGGTGCGACTCGTGCGTGCGGCCTGGGCGCCCGGAAAAGCGGAATGATGCCGCCGGAGAAACGGCTGCAGGCCGCTCGCTGGCTCGTCGCCCGCGCGTTGCTCGCCGTCGGCGTGCCACTCCGGCTTCACTCACCGGACCGCGAGCTGCTCGAAAAAAAAATTCTGCCCTATTTCGCGGCGCGCGAAGAGTTTCGGAAAATCTTGTTCGTCGGTTGCGATTGGTACACGAAACGATACGAGCGCTCGTTCCGCGACCGCGCCTACACTACGATCGACGTCGATCCGGCACGCCGGGCGTTTGGCGCGAAACGTCATATCGTGGGGTCGATGGCTCGATTGAAAGATCACGTTTCAGCGGGGGAGCTCGACTTGATTCTCTGCAACGGCGTCTTTGGCTGGGGGCTCGATGGTCGCGACGAGGCTGCGCAAGCATTCGCTGCTGCTCACTCGGCGTTGCGCGAAAACGGCGCGTTCGTGCTCGGCTGGGATGACGTGCCGGAGCATCGGCCGTTCGACCCAGCGGACCTCGACGAGCTTCGCCGGTTCTCGCGTTGGACCTTTCCGCCGCTGAACGCGACCCGCCATGTCGTCGAGTCCAATCGTCACGTCTACGATTTCTTCACGCGCCGCTGATCCGAGCCGACGCTCCACCTCCACTCGTGAACCGCGCATCATCCCGTGAGTCGCGGAGGATCCTTGGTTTCGGAAGGTTGGCCACGTATTCTCAAAGCCTTCGCCAATCAAACGATCATCGAGGATGACCATGCCTTTGAATCCGGACGGACAATGGGAGGCTTATGGTGAAAGCGATCCCTACTATGGGGTTCTGTCCTCGGATCGTTTCAAGAGCGACCGCCTCGATGCCAGCGCGAAGGCGGAATTCTTCGAGTCCGGGGAGAAGCACGTCGACTACATGATGCAAACGATTCGCTCGGTGTTCGACCCGAGGTTCCAGCCGCGCCGCGTGCTCGATTTTGGATGTGGCGTCGGGCGGTGCACGATTCCTCTTGCGAAAATCGCCGAGGAGGTGGTGTCGCTAGATGTATCTCCGTCGATGTTGCGCGAGGCCGAGAAGAACTGTGCGGAACGGTCGATTGAAAATGTGCGCTTTCTGGAATCCGATGATCAGCTCAGCGGAATCGCCGGCTCATTCGACGTCATCCACTCTTTTCTCGTCTTTCTTCACATCCCGCCGGCGCGTGGACGAGTGATCTTGAGAAGGATGGTGGATCTCCTCGCTGATGGCGGGGTGATCGTCGTCGACTTCCTCTACCATCGCACCGAGCCGGCGCCCATTCGCGCGCTCGGAAAGCTCCGGAAGACGCTTCCGCCACTGCACTACCTCGCCAACAAACTGCAGGGCCAGCCATGGAAGGCACCGCTCATGGAAAAGAACGTCTACAGCTTGAACGAGTACGCGTTCACCGCGCAGGCGCGCGGCTGTCGCAAGCTGCAGATCGTGACCCTCGGGCGCGCACCGCATCACCTCGCGCTCGTGTTTGCACAGAAGCAGCAACTCGACGATCCGTACGAAAACCAGGACTTCTACTGACGGCTTGAGCCTGCTAGCGGTCGAGCGCGAACACCCAGACGACGCCGCCCTGCGGCACGATCGTGTTCGTTCCGCGCGCGCGGTCGATGCGGCCAGTCATGCCTTGCCCAGCCTGCCGGCCAATAGACCATCGACCGCCGACGCGCAAACTTCGTTGGGAAATTCGAATAGGATACAAAGGAAGCGTCTATCCGCTCGCGTAGCTAGGACCTTGGGCGACTCTGGGTGAATCGATTGCTTACGACGCGCTTGTCAACGGTGTCCCTACATGCACAGCGCTAAGGACATATCCGCGACTGCAAGGCGCCTTTATGGCCATCGCAAAGGCCTCGGTGCTCGTCTCCAAGTTCTGAGGCCTTATATTTGCCCTTTTGAAACGCTGCTGCCACTGGTACCGAGCGGATCGGTCGTTCTCGACGTTGGCTGTGGAGGCGGGTTGTTGCTCGCGCTGTTGAGCACCCACAGAGCCATCAGCCGCGGAGTCGGGTTTGACGTGAGCCGCGCCGCGATTGCGCTGGCGCAAGACATCGCGAGCGAGTTGTCGGATCAGACATCGCTCGAGTTCAGGCAGATCGACGCCACCGATGCATGGCCGGAAGGCGAGTTCGACGTGGTCTGCATGATCGATGTGCTCCACCACGTGGACCCGGCATCACAATTGCATGTGCTTACGCTTGCCGCATCTAGGGTGCGTCGAGGGGGCATTCTGCTGTACAAGGACATGGCGATGGAGCCGCGTTGGTGCGCCTGGTGGAACCAGGCACACGATCTCATACTGGCCCGACAGTGGGTCCATCTCGTACCGTTCTCTTGGTCCGTGCGCACTTGGCATCGATAGGCATGGCTCAAGTCGTGGCCGAGTCAGCCGTGCGCTATTGGTACGCGCACGAATGGGGCGTCTTCCGCCATTCGAGCTAGCGACTTGCTGCGAACTAGGAGCGGCGTGGCTCGTCGATCTTGTCCAACTTTCAAGACCGATCATATGAACAACCTCACTGTAGTCATTCTCGCGGCGGTTTGCGCGCTGCTGACAACCGCCGGTCAAATCGTTCTTAAGATCGGCGTCTCCGATCCCGGTCTCGCGGGTGTGCTGCAGTCCGGCGGCTCGATCCCGTTTCTCGTGCGAGCGGTGATCACCCCGCTCGTTATCGCAGGATTGGTTCTATACGTCGCAAGCAGCGGTCTGTGGCTGCTGATCTTGGCTCGGGCCGATGTGAGTTTCGCCTTCCCGCTCGTGAGCATGGGTTTCGTCTTGACGGTCGCCTATGCTCACTTCGTGCTTCACGAGCCGGTGAGCTTGATCCGACTCGCAGGCGTCGCGCTGATCGTCGTCGGAGTCATGTTTATTTCCAGGTCCTGATGGCGTCGTTCAGCGGCGCCGCGCAACGCGAAGCCTCGCATGGTTGACAAAGTGGCCTCATACGCATTGCTCGACCGCCGCGGAAGAGATACCGCTGTGCGTCGATCTCGACGATACGTTCTTGAGGTCGGACGTTCTCGTCGAGGGATTGGTCAGACTGTAGGGAAGAATCCGTTGGCCGTGGTGTCGGTCCTCTATTGGTTGAGTCGAGGCAAAGCTCGACTCAAAGCCGAAGTCGCAGCGCGCACGGAGCTCGACGTGGGTCTCTTGCCCGTGAACGGCGAACTGCTCCACTGGCTGGAGGCAGAGCGCGCGCGAGGGCGTCCGTTGGTTCTGTGCACTGCGGCGAACCACCAGATCGCGCAGCGGGTCGCCGCTCACTACGGGATCTTTGACGCCGTAGTGAGCAGCGACCGAACATCCAATCTGTCAGGCAAAGCAAAGGCTTTGGCGCTCGAGTCCCGATACGGTCCTCGCGGTTTCGACTACGTCGGCAACGAGCTCAAGGATATCCATGTTTGGGATCGCGCCCGCTGCGCCATCGTTGCGAGTCCGACCCTCGCGCTACGGCGGCACATGGGAAAGATCCGCAACCTCGAGAGGGTGTTTGTCGGACCGAGCAAGACGCTCTCTCGTTGGATCGACGCGATTCGCGTGCACAGTGGGCAAAAAACCTCCTCATCTTCATGCCCGCCGTTACGGCGCACCGGATCCTCGAGCTGCCGATCCTCGTGACGACTGCGACGGCCGCAGGGTGGTTTTGCCTGTGCGCATCGGGAGCCTATATCGTCAATGATCTGCTGGACCTCGACGCGGATCGCAAGCACCCGCGAAAGCGCCATCGCCCCTTCGCCGCGGGTGAGATTTCGTTGCAGCACGGACTGGTGGCGGCCGCCTGTCTGATCGTGGGATCGCTTGTCGGAGGGACTCTGACGCTGGGCCTGCTGTACGCCGGAGCGCTCGTCGCTCTATCTTGCCGGCGCGCTCTGGTATTCGACCGTGCTGAAACGCATCGCGATGGTGGACGTTCTGGCACTTGCCGGCCTGTACACGGTTAGAGTGCTCGCCGGCGCGGTGGCAATCGGCTTCTTTCCGTCGTTCTGGCTGCTCGCGTTCTCCGTCTTCATGTTCTTGAATCTCGCGATCGTCAAGCGATACGTCGAGTTGCGCTCTGTTCTTTTGGCCGGAGAATCAGCGGCTGCCGGAAGGGGGTACAACACCGATGACTTGTCGTTGCTGCTGTCCTGCGGCACTTCGGCCGGATTCACGAGCGTGCTGGTGTTTGCGCTGTACATCAACAGCGGAATTTCGGCACTCTATAGGCGTCCGCAAATTCTCTGGCTCCTTTGTCCGCTGCTTCTCTACTGGATCCTACAGAGTTTGGCGCAATGCGCACCGCGGCGACCTCCACGACGATCCGGTCGTGTTTGCGCTGACCGACAAGCCGAGCTTGTTGGTCGGCCTGGCGTGTCTGGTGTTGCTTGGGAGCGCGATCTGACGGTTTGGTAAACGCGCAAGGTCGAACGTGACTATTTCAGTCGCAGCGGAGGTGAGACACGACTTTTGTCGTCGTCATTCTCGCGGATGGATCTATGGATCGCGGTCATCTTGGGCACCGCGGCGGCCGCGTTGACATTTTTCATCGCCAACACCGACTCGCGCTTGTTCGGCTCCTTGGGGTGGGATTTCTGGTTTGAAACCGATTTGCGGCGCGAGCTAATGACGCTGACTGATCGCCGTTACGACAACTACCGTACTTCGGTACACCCGATCTACCCGCTGTTGACCGGCGTGCCGACCATTGCGCTTTCCAGGCTGACGGGATCAAGGGAGTTCGCGGTCACGTTCGAGATGGCGGCAGTGTCGTTTTTCGCGGCAGCGTTGTTGTATTCGACGCTACGTCTCGCGGGTGCCGCGCGCTCATTGTCGGTGGCCTGTGTCGCGCTGTATTGCGCATCGGGAGGGTTCTTGTTCTTCCACGGCGTTGCGACTACCTACGCGCTCGGCGGAGCAACGATGGTTCTGGCGCTCGCGATGGGTACCGAGCCTTTGTGCAGGCGACCCATCCCGCATGTGATCGCGGGAAGCTTGACGCTCGGTGTCACGGTGACGAACTGGGTGGCATCTTTGGCAACGTCGTGGGCTTGTTATCGTCCTCGCGAAGCAGTGCGGCTCGCGCTTGGGTCTTTTCTCATAGTCGCGCTGCTCGCAGCCGTGCAAAGCAACATCTTTTCGCGATCGGGACCGTTCATGCAGGTCGTCGGAGAAGGGCGATACACAGTGCCGCTTGATGGTTCTCACTTGCGCAACGTCGCGATCGGCTTATTCGTACATTCGATCGTGGCGCCGCACGCGCAGCTCCAGTACGGCGCCGAGGTCGACAGCAAACCGTTGCAGAGGATAATGACCGCGCAAGGCACGGGTTTGCCAAGTGATTTGGTCGGTAGACTGGCTTTGATCGGCTGGGCTCTGCTCTTGGCGCTCGGTATTTGGGGCGCGATGCGATCCACCGTGGCTCGATCTTTCCGCTGGCCATTGCTTCTCACAATCGCGGCGCAGTTTCTAATCTACCTCACGTACGGGCGCGAGACGTTTCTCTACGCCGCTCATGTGGCGCCCCTCTTCGTCATGTTGGCCGCGCTGGGCTTCGCGACGCCTGCGCGCCGCGTGATGCCGGCTCTGACGATCATCACGGCCGTGCTGTGCGCCCAACATAACGCGGGCGAGTTTCGGCATGCGCGCCAACTCCACGAGGCGTATCTGGCGGACCCGTCTTCAGGCGTCCTCCCCGAAGCCCCTTAGAGGTTCCCGCGGTTGTGGAAACTTCGTGCGGGCCCGTGTTTGAGCGACCTGCTACCGCTCTAGCGCGAACACCCAGACGACGCCGCCCTGCGGCACGATCGTCTTCGTGCCGCGCGCGCGGTCGATGCGGCCAGTCATGCCTTGCGCGTCGACGCCCCAGCCCGACTGCACGGCGATGTACTGCACGCCGTCGACTTCGAACGACGTTGGCACGCCCGTGATGCCCGAGTTCGTCCGGTACTGCCAAAGGAGCTTGCCGGTCGCAGCGTCGAACGCGCGGAAATAGCGGTCGTTGGTGCCGCCGGAGAAGACCAGCCCGCCGGCCGGTCGTCAGGACGGGGCCCCAATTCGGCGACGCGAACTCGTGCGTCCAGACTTGCTCGCCCGTGCGCAGGTTCCACGCCTGCAGCTCGCCGATGTGATCCGCGCCTTCGGCGACGATGAGGTGACGGTCTGCGCACCCGTGAACTGCTGGCCGCGGCCGGTACTCGACGTCCTCGCCGACGAGGTGCTGGCACAGGTTCTCGTTGGCGGGGATGTAGAGGTAGCCGGTGCCCGGGTTGTACGCAGCGGGCGGCCAGTCCTTGCCGCCCCACAGCGACGGGCAGAACATCGCGCGCTTGCCGATGCCGGGCTTGTGCTCCATGTCGTACTCGGGCCGGCCGGTCTCGGGATCGATGCTCGTGAACACGTTCTGCTTGACGTACGGCTTCGCGTCGATGAACGAGATGCGATCGCGCTGCGCTCGAGCAGCCACAGATAACCGTTGCGGCCGCGTGCACGAGCCCCGGCACCGTGCGGCCGCCGCGCGGCAGGTCGATCAGCAGGGGCGCTGCGACCTCGTCCCAGTCCCACGAGTCGTTCCAGTGATACTGGTGATAGGCCTTCAGCGCGCCGGTGTCGACGTCGAGCGCGACGACGGAGTTCGTGTACAGGTTGTCGCCGGGGCGCGAATCGCCCGTCCACGGGCCCGGGATTGCCGGTGCCCCAGTACGTAGTCCGAGCTGCGGATCGAAGCTGCCCGTGACCCACACCGG
This sequence comes from uncultured Gammaproteobacteria bacterium, assembly GCA_963744305.1. GTDB lineage: Bacteria > Pseudomonadota > Gammaproteobacteria > Steroidobacterales > Rariloculaceae > FEN-1219. The sequence continues at coordinate 317,491 of CAVUTF010000007.1, forward strand.
CGCGCCGCCCGTGCGCCACGAGTCGCCGGGCCACGTGTCGTTGCCGGGCTCGCCCGGCCCGGCACCGTGTAGGTCTTCCAGACCTGCTCGCCGGTGTTCGCGTCGAGCGCGACGACGAAGCCGCGAATGCCGCGCTCGCCGCCCGAGACGCCGACCATGATCTTGCCGCGCGCCGCGAGCGGCGCAATCGTCATGTAGTAGCCGTCGTTGTAGTTCTCGACGGCCTTTTCCCAGACGACGTCGCCGGTCTTCGCATCGAGCGCGACGACGTGCGCGTCCGACGTGGCCGTGTAGACCTTGTCGCCGTAGAGCGCGACGCCGCGATTCGTCGGATGGCCCATGCGAATGTCGGCCGGCATCTGATGGCGGTAGCGCCAGAGCAGATCGCCGGTCTTCGCATCGATCGCGATCACTTGATTGAACGGCGTCGTTATGAACATCACGCCGTCGTTCACGATCGGCGGCGATTGATGGCCCTCCGTCGCGCCCGTCGACATCGTCCACACGGGGACGAGGTTCGCGACGTTGCGCGCGGTGATCCGCGCAAGCGGGCTGTAGCCCCACGAGTCGTACGTGCGCCGGTACATGAGCCAATTGCGGTCTTCCGGAGCCGTGAGCCGAGCATCCGTCACGGGTGTGTAATCGCGGGCCGGCTGTGGAGTGCCGGTGGTTGCCGACAACAGACCGAAAAGCGCGAGCGCGCCGCACGTCGTACGCTTGATCATCTCTCCCCCCCTCGCGATCACGGACTCAGCGTCTCGAATCCGGGCTGCGTGAACCCCACCCGGCCTTCGAACGGCCCGGCGACGGTCAGAACGCCGTCGACTATTTTCAGCGGCAGCGCCGCAAGTGGAGCGGGCGCGGGTCCGCCGACGACCCGGGCGCCGTCGCTCGGATCGAATTCGGATTCGTGGCATGGGCACTTGAAGTGGCGGCTCGTCGCCCCGCCAATCCGTCACGTCGCAGCCGGTATGCGTGCATACCCCCGAGTACGCCACGACGCCGTCGGCCGCACGCACACGCGTTTCGGGCGCGAGCGTTTCGGGATCGACGCGCACGACGATCAGCTGGTTCAAGCGTGTGCCGGCGCGCACCGTTTGCGTCGCCGCGTCCATCGGATACGCGAGAATTTGAGCCGCGCCAGTCGCGACGTCCTCGGCTCTGACGACCTGCGAGGCCCGATCGCCGAACGCGAAGACAAGGAGATCGCCGACCTGCGGGGGCGTGCTCGCATCGCCGGCCTCATCCGCCCGCCCGATCACATGCGCTGTCAACGCGAGACCGCAGCACGCTTGCAGCATCTGACGACGTTTCAAAGGTGGCGGAAACACTCGAGTGAGCCGATGAGCCGCTGCCGTCGATTTCAACGAAGATGCCGCATTGTGGGGCAGCGCGGTTATGGGCACAACGCCGAATACGCGTCGTCGGTGCGAGCACGCAACGCGAATCCGGCTCATAGCAACTGCCGCTCCGAGGGAAAGCGACTGATGGTACGATTGCCGTGCATCCAGTCGCCAATAGCCTCCCGCGAAGGGGAGAGGGAAGGCCTCGTAGAGGGTCGCGGGTAAGAATAACTAGGCGAGGCGCAACGGAGGTAATTATCGATGTCTCCACAAACGACGACACGCGGCAGTGATCCGGCGTCCTCGCTGTCGACGCCCAGAGGTCAGCCGGAAGTGATCGCCGGCCTCTCTCGCGAGCAGTGAGCGACGTCTCTTTCTGGCTCACGGATGGCTTTTCGTCGGCAGACCGGTTGCGCTTGCTCTACTATTGGTTGTCGCCACGGTTGCTCGGCGATCACCCCGGCCGTCCCACTGCAGTCCGCACACGCTTTCTTGCCGGGAGACCGGTTTACCTTCGCTCACGGTCGACGGACGTGCGCGTGCTACGGAATCTCTTCGCCCGTGGAGATTACGCGCTGCCCGCGGACCTCACGGGCGAGATTTCGACGGTCGTTGACCTCGGCGCATACACGGGCCTCAGCGCCTTGTACTTTCTTGATCGTTATCCGAAGGCTCGCATCGTCGCGGTGGAACCCGATCCAGCAAACTGCGCTTGCCTGCGGCGCAACATAGAAACGACTCCGTCTGGCGGCTCGGTGGAAGTTGTTCAGGCCTGCGTCGCGAACAAGAGCGGGAGCGTCCACTTCCGTACGGACGGTCCCAGCTGGGGGCTCTCGATCACATCCGGAGCGGGCAGGGAAGTGCCCTGTCTCACAATGGTCGAACTATTTCAGAAATACGGCCTGGAGAAGATAGATCTCCTGAAGATGGACATCGAGGGAGCAGAGGCCATGGCCTTCGAGTCCAGTGCGCAGTGGCTGGATAGGGTAGGCTGGATCCTGATGGAGCTCCACCCGCACGCGATGACCGTCTCTCAGCTGATAGATGCCGTGACCGCCTCACGGCGTCGCCTCTTCTTCCGGGCCGCTACCAACTGGATCGATATCACCGATCACTCAAACCGTGATTTCGCCGCCGATGGTATGGGCATGGACTTCGTTATTCCTCCTCCAGGCATCTCTGAACGTTTCCGGGGTGGGACCATTCCCGCCAGCTGACGACAGCCGCGAACTAGCCGGATCATGCGCACAACGCTGCGGAGCGCTCCGTCGCCGCGCATCATGAAAATTCGGTAACGTTCGTCTCAGCTTGCGGTAATCGGTCCGCGCGTACGCTCGTGATTCGTACCCGTCCGCATGCCGATCACGTGCGAAGGAGAATCCGATGCGCCCAAGCAAGCATTCGCGTCGAGGCAACCTCAGCGCCTTCGCCATCGCGTCGGTCTCGGCACTGGCGTTGTCGTGCGCTTCGTGGCTCCGGGCGCAAGAGCACGATGCGAGCGCCGGCTTCTTGCCGAGGGCCACCCTCGTCGAGATCATGGACTCGATGGTGATGCCGTCGGCACAGGTTCTGTGGGATGCCGTCTCGTACGAGTCCGGGCCGAACGGCGATGTAGTCGTCACGCCCGAGACGGACGAGGCATGGCAGAAGCTGCGCTGGAACGCAGTGACGCTTGCGGAGAGCGCGAACGCGCTGCTGATCCCGGGTCGCGAGGTGAACGCGGCCGGCGCGAAGTCCGCCGCTCCCGACGCGGAGCTCGAGCCCGATCAGATCAAAGCGCTGATCGACAAGAATCACGACGCGTGGATCGCGCACGCGCACGTGCTGCATGAAGCGGCGATGCAGGCGATCGCTGCCATCGATGCGAAGAACGGCGACCAAATCTCCGAAGTCGGCGGCACGATCGACTCCGCCTGCGAGGGCTGCCACCTGCAGTTCTGGTATCCGGAGCAGGCACAGGCGCGCGCTGACGCA